>NZ_FXAG01000043.1 GCF_900177275.1 Pseudogulbenkiania subflava DSM 22618
CGATTTGTCTTTGTGGAGCACTGGGCGAGCCCGGAAGCACAGCATAAGCATCACACGCAAGGCGAGCATATCCTCCATTTCCACGCAGGAGGCATCGATGCTGTGGAAAAGGCGGAGTTGTTCTACAACTTAAGCCTTGTTGCCTGACAGGGTCATCTCGTCCCCACATTTAATGGCCCATTAATTTAGATCTTCTTCGGTGGGTCAATATCGATTTGGATATAAGACACGTTATACATCGGGTTGGTGCTGTTCGTGTACATAGCACCAACTCATTATGTTGCGAAGTCTTAATAGTTGACCTTGCTGATTAGGAGAGTCACATAGTGTCTTCTGCGAACTCCAGTTCACCCAATGACGATGTTGATGCACAAGAAACCCAAGAGTGGCTCGACTCCCTGGATTCGGTCATTGCCAATGGAGGCCCGGAGCGCGCCTATTTCCTGATCGGTCAACTCATCAGAAGAGCGCAGCGCGAGGGTATACACCTGCCTCTCAGTTTGCAGACAGCCTATGTCAATACTATCGCTGCGGATCAGCAGGTCGTCTCTCCAGCCGATCAGGATATCGAACGAAGAATCCGTTCCTATATCAGGTGGAACGCAATTGCGCTGGTGCTTCGTGCTGCCCGGGATACCAATGTCGGCGGCCATATCGCCAGTTATGCTTCGGCAGCCACGCTGTATGAGACTGGATTCAACCATTTTTGGCAAGCCGCGTCCGAGCACCACGGCGGCGACTTGATCTACTACCAGGGCCATTCGTCGCCAGGCTTCTATGCGCGGGCATTCTTGGAGGGGCGTCTGACAGAGGAACAGATGGATCACTTCCGTCAGGAAGTCACTGGGAAAGGTATTTCGTCGTATCCGCATCCCTGGTTGATGCCCAACTTTTGGCAATTTCCGACGGTATCGATGGGGCTGGGCCCTATCATGGGCATCTACCAGGCGCGCTTCATGAAATATTTGGAGGACCGTGGTTTTGGCAGCCACAGAAGCAGGAAAGTCTGGGTGTTTTGTGGCGATGGTGAGATGGATGAGCCCGAATCGCGAGGCGCCCTCGGTATGGCTGGACGTGAGAAGCTGGATAACTTGATCTTCGTTGTTAACTGCAACTTACAGCGCTTGGACGGGCCGGTGCGAGGAAACGGCAAGATCATTCAGGAGTTGGAGTCGGAGTTTCGTGGCGCAGGATGGAACGTCATCAAGGTTATCTGGGGTGGTAAGTGGGACACTCTGTTGGCCCGTGACAAGCAAGGGGTTCTGCTCCAACGAATGATGGAGTGCGTGGACGGAGACTACCAAACCTTCAAGTCAAAGGATGGTGCCTATGTCAGGGAGTATTTCTTCAACTCCCCAGAGTTGAAGGCTCTTGTCGCTGATTGGTCAGATAACGATATCTGGAACCTGAATCGAGGAGGGCATGATCCGCACAAGGTCTACGCGGCCTACCATGCGGCCGTAAATCACAAGGGACAGCCTACAGTAATCCTTGCCAAGACGATCAAGGGGTACGGCATGGGTGAGGCCGGAGAAGCACAAAACATTACCCACCAGCAGAAGAGCATGAGACTGGAAGCGCTTATGCAGTTCCGTGACCGTTTCCAATTGCCGTTGTCGAATCAGCAACTCGATGAACTTCCCTATCTGAGGTTTGAGGCGGGCTCGCGCGAACATGCTTATTTGCATGAGCGCCGGCAAGCGCTCGGCGGATACCTGCCATCGAGACGACCACGCGGACCATCTCTTTCCGTGCCACCTCTCTCCGCTTTTGAGACGCAACTACAGGGAAGTGCAGAGGGGCGTGAGTATTCGACAGCAATGAGTTTCGTGCGGATCCTCAATATTTTGCTGCGCGACAAGGCCCTTGGCCGTCGCATCGTGCCGATTGTGTCCGACGAGTCTCGGACCTTCGGGATGGAAGGCTTGTTTCGTCAGATTGGCATCTGGTCTCAGCAAGGGCAGATCTATACCCCTCAAGATGCCAGCCAATTAACGTTTTACAAGGAGTCGAAGGACGGCCAGATTTTGCAGGAAGGAATCAACGAGGCGGGAGCGATGGCGGATTGGATTGCCGCTGCAACGGCGTATTCGACGCATGGTGAACCGATGATTCCCTTCTTCATTTTCTATTCGATATTCGGTTTCCAGCGCTTTGGTGATCTAGCTTGGGCCGCCGGAGACCAACGGTCACGCGGGTTTCTACTCGGCGGCACGGCGGGGCGTACCACGCTGAACGGAGAAGGCTTGCAGCACGAGGATGGCCACAGCCTGGTATGGGGAGCCACCATTCCGAATTGTGTCTCATACGACCCGACCTTCGGCTATGAGCTGGCCGTCATTATTCAAGACGGCCTTCGCAGGATGATCCAGGATCAGGAGGATGTGTACTACTACATCACGGTGATGAATGAGAACTACGAGCACCCGGCAATGCCGGCTGGCGCGGAGGGTAACATCCTAAAGGGGATGTATTTATTCCGGCAGGGTGGTGCCAATGACACGATGGCGCGTGTCCAGCTCCTTGGTTCCGGGACAATATTTCGGGAGGTCATAGCGGCTGCCGAATTGCTGCTGAATGATTGGGGTGTCGAAAGTGATCTGTGGGGATGCCCCAGCTTCACGGAGTTGGCGAGGGAAGGGAATGGGGTCGCACGGTGGAATCTGCTCCATCCCCGCGAGCCACGGAGACTGCCTCATGTCGAGTCATGCTTGAAGGAGACCCGTGGTCCGGTGATCGCTGCTACCGACTATGTTCGACTGCAGGCTGAGCAGATTCGCCCCTTTGTGCCTCGTCGATATTCTGTGTTGGGAACCGATGGCTATGGCAGGTCGGACACACGCGAGCAACTCCGCCATTTCTTCGAGGTGGACAGGTACTGGATCATACTCGCTTCGCTGAAGGCGCTGGCTGATGAAGGCGCCGTAGATCACGGCATGGTGGAACAAGCGATGGTGAAGTATGGCATCGATGCCAACAAGCCTTATCCATGGTTGGTGTGAGAGTGGTGTGATTTCCTGATGTGGCGAACAGCGTATGGGGACAACTTGAATCGCCTTGAAACCTCTAGACGCCATGTGAGGCTCACTACGTGACAATTGAGTGAAGGCCGCACGCAACAGTGGACGTTGGTCTGCGAACGCGCTATGCCCGCTTTGGCCGAATAGTGGCTGTCCTTAACTAATCAAAGTTCTCTTGGCGTCGCTGCTACGGTCACAGGGCTGGTTTCAGCACTCACAGACAATGACGTGTGACGCCTATTTCCCCAACATCAGCCGTGCAGACGCCGCGTTGTCATCACGCCGCCACCCTCGGCAGCAGCTCAGCCAACCGCCCCAGCGCCACGGCAATAGAGCCGGCATCGATGCCGCCGTAGCCGAACAGCAGCCCTTGCTGTAAGGGCGCGCCGGCATAGAAGGCCAAAATCCCATACAGTCCGATGGCCTCGCGCAGTTGCCGGTAGATCTGTCCGGCCAGGTCATGGCTGCCTTGAATGGTTACCTGGATGTCCATCGCACTGGTTACCTCAAATTTCCAAAAACTGGTTATTTTTACACGCCACGG
>NZ_FXAG01000040.1 GCF_900177275.1 Pseudogulbenkiania subflava DSM 22618
ACGCACGAGCGCGATCCGTTCAGCCTCGACATGATCGAGCAGAATGCTCAGGAGCGGCCATTCTCAGGTGGTGAGTTCCTGCATCCGCGCCAGGTGTTGCGCGAGCTGGAGAAGGCGATGCCGGAGGATGTGATGGTGTCGACCGATATCGGCAACATCAATTCGGTGGCCAACAGTTACCTGCGCTTCGAGAAGCCGCGCAGTTTCTTCGCGGCGATGAGTTTCGGCAATTGCGGCTACGCCTTCCCGACCATCATCGGCGCCAAGGTGGCGGCGCCGCATCGCCCGGCGGTGTCCTACGCCGGTGACGGCGCCTGGGGCATGAGCCTGATGGAGACCATGACCTGCGTGCGTCACAACATCCCGGTGACCGCGGTGGTGTTCCACAACCGCCAGTGGGGCGCGGAGAAGAAGAACCAGGTCGACTTCTACAACCGCCGCTTCGTCGCCGGCGAGCTCGACAACCAGAGCTTCGCCGAGATCGCCCGCGCCATGGGGGCCGAAGGCATCACCGTCGACCGTCTCGAGGACGTCGGCCCGGCGCTGAAGAAGGCCATCGACCTGCAGATGAACCACGGCAAGACCTGCATCATCGAAATCATGTGCACCCGCGAGCTGGGCGATCCCTTCCGCCGCGATGCCCTCTCCAAGCCGGTACGATTCCTCGATAAGTACAAGGATTACGTATGAGCAAGTAAAACGGGACGCACCCCGACCTGATCAGCGGGGGTGCATCCCAAGGCAATGACTTCGACCCTTTCATCCTCCTACTCAATCCATGTTGAGTGTTAGCCGGGGCCCGGGCATCCCTCGCACCGGGTTCCGGCCCTTTTTTCCCTTGCCGGGAAAGGTTTTATCAGGAGCCCCACCATGAGAGCACTCACCCGCATCATCGAGCAGGCCCGCCACGCCCCCGCCCGCATCGCCCTTTCCGAAGGTGAGGACCCGCGCGTGCTCGACGCCGCGGTACGGGCCACGCGCGAGGGCATCGCCCGCATCATACTGGTCGGCGACCGCACTGCCATCGAGACACAGGCTCGACAACGCGGCCTCGACCTGAGCGGCATCGATTTTCACGACCCCGCCGACGCCCCGTTGCAGGCGGAGCTGGCCGAGGCGCTGTTCGAGCTGCGCCGGCACAAGGGCATGACGCAAGAACAGGCCGCCAGCGCCGCGCGCGACCCGCTGGTCTGCGCCAACCTGCTGGTGAAAACCGGACGCGCCGACGGCACGGTTTCCGGCGCGGTACGCACCACCGCCGACGTGGTACGCACCGCGATCCAGGTCATCGGCGTGCAGCCTTCCTTCAAGCTGGTTTCCAGCTTTTTCCTGATGATGCTGTGCGAACCGTTCCACTCGCTCAAGGGCGGGCTGATTTTTTCCGATTGCGGCCTGGTGGTGGACCCGAGCGCCAGCGAACTGGCCGACATCGCCCTGGCCGCGGCCGACAGCGCGCGCCAGCTGCTGATGGAGGAGCCGCGCGTGGCCATGCTGTCATTCTCCACCAACGGCAGCGCCAAGCACGCGGCGGTCGACAAGGTGGCGCAGGCGGCCGCCCAGGTCAAGGCGCAGCGCCCCAACTTGGCGATTGACGGCGACGTGCAGCTCGACGCCGCCATCGTGGCGGAAATCGCCAACCGCAAGCTGCCGGACTCGCAGGTCAAGGGCAAGGCCAACGTGCTGATCTTCCCCAACCTGGAAGCGGGCAACATCGGCTACAAGTTGGCCGAAAGAGTGGGCGGCGCGGTGGCCATCGGGCCGCTGCTGCAAGGCCTGGCCAAACCGGCCAACGACCTGTCGCGCGGCTGCAGCGCCGACGACGTATTCCACGTCATCGCGGTGACGGTGGTGCAGGCGCACGCCGCCCGCGAGACGGCCACAGCGAGCTAGGCCGCCCGTCGATCCGCCGCCAGGACAACGCCCATGCACCTCGACACCCTCCTCGCCCTGCTGGCCACCATCGCCGCCGGTACCTATTTCCAGACCATCACCGGCTTTGGGCTCGGCATGATCGTGATGGGGGCCACCAGCGGTTTCGCGCTGGCCCCGGTACCGGTCGCGGCGGCCGTGGTCAGCATGGTGACCCTGGTCAACAGCGCGGTGGCGCTGCGGGGCAAATGGCACCTGATCGACTGGCGCGCCGCGCGCGCGGTGCTGCTGGGGGTGCTGCCGTCGATCATCGCCGGGGTCGTGCTGCTCAACTACCTGAGCAGCACGGCCTCGCTGCTGCTGGAATTCCTGCTCGGCGGCGCCATCACCTACAGCGGCATCGTGTTCGCGCTGCGTCCGGCGCAGCTGGCTGAGCGTTCGCCCGACCGCAGTTTTTTTGTCAGCGGGCTGTTTTCCGGGCTGTTCGGCGGCTTGTTCGGCATGGCCGGGCCGCCGGTGATCTTTCACTTCTACCGCCAGCCGATGGAGTTGGCGGCGGTGCGCAGCATGCTGCTCCTGGTGTTTGCCTTCACCTCTGGCACGCGCACCCTGTTCGTGGCGAGCCAGGGCGAGCTGTCGGCATCGGTCTGGCTACTGACCGGGCTGTCGATGCTGCTGGCCACCTTCGTCACCCTGCTCGGACGCCGCTATCCACCACCGGTCGCCCCGGCGACGATGCGCCGCATCGCCTTCTGCATCCTGCTGCTGATCGGGGTCAGCCTGATGTTCAGCGCCCTGCCCGCGCTGCTCGGGCCAGGCGGCGCCTGAACCGCCCCACCCCGCCGGCCGTGATCTCATCCCTCAACCAAACCAACAAGAAGCTCTCGCCATGAAGATCTCACACAAGGCCGGCCTCGCCGGCGCCGCCGTGCTGTTTCTCACTGTCAGTCTGCTGTCGCTGGTGCAAGTGAGCCAGCTGCGCACCAGCCTGCGCTCGCAGGCCGAATCCAGCATCGGCCAGGCCGGCAACGCGCTGGCGCGCCAGATCGAAAACGGTCTCAACGCCAAGCTGCAGCTGATCGACCTGATGGCGCAGAGCATCGACGCCGACTTCCGCCCCGAGCGGATTCAGCAGGTCTTCGGCCAACCTTTGCTGAAAGAACAGTTCCTGCTGGTCTTCGGCGGCCTGGACAGCGACGGCAAGCGCCTCACCAACGACCCGAAATGGAACCCGCCCGGCTGGGACGCACGCCAGCGGCCGTGGTACGCCGTGGCACGCCAGGCGCCGCGGGCGGTGCTCACCGAACCCTACGCCGACGCCGCCACCGGCGAGATCCTGATCTCCGCGGTAGCGAAACTCAGCGACCACGGCCGCTTCATGGGCGCGTTCGGCGGCGACCTGAGCCTGCAGAACATCGCCGCCGCCGTCAACGCGCTCGACTTCAACGGCGCCGGCTACGCCTTCCTGCTCTCGGGGAACGGCAAGATCATCTCGCACCCCGACGCCAAGCTGGACGGCCAGCCCTACAGCCGGCTGTTCGACGGGCAACGCCCCGCGCTGACGTCGGCACTGAAAACGGTCGACGGCGCACGGCGGCAACTGGTTTCCTTCGTACCGCTCAGCGGCCTGCACGGCATGCACTGGTATCTGGGCGTGGTGCTCGACGAAGCCGCCCTGATGCGTGAGGCCGACGCCGCCAGCCAGCGCGCGCTGGTGGGCGCGGTCATCGGCGTGGCACTCAGCCTGTTGGTGCTGGGCGTATTGATGGGGCGGCTGCTCTCACCCTTGCAGCGGCTGCATCACGCCCTGCAGGACATCAACCGAGGCGAAGGCGACCTGACGCGCCGCCTGCCGGCCACGGGCAAGGACGAAGTGGCGCTGCTCTCGCGCGAATTCAACGGCTTCGTGCAGCACCTGCAAACCCTGATCGGCAACGTGATGAACAGCGCCGCGCAGGTGCGCCAGACCAGCACGGCCACCTCCAGCCAGGCGCAATCCGCCTCCGAGCGGCTGTATCAGCAACTGCAGGAGCTCGATCACCTGGCCCACACCATGAACGACATGAACGGCGCCGCCGAGGCCGTGGCGGAACACGCCGAGGTGGCGGCCCGCGCCGTCGAAACCGCCAACGTTGAAACCGAACACGGCGTGGCTGTGGTATCACGCACCACCAGCACGATCCAGCTGCTGGCCGACAAGCTGGGCGAGACCGGGCTCTCCATCAACCAGCTGGTGCAGCTCAGCCGCCACATCGAGTCGATCCTGACCAAGATCGCCGGCATCGCCGACCAAACCAATCTGCTGGCGCTCAACGCGGCCATCGAGGCAGCACGGGCGGGCGAGGCCGGACGCGGCTTCGCCGTGGTCGCCGACGAGGTGCGCACCCTCGCCTCACTGACCCAGAGCTCGACCGCCGAAATCCGCGACATCATCGAGCAGCTGCAAAACGGCGTGAAACGCGCCGAGAGCAGCATGCTGCAATGCAGCCACACCGCCAAGCAGACCGTCGATGACGCCGCCAGCGCCAACGACATCCTGGGGCGCATCCGCGACGCGATCACGCGCATCAACGACATGAACCTGCATATCGCCAAAGTCGCCAAGGAGCAAAGCGTGGCCACGCGTGAACTGAGCAGGCGCACCGACGGCATCCGCGACATCAGCCACGCCGTGGCGCAGGGGGCGGCGACGCAGCTGGATCACTGCCAGGTGATGGTCGAGCAGGTGGGGCAGCAGGACGCGTTGCTGGAGCGCTTCAAGGTTTGATTCCCCGCCGCCGGCAGCCGTGAGCCGGCGGTGGGGCGTTGCCGAGAAAAGATCGAGGGGCCGGGTGCAGCCAGACATCAGGCTGGCAATCCGGCCCCGCCCGCATGGCAGGAATAAAAGGGTAACGAGCCCGGTTGCCGACCGGCGGCGACCGGCCAACCGCTCAGGCCGGCTCGCTCAGGCGCCAGTCGCTGTCGGCGGGCAGGAACGCTTCCACCGCGGCGGTGGCGATGACGTGCGTGGTGCCCTGCTCCGGGTCATGCACGTTGAGGCCGCCGAACACCGCCGTGACCTCGGCCCGGCCGCGCGGCAGTTCGGCGGCCACGACGACGGTGTCGACCTTGTCCGGCTCCTGCACACCGATGGTGACCTGCACCCGCATGGTACGGTGGTCGTAGCCCAGCGAGCGGAACAGGATGATCGACGAATGATGCAGCGCGTCCTGCACCGCGCGGCAGGCGGCCTTGGTGTAGTCGCCGCCGTACAGGTCGTTGCCCGACCCCATTTCCAGGATGATGCGTTTCTCAGCCATGTGCCGGCTCCATATCAAAGGACACGATGATCGCGGCGTGAGCGATCACGCTCACGCCATCGCTGCCGTGCTTGGGCACATCCAGACCGCCCTTCACCACGGTGATCGACGGCGTGCCGTAGGGAAACAGCCCGACCAGCGCCTCGCGGTCGACCTCCTCCGGCCGCTGGATGCCGATCTCGACGTCGATGATCATCGCCGTCTTGGGAAAGCCGAAAAACTCGGCCACGTTCAGCGAATTGCGCCACAGCGCATCGCGGATCGCGCGCGCCGCGGCCTCGGTGTAGTTGCGGCTGCGGATCGACGTCCCCATGCCGAACTCCACCACCACTCGTTTCTTCGCCATGCTGCAGGCTCCTGTTGACACTATTAGGGTTGAATCGGGTGCGCCACGGTCGTCACCGGCAACCGCCGCGCGCACCGGGAAGGAACGGCGGCGCCCTCAGCGCCGGTGCCGCCCGCCGATGAGCTGCACGATCTCGAAGAACAGCTCGTTGTCGAGCGCCTGCGTCATATCCGTGGCGAGGCAGCGGCGGTAGAACGGGCTCAGGTCGAGCCCGACCCCCAGCCCGAGGATTTCCACCGCGCGCTCCTGTTCTCGCCGCGCCACCACCGCCTTGAGGTGGTTGTCGAGATAGAAGGCGTCGTTGGCGAGGCCGGTGGCACTGTCGGCAGGGCTGCCGTCGGAAATCACGATCAGGATGCGCCGTCCCGCGCTGCGCGCCAGCAGGCGGTTGCAGGCCCAGTCCACCGCCTCGCCGTCGATCCCTTCGCGGAACAGATCGGCCTTGAGCAACGCCGCGATGTCACGGCGCGCGCGTCGCCAGCTGCGCTCGGCGTCCTTGAACACCAGATGGCAGACCTCGTTGAGCCGGCCGGGGTGGCGTGGCCGCCCGCGGCTCATCCACTCGCGGTAGGGACGGCCGCCGTTCCAGGCTGCGGTGGTGAAACCGAGCAGCTCGGTGCCGACGCCGGCCATCTCGAGCGCCCGCAGCAGGATGTCCACCAGGGTCGCCACCGATTCGACATGTGCCTTCATCGAGCCCGAGCAATCCACCAGCACGCTCACCTGGCAGTCCGCCGCCGGCTTGAACTGTTCACGGCGAAACAGGCGGCGCTCGGCCGGCGAGGTGATCAGTTGGGAAAGGCGGCGGCCATCCACCTGCCCTTCCTCCTCGCCGAAGCGCCAGCCGTCGCGGCGCGGCTCGGCGAGCACGGCCCCGAGCAGACGCGCCAGGCGCGGAATATTGACGCCCTGGGCGGCGATGCGCCGGTCGAGCCGCTCGCGGTACTCCTCCAGCAGCGCCTTGCGCACTTGGGTACCGGCCGCCACCTCGACATCGTAGCGGGTAGTGTAGACGCGGTAGGCCTGCTCCGCCTCGACAAACACCTTGCTGGCGCCACTGACGGCGGCGGCAATCCCGTCGCCCCCCTCGTCCTGGTCGAAGTCGAGCAACAGCGCGAAAGCGGCACGGGCATCGCCCTCGGCCTCCCCGGCCTCGCCTTCCCCCGGCTGGGCGCTCTTGGCGCGCACCTTGTCGCCGACGATGCGGGCGATCTCCAGCGCGTGCGGGGCGAACGCGGCCTGGTCGTGACGCTGGCGGCGGATGCCGGCCAGTGCGCTGCCCAACTCCGACACCAGGGACCAGCGGGTGCTCTCGATGTAATCCTCGGTTTCGTGCAGCACCGGCAGCGCGTTGAGGCGCGACCAGCACATCTGCGCCACGGTGTAGAGCAGGATGCCGGCCTCGCCCTCGGTGAGCCCGGAACGGTAGAACGCGCGCGACCAGTCCTCGAAGCGCTGGCGCAGGTTGCCGGCCATGCCCGGCATGTCGGCGGGCGCCAGGGTCTCGACACGCAGCTGTTCCAGCAACTCGAAGATCAGACGATCGACCGGCTCCTCCGGGCACAGGCTGCGGTGCAGCGCGGCATCGGAATACTGCAGGCGCAGCGCCATGCTATCGGCCGCGGCCCGGCTGGCCGCGAAGTCGTCGATCCCGGGTTCGACCCGCAGATGAGGCGCATGCACCGGCAGCGCCCGCGTCGCGCGGTGCAGCCGACCGCCGCGGTAGTGCAGCGCCGCATCGCCCGTCAGCGCCCGGATCGCGGCCGCGCACAGCTCCTCGACCTGCTGCTGCCGCTTAGCGTTCTGCTGCGGGCTGGCCATTACTGCGCCCCCGTCGTGAGCATCCAGGATTCGTCCAGTTCGACGCCGAAGCAGCGCTGGTAGTACTCGGCGACGATGGGGCGCTCCGCGTCGTCACACTTGTTGAGGAAGGACAGGCGGAAGGCCAGCGCCGGGTTGCGGAAGATCTCGCAGTTTTCCGCCCAGCTGATGATGGTGCGCGGCGACATCAGCGTCGACAGGTCGCCGGCGGCAAACCCCTTGCGCGTCAACTCCGCCACCGCCACCATCGATGCCACCAGCTGGCGCCCCTGCTCGTTATCCTTAGCGGGCACGCGCGCCAGCACGATCGCCATCTCCTCCTCGCGCGACAGGTAGTTGAGCGTGGCGACGATGTTCCAGCGGTCGATCTGGGCATGGTTCAGCACCTGGGTGCCGTGGTACAGGCCGGACAGGTTGCCGAGCCCCACCGTGTTGGAGGTAGCGAACAGGCGGAAATACGGGTGCGGCCGGATCACCCGGCTCTGATCGAGCAGGGTGAACTTGCCGTCGCGCTCGAGGATGCGCTGGATCACGAACATCACGTCGGGGCGGCCGGCATCGTACTCGTCGAAGATCAGCGCCACCGGGCGCTGCAGCGCCCAGGGCACGATACCTTCCTGGAATTCGGTCACTTGCAGGCCGTCGCGCAGCACGATGGTGTCGCGCCCGACCAGGTCGAGGCGGCTGATGTGGCCGTCCAGGTTGACGCGCACGCACGGCCAGTTGAGACGCGCGGCGACCTGCTCGATATGCGTGGACTTGCCGGTGCCGTGCAGCCCCTGCACCATCACGCGACGGTCGCGGGTAAAGCCGGCGAGGATCGCCAGCGTCACGTCAGGGTTGAAGCGGTAGGCCTCGTCGATCTCGGGCACGTGGTCGTCGCGCTCGCTGAAGGCGGGCACTTTCAGGTCGGAATTGATGCCGAACGCCTCGCGCACCGAGACCATGCGGTCGGGCTGAATCTGGCTGATGTCTGTCACGGGAGCTCTCCAGTGGTTGCCGCGGCGTGCTGCGCGGCGTGGGTCAAATAGTCGTCAACCTCTGGCGCCCCCTTGCAGGTCCGGCCTTAGCCGGCCTCACCCTGCGGCGGGGCCAGAGCATTCGTGCCGGGACACACCCGGCCGGCCGGAAGATGCAGACTCATTCGCTCTCCCGCGCCTCGGGCATGGCCTCGGCCTCGATCTTGGCCAGGGCCGCCGCCGCCCGCTGCAACGCCGGTAGCAACTGCAGCGCCTTGTCCGGCGTCACCCGCAGCACCGGCGCCTGGATCGCGATCCCGGTGTTGGACTTGCCTCCCGGCGTCGGCACCAGCACCGCCAGGCAGAACAGCCCCGGCAGGAATTCCTCGTCGTCGCAGGCGTAGCCGTCCCGCTTCACCCGCTCGATCTCCCGCTCCAGCGCCGCCAGGTCGGTCAGCGTCTTCGCGGTGTAGCGTTCCAGCGGCACGTGCTCCAGCAGCCGACGACGCTGGCTCGGGCTCATCTGCGCCAGGAACAG
>NZ_FXAG01000039.1 GCF_900177275.1 Pseudogulbenkiania subflava DSM 22618
GCGCAAGTAGTCAAGCACGGTGCGGACCTTGCGGCTCTGAAATCGGCGGCTGGGGTATAGCGCGTAGACGGTGTCAGGGATGGGGGTGTCGGGTAGGGCCTCGATTAGGCGCCCATCGCGCAGCGCCTCGGCAGCGATGAACCGCGGCAGCAAGCAGATGCCAAGGCCGGCGATGGCGGCATCGCACATCACTTCGCCGTTGTTGAATACCAGCGTTGATTTCACTACTGCCGTTCGTACCCGGTTATTCTGCCCGACCGGCTCGAATTGCCACAGCTGCCCGGAATGGACGTAGGCGTAGCCGATGCAGCGATGGGCTGCCAGTTCGTCGAGTGATTTGGGCAAGCCATGGTGCTCCGCATAGTTCGGGCTACAGCAGACGACGCGGCGACTGATGGCCAGCTTACGTGCGATCAGTGACATGTCCTTGAGTGGCTGGGTAATCCGGATTGCCAAGTCGTAGCCACCGCCATCCACATCCACCATGCGGTCATCGAGATCGATGATCAAGTCCAGGTTGGGGTGCTGCTGCATTAGCTCCAACAGCATCGGCCCCAGGTATTTCCGGCCGAAGGTCATTGGTGCTGCGATGCGCACCTGGCCACATAGATTCCCCTCCTCCTCAATCGCCGACGTGGCCGCGTCGTCGAGCTGCAGTATCAGCTCCCGTGCCTTCTGATAGAAGAGTTGCCCGCGGTCGGTAGCGATCACTCCCCGAGTGGATCGGTGTAGCAGCTGGGCACCCAGTGCCTGCTCCAGGTCATTAATCCGTTTGCTGATGGCCGACTTGGAGAGATCGAGGCGTAAGGCGGCCGCCGTAAAGCTCCCAGTCTCCATCACCAGCAGGAAGGCTTCAATATCGTTCAGTCGGTAGCGCATTGTTCAATATTAGTAGACTTGCTGTTCGTCTTAGGGCGGCTAACACTATAGCTCATTCGTCTTAATATGGAATTTATGCTGATCCTTGAGGGATCCATTCATGAAACAAATAGCTTCGGTCACGGTGACGTCCACGCCGTTCAATTACACGCAGTTGATCGACACCGCAGACTTCGAGCTCCTCGCCGATGAGCCGGTATCGTCGGGGGGGCAGAATGCCGGCCCTGCGCCATACGACTACTTGCTGGCAAGCCTAGGCTCCTGCACCGCCATCACCTTGCGGATGTACGCCGAGAAAAAGGGCTGGAATCTGGGAGAACTCCACATCACTCTGAACCTGGCCAAAGATTCGGAGGGCAATACCTTCATAGAGCGCCAACTGCACAGCAATGCCCCCTTGACCGATGAGCAATGGACGCAACTGCTGGCCGTCGCGGCTAAGACGCCAGTGACAAAGACGCTCTTGCAAGGGGCAAAGATCTCGACCGCCCGGAATGCCGCGACAAGGAGTTAGCCGCGCCCCGAGCCTGCACGGCACCCGATTAAAGACAGCACCATACGTAACATCCTGAGCATTCACCGGGCTGGCGAACCCCACTGGGTGGGGGATGGCTTCCCGGTACAGACCGTCTTTTCCTACAACGATGAGCGGCTGGTTGAGGCCCTTGCAGGTTCTCGCCGATGCGGTTCGGCAGTGTCAGTGCGCGGAGCTGCAGCGGTTGAAACAGAGAATCCTGGGGCAGGATGCTTATCCTGTCGGGTCCGCGGCCAACCGGCCGCGGACGGGGCTTAGAGCGGCTAACAAAAATCAGTTTTACATCTGAGGCAAGGCGCGCCGACGCAGACAGTACAAGCGGTGCGGCAAGCCGGCGCAACGCAGCATCAGGGGGTTTTTAGCCACTCCTCTTAAGAAAAGGCCGGTGCACTCAGTCCCACTGTGGCGCAAGGCCGGCAGGGTCGACTTCGCGGCCATTGCGCTCGAGCGTGGCGATCTGTGCCATGTCCTCGTCGCTCAGGCGCAGGCTCTGCGCGAGCAGGTTGCTGGCAAGGTTCTCGCGCTTGGTGGACGACGGGATCACCGAGTAGCCGAGCTGCAAGGCCCAGGCGAGCGCCACCTGAGCCGGCGTGGCCTGATGACGCTGCGCGATCGCGCCGATCACCGGGTCACCGAGGACCTTGCCGTACGCGAGGGTCATGTACGAGGTGACGTGGACGCCTTCGTTCTGCAGGAAGTCGACGAGCTTGCGGTTTTGCAGGTACGGGCTCAGCTCGATCTGGTTGGTCGCGATCGCGTCCTTGCCGACCACGGCGATCGCCTGCTTCGTCAGTTCGATGTTGAAGTTCGAGATGCCGATCTGGCGCGTCAGGCCCTTCGCCTTCGCGTCGGCGAGCGCGGTCATGAATTCGTCGATGGACACGCCGTTGCCTGGGGCCGGCCAGTGGATCAGGGTCAGGTCGACGTAGTCGGTGCGCAGCTTGGCGAGGCTTTCCTCGAGGCTAGGCACGAGCTTGTCCTTGGCGTAGTTGTCGACCCAGATCTTCGTCGTCAGGAACAGGTCTTCGCGGCGCACGCCGGAAGCGGCGATCGCTTCGCCCACTTCCGCTTCGTTGCCGTAGATCTGGGCGGTGTCGATGGTGCGGTAGCCGAGTTCGAGGCCGGTGCGGACCGAGTCGATGACAACCTGGCCTTGCAGGCGGAAGGTACCAAGGCCGAAGGCAGGAATACTGGTCATGATGTTCTCCGTGGGGGGTTGAGCAATGAAGTCGATGGAGGGATTGTGCCAATCCCGATCTATGCGAAAAACAGCAGTAAGCGCGAATTACAGTTGAGAAAAAATCAAATATTGATCGACGAAGCTTCAGCGAGCTGGCCGGGCTTAGGCTGGCGTTGCAGGACGATCTGCACGATCACCAGCAGCAGTCCCGACGCGGCAATCAAGGCACCGACCAGCGGTACGGCTTCGTAGCCGAAGCCCGCCGAAATGGCGGCACCACCGGCGGCGGCACCGACGGCATTGCCGAGGTTGAAGGCACCGACGTTGACCGAAGAGGCGAGCCCCGGCGCCTCCGCCGCGGCGCGCATCACCCTCATCTGCAATGGTGGAACGACGGCGAAGGTCGCAGCCCCCCAGACGACGACGGCGAAAGCGGTCCCCAGCGGGGTTTTCGCCAGCAGCGGAAACGCCAGCATGATGGCGACGAGCAGGACCAGGAAAACGATCAGGCTGCCATTGAGCGAGCGGTCTGCGAGCCGGCCGCCGGCAAGGTTGCCGATCGAGAAGCCGACACCGACCAGCACCAGCATGGCGGTCACGAAGTTCGGCGACGCGCCGGTGATATGTTCGAGCGTCGGCGCGATATAGGTGTAGAGCGTGAACATCGCGCCTGCCCCGAGCACCGTGGTGGCCATGGCCATCAAGACCACCGGGCGGGTCAGCACCTTCAATTCGCCGCGAACATGCGGGACTTTTCCGGCTTCGCCCTTAGGAAGAGCGGCCCGCAGGATCAGCATCGTCAGAATCCCGAGCCCTGCCGTCGCGGCGAACGACATCCGCCAGCCAATGGTTTGCCCAAGCCAGGTCGCGGCGGGAACGCCGCCGATATTGGCGATAGTCAGCCCCATGAACATGGTGGCCACTGCACTGGCTTGCTTGTGGCGGGGCACCACGCTCGCCGCGACGAGCGAACCGAGTCCGAAGAACGCGCCGTGGTTGAGGCTCGTGACGAGGCGTGCCAGCAGCAGCGTCGTGTAGTCCGACGCCACCGCCGATAGCAGGTTGCCGAGGGTGAAAATGCCCATCAGCGCGATCAGTGCGGTACGCCTCGACCAACGGGACAAAACGATGGTCATCAGCGGCGCCCCGACCATGACGCCAATGGCGTAGACGGTAATCAGCATGCCGGCGGTCGGGATGGAGACATAAACGCCTTCGGCGATGACCGGCAGCAGCCCCATCGGAGAAAACTCGGTGGTGCCGATGCTGAAGGCGCCAATCGCCAGCGCCAGCAGCGACAGCCATTCCTTCCCCGATCGATCTGATGTTGCGGTTACAGGCTGGTCCATGTCGCGTTCTCCTTCTGATCGTCATGGAAATGCGGAAGTACTTCGCTGGCGATTTCGGCCAACGTCTCGTCGAGCGGACGGCGATTGCGGCGGAAATGCAGGCCGATGTGCTGTACGCCCGCCTCGCGCATTGCCGCCAGTTCATCGATCAGCGCGAGGCGCCCCGCCCGTGCGCCGAAGCGATGGCGTTGCAGCGGCTCGTGCGGATCGGCGGCAAGGTCGAGATGGATGAAGCTGGTGTACGGCTTGATGCCGGCGACGGCGCGCCAGCTGGCGGCGCGGCGCCGATGGTCGTCCGGTGTGCCGGGGTAGGCGAGGCAGCCGTCCATGTGCTCGCCGATCCATTCCGGCGTCTGCTGCGCGAGGCCAGCGACGAACAGCGGAAGCGGCGTGCGTGCCGCCGGCAGCACCTCCAGCCCGGGCGGCAGATGGCTGCGCGCCCCGTCGCGCAGCAGCGCGATCTGCTCGCGGAAGTTGGCGCCGCGCGATTCAAAGTCGCGGCCGAACAGCGGGTACTCGACCGGGCGGTCGCCGCTCGCGACGCCCAGCAGCAGGCGGCCACCGCTCAGTTCCTGGATCGTCGCGGCCGACTTCAGCGTCAGCAGCGGTTCGCGCAGCGGCAGCACCACGGCCGCCGTGCCGAGCAGGATGTCGCGCGTGACGCCGGCGAGATAGCCGAGGTACGAAAACACTTCGAACACCTGGGCGGCGTCGCCGAACGACGGGTCGTACAGCGGCACGTCACGCACCCAGAGGGCACGGAAGCCGAGCGTGTCCGCGAGTTGCGCGAGTTGCGCGAGTTGCGCGAGTTGCGCGAGCTTCGCGTGGCTTGCTAGGTCAGGCACGCCGGGGCGTCGCCCATCGCGCTGGCGGCGCGCCTCGCCTTCGGGCGTCCAGTCGTTGTCGAGCGGCAGCTCGATGCCGATGCTGAAGCCACCGCGGGTCAGTTTTTCGAGTGAGGTGGACATGATCTGAACCTGTTCAGAGCGCGCGCAGGCTGCCTTCGAGTCGATAGAAATCAAGCGACGGTGCGGTGAAGAACGAACGCGAAGTACCGGCCGCGAAGTCGTCGATATGCACCACGGTAGAGCGGTCGGCTTCCTGCCACGAAATCACGTAGATCTCGCCGGCGACGTGCTGCCATGTGTAGGCAACTTCACCCGTCGCACCCGCAAAGGCGCCTTCGGTGATCTCGTAGCGCATGTGGATGCCGTCGTCGGCATAGGCATTGAGGGCGGTGAGCCCGTCGTAGCGGACTTCGAAAGTCTTGCCGGCAAACGGCGGAAGTTGGGTCGATGCGTTCATGCTGGTGATCTCCAGGGTAAAAAGGTAAGCGTTCAGTGGGCGAGCTGTTCGACAGGGTCGGCGGTGCACTCGGGCAGGCTGTCACGTTGGTCGAGCGAACCGCTCTGCGCCATCAGCGCGGCGATCACGAATTCGGTCGTTCCGATGGCGAAGGCGCTGATCGTCAGCGCGAGTAGAGCAAGTAGCACGATGGGCATCCGGGGGACCGGTAGGAATGGACACAGTGTGCCCACTTTACTTTTGCGTAAAAACTAGCCTATAAACGAAATTATTTTGATTTAAATTCAACAATGAAAGTCACGCTCGACGAACTCCAGGCCTTCGCCACTGTGGTCGACACCGGCTCGATCACCGCTGCCGCGCAGCAGCTCGACCTTACCGTGTCGGCAACGAGCCGCTCGCTCGCGCGGCTCGAGGAAAAACTGAAGACCACGCTGCTGCGCCGGACCACGCGCCGCCTGGAGCTGACCGAGGAAGGACGGGCATTCCTGCAGAATGCGCGGGCGATCATCGATTCGGTCGAAAGCGCGGAGGAACAGATGCTCGCGCGGCGCGAAATGCCTTCCGGCCGCCTGCGGGTCGATGCCGCGACGCCGTTCATGCTGCACGTAGTCGTGCCACTGGTACGCGGCTATCGCGAACGGTTTCCGCAGGTGGAGCTGGAGCTGAACAGTAACGAAGGCATCATCGATCTGCTCGAGCGGCGCACCGACGTCGCAATCCGGATCGGCCACCTGAAGGACTCGACGCTGCACAGCCGGCTGATCGGCCACAGCCGGGTGCGCATTCTCGCCAGCCCCGCCTACCTCGACGCACACGGGCAGCCGCGTACGGTCGAGGAACTTGGCAAGCATGCGCTGCTCGGCTTCAACCAGCCCGAGTCGCTGAACGTGTGGCCGATACTCGGCGCGGATGGCGAGCCGTACCGGATCGCGCCGGCGGTGTGGACATCGAGCGGTGAGACGCTCAGGCAACTCGCGCTCGACGGGGCGGGGATCGTCTGCCTGTCGGATTTCATGACCGCGCAGGATCGCGCATCCGGGCGCCTCGTGCAGGTCCTCGCGTCCCACATTCAAGACGTACGCCAGCCGATTCATGCCGTCTATTACCGCAACACGGCAGTGTCGTCGCGGATCGCGTCATTCGTCGACTATCTGATCGAAACGCTCTGCGGCAAGTCCTCCGCGCGGCAAGCGGTGCTGTGGACGAATGAATGACGAGCGTTTGAGACAGATTTTTCCACCCGATTTAAAACAGTCTTCCCGACGGGCCACTTTTTCTGCGTGCCACGGCTCTCCGATACGGTGCAGTGCACCGCACGACGCTCGTTGTACGTTGCGGTTGTGCTTGCCGGCAGTCGAGCCGAAGTGGACTAGAGGTTCGCCGAATAATGCGGCAGCCATCTATCGCGCGCGCAGCGGAATGCCGATCCCGAACTGTTCAGTCTAGGAAAAGCGCGCATGGTGCTGTTGCTCGGCACCGGGGGATCATGACCGGACTACCGGCGGTTCCCGTCGCCTCAGTGGTATAGAGCGCGAGAGCGCTCAAATTCCGCTATTGGCCGACGTGGCACGTGAATTCGGTGCTGTTCGTGTGATCGGCAAGGGATCGAATCGATGGTCGACTATTCATATCGATGACGTTGTCGATCTTTACCTGCAAGCCATGTATGCCACATCGCCAGGCGCCTTCTATTTGCAGAGAACGGAGAAGCTTCGCTCGCCGAGATAGAGACGGCAATCGCCCGGCGTCTCGGGATGCCATCTGTCGTTGAATGGGACATGGCCGATGCAGCTCATGCGCTCGGTCATTCACGTGCGCATTTCTCGTCGGCCATTCAGGTGACCGCTACGCTCTGGAAACTGCCGGTCGCCCAACTTCTGTACCTCGGCCTGAGCGGTCGTTCATAAATTCCCGGCCCACAGGCAGCCAGCTACCGAGTAGCAGTCATTCTCTGTTGCTCAAACGTGTCTAGAGACGCTGGGGCGATTAATGAGCCGGCGTCAGGGGCGTTCCCTGACCTCCCGCCGCACCGCCTGCGGCGGGATGCCGAAACTGCGCAGGAATGCCTCACGCAGATGCCGGCGGTCGCGAAACCCGGTCTCGCGGGCCACCACGTCCAGCGGGTGGGTGCTCTGTTCGATCATCAGTCGCGCCGCTTCCAGCCGCAGCCCCTCGATCGCCTTGGCCGGCGACTGGCCGGTTTCCGCGGTGAACACCCGGCTGAACTGGCGCGGGCTCAGATGGACCGATTCCGCCAGTTCCTCCACAGTCAGCGGGCGCTGCAGATGCTTGCGGGCGTAGTCGAGCGCGCTCTGGATGCGGTCCGACTTCGGCGCCAGGTCCAACAGTTCCGAATGCTGCGACTGCCCGCCCGCGCGGCGCTGATGCATCACCAGTTTGTGCGCCACTGAGCGCGCAACGTCCGCCCCGAGGTCCTTTTCCACCATCGCCAGCGCCAGATCCAGACCCGCCGTCATGCCGGCCGAAGTCCATATCGGACCGTCGATCATGTAGATGCGGTCGTCCTCGACGTGAACGTCAGGATGCCGCTTCTGCATCTCGCGCGCGTAGGCCCAATGCGTGGTAGCCCGCCGGCCGGATAGCAAGCCGGCTTCGGCCAACACGAAGCCTCCGGTGCAGATCGCGGCCACGCGCCGGGCGCGCGGACTGGCCTGGCGCGCAAAGGCCAGCTCCCCGGGCGGCGTGGGGCGCGCGAGCGGGTCGATCACGCCGGTGAAAATCCAGGTGTCGGCCTGGCTTTGTTCGTCCAGGGCGCGCGAACTCACCGCCAGCCCCAGCGAGGAGCGGATCATGCCGCCGGCCAGCGAATAGTTTTCCACCTCGTAGAAAGGTTCGCCGGCCATGACGTTGGCGAACTCGAAAACGGACTGGGTGGCGAGCGCCAGCAGCTGAAAACCCTCCGTCAATACGTAGCCGATCCGATGCATGGGGCGGGCCCTTCAAGCGATGTCATAAATAAGTACTTTATACGTCATTTGAGACATTACTAATAGGCCCTAACATGCACTGACGGATTCCCCGCAACCCCTCATAGTGGAGAGACATCATGACCCAAGCACAGCAAGGTACCGCCCTTGTCACCGGCGCTTCTTCCGGGATTGGCGCCATCTACGCCGAGCGCCTGGCCCGCCGCGGCTACGACCTCACCCTGGTGGCACGCAACCGCGACCGCCTCAACACCCTGGCCGAGCGCATCACCACAGAAACCGGCCGGAACGTCGAGGTGCTGGATGCCGACCTCAACCAGCAGGCCGATCGTGCCCGGGTGGAAGCGAAGCTGCGCGAAGATGCCAGCATCACCCTGCTGGTCAACAACGCCGGCGTCGGCACGCATACGCCGCTGCTGGAAAGCGACGTCGAGCGTATGGTCCAGATGATCGAGCTCAACGTCACCGCGCTGACCCGGCTGACCTATGCCGCCGTGCCGGGCTTTGTCGCGCGCGGCAAGGGCGCCATCATCAACATCTCGTCCATCGTCAGTATCGCACCGGAGATTCTCAACGGCGTGTACGGCGGCAGTAAAGCCTTCGTGCTGGCATTCAGCCAGTCGCTACACCATGAGCTGGCCGACAAGGGGGTGCGCGTGCAGGCGGTGCTCCCCGGCGCCACGGCAACCGATTTTTGGACCACCGGCGGCCTGCCGGTCGAGAACCTGCCCGCACAAATCGTGATGCAAGCGGAAGACCTGGTCGATGCCGCCCTGGTGGGCTTCGACAGGGGTGAGCTGGTTACCATCCCGTCGCTGCATGCGGTCGAGAAATGGGAAGCCTACGAGGCGGCCCGCCAGGCGATGGCCAATGACCTTTCCAGCGATCAACCGGCCGCCCGCTACCGGATTGCCGGCTGAGCTTTGATGCTTCACGCAAGTGACAGGCCGCAGCATGCGGTGCGATCCGTCAGGGCAACAGCTCGACGATGAACGGCTTCTGCCCACATTCGCCTACCCGGCTACCGGTGGCCAAACGTAACGGCATGTTCAAGACCACGCGTCCCGACGACATGCTGGCGCATGCGCTCAAGAGCGTGATGGCCCAGGTCCCACGACTGGACCCGGCCCTGATAGGCGATGTCATCGTCGGCTGCGCCATACCGGAGGCCGAGCAAGGCATGAACGTTGCTCGCATCGGGCTACTGCTGGCTGGCCTGCCGCAAAGCGTGCCGGGCCTGACAATCAACCGCCTCTGCTCCTCCGGCCGGCAGGCGGTGGCGCAGGCCGCCGATCAGATCCGCCTCGGTACCGCCGACGTGATGCTGGTGATCGGCGCCAACGACGTGGTGAACCCGACGGCGCAGAAGGACAAGGCGAGCCCGATCTACGGCATGCCGATCCTGGAGGCACACAAGGCGCGCACGGTGATCGTGGTGAAGCGTTCGATGAACGCCGGCTACGCCGGTCTCGACAACGAGCTGTTCAACATGGACAAGACCATGATGGTGTTCGGCGATGCCAAGAAGGTGGTGGAGGATCTGGTGAAAAGCGTGGCGCATTAACACCGGCTTCGGCCAACCTGGATAGGATCAACCGCCCGGCCGGCAACGGCCGGGCGGTTTTCTTTTGGTGCGTCCAGCATGGAAGCACTCCTGCGCGTGCAAGTCCCGCCGTAAGCTGATTACAGCAAATCAAGTGAAGCGCAGTTGCATGAGGGGGAGCCGAACTCCAGCAAGACAAACAGGCTCTCAACCCCAAAACCCTATACGCATCTGAATGTTTATACGTTCTTTAAGTAAAAACACACGGTACGCAGATCATCGGACCTCCTGACGAGACAACCTGCCCTGTTATGCCGGCATCTTGCGGAACGCAATGGCGAACCGGTTCCAGCCGTTGATGGCCACGATCAGCAGCGTCAGATCGGCGATTTCGGCGTCGGTGAAATACGGCTTGACCGCCTGCCACGTCGCATCCGGCACGTGGTCCTGCGCCACCAGCGTCAAAGACTCGGTCCACTCCAGCGCGGCGCGTTCGCGGTTGGTGAAGAACGGCGTTTCGCGCCACGACGACAAGGTGGCGAGGCGGCGCTCGCTCTCGCCGTTCTTGCGCGCATCGGTCACGTGCATGTCGAGGCAGAAGGCGCAGCCGTTGATCTGCGAGGCGCGCAGGCGCACCAGTTCAAGCAGCGACTTTTCCAGGCCGGACGTGCTGACCTGCTCTTCGAGGCCCAGCATCGCCTTGAGAGCCCCCGGGCTGGCTTTGTAGAAATCGAGACGTTGTTCCATGGCTCACTCCGTTAAGTTCACGTTGCGTCCTGCAATCAGGACTATGGGCGTAAGCTTAGGCCCTACCGTGGCGTGTAAAAATAACCAGTTTTTGGAAATTTGAGGTAACCAGTGCGATGGACATCCAGGTAACCATTCAAGGCAGCCAT
>NZ_FXAG01000035.1 GCF_900177275.1 Pseudogulbenkiania subflava DSM 22618
CGAACAGGTGACGCCGGTGGGCAACCTCACCGACAGCGGCACCATCGGCTTCAGCGACGTCGATCTGAGCGACACGCACAGCATCAGCCCGACCATCACCGCCTCGACGGGGGCGCTGGGCAGCCTGACGGCCAGCGTCACCACCGACACCACGGGTAGCGGGACGGGCGGGGTCATCACGTGGAATTACAGCGTGGCGGCATCGGCGGCGGAATACCTGGGCAAGGACGAGACCAAGGTCGAGCACTTCACCCTCACGCTGGACGACGGCCACGGCGGCACGGTGGATCGCACCATCGACGTGACCATCACCGGCACCAACGACGCGCCGGTGCTCGACGCGAGCAAGTCGCCAGTGCTGAGTTCTGTCGGTTCGAGTACTGGTGCGCCCACTGGCGCCGTCGGTACGTTAGTTTCGGCACTGGTTGATTTTGCAAGTCCTTCAGGTCAGGTCGACAACGTTACTGATGCTGATTCCGGTGCTTTGCTTGGCATCGCTCTTACGGGGACGTCGGGAGGTGGTACGTGGTACTACTCCACCAATGGGGGTACCTCGTGGTTGACGGTTGGAACCGTATCCAACGCTCAAGCCTTGTTACTCGCGGCAGATGCGAATACTCGCGTTTACTATCAGTCCACCACTGCGGGCACTGTTACCAACGCAATCACCTTCCGCGCATGGGATCAGACCAGCGGTACCGCAGGCAGCAAGGTGGACACTGCCACCAATGGCAACGCGGCAGCGTTTTCAACCGCTACGGATACCGCCAACATCACGGTGACGGCCGCCGACACCATCGCGCCGACGGTGACTGTGACAAGCACCGCCTTGGGCAATACGGTTAACCCTACCTCGACCTCGATGGTCACCTTCCAGTTCTCCGAGGCAGTTACCGGTTTCGACCCGAGTGTTATTTCGGACGTCACGGTGACACGAGGGTCCCTTAGCAACATCACACAGATTGATGGCGATACGTGGACGGCAACTTTGACAAGAACCGCTAACGGTGCAGTCAAGGTTGATGTCATTGCTAGTAGCTATACGGACTTGGCTGGTAATACTGGCGGAGGAGGGAGCTTTGGACCCTTCCCCGCAGGCGTAGCGGGTGAGCCCATCAACTTGGCTCTTCCTGAACCGCATTCGGATCCGAGTCAAGTTGTTACCATCACGGTAGCTGGCGTTCCGTTGGGGTGGGTTCTGAACGCCGGAACCAACAACGGTGACGGCACATGGACCGTGCAGACCAGCAACCCCAGTTCGTTGGCCGTTACCACCCCGGCCGACTTCGCCGGCGCCGTGGTGCTCGGCATCAGCATGAGCTGGATCAACGCAGACGGAACGACTGGTTCGATGTACGTTGCCGACAATGTCGAAGCCTACGCCCCCGGTTCGCCGATCTTCGCCGTGTCGGCCGACGATCACCTTACCGGTTCGTCGGGACACGACCTGTTTGTGTTCGCTCAGCCAATAGCCCATGACACCATCCACAACTTCGACGCTGCTGCCGACAAGATCGACCTGATCGGCTTTACCGGCATCAGTGGCTTCGCCGATCTGGTGATTACCAACGACGCCAACGGCAACACGGTGATCACCACCGGGGCGGGACAGACGATCACGGTGCTGGGGGTCGATGCTGCGGCCCTGGGGGCGGGCAACTTCGTGTTCAACGAAGAGCCGCACATGGTCAACAGCGGCACCATGATGATTGCCGACGGGGCGATCCTGCCCTTGGGCGGGGTGGTAGATAACAGTGGCACGATCGTGCTGGGCTCCACCGGCAGCGAGACCAATCTCGAGGTTCTGGTCGAAAGCGCCACGGTGCAAGGCGGCGGAAAGGTCGTGCTGTCCGATAGTAGCCAGAACATCATCTTCGGTGGTGCCGCCAGCGCCACGCTGGTGAACGTGGACAACACCATCAGTGGCGCCGGGCAGATCGGTGCCGGGCAGATGACGCTGGTCAACCACGGAACGATCGTCGCCGACGGTAGCCATGCGCTGGTGATAGACACCGGCAGCAATACCGTCAGCAACAGCGGCCTGCTGGAGGCCAGCGGTAGTGGCGGACTGTTGGTGGCTAGCGCGCTGGATAACTCGGGCAGCCTGTGGGCGAATGGTGGCGCCATGACGTTGCAGCAGGACGTCAGCGGCCATGGTAGCGCCTTGATCAGCGGCAGCGGCCTGATCGAGTTTGGCGCGGCATCCGACGTCAACGTCGGTTTTTCCGACGGTGCCAGCGGTATGCTGGCGCTGGGCCACGCAGGCGAGTTCTCGGGAACAGTGGTCGGCATGGAGAACGGCGACAGCTTGGCCTTGGGGGATGTTACCTTCGGTTCCGGAACACATGGCGCCTACACCGCCAACGCCGCCGGGACCGCTGGGGTGCTGGAAGTGAGCGACGGAGTGCATAGCGTGCTGGTGACCCTGGTGGGCCAGTATTCCACCGGCGACTTCCAACTCGTGGCGGGGCAGAACGGCAGCACGCAAGTCATCAGCCATGCCGCTGACAGTGGCGTCGTGCTGGGCGGTGCCGGCAACGATGTGCTGACCGGGACGGCCGGCAACGACGTCATCGTCGGCGGGGCGGGCAGCGATACGCTCACGGGCGGTGCAGGCAGCGATACCTTCATGTTCCTGAAGAGCGACGCCGGGGCGGTGGATCAGATCACCGATTTCGACGTCCGTGACGGGGGCGATGTGCTGCACATCGGTGAGTTGCTGGCCGGTTACAACCCCGCTGAGGCAACACAGTTCCTCAGCCTGCGCGAGGTGGACGGCAACACCGTGGTCAGCATCGACCGCGATGGCGCCGGCTCGCTGTATCACATGCAGGATCTGGTGGTGCTGCAAGGAGTGACCGGGCTGGATATGACCACGCTACTGAAGCATGTCGATACCAACCCATTGCCGTGATGCCGGAGCCCAGCGGTACGTGTCGCCTTCTCGCTGATTCTGTCTTCGGGGTGCTACAACTCTACTAAGGCAGTGTTGTGGGGCAAGGAGGCGGCATGACGTGCCGGGGAGTGTGGCTGGCCGCTCTGGCCGGCGTGGCGATGGAGGTAGGGGCGATGGGACTGCAACTGACCTCCCCGGCGTTTGCGCCGGGGGCGAGCGTGCCGGCACGTTATACCTGCGATGGGGTGGATGTCTCGCCGCCGCTGGCGTGGCAGGGTGCACCCGCCGGCACGCGCTCGTTCGTGCTGATTGTCGACGATCCGGACGCACCGGACCCGGCGGCGCCGAAGATGACCTGGGTGCATTGGGTGCTGTACAACCTGCCGCCGGATCGCCACGAGTTGGCCGAAGGCGCCTCGCAGCATCTGCCGCCGCAGGTCGGCCAAGGGTTGAACGACTGGCAGCGCACCGGCTGGGGCGGGCCGTGTCCGCCGATCGGGCAGCACCGCTATTTCTTCAAGCTCTACGCCCTCGACACGGTCCTGCCGGATCTGGGGCATCCCGCCAAGCATCGGCTGGAGCAGGCGCTGCAGGGCCATGTGCTGGGCGAGGCGCAGCTGATCGGGGTGTATCGCCGGCCATGAGCGCGGGCGGTGCCGCTCTGCGTCGTCGGCTCTTCCGTGCTGGAGCTGTGCGCTTCCGCCGTTTCCGCTCGCACCCCATTGTGTTTCTTCCCGCTCCCGCGACATACTGCGGTCATTTTCGCCCGCTATTCCTGGCGGGTAACGACCGCAGAGGACGGCATGCCCAATAGTTTGAACCGAACCGACCCCGTCGAGCTGGCCAGCTACCTGCTGGCCGGCACGACGTTGTATGTCGTGCTGCAGTTTCACTTGCTGGCCGCCCTGATTGCCGGCTTGCTGGTGCACGAGCTGGTGGCGCTGGCGGCGTCTCAGGCGCATCTCAACCGCATGGCTGGGCATCGCGCCCGCGCCGTGGCGGTGCTGCTGCTGTCCATTCTCATCATCCTGCTGCTGGTCGGCTTCTCGTTCGGCGTGATGTCGATCTTCCACGGCGAGACCGGGGCGGTGCCGGCCATCCTGCAGAAATCGGGTGAAATCGCGGTGCTGCTGCGCCAGCAACTGCCGGGCTGGCTGGCCGAGCATTTGCCGAACAACAGCGACGAGCTGAAGAACATGGTGAGCCGTTGGCTGACCCAGCATCTCGAGGAGCTGCGCCTGGTCGGCGGGGCCGCCGGGCGGGGCGCGGTACTGGTGCTGATCGGCATGGTGATCGGGGCGATGGTGGCGCTGTCCGAGTCGCTGCACCGCGACCGCAGCGGGCCGCTGGCGCTGGCGCTGGTGCGCCGGGCGGCCGGCCTCGCGGCCTCGTTCCGCAAGGTGGTGTTCGCCCAGGTGCGCATTGCCGCGCTCAACGCCTTCCTGACCTGGTTGTTCCTGGGGGTGGCCTTGCCCTTGGCCGGCACCCCGCTGCCGCTGACCAAGACCCTGATCGCCATCACCTTCCTGGTCGGGCTGTTGCCGGTGATCGGCAACCTGATCTCCAATACCATGATCGTGGTGGTGGCCATGTCGCAATCACTGGGGTTGGCAGTGGCGGCGCTGGTCTTCCTGGTGGCGATCCACAAGCTGGAATATTTCCTCAACGCCCGCATCGTCGGCTCGCGCATCCAGGCGCGCTCCTGGGAAATCCTGCTGGCGATGATTGTGCTGGAGGCGGTGTTCGGCCTCCCCGGCGTGATCGCGGCGCCGATCTATTACGCCTACCTCAAGGCCGAGCTGAAGGCCACCGGCCTGGTCTGAGTTCCGGTGGACGACGACGCTTGCGGGGACGGCGACGTCATGGCAACAAAAAGCCGGGTGGTCGTGACCACCCGGCTTTTTGTCGTGCTTCGGCCAACGTTGGCCGAAGAGCGCATTCACTGGCTTACCACAGCACCTTCACCGCCTGCTCGAGTCCATGAGGATTCCGAGCACCGCCAGCACTCAAGATGCGAAGGCGTAGTCGCCTAATGGGATAGGCTCTTACCACAGCACCTTCACCGCCTTGTCCCCCAGCCAGTCCTGCAACGCCAGCAGCAGTCCGTCGTCCAGACGCACCCCCCATTCCGGCGGCAGCAGCAGGTCGCCCCTGGCCAGTCCGTTGTTGTAGCTCAGCCGCACCGGGCAGCCGGCGTCTTCGCTGCGGAACGGGCTCAGCGTGGTGCGCAGCCGCGCTACGTCGGCGTTGCCGTTGATCTGCAGCGCCAGGCTGCGGGCGTAGCGGCTGCGCGCCTCGCCCAGCTCGTAGATCTTGTCGGCGATGATCCTCAGGCCGCCGTTGAAACTGTCCTCGCTGACCTTGCCCTCAACCACCAGCACCGTGTCTTCGCGCAGCTTGGCGCGGTTGGCGTCGAAGCTTTCCGAGAACACGCTGACCTCGCGCTTGGCGCTGCCGTCGTCGAGCTGGATGAACGCCATCTTGCCGCGGTTGCCGACCTTGGTGCGCAGGCCGGTGACGAAGCCGGCGATCAGCTGCGGCTCCTTGCGCGGCGTGATGCGCGACAGCGGGGTCTTGATGAAGCCGCGCACCTCCTTCTCATAGGCCGAGAACGGGTGGCCGGACAGGTAGTAGCCGATGGCGAGCTTTTCTTCGGCCAACTGCACCGCCGGCGGCCACGGTTTGACCTCGACCATCTCCACGGTCGGCGCGCTGTCGGCGTCGAACATGTCGAACAGCCCGCCCTGGTTGGCGTTGGCGGCTTCCTGCTCGGCCGCCTCCATGGCGAGGCCGACGTTGGCGAACAGCTTGGCGCGGTTGGGTTCGATCGCATCGAAGGCTCCGGCGCGGATCAGCGATTCGATGGTGCGCTTGTTGACGGTGCGCTTGTCGGTGCGGCGGCAGAAATCGAACAGGTCGGTGAACGGCCCCCCCTCCTGGCGCACCGCGACGATATGATCCACCGCCGCCTCGCCGGTGCCCTTGACCGCGCCCAGCGCGTAGCGGATATGCTGGCGGTCCACCGGCACGAAGCGGTAGAAGCTCTCGTTGACGTCCGGCGGCAGGAACTTCAGCTTGTTGGCGATCGAGTCGTCATAGAACACCTTGAGCTGGTCGGTGTTGTCCAGTTCCGACGACATGGTGGCGGCCATGAACGCGGCGCAGTGGTGCGCCTTGAGCCAGGCGGTCTGGTACGACACCACGGCGTAGGCGGCCGTATGCGACTTGTTGAAGCCGTACTCGGCGAACTTCGCCATCAGGTCGAACAGCATCTCGGCCAGGGCCGGGTCATAGCCCTTGATCTTGGCGCCCTCGGCGATCTTGCCGCGGTGTTCCGCCATTTCCTCCGGCTTCTTCTTGCCCATCGCGCGGCGCAGCATGTCGGCGCCGCCCAGCGTGTAGCCGCCGATGATCTGCGAGATCTGCATCACCTGTTCCTGATACACGATCACGCCATAGGTCGGGTCGAGACAGGCCTGCAGGTCGGGGTGGAAGTAGTCCACCTCCTGCTTGCCGGCCTTACGCAGGATGAAGTCGTCCACCATGCCGGAACCGAGCGGGCCCGGGCGGTAGAGCGCCAGCACGGCGATGATGTCTTCGAAACGGTCGGGTTTGAGCTTTTCCAGGAGCCGCTTCATGCCGTCCGATTCAAGCTGGAACACCGCCGTGGTGTTGGCCTTCTGCAGGATCTGGTAGGCGGCCGGGTCGGTGAACTCGAGCAGGTTAAGGTCGGTGTCGAAGGCCGGGTCGAGTGCCTTGATGTACTTGACCGCCAGTTCGATAATGGTCAGGTTGCGCAGGCCCAGGAAGTCGAACTTCACCAGGCCGATCTGCTCGACGTCGTCCTTGTCCAGCATCGAGACCGGCACGGCATCGTCGCCCGCCGCCTGGTACACCGGGCAGAAGTCGGTGATCTTGCCCGGCGCGATCAGCACACCGCCAGCGTGCATGCCGATGCCGCGCGTCAGGCCTTCCAGCTTCTTCGCCAGCTCCCACAGCTCGCGTAGCTCTTCCTCGTTCTCCAGCCGTTCTTTCAGAATCGGCTCCATCTCGACTGCGTCGTCGAGCGAGTACTGCTTGCCCGGCGCCGCCGGGATCAGCTTGGAGACGCCGTCGCAGAACATGTAGGGCAGGTCGAGCACACGGCCGACATCGCGCACCACGGCCTTGGCCGCCATGGTGCCGAAGGTGGCGATCTGGCTCACCGCCTCGGCGCCGTACTTCTGGCGCACGTACTCGATGACGCGGTAGCGGTTGTCCTGGCAGAAGTCGACGTCGAAGTCAGGCATCGACACCCGTTCCGGGTTCAGGAAGCGCTCGAACAGCAGCGCGTAGGCCAGCGGGTCGATGTCGGTGATGCCGAGCGAGAAGGCTACCAGCGAACCGGCACCGGAACCTCGTCCCGGGCCCACCGGGCAGCCGTTGTTCTTGGCCCAGACGATAAAGTCGGCCACGATCAGGAAGTAGCCGGGGAAGCCCATCTGGATGATGGTGTCACACTCGATCTTCAGGCGTTCGTCGTAGCGCGGGCGCTCGGCGGCGCGCACCGCCGGGTCGGGGTAGAGCTTCTCCAGCCGCTTTTCCAGGCCCTCCTTGGAGAGGTGGACCAGGTAGTCGTCCAGCGTCATGCCTTCGGGAGTGGGGAAGTCCGGCAGGTAGTTCTTGCCCAGCTGCACCGTGATGTTGCAGCGGCGCGCGATTTCCACCGAGTTCTCTAGCGCTTCCGGAATGTCGTGGAAGCGCTCGATCATCTCCTCCGGCGACAGGAACGACTGGCATTCGGCAAAGTTCTTCGGCCGGCGCTTGTCGCCCAGGGTGTAGCCCTCGGCGATGCACACCCGCGCCTCGTGCGCCTTGAAGTCGTCGGCATCCATGAACTGGATAGGGTGCGTCGCCACCACCGGCAGCCCGGTTTCGCCGGCCAGCCACAAGGTCTGCTGCACCACGCTCTCGATCTGTGGGTTGTCGAGGCGCTGCACTTCCAGATAGAAGTTGTCCGGGAACAGCTCGGCCCAGTAGCGCGCACGCCGCTCCGCCACGTCGCGCTGGCCGTTGGCGAGCGCCATGCCGACATCGCCCAGATGCGCGCCGGAGAGGCAGATCAGCTGGCTGTTGTCGCCGCTCTCCAGCCACTCGCGCTTGAGTTCGGCACGGCCGCGGTACTGGTTGTGCAGCACCGCCTGCGTCAGCAGGTCGCACAGCCGCAGGTAGCCGGCGCGGTTCTTGGCGGTGAGCAGCAGGCGGGCGGGCTTGTCGCGGTCGTCGTCGTTGCTGATCAGCGCATCGACCGAGACGATGGGCTTGATGCCGTTGCCGCGGCAGGCCTTGTAGAACTTGACCATGCCGAACAGGTTCATCAGGTCGGACATGCCGATGGCCGGCATGCCGTGCTTCTTGGCGCGCTTGACGGCGTCGTCCAGACGCACGATGCCGTCGTAGACGGAGAATTCGGAGTGGAGTCGCAGGTGGACGAAACGGGGAGGATTCATCCTGGCATTTTATTCCAGTTCACCTGATAAACGACAACTTTGTCGGCAGTGTTGCCGCTGACTGCGTGCCAATCTTTGATTGGCTCAGCGATGGATTTGCATGCAGAGATTCGCTCCGCGAGCGCGTGCCGTGCTATTGGTACGGTCTGCGGCCCGGCCGACTTGTCTTCGCGTTCTCGTTTCTCATGCTTTCTGGAATGGGCGCTTGCCGGGGCGCGGCACCATCGCCGCGCGCGCTCCAGGTTGGCCGAAAGCGCGGCCAGCCCGGTGCGCTCAGTGATCCTTCGGCTTCATCGCGGCCAGTCCGGCCTTCTGCATCTCCAGCGCCTTGATCTGCATCGCCAGCATGCCCAGATTCATCGTCAGCCAGCCTTCCACCACACGCAGCTCGGCCATCTTGCGGTCGATCTCCTCTTCGGTCAGCGGTGGCATGAAGGGCTGGGCGGAGGAGGGGGCGGCGTTCTGCCAGAATTGGCGGAACATGGCGAAGGGGTCGGCAGGATTGAAGTCGGCGCTCATGGGGGCTCCTTGGACGAACCTGTTCGGGGTCTGGCGCGAGCGGCCCCCTGTGGGGTGAAGAGCAGCACAGGAACCGGAATGGACAAGTGGTCCATGAGGATTCCGCGCCGCGCATGAGTCCCGATCAGGGACGCGCAGCAAGACCATGAACAGGTTCTAATGACAGAAACAAAAAACGGGCGACATCACGTCGCCCGTTCAGTATAAGCCAGTTGAACCCGATTAGTTCTTGCAGGCCGCCTGCGCATCCACGGCAGCCAGGGCCACCATGTTGACGATGCGGCGTACCGACGAGATCTGGGTCAGGATGTGGACCGGCTTCGACATACCCATCAGGATCGGGCCGATGGTCACGCCATCCGACGCCGACACGCGCAACAGGTTGTACGAGATGTTGGCGGCTTCCACGTTCGGCATCACCAGCAGGTTGGCCGCACCCTTGAGCGTGCTGTCCGGCATGGCCTGGTGGCGGATGGCCTCGACCAGCGCCGCGTCACCCTGCATTTCGCCGTCCACTTCCAGTTCCGGCTGAGCCTCCTGGATCAGCGCCAGCGCCTCGCGCATCTTGCCGGCCGATTCGATGCCGCTGGTGCCGAAGCTGGAGTTGGACAGCAGAGCCACCTTCGGCGCGATACCGAAGCGCTTCACCGATTCGGCCGCCATGGCGGTGATCTCGGCCAGTTGCTCGGCGGTCGGGTTCGGGTTGACGTAGGTGTCGGTGATGAAGATGTTGCCGGTCGGCAGCATCAGCGCGTTCATCGCACCGGCCACTTTCTTCTGGTTGGCGTAGCCCAGCACGTTCTCGACGATCTCGAAGTGCTGACGGTAGGCACCGTAGGTACCGCAGATCAGCGCATCGGCCTCGCCGCGACGCACCATCAGCGCGCCGATCAGCGTGGTGTTGCCGATCACGCGGCGACGAGCCTGTTCCTGGCTCACACCCTTGCGCTTCATCAGCTGGTAGTACTCTTTCCAGTACTCGTTGAAGCGCGGGTCGGATTCGTTGTTGACCAGCTCGAAGTCCTTGCCCGGGGTCATCTTCAGGCCGAGACGTTCGATACGCTTCTCGATCACCGAGGGACGGCCGATCAGGATCGGGAAGGCCAGACCCTGCGACACGATTTCCTGGGTGGCGTGCAGCACGCGTTCGTCTTCGCCTTCGGCCAGCACCACGCGCTTCTTGTCGGTCTTGGCCTGCGAGAACACCGGCTTCATGAACAGGTTGGTCTTGTAGACGAACTGGGCCAGCTGCTCGACGTAGGCGTCGAAGTCGGCGATCGGGCGGGTGGCCACGCCGGAGTCCATGGCCGCCTTGGCCACGGCCGGGGCGATCTTGACGATCAGGCGCGGATCGAATGGCTTCGGAATCACGTATTCCGGGCCGAAGGACAGTTCCTGGTCACCATAGGCCGAAGCCACCACGTCGCTCTGCTCGGCCATGGCCAGGTCAGCGATGGCGCGCACGGTGGCGAGCTTCATCTCTTCGTTGATGGTGGTTGCGCCGACGTCCAGCGCACCGCGGAAGATGAACGGGAAGCACAGGACGTTGTTGACCTGGTTCGGATAATCGGAACGGCCGGTGCCGATGATGGCGTCCGGGCGGACTTCCTTCACCAGCGGCGGCAGGATTTCCGGTTCCGGGTTGGCCATCGCCAGGATCACCGGGTGAGCCGCCATCGACTTCACCATCTCCTGGGTCACCAGCTTGGGACCGGACAGGCCCATGAAGATGTCGGCGCCGACCATGGCGTCCGCCAGTTTGCGCTGACCGTTATCCTTGATGGCGAAACGTTTCTTCGATTCATCCATCTTCTCGTCGCGGCCCTCGTAGATCACACCCTTCGAGTCGCAGACGGTGATGTTTTCGCGTTTCACACCCAGCGCCACCTGCAGTTCCAGGCAGGCGATGGCGGCCGCGCCGGCGCCGGAGGCGACTACGCGGACCTTGGAGATATCCTTGTTGACCAAGCGCAGCGAGTTCAGCACGGCGGCAGCGGCCACGATGGCGGTGCCGTGCTGGTCGTCGTGGAACACCGGGATGCCCATGCGCTCACGGCACTTCTTCTCGATGTAGAAGCACTCCGGCGCCTTGATGTCTTCCAGGTTGATGCCGCCGAAAGTCGGCTCCATCGAGCAGATGATGTCGACCAGCTTGTCCGGGTCGTTTTCATTCAGCTCGATGTCGAACACGTCGACGCCGGCAAATTTCTTGAACAACACCCCCTTGCCTTCCATCACCGGCTTGCCGGCCAAGGGACCGATGTTGCCCAGGCCCAGTACGGCGGTGCCGTTGGTGATCACAGCGACGAGGTTGCCGCGCGCGGTGTACTTGTAGGCGTTCAGCGGGTCTTCGACGATCGCGTCACACGGTGCAGCCACGCCCGGGGAGTAGGCCAGGGCCAGATCGCGCTGGGTGGCCAGCGGCTTGGTCGGAGAAACCTGAATTTTGCCCGGCTGCGGGAACTGGTGGAAATCGAGTGCGTTTTGACGCAATTGCTCATCCATCTGGGAGCTCCTGATTTTCTTAGGTATCTTTAAGGGGGTGTGTGTCGTGTCGTGTGGTCCGACATTATAAGGGCACTAGGGCTAACCCTGTAAACGGGATGTAGTGACGCCATGCAAATACGCGATGGAGAGGCCTCCATCGCGTTGTCAGACAAAATACAATTTACATCATGCCGAGGGTTCTAGGCAGCCACAGCGAGATGCTGGGCATATAGGTAATGGCTATCAGGAACGCCAGCATGGTCAACAGCCATGGCCATACCGCCACGGTGAGTTCGGTAATGCCCATCTTTGTGATGCCCGAGGCCACGTACAGGTTCAGCCCCACCGGCGGGTGGCACAGGCCGACTTCCATGTTGACCGCGATCAAGATGCCGAAGTGCACCGGGTTCACCCCCAGCTTCATCGCTACCGGGTACAGGATAGGCGCCATGATCAGCACGATCGCTGCGGGGTCCATGAAGTTGCCGGCAGCCAGTAGCAGCACATTCACCACGATCAGGAAGGCCACGATGCCCAGGCCTTGCGCCGTGATCCAGGAGGCCATGGCCTGCGGAATCTGCTCGGAAGCCATCAGGAAGGAGAACAGCACCGCGTTGGTGATGATGTACAGCAGCATCGAGCTCATCGAGGCGGCGTTGATCAGCACCTTGGGCATGTCCTTCAGCGACATGTCCTTGTAGACGAACACGGCGATGATGAAGGCGTAAACAGCGGCCATGGCGGCGGCTTCGGTCGGAGTGAAGATGCCGCTGTAGATACCGCCGATCACCAGCACGATCAGCAGCAGCCCCCACACGCTTTCACGGAAGGCCTTGATGCGTTCGCCCCAGGTGGCCTTGGGCAGGCGCGGGTAGTTGTTTTTGCGAGCTCGATACCAGGTGGTCACGCCCAGCAAGAAAGACAGGCACAGGCCGGGCAAGACACCTGCCATGAACAGCTGGCCAACCGAAGGGGTGGACACCGGCATTCCGTCAGGCCCGGTGGCTTGCATGCCGGCCGTGGCGATGGAATACATCACCAGGTTGATGGACGGCGGGAACAGAATGCCCAACGCCCCCGACGTGGTGATCACGCCGGCACCGAAGCGCTGCGGATAGCCATGTTTGACCATGGCGGGCAGCATGATGGAGCCGACCGCGACCACGGTGGCGACCGACGAGCCGGTAATGGCGGCGAACAGGGCGCAGGACACCACGCCGGCCAGACCCAGGCCGCCATACCAGTGGCCCACCAGTGTGGTGGCGAAATGGATCATCCGCTTGGCGACACCTCCATGCATCAGGAAGTTGCCCGCAAGAATGAAGAACGGAATCGCCATGATCTCGAACTTCTCGATGCCGGTGAACAGCTTCAGCGCCACCGAAGAGATCGGGACATCGGTCATGGTGAACAGGAAGGTCAGTACCGTCAGACCCAGCGAAATGGAAATCGGCATGCCTGTCAGCATCAGGGTGAGCAAGAGGCCGAAAATGATCAGGGTGCTCATTGGTTTTTGCCCTCGTGCGAGAGGTAGTGTTTGCCCTCGTGAGCGAGGTCATGCGGGTACAGGTTGTCGAGGTCTTCGTCGCCCTCGATCCCTTCCACGTGGCCGTGATCGTGTTTCGGCAGGACACCGGTCCGTACGAAGTTGAAGGCGACCTGCAGGAAGCGGAAGCACATCAGATAAGAGCCGCACGGAATGGCCAGGTAGACCAGCCACATCGGGGCTTCGAGGTCCGACGAGGTCTGCTGGGTCTGTGCAATTTCAAGGACGAAGTTGGCGCCCAAGGTGCCGATCACGCCGGTGAACAGAGCACCGGCCAGCAGGCCGAACACGATGAACTTGGCGCGGTTCTTGTCAGAGAGGCGATTGATCAACACGTCGACACCGACATGGATGCCGGTGCGCACGCCGTAGGCCGCACCGAACTTGGCCATCCACACGAACAGATAGATGGTCAGTTCCTGCGCCCAGGCCATATTGATATGGCTGAAGATGGGGTTCAGGAAGGCGACGCCGGAGCCGTAACGATGCACAACGGCGGCAAATGTCACCAGGGTAGCTGCGGCCATGAGGAACGCAATCAGCCATTCCTCGAGATGGTCGAGAATTTTCAGCATTGAGTATCTCCCGATAGATCAGAAAAAAAGCGCCCTGCCTGGACGAGCAGGGCGCTTTGGGGGACAGGGTTATTTGGGAGCGACGTAGCCGGTTTCTTTTTCTACCGACTTGAGCAGATCCTTGCCGACACGGTCGGCCATCTTCTCGTGCACTACCTGCAGGGTTTTCTTGAACGCGGCTTTCTCGGCCGGGGTCGGGGTATAGACCTGGGTCTTGCCGGAGGCCTTGATCGCGGCAATCGCCTTGTCGCTATCCTGCTTGGCCAACTGCAGCTCGTACTTGGTGGTGTCCTTCATGGCACCTTCCAGGGTGGTGCGGACATCCGCCGGCAGGCCGTCCCAGAATTTCTTGTTCACCACCACGGCGTAGCCGAGATAGCCGTGCCCGGTCAGGGTCAGTTGCTTCTGCACTTCATAGGCCTTGCTGGTGTAGAGGTTGGACGGCTCGAGTTCGGTGCCGTCCACCACGCCGGTCTGCAGCGCCTGGTATACCTCGGAGAACGCCATCACCTGCGGCAGGGCGCCCAGCGTGCGCATTTCTTCTTCCAGTACCTTTGAGCCCTGGATGCGGATCTTGGTCCCCTTGAGGTCGGCCGGGGTGCGGATCGGCTTGTTGGACGAGAAGTTCTTGAAGCCGTTGTCCCAGTAGGCCAGGCCCTTGATGCCCTTGCTCTCCAGCTTGCTGAACAGCTGCTGGCCGATCGCGCCCTGGGTCACCTTGTGGACTTCGTCATAGTTGTCGAACAGGTAGGGCAGGTCGAACGCCTCGAACTCCTTCACGCCCATCGGGCCGAACTTGGCCAGGCTGGGGGCCAGCATCTGCACGGCGCCCAGTTGCAGGGCTTCCAGTTCTTCCTTGTCCTTGTAGAGCTGGCTGTTCGGGTAGACCTGTACCGAAACCTTGCCCTTGGTGCGTTCTTCGGCCAACTTCTTGAAGTATTCGGCCGCCTTGCCCTTCGGGGTATCCGGAGCGACGACGTGGCTGAACTTGATGACGATTTGGCCGGCGGCGTGGGCCATGCCGGTCATGCCGAAGGTGGCACCGATAACCAGAGCGGCAATTTTCAGTTTCATTGAAAGTGTCTCCATGAGATGCGTCGATTTTATGAATGCTGCCCTTGTTGTCGGGCCGTCATTACGGTGTAAAGTAGAAGGCAAGCCGTTCCCGATCCATTGGGGAATTCAGCATTAGGGAAATCCCTTACCCCTCTGTCATTGCCCCGAGCCATGCCCAAATCCCGCTCTCCGCGCTTCCTGCTGCTGACCACCGTCGGCTCTCTGCTGGCCCTGATCACGGCCTTGTCCGGCATTGTCTACCTGGTGTACCGCGACTGGATGGAAGGGCAGCAAGACAGCCTCATCCAGGAGGTGCTGTGGCTCGATCAGTCGTTGCGGCTGCACCTGGAAACGCATCGGGAGTGGGCCGAGAATGCCGCCAACGATGTGTCGGGGCTGCGCATCAACGGTTACCAGTTCCAGCAGAGCGCCCGCCTGCTGCTGCGCGAGAACCCCGAGCTGCTCGAAGCGGAGCGGGTGGATGCGCGCGGCCGCGTGCTGTGGGATACCCGCCGCGTCAACCTGCCCGGCGACGTGCTGAGCGGCGCAGCCCATGATGCCTTGTGGCGTGCCAGCAAGCTGATGAGGGCGGCCTACGGTGAGGCCTATCGGGGGCGGGACGGCAAGTACCGCTTCGACATGGCCGTGCCCATCATCGTCGAAGGCGAGTACGTCGGCGGCATTCGTCTGGTCTATCAGATGGAGGGGCTGCTGTATAACCAGGTGCCATGGTGGATCGCTTCCAAGTACCTGATCAGTATCCAGGACCTCGGGGGCAAGGTGCTGGCCAGCCGCTTCGACGAGGCCGAGCAGCCGGGCACGCTGCAATATCAGATCAGTTTCGACCCTCCCGGCCACGGGCTGACCCTGCGCGCAGCGGAGTATCGCAGTGCGATGGGTCTGACCCTGCCGGTGCTGGTGGTGGCGGTGGTCACCCTGGTGCTGGCGCTGCTGTACTCGGTATGGCGCATTCGGCGCCACATCCGCGAGCGTTCGGCGGCGGAGCGTGCGTTGGAGCTGGAAATGTCCCTGCGCCAGGCGATGGAAGACAGCATGAAAAGCGGCCTGATGGCGCTGAGCGCGAGCGGCGAGATCGTCCGCGTCAACCGGGCGTTCTGTGCCATGTCCGGCTTCGGCGAGAACGAGCTGGTCGGGCAGTCGCCGCCGCACAGCTTCTGGCCCACCAACGAATACCCCTTGCTGCACGACACCATCGCCGCCGTGTTGCGGGGGTTCCAGCCCGAACACGGTTTCGAGGTCCCCTTCGTCACCAAGAACGGCGAAGCCTTCGAAGTCCGTCTCTTCGCCACCCCGCTCGTGGAGCGCGATGGCAGCCAGCGCGGCTGGATCTGTTCGATGTACGACATCACCGAGCTGAAGAAAAAGCGCCTGGCGCTCAACGCGTCGCACCAGCGCTTCCTCACCGTGCTGAACGGGTTGGACGCCGGCGTGTGCGTCACCGACAAAGGCGGGAGCCAACTGCTCTACGCCAACCCGACCTTCAGCCATTTGTGGATGAAGGACGAGCCCGATGCCGACTGCTGCCTGTTGCTGCCGAGGCTGCCCGAGGGCGGCGAAGAGGGGGCCGAGAACCAGCACCTGGAGTTCACCTCGGATGGCGGCAACACCTGGTTCCAGATCCATCGGCGCCGCATCGAGTGGGTCGACGGCCAGGAGGCCTGGCTATCAATCCTGACCGACGTCACCGAGCTGCGCCAGCGCGAAGCACGCGAACGCGCCCAGGAGGAACGTTTCCAGAACACCTCGCGCCTGATCGCCATGGGCGAGATGGCCTCCAGCCTGGCGCACGAACTGAACCAGCCGCTGTCGGCGATCAATACCTACTCGTCCGGCCTGCAGCGGCGCCTGCCCCCTGATCTCGAACTGCCCAAGGGCGTGCGCGAGGCGATCCAGGCCATCTCCGAACAGGCGCGCCGCGCCGGGCAGATCGTCAACAGCATCCGTGCCTTCGTGAAGAAGCATGCGCCGCAGCTTGAGCTGGCCGACCCCGCCAAGGTGGTCGGGCGTGCCATCGGCCTGGCCGAACCGATGGTGGTCAAGCACGGCGTCAGCCTGCTGCTCCAGCCATCCGAATCCGTCTGCCGTCTGGAAATGGACCCGGTCCTGATCGAACAGGTGCTGCTCAACCTGATCAAGAACGCCGTCGAGGCCATGCGCGATGCCGAGACGCGCCGGCCGCAGGTGACGGTGCGCTACGGCGCCGATGCCGGCTATTGGCGCGTGGAAGTGGCCGATAATGGCCCGGGGTTGTCCGACAGTATCCGCAGCAACCTTTTTACCCCGTTCTATTCCAGCAAGCCCGATGGGCTCGGCATCGGCCTCAACATCTGCCGTTCGATCGTGGAATTCCACCGTGGACAGTTCGGTGTCGAGCGCTCCGCCGACGGCGGCTGCGCGTTCTGGTTCACCCTGCCGCTCGCCGCGCTGGAGCGGGAACAAAAAACGGCGCCCGCTGGCGCCGTTCGCTGAGGGAGCACTGTCCGCCGTTCAGTTTGGCGTCAGCACCGTCTCCTGGCCTTCGGCCAACGTGTTGGGGTAGTCGCGGCTATAGTGCAGGCCGCGGCTTTCCTTGCGCAACAGCGCCGAACGCACGATCAGCTCGGCCGTCTGCACCAGGTTGCGCAACTCGATCAGGTCGTTGCTGACGTGGAAGTGGCTGTAGTACTCGTTGATTTCCACGCTCAACAGATTGATGCGGTTGAGCGCCCGCTCCAAACGCTTGTTGGTGCGGACAATGCCGACGTAGTCCCACATCGCGCGGCGCAGTTCGTCCCAGTTGTGCGAAATCACCACTTCCTCGTCCGGGTCGGTCACCTGGCTGTCGTCCCAGTCCGGGATGTCCGGCAACGAGATGCCCGTTGCCGCCAGGATATGCTCTGCCGCTGCCTTGCCGATCACCATGCATTCCAGCAGCGAATTGCTGGCGAGCCGGTTGGCGCCGTGCAGTCCGGTGCAGGCCACTTCGCCCACGGCGTACAGGCCCTCGACGTCGGTGCGCCCCTTCAGGTCGGTCACCAGTCCACCGCAGGTGTAGTGCGCCGCCGGCACCACCGGAATCGGCTGCTGGGTGATGTCGATGCCGAGCTCCAGGCAGTGGGCGTAGATATTGGGGAAATGCTCCTTGATGAAGCTGGCCGGCTTGTAGGAAATATCCAGATGCACGCAATCCAGGCCATGCTTCTTCATCTCGAAGTCGATGGCGCGCGCTACCACGTCGCGCGGCGCCAGTTCTGCACGCGGGTCGTGCTTGGGCATGAAGCGGGTGCCGTCCGGCAGACGCAGGATACCGCCTTCACCACGCACCGCCTCGGAAATCAGGAACGATTTGCTATGCGGGTGGTAGAGGCAGGTCGGATGGAACTGGATGAACTCCATATTTCCCACCCGGCAGCCGGCACGCCAGCCCATGGCGATGCCGTCACCGGTCGCGGTATCCGGGTTGGTGGTGTACAGGTACACCTTGCCGGCGCCGCCGGACGCCAGAATGGTGTGCTGCGCCGCAATCGTCACCACCTCGTCGGCCTGCTTGGCCAGGGCGTAGGCGCCGTAGACTCGCTGTCCTTCCAGTCCCAGCTTGGCGGAAGTAATCAGGTCGATCGCAATGTAATCTTCCAGCAGTGTGATGTTCGGATGCGCCTTGATCTTCTGTCCCAGCGTCGTCGTCACCGCCGCGCCGGTCGCGTCCGCCGCATGAATGATACGGCGATGGCTGTGCCCACCTTCGCGGGTCAGGTGGTAGCCGGTCTCGTGCGTCTCATCCTTGGTGAAGGGCACCCCCAGTGCAATCAGCCAGTCGATCGCCTCCTTGGAGTGTTCGACAATATAGCGCGTCGTCTCCTCGTTACAGATGCCGGCGCCGGCGATCAGCGTGTCCTGAATATGCTCCTGTACCGAATCATCGGTATCGAGAACGGCGGCAATGCCGCCCTGAGCATAGCTGGAACTACCCTCCAGCAGATCCCGCTTGGTGATCAGGCCCACCTTGCGGCGTTCGGCAAGGTGCAAGGCCAAGGTCATGCCGGCCAAGCCACTGCCAATGATAAGAACGTCAAACTTCAGCATAGAGCGTCATCCACCCGAGTGTGAGCGTGTACATAGAATCAAAGGGTCAAGCCTAGCAGAATCGATGCCGTTCGCGCAGCCGACTTGCGCGACATAATCGGAGCGGCATGCATCAGCAGGGTCCTGCTGATGCGTACCCTGACCGCTATTTGTGTCGAGCTGCTTGCCTGATTCGGTGCTGCCCTCCATGTCGTTCTGCCCGTCGCGGGTTAGGAGGGTATTTAATATCAAAGGCTTACAATTATTGCGGCGGTTTTCTGTCATTTTTCTGCAAAAAGGCGTTGACGGGGGTGGGGTCGGGGCGTATAGTTCGCCTCCTCAGCTGACGAAGCAAACGAAACAACCCAGTCAGCACCGCTCTTTAACAGACAGAATAACCGATAGGTGTGAGTGCTCGGCAAAGCCGACACTTGCACTGCAAGACAGGAAGTATCTCGATATTTCTTTGATCTTGCGTGCCAAAAATTGCTATGAGATTGAACTGAAGAGTTTGATCCTGGCTCAGATTGAACGCTGGCGGCATGCTTTACACATGCAAGTCGAACGGTAACAGGGGCTTCGGCCCGCTGACGAGTGGCGAACGGGTGAGTAATGCGTCGGAACGCACCGAGTAATGGGGGATAA
>NZ_FXAG01000033.1 GCF_900177275.1 Pseudogulbenkiania subflava DSM 22618
GGTACTTCCATGAGCAGGCTCACGCTCTAACAGGCGAAGCCAGTTAGGCGATGACCACGTCCATAGGACGTGGTTTTCCCGCTAGTAATAAAAAAAGGACTGCCGAGGCAGTCCTTTTTACCAATCAGACGAAGCCTCTGATTAGAACTTGTGCTTCAGGCCCACCGCGAAGGTGCGCTCGGTTTGCGCATCATCAGCTTCGTGATGAGCGGAGCCGAAGGAAACGTAAGAGGTAGTACGCTTGGACATAGCGTAATCAACACCGATCACGTACTGGTTGATCTTGTTGTCGGCAACCTTTTCGTTGGTCGAGATGTCACGAATGTCCCAAACACGGCCGTAGGAGAACTTCGGAGTCAGCGCGCCAATGGTGTAGCCAACGGTCACACCAGCTTCTTTGGCTTCGGTGTCTTCCGAGTAGAACTTCTGACGACCACCGTACAGGTCAACGCTCAGGTTGTTGGCAGCGTAGCCGCCTTCGAGACGCCAGTAGTAATCGGTCTTGTTGTTGTCAGCGCCCTGGTCTTTCTTGGCCACGTAACCGAAGTTACCGTAGAAACCGGAGTTCTGATAACCCAGGCCGAGGTTCCACACAGCCTGATTGGTGCGGTTGCCGTCAGCATTGAGGGCGCGAGTTTCATCCACACCGTACAGAGCGGTAGCGCGGAAGCCGGCGAACTCCGGAGAGTCGTAGCGTACGGCGTTGTTAACGCGGCCGTCCAGCAGGTTGATCGAGCTGTAGTACAGGCCGTTCACGCCGGTACCGTAGATCCAGCTGTCGGCGTTACCCATGTCGGAGTTGTTGAAGGTGCTCAGCTTACCGATACGCACCTTACCGAAGTCACCCTGCAGGCCGACGAAGGAATCGCGGGTGGCGAAGGTGTTGCCGTAACCGTTACCGGAGGTCGGGCCCGTGGTGCCGTCGATGTTCAGGCCTTGCTCAACCTGCCAGATGGCCTTCAGGCCGTTGCCCAGATCTTCCGAGCCCTTGAAGCCGATCAGGGAGCCGGTATCGTCGATACGGGTGCCGGACTTGAGCTTGCCATCAGCGTTACGCTGGAACAGACCGGCAACAGGCTTTCCATCAACAAGGTCGCTGCTCTGAGCGTAGGTCTTGCCGTTTTCGATACCAGCTTCGATGGTACCGTACAGGGTTACGTCGGCCATGGCGGCTACCGGCAGGGCGGCCAGAGCAACAGCGATCAGCTTTTTGTTCATCGCGATCTTCCTTTTAAGTCAGTTGGGTTTGTCCGGCTGCCAGCCATGCTAACAAGAAGGCCAGCCCGAACATTTCTGCACCACCGATAATTTCCGGCGATTTCTGTCGAGACTATAAATCTGGCGTTGCGAAAATACAAAACCGCGTGGTCAACACGCCGGACAGGCTTCAACCAAGTTGCAACAATACACCGTAAGCCATTGTTTTTTATGAAAACAACAACAAACAAGAGATGTTGTCAATTTGCGACACAATAACGCGATATGACAAAAACTGTTGCAAAAAAGTCACTCCATGCATTCCCGAGCAGGTTGCCGCCCCATGCCCCACCGCCTAAAACACCGCAAAATAACGCCACTCTACTGACCCGAACCCAGCCATGACCACGACTGCCCTCTGCTGGTTCCGCCGCGACCTGCGACTTGACGATCACGCGGCGCTGCATGCCGCCTTGCGCCACAGCGAATGCGTCATCTGCGTGTTCGTGTTCGACAGAGACATCCTGGATCGCCTCCCCGCTCAGGACCGCCGCATCGATTTCATATGGCACTCTCTGGAGGAACTGAAAGAGCATTTGCGTGCCCTCGGCAGTGACCTGGTCGTCGTATCCGGCCGGCCAGTGGATTGCATCCCGGTCTTGGCGCAGGAACACGGAGCCGGCACGGTCTGGGCCAGCCGCGACTATGAACCGGCCGCCTGCCAGCGCGATAAAGCGGTCGCCGCCCGGCTATCTCAACTTGGGAAGAAACTGGAAACGGTGAAAGACCAGGTCATCTTCGAGCAGGACGAAGTGCTGACTGGAAACGGCAAGCCCTATACCGTATTCACTCCCTACCGGAATGCCTGGCTGAAAAAGCTCACGCCCTTTTATCTGCAGGCCTACCCGAGCACCAGCCACCTCGACAGGCTGGCAAGGTTGGCCGAAACCCCGCTCCCCAGCCTGGCCGACCTGGGCTTTACCGATACCGGGCTCGGCCGGCTGGGCATCCTCGCCGGCATGTCGGGCGCCGCGGCCTTGTTCGCCGATTTCGGCCAACGTATCGAACACTACCAACAATGGCGCGACTTCCCCGCCGTCAAGGGAGTGTCGTACCTGTCGGTTCACCTGCGCTTTGGCACCATCTCGATTCGTCAATTGGCACAGTTTGCCTGGCAGCAAGGCAGCGCAGGGGCGACGACCTGGTTGAACGAGCTGATCTGGCGCGAGTTCTATCAGCAATTACTGTGGCACTACCCGCACGTTGCGGAGGAAAGTTTCAAACCGGAGTACAGGCAGCTCGGTTTCCCCAACGACGAAACCCAGTTCGCCGCCTGGTGCACCGGACGCACCGGCTACCCGCTGGTCGATGCCGCGATGAGGCAGCTCGAACACAGCAGCTACATGCACAACCGGCTGCGCATGGTGACGGCGAGCTTCCTGGTCAAGGATCTGCTGGTTGACTGGCGTTGGGGAGAGCGCTATTTCGCCGAGAAGCTGATCGACTACGACCTGGCCGCCAACAATGGCGGTTGGCAGTGGGCCGCCTCCACCGGTTGCGATGCCCAGCCCTGGTTCCGCATTTTCAATCCGGTAACGCAGTCGCAGAAATTCGACCCTGAAGGCAAGTTCATCCGCCGCTATGTGCCGGAACTGGCCACACTCGATAACCAGGCTATCCACGCTCCGTGGCAGGCCAAGACGTTGCCCGACGGATTTCTATTGGGACGCGATTATCCTCGGCCCATCGTCGATCATGCCGAGCAGCGGACACAGGCCCTGGCGCTGTTCGGGCTGCGCCCAAAAGCATAAACGCCCCAAGCGGGGCGTTTATGCGTGAGGTCAGCGAACTGTTACGGCTTGGCCGGTGCGACCGGTTTGGCCACAGGCTTGGCCACCGGTTTGGCCGGTACGGCGGAGCTGCTGCCGGCTTTGGCCGGAGCCGCCGGTTTCGCCGCCGGCGCGACACTCTTGCCCGACACGGCGATGTCCTTGCGCAATTTTTCCAGCGTCTTGTCGCCGATGCCTGGCACGTTCTTCAGCTCGTCGACGGTCTTGAACGGCCCTTGTTTGGTCCGATAATCCATGATCGCCTTGGCCTTGGCCGGCCCGATACCGTTGAGCGATTCGAGTTCCTGCTGCGTTGCAGTATTAAGGTTGATGGCCGCCATGGCGGAGGAGCAGAACGCCAGCACACTGGCGAGGATCAGCAGCAATTTTTTCATATCGACTCCTTACTTAGAGTGAACAAATGCGAAGCCCGCCCCGTCAATATGACGAATAATTAGCTGCGATGCAAAACCAGTTCGAGCACCACCTTGCTGCCGACGTAGGCGAACATCAGCGCCACGAAGCCGATCAGCGTCCAGCGCACTGCCAACTTGCCGCGCCAGCCATACAGCTTACGCCCCACCAGCAACGCGCCAAACAGCCCCCACGCCATGATCGAAAACACGATCTTGTGCGACCAGGCCGCCGGCTTGCCAAACACCTCCTCGGAGAACACCACGCCGCTGAACAGGCTCGCCGTCAGTAGCAAAAACCCCACACCCAGCACTTGGAACATCATGGTTTCCAGCGACAGCAGCGGGGGCAGCTGACGCACCAACGTGATCCAGCGTTTGTCATGCAACGCCTTGTCCAACGCCAGCATCAACAACGCCACCAGCGCACCGATGGCGAGCAGGCTGTAGGCCAGCATCGACACCAGAATGTGCAACAGCAAGGCCGGATTGCTCAGATCGCCCAGCAGATGCTCCCCAGGAAACAGCAGGCTGAAAGCCAGCGTGGCCACCGCCAGCGGCATCATGAACAGCTGCAGCCCTTCCACACGGTAGAAAAAGCCGCAGGTCCAGTAGATCAGCAGCATCAGCCACACCAGCACCGACAACGCCCGCCCGACCCCGAGCGACAACAACGCGCCCTCGCGTAGCGGCCCCATCACCGCCATGGCGTGCAGCAACAGCAGCACCCCCAGCAGCAGATGCTCGCGACGCGGATGACGCGGCAGAATCCCGACACCGCGCCAGTGGCCGATGAAATGCCAGGAAAACGCACCGTAGGCCAGAATCAGAAGCAGGGTGATGACAAGCAGAAAACTGGTCATGAGGTAATTGCACTCGTGAACCGGGCGCAAGCCCGGTGGGTCGTGTAAAATAGACAATTTGAAAGTCTACACCAAGCTGCCCATCGTTGGCAGGCAGAAGGACGCCCCATGCTTGATAACCTTACCAACCGCCTGTCCGGCGTCATCAAGAACCTGCGCGGCCAGGCACGCCTGACCGACTCCAACATCCAGGATGCGATGCGCGAAGTGCGCATGGCCTTGCTGGAGGCCGACGTTGCCCTGCCGGTGGTGAAAACCTTCATCAACCATGTCAAGGAGCGTGCACTCGGCCAGGAGGTCATGGGCAGTCTGACCCCGGGGCAGGCACTGGTCGGCGTGGTCAACGAAGAGCTGACCAAGCTCATGGGCGAAAAGAACGACGCGCTGAACCTGGCCGCCGTCCCGCCGGCCATCGTCCTGATGGCAGGCCTGCAAGGCGCCGGTAAAACCACCACCGTCGGCAAGCTCGCCAAACTGCTGAAGGAAACGCAGAAGAAGAAAGTCCTGGTGGTTTCGGCCGACGTGTACCGTCCGGCAGCAATCGAGCAGCTCAAAACCCTGGCCGGACAGATCGGCGTGGAGTGGTTCCCCTCCGACGGCACGCAAAAGCCGGTGGACATCGCCCGTGCCGCGGTCGACCACGCCAAGCGCCACTTCTTCGACGTGCTGATGGTGGATACCGCCGGTCGCCTGGCGATCGACGACGCCATGATGCAGGAGATCAAGGCGCTGCACGCCTCGCTCAACCCGATCGAAACCCTGTTCGTGGTCGACGCCATGCAGGGCCAGGATGCCGTCAATACCGCGCAGGCCTTCAACGAGGCACTGCCGCTGACCGGCGTGATCCTGACCAAGATGGACGGCGATGCCCGCGGTGGCGCAGCCCTCTCGGTACGACACATCACCGGCAAACCGATCAAGTTCATCGGTGTCGGCGAGAAGCTGACCGGCCTCGAGCCCTTCCACCCCGAGCGCATGGCCAGCCGCATTCTCGGCATGGGCGACGTGCTGAGTCTGATCGAGGAAGTACAGAAAGGCATTGATCAGGACGAAGCCGCCAAGATGGCCAAGAAGCTCAAGTCGGGCAAGGGTTTCGACCTCGAGGACTTCAAGGCGCAGATGCAGCAGATGAAGAACATGGGCGGCATGGCCAACCTGCTGGAAAAAATGCCCGGCCAGCTCGGCCAGATGGCTAAGGGCGTGCAGGGAGCCGAAGCCGAAAAATCGATGCGCCGCATCGAGGGCATCATCAACTCGATGACCCCGGAAGAACGCCGCAAGCCGGAGTTGCTCAAGGCGAGCCGCAAGCGCCGCATCGCCGCAGGTTCCGGTGTCACGGTGCAGGAAGTCAATCGCCTGCTGAACCAGTTCGAGCAGACCCAGAAGATGATGAAGCAGTTCTCCTCCAAGGGAGGCCTGATGAAAATGATGCGCGGCATGAAGGGCATGCTGCCCGGTGGCATGTAAGCCCCGCAGAATACGGAGCCTACCATGCATTACGACGTTGTCGTCCTGACCGAAAGCCGTTACCTCGCCCCCAACGAGGCCGATTGGTACACGCGCCAACTGCATGCCGAGGACGACTTGGTACTGCGGGCCCTGGAGCGACAAGGGCTGGCCGTCGCCCGGCGAGACTGGGCCGATCCCGACATGGATTGGAGCCGGACACGTTCGGCACTGTTCCGCACCACTTGGGACTATTTCGACCGCTACGCCGAATTTGCACCATGGTTGACCCGTACCGGCACCCAAACCCGGCTGTTTAACGACGCCGCTCTGATCCGCTGGAACATCGACAAGCATTATCTCGGTGCGCTGGCAGAAAAAGACATCAACATCGTCCCGACGCTCTACATTGAAAAGGGCGATAGACGTTCTCTACTCAGCGTTGTCGAGAGCAGCGGCTGGGACGAGCTGATCCTGAAACCGGTGATCTCGGGCGCGGCGCGGCATACTTATCGTTTCCGCCATACCGACACCCCGGCGCTGGAATGCAGCTACGGGGAACTGATCGAGCAGGAGGCGATGATGCTGCAGCCGTTCCAGCACGACGTGCTGGAACACGGGGAAACCTCCCTGATGATCATCGACGGCCGCTTTACCCACGCCATCCGTAAGACGCCCAAGAGCGGCGACTTCCGGGTGCAGGACGATCATGGCGGCCAGGTGCACGACTACGCGCCGAGCCAGGAGGAGATCACCTTTGCCGAAGCGGCCGTCGCCGCGGTGCCATTCGACGTGCTTTACGCCCGCGTCGACATCATCCGCGATAACGACGGCCGGCTCGCCGTGATGGAGCTGGAAATGATAGAGCCGGAGCTGTTCTTCCGTTTTCACCCGGAAGCCGCCGACCGGCTGGCTGAAGGCGTAGCACGCCGTCTGCGCGCCTGACCTTCGGCCAACCTTTTACTTTTGTACTGAAACCGCCGGGCAACCGGCACATACGTTTGGAAATACCTCGTCATGAATCTGACCACGTTGACCGCCCTGAGCCCCCTGGATGGCCGCTACGCCAATCAGGCAGAACCGCTGCGCGCCCTGTTCTCCGAGTACGGCCTGATGAAATTCCGTATCAAGGTGGAGCTGGAGTGGCTCAAAATGCTGGCCGCCGAACCGGGCATCGAAGAGGTCAAGCCGTTCTCCGAAGCCACCCTGCGCGAAATCGACGACGTCATCGCCAATTTCAATGTCGAGCACGGCGAAGAAATCAAGGCCATCGAGGCTCGTACCAATCATGACGTGAAGGCCATCGAATACTGGCTGAAAGAGCGCCTGTCGGGCAACCCGGAAGTGATGGCCGCCAGCGAATTCATCCACTTCGCCTGCACCTCCGAAGACATCAACAACCTGTCCCACGCTCTGATGCTGAAGACGGCACGCAATACTGTCGTGCTGCCGGCCCTCGACAGCGTCATTCAACGCCTGCAGAACCTGGCGCACGAACTGGCCGCCGTGCCGATGATGAGCCGCACCCACGGCCAGCCGGCCACGCCGTCGACCATGGGTAAAGAACTGGCCAACGTGGTCTATCGCCTGAGCCGCCAGCGCGAGCAGCTGGTCAAGCAGGAGATTCTGGGCAAGATCAATGGTGCCGTCGGCAACTACAACGCCCACCAGGTAGCCTATCCAAACGTTGACTGGGAAAGCCTGTGCGGCCGCTTCGTGACCGGCCTCGGCCTCACCTTCAACCCCTACACCATCCAGATCGAGCCGCACGACTACATGGCCGAGCTGTATCAGACCATGGGCCGCGTCAACACCATTCTGATCGACCTCAATCGCGACGTCTGGGGCTACATTTCGCTTGGCTTCTTCAAACAGAAGGTGAAGAAAGACGAAGTGGGCAGCTCGACCATGCCACACAAAGTCAACCCGATCGACTTCGAGAACGCCGAAGGCAACCTCGGTATGGCCAACGCCGTGCTCGGCTTCATGGCCGAGAAGTTGCCGATCTCGCGCTGGCAGCGTGACCTGACCGACTCCACGGTGCTACGCAACATGGGCGTCGGCTTCGGCTACACCCTGCTCGGCTTCAATGCCTGCCTGCGTGGCCTGAACAAGCTGGAAATCAACCCGACCGCGCTGGCCGAGGACCTGGACTCCAGCTGGGAATTGCTGGCCGAACCGATCCAGACCGTGATGCGCCGTTATGGCATCGCCAACCCGTACGAACAGCTCAAGGAGCTGACGCGCGGCAAGGACGGCATCACCCGTGATACCCTGTCCGCCTTCATCAAGGGCCTGGACATTCCGGAGCAGGAGAAAACCCGCCTGCTGGAACTGACCCCGGCGAGCTATATCGGCAAGGCAGTGGAACTGGCCAAGCGCATCTAAATCGCCCGAGCCCCCCCAAAAAACACGTCACCCGACAAGGTGACGTGTTTTTTATGGCCAAGCATCTGTCTCCACTCTAGCCAAGTAGAAAAGCCAAGCCGATGAAGGAGAGTGACGCGAATCGAATGGAGCCAGGCGGAAGCCCCATGGGAGCGCACCGCGCATGGTGCGTGCTGAATAGCAAAAAGCCAGAACGTCATGTTCTGGCTTTTTTGAATTTGGTTGCGGGGGCAGGATTTGAACCTACGACCTTCGGGTTATGAGCCCGACGAGCTACCAGACTGCTCCACCCCGCGTCTGAAGAAATGCATAGTACCGTCTAGCCGAACCTGCGTCAAGCCTTTATGAGAAAAAAGGCACGGCCTACGCCGCCCAGTCCACCCATCCCATTTTCCAGGTCAGCAGGATCAACACGCCGAAGCCGATGCGGTACCAGGCGAAGGCATTGAAGTTATGTCCCGAGACGTAGCGGATCAGCCCGCGCACCGCCAGAAACGCACTGAAGAAGGCGGCCACAAAGCCCACGGCAAATACCGGGCCATCACTCAAGGCAAACAGTGCGCGATGCTTGTACACATCGTAAATAGTCGCCGCGAACATGGTCGGCACCGCCAGAAAGAAGGAAAACTCGGTCGCCACCTTCCGATCAAGGCCAAACAACATGCCGCCAATGATGGTGGCACCAGAACGCGAGGTTCCCGGAATCAAGGCAAATACCTGCGCCAGCCCCACCTTTAGAGCATCTCTCCCCGTCATGGCGTCGACGCTATGCACCTGGGCGCGACGCTCCTCGCGCTCGACCAACAGGATCACCAGGCCACCAATAATAAACGCCAACGCCACACTCACCGCGTTGAACAGGTAGAGCTTGATGACCTTGATGAACAGAAAGCCAATGATGGCGGCGGGCAAAAAGGCCAGCAGCAAATTGAACACAAAGCGCTGGGCCGAAACATCGCGCCCCAGATTTTCCGCCACACCGATGAAACGAGCCCGGTATTCCCAGACCACAGCCAAAATCGCTGCCAGCTGGATCACCACCTCGAAGACCGCACTGGTCTCGCTATGGAAATTGATCAGGTCACCCGCCACGATCAGGTGGCCGGTACTCGAAATCGGTAGAAACTCCGTCAGGCCTTCCACGACCCCCATCAGTAAAGCCTTGGCTAGCAGCAGCACATCCACGGTACAACCTTTCCATTGTCGTTATCAGGCAAAAACAAAGGCAGCCAGGCTGCCTTTGTTCGATTAATGCAAACTTAACTACCTTATTTCTTCGCTTCCCGCTGCGCCTTGACGATCAACTCGTCCACTACCTGCAGCAAGCGGGCCGGCTCGGCCGCCATGGTCGCGTACTTGCCGGCAACCACGATGGTTGGCGTCCCCTCGATGCCGTAGTCACGGGTGATCTTGCTGGCTCGCGCCACCTGGGCATTGATGCCGAAGGACTTATACGTTGCCATGAAAGCCTTGGTGTCGATACCTGACTGGGTCGCCAGCCACTTGCTCATCTCCGTCTCGTCGGCCAGGTTGATCTTTTTCTCCACCATGGCGCTCAACGCCGGGGCATGCAGCCTGTCCAGTGTCCGAGTGGCATTGAAGGTCGCGAACAATCGAGCCAGACCCTCCATCTGCTTGTTCCAGACAATCTGCTCACGGCGGAAGCTGACATTGGCCGGCAGCTTCTTGCTCCAGGCCGTCAACGCCGGGTCCAGATGAAAACAGTGGATGCAGTGGTAGGAAAAGAATTCGATGACCTCCACCTTGCCCGGCGTTGCCACTGGCTGCGGATTGGCCAATACCGTGTAATCCTTGCCCTGCTCAATCGCCGCATTAGCCCAGGCGCTGAACAGCATCAAACCGGCAAGCAACCACTTTTTCATATCATCCCCTTGTCGAAATCAATTACCGGCCTTGACCACAGCACCGGTCAGGCCATCCTGCTTGAGTTGAGCGCGCACCCGGTCCAGATCTTCCTGGCGTGTAAACGGACCGACGCGGACACGGTGCACCAGACCTTTGTCGGGCAGATTGACCGACTGTATCGAGGCCTCGACACCGAGCATGGCCAAGCGGGCCTTCAGGTTATCCGCCTCGTCTTCATTCTGGAATGCGCCTACTTGCAAATAAGACTTAGGAACAGCAGCAGAAGCGGAAGGTTCCCCGCCCTTGGCGTGCTTTCCCCCCTCGCCCGGAACGGCATCAAGCTGCCCCGGCAGAATCTTGTAAAAATCGAAACGTTGCTCATCCTGGCTCTTGGCCGGGACGCTGGGCTTGGCGGCCGGCGGGGCCACAGGAGCAGGGGGAGTCGCCGGTATCGCAGGTGCGGTAGCCTGTGCGGCCGGCGCCGATGACGGCGTGGCAGGCAACTCGGCTATCTTGCTTCCAGGCGACAGCAAAGTCGGCTCAGGCACCTGGGCGGCAGGCTTCGGTGTCGACTTCGTTGCCGTTGCAAAGGGCGTCGCTGAACGATTGAGATACATGGCCAAGCCGATGGCGACGGCCACCCCGACGATCAGCCCAATGACGATGCCCGCCATCAGACCACCACCGCCACTGCGCGCGGCTCCCGATGAGTTGCGGCGCGAAGAGGAAGAACGTGAAGAATGTTTCAAATCAATATTACCCATGGGCGCTAGCTTGCATCATGCAATCGCCACATTATCCAATAATTAAGACGGACCGGGGAAAAGCTCAACTATTTGGCAGCCCGGCACGTCGCAGTTGTACCGCCTGCAACACTTCCTGGCGCGATATCCGTTCCGCGCCCTTCAAGTCGGCAATGGTTCGGGCCACACGCAGAATGCGATGATAGCTGCGAGCGGAGAGGTGCAGCCGCTCGACCGCCTGAAGCAGTGTCTGCTGCGCCGACGCTTCGACCAACCCATACCGATCCAGCTCGGCCCCGGAAAGGTCCGCATTCGCCTTCCCCTGCCGCGCCAACTGGATCCGGCGCGCCGAAATCACCCTCTCGCGCACCGCCGCACTCGTTTCGCCTTGCCCTTGGCCCGATAGCTCGTCCGGCGACAGGGTCGGCATCTCGATGTGCATGTCGATCCGGTCCAGCAAAGGGCCGGAGATTTTACCGCGATAACGTGCAACCTGCTCCGGCGTGCACTGGCAACGCCCGGAACGATGCCCGAGATAACCGCATGGGCAGGGATTCATCGCCGCCACGAGCTGAAATCGGGCTGGAAACGTCGCCTGGCGGGCCGCACGGGAGATATGGATCACGCCATTCTCCAAAGGTTCACGCAGGACCTCAAGCACGCGACGATCAAACTCCGGCAGTTCGTCCAGGAAGAGCACCCCTCGATGCGCCAGACTGACCTCTCCCGGACGTGGCTCGGAGCCCCCTCCCACCATGGCCACGGCGGAAGCGGTGTGGTGCGGTGCTCTGAATGGCCTGGCCCGCCAGGCCTCGGCGGAAAACCCCTGCGACCCGAGCGACTGCACCGCCGCCGCCTCCAGCGCCTCGTCATCCTGCATCGGCGGCAGCAGCCCAGGCAAGCGGCTAGCCAGCATCGACTTCCCCGTCCCCGGAGGGCCAATCAGCAGCAAGCTGTGCCCGCCCGCGGCGGCGATCTCCAGCGCCTCGCGCGCAGCCCCCTGCCCTTTGACATCGGCCAGATCAGGATAGCCGATAGTGGTGAGTACACTCTCCGCCTGAGCTCGCGGCAAGAGCTGCAAGCCATTGAGATGGGCGCAAACCTCCAGCAGCGTCGTCGCCGAATACACCGTGGCATCGGCGACCAAGGCGGCCTCGGCGGCACTTTGCTGCGGTAACACAAAGGCACGCCCGGCACGCCGGGCATGACAAGTCATCGCCAAACCCCCTCGAACGGCGCGCAGTTGGCCGCTCAGCGCAAGCTCCCCGGCGAATTCATAGTGGCCAAGCGCGTCCCCCTTCACCTGTCCGGACGCCACCAGAATGCCAAGCGCAATCGGCAGATCGAAGCGCCCCGAATCTTTGGGTAAATCGGCGGGAGCCAGATTCACCGTGATCTTCCGCGCTGGGAAGGTAAACCCCGAGGTCAGGATGGCGGCCCGGACCCGGTCGCGACTTTCCTTTACCTCGGTGTCGGGCAGACCCACGATGGCGAACGCCGGCAGGCCATTGGCCATGTGCACCTCGACAGAGACTTCGGAAGCCTCCATACCGGACAAGGCCCGGCTATGAACGATGGCCAACGTCATCGGCTAGAAATCAGGAATGACCCAGCGTGGCCTGGGTATCGACCTGCTCTGCGGCCTTATCGGGGAATACCGCCGCTTCCAGAGTGGCCAGGCGAGCCTCCAGCCGCTCCAGCTTTTCACGAGTACGCAGCAGCACCTCCTGCTGGACGTCGAATTCTTCGCGGGTAACCAGGTCCAGGCGCGAGAAAGTGGAAGCCATCATGGCTTTGACATTCTTCTCGACATCCTTCACCGGGCTGGCGGCAATGGTGTCACTGATCTTGGTGGTGATTTCTTCAAACAATTTCTGGCTCAGCATCTGGGGCCTCCTTGACTTCGTCATGTTGCACAGGCTTGAGTGTAGCAAAAAGGATTTGCTGCTGCAGCGCCGGGCAGCCGCACAGCATTGGTGCAGTCACCGAACGTCAATCGCGCCAAGACGGTGCCAAGGTGCAACGGATGCCCGCTTTCCGCCCGCGACGGTGCCGCCATTGTGCTATGTGGGGCGGACGACATGCACTGGCACGAAACCTGCTTAATCACAGCACAGCAGTAAAAAACGATTCGGATACGTCAGAAAGGAATGCACATGAAACTGGTCACTGCGATTATCAAGCCGTTCAAGCTTGACGAAGTGCGTGAAGGCCTCTCGTCCATCGGAGTTCAGGGCATTACCGTGACCGAGGTGAAAGGCTTCGGACGCCAGAAAGGCCATACCGAGCTGTATCGCGGCGCAGAATACGTCGTCGACTTCTTGCCTAAGGTGAAACTGGAGATCGCCATCGATGACGCCCTGCTGGACCAGGTAGTGGAAGCCATCGAGAAGTCCGCCCGGACCGGCAAGATCGGCGATGGCAAGATCTTCGTGTTCGACCTGCAGCAAGTCGTTCGCATTCGTACCGGCGAAACCGGTGCCGATGCCGTCTAAATTCCATAACGGGAACTGAAGGGGAATGCCAATGAAAAGCAATGTGGCCACACTGGGCGCTCTTGCCCTCGTCTCCTCCCTGCCGGCACTGGCCGCAGGCGAACCGACCCTGGTTGCTGCCTCCACCATCAGTGGTGGCGATACGGCCTGGATGATGACCTCGACGGCACTGGTGCTGTTCATGACCATCCCGGGTCTTGCCCTGTTCTATGGCGGCATGGTCCGCAAGAAGAACGTACTGGCGACGCTGATGCAGAGCTTCGCGATCTGCGCCCTGATGACCGTGCTGTGGACCGTCATTGGCTACAGCCTGACCTTCTCCCCCGGCAATTCCCTGATCGGCGGTTTCGATCGCGTCCTGATGGAAGGGCTGACTTATCTGAAGGATGGCGGCAAACTGACCGTCCACCCGCTGGCCCCGACCATTCCGGAACCGGTCTTCATGATGTTCCAGATGACCTTCTTCATCATCACTCCGGCCCTGATTACCGGTGCCTTTGCTGAACGGATGAAGTTTTCCGCCATGATGGTGTTCATGGCCCTGTGGTCGCTGCTGGTCTACGTGCCGGTTGCCCACTGGGTATGGGCACCGGGCGGCTGGATGGCCGATAAAGGCGTCCTCGATTTTGCGGGCGGTACCGTCGTGCACATCAACGCCGGTGTCGCCGGCCTGGTGGCAGCCTTGGTCCTGGGCAAGCGTGTCGGCTTCGGCAAGGAAGCGATGGCCCCGCATAACCTGGTGCTGACCCTGATTGGCGCCTCCATGCTGTGGGTTGGCTGGTTCGGCTTCAACGCCGGCTCCGCCGCCGCCGCCGATGGCCGCGCCGGCATGGCGATGATGGTGACCCAGATCGCGACCGGCATGGCCGCACTGGCCTGGATGGGCGCCGAGTGGATTGCCAAGGGCAAGCCGTCGGTGCTGGGTATCGCCTCCGGCGCCGTGGCCGGCCTGGTGGCCATCACCCCGGCCGCAGGCTTCGTGGATGCCAAGGGCGCTCTGGCCATCGGCCTCATCGCCGGCCTCGTGTGCTACTGGGGCGCAACCGGCCTGAAGCACGCCCTGAAATATGACGACTCGCTCGATGCCTTCGGCGTACACGGTGTTGGCGGTATCGTCGGCGCCCTGCTCACCGGCGTATTCGCGGTGAAGGATATCGGCGGCGTTGACGGCAGCCTCGCCACCCAGGCGCTTGGCGTGGTGGTCACCGCGGTCTACTGTGGCGTCGCCAGCTTCGTGCTGCTGAAGCTCATCGACGTGGTCATCGGCCTGCGTGTCACCGATGAAGAAGAACGCGAAGGGCTGGACGTGGTGCTCCACGGCGAACGCGTGGAGTAATACAAGAGATCATTAAGTTGTCTTGTTGTGGTAAGGGACTTGGGGGCGCTTCGGCGCCCCATTTTTTTGCCAGCATTCCACAACACCGATAAAACGACCAAACAAAAAGCCAGCATCGCGCTGGCTTTTTGTTTGAGGAGAAACAGCCTACTTGACGACGCGCAAGCTGGGACGGCCGGATGGGCGTGGAGCCTGCTCCGCCTCCGATCCCACGCATTCTCCCGACCCTTCGACCGGTTTCAAGGCAGGTGCCGATTCAGGCGACTCTTCCATCAGCGGCGGGGCCTCGACTTCGAACCCCATCCCCTCCCCGGTTTCCCGGGCAAAGATGGACATGACGTTGGCGACCGGAATCCAGATCTCGCGAGCAACGCCGCCAAAGCGGGCCGAAAACGAGATCCAATCGTTGTCGATCTTGAGTGCCTGGCACGCGGCCGGGGAGATATTGAGCACGATTTCGTTATTCTTGACGAATTCGCGCGGCACGGCGGTCTGCTCGGTGACCCACACCACGATATACGGCGTGTGCCCATTATCGGTGCACCATTCGTGCAGGGCCCGGATCAGGTAAGGCTTGGTAGACGAGCTCATCACTGCCCTTACTTGCGCATGGCCTTTTCGGACGGGGTCAGCGAGTCGATGAAGGACTGGCGCTGGAAGATCCGTTCGGCGTACTTGAGAATCGGCGCAGCACTCTTGCCGAGGTCGATATTGTAGTGCTCGAGGCGCCACATCAGCGGAGCGATGGCCACGTCGATCATCGAGAACTCGTCGCCCAGCATGAACTTCTGCTTGGCGAAGATCGGTGCGATCATGATCAGGCCGTCGCGAATCGCCTCACGCGCCTTAGTCGCTTCCTTGCCGGTGGCACCGGCTTCCAGCGTCTTGACGTGGCAGAACAGCTCCTGCTCGAAGCGGAACAGGAACAGGCGAGCACGCGCGCGCATCACCGGGTCGGCCGGCATCAGTTGCGGGTGCGGGAAGCGCTCGTCGATGTATTCGTTGATGATGTTCGATTCGTGCAGGATCAGATCGCGCTCGACCAGGACCGGCACCTCGTTGTACGGGTTCATCACCGCGAGATCTTCGGGTTTGTTGTGGACATCCACATCAATGATCTCGAAATCCATCCCTTTTTCATACAATACGATGCGGCAACGCTGGCTGAACGGGCAGGTGATACCGGAGTACAAGGTCATCATGGCTAAAAGCGCATCCTTCTGATTGGCAACAATAGTGAAGTTTACCATTTTGCCACCACGCTTTTCCAGTTTTAGCCATTAAGCCCCTGTTTGAAAAAGAAAAAGGGCGGGATTTACCCGCCCTTGTCTTCAGCCAACCGTCAGACTCAGTGAATGTCTTTCCAGTATTCCTTCTTCAGGAAGTAGGCCAGCGGCAGCAGCAGCAGGCCCAGGAACATCAGCACAACGTAGCCGATCTGGTGGCGCTTCACCTGGGCCGGTTCGCCCATGTACACCAGATAGTTGGTCAGGTCGGCCATGCGGCGGTCGAATTCGACGGTATTGGCCTTGCCGTTTTCCAGCTTGGTCATGGTACCGGCCTTGACCAGCTCGAGCTGATGCTCTTCGTGGCCGCCCTCGCCCTTGACCGTCTTCAGCACCTGATCACCCTGCCACTGCCAGAACACATGCGGCATGCCGACTTTGTCGAATACCAGGTTGTTCCAGCCGGTAGGACGCGTATCGTCACGGTAGAAACCGCGCAGGTAGGCGTACAAGTAGTCGGCACCGCGCGAGCGCGCGATCACCGACAGGTCCGGCGGCGCGGCGCCGAGCCAGACCTTGGCGTCCTTCTTGCCCATGGCAATGCTCATGGTGTCACCCACCTTGGCATCCGGCGGCAGCAGGTTTTCCTTGATCTGGTCTTCGGTCAGGCCGATATCCGCCAGACGGTTGTAACGCATGGCGCTGGCCGAATGGCAGGACAGGCAGTAGTTGGTAAAGAGCTGCGCGCCACGCTGCAGCGACTCGGTATCATGGATATCGATCGGAGCCTTTTCCAGCGCAGGCCCCCCTTCGGAGGCCACGGCGGCCCCCAACGGCAGCATGAACGCAGCAGCGGCGATCAGATGACGGATTTTGGTTTTCATGTTGTCCATCCCCCTCGTTACACGTTCATGGCAAACAGCGCTGCACCGACGACAGTCACGGCGACCAGGACCAGGAAGCGAAGCTGACGCTTGGCATTAGTCTCGGTGACGCGGCTCGGCACCGGTTCACTGCCCACATCGTTCTTGGTGTAGATCGGCATGCCCAGGAAGAAGGCAAAGTAGACAGCGGACAGCACCTGAGCTATCACGGTGCGGGAGCTGGTGGTCGGCATCGCCCCCAGAATCCCCAGGCCGATGAAGGCGATGATGAACAGCACCAGCATGAACTTGAACTTCGGCCCACGGTAACGAATCGACTTCACCGGCGACTTGTCCAGCCACGGCAGGAAGGCGATCAGCACCACGGCTGCGCCCATGCCCAGCACGCCCCAGACCTGGGTACCCAGGAAGGACGGAATGGCGCGCAGGATGGCGTAGAACGGCGTGAAATACCATACCGGAGCGATGTGCGGCGGGGTCTTCAGCGGGTCGGCCGGGTCGAAGTTCGGATGCTCGAGGAAGTAGCCCCCCATCTCCGGCATAAAGAACACGATGGCGGAGAAGACGATCAGGAAGACAGCCACACCCAGCACGTCCTTGACGGTGTAGTACGGGTGGAACGGAATACCATCGAGCGGAATGCCCGTTTTGGGATCCTTGTTCTTCTTGATTTCGACGCCATCCGGGTTGTTGGAACCCACTTCGTGCAGCGCCACCAAGTGGGCTACCACCAGAGCCAGCAGCACCAGCGGAACCGCGATCACGTGCAGTGCAAAGAAGCGGTTCAGGGTGGCGTCGGAGACCACGTAGTCGCCACGGATCCATACCGACAGATCCGGGCCGATGACCGGGATCGAACCGAACAGGTTCACGATCACCTGGGCGCCCCAGAACGACATCTGGCCCCACGGCAACAGGTAGCCCATGAAGGCTTCAGCCATCAGACACAGGAAAATCAGGGTACCAAACACCCAGATCAGTTCACGCGGCTGCTTGTACGAACCGTAGATCAGACCGCGGAACATGTGCAGGTACACCACGACGAAGAACATCGAGGCACCGGTGGAGTGCATGTAGCGGATGATCCAGCCCCCAGCCACGTCGCGCATGATGTACTCGACGGACAGGAAAGCCGTCGCGGCATCCGGCTTGTAGTTCATGGTGAGGAAGATGCCGGTGACGATCTGGATCACCAGTACCAGCATCGCCAGGCTGCCAAAGAAGTACCAGAAGTTGAAGTTCTTGGGCGCGTAGTACTCGGTGATATGCGCCTTCATGGTGGATGACAGCGGGAAGCGCTCGTCGATCCAGTTCAGGATGCTTTGTCCTTTGCTCATTTTTCGCCCTCAGCTTATTTGTCGGCGCCAATCAATAGGCGGCTATCGGACAGATACTTGTGCGGCGGGATTTCCAGGTTCTTCGGTGCCGGCACCCCTTTGAAAACCCGTGCCGCCAGGTCGAACTTCGAGCCATGACAGGGGCAATAGAAACCGCCGAGCCATTCCGGGCCGAGGTCGGCCGGAGCGAGGTCGGGACGGTAGGTCGGAGAACAGCCCAAGTGGGTGCAGATGCCCACGGCCACCAGCAGTTCCGGCTTGATCGAACGGTACTCGTTCTTGCAGTACTCCGGCTGCTGTTCGACTTCCGACTTGGGGTCGACCAGTTTGTCGTCGTTCTTGGCGAGGTTCTTCACCATTTCCGGAGTGCGCGACAACACCCACACCGGCTTACCGCGCCATTCGACGTTGATCTTCTGGCCCGGCTCCAACTTGCCAATATCGACCTCGACCGGCGCACCGGCAGCCTTGGCCCTCTCGGACGGGAAGAAACTCATCAGAAACGGCGTTGCCACCCCGGCTACCGCCACACCACCAACCGCGCTGGTTGCTACCGTCAGGAAACGACGGCGCCCCGCATCGACGTGTTGCTCACTCATTACAGTCATCCTCAAACGTGGAAACCGAGCTCAAATCCTGCCGATTTTACCCGAATACCCACATGGACTTGAAGGGCGGATGCAAATTAATTACCGAAGTTCCCTTTGACCTAGATCAGACAGGATTAGGGATATCGGCAAAAACCACACTAACTTCATGATTATTGGAGAGCCACGCTCCCAGAGCCTGGATGCCATAACGCTCGGTCGCGTGATGCCCCGCGGCAACAAACGCCACGCCATATTCGAGCGCCATATGATGCTGCTGCTCCGACACCTCTCCGGTGACGAAAACGTCCACTCCCAGCGCAATGGCATCGGCGAAGTAACCCTGCGCGCCGCCCGTACACCAGGCCACCCGGCGCACCTCTTTATCCGGACTCCCCAGCAGCAACGCCTCACGCCCCAGGTGCGTGCCGATTGCGCGGGCAAAATCGCCGGCCCGCTGCGGCTGTGGCACGGCGCCGAACCACAGCAGACCCTGATCGCCGGATTGGCCCTCAACCTGCCAACCCAGTTCCTTGGCGAGCTGTGCGTTATTACCCAGCTCCAGATGTGCATCGAGCGGCAGGTGGTAGGCCAACAGGCTGATATCGTGTGCCAGCAGGGTTTGCAGCCGGCGCTTCTTGATGCCGACCAGGCGAGGGTCTTCGTTCTTCCAGAAATAGCCGTGATGCACCAGGATGGCGTCGGCCTGCTGTGAGATGGCGGCATCGAGCAGCGCCTGCGACGCGGTCACCCCGGTGACGATGGTGCGCACTTCGGCCCGTCCCTCGACCTGCAGCCCGTTGGGGGCATAATCCTTGAAACGCCAGGGTTCCAGTTGCGCGTCGAGCACGCGCTGCAATTCGCTCAGTTGCATGAATCTCTCCCGATGATCGATGGGCGGATTGTGCCAGAAAGCGGGCGCCCAGATGACCTTCGGCCAACCTTGCCAAGGTTGGCCGAAGAAAAAGAAAAACCCCGCAAAGTTTGCGGGGTTTTTTCGCAGGTCGGCACAATGCGCTTCGCGGCGATTGCGCCCTACCTGGCTGGTTTACATCATGCCGTCCATGCCCATACCGCCCATACCGCCCATCGGAGCTGCCGGCTTGTCTTCCGGCAGTTCGGCGATCATGCAGTCAGTGGTCAGCATCAGGCCGGAAACCGAAGCGGCGTGTTGCAGCGCGGTGCGAGTCACCTTGGCCGGATCCAGCACGCCCATTTCGATCATGTCGCCGTACTCGCCGGAGGCCGCGTTGTAACCGAAGTTGCCCTTGCCTTCCAGCACCTTGTTCACGACAACCGACGGCTCGTCGCCGGCGTTCTGAACGATCTGACGCAGCGGAGCTTCGATCGCCTTCAGTACGATCTTCACACCAGCGTCCTGGTCGGCGTTGTCGGTCACCAGCGACTCCAGGGTAGCGCGAGCGCGCAGGATGGCCACGCCACCGCCAGGCACCACGCCCTCTTCCACAGCAGCACGGGTCGCGTGCAGCGCGTCTTCGACACGGGCCTTCTTCTCTTTCATTTCCACTTCGGTGGCCGCGCCAACCTTGATCACGGCAACGCCGCCGGCCAGCTTGGCCACGCGCTCTTGCAGCTTTTCACGGTCGTAGTCGGAAGTGGCTTCTTCGATCTGGCGGCGGATTTCACCAACGCGGGCCTGGATGGCAGCGTGCTCGCCCACACCGTCGATGATGATGGTGTTTTCCTTGCCCACTTCGATACGCTTGGCCTGGCCCAGCATGTCGAGGGAGACTTTTTCCAGGGTCAGACCCACTTCTTCGGCGATCACGGTACCGCCGGTCAGAATGGCGATATCCTGCAGCATGGCCTTGCGGCGATCGCCGAAGCCCGGAGCCTTGACGGCCACCACTTTCAGGATGCCGCGGATGGTGTTCACCACCAGCGTGGCCAGCGCTTCGCCTTCCACGTCTTCGGCGATGATCAGCAGCGGACGGCTAGCCTTGGCTACCTGCTCCAGCACCGGCAGCAGGTCGCGGATGTTGGAGATCTTCTTGTCGAACAACAGCACGAACGGGCTGTCCAGTGCGGCGATCTGCTTTTCCTGGTTGTTGATGAAGTACGGGGACAGGTAGCCGCGGTCGAACTGCATGCCTTCCACCACGTCCAGCTCGTTGCTGAGCGACTTGCCGTCTTCAACGGTGATCACACCTTCCTTGCCCACTTTTTCCATGGCGTCGGCGATGATCTGGCCGATATCCAGGTCGGAGTTGGCGGAAATCGAGCCCACCTGGGCGATTTCCTTGGAGGTGGTGCACGGCTTGGCGATCTTGGCCAGCTCGCCAACCAGAGCCACCACAGCCTTGTCGATGCCGCGCTTCAGGTCCATCGGGTTCATGCCGGCGGCAACGAACTTCATGCCTTCCTGCACGATGGCTTGTGCCAGCACGGTTGCGGTGGTGGTACCGTCACCGGCCACGTCGGAGGTCTTGGAAGCCACTTCCTTGACCATCTGGGCGCCCATATTCTCGAACTTGTCCTTCAGTTCGATTTCCTTGGCAACGGACACGCCGTCCTTGGTGATGGTCGGCGCGCCGAAGGAGCGGTCCAGCACCACGTTACGGCCTTTCGGGCCCAGAGTCACTTTAACGGCGTCAGCCAGGATGTTGACACCGGCAACCATTTTGGCACGAGCGGAATCACCGAATTTTACGTCTTTAGCAGCCATTCTTTACTTCTCCAGAATCTGATTCAGTCGGTTGTGGGGACGGATTACTCAACGATGCCCATAACGTCTTCCTCGCGCATCACGAGGACTTCATCGCCATCGACCTTGACGGTCTGGCCGGAATACTTGCCGAAGATCACTTTGTCGCCGACCTTCAGCTCCAGCGGACGGCGCTCGCCGTTTTCCAGAATCTTGCCGTTGCCCACGGCGATCACTTCGCCCATGTCCGGCTTCTCGGCAGCCGCACCCGGCAGAACGATACCGGAAGCCGTCTTTTCTTCCGCCTCGAGGCGCTTGATTACAACACGGTCGTGCAAAGGACGAATTGCCATTGTTCTCTCCTGTTAGCAGTGGCTGGTGAGAATGAAAAATCAATCAAATCAGCAAATTGGCCCGGCGCATTAGCACTCGGGGCTTGCGAGTGCTAATGATAGGGACGGGACAAGGGGTTTTCAAGATAGGGAGCAGTCAAAAAAATTTCTATCGGTTTTGCTTATACGATAGCGCTGCCGCCCTCTCCTTACCGAGTGCGGGACGGTAAAGCACCATCCAGCGCGGCGATCTAAAGCGGATGATCATGCGATACAGGTACAGGTACGTCAGCACAAACACCCCCACACACCCCATCAGGACCGTGGTGTTGTTCCAGAACAGCATAGCTGGTGCGACTGACAGGGATGACAATGCCCACAAATAGGGAGCCGTCATGCTGTTACGGCGCGTCATATGGCGCGCCTCTTTCGAGCCCACCATCCAGCGCACCAGACGCTTGTAGACCAGCATGTGCAGATGCAAGCCATCCGGCATGCCCGGCGACATGCCACGCAGGAATTTCTTCCGATAGATGGAAAACAGCGTTTCGAATACCGGATAGATCACCAGCAGCAACGGGAACCATGGCGACACTTGAGGATGTCTTGCCACCAGCAGCACCGACAGTTCTGCGATCAGGAAGCCGATCAGATAGGCCCCGCCATCCCCGGCAAAGATCATCCCTCGGGGGAAGTTCCACACCAGGAAACCCAGCACAGCGCCAGTCGCCGCGAAGCACAGCCCCATGATTTGCGGGTCATGCACCTTAAATGCCACGTAAGCCAGCGCCATGAAGATGAAAACCGATACCATCCCAGCCAGGCCGTTGTAGCCATCGATGATATTGATCGCGTGCGCCACGCCACCAACGGCGAACACGGTGAACAACAGCGAAATAGCCCAGTGATAGTGCAAAAGCAGATCCACGCCAGGCACATCCAGCCGCGACAAGCCCGCGTTCAGCAACCAGAACCCCATGGCTGCGGCCACAAAAGTAGCTAACAGACGCGGCAAGGGGCCAACCTGCTTGGTCAGATCTTCGGCCAACCCCGCAGCAAAGGCGGGCAGCCCGGCGACGAGAAGCACCAAGCTCAGATACTCCCTCGTCAACATGGAGAGGATCAGTGCCCCTGCCGCAAGCCCAGCCATAACCGGCACACCGCCAATGCGCGGCACAGGTGCGGCATGGAATTTCTGCACCCCGCCGAGGTCATGATCAGCCGAGAGGTGATCGTGGAGATGACGGAAGCGGACCAGGAGGACTCCAATAACGAAGGAGCAAAAAAGGGCCCCTATAAGGATGAGAAGCATACCAAACTCGATCTGGTTATTGAGAACTGAGGCAATCCACCCCTACATAGCAATGGATGGCAGATTGCTGATTCTATCAATCAAATACAGCGCCAAGAAACTTCACTCTCCGTCAGATCATGCAAAAAGAGTAAAAATCATAGGCTGAACGAGTAGAGGACGCCATGATTACGTGCGAAAATTCGCGATTCATCACTGTGTTAACATTTGTAAACGCAGCTTTTCTTATTGTGAAAACACTGGCATGGTCAGACCAAGCCAAATTCGAAGAATGCAGCATCTATGATTCTGGTAACAGGCGGTGCCGGCTTTATCGGCGGCAACTTCGTACTCGACTGGCTGGCGGGCTCTGAGGAGCCGGTACTCAACCTCGATAAGCTGACCTATGCCGGCAACCTCGATACGCTTGCTTCACTGAAAGACGACTCCCGTCATGTCTTCGTACGCGGCGATATCGGAGATCGCGAACTCCTCGCGCACCTGCTGACCGAGCACCGTCCACGCGCCGTGATCAACTTCGCCGCTGAGTCGCACGTTGACCGCTCTATCAGTGGGCCGGGCGAGTTCATTCAAACCAACGTAGTCGGCACGTTCAACCTGCTCGAAGCAGTCCGAGGCTACTGGAATGATCTGACGGTGGCTGACAAGCAATCGTTCCGCTTCCTGCACATTTCCACCGACGAAGTGTACGGCACGCTGTTGCCCGGCGATTCACCGTTCGCCGAAACCCACCCCTATGAGCCAAACAGCCCCTACTCGGCAAGCAAGGCAGCCAGCGATCACCTAGTGCGCGCCTGGCACCATACCTACGGCCTGCCGGTACTGACGACCAACTGCAGCAACAACTATGGCCCATACCACTTTCCGGAAAAGCTGATCCCACTGGTGATTCTCAACGCGCTCAGCGATAAGCCGCTGCCCATCTATGGCGATGGGCAACAGGTGCGCGACTGGCTGTATGTCAAAGACCATTGCAGCGCCATCCGCCGCGTGCTGGAAGCCGGCACCCCCGGCGAAACTTACAACATCGGCGGCTGGAACGAGAAGCCAAATCTGGAAGTCGTGCACACCATTTGCTCAATCCTTGACGAGCTACAACCACGCGCGGATGGCAAGTCATACTCAGCCCAGATCACCTTCGTGCAGGATCGCCCCGGCCACGACCGCCGCTACGCCATCGACGCCCGCAAGCTGGAACGCGAACTGGGCTGGAGGCCGGCTGAGACCTTCGAGACAGGCATCCGCAAGACAGCACAGTGGTATTTGGACAACCTCACTTGGATACAGGGCGTAACCAGCGGCAGCTACCGCGACTGGCTAAAAGAACAGTATGCACTGTAAAAAAATAGGACTGTAATTGATTATGAGTGATACCCGTAAAGGCATCGTCCTCGCTGGAGGTTCTGGCACCCGTCTCTATCCGGCGACATTGTCGATTAGCAAGCAACTGCTGCCAATATATGACAAGCCAATGATCTATTATCCGCTGAGCACTCTGATGCTTGCGGGTATTCGCGACATCCTCATTATCTCCACCCCTCAGGACACCCCCCGCTTTGTGCATTTGCTTGGCGATGGCAGTCAATGGGGCATCAATCTGCAGTATGCCGTACAGCCCAGCCCTGATGGCTTGGCGCAAGCATTCATTATCGGCGAGGCGTTTCTTGCCGGGAATCCATCTGCATTGGTACTGGGCGACAACATTTTTCATGGGCAAGATTTCCCATCTCTTTTGCAGACCGCGAGCAGCAAAGAACGGGGAGCAACCGTATTTGCTTACCATGTTCATGATCCAGAGCGTTATGGTGTTGTCGAATTTGATCGTTCAGGTCGGGTTCTGAGTCTGGAAGAAAAACCGGCGCTCCCCAAATCACACTATGCCGTAACAGGGCTATATTTTTACGATCAAGATGTTGTAGAAATTGCCAAAACTGTTCGCCCCTCCGCCCGAGGAGAACTAGAAATAACTGATGTTAACAAAGTCTACTTGGAGCGGAATGATCTATCTGTAATCACGATGGGGCGAGGCTATGCATGGTTGGATACGGGTACGCATGAGTCCATGCTGGAGGCAAGTACGTTCATCAAAACTATCGAGACACGCCAAAGCTACAAAATTTGCTGCCCTGAAGAAATTGCATGGCGGCAGCGCTGGATTAGTGATGCCGAACTACAGCAATTGGCCCAGAAATTTGGAAAAACCGGGTATGGTCGTTATCTAGCCAGCCTCGCCACAATGTGAGAATTGACATAATGATCGAAAGAAAAATACCGGTAACTCAGCCATTTCTGCCCCCACTAGAGGAGTTCATCCCCTACCTGGAACAAATATGGGAAAATAAATGGCTGACCAATAACGGGCCTTTTCATCAGCAGCTGGAAGCTGCCTTGTGCGAATATCTTGGCATTGAGCATATTGCATTATTCACCAATGGAACAATTGCTCTTGTTACTGCTCTGCAGGCACTCCGAATAACTGGGGAGGTCATCACAACACCTTACTCATTTGTCGCGACAAGCCATGCATTGCTCTGGAATGACTTAAAGCCGGTGTTTGTTGATATCGATCCTTACACATGCAATATTGACCCATCCAAAATTGAAGCAGCTATTACCCCGCACACTACGGCAATCATGCCCGTCCATTGCTATGGAAATCCATGCGGCGTAGAGGCCATCCAGAAAATAGCCGACAACTATGGGTTGCGCGTAATCTATGATGCAGCACATGCCTTTGGTGTCAACTACAAGGGCCAAAGCTTACTTCAACATGGCGATCTATCAGTGCTTAGCTTCCACGCCACCAAAGTGTTCAATACCTTTGAAGGAGGGGCCGTCATCTGCCCAGATGCTAAAACCAAACAAAGGATCGACTACCTAAAAAACTTTGGTTTTGCAGACGAAATCACCGTTACTGCCCCCGGAATTAACGGCAAGATGAGCGAAATCAACGCTGCTTTTGGCCTACTTCAGCTAAAACATATTGACAAAGCGATATCACAGCGCCAATTGATCGACACACTATATCGCGATGAATTAAAAGGGATTCGGGGCATCTACATTCCCACACAGCCACCCAACGCTACTCGCAACTACTCCTATTTCCCCATCCTAGTTGAAGAGGACTACCCCCTGACACGTGATGAGCTCTATCAGAAGCTGAAGGAAAATGGAATTCTATCGCGCAGATATTTTTATCCTCTGATTAGTGACATGCCAATGTACAGAGGCCAGCCGTCAGCATCCCCCACCAACTTATTCAACGCCCGAGTTATTGCCACCAAGATTCTTTGCTTACCCATATTTGCAGACCTAAGTACCGAAGCCATTTTAACCATTACCTCAATAATTAAATCATAAGGACTGGAAATTGAAAATTTACGGAATTTATGGCGCAGGCGGCTATGCCAGAGAGGTAATGCCTATAGCACGAGCGCAGCTTGCCTCACGCAATGAGCATGAATCGCCAATATACTTCATCGTTGACCAAAAAGAAGAAAATGAAGTAAATGGCCACTACATTCTGACTTATAGCGAATTTTTAGCCTCACCGGCCACTGAGCGCTTCATCGCTGTCGCTATCGCTGATAGCAATGCAAGAGAATCTCTTACCGAGAAGTGCGAACGTGACAATCTCAAAGCATGGACCATATCTGCCCTAAACAACATCATAATGGATGATGTTAAAATAGGATCCGGGAGCATCTTAAGCCCATTTGTCACGATCACATCAAATGTACAGATTGGGAAATCATTCCATGCCAATATATATAGTTATGTCGCACACGACTGTATTATTGGAGATTTTGTCACATTTGCTCCAGGCGTCAAATGCAATGGCAACGTAACCATTGGAGACCATGCCTACATCGGAACAGGAGCCATAATTAGACCAGGGAAAAAAGGCACCCCACTCACCATTGGGGAAGGCGCCATTGTCGGGATGGGCGCAATAGTCACGAAATCTATACCACCCAACACAACCGTTTTTGGAAACCCTGCAAAACAGCTATCTAAAACAAAATGAAAGACTTCGAAATCGGGATGTCTGCAAGTTACTCACAAACAATAACAGATGCAGACATAAAATCATTTGCCGGAATTTCTGGCGACAACAACCCTGTACATATGAGCGATGAATTTGCAGAGAATTCGCGCTTCAATCGCCGCATAGCCCACGGACTCTTGTCAGCAAGTTTCTTCTCTGCTCTCTTTGGCACAAAACTGCCAGGCCCAGGCTGTGTATACGTCAATCAGAGCCTGACCTTTTTAAAACCAGTCTATATCGGAGATACTGTAACAGCAAAAATAACAATCAAAGCCATAGACACCCAAAAACGGCGCCTTTATTTTGAAACACAGTGTTCTGTAAAAGGAGCCACAGTCATCTCAGGCGAAGCTGAAATTTACATCCCCAAGCCCAATAGTCACTAAATTTCAAGAGAAGTACATTTATCAAGCAAGCTCTAATTTTCACTCCACCCGGGCCACCATAGGCAAGCAGTGGATACAGGAAACATACATCGCCAAAAATCTACACCGTTAATTTATCAGCAAGGCCACACCAAAATGCCAAGCCGCCCCCTCAAACAGCAGAAAAACATCAAAAGTGCAATAGCATGAAAAAAATTCTACATCTAATGCATGATGACAAATTCCTTGACATGGCCTACCGAGAATTCGAACGTTGCGCTCCAAGGCAAAGCCTATATGCAATCCAAGGAAAAAAAACTCAATTAAAATACATAAAAAATTTCCAACCACAATTTTGCACGCAATCTGAAATTATAAACATCTGCAAATCAACCGAAATTTCTTCCGTAGTTTTTCACTCACTTGGCCAATACGCCCCATTAATAAGGCACATACCCAAGGAAAAGAAAATTGTTTGGCTAGGATGGGGTTATGATTACTACGACCGCTTGCTCCAAGGTTTTTACCCACAAGGATTGACCTTGCCAAGAACAAGAGATCTTTCCGGTAAAATAGCTGCAGAAAAATGTTTACTTGAACGGCTTCGCAATAAAACACCACTGGATATTGCTCAAGCAATCAAAAGAAAAGCATCGGCATGGCTGAACACGCCAGAGGGCAGCGAGCAGAAATCACTTGACAGAATAGATTATTTTATACCAGTCCTTGAAACAGAATATGAGATGGCAAGGCACCAAAATCCATGGCTAAAAGCTCGTTACATACCATGGAATTATGGCACAGTCGAAGATGACTTTATCTGTGATGGCTCATTAAATTGCATAGGAGACAACATCCTTATTGGAAATAGCGCAGCTCCAGAAAACAATCATCTTGAAATATTTTCATTTATTAAAAATAGATTTGACATTTCCAACAAGACAATTTTCTGCCCACTTAGCTATGGCAACCCCCGCTACGCACAAGTCATAGCAGACGCAGGCCGAAAATACTTTGGCAAAAATTTCACACCACTAATGGAATTTATGGAGAGCCAGGAATATATAAAATTACTCTCTAGTTGTGGCTACGTATTCATGAACCACCTCAGGCAGCAAGCTTTAGGAAATATTTGCATCCTTATGATGGCGGGAGCGAAGATATATCTAAACCCCAACAGCCCATTGTGCTTATGGCTAAACCAGCGCGGCGCCCACATTGAAACCATAAACGAAGACAACAACTACATACAATATCTTTCTTCTCTCACCGAATCAGAGAAAGAAAAAAATAGAAATATAATTTATAGTCACTGGAACAGGAAGAGCCAGTTGAGAAAAACGATGGAATTGGTTAATGCAATCACCTGTTAGGCAATCCCTCTCTGCGCCTCAGCCAGAAACACCAAAACTTGCTGGAATACGCTGGACGGGCCTATCTGCAATGCTCTGTGCCTGTTTATCACTGGTCCAGATTCCTATCCTTGCCCGTCTATTATCGCCATCTGACTTCGGCTTGATGGCAATCGTGATGTCCGTGATGGCCTTTGCTCAAATGTTTGCCGATGCAGGCGTCAGCAATGCTCTTATCCATAAGCAGAACATCAGCCAGCAGCAACTCTCTAGCCTGTACTGGCTCAACGTCACCAGCAGCACGGTGTTGGCACTCATCCTATTCGCCCTGGGCTATGGGGTAGCTTATTATTACCGCCAACCACAACTGCATCTTCTATTGTCCATGACAGCTCTCTCGCTGCTGCTGTCCTCGTTTGGCCTGCAATTACGGGTGTTAGCTCAGAAAGCACTACATTTCGATAGGCTGGCCAAAGTCGAGATGGTGGGGGCGACCGCCGGCTTCCTGACGGCCACCACTTCTGCCTGGCTAGGATGCGGCGTGTACTCAATCGTTTTTGGTAATTTGGCTAGTGCCACCGCAATACTGGCCATGAGTTGGACTACCCTGGCCAATGGCTGGCGTCCCGAACTGAGGTTGGACTGGACTGAAATAAGGCCCTTTCTGAAGTTTGGCGCCTATATGGTTGGCAACGATCTGGCCAATACCATCAATGGCCAAATCGACGTGCTGCTAGGTGGCCGCATACTGTCCTCCACGACCTTGGGCTTATATAACCTGCCCAAGTCATTGGCAATACGTATTCAATTATTGGTCAATCCCATCATCACCAAAGTGGGGTTCCCGGTAATGGCCAAGGTACAGCATGATCCGCAACAACTTCGTCTGATTTATCTGAACACGCTCAATCTGACCGCTTCGGTAAATTTTCCAATTTATGCAGCCATGGCTTTTTTTGCTGAGCCGATCGTAGTATTGGTATTCGGTAAGCAGTGGCTCGAGGCAGTCCCAATAATGCAGATACTTGCTATTTGGGCTGCAGTCCGCTCCACTGCCAATCCAATTGGCAGCCTTCTACTTGCCAAGGGCCGAGCAGATTTATCTTTCCGCTGGAATATCGCCCTCCTGGGGATTGTTCCACCCACCATATGGATAGGTAGCCACTTTGGCGCTATCGGCATGGCTTATGCTTTACTCGCCAGTCAATTATTGCTATTCGTTCCAGGATGGTATTTCCTAATCCGGCCAATGTGTGGTGCAACACTGCGGCAGACCTTAACTCAGTTTCTGCGCCCATCCATAGCTTCTTTATTTTTTCTCGGCATAGCTCTCATTGGGTCTGCATACACCAATAAGGCTTTGCATATTCTACTCGCAGCCGCTGGCAGCTTGGCTGCACTACTAATGGCGACTTATCCGCTTTGGGCCTCACTGGGAATCCGCCTAAGAAAAAGCGGTTGACATATAATATTGAGCTTTACCTATCTAGAGAAACACACATGCAGATTACTGTAATCGGCTCTGGCTACGTCGGCCTGGTCACCGGCACCTGCCTTGCCGAAGTCGGCAACGAGGTGTGCTGCCTCGACGTTGACCCGGCCAAGATCGCGCTGCTGCAGGCCGGCGGCATCCCGATCTACGAACCGGGTCTGGACGACATGGTGCACCGTAACGTCGCCGCCGGCCGTCTGCATTTCACCACCGATGTGGCCGAATCGGTCGCTTTCGGTGACATCCAGTTCATCGCCGTCGGCACCCCGCCGGACGAGGACGGTTCGGCCGACCTGCAATACGTGCTGGCCGCGGCGCGCAACATCGGCCGCTACATGGACGGCTACAAGGTCGTCGTCGACAAGTCCACGGTGCCGGTCGGCACCGCCGACAAGGTCAGAGCCGCGCTCGCCGAGGTGCT
>NZ_FXAG01000030.1 GCF_900177275.1 Pseudogulbenkiania subflava DSM 22618
CAGTTTGGCTGGCCGTCCACCGGCACGAGCATTCAGGATGCCGACTAGACCGTGGCGTTCCCAGTTGTGAATCCATGTTCTGATGCTCTCGCCGCTGATTCGCAACACGGCGGCAACGGTGGCAATGTCCTGACCTTGGTTGACAGCAATCAACGCCTTGCCGCGCAAGCGGAAATATTCCTTGGGGTGTGCTTTGGCTAATTGTTCAAGAGTGCAGACTTCAGCTTCATTCAAGGTCAATGTGAGTTTACGCATCGTCGAACCGGCATCAGGGAGATACGCAAACAGAAGCAAAAATCATTCCAACTTAGTTGTGCGGCACTACTTAACAACCCCCGTCCATCTTGCCTGATGAATTCTATGTGCATAAGCTATACGACATTTATTCCATCACGATTGCTGTCCGTCATCAAATAAAAATACAGGCTAAGCAAGTAATCTGTTTCTTGTAGCAAGAAGTCAGAGATACGCCCTTGCACCCTACCTGCCTCATGAAGAATTTCTTAACTTATGGCCAATCTGTATGTTTGGGTTGACGACAGAAACCGCGACAGGGTTACCCGCACGGTACGCGATCTAGCACGTCGGCATCCACAGTTTCATGAGTTCCTAAGCGAAGGGGATGGCATCGAAAATGTCTTGAACCTGCTGTTTCCGCATGGGATGCCCATGGAGTACCACGCGGCGAACCTCAGCATCGAGAACCGACCCGACGACAACTTGAACCTTGCGCTTCGTCCGGTCATCAATTCCGAACAGCCCTGGCCGTTTCCAAGAGGATGTTCGTTGGCGGTGAGGGGCTTCTGGCCAACTCGCGCTCCCAGCCCTGTGTTCATGGTTCAGGACTTGTTTGAAGTCGCTGACGCGCCTGGGCACAGCTATGAGCGTAGCCTCTCAGTGGTGGTCTATCAGGACAACCCACAGCTGCCACGCATCCAGCGCAACAACAATGCCTTGACCCGCGAGTTGGCCTTTGAGCTGCCTGCCATTTCGATCACCACTCGTGAGAAGTTGGTTGATTGGAGCGAATTCCTGAAGTGGAAACGCAAGCTCGTGTCGGAGAAAACCCGTGGGCTGAGATTCATCCAACGTGAGTGGCAAGAAGACCGGATCGTCTTCAGAGTGATTGGGGAGAGCGAGCAATACCTGCGTGAGGTCCATCGCTCTCTGTCTCGACAAGATGTGATGGCATTTGATCTGAACGTGTCTGTCGATCCCTGGACCTTTCGGATCAGCGATCGGGATGGCCCAAAGCGTGCCCCCAAGGGCTTTGAGCTTGGGCAACCGGAAGCGATGGCAAAACTCGCGCCACACAAGGACAAGATCAAAGACTGCGAATGGGACGAGCCACACTTCGCAGAAGTCGTGGTTGGCCTGTCTGAGGGTGCCCAGAATCAGCTGACGGTTGCTGAAGATGTGGCGAACATTCGCCAGATGATTCTCTCCAGAATTCCCGTGCAAGGATTCCTGTCTGTATCGGCAGCCGGTGATCTTGCGCTGATCCGGCGTCATGAGTTGGCGATCAAGCGCCTGCAGGATCAGGGCGGCTATGCACCTTACCTTTCTTCCTACCTATTTGATGTCCGACAAGCCAAGAAGCCGTCAGCCGACGAATCGATCACGCACTGGTTCAGAGATGATCTGAATCCTTTCCAGAAGGAAGCAGTCGAGAAAATTCTGAACACGCCTGACCTTTGCTTGATTCAAGGGCCACCGGGTACAGGCAAGACAACCGTGATCGCGGAGGCCATCATGCAGTTGGCCCGTCGCGGGGAACGCGTACTACTGGCGAGCCAGGCCCACACTGCTGTTGACAACGCATTGGAGCGACTCGGCAAGCATCCAGATTTGCGGGTCATTCGCCTAGCTCGCGACTTGGAAAAAGTCTCTGGTGATGGAAAGTCGTTTGTCCAGCAAGCAGCCTTGTCTCGGTATTACTCATCTCTGGCAGAACACGCGAATGACCGATTCCTGAAGCCTTGGCGCGAAACAGCCGAGCGGATGAACCAGCTTCAGTCTTGGTTGGTTCGAGCAGAGTATGTACGCCGTGATATCGCTCAGGCTGAACTGGAAATCGAACAATATGAGGAAGCTCGGACACGAGCAAAACTCGAAAGGGATCTAGCCTGGCAGAGGCTTCAGGAGCAGGCCCAGAAACACGAGGACACGAAACGACAACGAAACAGGCTTCTTGCCTTGAAGGAGTTCCTGGTCACTGACGACGGGGATGTTCCAGATGGCTTCCCTATGCTGGAGCCACAGTCCTCCGAACTCGCCACCAGCCTCTTCGGCTTGGCGGCAGCACGATCAAAACTCCCTGTTTCCAAGGCTGATTGGGACGCGGTGCCGCAGCAACGGCCTCAGATGCTCGCAGGGTTATTGAGGTATTGGCACAAGCTGAGGGCACGAGGACTGGAGCTAGAAAGGGATGTTGCACGATTGCATGCTGCGGGTGCGCGTCCACTACAGAGTCCCGACATTGCCATCCGTCTTGCAGAACTTGAGGCTGAAGAAAAGGCGCTTGCCGATCGAGTCGATGACGACGAAAGCTTGGTCTCGGCTTGGCGAGCCAAGCGTCAAGAAATCAAACAGCTTCGCAACAGCACCTCCGGGGGCCTGAGTACTGACCTGTACGGTGATCTGTTCGTCGACGCTGATCGGTGGTGCACTTCGATCGATAACGCAGAACAGGTCGGTACAGAGCTGGCCGACCGCGTCGCAATGTTGCGTGCCAACGGAGAGGTAATTGATCGGGCTTTGAAGCAACTGATTACGGAGACAAACCGGCTCATTGATCTTTGCACGATTCCAGAGATCAATGAATCTGAATGGCGGCAGCGAGAGCAAGAGCTTGAGCAGCACATCAGGAAAGAGCCTCGGGTACGGCAGTCTTTGAAAAGTTCCCATACTCGAGCGACTGAGCTGCTGTCCGCCCATGCGGTAGAAAATTCCGCGCACGATCAATCAACCGATGTCGCCACATTGCTCGCTCAGCAGATTGCTTTGCACCAGAACGAAGTTCGCGTGCTGGATGAGCAAATACAAACCCATAAGGATGAGCAGCATCTATGGGGGCAACTTATTCAAGACTGGGTCAATGATCTTCGAAGGCCAACGTCACACCAGTCGGATTGGGATCACTTCAAAGAAATCTACGTGCCGCAGTGCAATGTGGTCGCCATCACGTGCAATGAACGCGAGCAAACGCTCGAAGACTCTGGTCAGGTGAGTTTTGATGTGGCGATCATTGATGAGGTCAGCAAGGCGACGCCGCTGGAAATGCTGCTGCCCTTGATGCGTGCGCGACGCTCCATCCTAGTGGGTGACCACCGGCAACTTCCACCGCTGTTTCAGGAGGGCGCAGATGCCCAAACCTTCAGTGATGTGATTGAAGAGGCAGAGCAAGACGAGCAAGAGAGTCGAACTGCTTTGACCCGACACAACTTGCACCGCTTCGAAAAGATGGTCACGGCGTCCTTGTTCAAATCACACTTTGAAGCTGCAGACGATGCGATACGAGCACGCCTAGAGGTTCAGTTCCGCATGCACCCGCAGATCATGTCGATGGTGAACCATTTCTATGAGCGCCGTCTGACCTGCGGGCTGGAGTTTCCGCACTACGATCGAAATCACGGGATGGTTCTGGTCGATGCGGATGGAAAACCCATCGTCAAGCCTGCACTTGATGGTGCGGGCAATCGAATCCAAAAGAACATCAGCACGCCGTCGTCCGAGATTCCTCGCGAAGAAAAAGAAAAGGTCGTTCACGAGGGTGACCATGTTCTGTGGGTGGATACATCGCGCAATCTGGAGGAGCAGATCCACAAGGAGGACATGGATGCCGCCGGCAAACCTGCCCGCAGTAACCGTCTCGAAGCACAACTGATTGCCCACACATTGCTGCAGCTCGACAAACAGAGCACCTTTCTTGGCTATTCATCCCAGAAGCGGCGCCAAGTCGGTGTTGTGTCCTTCTACGCACGCCAATGCCGGTTAATCCGTGAGGCGATCCGTGCGGTCAAGCCGTCCGGGCGGTTTGATTGCCTGGATGTAGAGGTCAACACGGTGATCCGGTATCAGGGTAAGGAAAAGCCAATCATTTTAGTCAGCTTGGTGCGCAATGACGGCATTGACACGAAGAATCAAGGTGGCATGGCAAGACGCAGGTCCAGCCGTGCCAACGTGGCGCGTTACGAATTCATCAACGTGGCCTTCTCGCGAGCACAGGAGCTATTGATTGTCTTTGGCGCGAGAAGCATGTACGAGTCATACGAGGTGGCGCTGCCGCATATGGACAGAGAGGGAACGACGACTCGAATGGTCTACAAGGACATTCTGGATCAGTTAGACAGAGATGCCCGTCTGATTCCCGCGAGCCGACTGATGCGAAACGACACCCCTGGTCAGCGCAAGTTCTCGCCGCGACCCAGCAATGGCAATCGAGGTAATCAGCGATGAAGCTGGGTTCTTTCTCTGTCGGCATGCCGCTGTATGAAGTCGAATCGGAGGTGACGTACCAGACCGTACGCACGCCGACAGTATTCGAGCGGATGGCAATGAAGCTGTGCGACAGTTATCGGACGATACCGGGAATCGCCGAGATGACCCTGTCTCAGATTTTCGAGCAACAGCTCGGTGTGGCTTCGGCAAATGACCTGGTGGGACCAAGCGTTGAAAATCTGGTCTATATGGGCGTGTTGAGCAGCCCGTCGTCGCAAGACTATATGGATCTTCGGCTGGCAGACCTTGCCCTCACTTCTGATGGCGCGACTTTTCTCGAGCGAGATCGATTGCCCAGCCGGCCTCAGCAAACCACTGTTTCACACCTGTATTTCCCGCTGTCCAATTCGATCAAGTCTCAGCAAAATGACAATCGGCTGTCTAGAGCGCCCAGCCGTCCGTTCATTGGCGGTCCAGTGCTTGAGCCTTCCGATTGTTCTGCGCTAGTACGGGAGGCCGTGACAAAAGAACGGCACGCCTGGAAAACAGCGAATACTGAGATTCACTCCGTTCAGTCCCAAGTCGTTGGCGTGGTTTGGGAACAGCATCAAATCGCTCTGGAGTGCGATGAGTCGGGCGTGCTTGTTATCAAGGCGCAGGGATCGCCTGATTTTCAGCGATGGCTGGCAGCGGCAAATCCGGATGTGGTTTGGGAGCACATTCTGGAGCCCATCCTCGCAAGTGAGACCGCATCCGGCTGGCCCACGCTTAGTGAAGCAAGCTTCCGCAGCACTCTTGCAATTGCACCGCTGGATGGCTCCTCCACAGGAAATCGCGCTGCGGCGACCACATCAAGAGCAGCGCTGCGCGTGCTGGTTGATGAACAACAGTTGGAGCGGCACATTGGCGAAGACCTCGTTCTGCTGAAGAACGATAGACATGTCATCCAACGACTGACAGCACTCTTCAGAAGTGCTGATCGCGGAATTCGTCGGCTGCCTTCTCAAAAGGGGACGATCTGGCTCGAAATGGCGGAGCCATCGGACCTGCCCGCGGGGTTTGATGGTTTGCTCATTCGCAAAGAGGACCGCTCGCCGGAAGTCCATCTGACAGGATTAGCGAAGGTGTTTTGGGCGGGCCAGGAGCGCCGAGCTGTGCTCACGCTGACAGTCGATAAGGATATGAGTGCACGCGTTTGGCAAGCGGTGCAGACCGAGTTGAAATCAGCCCTGAGTTCGGAGCAGTCCGCTGATGTCTATGCGCTCGCTTCTCTGTGGGAGTCACCCCAGGAAACCATTTTGCGTTGGCAATCGAGAGTTGATGGATTGCCCATCGGCGAGTTGATTGAGAATTCCTCCGATTTCATCGGCGCGCTGGAGCGCTTCTCTCCTCACTCTGGTGAAGACTGGCGAGCAGAGTGGTTTAGTGCGCTCGCGGATCGGCTAATGTCGGCGATCACACGGTTGGAAGGCGACGTCGATCTTGCCGATGTGTTGAGTTACCTCGCCGACCTCGATCGGCTGATGCCAAAGCAGTCGGTGGAGATCAAGTCGGCGCTCCTGAACCACTGCCGTGCTCTTTCCGATCTCGAGTCACTGGAATCGCTTCGCAAGGCAGTAGGGCCATCAATCGCCTTGCCTGATGGCGTGATCGGCGATGCGCTCTTGCGGCAGTGGATCACAGAAGCTCTGACCGATGCCGGTTTGGCCCTTCATGGCCCTCATGCATATTCGCAACCCCTGGCGATGATCAGGTCCGCGTATCAAGCGGTGCTGCGTGATGTCGGCTTGAAATCGCTTCAAGATGCTGCCACTGGAAGCCTAAGCTTGCTGGGTGTGAAAACCTCAGCGCTGGCAAGTGTCACAAAGTGGCAAGAAGCCTGCGCGGCAGTGCGCAAGATGCGGGCGTCTCTCGAGGATGATTCCCTATCACCAATCAATCAGTTCGACACTTTGGTAGGTGCGTGGCGGGAGTTGGCAGTACGGCGACTGGCTCACCCGACAACGCCCGGCCAAAGGCAAGTCGTTCTTGATACCAGTGCGTTGATGCTGGTTCCTGATCTGCCTACCAACATGCGCCGAAACGATATCCCCGTCGTCGCTCGACGTGTGCTTGAAGAGCTAGACGGAATCAAGGCATCGTCCGAAGAGGAACGAGCCCAGAAGGCGCGAGCGGCGATTCGTTCATTGGAGCGCGCCGGGCAAGCCGTTCGCTATGAGTCTGAGGTGCTTGATCTGCTGCCAGCCGACTGGGAGCCGACGCCAGACAATCGAATTTTGTCGGTGGCACTCTATCTGCGGTTGAGCGATGCCATCTTGGTAACAGGTGACAGGAACTTCCGTAATAAGGCGCGTGCTGAAAACATCGTTGCCATGCTGCCGGAAGAGTACAAGGGCGGAAATCCAAATCAAGCAGCGCGTCGCGATACAGGAGGGAAGCGTAAATGAGCAGACATGACCAGGCACGCTATCAGATCGAACGCCAACGGCGTCAGGAGCTATTCAACCAGCGTGTTCGAGAGACGACTCGCAGCTATCTCGCTAGGTATCGTGGCGTGCTGGATGATGTGCAAAGCCAAGGACTCAACGAATATGTTCAGGCAGAGTTCTCTGTGCTAGAGAGGGAACTGGCAATCCTGACGCGACTTGTCGAAAGTGATCCTGCCGTAGCGCGAGACCGGAGCATTGAGTTGGGGCGACAGGTGCACGCGCTGCCACGACATGCACGAGGAATGCGCCAGGCATACATCGAGGCACAACGAGAGGCTGAAGAAGCGGCCAGAGAAGAGGCTCGGCGCCGAGTCGAGCAAGAGGCCAAGTCCCGACAAGAGGTGGAAACCGCGTGGCAAGACGAGCTGATGAGCTGGGCTGACCCATTGGCTAGGCAGTTGGCCTTCAAAGCTCTATCGGAAGCACGATCGCGCCTAATGGGGGCGAATAGTCAAACGTCGGTCGAGGACTTGCGAACGGCATTAAGGACGATCAAGACCGAGTACGAGCAACGCTCTCGGCAGATCAGAGAGAAGGAGTCCAAAGCAGCAGAAGTAAGCGCGACCGAGGATGCGTTGCAACTATGCCGTGAGCAGATCGCCTCTGTTGGGGGCGGAGCAGCTGAGCGTGCACAAGCATTGGGATCGATGCTCAATGCCTCCAGCGCGATGTCGCCCGAAGAGGTTTCTAAGCGATTGGTTGAAGTTACCCGAGATCTCGACGCTGTCGTGGTTGATGAGAGCTGCAGGCGGGAGGTTGTGCAGGCTGTATACCGCGCACTTGAGGATGCCGGTTTTGTGACGGAAAAGCCTCGACTCGTTCGTGATGGCAGCTCCAACGAGGTGGTGATTCGCGGCAAAAGGCCTGCTGGCGCCCAAGCAGAGTTCAAGGTTGAGCTCAGTGGAAAGCTCAACTACAAGTTTGACCACTACCACGGTTCTGCGTGTAAGAAAGACATCGATACGGTCCTGCCACGACTCCAGTCAATCTATGGGATTCAGCTCTCCACCGAGCGCACGATTTGGGAGAACCCGGATGACAAGGACAGCGATGCCAAGCCTCAACCAGGCATGACAAGGGAGAAGTAGATGGCTTCTGGACAAACATCTTGGCAAGACGCTTTCCTTCGGGAGTGCGGAATACGACGTGGGATTATCCTGCACGGCAATGTTGTCGACGTGGTGTCTGATCCAACCTCGCCTGATCGATGGCAAAGCGTTCCCGAAGCCGTTGATGCCATTCTTAAGCAGCGTGGTTACCGACACGTGATCCGGTGGGATCGTGTTACGGGCGTTTCCGGCGTCGATTCGAGAACCTGGCGAGAGCTGGCTGCCTCTACCGTTACCTCGGCTGCCCCTGCGGCAGGTGACGAGTACGATATGGGCGAACCACTGACACCCAGTCGCCCAGTACAGGACACGGGCTCACTGGAGGTGACCCCGCAGGACTTCCTGACTGTAGTTTCGCGGTTGATGAAGCAGTCCGGACCCGATCGCGTCGCATTTGTCTTGGACTGGTCACACCTTTTGTTTGGACAAGCCAATTCCCTGAGCGAAGCCGAAAGAGGCTGGTTGCTGATGATGGGCAAGGCGACCAGGGATGCACAAATCACGCTCAATCCAGCCGATGTAGATAGGCCACAAACACTGATGGTCTTTCTGTGCCAAGGGCTCTCGGTGTTGCCACCATCGCTCTACCTGAATAATCCACTGTTCAAAGAAATCAACGTCCCGCTGCCATCTCGGGCAGTGAGAGAAGCGGCAGTGCTTCAGCTTTCTTCCGTGCTCAACGTCGAGCCACCGGTACTTCCGAAGAGCCGGGTCCTGGCGGATATCGTCGACTCGCTGGAAGGGCTCACGCTTCGCGACATTCACAATCTTGCCAAGCTCTCGCGCCAGCTGTCGAAGATGAGTGCCGAGTCGCTGGTCAGCATGTATCGCTACGGCGAGCGCCATAGTCCTTGGGAGCAATTAAATCGGGACAAACTTGGCAAGGCTGTGGAGACACTGAAGGTTCGTGTCAAAGGCCAAGATCAAGCGATCGATGCAGTCAATCAGATCCTGGTCCGGGCGTACACCGGATTGTCAGGGCTGCAGCATTCCAGCAAGCAAAGAACACCCAAGGGCGTGCTGTTCTTTGTCGGCCCGACCGGGGTGGGAAAGACCGAGCTGGCCAAGGCTCTCGCACAGTTTCTGTTCGGTGATGATGAAGCTTGCCTTCGATTCGACATGTCGGAGTTCAACCATGAGCACGCCGATCAACGCTTGGTCGGAGCGCCCCCGGGCTACGTTGGCTACGAGGAAGGCGGTCAACTCACCAACGCGGTGAAGAAACGTCCCTTCTCCTTGTTACTGTTCGACGAAATCGAGAAGGCGCACCCGAGGATTCTTGATAAGTTTCTTCAGATTCTTGAGGACGGAAGATTGACTGACGGCAAAGGCGACACCGTTCTGTTTTCCGACACCGTCATCGTGTTCACATCCAACATCGGCGCAGCGCAAATCGAAGCCGACAACCCCGATGTGCGAACGGCCTTTGTCGAGAAAGTCCGTGCACACTTTGTGAACGAACTGAAGCGACCGGAACTGCTCGGGCGTATCGGTGAGGGAAACATCATCCCCTTCAACTTCATGGCGGATGATAAGTTCCTCGTCGACATCGCTCGATCGAAGCTCGAGCCGCTTCGACATCGCCTCAGCGAAAAATGGGGTGCTTCTGCGCTGCAGTTCGTTGACGAAACCAAGGCACTTCAATCGATCGTCGGCATGGTTGACCGAAGCAGCGGTGGGCGTGGCGTTCTCAACGCACTGACGATTTACTTGTTCGACCCACTGGCTCAGTTCCTCTTTGATCAGGTTGGCTCGCCGGATAGATTACAGGGGCACACAATTAAGGTTGTCCAAGCCGGGTCCAAGCCGAATTTCGACTTCGAACTGGAGTGACTTATGTCTTGGTTGAACTTGGCATCGTGGATACCCTGCACTGAAGTTGAGGGGCCTGGAAAGCGTGCGGCACTCTGGGTCCAAGGTTGCGATAAGCGTTGTGTTGGATGCTGTAATCCTAGCTACCTAAAGATCGTCCAGCGTAACATCCTGAGCGCGGACACTATGATCGAGTGTCTGCTAGCTGCCCACCAGCAGTGGGATTTGGAGGGGGTTACGTTTTTGGGCGGAGAGCCATTCCTCCAGGCGCAGGGGCTTGCTGCAGTGGCCGAGGGGGTTTCAAGGACGGGGCTATCAGTGATGACATTCACCGGCTACACGATGCAGGAGCTTCATGAAATGTCTCTGCCTGGCACTCATGAGCTGCTGGCGTGGACCGACGTACTTGTCGACGGCCCCTACGAGTCATTAAGCCCTGACAGCAGACGGAATTGGGTTGGCTCGACGAACCAACGATTCCACTATCTGACAAATAGGTACGACGCCTCGATAGAAGGGGCTGGCATACCGGAGCGGGAAGTCGAGTGGCGGATTCGTGATGACGGACACCTTGTGGTTAACGGCTGGCCATGCTCAATAAAATAGCAATGTAATCAAGTAAAACCGGGATCCTTCACTAAATTCTCGGCCGTAATGGTGGATAATCTGATCATAGATACAGATCAGGCCTACAAGAAAAACGTCGACCTCGATCGAGGATCAGATACGAGGCCTCACGAACCAAGCCGCCTCATCGCCAAAGAAAAGTCGCCCAGTATCATGAGGCGACTTTTCTTTGGTGCATCGTAAAGTGCTACAGCACAAAAACAACATCATCAAGATTTTGATATGTAATGAATTTCACGAACAGTAGCGCCCATCCAGCATGGGTGCCACGGAAAGGCGGCGAGTCATTGATTTTATTGAATTTTTTTGGATGGAGAGGCTTCCTACGCCATTGAGAAGCATATTATTACTGTTCATTTAGGTCGATTGTTGCCCATTTTCGCCGTGCCGGTGCTACACGAAGTGCCACTTTGCAGTGCTACCGCACCAGCCCGAGAAACTTGGTCGCAGCAAACTGCCTTGAACATGGAGAAACCGCTAAGCAATTGAAAAAAATAGAAATTATCTTATCCAGGCCTGGCTTGGTCAAGATCGCGTCAAAAGAGCGCCATATGGAGTGGCGCAGTTTTATAAATCGCGCCACAATCGCGCCACAGACCATACGAATCGCGCCACTCCAACCATGTCATCTGCGACCGATCTATTCCAAAGCATCCTGCAATCGCCAGGAGGGTTGACTCTCACCGAATTGCTGGCGCAACACCCTGATGTCGCCCGCCGAACGGCACAGCGCTGGCTCAGTAAGCTGGTGATAGATGGACAGATCATCGGGCAAGGCGAAGGGCGTGCCCGCCGTTATCTTGCTGCTACGCTCATGGGTAAGCCGGCGCCCACGGATGAGGATGTTTTCCCGCGGTATATCCCGCTATCGGCTGACAGCCGGGATATCCTCGTCTATCTTGAACAGCCGCTGGGAGCACGTAAACCGGTGGGCTATCAGCATGACTTTCTGGTTGCTTACCAGCCCAACCAGACATGGTATCTCCCCGAACCCCTACGTCGCCAGCTGCGCAAGATGGGCGATACCGGGCAAGCCAAGCTGCCGGCCGGCACCTATGGACGAGCCATCCTCAATCGATTACTGATTGACCTGTCCTGGGCCTCCAGCCACCTGGAGGGCAATACCTACTCACGGCTCGATACGCGGGAGTTGATTGAGCACGGAACGGTAGCGCAGGGCAAAGCCGCGATCGAAACCCAGATGATTCTGAATCACAAAACCGCCATCGAACTCTTGGTCGAAAACGCGGATACGGTCGGCTTCAACCGCTACACGCTGTTCAACCTGCATAGCGCCCTGTCGGAAAACCTGCTACCGAACCCGGCCGACGAAGGCCGGTTGCGTCAGCACGGAGTCGAGATCGGCAAGAGCGTCTATCGCCCCCTCTCAGTACCGACTCAGATCGGCGAAGCGCTGGATGTAATGTTGGAGAAAGCCAACCAGATCGGCGACCCGTTCGAGCAGTCTTTCTTCATCATGGTGCACTTGCCCTATCTGCAGCCATTTGCCGACATCAACAAGCGTACCTCGCGACTGGCAGCCAACCTCCCTCTGATCCGTGCCAACCTCTGTCCCCTTACTTTTCTTGACGTGTCCGAACAGGCCTATAGCCGCGCCACCCTCGGCGTTTATGAGCTGACACGCATCGAATTGCTGCGCGACCTGTACCTGTGGGCCTACGAGCGCTCGACGCAAGAATATCTGGCCATCAAACAGGACCTGTCCGAACCGGACCCGTTGCGTCTGGCCTATCGCGACCTCATCAAGCGAACGATACGCGAGGTCGTCCTGCAACGCGATCACGATCCGCTTGAGATGGTTCGGCGTTGCCTCTCAGAAGGCGTCCCCGCTGCAGACCAGCAGAACGTCGAGGCGCTCGTCATCGAGGAATTGCGACGCCTACACGAAGGGGTTCTGGCTCGCTATGGACTACGCCCCTCCGAGTTTACCCAGTGGCAAGCGCGGCAGCGCCAAACGTGAGCGGGGAAAGGATGTCGACCACACATGATGAATTGGCCCGGCTGCAAGCGGAAAATGCCCGTCTGATCGCCCTGCTGGAATCGCATGGCATCGATTGGCGCCTGCCGCCACGGCCTGCCCCAGTTGCACCGGAGCCAGAGCCTTCGCGCCTCTCCACTCATGAAAAAGTGGCGCTATTCCATCGCTTGTTTCGCGGCCGCGCCGATGTCTACCCGACCCGCTGGGAGAGCAAAACCACCGGTAAGTCGGGCTATGCACCTGCATGCGCCAACGAGTGGCAACCTGGCGTTTGTGAAAAACCGCGTATCAAATGCTCGGACTGTGGCAATCGCTTACTGATGCAGCTTTCGGATTCCGTAATTTACGGCCACTTGACTGGCGTACACACAGTCGGCGTATATCCACTACTGGAAGATGACACCTGCTATTTTCTCGCCGTCGATTTCGACGAGGCCGAATGGCAAGAGGATATACGTGCCTTTCTCCAATCCTGTAACGAACTGGGCGTACCGGCCGCTCCCGAGATTTCCCGGTCAGGTCAAGGTGCTCACGCTTGGGTATTCTTCACGGACAAAGTCTCGGCGCGCGATGCCCGTCGACTGGGCACAGCCATCATTAGCCACACCTGTGCACGCACCCGGCAATTACAACTCGCATCGTACGACCGCCTATTTCCCAACCAGGATACGATGCCTACAGGCGGCTTCGGCAATTTGATTGCCCTGCCACTCCAGAAGAAAGCGCGTGAGCGCAATTGCAGCGTGTTCGTAAATGCCGAGCTGACCCCTTACCCTGACCAATGGGCATTTCTGGCATCCATTCAACCGATGGCGCCACAGGACATCGAACCAACCATCATGCGTGCCACGGGCGGAATGCCTCCGATTGATGTGACCTTTATCGATGACGAAGAGCTAGCCACCCCATGGAAGCGCACAACGCCATCGGCAAAGAAACTGACCGGCAAGATGCCAGAGTCGCTAACGGTCACGCTAGCCAATCTGATTTACTTTGAGAAAGCGCAACTGCCTCAGTCGCTGGCCAATCGGCTGATCCGCCTCGCGGCGTTCCAAAACCCCGAGTTCTACAAGGCACAGGCAATGCGGATGTCTGTGTGGAACACGCCGCGCGTGATCGGTTGCGCCGAGAACTATCCGCAACACATCGCACTACCGCGCGGATGCCTCGAGGCAGCACAGGAACTGCTGTGCGACCATGGCATCCGCTGCGATCTGCGTGATGAACGTTATCTCGGCCATCCCATCGACATCGATTTCGCCGGCACGCTCCGTCTCGACCAGGAGGCTGCCGTCGCTGCGATGTTGCACCACGATGCCGGGGTACTGTGCGCGCCAACTGCCTTTGGCAAAACCGTGACCGCCGCCGCACTAATCGCCCGACGTGGCCTGAACACCTTGGTGCTGGTACATCGCGCAGAACTGCTCAAGCAGTGGCAGGAGCGCCTGCAAGCCTTCCTTGACGTCAGTAAAGGAGTAGTCGGCACCATCGGGGGAGGCAAGAACAAGGCAACCGGCAAAATCGACATCGCGCTGATGCAATCACTTTCCAGACAAGGAGAGGTCAACCCGCTGGTCGAAAACTATGGCCACATCATCGTGGATGAATGTCATCACGTCGGTGCGACATCATTCGAGGCCATTCTGAAACTGACCAAAGCCAAATTCGTGCTCGGCCTGACGGCTACACCGATTCGGCGCGATGGCCAGCAGCCGATCATTTTCATGCAGTGCGGCCCCATCCGCTACACGGCCGCCAAACCGACCGGAGCACCGCATGACCTGGAGGTGGACCCACGCATATTGGACGCGCCCATCATGCTGCCATCAACCGCCGGGATCCAGGACGTGTTCCGTCACCTCGCCAACGATCAGCTCCGAACTGATGCCATCGCAACAGAGGTGGAGAAAGCCTACCTAGAGGGGCGAAAGGTGCTGGTACTGACCGAGCGCACTGAACACATTGACTCCATTCTGGCGACATTGGCCGGCAAAGTACCCTCACCCTACATTCTTCACGGCAAGCTATCCAAGAAGCTGCGCTCAGCGTTGCTCACAGAGCTTGAGGCGCTGCCGCCAGAAGCGCCACGCATTCTGGTGGCAACCGGCAAGCTGGTCGGCGAAGGCTTCGACCATCCACCGCTCGACACTCTGATTCTGGCCATGCCAGTTTCGTGGAAAGGAACGCTACAGCAATATGCTGGCCGGCTGCACCGGGAACACGGCAACAAGACCAGCGTGCGGATCATCGACTTTGTCGATTCAGGCCACCCGGCATTGCTGAGAATGTGGGACAAACGCCAACAAGGATACCGGGCAATGGATTATCGGGTGGTCGAAAGATAGTCGATATCGAAGTTGCAAAACTCGGTCTGACCATAGCCGGGGCCAGTCAGGCGTAATCCAGGCTCATACCAGCTTAGCCCCGGACAGGTTGTCGAGCACTTCCTGCAAGCGCCGCTTGGCCTTGTGCGTCTTGCGCAAATGGACCATCAGCGCCTGCCATTCGTCGTCGCGCTGGCAGGCCTGGTAAACCTGGCGCATGCGGCGCAGGTAGCCCGCCGCCTCCACGTAAGCCGACGGTTGAACTTTCGCGATCAGCCCGTCTGCGATGGCGCGCCAGATTGCCAGCGCGATGTCGGGATGGCTGGCTGCCACGGCCTCGGCCACGCGCTTTTCCGTGTCCCAGTTCCAGCTCGGGGTCTTCGGCAAGCGGCGATAGAGTGCGACCACATCGTCGTGGCGCTGTTCCAGGATGGCGATGCTGATCAAAAGATCGAGCTCGGGAAAGCGCTGCACACTCGGTTTGGATGTGCCGTGCAGGTGGGCCAGCTCGCTCGGTGGCAGCGGCCAGCGCGGCAGCACTTGGGCATCGTCGCCCAAGTCGGGGGGCAGGCCGGTCTCAAGAAAGGCCAGCGCGGCCGCACGCACAGCACCCCACTTGTCAGCCTGCTCGGCGGCCTCGCGCAATTCGGAGAAGGCGGCGAGCGAGGGCTGGCTGAAGAAGCGCTCCGCCCGGTAGGCGCAAGCCAGATCGTATTGCCCTTCCGTCAGGGCCAGCATATGCAGTTTCTCGCGCATGCACTCGGCGATGCCGCGTGCCTCTTGTACGGTTTTGGCGTAGCCCTGGATGCACCACTGCCGCGCCCGCTCCCGCTCGCCGGCCGCCAGCAACGCATCGACCAATTGCTCATAGTTCCAACAGACATTCGCCTCCCGCTCGAGCATAGGGAGGATGCGCTCATGCCAGCCGCCACGGGCATAGGCAACTTGCAGCCGCCCCACCAGCCGTAGGCGCTGATATCGCCGGCTCGCCCCCGGAGCGCCTTCGCTATTGAGCAGCACTTGCAGAGAACGGGCCGCCATCTGCCAGTCTTGCTCGCCGTACTGCGGACTTTCCAGCAGCTTTTCACCGGCCTCCAGCAGCGAGTAGTCATCTTCCAACAAATGGTCGATCACCCAGATCAACTGCTCGGCGGACGGCAGCGACGAGTGCGGCAGGGCTTCGAGCACCACTGCCATGCACTCGGCAATTGCCAAGGCGGTTTCGCCCTCATCGTCCGCCTGCTCGACTTGAGCCATGGCCCCTTGCCAAAGTTCTTCGCCCAGCTCCAGCAACGCATCGTAATGCCCTCTTTCGAGCAGGGTCGAAGTTGCCTCTGCAGGTGCGAGTAGTCGGGCGACTGGGCGTCGTCGTACCAGGGATGGCTCCAGGCCGGTTCCGTGGCAAGGCGCTGGATTTCCTTGCGCAGCGAGCGCACCAGCTTGTCCACCTGCCCACTGTCTAGCTGATGAGCCTCGAGAATCGACTGCCCCAGCTCAGGATCTCGGCCGGCCTGTTCTGCCAGCCAGGTAACGAGCTTGTCCTTGCTCCAGCCTTGCAGGATATTTTGCAACTCTTGGAAAGAGGGCTGCTTCTGCCGGCGGTGCTTCGTCACGGGCTCGTCCACGCCGTCCTCGTCATCTTCGTAATACGCTTCACCGTCATCCTCTTCGTCGTCAGCCAAGCTCCGCGCAAGCTTGCTCGCCTCGTCAAGTACAGGGATCGCTTTACCTTGCTTAACGTGTTCTGCAGCAGCCAATACAACCGCCACCGCATGCTTGCATGACAGCCCCCAGTCATAGGGGCAGGTGCAGAACGAAGTTAACGTTCCCCCGGCGCCGATGTGGACCGACGTGGCATAGCGCTCGCTACCGGTGACCCATGCAGCCAGTGTACCGTCCGCGGCCTGCGACAGACCACTTACTCTGCGGAGATAGCTTTTGCCACGCTCGAAAATCTTCTCGCTGGCCCATTCTTGCAAGTCATCGACGGTCAACTTGTCGAGGTTATTTTCGATCATTTTCATCCAGGTTAAGGCATATGCGGCGTTGTAAGCCAGATCAAAACGGCTGACAAAGGACACGCTCGAACTGTGTACATCCTGTAAGCGATCGATCGCCGAACGCAGCAAACCTTAGCACTCCTTGCGGTTCGGCAGCTCGGCTTTCGGCCGCCACTGCGTACCAAGTTCTCCAGGTTATCCTGGTTGCCATTTACCTCCCCTGCCTGCTTGCGGCCGATCAGATTGATCTTGCTCCTGCTCCTCGACCTTCAACACAAAACTATTGCCCGCTGCTTTCTTTGCCCGCCAGTCGGCCAGGGTGTAGAGAGTCGGATTGCTGGTACGGCCTAGCGGCTCCTCCACCGAAATCAGGCACTTCATCATATCGCTGTTAGTGCGTCTGGTTACCTTGGCGGAACATGGTCAACACGCCGGTCCTTTGCAAACGATCGAGCTCACGCATGATGCTGCCTTTGCCCACCAGCGCCCAAGGGGCAATATCGTTAGCATAGAAGCTCTACCCCGGCTTGCCATAGCACAACCCCAACACTTTCTGCTGGGTGGCTGTGAACAAAGCATCGCTCCGCGATAAGAAGGACATGGCAACACCAAAGAGTCCCAAGGAGGGAACGATGAGTCTCACTCTGGGACTCATCACGCCATCTACAGCTTCGGGAATACTCAGGTGGCTAGAAGCACAAGGTTCTCTCTGGCGTGGAAACATCACTCAACATGCAGAAGTGAAAAAGCCGCCCAGTCTCATGAGGCGGCTTTTCATTGGTGCATCGCAAAGTGCTACAGCACAAAAACAACACAACCAAGCTTTTGATATAAAAATATTTTTCCTATCAATCGCTCCCATCCAGCATAGGAGCAACCGAAAGCCGTCTGGCGGGGCGTGTAGCTTGGTTCATGAGAGGGGAGGAGCGATCGGCTCCGTTAGCTGCTGTTTCGTTTCTGTTCATTCAGGCCGATTCTTGACCATTGATGCCGTGCCGGTGCTACACAACGAATCACCTTCATCGCACAACACGGTTAACTGACTAAGCGATTGAAAATCCTGCGATTATCCCGCCCCCCATCTGCCCGGGTCAAGGCATAGTCTGTCCGTTGGGCGGCCTGCAAACCAGTCAGACCGTAGCGCCCTTCCCTCTCAGTGCATTATCTCAAGGTTCTTCATCCAGCTTCACGCTACTGCTGCACCCAACTTCCCGGCGACCGAAATGCAATCGACATAACAAGACCAAAGGCATACAATAACCGGTTGTCATTTAAGCCTCATCCTCGTCATGAACCTCCCCGACCTGCTCGCCAGCTTCGCGTCCGCCTTCAACCAAGAGCAGCGCCTGCTCAGCCTGCAACTGGGCGATGGCCAGCGCTGGGGCGAGGCGCTGTTGCCGCTGGCGCTGTCCGGCGAGGAAGCGCTGGCCGACAGCTACCGCTTCCGCGTCGAGTGCCTGTCGCCGGACGACGGCATCGAACTGAAGACGCTGCTGGGCTTGCCGGTACGGCTCGGCATTGCCAGTGCCGACGGCGGTGAGAGCATCCGCTGCGGCGTGGTCAGTGCCGCCGACACGCTGGGCAGTGATGGCGGCTTTGCCAAGTACGCGCTGACCATCGAACCGCCGTTCGCGCTGCTGCGCCTACGCCAGACCTCGCGGGTATTCCAGGACCTGTCGGTCGACGCCATCGTGCGGCAGATCTTCGCCGAGCATGCGGCGGCCAACCCGGTGTTCGCCGCCGTGCAGAGCCTGGACTTCGTGTTGTCCGGCCCGTTGCCGGCGCGCAGCTACTGTCTGCAGTACCGTGAATCCGACTACGCCTTCATCACCCGCCTGCTACGCGAGGAAGGCCTGTCCTGGCGCTACGAGCACCTGGATGGCGTGAACGAGCGAGGTAGCACCGCGTCGCGAGGGAATACCCCGCAGGTCAAGCTGCTCGCCTTCGACGACCCGTATTCGCTGCCTGCGGCCAACCTCGAACGGGTGCGCTTCCACCGCAGCGATGCCACCGAGGAAGAAGACGGCCTCACCCGCTGGGACGGCGCCCGGCAGATCGTGTCCGGCAGCGTGGCGCTGGCCAGCTTCGACTACCAGCCGGTGGCCACCGGCCACAGTGGTGACGAATCGGCGCTGGATCAGGGGCTGGACGGCAACCGCTTGCAGTCCAGCCTCAGCCACTACGACGCCCCCGGCGCCTACTACGCCAGCGATGCCGAACAGCTCAGCCACTACGCGCGGCTGCGGCAGCAGGCGCACGATGCTCGGGCCAAGACCTTTACCGGCGGCGGCTCGGTGCGCGGCCTCACTGCCGGGCAGTGGTTCCGTCTCGACGCGCACCCGGCGCACGCGGGCGATGCGCCCGAGCAGCGTGAATTCGTGGTTACCCGTCAGACGCTGGCCGTCCGCAACAACCTGCCAGCCGAGCTGGCGCGCAGCCTGCCGGCGGCCCTGCGGCCAACCTTGGCCGCATCGGCAACGGATAACAGCGACGCGCCGTTCCACACCGCCTTCGACGCCCAGCGCCGCGGCCTGCCGCTGACCCCGGCCTACGCCGACTCCACTCACGCCAAGCCCACCGCGCGCGGCGCGCAGACCGCCACGGTAGTCGGCCCGGCCAATGAGGAAGTGCACACCGACGCGCAGGGTCGCATCAAGGTGCAGTTCCACTGGCAGCGGCCGGACGAGCACCCGGACAGCGGCGCCAACCTCGACGAGCGCTCCAGCTGCTGGCTGCGCGTCGCCATGCCCAGTGCCGGCGCTGGTTGGGGCCACCAGTTCATCCCGCGTATCGGCCAGGAAGTGCTGGTCGACTTCATCGAAGGCGATATCGACCGCCCGGTGATCACCGGTGTGCTGTACAACGGCAGCCACCCGACACCCGACTTTAGTGGCGTCGGCAAGCTGCCGGGCAACCAGACCCTGTCCGGCATCAAGAGCAAAGAGCATCAGGGCGGGCAGTACAACGAGCTGCTGTTCGACGACACCCCGGGCGAAGTGCGCGTCAAGCTCAGCAGCGAACACGGCCACACCCAACTGAACCAGGGCTACCTCGCCCACCCCAGAACCGACGGCAAGGCCACGCCGCGCGGCGACGGCTTCGAGCTACGGACAGACCGCCACGGCGCCATCCGCGCCGGCCACGGCCTGTTGCTCAGCACCGAAACGCAAGCCGCAGCCGGTGGCAAACAACTGGCGCGCGACGGCGCCCAGAACCAGCTCGACGCCGCGCTGGCGCTGGCCCAATCCCTGGCCGACACCGCCACGGCGCAACTGGCGGATACACAGGAAACCGGACCCACCGAAATCAAGCCGGACAACGGCAAAGGCACGAAGAAAACCGACGGCCACCTGCAGCACCACGTTGCGGCACTGAAAGCGTGGGAAGCCGGCAGCAACACCGACAAGGAATCCAAAACGGCTGCCCAGGGCAATGGATCAGCCCAGGCCGGCCAGCAGCCCATCATGATCCTCAGCGCCCCGGCAGGGTTGGCCGCAGCCACCGACAACTCCCTGACCCTGGCCGCAGGCACGAACATCGACCAGGTCGCCCAGCGCGACCTCAACCAGACCTCGGGCCGGCGCTGGCTGCACAACGTCGGCCAGCACATCAGCCTGTTCGTGGCCGAGGTGAAGGACAAAGTCAGCCTGAAACTGATCGCTGCCAAGGGCAAGGTGCAGCTGCAGGCGCAGAGCGATGCGATGGAACTGACGGCGGATAAGGACGTCACCATCACCTCCTGCAAAGGCAAGGTGGTGATCAGCGCCAAACAGGACATCCTGCTCACCAGCGGCGGCGGCTACATCAAGCTCTCCGGCGGCAACATCGACATCCACTGCCCCGGCACGGTAAGCGTGAAGGGGGCGGAGCATGCGTTGAGCGGACCGGCAAGTATGAAAATAGCCCCACCCACCCTCCCTGTAGGGCAAACACAATTACATATCAAACGTGAATACCACGACGAAGAACCCCTGCCAGGGGCTGAATACACGGCCACCTTTGCGGATGGCAGTGTCCGTAAGGGGGTGCTCGATGCTGACGGACAAGCACATCTGAATGAAGTGCCCCCAGGCGCAGCTCGAGTGGTATTTGGGCCTGATCCAAGAGCATACAAACGTAAGGATCAACAACCTAATCCTGAGTACAAATCCAAGCTATCTGAAGGCGACATCCAAAAGCTGATCGCCAAGCATGGAGGAGCCTGAGATGGCAGAAATAAGCTTGGCCAAAATTAAGAGCATCGCAGCAGAAACCAGTGACTGGATTTGGGGCACGGCGCAAGGCGCCTTTAACGAACGGCAAACAGCATCACAAATCATCGTGGATGCCGTGATTGGCATGATCCCTTTAGTTGGTGACGCCACCGCCGTACGGGACTTAATCGCAGTAACCATCCGTTTGTGTAACGAACCGCAACGCCGAGAACAAGTCTTCGAATGGGTATTGCTAGTAATCCTGCTCTTTGCCCTGATCCCTGTAGCAGGCGGAGTGATCAAGGGCGTTGGCCGTCTGGCTTTGAAAGTGGGGAAAAATGCAGCCGAAAATAGCAAGGTACTTACAGAGACTATTCAGTTTCTAAACCGTATGGGCCGTGGCAACGCCGTAAAATGGCTGAAACAACTGGACGTACTCAAATATCAGAATGAGCTGATCGGCAAGTTCACCGATTTCTGCACCAGCATCGCCGACACGATAAGCGAAGTGCTCAAATCACGGGTTGGACAATTGTTGTCAGGCGATATGCGCACCAAGCTGCAGCGTGTGCAAACGGGGCTACTGACGCTTCGTGACCTTGGCGGAAAGATGATCCCGCAGGCACTCAAGGAATTGAATGCCAAACTAAAGGTGCTGCAAGAGCTGGTGTATCAGGGAGAGGTTCATACCCTGGCTACTGGCCAAAAAAACTTAACCCGCGAAGCCGAAGCCCTGATGTTACGCAATGAAGTACGAGCCGCCATCAAGGCGGGTAAGTGGCCGCAGAATTTGCTGTCGGGGAAGTTGACCGATCCCGACGTGCAAAAGCAGCTTGCCGACTGGTTCGACCGAAGCAAGATTGCCGAAGGCTGGCCGGATTTGTTGCGTAAACAGGTTGAATTACCCGGTCACGGGAAAACCAAGTACTACAACTCGCTGTGCACCTTCAGCGGCAAGATTGCTGCCTGGGGGCCGGAGCAGTTTGCCGGCCAGACCATTTACCGCGCCTTTGGTCCCGGCGGCAAGCTGGCCGGGCCATCCAATGCCGGGGGCTACTTCTGGGGTGCCGGCGCCATCCCGCAGAATGCCAAGGCGTGGCGCGAGATGGCGGCGGTGCTGGACGAGTGGAACGCCAACGGCCTGATCGTCCTCGTCACCTTTCCGCCGCTGGCCCGCATCCAGCATGAGCCGGAACTGATGCAGGCGCTCAAGGGCTGGCACGGCAGCATCGCAGAACAGTTTGGCGACAAGATCAAGAACCAGTTTCTGGCAGGAGGCGGCAAGCAGGTCGGCATGAACGACCTGCCTGCCACGCTGGCGACAAAAATCACCGAGCTGGGCGAGGCCGCCAAGGCCGGCAAGCTGGGCAGAGGTGAGGTGATGGGCGTCAGGATCGAGGTCAGGAAAACCAGCTGGACCGAGGTCGAGGGCAAGTACGGCTACGCCGAAGGTGGCGAAGACCTGTCGCGCCACGCCATTACCCGCCAGCTGGAAACCGACGAAATCAAATCCAAGGTCAGCAATAGCGCCCCCGTTGCGGCCGCCCGCGCCGGCAATCAGGGCAAACAGGGCAAACAGGGCAAACAGGGCAAACAGAAGGAAACCGCAAGATGAATCTGCAACACAACCGCCGCCGCCTGTTCTGGCTGCTGCAGAAATGGTCCAGCTACACCGTGTGGGCGCACTACGCCAAGCAGTTCGACGTCTTCGTCAAGGCCTACGAAGAGGCATTGGCCACCTGGCCGGACGGTGAACGCCCGCCCGAATACAATGTGCGCTTTGCCTACCTGGCGCAGGATCTGTACCCGAAAGGTCTGGCCGCTCTGGCAAAAGGCGACCGCTCGGTATGGCGCGAACGCGAGGACGGCTATCTGGGGGAGGCAGAGGGGGCCTCTTTTAGGGCAATGGAAGGTGTTACCTCCGCTGAAATCAACAAATACGACGGTGGCGAACGTGGCGTACCACTCTATACGGTGTGGACTGAGCGGCTGGAACAGCTGCGCCTGCTGAAGGAGGCGGCGATACTGCAAGGCGCCGAATTCGTTTATGAGTCCCGCCCAACCTATGCCAATTGGCATCCTGTCGCATATCGAAATTCTGAATGTCTTCCTGAAAGCTATTTTCAGGGGATGATTCAAGAGGTTGGCCCCTGGCCCGAACCCACGCCCGAGCCCCCCCCTTCCACCAATATTCTCGTTGAAAGCGGCGAATGCATCCCCAACGATGGCATCTGGGAACTGGTACTGCCACATCGCGCGCCAGGCGAGACCGATGCGCTCAATTATTTCGTCAAAGGCGCGGTCGCACCGTGGATCAAAGATTTTGAGAAGTTCAGCCAGGACCCCAATCCCGGCAAGCAGTATGTGTTGCCCGCCACCTGGCGCCTGGTGTGGGAGGACACCCGCTACCTCGATGGCGTGATTCCGGACGAATCTTTCTACTTCAACCCCGTCATCACGCCGCAAGAGCCTGTTGAAGCACAAGGCATGGCGCCTCCCATACCATCATCCGGCCGTTGCGAAGCTGGCCATCCCTGCCCGCAGGCCGGTACCTGGTGGACGCCAGCCAAACCTGACGCCCGCCGTGCCTTTGCCCAGGGCGAACGGATGCCGGATTTCCCGGACAGCAGCTACGGCGCCACCATCTGGTACCGCGAGGCGGAGTAAAGGTTGGCCGCAATGCCTCTCTCCCTGTTTGCGAGCGTCGCCGCCTTTTGCCAGAAACTGCGTCGTGTGCAGCGACTGCCTGCGGCACCACCGCACCTGCAATCAGGGCAAACAGAAGGAAACCGCAAGATGAACCTGCAATACAACCGCCACCGCCTGTTCTGGCTGCTGCAAAAGTGGTCGAGTTACTCCGTATGGGCGCACTACGCCAGACAGTTTGATGTGTTTGTCAAAGCCTATGAAGAAGCTTTGGCCACCTGGCCGGAAGGCGAGCGCCCCCCGGAGTACAATGTGCGCTTTGCCTACAAGGCGCAGGATTTGTACCCGAAAGGCCTGGCCGTGCTGGCGAAAGGCGACCGTTCAGTTTGGCGTGAGCGTGAGGACGGTTATCTGGGAGAGGCTCAAGGGGCCGCATTCAGAGCAATGGATGGCGTGACCTCCGCTGAAATCAACAAATACGATGGTGGCGAACGCGGTGTGCCACTCTATACGGTCTGGACTCCCCGCTTGGAGAAGTTACGGCTGTTGAAAGAGGCTGCCACGCCTGAAGGCGCCTTTCTGGTTTATGAGCAACGCCCCACTTATATGGATTGGCATCCCGTGACGATGATCGGTTCAGAAGGCTTGGAGGAATATCTTGCCCACAACGGAGCCGAACTAGGTCCCCTACCAACCGTTTGCCCCCCAACACCCGAACCAACCACGGTTCTGACCGAGAGTGGTGATACCGTATCGACCGATGGCATTTGGGAATTGGTGCTTCCGCATCGTGCCCCTGGTGAAACCGACTGCCTCAACTATTTCGTCAAGGGTGCAGTTACACCATGGATTGATGACCCCAACTACGGCTACGAACCAGGGAAACAGCACGTACTACCCGCCACCTGGCGTCTGGTATGGGAAGACACCCGTTACCGCGATGGCGTCATTCCGGACGAGTCAGCCTACCTCAAGCCCGCCGTAGAACCTGCTCCCGGCCCAGAACAGTTTGTGGAGGCAGTTTCTCATGGTGGTCGTTGCGAAGCCGGGCAGCCCTGCCCGCAAGACGGCACCTGGTGGACGCCCGCCAGACCCGATGCCCGCCGCGCCTTCGCGCAGGGCGAAATGATGCCCAACTTCCCCGACTCCAACTACGGCGCCACCATCTGGTACCGCGAAGCAGAGTAAAATCTTGGCTGTCGTGTTTTGGACTACAGCCATTCAGTTTCTTGGTGACCTGCCGCTGACGGGCTTTATCACAGTCACATGTATGTCCAGTCCTGACATAGGTTGACACCTGCCAGCGCGCCGCATGTGCTGGTCAGATGCTCGCTACAGACGCCCGATGTACCTCATCGGGCGTCTTGTATTTCAGGCCTTGGTGAGGGCGCTCGTGGTTGTAGATCCTCACCGACTGCTCCACCATTTTCCTCGCCTGCTGCAAATCGGCTGGGCGATGCAGCAGCAGTTCGCCTTTTAGAATGCCGTTCACCCGCTCTGCCAGGGCATTCTGGTAGCAATCGTAGCCATCGGTCATTGAGCACGTCAGCCCGTGCCGTTCGTGGATCTGCTGATAGTAGGCCGAACAATACTGAATGCCGCGATCGGAATGGTGAATCAACGGCTGCCGTGAACGTCGCGTCCGCAAGGCCATTTTGAGGGCACCGCTGACTTCCTCCGTCTGCAGGCTGTCATGCACGTGATAGCCAACAATTTTCCTTGAGTAAGCGTCGGTCACTAGACTCAGGTAAGCAAACCGCTGCGCTGTCGGCAAGTAGGTGATATCCGCCACCCAGACCTGCTCCGGCCCCGTCGGGACGACTTGGTGTGGCCCGGCCTTGAGCAGATTAGGATGGCGGTAAAAGCGATGGTGACTGTGTGTGGTCTTATGGTACGCCCGCTGCGGCACGACCAGCAGGCGGGCTGTACGCAACAGATCGAACAAACCGTCCCGTCCCAGCTTGATCCCCGCTTCAGCCATTCGCGATTGCAGCACATGGTGCAGCTTCCGTGTTCCCAGTCGGGGCTGGCGCAAGCGCACGTCCCTCACCCACGCGATCACTTTACCATTCCGTTCGGCACGATGGCTTTCGCTTTGGCGGCGCTTGTATAGGCTTGGCGGCTCAGCTGGACATATCGGCAGGCCCGGCTCACGCTCAACCCTTGGACGAGCCTTTGGGCAAGGACCTGCCCGAAGGCTTTTTTACTACGCGCACCCCGTAGTCGTTCTTCAAGACCTCAAGCATCGCTTCGAATAGCTGCGCCTTCTCATTGGCCTCTTTGAGTTGGGTTTCCAGCTCCTTGATCCGCTGTTCTGGCGTCAGCGGCTTGTTGCCTTGATTCCCCATCGCGATCCCCAGGGAGCGACGGGAGGGCTGGGCACTCCAGTCCTGCAAACCGTGCTTACGTAACCATACCAGCACCGTCGAACGACCTTGAATACCATAGCGGCGTTGCGCCTCTTTGTAAGTCAGTTCGCCTTTTTCTACCTGCTCTACGACCGACAGTTTAAAAGCCAGGCTATACCCGCAGGAGGGAGGCGGGGCCAGCTTCTCTCGTTATCAGCCAGTGGCCGTTCAGCCACGCCTCATCCCGCGCCGGCTGGTCAAGCGGTGTGTTTGCATCATCGGCTATTCAGGATGAGGGCTGGCCCACCCGCATACTCTCTTGATGCCGGCTTGGCCTGGGCCGGGCTAAATCCAAAACCTGAATATTCAAAATCAGATTTTCTTGGTTAGCGGCAAAGAACCGCCCACGTATAGTCGACTGACAGCAACACGACACGCCGCCAGGAGACATTCATGACCATCACGCATACCGCCGGCTCGGCTTCGCCGACCACCACCGCTCACCGGCATGACGTGCCGGACTTCGACATTGGCGAATTGCTGAGCACCGCCCGCGACCGTGCCGTCGTCGCCGGCCTGCCTTACGCCGGTGGACTCTACCCACTGGAGGCGTGGGCACTGCTGCAGGCAGGCGGCGCCCTGCTGGTGGACGTGCGCACCGCCGAGGAGCGCAAGTTCGTCGGCCACGTGCCCGGTTCGCTGCACGTGGCATGGCAGACCGGTGCCGCGCTGATCAAGAACCCGCGCTTCCTGCGCGAACTGGAAAACAAGGCCGGCAAGGACGCCGTGGTGCTGCTGCTGTGCCGCAGCGGCAAGCGTTCGGCCGCCGCCGCCGAGACCGCCACCAAGGCCGGTTTCAGCCAGGTGTACAACGTGCTGGAAGGCTTCGAGGGCGATCTGGACGAGCAACAGCAGCGCGGTGAGGCCGGCGGCTGGCGCCACTGGGGCCTGCCCTGGCAGCAGGACTGAGCGCCGGCTCCCTCGGGGTATCGCCGACACCCTGCCCCTCCCCATTTGATAGTTGCCCACGTTAGCCGACGTCGTGACCACGTCGGCGAGGAGTTCCCATGCCCAACGTTTTGACTGCATCGCACCCTCGCCGGGTGCCAGGAGGCCAGCACCATGAATGACCTGGTCCGCCCCCTGCAAGCGGCCCAAGGGCTGCAACATGACTGGCACCTCGAGCGCATCGTCGGCGAACTGCACGACGCCCGCCAACGCTGGCGCCGCCAGCAAGGCCGCTCGAGCGAGATCGGCGTGCGTGAATTCCCCTCGCGGGACGCCCTGCGCTCCATCGTCACGGCGCTGTGCGGCGCGCTGTTCCCGCTGCGGCTCGGCCCGCCCGACCTGCGCGAAGCCAGCGAGGACTTCTACGTCGGCCACACCCTCGGCCTCGCACTCGATGCGCTGGCGGGACAGGTAAGGCTGGAGCTGAGCTATTCCGCCCGCCTGCGCGGCGACGTCGATGATGGCGTCGAGGCGCACACCGTGAATATCGTCCGGGAGTTTGCCGCCGACCTGCCGCGGCTGCGCAGCCTGCTCGATGCCGATGTGCACGCTGCCTACCAGGGCGACCCGGCCGCACGCAGCGTCGACGAAGTGCTGCTGTGCTACCCCGGCATCACCGCCATCATCCACCACCGCCTGGCCCATCGGCTGTATGCAGCCGGGGTGCCGTTGGTGGCCCGGATCATCGCCGAGATCGCCCATTCCGATACCGGCATCGATATCCACCCGGGCGCCGAGATCGGCGCCGGCTTCTTCATCGACCACGGCACCGGCGTGGTGATCGGCGAGACCGCTGTTATCGGCCAGCGCGTGCGGCTGTACCAGGCTGTCACCTTGGGGGCCAAGCGCTTTCCCGTGGGTGATAACGGCGAGCTGCAGAAAGGCCAGCCGCGACACCCCATCGTCGAGGACGACGTGGTGATCTACGCCGGCGCTACGGTGCTGGGGCGCATCACCATCGGCCACGGCGCGACCATCGGCGGCAACGTCTGGCTCACACGCAGCGTGGCACCCGGCAGCAATGTGACGCAGGCCAGCCTGCGGCACGACGCCGACTGAATCCCCTTTTTACCTTCTCACCTCTCTGGCCCGCGCGTCAGCGGGACGGGTGCGTGCAGAATTTTCCAACCGCAGCAAAAGGAGTAGTCATGAAACTTCAGGATGTTCAACTGGCCCTCGGCGACAGCGCCGCCCGCCAGCTGGCGAATGCCACCAAGACCGTACCGCAGCTGTCCACCATCAGCCCGCGCTGGCTGGTGCACCTGCTGCAATGGAATCCGGTCGAGGCCGGTATCTTCCGCCTCAACCGCGTGAAGAACGCCGCCGCCGTGCGCGTGGCGTGCTCGCAGCGCGACGAGTCCGAGTTGCCGCAGACATTCGTGGACTACGACGAGCAGCCGCGCGAGCTGTTCCTGAACGCCGTGAGCACGGTGCTGGACGTGCACACCCGCGTGTCCGATCTGTACTCGAGCCCGCACGACCAGATCAAGGAACAGCTGCGCCTGACCATCGAGACCATCAAGGAGCGTCAGGAAAGCGAGCTGATCAACAACCCGGAATACGGCCTGCTGGCGAACGTGGACGAGACCCAGCGCATCTCCACCCTGACCGGCGCGCCAACCCCGGACGACTTCGACGAGCTGTTGACCAAGGTGTGGAAGGAGCCGGGCTTTTTCCTCGCCCACCCGCTGGCCATCGCCGCCTTCGGCCGCGAGTGCACCCGTCGCGGCGTACCGCCGCCGACCGTGAGCCTGTTCGGCTCGCAGTTCATCACGTGGCGCGGCGTGCCGATCATCCCGTCGGACAAGCTGCCGATCGACGAGAACGGCAAGACCAAGATCCTGCTGCTGCGCGTGGGCGACAAGCGTCAGGGCGTGGTCGGGCTGTACCAGCCGGGCCTGGCCGGCGAGCAGAGCCCGGGGCTGTCGGTGCGCTTCATGGGCATCAACCGCAAAGCCATCGCGTCCTACCTGATTTCGCTGTATTGCTCGTTGGCCGTGCTGACCGAAGATGCACTGGCCGTGCTCGAAGACGTGGAGATCGGCAAGTACCATGACTATCCAGATACTTACAAGTAATCCGCCTTCCGGCGGAGGTCTGCTGGACGTGGGCGAGCTGGCCAGGCTGGCCAACGCCTTCTTCAGCGCGCTGCCGGGGCAGGAAGTGCCGGAATCCAGCAGCGGCCTGCAGCTGGCCGAACCAGGCCCCAGCGTGGCACCCACGCCGGCGGCCGCCCCTGCCGTGGCGCCTGCACCTAGTGCGCTGTCCGATTTCGGTCGTGGCAGCGAGGCGTCCTACGCCGTGCCGCAAGGCTATGCCGCAGCGGTGCCCCAGGTGTCGGCTGTGCAGCCGTCGGCGCCCGGGGTGGGTGGAGCGCCGGTGTCGTCGCCCTATTACTTCCTGGGCGAGTCCAGTGCCTATCACTCGGCACCGGCTTCGGCCAACGTGATCGCCGACGACCGCGTTACCGCGCAGTCGTTCGGCCTGCCTGGCGAGGAGGCGTTGCGCGAGCTGCTGATCGGCACCCCGCGCGGCAGCCCGGCGTCCACGCCAGCGGCGGCCCCGGCCTCCGGCCAGTACTATTTCCTCGAGGCCACGCCTCGACTGGAAAAAGCGCCGGACTTCGACCGCCAGGTCGCCAGCCGCCAGCACGGTTTCGACGTCAACGCGGTGCGCCGGGATTTCCCGACCCTGGCCGAGCGCGTCAACGGCAAGCCGTTGATCTGGCTGGACAACGCGGCCACCACGCACAAGCCGCAGGCGGTGATCGACCGGATCTCGTACTTCTATCAGCACGAGAACTCCAACATCCACCGTGCCGCGCACGAACTGGCGGCACGCGCCACCGATGCCTACGAGGCGGCGCGCAACAAGGTGGCGCGCTTCATCGGCGCGGCCTCGCCCGACGAGATCATCTTCGTGCGCGGCGCCACCGAGGCGATCAACCTGGTGGCCAACACCTGGGGCCGTCAGAACATCGGGGCCGAGGATGAGATTGTCGTGTCGCAGCTGGAGCACCACGCCAACATCGTGCCGTGGCAGTTGCTGGCGGCCAGCGTCGGCGCGAAGATCCGCGTGATCCCGGTGGACGACAGCGGCCAGATCCTGCTCGACGAGTACCGCAAGCTGCTCAATAGCCGGACCAAGCTGGTGGCGATCACCCAGGTGTCGAACGCGCTGGGTACGGTGACACCGGTGCAGGAGATCGTGGCGCTGGCGCATGCTGCCGGGGCGAAGGCGTTGGTGGACGGTGCGCAATCGGTGTCACACCTGCGGGTGAACGTGCAGGCGCTGGATGCGGACTTCTTCGTGTTCTCCGGACACAAGGTGTTCGCCCCGACCGGCATCGGCGTGGTCTACGGCAAGGCCGCCCTGCTCGACGCCATGCCGCCGTGGCAAGGCGGTGGCAACATGATCGCCGACGTGACGTTCGAGAAGACGCTGTACCAGCCGGCGCCCAACCGCTTCGAAGCCGGTACCGGCAACATCGCGGACGCGGTGGGTCTGGGCGCGGCCCTCGACTACGTCGAGCGCATCGGCCTGGACAACATCGCCCGTTACGAGCACGACCTGCTGGTCTATGCCACGCACGGCCTGCAGAGCGTGCCGGGGCTGCGCCTGATCGGCACCGCCGCCAACAAGGCCAGCGTGCTGTCCTTCGTGTTGCCCGGCTGCCGGACGGAAGAAGTCGGCAAGGCGCTGAACCAGGAAGGCATCGCGGTGCGCTCTGGCCACCATTGCGCCCAGCCGATTCTGCGTCGCTTCGGGCTGGAGGCGACGGTGCGTCCCTCGCTGGCGTTTTATAACACTTGCGAGGAAGTCGACAAGCTGGTGGCGGTGCTGCACCGCTTGGCTAAACGTTCATAAGCTTCTTGTCATATTTGCCGCCCCGCCCTGCCATTTTGGCAGGGTTTTTTTATTTAACGGCCTACCATTTATTCGTGGAGATATATTCAAGATTAAATCTAATGAACAATATGGGAGTGCTATTGATTTAATGCCATTTAGCCTGTGCGATTTCATGAATTAATATGATGTCTCCAAATTAAGGGGCTTCCCATGAATAATCGCCGCCATTTCATTAAAGGCCTATTGCTGGCTGCCACTGTTTTACTCCCCGCTTTTTCTTACGCCGAAGATGTCCCGGCCGAAGTACGCTTTGCCTATGCCGGTGGTCCGCGCACCTGGATTCTGGGCAAGATCGATAAATCCTTCGACAAGGCATTTGGCACACCGGTGAAATGGATTCCGTTCGGTTCCGGCTCGGACGTGCTGACCTTGTTTGCCGCCAAGGAAATCGATATCGCCCGCTTCGGTTCCAGTCCCGCCGCCGCCGGTATCGCCCGCAAGCTGCCGATCGAGGTTATCGGCACGCCGGAAATCATCGCCACCAGCGAGCGCCTGATCGCCCGTAACGGCCTGACCACGTTCAAGGGCCTAGAAGGCAAAACCGTGGCCTACCCGCCCAACTCCACCGCGCAATACGCGTTTGAAGTGGGCACCAAGCTGGCCAAGGCCGATCGCAGCAAAATCAACGTCCTCACCCTGAAACCGGCCGAGATCGTCGCTGCGTGGAAACGCGGCGATATCGATGCCGCCTATGTCTGGGGTCCTTTTACCCAGCAACTGGAGGCCGATGGCGGCAAGGAAATCTTTGCGACCCGCGAGCTGCAGAAGCATGGCGTGCTGATCTTCAACAACTTCGTGGTGCGCAAGGAGTTCGCCGCCAAATACCCGGAGCTGGTGACCAAGTTCCTGCGCGTGGCGCAAGACAAGGTCGATCAATACAAGAAAGACCGGGAAGGCTCGGCGCAGCAAATCGCCCAGCATCTGAACATTCCGCTGGAAACGGTGCGCAGCACCCTGTCCGGTCTGCAATACCCGTCTGACGCCTGCCTATATCGGCACCGGCAACGCCAAGAACGGCTCGCGCATCGTGACCTCGTACAAGGCCACCGCCAACTTCCTGGCCGAGATCGGCGAGATCCGCAAGCAAGAAGTGCCGGAATCCTACGCCCCGGCGATCAATACCACCTTCCTGCAGCAAGCTGCAGCCATCAAGTGAGGCAGGCGTGGCTAGTGAATCTCAATGGATACTCGCGGCCACGCCAGGTCGGCCAACGTCAAGGTTGGCTGCCTGGCGACAAATAGGGCAACGCTGGCAGCTGCCACTGGTCAGTGCGGCGGCGGTATTGCTGTTTGTCGTGCTGTGGCAGCTTTCAGGCTCTCTCGGCTGGGTAGACCCGTTACTGCTGCCACCCCCCAGCGACTTGTGGCAGACCGTGCAGGAGCTGGCCATCTCCGGCTACCGGCAAACGCCGCTGTGGCAACATTTTGCCGTCAGCACCGGGCGGGCACTGCTGGCGTTTGCGGTGGCTATTGCCCTTGGCGTACCGCTGGGGCTGGCGATGGGCTTGTCGCCGCTGTTTGGCGCCGTACTGAACCCCTTCGTGCAGTTCTTGCGACCCTTGCCGAAAATCGCGCTGATTCCGCTGGTGATCGTGTGGTTCGGTATTGGCGAGGGGGCCAAGTTTTTCCTGATCTTTATCTCCAGCTTCCTCAGCATCGTGGTGGGCGCTAGCGCAGCCGTACACGGCGTGAGCCAGGGTCGGCTGCGTGCCGCACGGACGCTGGGTGCCAGCCGTCGTCAGCAGTTCGTGCACGTGGTGCTGCCGGATGCCCTGCCCGAGGTCTTCACCAGCGTGCGTTTGTCCATCGGCATCGGCTGGACCTCGCTGATCGCCGCCGAAATGGTGGCCGCCAACTCCGGCTTGGGCTGGATGGTGATCAATGCCGGCAGTTATCTGCGTACCGACGTGGTGCTGCTGGGCATCGTGCTGCTGGGCCTCACCGGCTATGCCTTCGACTGGCTGCTGCAGTTGCTGCAACGCCGCTTTGCACCGTGGACGGGGAGAGACGCATGAGCCATCCGCGCATTACGCTGGAACATGTTAGCAAGCAGTTTGCCGCGCCCGGCGCCGGCCGCACCGCCGTGCTGGACAATGTGTCGCTGACCGTGAACGAAGGCGAGTTCGTCTGCCTGTTGGGGCCGTCCGGCTGCGGCAAATCCACCATCCTCAACCTGGTGGCCGGCTTTGAGCAGCCGGACCACGGCCGTGTCCTGCTGGATCATCGGCCGATCAGCGAGCCAGGCCCGGAGCGCGGCATGGTGTTCCAGCAACCCATGCTGTTTCCTTGGCTCACCGTGCGCGACAACGTCACCTTCGGCCCGCGCATGACCGGCGCCGATAAGGCCAGCTACCAGGCCGATGCGGAGCGCTATCTGCAGCTCGTGGGCTTGCAGGATTTTGCCGAGCACTACCCGTGGCAGCTCTCCGGCGGCATGCGCCAGCGCGCCGCCCTGGCGCGAGCCTGGCTGCCCAAGCCGCAAACCCTGCTGATGGATGAGCCCTTTGGCGCGCTGGACGCGCAAACGCGGCTGGCGATGCAGGAACTGCTCACCGACATCTGGCAGCGCACGCGCACCACCATCCTGTTCGTGACGCACGACGTGGACGAAGCGCTATTCCTGGCCGACCGCGTGCTGGTGATGTCGGCCCGCCCTGGCCAGATACGTGAATCCCTGACTGTACCGTTCGCCAGACCGCGCAACCCCGAAGAACTGCTGACCGACTCTGCCTACGGCCAGCTCAAGCGCGACATCCTGCACGCCGTGCGGGAAGAAGCCGCCAAAAGCCTGGGCCTGCAGCCCGCCTGACCTTTCCTAGATAAGGATAACGACATGACAACCCTTGCCCGCTTTCCCCGCGTACGCCTCACCCAGGCGCCGACCCCGCTGGAGTTCCTGCCCAACATCACCCGAGCACTGGGTGGCCCGCAAATCTACATCAAGCGCGACGACAATACCGGCCTGGCTCTCGGCGGCAACAAGACGCGCAAGCTCGAATTCCTGCTGGGCGATGCGCTGGCGCGCGGAGCGACCCATATCGTGACCCAGGGCGCCACCCAGTCCAATCACGTGCGCCAGACCATCGCCGCCGCCAACAAGTTCGGACTGAAAAGCACGGTGTTGCTGGAAGAGCGCGTGAGCGGCGCACACTCCGACTACTACAGTAACGGCAACGTGCTGCTGGATCAGTTGCTGGGCGCCAGCATCGAAACCCGTCCCTCGGGACTGGACATGAACCATGAACTGATCGCGGTGGGCGAGCGTCTGCAGACGGCCGGCGAAAGGCCCTACCTGATACCGGGCGGCGGCTCCAACGCCATTGGCGCGCTGGGCTACGTGGCCTCGGCACAGGAAATCCTGCAGCAGAGTACCGACCTGGGCCTGCGCGTCGACCATGTGGTTCACGCCACTGGCAGCACCGGCACGCAGGCAGGCCTTGTCGTTGGCTTGCAGGCGGCCAACAGCAACATCCCGGTCTTGGGATTCAGCGTGCGTGCGCCGCGTGAAAAGCAGATCGACAACGTACGCAAACTGGCGCGCCAGACCTGGGACTTGCTGGATATCCGCCAACCGTTTGACGATGAGGCGGTGCGCGTCAATGCCAATTACGTGGGAGCAGGCTACGGCCTTCCCACCGAAGGCACCCTGGAAGCCATCCGCCTGCTGGCCCGGCACGAAGGCATCCTGCTCGATCCGGTCTACAGCGGCAAAGCGTTTGCCGGGCTGGTGGACCTGATCCGCCAGGGGCACTTCCGCCACGACGAAAACATCGTGTTCGTGCACACCGGTGGTGCTGCCGGCTTGTTTGGCTACCGCGACACGCTGCAACCTCAGGGCGGAGTGAAGTGAGCCTGACGCGGACACCGCTCGTCGGCGTGCTAGGTGGCATGGGGCCGCTGGCGACGGTGGATTTTCTGCACAAGCTGATCCTGGCCACCCCGGCGGGCCGCGATCAGGAGCACGTTCCCACCGTGGTGTGGAACGTGCCGCAGATTCCCGATCGCCAGCATTACCTTGCCGGGCACGGCGACAGCCCGCTGCCCGCCATGCTGGAGGGCATTGAAAGGCTGAACGAGGCGGGAGCCACCCGTATCGTGATCCCCTGCAACACCGCCCATCACTGGTTCGACGAGCTGGCGGCGGCCAGTACGGCGCCGTTGATTCATATCGTGGACGCCACCCTGGACGCGCTGGAGCGGGATGCGGCCAGCGAATGCGTCGGCATCATCGCCACCCGCGGTACGTTGCAAAGCGGGCTGTACCAGCAAAGGTTGGCCGCAAGGGGCATAAGCTATGTGCTGCCGGACGAACCGGCGCTGGACCGCTGGTTTACTCCCGGCTGCTACGCCGTGAAACGCAACGCGCTGCCCCTGGCTGGTAACTTGCTGGAGCAGGTCGCCGAGGCGCTGGTCGGTCAAGGGGCTACGCGGCTGATCCTGGCCTGCACCGAAGTGCCGGTGGCGCTGGCCGCCATCAACTCCCCATTGCAGGCCGTCAGCATCGACCCGGCGGTGGCACTGGCAAAAGCCGTGCTGGCTTACTGGAACCACGCCCAAGCCGCTGGCGCCGTACAACCCACCGCCTTGGCCGCACCATGACGGCACCGACGCGGTAAGTGGCAAACCCCAAAGCCCGGCTCGCCACCCGGTAGATGGAAACACGGGAAGGCGATGCCGGGCGAAGAAGACCCAAACAAGGGTACTTGGCGTCCCCGCGATATCCTCGATTCAGTTCACACCGCAGACATCAGCGTGGAAACAAACGACCCGGCCAGATAGCGCGCCTGCATCTGCCGTGCGATGCCAAGCAAATTGCCACACATGATGTCCTCCACTCCCAGCGCAAAGCCTTGCTCCACTAGCTGCGGCATCAGTGTCACCAGCTGATCCCGCACCTGCGGGTACATGATGGCGCGGCGTGTGTAACGCGGCGACAGCACCACGTCGTCCGGCTCCCATTGCCAGAGACGCTGCAGGTCGTCCTCGCCTTCGCCAAAACCACCAAGGCCCACCCGGTGGTGGTGCTCGCGGTAGCGCGCCACCAGTGTCTTGCCGGCAGCGCTGGAGCGGTGGTCGATAAACAGCAGAAAACGTACCTGCTCCGGCGTCATGCCCAACTGCAGCAGCAGGGCAACAGTAAAGTCGACAATGCGTTCGCTGTGGGCATTGCAGATGCGCGGGTCCAGATCGATCCGCAAAGCGGCTTCGGTTCCATTGCGCCCAAGGTGATTGAGCAGGTGCAGCACGCGTATCAGTTTGAGCAGGGCGAGGGTCTTGTGCTCGGCGTAATTCATGGCAAACAGCCAATCTGCTGGCAGCGATTGGCCAAACTGGCCGTGTATTCGCAGGCGCGCGGCATGATGGGAAAGCCGGCACGTGTCATGGGCATCGTGTAATACAGGGGAAAACTCGCTGGTGAGCCACCAGCCATCAAAACAGGCGAATACCTCTTGGTCATTCCATTGCAGGCGTACCGGACATGGCATTGCCGCCAGCAAGGCCTGACAATGGATAATCTGTTCGGGCGAAAAACCGGCAGGATAGTTTTTGGACTGCTTGAACCGTTTCATGGTCATTCATGGTATTAATCTGCCATTAATAAGTAGTGCCGCACAACTAAGTTGGAATGATTTTTGCTTCTGTTTGCGTATCTCCCTGATGCCGGTTCGACGATGCGTAAACTCACATTGACCTTGAATGAAGCTGAAGTCTGCACTCTTGAACAATTAGCCAAAGCACACCCCAAGGAATATTTCCGCTTGCGCGGCAAGGCGTTGATTGCTGTCAACCAAGGTCAGGACATTGCCACCGTTGCCGCCGTGTTGCGAATCAGCGGCGAGAGCATCAGAACATGGATTCACAACTGGGAACGCCACGGTCTAGTCGGCATCCTGAATGCTCGTGCCGGTGGACGGCCAGCCAAACT
>NZ_FXAG01000029.1 GCF_900177275.1 Pseudogulbenkiania subflava DSM 22618
CGGTCAGTTTGGCTGGCCGTCCACCGGCACGAGCATTCAGGATGCCGACTAGACCGTGGCGTTCCCAGTTGTGAATCCATGTTCTGATGCTCTCGCCGCTGATTCGCAACACGGCGGCAACGGTGGCAATGTCCTGACCTTGGTTGACAGCAATCAACGCCTTGCCGCGCAAGCGGAAATATTCCTTGGGGTGTGCTTTGGCTAATTGTTCAAGAGTGCAGACTTCAGCTTCATTCAAGGTCAATGTGAGTTTACGCATCGTCGAACCGGCATCAGGGAGATACGCAAACAGAAGCAAAAATCATTCCAACTTAGTTGTGCGGCACTACTTAGAATGCTCAAAGGACAGATTTCAATGTTCATTAAATTCAAACAAAAGTGACTCAGAAGGGAATCCAATAATTCTTGAAAAGAAATTATTGGTTTTATTTCCTGAAAAACACATCAAAGCCTATCACCACGCCGCCAATAATAAACATTTATCAGATTTAACGGAAACACAAAACGAGTGGCTTGCGCGAGCGCATCTTGTGGTTGATTTTCTAGCCGGAATGACCGACGATTATAGTATTGAACTTTACAGAACTTTGTCAGGCATTAAGACTTTATGACTATTCCATTACACCATCCATATTGGCATATTGTTAGCTTGATTCAGAATCACCAAGAGATATCCCATCTCTCAATTAGCATATATGAATATACGCCAAACTCCATTAATGACAATAGGGAAATTTTTCACATACCAAGATCCGATTTTCTGGACGAGCAGCACATATTAAAAATAATCAATAATTTAAGCGGCGAGCAAAACATCTCTCTTCATTCAGATGTAAAAACCTTAAATGGAAAAAAACTACACATCCCAATGGTAGACATGAATACCGCTTCAAAAGCCCATCTAGAAAAATTAAAAAACTATCTAGAAGAAAGGTTATACAGCGAGTTACGCTGGTATAAAAGCGGCAGGTCATTTCATGGATATGGGAGAAGATTAATCACAACTGACGAATGGGTCAAATTAATGGGGAGGTTACTGCTAAGCAACCAGAAGAACATGACCCCAACTGTTGACCCCAGGTGGATTGGCCACAGACTGCTTGCCGGGTATTCAACTTTGCGATGGAGCAAGAACGGAAATTATTATCTTTCCTTACCTGAAGAAATAAGTCCATTTAATAATATTGAATAAATTATCAAAATGGCAAATCAGGCCAATAAAATAAATACCAATATTGAGCTTTATCTTGACGAATAACACGCATTACACTCGTGATTACTACAGGGCTTAACGGAATCAGTCCAGCCCACCTTGCTCACCATCCGGATAGGAAAATCCCATGGCAGACCCCACCCTCGTTAATGGACAGATTACCGACGCGGCCACCCAAACCAACGTCAAAGTGCTGGGCGAGGCACCAGCAGAAGCACTTGGAACACTCGAAGAGACCGTTTCTCAATCACTTGATTTGTCCATGGAAAACGCACAGCAAAACCAGCAGCCACAAGATGAAACGGCGCTGATGGATAGAGAGAGCGAATCCGCGGATAGTGGGGAATAACGTCCTAGGCGGCAGAAATCATGCACGGTGCGCTGGGCTTCGCCACTTCAGCCCCTCCCACCATGTTGCACGATAGGCATTTCGAAAGAAAAAAGCCCGGCATTGCCGGGCTTGTTCATCTCTGTTACCAGCCTTATTTGGCCAGCTTGGTTTCCAGTACGTTCTTCTTGCCTTCCTCGTCGCTCACCAGCTTCACGTTAGCGCCGCCAACAAACACCCCCATGCGGATGTATTGCTCAATGAAGTAGTTCTGGCCGCCATTGGTAATCAGGTCGAGGTCGTTGTTGCTGAACTCGGATTCGGTGCTAACGGTCTGCTTGCCCGGAGCGACCTGACGGTAGAAATAGACTTTGTTGGCGGTTTCGCCGAGGCGCTCACCGTTGAGGTACACGTCTTTCTTCAGCGCTTGGCCAACAAAGCTGTTGCGATAGATGTAGATGCCGGACTTGTCGGCAGGCGGTGCCGCAAAGGTCTTGAGCTGGGCATCGGCTTTCGGATCGCCCATCGGTACCGAAGCGCACCCGGTAAACAGTACGGAAGCGGCCAGCAGGCCGGCAAGCAAGCTTTTCTTCATGAGGTTTCTCTTGTGTAGGGCCCGTTTTTTCCAGCTGCGGCTGGATTGGCACGCGGCATTGCCAATGTCATGATGGGTGGCAGCGAGATTGTATTTGAATATGCCGGTAATGGACATAACACCATTGGCATTTCTGGTCGGATAGCGACGGTCAGAAACATCCGGCTCCCCTTCCCGCCTCGCCAATTTCCAAGCCTCCATTCCTTCAGTCCCTGAGCCCCCTCGGGCATCGCATCGGCCGGGGAGCCAAACCGGGCTGGCCTGTGTCGTGCTATAGTGTCGCCCCACCTCCGTCACCCACGATTTGCCCGATGAACGCTCTCCCCCGCCTAGCCTGTTGGCTGCTGCCGGCGCTGTTGTGCGCTTGCCAACGGGAGCCGCTGCACGGCCGTTTTCGTTGTCCCGACCAGAATGCCTTTAGCTACAACCGCCAGACGCAGACGGTGGAGCTGAGCCGGGCCGGCGCTCGCTACCAGGGTTTCATGGACGAGAAGCGGCAGCTCGTGTGGCCGAAGAACGAGGGTGACCGCAGCCTGCCGGATACATTTGCGCTGTCGCGCAAGGACCCGAGGCAGCTAATGCTGTACGGCGGGTTTGCCGGCAAGGGGCTGGCCTGCCAGAGCGAGGGCGGCAAGGCCGCGCCGTAAGCACAACGTTTCAGAAGCTCCCATGCGTATCCAGGACCTCCAGCACGCCCTCGCCTCCATCGGCGCCCTTCCCTGTCACATCGGGCGTATCCATCGCGCCTGGCTCAAAGGGCAGCCGCTGGATGCCGGCACCCGTCGCCAGAAGAGCGAGGATTATTTTCCGCTGTCGGTGCGCAATGGCTTGCGGCCGATTGCGGCGCAGGTGGAGGGGCTGGCGCGCATTCAGTCGCAGCACCCGGCGGCGGATGGCTCGCTGCGGCTGTTGGTGGCACTCAACGACGGCCAGATGGTGGAGAGCGTGCTGCTGCCGCGCGACGGGCTGTGCGTGTCGAGCCAGGTGGGTTGCGCGGTGGGCTGTACCTTCTGCATGACCGGCAAGAGCGGCCTGCTGCGCCAGCTCGGCAGCGCCGAGATCGCGGCGCAGGTGGCGCTGGCGCGGCGCATCCGGCCGGTGAAGAAGGTGGTGTTCATGGGCATGGGCGAGCCGGCGCACAATCTGGACAATGTGCTGGACGCCATCGACCTGCTGGGCAGCGACGGCAATATCGGCCACAAGAACCTGGTGCTGTCCACGGTGGGCGACCCGCGCGTGTTCGAGCGGCTGCCGCAGCAGCGCATCAAGCCAGCGCTGGCGCTGTCGCTGCACACTACCCGCGCCGAGCTGCGCGCCCAGTTGCTGCCACGTGCGCCGCGCTACGACCCGGCGGAGCTGGTGGCGCTGGGCGAGGACTATGCCCGCCGTGTCGGCTACCCGATCCAGTACCAGTGGACGCTGCTGGCCGGCGTCAACGACACGCAGGAAGAAATGGACGCCGCGGTGCGGTTGCTGAAGGGCAAATACGGCGTGCTGAACATCATTCCGTACAACAGCGTGGAGGGTGACCACTTCCAGCGCCCGTCCGCCGAGCGCATCGAGCAGATGAAGCGCTATCTGCACGACCACGGTGTGCTGACCAAGGTGCGCGATTCGGCCGGGCAGGATATCGACGGCGGCTGCGGGCAACTGCGGGCGCGGGCGGCGGAGGTGATCGACCACAGCCGCTTGCTGCGGCGGGCAAACGCGGTAAAGACCACTCCGCAGGCGTGAGCGTTACCGCTCGCGCCCTTGCCACAAGGCAGAGATAAGCCCGGTCCAGTGACCGGGCTTTTTGTTCGCCTGACGCCGTCCGCCGCTCGGGGACCGGCGGCTGGGGCGACCATCAGGCGGTGATGTCGATGCGGGAAGCGCCCAGCCCGCTGGCCTTGCGGATGACGATCTGCACCGCGATGCGCTCCTGCATACCGGCCACGTGGCTGATGACGCCGATGGACTTGCCGTTCGAGTTGATGGCGTCCAGCGCATCCAGGGCCACCTCCAGCGTTTCGCCATCCAGCGTGCCGAAGCCTTCGTCGAGGAACAGCGAGTCGATGGAGGTCTTGTGGCTGACCAGGTCGGACAGCGCCAGGGCGAGGGCCAGGCTGACCAGGAAACTCTCGCCGCCCGACAGCGTGCGGGTGTCTCGCGTGACGTCCGCCTGCCAAGTGTCGACAATTTCCAGCTCCAGCTCGCCGGTCGGCTTGCGCTGCAGCAGATAGCGGCCGTGCAGCCGTTCGAGGTGGCGGTTGGCCAGGTGCATCAGGTGGTCCAGCGTCAGCCCCTGGGCAAACTTACGGTATTTGTCGCCCTCTTTCGAGCCGATGAGGCTGTTGAGCCGCTGCCAGATATCCACGTCGGCCGCTTGGTGCTCGATCTGCTGGAACAATGCCTGCTGGCTTGCCCGGCGCTGGGCGTCGTCGTTGAGCAGCGCCAACAAGGCGCCTTGCTGGCTGGAGAGGGCCTGTCGTTGCGCGTCGAGCGCAGCCAGTGCGGCATCCAGTTCCGCGAGGGTGAGCGGCGTGCGCGCCTGCTGTTGCAGGGCGAGCAAGGTCGCGGCGGCGGTGTGGCGCACGGCCTGGCTCCGCTCCAGTGTTTGCTGTCGTTGCTGACGCAGGGCTTGCAGCCGCTGGCGTTCTTCCGCGGGCAGCAGCGCTTGCAGGAAGGCGTCGCCATCGGCAAACGGGCTGATCGCCAGCGCCGCCAGCCAGGCGGTTTCGGCTTCGACGCCTTGCCGTTGCTGCGTCTGCAGGTCTGCCGCCAGTTGGGCTTGTTGGCCTTGCAGGCTGGCGATCTGTGCGGACAGCGCTTCTACCCGCTCGGCGCAGTGGGTGAGCGCCGCCTCGTCCAGCACTGGATCGGCACTCTGTTCGGGCGCAGCGACCCCCAGCTTGCTCCAGCGCGCCTGCCAGGCCAGAGCCTGGCTGGCGGCGTGTTCGCTGCGGGCTTGCAGCTTGAGCAGTTCGGCTTCGTACTGTTGCTGCTCGCGCTGTTTGGCCTGCCACGCCTGCCAGTCTTGCTGGCGCCCGGCCAGCCAGAGGGCCATGTCGCCATCGACCGAGAATCCGGCGGCGGCAATGGAGGCCAGCAGGCACTCGCCGGCTTGCTGTGCAGCGTGCGAGGCGACGTCCCGCTGTTCTTGCAGCTCGGCCAGGCGCTTGGCCGCATGGGCTTGGCTTTGCAGCAGCAGTTCATGCTGCTGGCCGGCTTCCTGCCGTTGTGCGGCGTCCTGCCCCTCTTGCTGCTGGGCTTCGGCCAACCTTTGCTGAGCCGTCTCGGCCTGCTGCAGCGTGGTTTTGAGGGCGGCTTCCTGCTGCTCCGCCGTGACCAGCCCTTGCTGCAAGGCGGATTCTTGCTGCCACCCGCTATCGTCCACGCCGAGCTCAGCGGCCTTGGCGTTCCACTCGGTCTGGGCGAGCTGGAGAGACTGCACGAGCGCCGCGAGGGACTGTTGCTGCTGCTCCTGCCGGCCGGTCAGGCTGGCGAGTTGGCTCTTGGTGCTGTTGCCACTTTCTTCGAGCCGCTGCAGCGCGGCTTCCTTTTCCTGCAGGGCGCGTTCGGTGGCGGAGCTGTCCAGTTGCTGATAGGACTGGATGCCGGGGTGCTCGTGCGAGCCGCACAAGGGGCAGGCCTCGCCCGGCTGCAACGCGGCGCGGTGCGCCTCCAGGCTCTGGATGCGCTGCTCTTGCTGCAGCAGCTTGCGCTTGTCGTCCACCTGCTCTTTCAGCTGCCAATAGTCGCGACGCAGTGCGTCGAGTACGGCTTGCTGTTTGGCCAACTGTTGGTGGGTATCGGCAATGCCGGTTTGCTGTTGCCCGCGCTGGGCGGCGAGCTGGCGCAGCTGCGTTGACTGCTGGGTAAGCTGCCGCCACGCCTGCACCTGTTCCTGGGTGCGCTGCCAGCTGTCGCGCAGGCCCGCCAGCGTCTGGCCTTGCAGCAGCATGGCCGCCTGGCGCTCGGCCTCTTGCGTGGCTTGCCGACTGTGTTCGTGGCGAGCAGTGGCTTGCTGCAAGACCTGTTCTTGTCGGGTCAGGCGGGTTTCGATATCGGCCAGTTCGCCCTGCTGCGCCTGCAGTTGGATTTGCCACTGCTGCACGGCCTGCTGCACTTGCTGGAGCTGGCCGTACTCGCTCTGCCAGCCGCTGAGCTTCTCGCCCAGCCCGGCAAAATGGGCGTGCTGTGTCAGCCACGCCTGGCGTGCCTGCAACTCGTCTTGCACGGTCTGGCAGCGTTGCTGCTCACGTATCGCCACGCCCTCGGCGAGGGTTTTGGCCTGCCAGTGGGCCGACACCGACTGTTGCCGGCTGGCGGCGAGCTGTTCCAGCACACGTCCCAGGGCGCTTCGGGTCTGGCCTTGCCGGGCCGTCGCGTCCTGCCACGCCAGGTAGACGGGGCGGATCGCCTCGGCCGGCTCGCTCTGTTGCAGCCGTTGCAGTTCCGGCCCGGCCTGACGGAGTGCGTCCTGGGCGGCCTGTTCGGCATCCCGGGCTTGCCGTTCGGCCTGCTCAGCCTGGCCCACTTCATAGCGCCACTGGCGCAGGTGCTGGGTTTGCTCCTGTTCGGCCTGCAATGCCACCAACTGCTCCGCGAAGTCGCCGATTTGCTGTTGCATCGCCTGCCGGCGTTCTTCGGGCAACAGCTCGACCCCGTCTGCCTTGGCCTTGAGCTGATCCAGCGCCTGCTTGGCATCGCGCGCCTGCTCGAACACGCGCTGCGAAATCTGGCCGTAGATGTCGGTGCCGGTCAGCTCTTCCAGCAGCTCGGCACGTTCGTTGGCGCTGGCGTTAAGGAAGGCAGCAAAGCCGCCTTGCGCCAGCATCATCGACTTGGTGAAACGGGCAAAGTCCAGCCCGGTGATCGCCTCGATGCGCCTGAGCTTGTCATTGATCTGGGAGGTCAGGATGTTGCCGGCGCCATCGGCCAGCTCCACCTTCGGGGCCTGCAATTGGCCATCGGCCTTGTCGCGGGCGCGGCGCTGGCTCCAGAACGCGCGGTAGACCTGCCCCTTCACCTCGAACTCCACCTCGGCCAGGCAATCCGCCGTGTGGCGCGTCATGATCTCGTTGGAGGAGGCGGAGATGGTCTTGAGGCGAGGGGTTTCGTGGTACAGCGCCAGACAGATGGCGTCCAGCAACGTGGACTTGCCGGCGCCGGTGGGACCGGTAATGGCGAACAGGCCGTTGTCCTTGAACGGCGGCTGGGTGAAGTCGATTTTCCACTCGCCCTTGAGCGAGTTGAGGTTTTTCAGGCGCAGGGTCAGGATTTTCATGCCTCGCCCTCCTGCAGGCTGGTCACGATACGGCGGTAGCGTGCCTCCAGCTTTGCCCGTAGCGCCTCGTCCAGCACTTCCTGCTCCAGCCGCTTGCCGAACACGTCGAACGGCGTCAGTTCGTCCAGCGTTTCTTTGGCCGCGGCTTGCAGGGCGGCGGCGGCATTGCCCCGATCCCGGCGCAAACGCAGCACGTCCACCGGCAGGCCTTCGGTCATAGCCTGGATGCGGGCTTGCAGATCCGACAGGTAGTCGTCCCCCTTCACCAGCACTTCCAGCCACACCGGCTGCTCGGCGCTGCCCAGTTGGGCGGCCTCCTGGATCTGGCTTTCCAGCGTCTTCAAATCTCCCTTGAGCGAAACCAGTTGCTGGAAGCGTGGCACCGACAGCGGCGTGATGCCCATCAGGCCGAGATCATCGACGTCCACCAGCAGCACTTCCTTTTGCTGGCTGGCTTCGTCAAAGCTCAAGGGGATGGGCGAACCGCTGTAGCGGATGTGCTCCAGCCCGCCCACCTTCTGCGGCCGGTGGATATGGCCCAGCGCGATGTAATCGGCAGGCGGAAAAGCGGTGGTCGGGAAGGCTTCCAGCGCGCCGACGTAGATCTCCCGCACCGATTCGCTGGCGCTGGCCCCCACGGTGGTGAGATGGCCGGTGGCGATAATCGGCAAAGGCAGGCGCAGTTCGTCGCGTTTGGCACAGGCGAGCTGATACACGGCCTGATAGTGGCGATGGATGGCTTCCTGCAGCGACAGCTGTTTCTCCTCCGCGCTCTGCCCGGCCTGGCTCTGCATCACGTCGCGCGGACGGATGAACGGAATGGCGCAGACGATGGCACCGGGACAGCCATCACGCTGCTTGAGCACCCGCACCTGTTGATCGAGCGGGTCTTCCACGGCGGGGATGACGGTGGTGCTGAGGTAGGCCAGCAAGGGGCGGCTCTCACCCAGGGTAGCCACCGAATCATGGTTACCGCCCAGCACCAGCAAGGCGGTGCCAGCGTTGTGCAGCGCGACCACCAGCTGGTTGTAGAGCTCGCGCGCATAGCTGGGCGGGGCGCCGGTATCGAAGATGTCGCCGGCGATGATGACGGCGTCGACGGCGTGGTCGCGAACTTGCTGGATCAGCCAGTCGATGAAAGCGTGGTGCTCTGCCTGACGGGTCTTGCCCATGAAGTGCTGGCCCAGATGCCAGTCAGAGGTATGGAGGATGCGCATTGGGAAGCGGAGACGTTGCAATGCGGTGGATTGTAGCAAGTCGGGTGTGCCAAGAGCATGCGCTCCCGGATCGAGGTGAATCGTGACCTGTTTGCCGGCGACGGCAATCCGCCTGCGGCCCGGTGCTGGAACATGGATGTGGAGGGAAGAGAAGCCAGCGAGGGCGTGGCTGGCACGCCCTCGCTGCAACGGTTTATTGCAGGTCTGCCAGCGTCACTTCGTAGCTCTTGCTGGCCTGGTCGTATTTGACGCTATAGCTGGAAGGATAGCTGCCTGGCTTGCTGTAGCTTGCCGGCCTCGGGATGGGCGCCGAGAAAGTGGGTTGCGACTCCAGGAACGAGAGTGTGGCCATGGGCTCGAGGAAGGTCAGCTTCTTGTCGTGGTAGCCGTAAATGAAGGTAGCCGTGAACGGCTGCCCCTGGAACTCGGGCGCGTGCGGGTTGACCGCATGGACGCCCATCCCGGGCACGGCGGTACCAGGGGGCACGATATAACCGGCAGGCAACAGTTCGGCCGACGGCTGCTGGGACGGATCGCCGGATTCGCCCTCGTTCTTGAACGCCACCTTCATCCGCTCGGAAGGTTTGACCAGGTAGAAGTGAAAGTCGAAATGCGGCACGTCGTACACCTTGGGGGGCGGATGGCCGGCTGATTCCCAGTCGATGACCACGTGGTCCACCACCGTCCTGGGGCCTTTTCGTGGCATGCCGAGCTGATAGGTAAAATCGGAGCGTCCGCCCGCCGCGGCGGGCAGCCCTTTCAGCGCGGTTTCGGTGAAGACCAGACTGATCGAGATCGGTTTGCCGCTGGCGTCAGTGCGTACCACGGTGTGGGCCTGGCCCTGGCCGATGCGCACCGGTTTCCCTTCGTATACGGTCTCCTTGGCCTGTGCCCATCCGGAGGCCATTGCCATGATGGCGACCATCGCAAGGGTCAAGGGCGGTGACTTGCTGAGTGCATGCATTCCCATCATTCTTCTCACTCCCTGAAGTGGATAAACGGATTGCCGTCCGCTCGGAGACCAACGACTGGTGTGCTTGCATCTTAGTGAAGCATGCCGCCTTTTTCAGGGGGATTCAGACCTCGACCTCCCTCCAGACACCAGCCTTCTCTCGGCCGTCCGTTTTTGATCTTTCATGCTCTGAGCACTCCACTAGCCCGTTCTGGGAGTAACGATCTGGATTGGAATGCCTGTTTCTCGGCTGATATTTGCTCAGAAATACGTTGAGTTAGGGCTTCAAAGGCACCGCCTGTCCCGTAAGCCGCCCCATCTTGAAGTGGAAATGCTTCATCTGCGTACGTACATTGCTTTCCAAATCGCCCGTCACTTGCCCATGGGCGATCCAGATTTCCACTGCACTAACGAGTTGCACCCTGAAATACTGGTCGCCAATTACTTCAATCATCTTGCCTCCGGGAAATTCCAGCGCCAGATAGCCATCGGCCGCGCGCTCTTTGTCGACGGGAGCAATAATGCGAGCCCCCGTTCTCGTATCGATACAGGCCTGCGGCCCGGCTGGCATGAACTGAGGGAGCATTTTCAAATGCTCGATGATCAGGTTGGAGCGGTTCATAAGAGGCCTCATGTTCACATCTCAAAAAAACAGTTTCGTACCGTAATGACGTCAAAATCCCACCTTCATTCGTGCCCGAAACGAGGGGCCGGGTAGACGCTTGATGCGGAATATCGCTGTGAACCGCGTAGTGTCGTTAGAACCTGTGCACGATCTTGCTGCGCGTTCCTGATCGGGGCTCATGTGCTGCTCGAAATCCTCATGTACTACTTGTACATTCCGGTTTCTACGCTGCTCTTCACCCCGCTGAGGACCGCTCGCGACAGATCGTGAACAGGTTCTTAGACATGGCTCAGCCTTTCGATACCCATGAAAACCTGGCGGCTTTCAGTACTCAGCGGCTCCCCTTGCCTCGTCCCCTCCCCGACCAAGAACAAGCTCACTTTTGATGCCGTCAACTTCGGTAAAGAAGCCATGAATAGTCATCACGCTCCTGCCGTCACTCTCGATAAACAAGGTATTGTCATCCCGTCTCAACAACCTTATTTGCGCCAGCGTGATATCCACCTTAATGATGGAGGGGGACTCCACGGTCACGGTGGCGCAAAACAGCGTCGACTCTTTTTGAGTTTGCTTGTCCACGATCACGATCATGTACTCCCCCTTCGCCACCTTGAAATCATGAGCACATCGCCTTGTTTGCGTAGCCTGGAACAGGACTGAAGACCGAGTCCGGGATGAGTCGATGCGTAAGCCACCAACCCGGCCTCGGCTCATCGCGTGCGACTCTATCGCTGGGCAATTCGGACATTTGCACCAAGAGATTCGCTCAGTCATGGGCGCTTCTCCCGGCCAAATGCTGCATCAGCCTAGAGATAGGTCATGGTGAAGGTCATCACGCTATTGGTCTTGCCAGGCTCCACTGCTGTTCCCGTCTGGTAGTAGCGAGCCCTGAAGGGGATGGTATAGCTGCCCCCGGTGCCGCCGTTGTAGCCACTGAAGTTCTGGGCGCTGCCCAGCGGAAAGGGGGTTCCGGAGCCGTTCAGCAACTGCAATCCCACCCCGGTCGCGGTAGACGAACCATCCAGTGCCACCACCGAATTCGTCGCATTGAGGGCCGGCGTGACGGCATCAACCTGGTACTTGATGGTGTTCATGCCCGCCGGGCAATTGTTCAATGCAAGATTGAAGTTGACCGAGGATGTGAAGGAATTGGGGCCGCGGAATTCGGAGGCTCGATGCGTACCCATATTGACCGTGACATTGGGGGTGCGGCACGCCAGCACGGTGAATACCGGATTGCCCGTAACCATTACGGGAATGATATTGCTGACGTTGGCGATCGGACGTTCGGACATGCCAATCTGAGCGATAGCCCCTGACAGGGATACCGTACCCGGCGTGATAGGCCCGGTTTTCACGAAAGCGAACGCCATGCCGGCGCCGAAAGTGTAGTTATAAAAACCGAAGGTCTGGCTGAAGGCCCCATCGCTTTCCCAATTGGCGCTCTCGAGCCCCCATTGCCCATACCAGACGCCATTTGGGATAGAGGACCCGGCCTGCATAATCAAGCCGACACCAGCGAGGTTGGTATTGAACACTTGGTAGATTTTTCCAGCCTCCGAGTACGTCATGCCTGCAGAGGCACGTCGCGACTGGTACACCGGGCCGACGTAGACGCTCGTCGTTTCGCTGCAGGTCCAAACATTCGGGGTGTTGGTCTGAAAGCGGGTGAATGGCGTGATTCTTGTGCCTACCGGCGTATCGCGCGGAATCGCATAGGTTCCGGTCGGCAGGCTAAAGTTGAACGCCCCAAGGCTTGGGGGGAGGCAAAACAAAGAGGCAAAAGCCTGGCTGCTCAGTGTGACGAGCCACAGCATAACGGCAGCCTTTAGCCACATGAGAAATTGCCGATGGTTCCGACTGGAATTGCCCTGCTGCCAAACTGGCAAGGCAGCCGTCATTGCGTACGTCATTTACAGACCAATCCTGTAGCTGAATAAGGGGGCACACTGCTGGCGGCCATGTCGGGCAGGCTGTATGCCGCCCTGCACTGTTCCGAGGTGGCACTACCCCATTTGACGATCAGGTCGCCAGCGTTTGCATGCAATCTGCGCGCGATGATGCGGCTGGCCTGGGCCACGGTGCCGATGCTTTGCCCCTGCACATCGAAGACCTCAGCGCCGAAAGGCAACGGCTTGCCGTCTGCCGTACGGGCCTGGAGGATGGCCGTGCGCCCTGTGTTTTCGGTTTCGAAGCGCATCTTCACAACGGCGCCTGCAGTAGGCGCTACGTGCTGTTCGGTGGATTTGAGTTCCACATTCATCGGCAAGCCCTTCGGGTCGATCTCGATGGCATTGCTGGCGAACGGGGTCAGGCTGGGGACCACCGCATGGCCCCAAGGATCGATACGCAGGCCGCTGGCATTGGCGACACGTGCTCCGACGGCGTCTTTTGCCTCGACGATGGCCAGGGTGTCGCCCATGTTCGGTGTCAAGACCACACCGCCCGAATAGGCGACGATCCCGCCCGAGATACCGCCCCCCACCTGCCGATAGACGCTGCTCCGGCTCGCATTGGCGGTGAAAGTGGCCGCGGGCGACGCATAGGACGCATTGCCCCCCACACTGGTGATGTCGCGTGTGTCGCCGCCACCGTTATGACTTGCGCTCAGGCCATAGGTGAAAGCGTTGTCGACGCCCAGCGCTCCGGTCACGGCTTGCTGGACGCTTTGGGCGCCTCCGCTGTCCCGCTGCAGGCTGGTCATGGAATACGGCGCATGCCGGCCATCGCCCAATGGAATCCCGATGTTGAGCATGATGCGGTTGTCCCAGCGGCTGGTGCTCAGGTCGTACTGACGCGAAGCCGAAATGCCATACGTGATCCGTCGGTAGCTGTTGTTGTAGCCGACCTGAAACTGGGTATCAGAACCCGGCCGATTCCAGTAGTTCTGCGTGGAGCCCGACAGGTAGAAGGAACCGTATCCGGCTGGCAGGGCCTGGTTCACCGTCAACTGCAAGCGGTTGCGCTGGATGCCGGTCAGGTCCAGCCCGCGCGCTTCTTTCTCCGCGTCGCGCAGCATCACGGCGTCCGCCAGGTTCAGGTAGCCGCGGCTGGAATAGCGATAGGCGGCCAGGGTGACGTTGGTGCCGATGGACTCGAGCAGCTTGCTGTAGGCAAGCCGTAAGCTGTATCCATTGCGATCCGGCTGTTTCTGCAACCGCGTCCAGGACTGGGTAACATCCATACCGACCGCGCCAAGTGGCGTATTGAGAGCCGTGCCCAGCGCGGCGGCGGAGTAATCCTGTGCCGCCAGCAAGCCGCCGTAACCCGTCAGCGTGTTGGTGAAGCCGCGCTGCACCGTGGCCTGCAGCATAGCCGGCGCGCTGCCGATAATGGCGTTTCGATACTGCCCGGCCGTGATCTGGTAGCGCGTGAGGCCGGGACGCAGCGAATTGACTGCGGCGGCATAGGGCACCTTCGAGATGCGCACGCTGCCATCGGCCTCCGTCACGACCACTTCCAGGTCCCCGCCGTAGCCGGTGGGATACAGGTCGTCGATGACGAAGGCGCCGGCCGCCACCGTGGTTTCGTAGATGATGTTGCCGTTCTGGCGGACCTGCACGCGGGCGTTGGTGTTGGCGATACCATGAATAGTGGGGGCATAGCCACGCTGCGACTCCGGATACATCCGGTCGTCGCTGGCTAGTTGTGCCCCCCGAAAGCCGACACTGTCGAAAACGGTGCCGTCGGTGAACGCATCGCCGAGGGTAAGCTGGCTGCGGATGGCAGGGATACCACGCTGCAAGTTCGTCTGCACGCCCTGATAATGGGTGCCGTTCCGGTCGTCATGGTTCAGGTTGCCGAGATGCCGGAAGCGCCAGGCGCCCGCATTGAAGCCGGCGTTGAGACCAAGATAAGCCAGCGATGTGGACTGTCCCTCGCTGGAGGTTCGGTAAGCATTGGCATTGTATTGAAGCCGAGCGGCCGTGACCCCGTCGTCCCAGTACTGCGGGTCGACATAGCCCCGGGCGGTGCGCTTGAGAGCGACCTGAGGCAGGCTGATGTCGAGCCGTTGTTCCCCATTGTCGAATTCGGCTGCCGCCGCACTCACCCACTCCGGCAGCGGTGCACAAGCCCCCTCGGCCAGACGGCTGGAGGCCTCGGGCTGGAGCTTGCTCAAATCCACACCGATACGTTCGAGCAGGGCACGGTCGAAGCAGGGCTGCACGTCGCGGGGGTGACTGCCAATTTGCCGCAAAGACACTTCGGCACGTCCGAGCCAGTTCTGATTGACGTAGAGATCAGCACGATAGGTTCCCGGCAACGCGGCGTTACCTTTGTTGAAGCGGCTTACATCGACACGGCCGCCATCGGTTTGGCGCAGAAACTGGTCGTTGAACTCGACTTCCACCACCTTGAAGGAAGCCGGCAGGCCAGCGCTGGCGGCTGTCGCACTGATACCAGCAAACAGGCAGACGAGCGCGGCACTGATCGGGCTTAAGCGGAAGGTAGGCAAGTGTGATGACTTTAATTGCATCGTCCTGACTCAAATCGAGCGTCGGGCATGAGGACCTGGATGAGGGCGTGATTCGGGTTGGTCCGCCACTCGTTCACTGAGCGGACGGAGTTCCCAGATCGACCTCGCCCTCCGTCGAGCCACCGTAATCGTTGATGGCCTGGTAATGCACCCGATGTAGAGCGTTTGTGCTGACCTCACCCGCGAGGGGAAAGAGCTTCGTCTCGCCTGGGCCGATCATCCCGCCTTCATCAAAGCGGGCTGTCTTGCCATCCCCTGTTACATGCAGCGAGGCGAAGGAGACGTGATAGACGCTGGGGTTGCGCGCTTCGAGAGCAGGCCGGTTGCCGGCCTTGATCAGGTGCCAGGTCATCTGCGCAGGAGCCTCGTCTGCGTTGCCCTTGAGGCCCACTGGCCGAAAGAACAGCTTGATGCGCGAGCGAAACGCGAATTGCAGCCGGTTGACTTCAGCCTCGTCGCCAGCTGGCTTGGGCGGTATTTCCACGACATTGAGCCAGAACACCGACTCCCGCTCCCGAGGCAGCGGCTCGCCCGTATAAAGGATGCGCAGCGTCTGCCCCTTGCCCGGGTCGATGCGGGCCACCGGCGGGGTTACGGTAAACGGCACGGCCATGTCGGCAGGTGCGGCCTTCGGATTGCCATCGTCGATCCAAGCCTGCACCAGTGCCGGTGCCTTGCCCTCATTGCTGAGTTTGACAACGGCTTCTGATTCCTTTGCGTCATAGATGATCCGCGTTCCGGCAATGACGACCGACGCCAAGGCAGGATGCGCAAAGAGAAAGGTCAACACGCCGACGCTTGTGGCCAGTAATTTCTTGAGCGATGGATTCATGACTGCGCAAACGGAAGCTGGAGGAACACCCGAAATGGAGCGGCCGCATGGCCGCTCCGCACTTCAGCAGACCAAGGCCTGTGGACTTACTGGTAGGCGATGGTGTAGAGCACGCTGGAGTTGGCTGCACCGGCGGAGGCGGTTCCCGTGGCGACGTACTGCACGTAATACGGCAGGGTGGCCGAGCCGCTGGTGATGGCGACCGACTTCGAGTTCTGCGAGGCGTCGGCAAAGCCAGCCTTGATCTCTGTGAAGTCCGAGTTCAGCAGACCGAGCTGAACATTGGTGGCGCCGCCGGCATTCAGGATCAGCCTGCCGGTGGTGGCGTCGGTAGTCGGGCCTGCCTCGAAGAAAGCGTGCACATTGCCCGTGTTCGGCGTGCAGTTTGTCAGCGCGATATTGAACGGCGTGCGGCCGGCCGTCTGCCCTGCGCTAGCCAAAGTAGAGGACGAGACGGTCGGCAGGGTAATGGTGAAATCCTTCGAGCCGCTGCCATTACCGTTGATGGTGCAGGTCTGCGCAGTGATATTACCGTTGAAGGTAATGGTGCCGTCGGCTGCCATGGCATTTTGAGAGATCGCGATGACGCCAGCGGCGATCATGGCGGACAACAGTGTCTTTTTCATGTGTAAAGCTCCTTAGGTTAAAAAATGTCGTCTGACGACGCCTCGCGTAATTTCGTCCGTGTGCTTTCTGAGGAACACCCGGAGATACCCCACTAGCTGACCAATTAATGACTATGTCATTTTTTTGACCAAAAAAAGAATAGGTTGCCAACGGCTCGGTTTCAAAAAGCCCGGCAAGCGAATACACCGCTTCGACACTGCCGTTCACGCTCAAAACATGGTGCGACAATCCGTGCCCGGCAGAGGAATGCGCTGTGCTTCGAACGCAAAGTTCGCGCGCTTCCCCGGATCGAGAAAAGACGTATCGCCCCGCTCCTGCCAAGCGCTTCCCCCTAGTCGTTCTGATAACGCTCAGGGTAAAGAACCTGCTCCTCCGTGATCAGCTTCCGCCCGATGACCTCCACCAGTTTTTCAGCCAGCTGCGCCGACGCGCGTTCACTGCCGCTTTCCACCATGGAAATGTGCGCCTGCGATACCCCGACCACCTGGGCAAGTGCCTTCTGTGTGAGGTTCTTCTGCTTTCTCGCTATCCGAAGCGGCGTCATGACGATGACCTATGCGTTTCAGATATGACAAATATAATTTCAGGCTATTCACTTGTCAATAACTTATTCTTATTTTCAAAATATAGGTTTTACCTATATCGTGTGGCCGCATGAAAATCGGCCACAGAATCAGGGAATCGCGGGATGGCAAGCGCCTCAGCCAGGGGGAACTGGCTCGGCGTGTGGGCGTCTCACAGCCGGCGATCTCCGACTGGGAAAACGGCAAGACCGAGCCCTCGGTCGATAATATGCGGACACTGGCGGTGGAACTGGGGGTCTGGTTCGAGTGGCTCGCCACCGGGCGCGGCCTGAGGGAATACCAAGGCCTGGCGCAAGAACAGCCGATGGAATACCGGGTCCAACCCGCCCTCCCCGAAGACGAACAAACCTTGCAGGCGATTTACCGCAAGCTCTCGCCGGCACGGAAGGAAGCCTTGCTCGACTTTCTCAAGCGCTGGGGCTGATTCGCTCTCGGGGTAAAGCGGAACACTCTCAAAAACGTTTCGCCATTTTCTGTGTAGGCCACACGCCTCATGCCATCCGGTGGCTGCATTCGTGACACCGGCTGGCAGGCTCACCGTTCAAGACGACAGCGGCACTGTCTCCCTGAGCTAAGCTGAAGTACCCGCGACCAACGCCACCAGCCTGCCCTGACTCGTCAGACCACATGAACATCTGCTCCGCGCCTTGATGGCGTTGTTGTGCTTGCCCGCCCTACCGCTGGCGGCCGTGTCGGCGCCGACTATCAGGCTCGCTTCGGACAATTGGTGCCCGTACATCTGCACCCAAGACAGCGCGATTACCGGCGGCGTCCTGGTGGAACTAACAGGGCAGATAGTGTCCTCGGTCGGGTATCGGCTGGAATCGTTGCTGATGTCTAGGCATTGGCAAAAGCAACCAGAGAGCACGGCCACTGATTCGCACCAACAACGATGGAATGGGCAAGATCAGGGCATCGGGCCAGCTCGACCACCAGCAAGAAAACGACCATCTCGATCCATCGCCCTGAGCCCAGCACGTTTGGCTACGCATGTCAGAAACACGGCACAGGTGGCGCACGTTGCACGTATAAAGAAGAGAGACGCCTCCATCGGGAGTGCGCCCTCATGTGAGGTGATCGCCCCGCTCATGTTCAGCGGCGGATTGGACGCCCACGATCGCGAAGCGCTGCCTCTCCGCTGCCCCTGTCATCTCGAGGCGGGCGGGAGCCAACGCGACTTACAAAGGGCCCGTCATCGTGACTACTCCAAACACCATCCGCACTGCACAATCGCGCGCCGGTGACGCTCGGGCGGCCGTGCGGGAGTTCTATGCCGGGGTCTGCCAGCCCGGGATGGCACTGGTCGTGTTTTTCTGTTCCAGCGATTACGACCTCGACGCGCTGGCGGACGAAATGACGAAGCTGTTTCAGGGTGTCACGGTGGTTGGCTGTACCGCCGCCGGAGAGATCGGGCCCGTCGGCTACCACGATCTAGGGCTGACTGGCGCCAGTTTTCCCGCGGCGTCATGCACCGCGGTGTCGGGCCGCATCGGTGACTTGCAGCACTTCCAGATCGGCGAAGGCGCCGCCTTTGTGCAACCCCTGCTGCAGCAACTGGAGGCCGCTGCATCGGCAGTCGACCCCGCGAACTGTTTCTCGTTCCTGCTCATCGACGGTCTGTCGCGCCGGGAAGAACCGGTGGCGCGTGCACTGCAGGATGCGCTCGGGACGATAACGCTTTTCGGAGGGTCGGCTGGTGACAACCTCAAGCTGACCCGCACCTGGGTATTCCACGACGGGGCCTTTCATCCCGACAGCGCCGTCCTGCTGCTGGTCAGCACCCGCCTGCCCTTCAAGATATTCAAGACCCAGCACTTCGTCAGCGAGGAAGAACGGCTGGTCGTGACCGAGGCGGACGCCAGCCAGCGCATCGTCAGGGAAATCAATGGCCTGCCCGCCGCCGAGGAATACGCCCGGGTCGTCGGCGTAGCCGTGGGGGACCTCAACCCGTTGCGGTTTGCCGCCTCGCCGGTGGTGGTGACCATCGACGGCACCGACTATGTCCGCTCGATCCAGCGCGCCAACCCGGATGGCAGCCTGACCTTTTTCTGCGCCATCGACGAAGGCTTGGTGTTGCGTGTCGTGCGCGGCGTCGACCTGCTGGGCAATATCGAGCGTACCTTCGGCACGATCCGCGCCGACATCGGCCCGTTCCAGCTGGTCCTGGCCTGCGATTGCATCCTGCGCAACCTGGAGATGACCCAAAGCGGGGCGAAAGAAGCCGTGGCGGACCTGCTGCGCAAAAACCATGTCGTCGGCTTCAGCACCTACGGCGAGCAATATCACGGCGTGCACGTCAACCAGACGCTGACCGGCATTGCCCTGGGTTACCCGCGAGAAGCCCATGCCCCCTGACAAAACGCCCCGGGACTCCCGCGACATCCGCGGCGAAGACGCGCTCCAGGCGGAAATCACCCGCCTCAACAAGGTCGTCACGGCCCTGATGAACCGCGCCGAACGGGGAATGAGCGCCCAGGGTTCCGATTTTGGCCTGTTCCAGACCGCGGTGATGCTGGAAGACCAGGTGCACGAGCGCACCAAGGAGTTGGAAGCGGCCCTGCACGAAAATGAAAAAATCAACCGCGCCCTGCATCGCGCCCAAGAACAGATGGAGCGCGAGATCGAACAACGCAAAGAAGCCAACGAGGCGCTGGAACGTGAAAAAGAAGAGCAGAAGTTGCTCATCGCCCAATTGAAACAGGCGATGCACCAACTGGTTCAGGCCGAAAAGCTGGCCTCGCTCGGCAGCTTGGTGGCCGGTGTCGCCCATGAACTGAATACGCCGCTGGGCATCGGGGTGACCGTTTCGTCATCGCTCAAGGCGATGCTCGACGCCCTGTTGGCGCAAGTCGATGCCGGCACCCTGCGCAAGCAGGCGCTGCTCGATTTTCTCGCCCGCAGTGGCGAAGCGGTGGTATTGCTGGAAAACAACCTGCAGCGCGCCACCAACCTGATCGGCACCTTCAAGGAGGTGGCCGTCGATCAAACCAGCATGCGGCGGCGCAGCTTCGACCTGCGCCAGGCCATCGACGAAGTGCTGATGACGCTGCGGCCCAAGTTGAAACACACCGCACATCGACTGGACATCACGGTGGCCACCGGCATCACGCTCGACAGCTACCCGGGGCCGATCGAGCAGATCGTTTCCAACCTCGTCACCAACACCTTGCTGCACGGCTTCGAAGGCATCGACTCAGGCACGATCCGGATCACGGCCAAGCCCGAGCAGGATCACGTCACGCTCTGTTATTCGGACGACGGCATCGGCATGAACGAGGCCACGGCCAAGCATGCTTTTGATCCTTTTTTCACCACCAAACTGGGCAAAGGCGGCAGCGGCCTCGGCTTGTACATCGTCTACAATCTGGCGACCGCCGTGCTGGGCGGCAGCATCAGCGTGTCGAGTGCGCCGGGACAGGGGGCGCGCTTCGAACTGGTGCTGCCACTTACCGCACCCGTGGCGCCCTCCTCGAGCGAACGTTGAAGTCCAACGGGCTGGCTCCTGATTCGGATAGGCACCCGCTTCTACTCGAACGGGCCCCGATGCCAGGGGCTTCATGTCATGCACCCGATCTGACGCACACTGCCCATCTGAAAGCTAAACTGAAAATACAGTCAAGGCTCACAAGAAAATACTGCGCCGGCGGGTGGGGCGTCGGGACGACCTCGATACGGCGACAGTGAAAGGCCACACGGGATGAAACGCCACGAAGCTGAAACGTATCTCGCCTTTTCCCCCAGGGAACGCGGCTTGTTGTGCGCCATGCTCTACACCACCACCGAGCGCCACGTCATGGGCTGGTTTACCGGAGCCAAGGGCACGCATTTCCACCGAGCCTTTTTCCTGCTCGAAGATTTCTTCACCGACGAACCCCAGCGTTTTCTCACCACCAAGGACAGCGACCTCTACGGCGGCTGGGTGTACGACTACAGCCGTGGCCACCCCAGACTGCAGGAGCCGATTCCCATCGACGACGACATCGGCCGCACGCTGGAAGCCTTGCAAGCCGATTTCGCCACCGAATGGCTCTTCTACCTCGACACGCCCGGCTACGAGGAAGACCTTGCTCGCTACCGGGCCGAAGGACTGCCGCTGCACGAAGTCAACATCCGCCACAAACGCCTGGTGCGGCTGGATCACGGCGGCCACCCCTGGGAGCACATTTCCCCCAATGCCGACATGAACATCCTCGACTACATCCAGGAATACTGGCCGCTGGATTACCGGCTGCCTTGAACCCTTTTGCCCTGCGTTACACGCCACAACACAGAGGAGAGCAAGCATGGCCTGTCTGCTGCAAATCAACTACGAAAACCTTCCCGAATCCGAAGCCCTCTCAAGCCATATCCAGCAGAAGCTGGAAAAGCTGGAACAGTTTTTCCCGCGTCTGATCGGCTGCAACGTCACCGTCGGCTTACCGCACCGCCACTCCAACCAGGGCGAACACTACTTCGTGCAGATCGACATGACAGCGCCCGGTACCGAAGTCGTCAGCAACCGGCAAAACCACGAAGATGTCTATGTGGCCTTGCGCGACGCCTTCGACGCCGCACGGCGCATGCTGGAAGACCATGCCCGCATCCGGCGTGGCGAGACCAAACAGCATACGGAGCCCACCCACGGCACCGTGGCACGCCTACTCGATGGCTTCGGCTTCATCGAGGGCGAGGACGGCAATGACTACTATTTCTCGGCAGAGAACCTGGTCGATCAAGCATTCGACAAGCTCAGCGAAGGCATGGCGGTGAAGTTTCTTCCCGAGGCGGCGCAAGAGGGCTGGCAAGCCAAGCGCATCAGCACCGGCAAGCAGCGCAACCATCCGGGCTGACCGATTGACCCGCCATGCCCTTGTACAACGTCAGGATCAGCCAGGTATTCGAGGAAATTGCCGATCTTCTCGACATTGAAGAAGCGAACCCGTTCCGTATCCGCGCCTACCGCAATGCGGCCCGTACCCTGAGTGAATACCACCAGGAGCTGGCTGCATTGGTGGCACAAGGGCAGCCTTTGCCCAAGCTGCCCGGCATCGGCGCGGATCTGGGCACCAAGATCGTCGAGATCGCCCAAACAGGCAGCTGTGCGCTGCTTGATCGACTGCGCGGCGAGGTGCCGCCGGCAGTCGCCTATTTGCTGTCGCTACCCGGCCTGGGTCCCAAGCGGGTCCGCACCCTCTATCACGAGCTGGCGATCACCTCGCCGTCCCACCTCCAGCACGCGGCGGAACAGGGCCTGGTGCGCCGACTGCCGGGCTTTGGTCCCAAACTGGAACAGCAGCTGTTGCAGGCACTGGCCAAGCACCTCGACACCCAAGCCCGGCTGCCGCGAGCCAGCGTACGACCGTCCGTGGAGAAGCTGCTCGACTACCTGCTCCGCGTGCCGGGGGTGCGGCAGGTCGAGGTGGCCGGCAGCTACCGGCGCCGCCGCGACACGGTCGGCGACATCGACATCCTGGTGGCCGCCGCGCCAGGCTACGACGTGCCGTTTGCCTTTACCGCCCATGAAGACGTCGACGAGGTGCTGGCGCAGGGCACGACCAAGGCCAGCGTGAGGCTGCGGAATGGCCTGCAGGTGGATTTGCGCGTGGTACGCCCGGAGAGTTTTGGCGCGGCACTGCTCTATTTCACCGGCAGCAAGGCGCACAACATCGCACTCCGGCTGATGGCGCGAGAGCGCGGCCTCAAGATCAACGAATACGGGGTGTATCGTGACGGGCAACGCATCGCCGGCGACAGCGAGTCCTCGGTCTACGCCCTGCTGCAAATGCCCGTGATCCCCCCTGAACTGCGCGAAATGCGCGGCGAGATCGAGGCGGCGCGCCACGGCAGCCTGCCCACTTTGCTGACCTGGCAGGATCTGCGCGGGGACCTGCACACCCACACCGCTGCCAGCGACGGGCAGAGTAGCATCAAGGACATGGCGCTCGCCGCGCATGCGCTGGGGCTGGAGTATCTCGCCATTACCGATCATTCGCCGCAGCAACGCCTTGCCCGCGGGCTGAACGAGGAGCGGCTGCTGGCGCAGCTGGACGAGATCGACCGGCTGCAAAGCGCCGGTGGCCTGGGGGTCACCTTGCTCAAGGGAATGGAGGTCGACATTCTGGAAGATGGCCGGCTCGATCTTTCCGCCGCGCTGCTGGACAGGCTCGACATCGTGGTCGCCGCGATGCACGACCACTTCAGTCTCTCTCGTGCTAGGCAGACCAGCCGACTGTTGCGCGCGCTCGACCAACGCGTCCACATCCTGGCCCACCCCACCGGACGGCTGATCGGGCGGCGCGCGCCGATCGCGGTCGATTTCGCCCTGGTGCTGCACCGCGCCCGCGAGGTCGGCTGTGCGCTGGAGCTCGATGCCCAGCCACTGCGGCTGGACCTGGACGATCTGCACTGCCGCGAAGCCAAGGAGGCCGGGGTGCTGATCAGCATCAACTCCGACGCCCACAGCGCGGCGGATCTGCGCAATCTGCGCTACGGGGTGGAACAGGCGCGGCGCGGCTGGCTGGAACGGCAGGACGTGCTCAACTCCCGAACGCTGGCACAACTGAAGGCCTTCCTCAAGCGGCGCTGAGCGGTGGCAGGGTGGTCCGCCCTCCTCACGCCTTGTAGCGCTGCATCAGTCTTTCCAGTGTCTGCCCCAGTTCATGCAGCGATTGCGCCGCCGCTTCGGTGTCGCGCGTGCTCTCGGCGTTACGGGTAGCCGAAGCGCTGATATCGTCCATGGCCTGCGCAAGCTGGTCGATGCCGGCCAGCTGCTGCTGCGCCGAGACGGCAATCTGGGCCGCTGCCTGCGCACTCTCGGCAATGCTCTGGGCCAACTGCCGGATCGACTCGCCGGCCGCTTTGGATTGCTGCACGCCCGATTCCACCGCCTGCGCCCCCTGCTCCGCCGTCTGCACGGCGCCGTTGATCGCCTTGCCGATGTCGTTGAGGATGGACCGTACCTGCACCGTGGCTTGCTTGGACTGCTGGGCCAAGCTCCTCACCTCTTGCGCCACGACCCCGAAGCCCAGACCCTGTTCGCCGGCCTTGGCCGCTTCGATCGACGCGTTGACCGCCAGCAAATTGGATTGATCGGCCAGGTCGTTCACGGTGGCGATGATTTCGCCGATCATCATGGCATGCTCCGTCAGCTTGATCGTGCTGGCGGCAACCTGCCCCATGTGTTCGCGGATATGCAGCATCCGGACGACGGCATCATCCACCGACTCCTGGCCCAGTTGTGATACCTGGGCGGCACGCTGCGCCGCTTCCGACACATGCTGGGCCTTTTCACTGGCGACCAGCGCGGTCTGCTTGGTCTCGGCCATGGTAATGACCGCCTGGGTCACCGCGCTGGCAGTATCGGCGGCACCGGAGGCGACCTGACTGGCGCCGCTCACAATGGTGGAGGCCGAACTCGCCAGCACCGCCACGCCGCCGCTTATTTCATGAGTCATCTCGCGCAGGCTATCCACCATCTCTTCCAACGCCTGCCCCACACTGCCCATGTACGGCTGCGGGTCGACACGTACGGTCAGGTCGCCCTCCGCAATGCGCTGGGCCAGCGCCATCAGCGTGGCGTTCTTTTGCAGTTCGCTCTGATGCATCTGGGCGAGACGCGCGTAGAGCATCCCGTTCTCGAACAACAACATCAGCAGCACGAAACTGGCGGCCAGCAAGCCATAGATGCGCCCGGCGTAGAAGCCCAGGTCGAAACGGCCGGCGTTGAGCATGGCGGACAGGGCGATATCGAACAGCCACGCGCAGACCACCACCATCACCCACAGGTCAAGCACCGAACGCGCCCGGCAGCGCCATAGCCGCACCAAGGCGAGCAGGCTGAAGACCCAGACCGAGACGATGACGTAAATCATGGCCGGGGTGTAATGGTTGCCGCGCATGATTTTCGGGAGCGCATCCTGGCCGACCGTGGCGGCCAAGGTGAACGCACCGACCAAGCCCAACACCCCGGCCACAGCCAGGGGCGTAAAGCGTGTCCGGCCACTGAAACGGCTACGCGGTTGATCTTTCAGCCAGGCGTAGGCAATCACGAACAGTGGAAACCCTGCGTGCCAGAACATATACAGCCAGGCTGTGCTTTGAGGGCCTGCCCCCAGCCATCCCCCCGGCGCAAAAAGATCGGGAAAAGTGAGCGCATGAACCGTGGCCATGCTGGCGGTAAAGAGATAAGCGCACGCCAGCACCAGTAATCCGGGGGTGCGCAAGATGCGGAACTGCCCGAACAGCAGCACCGCCGTGATCAGGTCGTTGATGACCAGCGCCGACTCGTAAACGGGAATAAAGGCCCAAACGCGTGGGAGCGGGAGCTTGGCAAACGGCACCAGGGCCAGAAATATCACGAGGGACACCAGCACCACCGTTCTGACAAGACGCCATTCACGCGGCGTCGGCAGCACCGTGGATAAAAATGCCCGGCTCTCCTCGGCCACGTCGTGCACCATCGCCCTCCCCCTATCCGCCGGTAAAAACCCCACCCATGCAGCACACGTGCTGTTTTACTTGTATAGCATGGTCATGCTGTTACTGGCGTGTCGACGTGCCCGGTCCTGGGGATTGCGTCACGGTCGTCAGGCAGCGCAAGACGACTGATACCGACTTGTCGGAGCGGACTCCGGCCAAAGGCTTTTGTCCGGGCAAGCGTCGTGAAGGATAGTACGCCCCACCCCGGCTCCGCGTGGGTTGACACCCGCTCATCGGCGACCGCGCTGCCTTGCGGAGTGCCCGTTTTGTCCATAAAACGATGATATGCAATTGACGTTGCCATCGGCATTTGTAACGCCGTGCCGCGCCAGCCGATCGATTACGAGGACACCATGGCCACCCTGCTTGATCCGACATCCAACGAACAGAAGTACAGCAAACTCACCAGTGGCGTCATTGTTGGTGCCACCACCGCCAACAGCACGCGGCTCTGGGTCCGTATCTACCAGCCGGGCAGGTGGTGTCTGGTCGTCACGGCGAGCCCGCTGAGCGGCGACCTGGTTCGGCTGGAAGAAAAGACGGTTCCCGCCTTTCTGGCCGGTAATGGAATCGCGGCGGCCTACCTCAGCGAGCATGATTTCACGCATGACAACAGCCTGACCCACGTCTTCGACGTCCCCGGCCTCACCCCGGATACCCGTTACTACTACACGGTCATCGCCAGCGAACTGGATGCGGACAAGGTAGCGCGCCGTACCGAAATCGGCGGCGATGCGCCACGCCATTTCCGCACCATGCCGGAGACCCCGTCCGAGATTGTCTTCGGCTTCTACAGCTGCCACGACCATATCAGCAACAACGGTAGCGCCGGGGCCTGGCCACACTATCTCGAGCAGTTGGGGGACACCCGGGCACATTTCTCGATCGGCGGCGGCGATCAGGTCTATGTCGACACCAACGGCAAGAATCGTTTCCTGGATATCTGGTCCTGGCTGAAGGACAACAAGAAAGCGCTGCTCGACAAGTTTGCCCTTGGCAAAGGCAAGTACGATGAGGCGGGCATCCAGCAATACCTGCTCGACATCTACCGCTGGTATTACCGCGTCTACTGGAGCGTGCCCGAGTTGCGCTCGGTATTCGAACAGGTTCCGCAGTACATGATCTGGGACGACCACGAGATCATGGACGGCTGGGGCTCATTGACCTGGAAGGAGCGCGCGGCGCAAATCTGCTCGTTCTGGGAGGAGGAAGACAGCAAGCCCAACCTGATGCTGCTGCAATTGATGTGGAAAGCCGCCTGCCAGGCTTATTACGAATACGAGCACAGCCACAATCCCGCTACGCCCTACAACCCGGCGGACCCCGACCAATGCCAGTGGGACTACGCTTTCTGCCATGGCGGTGCCGCCTTTTACGTGCTGGACATGCGCGGCCACCACGATGTCGAAAAGAACAAGGGCAAGAAAATACCCGACAAGAACATCTTGCTGGGTCAGGCCCAGTTCGACCGTTTCCGTCAGTGGCTGGGAAGTGAGGACGTGAAGCAGGCCAATGCGCTGTTCATCGTCTCTCCGGTCCCGGTCGTCCATTGGGTCGATCGACTGGTCAACTACGCCGACCTCGGCGAGGCCAAGGATGATTTCAAGGACGAGTGGGGTCACGAAACCAACCAATGGGAACGCAACCAGCTCCTGGAGACCCTCTTCAAAAGCATCGATCAGACCGGCAAGAAAGTAGTATTTCTCAGCGGGGACGTGCACTGCGCCTCGATCTTCAGGATTCGCCACCGCAAATTCCCCGCCGCCAAGGTCTACCATGCCACCTCGAGCGCCATCTCCCGCAAGCCGGCACCCAAACTGAGCCTGATCGGCATCAGTTCAGGCGGCGCCATGGAGAATAACGACAATGTCTTTACCGAACGACTGTACGCCCTGACGGGGTCCAACAACTTCCTGATGGTGCGGGCCCGCCCCGGGCCCAATCCGGAAATCATCATCGAATTGAACTGGGCGGGCGGCGACGAAGGTGAAATCACCAAACGCCGCATCGTACTCGATTAAGGCAAGCCACCGCGGATCGCCCGCCTGATGTTCCGCGCTGCTCGGGGCCATTGCCGGTCTCGTCCTCGGGCCATCGCCGTCTTTCGAGGCGGCCGCCATCCCAGCGTCATGACCTCCGCGTCGAGGTGCGGCGACATTCCCGTATTTCATCGCGATACGCATGCTGTCAGCCTGAACTAACATGAATTGCCACCCTCTTAGTGAAGTAGGGCCGGTTCGGATAGATTTCCGGTTATGCATCGGCATGCGTTGGCCGTGACGGTACGGCTGCCAGCGCCGCGCAACCGGAAGGTGCTCCCATCGAACCGGCCAGCTAGTGGGGCGGGTCCGCCCCGGCGGGTGCCTTGACGCCCAGTATCGGTTGTTTTCTTCGGCGAACGGAGCACTCGCTTCATCCTGTCTGAAGTTGAAGGAGGAAAGCCATGTCCCTATCACGTTCCGTTCGCACTTCCGTACTGACTTCGTTACTGGGGGCATCCCTGCTGTTGCTGGGCGGCTGTGCCAGCTCGGGGGATGTCGACAAGCTGCGCGCCGATGTCACCCGCGCCCAGCAGACTGCCGATCAGGCGATGAAAGCCGCAGCCGCGGCCCAGGCCTCGGCCGATAACGCCGGCAAAAAAGCCGACCAGGCGATGACGGTGGCGAACCAGTCCAACCAGACCGCCAACCAGGCCAACCAGACGGCCACCGATGCCAATCAGCGGCTGGATCGGATGTTCAAGAAAACCATGATGAAGTAGACGAAAGCGAGCGGGTGGGCGTTCGTGCTCAGAATCTGTTCACGATCTGTCGCGAGCGGCCCTCAGCGGGGTGAAGAGCAGCACATGAGCCCCGATCAGGGATCGCGCAGCAAGATCGGGGCAGGTTCTCAGCGGATGACCACTCGCATGCCGATCTTCGCCCAGCGCGCGAATTGGTGCAGTTGCGCATTGCTGAGCGCGACGCAGCCATTAGTCCAGTTGAAGTCGCGATGAATACGATAGCTTCCACGCCCGACACCATGAATGCCGATGGCGCCCCCCAGCGCGGTGTATTGCGGCGGCAACCGTCCAGCGCGGGCCGCCAACAGAATGTCGTCACGGGTGCCCGCATCGATGCGGCCGTCGTGAAAAGCTTGCTCGGCATGCTCCGGGCGGGGGTAATCGAGTTGGTAGAAACTGCCGAATACGTGTGGGGAGCGAATGCGCATGATGTGGAAGCTGCCCAACGGGGTGCTGCCATCGCCGTGGTAGTGGAGCGGCGCGACGCCGCCCCGCCCCACCGAGATGTTGTCGAAGCGCTGCAGCGGGCGGCTGCCCTCATACACGGTAAGGGTACGGGCGGCGGTATCCACCTCGACCCAGCGCTCGGTGCCGGCATCAGCGAGCATGCTCAGTGCCAGCCACACCAGGGTCAGTGCATACCGCATCAGCCTCGCCATGTGTCTCGCCCCCTTGCCCGCCTTGTCCTGACCATAACGCTGAGCGTCATGGGCTTGGTCCCCGCGGCTGCAGCTACCTTTACGCTGCCGACCGACGGTTCGACCGTAGTGGGCCAGGTGCTAGTGGTCGAACCGACCGGCAACAACACGCTGCCCGACATTGCCCGCCATTACGACATCGGCTACGAGGAGATCGCTCGCGCCAACCCCGAGCAGTCGGTCTGGACGCCGCACGGCGCCGTGGTGGTGCCACGCCAGTTCATCCTGCCGCCCAAGCCGTGGCAGGGCGTGGTGCTGAACATCCCGCAGCGGCGGCTGTACTACTTCCCGGAAACGGCCAAGGGACAGCCACCGAAACAGGTCATCACCTATCCCATCAGTATAGCGCGCGAGGGCTGGTCCACCCCGCTGGGGGCCACCCGCATCAAGGCCAAATTCAAGGACCCGGCCTGGTTCGTTCCCAAGAGCATTCGCGACGAGCATTTGCGCGAGGACGGCGTCGAACTGCCGGAATACTTCCCTCCCGGCCCCGACAACCCGATGGGCATGCTGGCGATGCAGACCGGCTTCCCCGGCATCTTCATCCACGCCACCAACCGGCCGTGGGGGGTGGGTCTGCGCACCAGTCACGGCTGCCTGCATCTATATCCCGAAGACGCCGCGCAGATCTTCCCGCAAATGAAGGTGGGAACGCCGGTGAGGGTGATCGATGAGCCCGTGCTGGTCGGCAACGATGGCAGCCGCTGGGTGATGGCCACCTTCGAGCCGGTAGACGAATACCCGGACAAGGTTCCGCTGGAGCAGCGGGTAGCGCAAACACTCTCGACCGTGCCCCTGCCGCCCGATGAAATCGACCAGGAGCGGGTAACGCAACTGGCCACCACCCCGCAACCGGTGCCGGTCGCGCTGTCGGCCTCCGAACCAGGCCTGGACGACTGGCTCACCGAGTTGCCCGTCGAGCCGTACAATTTCGAGCCCTACGGCATCGATGCCAACAATGCCCTGCTGCCTCGTCTCCCCGCCAGCGAGGATCTCGAATTGCCGTAAATATGCGCCAAAGGTTGGCCGAAGAAGCAAGAGTTCGGCACCGTGCGTTCGACAACGAGGTGGACGCACCATGCAAAAGAGCCGCATTGCGGCTCTTCATGCTACAGGGTTCAGATCAGCCCGAGCCCCTTGAACATCACCAGCAGGATCAGCAGCGGCGTGACCAGCTTCAGCAGCCCGTGCAAGCCCTTCACGATCTTGCCATTGTCCAATACCCCGTGATTGCTCAGCGCCTCCATCATCTTCTGCTTGCCCCAGACCCAGGCCACGAACAGACAAATGAAGATGCCACCCAACGGCAGCAGGACGTTGGAAGTCAGGTAGTCGAACAGATCGAAGAAGGTCATGCCGAACAGTTTGACGTCGGCCAGCACACTGTTGGACAAGGCGCAGCTGGAGCCGATCAACCCCAGCAACAGCAGGTTCAACAAGGTGGCGCGGGCGCGGCTGATGCCGAAGCGACCCACCATCACCGATACCGGGACTTCCAGTAGCGACAGCATGGCACCGGTGGCCGCCACGGCGGCCAGCACGAAGAACAGCACCATGAACACGTGGCCGAACGGCATGCTGGCAAAGACCGCCGGGATGGTGATGAACAGCAGCGCCGGGCCGGCACCGGGCTGGAAACCGAAGCTGAACACCGCGGGGAAGATGGCGATACCCGCCAGCATCGACACGAACAGATCGGCGCTCATCACGCGCAGCGTGGTGGCCGGGATGTTCTGATCGTCGCGAAAGTAGCTGCCGTACGTGATCATGGTGCCCATGCCGATGGAGAGCTTGAAGAACGCCAGCCCCATGGCGACCAGCACCACTTCGCCGCTGATCTTGGACCAGTCCGGGGTGAACAGGAAGGACAGGCCCTGCGCCGCGCCCGGCAACGTCAGGCTGCGTGCGCCAATCACCAGCAGCAACACGAACAGCAGCGGCATCAGCTTCTTGGTCACGGCCTCGATGCCCTTGGCCACGCCGAACAGCAGGATTCCGCCGATCAGCAGCAAGACCCCCCACTGCCACAGCAGCGACTGCACCGGGTCGGAAATCAGCCCCTTGAAGGCCGCCGACGTGACCGCCGGGCTGCTGGAGAGGATGTCACCGCGCAGCGCCTTGAACACGTAGGCAAACACCCAGGCCGCCACCTCGGTGTAAAACGCCATGATCAGAAACGCCGCCACCACGCCAAAGGCGCCGATCAGCCACCACGGCTGTCCCGCCGGGGCCAGGGTACGCAGCGTGGTCACTGCATCGGACTTGGCCTTGCGGCCCAGCATGATCTCGGAAATCATTACCGGCAAGCCGACCAGCAGCGTAGCCAAGAGGTAGATCACCAAAAACCCGGCGCCGCCGTTGGCCCCCGTCACATAAGGGAATTTCCAGATGTTGCCCAGCCCAACCGCCGAGCCGAGTGTGGCGGCCAGCACGCCGAAACTGGAAGAAAACGCATCGCGGGTTTTGCCCGCTGCCGCCGTGGCCGCGTGTGGAGTGTGATTTTTCATCGAAAACTCTGCCTGAAACAAATGACAAGCCCGTCCCGCTTGTGGCGGGGACGGGCGCTCGGGCGAGAGTGTACGAAGTTTTGATCAAGCCGGCTATCGCCTGGTCGGCCTACTTGCCAAGTCAAAACAGGAAGCGTCGGCATCCGGCGCAGGGCGGCAGCAAACCGGCATGCGCGGCACGAGAGCACGGGCTAACAATGCCACCCTGCCCGTCACAGCACCACCGGGCGATCCGGCAGTTCGTTGACGCGCTGATCGCCCGCCGGAAAATGCTCCGCCAACAGATGGGTGACCGCGAGGATGCCTTCCACAGCCCCTTCTTCGTAGTGGCCACGGCTGAAGGACGTTTCCATGATCCGGCAAATGCGCTGCCACTCCTGAGCGTCGACCTTGGCATGAATGCCTCGGTCGGCGACGATCTCGACATCGTGATCCGCCAGCAGCAGGTAGATCAGAACACCGTTATTGTGCTCGGTGTCCCATACCCGCAGCAGGGAAAATACGTCGAGGGCCTGGGCCCAGGCCGTATGGCTACGGAGCAACGCCGATGTATGCAAGGCACCCTCGACGGCAAAGCGCACCTGTCCAGCGTGAAGTCGCTCGCCGTCCTTGATGGCCACTTCGATTGCGCTCAGGGTACTGGCCGTGAAGCAGCGTCGGACTTGCCAGGGCGTCATGGTCAGGTGCCGAACGATACGTTTGATATTCATGCTCACCACCTGCCCGAGGCGCCACCGCCTCCAAAACCACCGCCGCCGCCGCTGAACCCGCCGCCACCAAACCCTCCTCCCCCTTGTCCGCCGGACCAGCCACCGCCGCTATGCCAGCCGCCGCGCCCGCCCATGCCGCCCAGCAAGGTGAAGAAAAAAGCCATCAGACCCGCCGTCAGTGCCAGCGAGATCGCCCCCAGCACCATCCACGCCAGCACTGCGACCGCACTGCCGGTCACGATCGCCGCCGGCAGCCTGCCCAGCAGCAGACGCAAGAATCCGCCCACGACGAACGCCACCACCACGACCAGCGGCGCCAGCGAGGAAAAACTGACCTGACGCTGTGCCGAAGTTCTTGTCGGCGGCGGCAGAGGCTCGCCGTTGACGACCCCGATGATGCGCGCCACCCCGGCCGTGATGCCGCCGTAGAAGTCACCCTGCCGAAAACGCGGCACGATGATCTCGCTGATGATGCGCTTGCAGGTGGCGTCGTTCAGCGCCCCTTCCAGCCCGTAACCGACCTCGATACGCAGGTTGCGGTCATTCTTGGCCACCAGCAGCAGCGCGCCGTCGTCTACGTTCTTGCGGCCGAGCTTCCATTGTTCGACCACCCGCAGCGCGTATTGCTCGATGGCCTCCTCCCCCGTGGTCGGAACGATCAGAACCGCCAGCTGGCTGCCCTTGTTCGTCTCAAAGGTCCGTAGCGTCTGCTCCAGCGCCGCCGTCTGTTCCGGACTCAAGGTGGCGGTCTGATCGACGATGTGAGCACTCAGCGGCGGCACCGCCACCTGCTGGGCGCCGGCAAGCAAGCCCCAGCCCAGAACGGCACTAAGCAGTACACCCCGAAGTGCACGCCACAATGACATCAGTAGCTCCCTGCCGGCTTGGGTGTTTGCGCCGGTGCCGGTGCGCTACCGAAATCGACGCGCGGCGCGGTGGAGAGCGCCTGTTCGTTTTCCACGGTGAAGTTGGGCTTCACCTTGAAACCAAACGCCATGGCGGTCAGGTTGGAGGGGAAGCTACGCACGGTGACGTTGTACTGCTCGACCGCCTTGATGTAGCGATTGCGGGCAACGGTGATGCGGTTTTCCGTGCCTTCGAGCTGTGCTTGCAGGTCGCGGAAGTTGGCATCGGCCTTGAGCTGCGGGTAGTTTTCCGAAACCACCAGCAGCCGCGACAGGGCGCCGCTGAGTTGGGCCTGGGCCGACTGGAATTTGGCCAGGGCGTCCGGATCGTTGGCCAGTTCTGGCGTGATCTGGAGGCTGCCTACCCGCGAGCGCGCCTCGGTGACCTGCGTCAGCACCTCCTTCTCATGCGCGGCGTAGCCTTTGACGGTGTTGACCAGATTCGGCACCAAGTCCGCACGGCGCTGGTACTGGTTCAATACTTCAGACCAACTGGCCTTGAGCTGTTCGTCGTTGAATTGCAAGGTGTTGTAGCCGCAGCCGGACAAACTCAGCAGCATGACGGCAAGCAAGGCGGTCCATAACTGGCGCATTCGATTCCCCTTTGGATGTGGCAGCCAAGCACTCAGAGCCGGCATCGTTCGGCTCTGCATCGGGCTGCCCTGAATCATTTCATTACAGCTTAACCGGCAACAAAAGACAAAATGACATCGAGGTGAGAGGCTGGGAGAACAGGGGTGCCCGGATTTCATCGCCGAGACAGGCCAGTGCACACCACAGCGGCAGTCGACGTGACCATGACGACTGCCGCCATTGCAGAAAGTGCTACAGCAAGAGGAATGGGGGGGGGGGAGAGCCCTCCCCGCCTGCCGGCTACAGGTTCAGCTTGGAAACCTTGGTGCCTTCAAACGTCAGGTTCGCCATCAAGCCGTTGTTGGTCAGAGCAAAACCCACCACCGGCTGTTGCGCCGTATTCAGGTCGATATCGCCATTGGCACCCATTTTCAGCAGCGCCACCGAGGCGTCCGCGCCAACGGTCCAGCCCGACCCGGCGAGAAACTTGTTCAGCGCGTCCTGCGTCATGAACAGGAAAATGATGGCCTTCGACTGGGCCCCGATCTGCCAGCCGAACGAGGCGCTCGCCGTCTGGTAGTAGCCAGAAGGCTTGCCCCCAACCCTCAGCGCGCCCTTGCCGTACTCGCCGCCGACGACCAGCCCGGCCGCGATGACCGACGGAAAGATCAGCACACCGTGTGCTTTCGCCACCAAGGCGCGGGAGCTTGGGGCGTTACTGTACAGGCGTGCCAACGTGGCGTCGTACCCGGCGTCGATTTCACGTGCCTGGCTCGCCGCACTCATCGAGCGAGTCGAAGGTGATTCGCTCATCTTGCTGGTGGTGGTCGTGCAGCCGCTGGCCAACACCGATAATGCTGCCACTAATCCAATGCATAACTTTCTGGTTCGCATATCGTCCTCCTGATGGTCTCGAGGTAGTACCGGGGAACACAATTGCCCCGGTGGAAGGCAGTTGAAGTGCGTGGGATCGAATCGTCCCAGCACCGCCTGCCGCGACCGTGAACGGCACAGCCCCCACGGATGACCTGAAGCAATACGGCAACGATGGTGATGGAAAGATGAGATGAAGCAAGTAGCCAAGCGTATACAACGTCAGCCCGCCGAGAACCGACCACAGCCATGCACCATGACCCTGGCCTGAAATAGCACGACTCCTTGGCATACCACGGTAGAGGGGCTACGAGCCCTGTCCTCGGTTATAGCACCCTGATGCAGGACACAGGCGACCGGGAGGCAAGCCAGCTTCGGCCTTCCCGACCGGTCAGGAAAACCCTGTACATCAGGGTGGATAACTTTGCCGGCAAAAAAACGTTGCCATGCATTGACGCCACAAGCGGGAATCGATATTATTCGCCGCTCTTCAGGAGGGATTCCCGAGCGGTCAAAGGGATCAGACTGTAAATCTGACGGCTCTGCCTTCGAAGGTTCGAATCCTTCTCCCTCCACCAGTATTCGATAAAAAGCCCGGGCATTTGTTCCGTGGCCGGCAGGTGTAGTTCCTGCCATGAAAGCTAATAACGACGGGCCTTGCAGCGATGCGAGGCCCTTTTGTTTTTAGGTCCGGGGCTACACGGGGGTTACAACGAAGAGCCAGAAACAACACACTGTTGCTCTTTTACGACTCGAATCACACGTTCAAGTTCCTTTTTCTAGCCCATGGCCGGGCCAGCCTTGACGTGACGGGTGACGGACAGCACAGGCTATACTTGAACCACGCGCTGATTTCTTCTTTGCAGGCGCGAAAAAAATTTCGCTAAGGAAACCCCCGCCATGGATACCGCCATCCCCGAACAGGGCGACCTGTTCGCCCCCCAGCAACTAGAACTGTTCCAAGAAGAAGAAAGCCCAGCGCACCACGCCATCCTCGTAGTCACCATCAGCGCCAACACCGCCGACAACCTGCTCAACGTCGCCTGGCACCACGGATAAAACAAAAGGCTCTACGCGAAATGCGTAGGGCCTTTTGTTTTGTGGTAGTGGGGTTTCGCGTCTATATCGTGTTTAGTAGGCTGAGAACAGCCGCTGCACAAGCAGCGCCATCGGCGGCTCTGTTGTCAGTTCGTCTCTCTAGATGACGATGTGCCTGACCACCGTCAACTGCCTGCCAATAAGCGCAGGTTGAGTAAGCGGCTCGAAAGCAGACAGAGGCTATTGTCCGTGTGGTAGCGAATAAGACAACAGTTTTTCATCTGAGTAACAGATAGAGGTCCGAATGCGAATATCAGCCAACATTTCAGTCAAAGGAACTAAATATTACAAGGCTGCAGAACTGTTGCAGCGAGGCGCTTTATCGACAGGTACAGCAATTCGCTTAGAGCATCAACCCGACAATCTTCATGATAAGAATGCAGTTGCCGTGAAGATCATGAGAACTGGCACAATGCTTGGACATGTATCGCGGGAATTGGCTCCAAAATATGCCGCCCTAATTAATGGTAATAAAATTATAGAGGCAGGCATTGCTAATGCCGAAAAAAATGGGAAATACATAAACATTGATATTCGAGTAGTGTATGAGCAGTCGGATGAACAATTAGCACAAAGGCACGCCTCGAGGCTATGGCAATCTGCTTTAGTCATGCCGGCGGAAGCTGGGGTCTACACAATTTGGAACATTGACTCCGGTAGGCAATATATTGGCTCATCGACCAATATTAAAGATCGTATCCGTGCTCATATGAGGGACCTGACACTTGGATGTCACGCAAATCACGCTCTTCAATCCGATTTTACTCGTCTTGGAGCAGAGCACTTCGAAGCCAAGATACTGGAAAGGGTTGTTCCTCCGTCAAAATTGGCTATGGCGGAGGCCCAGCGAATTTCGTCATTGCTAAATTCTGGAGCTGCTTTGTACAACCTGACAGACGATGGGCAGGGAAAAGGACGTAGTGGTCGCGGCTATACTGAACCTATATCAGACCGACTTGCGAGGCAGCGCGCTGAAGAAGAGCAACGGGAAATTGATGAAATCTTCTCTAAAAAAAGAAAAGCGGTAATTGATGACTACGCTCCGAAATTCACGGCGACGCTCCCGAAAACTAATTTCTGGGTTTACTTTGCAGCTGCTTTTGTTGGCATATTTATTGCGTTGGCCATCATGATTCCAAAAATAAGTGAGGGCAGGTTATTTGTTTTTTCATTTATATTGGCATTTGTGGTCTCGCCATTCGTAAGTGGCTATTTTCAAGGGAAGGCAAAACAATCAGCCGAATACCAAAATTTGACTAAGCAGCGTGATGAGAAGTTGAGAGCAATCGACAATGAACATAATAAAATGCGGGGCCTTTAACATTGCACTCCACACAGACGTGCCATAAGAGCATCGCTTGCATTTGGCACGTCGGCGGCTGCACCTGCCTTAAGAAGCTGGAGTTATTGGCGAGGCTGGATGTAGTCTAACAACTCCATAAGGAGACCAACATGAACACATTTGAATACCGTATTTTCTACCGATGGGATGGCCCTAGCCATTCCGACCCGATGGCAAGCGAGAAGTCCCCGAAAGAAATCATCTGCGCGCTCCGCGAATTTCGAAATGAGCTGGCGCATCGTCTGCAAGACCCGGACGCGGACACCAAGGCATCTGAGCCGCAAGAAGGTCAAAAGGAAGTTCATCTGCGCGTTCGCACAACCGAGTCCCTCGATAGTGTCAATTGCGCCCTTCAAGAAACGCTGTCGGGGTGGCGCCTGTATGGGGAACTACTTCATGAACAGCAAGGCTGATTCTGGCCTTTGATAACAATAAGCATGGGGCGTATGCGGCCGGCCGCCAGGGTTGGCGACTTGGCGGCCGACAACATCCTGCACACAGCATGCTGTCACCGCCCGAGCCGACGCCGATACAACTTAAATTGTCCGCAAGCCATGCTGCCGTGCCTCAATCAACTCCACGCCAGTACGGAAAATTTGAAGTTGTGAAGAGCTATCGGCATGCAAATTTTTTCTTCTTATCAGCAAAATGAATCAAAAAGAGCGAGTAGAAACGGCTGCTCGGAACTCCAGGCTCGACCTCGACGACCAACAGATCACCGTCTTCTCTTTCTCGCCAGCACTTAGCTTTTTTCTCGATAGATGGGTCTTCTTCGGTAGTTAGAAGGACATCGTGCGGGATGTTTAGACCTGCAAGGCCAGCTTCATTAATGAGAGCAATCGCCGTCCTTGTTAATTCGGCATCTTTTTTCAAAATGTAAGTCAGCTCATCAGCGGTTTTCATGGTGCCCACCAAATGTTGTTGAGGTGCTATCAGGCTACTTCCTTCATTTTCATGGAGCAATAAGGAAATTCCAGAAAGAAGTGTTGCACCTATCTGTTTTTTAGTGGCGCTTATACGATTCTGTTGTTTATTTGGTCTTTTCCACCATGGGGCATATCAAATAGCGCCGCTCAGCCACCCCATCTTTCCCTGTCGCCGCCCAAAATCGTTTTGACGCGGTACGCCGTCGAAGAGGTCGCACTGAAATCGGGTGCGACCGGCGGCGTGGCGGCGGCGTGCATCGCCAGCGCGGCGAGGGCGACGGTGGGCAATGTTGAGAGTGAGGTGCTAGAGAAAGTATTCATATCAAATTGCGCTTTTTCACAATGCCCTGTTCACGGCTCGAACCGTGGTACGTCGTCACGTCTTGCTCAATCGTGTTTGCCACCAGATCACGCGCCGCCGCCTGTCTGGCTTGCTCTTCCAAGCTATCCGTGGATACGTGGACAGGCGCAGCGGCTTCGGGTGTGTAGGGCTTAGCCGGCCCCGGCTGGTGATCGATTACCCTAGCAGGGTTTTCGTGCAGTGCCGAATTCAGCGCGAAGGCAATGTATTTGGCCAGATCAAGTGTATTAAGCTGGTTCACATTCACCGTGGTATTGCTGGGGATGGCCTCATCAGGTTTCGGTGCCACGGGTGCTATCCGGCTGAAGGCTTGAGAAAGAAAAGCCAAAGGGTGATCCCGGATAATTTTCTTCAGCCATTCCACCCCACCCTCGGATTCGTAGGCCGCAATAATGTCGAGTCGGATTCTTTCCCGCACTTCATCGGGCGTACGCGGTTTGCTATTGCGGGTGCCTTTCTTCCTGCCGGAATTAAGTGCCTTTGGGAGTCCTTTTGGCCTTCCAACGGAATTAGCCATCTTTTTTCTCGCTAAGTGAAATTGAAACGCCGCCCGGGTGCCATTCAAGCCGAACGAGCAATATTCTATCTAAAATGACCAACTCGATTTCTGTCGTGCCGATTTCACAGGGGTTGGCCAGCGCTTCCGCTACCGCAGGTTTTTGCAAAAAATAATGCAGGGCCGCCGCTTCGGCCAACAATTGTTGAAAATCGGCCAGTTCTTTTAGGCTTCCAGAAAATAATTTGTCCATTAGCAAGCCCACCTCGGTGGTGTCGCTAACAAGCCGGCAATGTTCCCATTTGCATCACGTCGAGTTATGAGAACGCCGGCACCGTCGGCATTCACCAGCGCTTTAATAAAACCATTACTGTCACGCGTAATGTGAAAATCCTGGCCGCCGATTTGCACCGCGTTCATCCGCCCAAAATTATCGTTACGAACGATGACGGGGATTTCACCGGCTGGAATCGGGCGCATCGTCGGGCGCGGGGCGACGGCGGCTTCGTTGCGATGAGCGGTCGCAGCGGGCGCTGACGGGCGTTGGCTGACAGGCGCAGGGGAATGCATCTGCCGCATCAAGGCACGCATCCGGGGCGATTGTGGCCCCGCTGGCGGCGGTTCGGACGGAGTAGGGGCATGGCCGGCGACGGCAGCCGCTATTCGCTCGATATCGGCGTCGGTCAGGCTGGACTTGCGAGCCAGCCGGGCAAGGGTGCTCATGACGATGCTGCCGAAATGGTGGCGTGCAGCACCGGATGGTAGCTGGGCGGCGACGATGTGCTGGTGCTGATGCTGGAAACAGCATGCAGGGTGCATGCGCTGGTTCCGGCTGTGCTGATGTTCCGCACAATCACAATGTCGCCGATTTGCATGCCTACAGCATTTGAACTGGCTGAGCCGAAGGCGCACCCAAAAAAGTAATTGGCGCCTTCCACCGTGGCATGGGCATCGCTCGAACTGTAAACCCAAACGTTGGCGCTGCCGGTAGAGGCGAAGCCTAAATCGGCGATCTTCCTTAATCCAGACGGATTGTAAGACATGACTCAATACCCCCTCAGTGTATAAAGTTCACGCAGCCTTGCTTGCAAATTTTCGTCAGCTAAATACGCCTTGCGATTCGTTTTCATCAAATTTTCAATGCTGGCAATTTCAGCAGCGATGGCCGGCCCATTTTTCGGCATGCGATCACCGCCAATCGCGGCTTTATACAGGGCCAGCACCACTTCGGGCGTGTTTCCCGAGAGAATCCCCCCTTTGCAAACGGTTTGCGTCAGTTTATCCCGTTCTTCGACTGGCAAAGTCGCCAAGTAATTTTTGGCCAGCCGTAAATTGATGGGGAATTGGTTCCCCCAATGATTTCTGAGAATAGCCTCGCAATTCGCCTGATCGGCAGGGGCGCGTTTTTCAATATAATCCCATTCAGCGTCGGTGATGGAATCTTGCGATGCGGATTGTTGTTGTGGCTGGGATTGTTTGAATAACTCGGAAAGCCACCAAAGAGTTGTGGTGACGAATCTTTGCGGCGCACCGTGCCGATCCATGAAATTTAAAAAGCTGGTCACAGCGTCACGATCAGACCTCGGGATCGAGTAGCCGGTTAAATCGTATCGGTGGCGCTTTTCCACATGCCCCACCGGCAACAGCGCGTTGGTCTTGAACCATGTAATTGCAGCATCCACAAGGGCACTATCCAGCCTCATTTTAGCGGCGTCGGCCCTGAAAACATTAGCTATTTGGCTGACTGCTTGTTCCGCCTGCTGCATGGAGCCGGGAAAAGCAGAACCAAAAATTTGCGGCGAGGTATTGGAAAAGCTTTGGTGATCGTCGATGAAATCCGGCGCGGGAATAGCCCAAGATTCATTTTCGATTGGCGCAAGCGGTGTGTTGGGTTGGCTATATGGCTGGATATCGCCGAAGTCGTCATTCGGCACCAAATCATAGTCGCTCATTTAATCACCCCCCATTTTGAAATAAGCCAAACCGGATTTCACCGCCGGTCGCGCGGAAATCCACCCCGCGCCGTTTCAAGGCGTGCACAGTTTCTTCTGTCTGCAATTCCTCTTTGAGCCACTGGCGGTAACTAGCTGAAATTTTTGACTTACCGACAATTAACCCCAGAAGTGCATCAATGTCGCCCGTCCATGGGCCTTTTTCAGCGGCTTGCCGGATCAAGTCGAGGGCACTCCAAAAAGAAACAGTTTTCATGCGGAATTCTCCCGTTCAGCGAGGCTGCGGATTCTGGCATAGGGTTTTTGGCAGCATTTATGGAGATAGCGACCGGTCGGAAGCTTATACACATCCAATTCCTGCACCAGGTCGATATTGGCAAAACCTTTTTCGTCAATAAGGCAATGGGCACACTGTGTACTTCGGCTGACGGGAAGGTGGGCCAATCGTTTTCGGGCGGTGTTCGGATCGGTGGTGGTCGCCAGACAAATCAATCGGAAGGTTTTATCGGCGGCACGGAATAAAGCCGTTTCATAGCGACCCGCAAGAGTCGTCTGTGTAGATTCACGGCGGAGGAAATTATCCAGGCGGTCGGGTGGCGGTGCGGCTTCCCCCATGCTGTAGACGATAAAAACAATTAAGCTTTCGAGCGAGCCACGCCACGCCAGAAATTGCCGGGCCACGGCCTGCACATGCGCGTAGACTTTCAGCTGCATTTCCGGGTCCATGGGCATCACCGCAGCGTGGCATGGCTGATCAGAAATTCGACAGCTTCATCGCGACTTGCAAAACCTTCGCCCAACACAATGCCATCGGAGAGGCGACGAACGATATAGAGTTTTTCCGGCCCAGCATGCTCAATCGTATGGTTTGCGGGGAGGGCATCGCCCGAAACCAACAGCACCGGCAACTGGTGGAAGGCCAGTTCGATGACTTGGCAGTAGCCCTTGCCCGCCTCCAGCACCAACAGCTCTGCGAAGAACGAGCGATCCTCACAGACCACGCGGATCACGTCATATGCCTGGAATTGGTCTGCCACCACGCTGAGCCAATCGGGCTGTGTGAGTCGCTTTCTTGGCGTATTGCGGGGCGCTACGACCCGCCATGTGCTGTTGCAGTATTCGGCCAGCTTGCAGGCGTCCCGACGCAATGCAGGGGTACTAGCGGGGAGGGAGTGGTCATTTTCGGTGGTGGCTGGTGCGTTTGCCATGGTTGCTGTCTCCATGAGAGGGTTCACGAAGCTATGACCATGGCCGTACAGTTATCTGCGGGACGCCGGTTACTGGCGTCCTTTTTGCTCGGCTACAACCAGTTCATCAACTATCCGGGCCAAAGTTTTGCGGTCGGGTATCCGAACCAGGCCGAAGTAGCCGGCACCGTTTTCTATCATGAAATCTTCCAACGCCTTAACACGCTTGTGTGGCTTGATGCTGGTGAAGGGAATCACCCAGGCCTTGTCCTTTACCTTGTCGCGGTACTCCTGACCTTCCGCCTTGTTACGCTCAATGGCAGCGGTCACCCTGCCGGGCTTCGGGGTATGGCGACACTGGTGCTCCTGTAGCAGGTGCCAGCGTGCCCATGTAGGCACAGGGTCGTTCGACGCGAGAATAACGCCCACAGCAGCCTCCTGGCCCCACTCAACCAGGGTGGCCAAGGCTCTCTTGTCGCCGGCTTGAACCTTGGCGATCAGGCGGCGGATTTTGGGCAAGTTCATGGCGTAAACCCCTCAGTGTGGCCCCGACTGTAACCCCGGCGCATGTTTCACCCGCGAAACCCAAACGCAGCAAGGGTTCCTGATTCGTCGTTGTGCGGACTAATCGTCCGAAAAACAATGATTTTCGGCTGGGCGGCCTGACTGCTGTTCCGCTCTGCGGAATTTGAAAACTGTATGCCCGATACAAGGCTGTTATCACAATAGGTGCAGTATCTTGACCATTCTGGCGAACAGTTCTGCGTTAGTCTCACCCGGCTGCTTCAACGCCATCAGGGCCGCGAACGTGTCAGCTGACAGGTAGGCGGTAACACGTTTCTGGCCGGCCTCTTTCCGCTTCCGCCGCACGCGCCGCTGCTTCAAGGCGTTCGCATTTACTGCTTGGGTGTCGGTCCACAGTCGCCAGCCGGCAGCCAGCAACCGTTCGGCCTCCTGAGTGGTCATCACCGTCCGAAAGTGCGACGGGTGCGCCAACTTGATTTCTTTCATTTTGCCCTCCGAATTCACCCGCCACCCACGGCCTTGTCTACCAAACACCTTCGGTAGACGCCCAAGTAGACACATGCCAATAGCTTAAAGCCAATAACTACAAGGCTTTCAGCCTTTCAGGTAGACAGGTAGACGGTAGACATCAAGAAAATGAAAAAACGAAATCAAAAATTACTTTCACCATCGGGAAAATAAAAAAATGGTGTTATATATCTGTCTGTCTACTTGTCTACCTAAAGTCTAAAACCCTTATACAGCAAGGATTTCAGCGGTAGACGGTGAGGTCTACCTTGGTGTCTACCTGTCTACCTATACTGGCCTTGGGTGGAGTCTTGATATCCCCCGCCAGCTATTAATCCCGAAGCCTGCGGAAGCCGCCGTTTTCTTCCTTAATGAGACCGTCATCCATCAGCGCTTCGAGCACTCGCCAGCGGGTGGACCTGTCCTTGCACGCGGCCCATTTGCGGCTGTACTGCGAAAAAACCTTCATGGGCAGCGGTTCCCTCCCTTTCAGGCTGGGTGCGTCGAACACGGACAGGAAAGCTCTCCCCAGCGCGTCCATCTCGTTTTCCGCCCCGCCGCCCTGCGCCTGAAACTGACGCTCGAAATCCCGTATCGTCCACAGGACGAAATTCCGTGCCCACATGAACCCTTCCCGCGTAATGCACCCGTTGTCGGCCATGGCGTATATCGTCGCCAGCTTCAGAATCTTCTGGGCGAAGCGTCCCCAGACGCCGGGGTTTTTCCTCGCCATGGCGGCACCGTAGCGCCGGTTTTCCTGCCAGTCTTCGTTTATTCCGTCGTAACACGGCAGAGTGATGGGCTGGTAAAAATCCCCGCCGACAAGTTCGCCCTGAAAAAAGCGGGTGAGCGCTTTTACAACATGCTCGCGCTGAAGCCATTTCAAAAACCTGTCTGGCAGGGGGGCGTAATCGCCTAGCGCGCCGTCGCCGTCTGGCGCTTCCTCTACCGCGACAACTAGAAACCGGTTCAACAGACCCTCTTCCGAAGCGTCGGCAGTAATTTTCTTCAGGTTCTCCGGCACCCCCGTGCCGACGATGGAAAAAAACGGAAAATGCAGCGGCGGCATTTTCTCGGCGTTCTTATTCCGCTGTGAATAATGCGTCGGCTGGATCGTTTCCTCTTCCGCCCCGTCATAGGCGTCGATAATGGCCCCCTTGATATGCGAGTCATGCGTGCCATTCTGCGCGGCTATCAGTCTGCCGAGGGTCTGGCCGAATTCCGGATCGGCCCATATAACCTGCTTTTTTTCTGCCAGCAGCCACCACAGACCTTCCGCCGAACCGAATCGCCTTTCGGCGTGGGGGATGGATGGGCTAAGCGGAACCCTATTGTCGGTCCGCATTGCACCGATTTCCTTGAGCGCGTATTTGGCCAGCTTGAAAATGTCGCCTTTGCCCGATTCGGTCGGCGCGAGAAACAGCAGCCACAGATTCATTCTGTTCTGGTGCGGGCCGACGACTTGGCGACCGAACAGCGACTGCATGAGGAAAAGCGCGCTAATCATGGCGTAGGCCGGATGCGGGCAAAGTGAATTGTCCATGAAAAAATTCATGTAATGCTTAATGCCCGGCGGCGCGTGGCAGTAGAGCCACCGCAAAGCAGGGTCGTCGTCGGTGGACTTCAGGTGCTGACGGACTTTTTTCAGTTCGCGCCGGAATGTGATATCCTCGGATTCAGCATCAGTACCCTTAGCGCGCCGGGCTCTCCCTTCCCTTGGCGCGTTTCCTTTTACAGACTCCATAATCAGCCCCCCTCTTTGTACTATTAGCCGCCCATCTCAGCCTTCCACGGTATTCGCCGCCAGAAACGCATCAAGGTCGGCTTTCCGGTAGAACACTCGCGCCCCGACTTTTAGATACGGAATAAATGGCTTTTTGATGCACCTCCAACTATCCAGCGTGTGCACACTCACGCCGAGATATTGCGCTGCCTCGGGATTGCTGAGACGTTCGAATGCGGAATCTACTTTAGCGATGGCCATGGTGATACACCTCTAGCAATTCCGGTGAATGCGCCGGCACGTGATATGGGCCTAAAGCTACTCCCGCAAAACGGCGCAAAGCAAATTCCGCTTGCCACGGTTTTTTAAACCCAATTTCTAAATTCGGAACAAAACAAAATGGGCTGGTGAAAACACCAGCCCATTGTCTTGAAGGTAATTGGGATAAGGTTTACGGGGTATGTAAGTAGTGCCGCACAACTAAGTTGGAATGATTTTTGCTTCTGTTTGCGTATCTCCCTGATGCCGGTTCGACGATGCGTAAACTCACATTGACCTTGAATGAAGCTGAAGTCTGCACTCTTGAACAATTAGCCAAAGCACACCCCAAGGAATATTTCCGCTTGCGCGGCAAGGCGTTGATTGCTGTCAACCAAGGTCAGGACATTGCCACCGTTGCCGCCGTGTTGCGAATCAGCGGCGAGAGCATCAGAACATGGATTCACAACTGGG
>NZ_FXAG01000028.1 GCF_900177275.1 Pseudogulbenkiania subflava DSM 22618
ACCCATTTCGGACTGATCGCCTTCCAGCGCCAGACGAGCGGAGCCGGTGATGATCGGGGTGTCGTCACCCGGGAAGTCGTAGGACGACAGCAGGTCGCGCACTTCCATTTCCACCAGTTCCAGCAGTTCGGCGTCGTCCACCAGGTCAGCCTTGTTCAGGTAGACGATGATGTACGGCACACCCACCTGACGGGACAGCAGGATGTGTTCACGGGTTTGCGGCATCGGACCGTCAGCGGCCGAGCACACCAGAATCGCGCCGTCCATCTGGGCAGCACCGGTGATCATGTTCTTCACATAGTCGGCGTGGCCCGGGCAGTCTACGTGAGCGTAGTGACGGGTAGCGGTTTCGTATTCAACGTGAGCGGTATTAATGGTAATACCACGTGCCTTTTCTTCCGGCGCGCTGTCGATCTGGGAGTAGTCTTTGGCTTCGCCACCGAATTTCTTCGACAGAATGGTGGTGATAGCGGCGGTCAGCGTGGTTTTACCATGGTCAACGTGACCGATGGTGCCGACGTTTACGTGCGGTTTTGTCCGCTCGAACTTTTCCTTAGCCATGGCAAAATTTCCTGAATCCGAAACAAATTAAGCGGTGGTGCCCATGGGCAGAATTGAACTGCCGACCTCTCCCTTACCAAGGGAGTGCTCTACCCCTGAGCTACATGGGCCCTAAAACTGGCATTTAACGTCTGGAGCGGGTGAAGGGAATCGAACCCTCGTCGTAAGCTTGGAAGGCTTCTGCTCTACCATTGAGCTACACCCGCCCGTCACGATCACGGACGACCTTACAACACGCCGCCAAGACGTTTAAAAAGTATTCTGGTGGAGGGAGAAGGATTCGAACCTTCGAAGGCAGAGCCGTCAGATTTACAGTCTGATCCCTTTGACCGCTCGGGAATCCCTCCTGAAAGAGACCCGAATATTATAGACACCCCCGAAGGTCGTCAACACCTTTTTTGAAAAAATCGCATTTTTTTGCGGATAAAAAGCAGAAAGGTCCGGCGGACTGCTTTACCACCGAACCCTTCTCTTTCCAGATCAGACACTTAGCACCGAATCAGGCCTTGCCGCTGATGCGTAGATACTTCTGGTACAACTCGTCCTGCGTTTCCTGATGGCTCGGGTCCAGCGGAATGCAGTCGACCGGACAGACCTGCTGGCACTGCGGTTCGTCGTAATGACCGACGCACTGGGTGCACAGGTTGGGGTCGATCTCGTAGATTTCCTCGCCCTGCGAGATGGCGCTGTTCGGGCACTCCGGCTCACAGACGTCGCAGTTGATGCACTCGTCAGTAATCATCAAAGACATAGTATTTTCCTCAAGTATTTCATGTTTGAATTCTGTCACCCGGCTTGCCGGCCCGCAAGTCCTCACTGTTATATGGATATAGCGGGCTCCGGCGGCGGGCTACAGGCTTGCGTCTGGCCGGTCCCGCCCGAGCAGTCCGTAATGGACCAGGCCGGCGCGGCCTTCTTTTATCCGTTGCCAGCCGTCGAGTCCGGGCCAGCTGGCCGCCTCGGCGTAGACCCGCGCATCGTCGGCGAGCACGGCGGGCAGCAGCGGCAGGATTTGCTCGAGCAGCTCGGAACGGTAGGGTGGATCGAGAAACACCAGGTCGAAGCGCTCGCGGCAGCTTTTGAGGTAATGCACCGCATCCATCACCACGACCTCGACCGACTGCGCCGCGAGCAGCTGGCGATTGGCCTTGAGGCTTTCGGCGACCTTGCGCGACTTTTCCACCATGACCACGCGCCGCGCCCGGCGCGAGGCGGCTTCGAAACCCAATGCGCCGCTGCCGGCGAATAGATCGAGGCAGTTGAGCCCGTCCAGCTCCTGTCCAAGCCAGTTGAACAGGGTTTCGCGCACACGGTCGGGGGTTGGCCGAAGGCCTTCGGCGTCGGGGAACGGCAGTTGCCGGCGGCGGTAGTCGCCGCCAATGATCCGAACTTGGTTTCTGGCTTGACTCATGGTAAAGCGGTGAAAAAATCAAGGCGCAGAGTTTACCGTGATCCGGTGCTCGGCGCCTTAATTTTAATCAGCTCACTGCCACGTGGACGATCCCGGTACGACATCGCCCCGCGGCAAGGGCCTACTGCCGGTCTCGATCGACACAGCCGGCGGCGCCCACAGCGCCCCCTGGTTGCCCGCGCGCCCCGCCCGTGCGCAGACGGGAGCAGCTACGTTGGTGGAACGGTCAGGAATTCGGCCCGACGATGACCGTCGCCATTTGCTCGGGGTGGATACGGCGTCGCCAGGCATCGCGTACTTGGTCCGGCGTGACCGCCGCGACGTGCTTCACGTAATCGTCGAGGAAAGTCAGCGGCAGCTGGTACAAACCGATCACGCCGAGGTAGCCCAGCAGCTTGCCGTTGCTATCGAAGCGCAACGGGAAGCCACCGATGATGTTGGCCTTGGCCTGCTCCAGTTCGGCCGCGCTCGGTCCTTCTTCGATGAACTGCCTCAGTGTGTCACGGGTGACCTTGAGGGCGGTCGCGGCCTGGTCGTTACGGGTGGAAAGCCCGATACCGAACTCGCCGGCGCGCTGATACGGGCTGAAGTTGCTGCTGACGCCGTAGGTGAGGCCGCGCTTGTCGCGCACTTCCTTCATCAGCCGGGCGTCGAAACCGCCGCCGCCGAGGGCATAATTGCCGACCAGCAGGGGGAAGTAATCCGGATCGTCCCGGGTGATCACCGGCATGCCCAGCGCCATGTGGGTTTGTGTTCCGGGATGGGTCAGCTTGACCGTCTTGCCGGCGGGCGGCAGCGCCACCGGCGGAATGGCCGGCAGGCTGCCCGGGCGGTTGGCAAGCCCGGCGAGCAGTTCTTCGGCCAACCTTTCCGCTTCCGCCCGACTCAGGTCGCCGACGATCGATACCACGGCGTAGCGCGGCTGGTAGTGACTGCGCCAGAACGCCAGCAGGTCGGCACGGGTGATCGATTTGAGCGATGCCGCGGACACCCTGGCGTTGATGCCGTAGGGATGCTGCGGGTACATCTGCCGGGTCAGCTCGCGCTGCGCCAGGAAACCGGCGTCGTTCTCTTCCTGGCGCAGGTTTTCGATGGTGCGCGCCTTTTCCCGCTCGAGGATGGCCGCGGGGAAGGCGGGGTGGGCCAGCACGTCCGCCGCCAGCGCCACGGCCTGCTCGCGCACGGCGGGACGAGCCAGGGTGCGCAGCGTGACGCCGGCTCCCTCGAGTTCGGCGAATGCCGACAGCGACGAGGCGGTATCGGCCAGTGCTTCGCGCAACTGTTCTTCGCTGCGCCTGGCGGTGCCGGCGTCGAGCAGACTAGCGGTCATGTCGCTGACGCCGGGCTTGGCCGGGTCTTCGCGCCGGTTGCCGGCGTCGAACTCGACGCGCAGGTCGACGATGGGGTTGGCATGGGCCTCGACGAAGTAGACGCGGGCGCCCTGGGCACTGTTCCAGTGCTGGATGGTCACGGCCTGCGCCATGCCGCCGAGCAGCATGGAGACGGCCAGCCAGCCGATCACGCTCTTGGACAATTTAACGGACATGAGTCTGATCCCCTTGTGGCATGGCCGGCATACGTGGCTTGTCTCCCTGTTGCGGCAATAGCGTCACGACAGTCAGATGGTCGTCGACCAGGCTGCGCGCCGCCTGCCGCACCTGCTCGGCGCTAACCTTGGCGATATTGGCGTCGATGGTGGCGTCGTCGCGCCAGGAGAAGCCGATGCTTTCCAGGTTGCCGATCCGCATGGCCTGGGCAAACATCGAATCCTTTTCATAGATACGCCCGGCCTGCAGCTGCAATCGCACGCGTTCCAGCTCGCGTTCGCTGACACCGTCACGGGCGATATGGGCCATTTCCTGGCGCAGGGCCTGTTCCAGTTGCGCCAGGGCCTTGCCCTGGGCTGGCACACCGCTGAGCGAGAACAGGGCTCCGCCGCGGCCGAGCATGTCGTAGTCGGCCGACACCTCGGTGGCGACGCGCTGTTCGCGCACCAGGCGACGCGGCAGGCGCGACGCGGCCTGGCCGTCGAGAATCGCCGACAACATATATAAGGCATACGGCCGCTGCGCATCGACTTTCTCCAGCCGCGGCACCTGCCACGCCAGCGTCAGGGAGGGCAACGGCGACACCGCCTTGACGCTGACCCGGCGCTCACCCTTCTGCTCCGGCTCGATCTGCGGTCGGCGCTCGGGCAGTGCCACCGGCTTGAGCGGGCCGAACTGGCGGCGCGCCTCAGCGATCACTGCCTGCGGATCGACGTCGCCCACCACCACCAGCGTGGCGTTGTTCGGGCCGTACCAGTGGTGGTACCACTGGCGCAGGTCGTCCGGCTTCATGTGGTCGAGGTCGTCCATCCAGCCGATCACCGGGTAGCGCACCGGGTTGGCGACGAAGGCGTTGGCGAACAGGGTTTCAGCCATGATGCCGGCGGGCTGGTCGTCGGTGCGCATGCGCCGCTCTTCCTTGACGACCTGCAGTTCGCTGGTGAAATCGCTGTCCTTGAACGACAGGTTGTGCATGCGATCCGCCTCCAGCTTGAGCGCCAGCGGCAGCTTGTCGGCAGCCAGCTGCTGGAAGTAGACGGTGTAGTCACGCGAGGTGAAGGCGTTGTCCTTGCCGCCGGCCTGGGCGATGAGCCGGCTGAACTCGCCGGCCGGCACCGTCGGCGTGCCCTTGAACATCATGTGCTCCAAAAGGTGCGACAGCCCGGTACGGCCGTTGACCTCGTCCACGCTGCCGACGCGGTACCACAGCTGGGATACCGCCACCGGCGCGCGCTCGTCGCGCTGCACCACGATTTTCATGCCGTTGTCGAGCACGGCCTCGACGGGCTCGGCCGAAACCACGCCGCACACCCCGAGAAACACCACGCCCGCAACAGTCGAGAGGGTTCTAGAAATCACGGAATCTGCCCTATGCCTGATTTGAGGATACAATTTGGTCCATCTGATGCCATAAGTTGACTACAGCCCAGCATGTTTAGTTTCTTCAAGAAGAAGTCTGCGCCGCCGGCCATCCCGGCCAGCAGCGAAACGCCTACCCCCGATACCGTCAGCGCCACCGAGCTCATTCCCGACACGTCACTGCCTCCGGAGATTCCGTCCGCACCGGCCGTCGTGCCGGCGGCGTTTGAGACCGCCCCGCCCAAGAAGCTGAGCTGGACCGAGCGGCTCAAGGCCGGCCTGTCGAAAACCCGCGACAAGCTCGGCAAGTCGCTGGCCGGGCTGTTCGGCGGCGGCAAGATCGACGAGGACCTGTACGACGAGCTGGAGACGGTGCTGTTGACCGCCGACATGGGCGTCGACGCCACCCTGCACCTGCTCAAGGACGTACGGGAGCGCGTCTCGCTGCGGGGCCTGAAGGATGCCGCCGAACTGAAAGGGGCGCTGAAGGATTCGCTGAACGACCTGATCGGGCCGCTGGAGCAGCCGCTCGACGTCACCGGACGCAAACCCTATGTCATCATGATGGCCGGCGTCAACGGCGCCGGCAAGACCACCAGCATCGGCAAGCTGGCCAAATACTTCCAGTCGCAGGGCAAATCGGTGCTGCTGGCCGCCGGCGACACCTTCCGCGCTGCCGCACGCGAGCAGCTGATCGCCTGGGGTGAGCGCAACAACGTCACCGTGATCGCGCAGCAGAGCGGCGATTCGGCCGCGGTGTGCTTCGACGCCATCAAGGCGGCGCAGGCGCGCGGCATCGACATCGTGCTGGCCGACACCGCCGGCCGCCTGCCGACGCAGCTGCACCTGATGGAAGAAATCAAGAAGGTGAAGCGAGTGATCCAGAAGGCGCTGCCGGAGGCGCCGCACGAAGTGATGCTGGTACTGGACGCCAACATCGGCCAGAACGCCATCAACCAGGTCAAGGTGTTCGACGAGGCGCTCGGCCTGACCGGGCTGATCCTGACCAAGCTCGACGGCACCGCCAAAGGCGGGGTGATCGCCGCCATCGCCAAGCAGAACCCGGTGCCGCTGCGCTTCGTCGGCGTCGGCGAGAGCATCGACGACCTGCGCCCGTTCAATGCGAAGGACTACGTTGACGCGCTGTTCGACTGAGAGCCATCCCGTCAGGCGGCTCCGCCTTGGCATGGCGCATGTTGGCCGGCGGCGTGCCAATCCATGGCTCTGGGCCGATCTGAAGATTGGTCCAGCGAGCTTTGGCCGGCGGCTCGGATGCCTCGTGTACCCCGTGTACATTCCGCCTCCCGTGCGCCGGCAACACGCGCCCCACCCGGGCTCGCTCGCCCGCGGCAATAACGCCATTTGCCGCGTGGCCCTGGCTTCGGCCAATTAATCTATCCGCAAGGGGACTCTTCCGCATGATCCAGTTCGACCAGGTGACCAAGCGCTACCCCGGGGGTAACGAGGCCCTGAAGAATCTCTCGTTTGCCATCGACAGCGGCGAAATGGTGTTCCTGGCCGGCCACTCCGGTGCCGGCAAATCCACCCTGCTGAAGCTGATCGCCGGCATCGAGCGCGCCACCAGCGGCGGCGTGCTGGTCAACGGCCAGAACCTCAGCAAGCTGCGTCCGAGCCAGCTGCCTTACGTGCGCCAGCACATCGGCCTGGTGTTCCAGGATCACAAGATCCTGTTCGACCGCCCCGTGTTCGACAACGTCATGCTGCCGCTCAACATCATCGGTTTCGACCGGCGCGATGCCGCCAAACGCGTGCGCGCTGCGCTCGACAAGGTCGGCCTGCTGGGCAAGGAGAAGGCCATGCCGATCCACCTCTCCGGCGGCGAACAGCAACGGCTGTGCATTGCCCGCGCCGTGGTGCATCGGCCGTCCATCCTGCTCGCCGACGAGCCTTCGGCCAACCTCGACCGCGCCTACGCGCTCGACATCATGGAATTGTTCAAGTCGTTCCACCAGGTTGGCGTCACCGTGGTGATCTCGGCCCACGACGAGACGCTGATGGAAGACTACGGACGCCGCATCATCCGCCTGAGAGAAGGACAGTTCGCCGCATGAAGCACTTTCTCTACCTGCACCTCCTGAGCGCCCGCCAGGCGTTGGTCAAAATCCTGCGCCAGCCGTTCGGCAGCCTGCTCAGCCTGCTGATGCTGTCGGTGGCACTGGCGCTGCCGCTGGCCCTGTACCTCGGCGTCGAGAGCACCCAGGCCTGGGTTGGCAAGCTCACCGCCACGCCGCAGATTTCGCTGTTCATGGAGCTGTCGGCCGAAGACGCCGACCTCGCCGCGGTAAAAAGCTCGCTGGCCGGCAACCCCAAGGTGAAATCGGTCAGCTTCGTCAGCAAGGCCGAGGCGCTGGCGGGGCTGGAAAAGCGCAACGGCCTCGACGGCCTGGCCGCCGATCTGGACAGCAACCCGCTGCCAGACGCCTTCGTGGTCACCCCGGTGACGCTCGAGCCCGGCGAGCTGGACATGCTGCAGAAGGAGCTGTCGGGCCTGCCGATGGTCGAGTCCGCCCAGTTCGACGCCAGCTGGGCCAAGCGCCTCTACGGCATGGTCGAACTGGTGCGCCACCTGACCTTGTTTCTCGGCGCCGCTCTCGGCCTCGCCCTGGTACTGGTGACGCATAACACCATCCGCATGCAAATTCTGGCGCACCGCGACGAGATTGAGGTGTCGAAGCTGATCGGCGCCAGCGACAACTTCATCCGCCGGCCCTTCCTCTACCACGCCTTGTGGCAGGGCATCCTGGCCGGGCTGATCGCCTGGGGGCTGACCAGTTGGCTGGTGGCCACGGCCAACCCGGCGGTACGCGAATTCGCCCAGCTCTACAACGAGCGGCTGGAACTGCGCACGCTGACAGCGTTCGAACTGCTGGCCATGCTCGCCGCCACCGGCGTGCTGGCGATGCTCGGCGCACGGCTGGCGGCCAATCATCACCTGCGCCAGATCGAGCCGCACTAGGCGCCCCTCACGGCGAAAGAGACCGGCTATCGGGCCGATTGAAAAATACATCGCCACCGGAACTTTTTGCAGCTGGCACTCGACCAATGCGAGTGCTAGCATTGCACTACCCATCAAGGAGGTAGTTAATCCATGACCGCAACGTTCGCCTTGCCCGTCCCCTCGTCCAGCGGCAGCCTGGAGCAGTACATCCAGATCGTGAACAGCGTGCCGCTGTTGAGCGCAGAAGAAGAGAACGAGCTGGCCAACCGCCTGCATGCCCAGAACGATCTGGAGGCGGCCAAAAAGCTGGTGCTGTCGCATCTGCGCGTGGTGGTATCGATTGCCCGCGGCTACGCCGGCTACGGCCTGCCGCAAGCCGACCTGATCCAGGAAGGCAACATCGGCCTGATGAAGGCGGTAAAACGCTTCGAGCCGGACCGCGGCGTGCGCCTGTTCTCCTTCGCCGTGCACTGGATCAAGGCCGAAATCCACGAATTCATCCTGCGCAACTGGCGCCTGGTGCGTGTCGCCACCACCAAGCCGCAGCGCAAGCTGTTTTTCAACCTGCGCAGCATGAAGAAAAGCTTCGCCGCGCTGACCGACAGCGAAGCGCGCGTGATCGCCGACGATCTCGGCGTCAAGCCGGAAGAAGTGCTGGAGATGGAAACCCGCATGAGCGGCCAGGACGTGGCCCTGCTGGCCGACGACAACGACGACGAGGGCTTTGCCCCGATCGACTGGCTGGCCGACTCCGACCACGAGCCGACGCGCCAGCTGGAGAAGAAAGCCTTCGACCACCTGCAGACCGCCGGGTTGGAACAGGCCCTCTCCTCACTCGACGCACGCAGCCGCCGCATCATCGAAGCGCGCTGGCTGGCCGATGACAGTGGCGCCACGCTGCACGAACTGGCCGCCGAGTTCGGCGTCTCGGCCGAGCGCATCCGCCAGATCGAGGCCAAGGCACTGACCAAGATGAAGTCCGCACTGAGCGAGCGGGCCGCCATCGAGGCCTGAAGCGCCTGATCACGGAACACAACAACGCCCCGCAAAGCGGGGCGTTTTGCTTGCTACGGCGTAAAGCGGGTTAGTCGCCCGTAGGATGGGGAAAGGCGTTTGCGCCCTGCCCCATCAAACCATGCGCTTCAGTGGTGGGTTACGCGACGCCTCGCCCATCCTACCCCGCCCCCCCCTGCGAAGCCGCCGCTTCAGCGGTATTGCGGGGGCAGCTTTTGCCGCGCCGCCTCCGTGGCTCGCCTCAGCCCGGCCCAGGCCGGCTCACGCGGATCGAGTTCGTTCAGGAACGAGGGGGCGTAGGTGGGGAACGACGCCAGCGCGGCGCCGAGCGTCGCCTCGGCAGCGTTTTCGTCCCCCGCCAGCGCCTCCAGCTGGGCCTTCTTCAGCAACACGTCCGGATAGGGACGGAACGCCGCCAGCCGTGTCAGCCAGCGCCGCTTTTGCGGCAGCTGTTCGCGCGTCGGCTGCAGGTAATTGTCCAGCGTGTTGAGCGCGTGGAAGGCGAACAGCGGTTCGGTCTCGACGATCTCGGCCAACCGCGCCACGCGTGTTTCGTTGGCCTTGGCGTTGGCCAGCGGCGTATACAGCCCGAGCAGCTCGTCGTAGCGGGTCAGCCCCGTCAACGACAGCCAGCCCAATGCCGCCACCCCCAGCCACAGCGGCAACCTTGCCAAGCGCGGCAGACGGACGCCCGGTCCCGGCGCCAGCGCCACGAAGATCACCAGCACGGCAAGGAAGTACAGATACCACAACGGGTATTCCAGCAGGCTGTGGATCAGCGTCACCGCCATGCCTCCCAACGGCAGAACGTGTTCCAGTTCAGCCCGCTCTCGGAAATACGGCCACACCGTCCAGACAAAGCCTCCCAGCACCAGCAGCGTCACCAGCCCGCCCATCTCCGCTAACAACTGCAGCACCAGGTTATGGGCATTGGTGAACAACCCGCTATTGAAGCCGGCGGCGGCAAACGGCGGCAGCGGCTGCAACCGCACGCTCTCGGCCGCGAACTGCGACCAACCGACACCCCACAGCGGATGCGAGCGGAACACCAGCCAGGCCTTGTGCATCTCGGCGAAGCGGCGCGAGCCCATGCTGTCGCCATTGGCCGCCAGCCGCTCCAGCCCCGAGGCCCCGCCGACGCTTTCATGACTCAGCAGCGACACCAGCTGGTTCACCCACGGCAGCAGGAACTGCGCCGCCAGGATCAATACGCAACTGATCCATAGCACGTTGCGCAGACGTCGCGAAGCCGTGTCGCCGATGCGCCAGTGCCAGACCAGCGCCAACACCGATAGCGCCAGCAGATAGAGCAGGATGGTGCGCGAGCCGGCCCAGGCCAGCAACAGCGCCAGCCATGCCGCCAGCCCCCACAGCCAGCGCGCCGGCAATTTCCCGGCGGCATGCAGATAACACCCCGCCAGCACGCCCCACATCAGGTAATGGGCGAACTGGTTGCGCTGGCCGATGTGGCCGAAAATGTTGCTGGTCGGATGGGCGTGGTCGTAGAACAGCAGCCCCCCTGTGGCTTCGGCCAGCCCGGTCAGTTGCGCCATGCCGATCAGCGACTGGAGCAGCGCCCCCGCCAGCAAGGCCCAGGCGAGCCAGACGGTCAGCTCACGTTGACCGAAGCGCTCGCGCAGCGTCACCGTGACGCAGGCTAACAAGGCCATGCACGCCCAGGCCAATGCCGTTGCCCAGCTCATGCCGGGGAACAGCACCGGCACCAGCCACGGCTGCAACCCCCAGCACAGCCCCGCCAGCAAAGCCCACCAGGCCGCGCGCGGCACGCGATCGAACAAGGCTGGCGTCGCGGGCAGCAACAGCACCGCCGCCAGCACGGTCAGCCAGACCACGTTGATCTCCCCCCACCACTGCGGCAAGGGTACGTAGTGGAAGCGCGAGGCGAACGGCACAATGGCGATCAGGCAGACGCTCAGCAGGGCAAGACGGGGAAACAGTCGAGAGGAAAGCATTGGTGTCGGGTCAGTAAACACAAGCGCGCAGCATAGCGCAAAGCGAGGGGGAGGAAAAAGCCGGGAGGGGGCCCGGCTCTACACTGAAATAATCTGTCGTAAAGTGGCGGTTAAAATACTGCAATCAATGCTATTTCGCCGATACCATTTTGACAGCCGCTTGATAACCGCCTTGGCGATATGCGATTTGCACTTTAGCAGTCAGTTCCTTGAGTGGACCATATTCCGGCTCAGAAACCACATTCAGCATGTCCTCCGCCTGCCCCGCCAAATGGGGAAATGACACCAATGCCATCGCTAACGTCTCTTGCGCCTGTTCAGCTTGCTGGCTTAAAGCTTGTAACATGGCCAGTTTAACCAGAATGCCGAAATAGGGACGGAAACGCGCTATTTCGTAAAACAAGGCCAGTTGCGTCGATTTTTGCGCTCTAACAGGAAACAAATAATTACTCAGTACCAGGTCCACGTCACTAGACCATAGAGGGTTCTGCCGTAAAGCAATCATTTCGCGTATACGGTAACCGGTGTCCACGCCAGCGCTGGGCGGCCTATCCCACAAAACCAGGCGGGCAAAAATCGGGACACCACTCACAGCGTAAGTGATGGTGCCAATGCAAATTGACACAAGCAACGCATTGCGAATGCCCAGCCTCACTACTAATGCCATTGGCTTAGCGGGGGACAAACACAACACAATAGCGAAACAGCAAAGAAATGGCATATACCACAATGGGTATTCGAACATGGAATGGCCCAGTGTAATCATGGCCAATCCAATTAACATCAGATTCTCCGACGTTGCTTCCCGGCGACGCAGATAGGGCAACAGGCAATACAACAGGGCAGCTAACGCATAGATCAGACCCATCAGCCCTGTTTCTGCCATCAACTGGAAAATTATATTGTGGGAGTGTGTGAATAGTGTATTTTCCGCAACTTTGGAATATCCACCGTAAGCCTCATACCACATGCTTTGCCAAGCATAACTGCCAAAACCCGTGCCAAATAACGGATGTGCAAGGAGTACCTGCCAAGCCTTGCTCCACTCAATACGGCGCCGGGCGCCAAAACCGGCATCCATCAGGCGGTCAGCCCCACTGACAACATTGATCTGCACACCAGACCAGCGAGTAAAAGTAGCCACTAACTCATGAGTGAACAATTGTGCGAGCATGATCAGCAACGTTGTCGTTATCAAAGCTATGACGAAGCGCCGGATAATTTGATCTTGGCTACCACGGAACCACCAGAGGCCGGCCAATAAGATGAACCCTCCGGCATAAGCCAGCACAAGACGCGTACCCGACCACGCCATCAACAGGGCAAAAAACGCCGCCAGCACCCCCCATGCCATCCAATATTGCCGGCGACTCGCGAATAGATAGCAGTTAGCTAACGCACCCCAGCCTAGAAAATGGGCAAACAAGTTAGGCTGTCCGATATTACCAAAAGGAATTGAAGGCCCCGGCTTGGATGAAACGAAGAAGATAAAGTCATGCCCAACACTAGCCATTCCCAAGGCTTGAAGGAGGCCAAACAATGCCTGAACAAAAGCAGCCAGCAACAGCCCCCAAGCCAGCATGCTAACGACCGACTCACGACCATGAGTTTGTACCTCACGGTATGCCAGCATGCCGCCTGAAAATGCCATCACAAAGAATGCCGAGACTTTCAACACAGGTTGGAATCCAGCCTGATTGCCCCCGACCGGTAGCAATACCGCCAGCAACAGCCATCCCATGGCCAGCAACACTGCCGGCGGGAATGCCGAGGAAGACTCCTTGCCTCTGGTGAGCACCAACTGCGCCAGCCATGCCAACGCGATCAGAAACATGCAGCCAATATCGGTCCACCAATCCAACAACGGCTGATAATGCAACCAGTTGAACAAGGGTAAGACAATAGCCAAGACAAGCAGCAGCGAGGGCAGTCTTTTCACGAAGATATCCCAATAAAAAAAGAGGGTGGCAAGCACCCTCTTTTTCAATTTACATCATTATTAACGGCAGGATGTCGGCAGGTATTTGGACGGGGTTGCAGACGAGGTTGCAGCGCAAGTCCAGCTCAGCGGCCCCGATGGCACGGTACCCCCGACCACGCTGGAAGCGCCATCCTTTGGCGTCAGCTTGAAAGAGACCCCCTTGGCATTAGTAGTCATTGTCACAGTAATCGCACCAGAAGTTGAATCAACGGCGATGGATTGAGTATTGTTGACCGGGCCAGTAAAGCTATAACCCTTGCTCAGGTCGGTAGTTCCATTCATGGCGTTCTCGGCCACGGTGGTTTTTGCTGCAGAAGCCAACTCCAGACCTTCAGAGACCTTGGCGCGGACAACGTAGTCCTGATACGCCGGAATCGCCAAAGCAGCCAAAATACCGATGATCGCGACCACGATCATCAGTTCGATCAGGGTAAAGCCCTGTTGCATGGATTTGTTCATGGTTGAACCCCCAAGTTTGTTGAATATCAAGGCCGACATCGGCCAGACTGCGCTGAAGGAGCCTTCGGCCGATTTCTGGTCCGTGTCACTCCGTTTCGAGGGCCATTCTTGCAATCTGCATGCCAGCTCAGCCAAATCCTTGAATTCCGATTACTTCAATGCCATGCCCGCCGTCAAGCATGGACGGCACACGACAGAAAGTGCCGTTTTTCGTCACCCCGCCTTCGCACTTCTCCCCCCCAAGGCTGTGCTAGCATCGCGTGCATCGAACATTGCACAGAGCGTCTCCCGATGAGCAACCAAGACTGGCTGGCTCGCAGCCGACAGGCCGTGTGGCACCCCTGTACCCAGATGAAACGCCACGAAGCGCTGCCGCTGGTGCCGATCGCCCGCGCAGAAGGGGTATGGCTGACCGATTTCGACGGCAAGCGTTACCTGGATGCGGTCAGTTCCTGGTGGGTGAACCTGTTCGGCCACGGCCACCCGGCGATCAAGGCCGCGATCAAGGATCAGCTCGACTCGCTGGAGCACGTGATGCTGGCGGGCTTCACGCACCGCCCGGTGATCGAGCTGTCGGAGCGGCTCGGCAAGCTCACCGGCCTCGGCCACGCCTTCTACGGTTCGGACGGCGCCAGCGCCACGGAAATCGCGCTGAAGATGAGCTTCCACTACTGGCAGAACAGCGGCCGTCCGGGCAAGATGCGTTTTCTCAGCCTGGAAAACAGTTACCACGGCGAGACCGTCGGCGCGCTGGCAGTGACCGACGTGCCGCTGTTCTCGTCGACCTACGCTCCGCTGCTCAAGGCCGGCACCCGTGTGCCGACGCCGGATGCGCGCCAGGCCCGGGACGGCGAGACGGCGGAGGATGTGGCACGGCGCGCCGCACGAGCACTGGAGAACGTGCTGGCCAAGCAGGCCGACAGCATCGCTGCGCTGATTGTCGAGCCGCTGGTGCAGGGTGCCGCCGGCATGGCGATGTACCACCCGGCTTATCTGGAGGAAGCACGCCGTCTGTGCGACCGCTACCAGGTGCACCTGATCGCCGACGAGATCGCGGTGGGCTTCGGCCGCACCGGTACACTGTTCGCCTGCGAGCAGGCTGGCATCCGGCCGGATTTCCTGTGCCTGTCCAAGGGCATCACTGGCGGCTTCCTGCCCTTGTCGTGCGTGCTGACCACCGATGGCGTCTACCAGGCCTTCTACCACGACGAGGTGGCTCGCGGCTTCCTGCACTCGCACAGCTACACCGGCAACGCACTGGCTTGCCGCGCCGCGCTGGCAGTGCTGGACCTGTTCGAGCAGGAAGACGTGCTCGCGCGCAACCGGGAAAAGGCCGCGCACTTCTCCACCCTGCTCGCCCCCTTACGCGCCCATCCACAGGTACGCCAATTCCGCCAGCAGGGCATGATCTGGGCTTTCGAGGTCGAGACGACGCGCGGCGACTTTGCCATGGCGTTCTTCTCCGCCATGCTGCAGCGCGGCTGCCTGGTGCGGCCGATCGGCAATACGGTGTACTTCATGCCACCCTACGTGATCGAGGCGGAGGAGATGGCGCTGCTGTGCCAGGCCACGCTCGACACGCTGGATGAACTGCAGCACTCCGGGCAATGGCCGGAACGCGCCACGCCGCCGCTGCCGTAACGATTGCCAAGGCCGGCCGATACCAATAGCATTGCAGGATCACCCTACCATTGACATGGGGCTAGGCCATGCAATTGCGCCTACCGGATAATCTGATGGACCCCAAGCTGGTCGACCTGCAGCCGGACAGCGTGGCCGACTGGCTGGATCGCCTCCCCTACACTCGCCTCGACGAATGCGGGCACTTGCTGCTGGGCGCCCTGCAAAGCCTGAGTCGCACCCAAGTGGCGGTCGGCACCCGGCACAAGCTGCTGAAGCTTTACCTGGCGGCGCTCGATCGTTTCTTTCCGGCATTGGAAACCCAGATCGTCAGCGACGAGGTGGTCAGCTCGTCCAAGGCGCGCCAGGCGGCGCGCCTCGGCATGGCGCTGTTCGATGCGCTGTTCGCCGGCTTCAAGCGCACCTTGGTGGAACGACTGGAAAAGCGCTCGCTGCTGGAACGCGAACAGCCCAAGGTGGAGTTGCTCTGCCTCGCCCTGTTGACCGCGCGCATGCAAGTCAAACTGGCCATGGAGTGCTATAGCGACCTGCCGCTGCACTTCTGGCACGACTGCCACCAACTCTACCAGCTCGCCGAGGAATCGGGCTGGCAGGAGCGCCGCCATGCCCCGGCGGAAACCATCGCCGTGGTGTATCGGCAGATCCTACTGATGGGGCTGACCGACAGCAAGCATCTGGGCGACAACGAAATCGCGGCGGCCAAGGGGCTGATCTTCCGGCTGGCGCCGCGGATCGGACTGATCGCGCTGGCCGGGCTCACCAAGACACAGGGCTTCGGCTACCAGGTCGACCCGGCGCGTGACGACCCGCCTCACTTCTTGCCGCTCAAACCCCAAGTGGCCGCCAGCGGCGAATTCTGGGTCTATCTGAACGACGTCATCGACGCCCTGCAACAGCCGGATGCCTTGGCGCGCCAGTTGGCGAACGAAGCGGCCATCCCCGCCGAGCTGACCGTGGAGGTGGCACGCAAGCTGGCCGAAGAGTGGGCGCAGCCGAGGCGGCGACGCCAGCCGCGCCAGCCAGTCCAGCAATGGCTGAGCCTCACCGCCCAGTTATTGCCGATCTGGCTGACGCTGCGACCCGCCCCGGTGGAACCCATCGACGATAGCCCGATACCGGTGCTGGGCCGGCCGGCTCCTCCGGCCCTGTTCCAGGCCGTCAACCAGAGCCAGCTCGGTTTTCTGCTGCGCGGCAACCCGCAGGAACAACCGCTGCGGACCGGCGAGCTGCTGCTGCTCGCGCCGCAGTTGCAGCCGGACAATCGCCTGTTGTGCGCGGTACGCTGGGCGGCGGCGCCGCTCGGCGGCAACGACGTGGAATGCGGTGTGGAGTTGCTCGGGCCGGCGCCGGAAGCGGTCGAGGTGCTGCCCACCATCACCTACCAGGACGACGTGTTCCAGCCGGCGCTGCATCTGGCGGCACAACCGCGCCTCGGGCGCCCGGCCCTGCTGGTTATGCCGGGCCGGCCGTTCTCGCGACTGCGCGAATTCGTGCTGCGCGACAGCCACGGCGAAACTCGCATCCGTGTCACCCGCGTCGAACTGCAGACCCCGTTCTACCAGGCCATGGAGTACCGCCGCAGCGTGGATCTGTGAGCCGGCCCGGCGAGCGGCGCCCTTTCGGATAGCGCGCAAGTTGCGGCATACTGGCGGACCTGATTTCTTCGTTGCGAGTGGGGTTTCATGCAATCGGTCATTCATGCGGGCAGTCGCCTGGTGGTCAAGGTCGGGTCAAGCCTGGTCACCAACGACGGTAAAGGGCTGGACCTGGCGGCGCTGGCGCGCTGGGCGGCCGAGATTGCCGACCTCAAGCGGCGCGGCAAGCAGGTGGTGCTGGTTTCCAGCGGTGCCATCGCCGAAGGCTGCCAGCGCCTGGGCTGGAGCAGCCGCCCCAAGGCCGTGCACGAGCTGCAGGCCGCCGCCGCGGTGGGCCAGATGGGCTTGTGCCAGGCCTACGAGAGCGCCTTCCGGGAATTCGGCCTGCAAACCGCCCAGGTGCTGCTGACCCACGAGGATCTGACCGACCGTACCCGCTACCTCAACGCCCGCTCCACGCTGACCTCGCTGCTCAATCTCAACGTGGTGCCGATCATCAACGAGAACGACACGGTGGTGACCGACGAGATCCGCTTCGGCGACAACGACACGCTGGGTGCGCTGGTGACCAACCTGATCGAGGCCGATGCGCTGGTGATCCTGACCGACCAGCAGGGCCTCTACACCGCCGACCCGCGCAAGAATCCGGACGCCGAGTTCGTTCACGAGGCGGTGGCCGGCACCCCGGAGCTGGAGGCGATGGCCGGCGGCGCCGGCAGCAGCGTCGGCACCGGCGGCATGATGACCAAGATCCTCGCCGCCAAGCGTGCGGCACGCAGCGGTGCCGCCACGGTGATCGCCTGCGGCCGCGAACTCAATGTGCTGTCGCGGCTCGCCGACGGCGAAGCCATCGGCACCCAGCTGCTGGCGCCGACCAGCCGCATGACGGCGCGCAAGCAATGGCTGGCCGACCACCTGATCCTGACCGGCCGGCTGGTGCTCGACAGTGGAGCCGCACTGGCGGTGCGGCAGAAGCGCAGCAGCCTGCTGCCGATTGGCGTATTGCGGGTGGAGGGCGACTTCCTGCGCGGCGAGGCGGTGGCCTGCGTCGACGAGAGCGGCGTGGAAGTGGCGCGCGGCCTGGTGAACTACAGCTCGGACGAGGCGCGGCTGATCATGCAGAAGCCGACGCGCGCCATCGAGGGCATCCTGGGTTACCTGGTGGAGCCGGAGCTGATCCACCGCGACAACATGGTGGCGCTGTAGGGCGGAAGCCCTGCGTAGCAGGGCGTTCCGCCTCTATGCCGAACACCGGTTTGGCGGAACGCCCCCATTCCTTCGCGACGCGACGCTTGCCTCACTCAGTTGCTCGGCGGAACGCCCCATCCGGGGCTTCCGCCCTACTCCTGGGCGCCGTGCTTGAGTTCGATGGCGCGCACGATGACGTAGGCGATCATCGAACACAGGAAGAACAGCAGCATCATCCACGCCACCGACTGCAGCGTTTCAATCAGCGTGCGGTAGATTTCCAGCGTCCAGCGCATGCCGTTGAGTTCCAGCGCCGCCGATTCGCGGTTGGCGGTGACGTACTTTTCCAGCTCCCACAGCCGCACCCCGCCGGACACCCCGACCACCACGATGGCAAACAGCAGATACTTGCGCCAGGCGTCGGCCATTTCATCACCGACAATACGGCTGAGAATGCGGTTGACCGCGCCATCGAAAAACTTGGCGGTGATCAGCGAGGTGGCCAGCGCCACCAGGAACGTTGTCGCCAGCAATACAAAGAACATGAAACTCCCCTTGTTGTCAGTCGTCATGACTGGCACGCATTGTACGCGCCCAATACGGTAGATTCGATGGCACGGTGAAATACCAAGGCCAAGCGGTGGCGAGGTCGGAGCCCTCGCCACCCGGCGCCCTCTCAGAACCTATTCACGATCTTGCTGTGCGTCCCTGATCGGGGCTCATGTGCACTGCGTGCGAATCTATCGCTGGGCCCATCGAAGATGGGCACGCAGAGATTCGCTCAGCGATCAGAAATCCTCATGTACTCCAGTACATTCCGGTTTCTGCGCTGCTCTTCACCCCGCTGAGGGCCGCTCACGACAGATCGTGAATCAGGTTCTCAGGCCGCCTCCGCAACCAGACTGGCCGCGAAACGGGCCAGCAGGCCGGCTGCCTCCGGTGTCGGCCGCACCTGCGCCAGTAAGGCCTGCGGATCGCGTCCGGCAGCGCATAGCCGGTCATGCAGCAGCTCGAGGTAGCGGCGCATGGCGTGCTGGTCGAATTCGGGGTGGAACTGCACCCCCCAGGCCGAGCCGAGGCGGAACGCCTGGTGCGGTTCGAAGGCGTTGCCGGCGAGCGGCACCGCCCCCGGCGGCAGGCGCAGCACGGTCTGCCAGTGAATCACGTTGGCGGCAAACCGCGCCGGCAGCGTGCCCAGCAACGGGTCGGTTTCGGCCGCCACCAGACGTTCCACCTCGACCGCGCCGGCTTCCGGCCCGTGCGGATGGTAGCCGACTTCGCCGCCCAGGGCGTCGGCCAGCAGTTGGTGGCCGTAGCAGATGCCTAGCAGCGGCACGCGGGCGGCGTGCGCGGCGCGCAGCCAGGCGGCGGTGGCTTCGCTCCATGGCGCGCGCTCGCTGACCATGGCCGGCGAGCCGGTGATCACGGCAGCGGCGCAGTGTTGCGGCGGCGGCAGCGTCTCGCCGGCGACCACGTTCACCACTCGCCAGTCGTCCGCATCGGGCAGCTCGCGGCGGATCCAGTCTTCAAAATCCCCCTGCTCTTCGGCCAACGCGGGCAGGGTGCTGCCGGTCTTGATGATCAGTTTCTCGCTCATGTCGCTTGCTCTCGCTGGGGCTCAGTCCTTCAACGGCAGACCGAAATGACTGTAGGCCTGCGCCGTCGCCATGCGGCCGCGCGGGGTGCGCTGCAGGTAGCCCTGCTGGATCAGGTAGGGTTCGATCACGTCTTCGATGGTATCGGAACTCTCGCCGATCGCCGCCGCCACGTTGTCGAGCCCGACCGGGCCGCCGGCGAACTTCTCCAGGATGGCGGCAAGCAATTTGCGGTCCATCACGTCGAGTCCGGCCGGGTCGACGTCGAGCATGGCCAGCGCGGCGTCGGCCACCGCGGCAGTGACCACGCCGTCGGCCTTGACCTCGGCGTAGTCGCGCACGCGGCGCAACAGGCGGTTGGCGATGCGCGGCGTGCCTCGACTGCGGCGTGCCACCTCGAAGGCGCCGTCCTCGCCCAGTTGCACGTTGAGCAGGCCGGCCGAGCGGCTGACGATGCGCGTCAGCTCTTCCGGGGTATAGAACTCGAGGCGCGCGACGATGCCGAAGCGATCGCGCAGCGGGTTGGTGAGCATGCCGGCGCGGGTGGTGGCGCCGACCAGGGTGAACGGCGGCAGGTCGATCTTGACCGAGCGCGCCGCCGGGCCTTCGCCGATCATGATGTCGATCTGGTAATCCTCCAGCGCCGGGTAGAGGATTTCCTCCACCACCGGCGAGAGGCGGTGGATCTCGTCGATGAACAGCACGTCGTGCGGTTCGAGGTTGGTCAGCAGCGCCGCCAGGTCGCCGGCGCGCTCCAGCACCGGGCCCGAGGTCTGGCGCAGGTTAACACCCATCTCGCGCGCCACGATGTGCGCCAAGGTGGTCTTGCCGAGCCCCGGCGGGCCGAACAGCAGCACGTGGTCGAGCGCCTCGCCGCGCTTCTTCGCCGCCTCGATGAAGATTTCCAGCTGCTCGCGCGCCTTCTTCTGGCCGACGTAGTCGTCGAGCGCCTTGGGGCGCAGCGCGCGTTCCAGCGCTTCTTCCTGCGCGGACAGCGACTGCTGGGTAACGAGTCGGCGCTCGGGTGCGCCGCCGATCAGGTTGTCGGTTTCGATCATGGCATGGTCTTGAACATCAATGCTGTGATGTTACCACTGCTATACTGTGCCCCGCTTGCGGCCAACGTTGGCCGCAAGCGACGTCTTCAGGGCGGGGTGCAATTCCCCACCGGCGGTATGGCCCCAGGGCCGAGCCCGCGAGCGCTTTTGCCTCCCCGGCAAAAGGTCAGCAGATCTGGTGCGATGCCAGAGCCGACGGTCACAGTCCGGATGAAAGAAGATGAACGCCGCCGTGCCATGCGCACGCGCGGTGCCGTGGGCATTTGCCTGCGCCAACCTTCAGCCCGGAGGCGTGTTTCTCAACCCAGCATCTTGAGGACCGTTTCCATGAACGCCGATACCGACATCCTTTCCCTGCGCGTCCACGCCGCGCTCGATGCCCTGCGCCAGGGCAAACCCGTGATCGTGGCCGACGACCACGACCGCGAAAACGAAGCCGACCTGATCCTCGCCGCCGACGCGTTGACGGTGCCAGAGATGGCGCGCCTGATCCGCGACTGCAGCGGCATCGTCTGCCTGTGCCTGACGCCGGAACACGCCGCCCGCCTGCAGCTGCCGCCGATGGTCGCCGATAACGGCAGCCGCTACGGCACCGCCTTCACCGTCAGCATCGAGGCGGCAGAAGGCGTGAGCACCGGCGTCTCCGCCACCGACCGGGTCGCCACCATCCGCGCCGCCATCGCCCCCGCCGCGCGTCCCGAGCACCTGGCCCGCCCCGGCCACGTCTACCCGCTGGTCGCCCGCGCCGGCGGCGTGCGTGAACGGCGCGGCCATACCGAGTCTGCGGTGGAACTGGCGCGGCTGGCCGGCTTCAGCCCGGCCGGCGTGTTGTGCGAGCTGATGAACCCGGACGGCAGCATGATGCGCGGTGCCGAACTGGATGCCTACGCCGCGCAACACCAGCTGCCGCAACTGACGGTGGCCGAACTGGTGGCATGGCTGGAACGCAATACAAACTGAGGTGGGCCGCCTGTAGGGGCGTTCCGCTGGGCGTGGATCCCACGGTTTGACAGCGTAGTTGCTTGATGGGCGGCACGGGTGGCGGAACGCCCGGTTTCACCGGGCTTCCGCCCTACGCCGCGGTGGCTACTTCGCCTTCTTGCCGCCACCATTACCCGGTTTGAGGCGGATGGAAACCCCGCCCCGGCCGCTGCTGGCCTTGTGCACCTCGAACCAGCCCGACTTCACCACCAGGTCCGACAGTTTGGCGAAGCCGTAATTGCGCGGGTCGAAGTCCGGCATCCACTGCCCCAGCAGGCTGCCCACGCCGCCCAGATCGGCCCAGCCTTCGTCGTCGTCCATGCTCTCGATGCCCTTCTGGAACTGGGCACGCAGCTTCTTGTCGAGCGGGCGCAGCACACGGGCCGGCTGCGGCGACTTGGCGGCGCCGCGGCCGGCCTCGTCCCCCTTGAGTGCCACCTCGTCCGTCTTGACCTCGTCGACCCTGCCCAGCACTTCGACGTAGACGAACTTGCTGCAGGCGTTGACGAAGGCCGAGGGCGTTTTTTCCTCGCCGAAGCCCCACACTTCCAGCCCGTCCTCGCGCAGACGAGTGGCCAGGCGGGAGAAGTCACTGTCGCTGGAGACTAGGCAAAAGCTCTGATAACGCCCCGAGTGCAGCATGTCCATGGCGTCGATCACCAGCGTGATGTCCGACGCGTTCTTGCCCTTGGTGTTGGGAAACTGCTGGATGGGATGGATGGCGAAGCGCGCGCACAACTCGCGCCAGGCCTTGTCATGACGGCTGAAGTCGCCGTAGACGCGTTTGAGCGCCAGCACGCCGAGCTTGCCGGCTTCTTCCAGCACGTCTTCGATCCAGCCCGGCGAGACGTTGTCGGCGTCGATCAGTACCGCGACGTTGGCCATATCGGCTCCTTGTTGTTAAAGCCTGTTCATGATCTCGCGAGTTCGCGCGAGACAAGGCAAGCATGACGGATGAAGCGGCGTTGATACGAAGTCAATGCGCATTCCTGCATCGAATTCAACGCAGTATCGCCCAAGCGCAGCAAAGCGAATAAAGACCAGCCGATCGAGGGCAGGCTTTCAGCGCCCGCCGGCCACATCCAGCAGGTGGCCCGTGGTGAACGAGGCTTCCTCCGACAGCAGCCACAGAATGGCGGAGGCCACCTCTTCCGGCTGGCCGCCGCGCAGCATCGGCACCGCGCTTTTGACGCGGTCCACCCGACCCGGCTCGCCGCCGTCGGCATGCATCTCGGTATAGATGAAGCCGGGGCGCACGCCGTTGACACGGATGCCTTCGGCCGCGACTTCCTTGGCCAGCCCCACGGTCAGTGTATCCACGGCGCCCTTGCTGGCCGCGTAGTCGATGTATTCATTGGGCGAGCCCAGCCGCGCGGCGGCGGACGACACGTTGACGATGGCGCCGCCTTGCCCGCCATGGCGCGTGGACAGCCGCTTCACCGCCTCGCGGCAGCACAGCAGCGGCCCCAGCACATTGGTGGCCAGGATGCGCTGCCAGCGCGCCACGCTCATTTCGTCCAGCCGCATCTGCTGCTCCAGCACGCCGGCGTTGTTGACCAGCGCCGACAGCGGCCCCAGGCTCGCCTCGGTTTCGGAAAACAAGCGCAGCACGTCCACCTCGTCGGCCACGTTGGCGGCGATCGCCACCGCCTTGCCGCCCTCGGCCACGATGCTATCCACCACGGCTTGCGCCGCGTCGGCGTGGCGATGGTAATTCACCGCGACCGCGTAGCCGCGGCGGGCCGCCAGCCGGGCCGTGGCTGCACCGATGCCTCGCCCGCCGCCGGTCACCAGCAGCACCTTGTCCATGCTTTACCCTTTCATCAGGCTCTTGAGCGCCAGGCGCACGCCGTCGCTCACCGTCACCTCGGGCGGCAGGCCCTTGGTGGCGGCAGCGGCCTCCTTGTCGTTGTAGCCCAAGGCCAGCAGTGCGTTGACGATGTCGCTCTTGTCGTCCGGCGTGGCGGCGAACGGCAGCCCGCCCGGGGTGGTCACGGCGCCGCCGGTGGCGAGCTTGCCGCGCAGCTCCAGCACCAGGCGCTCGGCAGTTTTCTTGCCGATGCCGGGGACGCTGGAGAGACGTTTGAGGTCTTCGCTGGCCACCGCCAGCGCCAGTTCGTCGGCGCTCAACCCGGACAGGATGGCCAGCGCGATCTTGGCGCCGATGCCGCCGACCTTGATCAGCTGGCGGAAGGTCTCGCGCTCGCCCTTGCTGGCGAAGCCGAACAACAGGTGGGCGTCCTCGCGCACCACCAGGTGGGTATAGAGCGTGGTTTTCTCGCCCAGCGCGGGCAGCAGGTAGAAGGTGCTCATCGGCACGTCGACTTCGTAGCCGATGCCGCCGACGTCGACCACGATCTGCGGCGGGAGTTTTTCGATGAGCTGGCCGGTGAGGCGTCCGATCATGGGGTGTCCAGAATGAGAGAAGGTTGGCCGAAGAGCGGCGTCAAGCCGCCATGCTGCCACAGTCGGCGCGGCTTGTTGAGCCGGTCGCGGTGGAGCCTGGAGTCTCCGCGCGGGGGAAAATCGTTGCCGGCGGCTCTTAGTGGGGTGAAGCGCCGCGCCACAACGGTAAGGGAACGATCATCCACAAGGATGTCGCCTCGCCGATGCGCACGGCTACCGCTCGGGAAGGCGTACAGCGGTTCAGGCCAGTCGCCCGCCTTTGACCCGGAGACCTTGACGGGTGAAGGCGGCAACCGCGGCGTGGCTGTGGTTGGCGTGCGCCAGCGCCACCGCCAGCGCGTCGGCGGCGTCGGCCTGCGGCGTGCCGGACAGGTTCAACAGGCGCACGATCATCGCCTGCACCTGCTCCTTGGGCGCCTTGCCATGGCCGACCACCGACTGCTTGACCTGCAGCGCGGTGTACTCCGCCACCGCCAGCTGTTTCAACACCAGCGCCGCCAGCACCGCGCCGCGCGCCTGCCCCAGCATCAGCGTGGCGGCCGGGTTGACGTTGACGAACACCTGCTCGACCGCGGCCTCGCCGGGCCGGTAGGTGTCGACCACGCCGAACAGGCCGTCGACGATGACCTTGATGCGCTCAGTCAGCGGCGCGCCCTGCGGGGTGCGGATGCAGCCCGAGGCGACGTAGTGGCGCTGCTGGCCGATGACGTCGATGACGCCGAAACCGGTGATGCGGCTGCCGGGGTCGATGCCGAGAATGCGCCGGCTCACCGCCCGGCCCAGCCGCGCGCGATGGCGTCGGCTTCGGCCAACCTTTCGGCGGTACCGACGTCGAGCCACAGGCCATCATGACGCGCGCCGCTGACCCGGCCCTCCGCCATCGCCGCGCGCAGCAGTGGTGCGAGCTTGGCCGGCTGATGCGGCGGTGTGGCGGCGAACAGCGCGGGATGGTAAGCGGCGATGCCGGAGAAGGTCAGCGCCTCGCCGTCGGCCGGGCTGGCCGACAGCCGGCCATCGGCCAGCAGGCCGAAGTCGCCGCCCGGATGGTGCTGCGGGTTGGGCACCAAGAGCAGGTGCGCCAGCCTCTGCTGACCATCGAGCTGTGCCGCAGCGTCGCCCAGAGCGGCAAAATCGATATCGGTCAGCACATCGCCGTTGACCACGATGAACGGTGCCTCACCTAACAAGGGCAAGGCGGTGGCGATGCCGCCGGCGGTCTCCAGCGCCGTACCTTCACGCGAGTAGGCGATGCTCACGCCATAGGCGGCGCCATCGCCCAGCGCCGCCTCGATCCGCTCGCCGAGCCAGGCATGGTTGATGACGAGCTCGGTGATGCCTGCATCGCGCAGGCGCTTGATGTGCCAGCCGATCAACGGCTCGCCGCCCACCGGCAGCAGGGGCTTGGGCGTGTGGTCGGTGAGCGGGCGCATGCGTTCGCCGCGCCCGGCGGCCAGGATCATCGCCTTCATTCGTCGTCTGCCACGATGCGGGTGGCGCTGAACAGCGAGCCGACGCTGTCGTCGTCCTCGTCCTTGCCCACCAGTTGCACCAGCAGCTGGTACAGCGGCGAGAGCTCCTGGTAGCGACGCGTGGTCTTCTTTAGATACTTGAGGAAGCGCGGAATCTCGCCGCGGTACTTATCCTTGCCGTCGCGGTGATACAGGCGGGCGAAGATGCCGGCCACCTTCAGATGGCGCTGCACCCCCATCCACTCCACGTCGCGCCAGAACACGTCGATGTCGGCCGGCACCGGCAGGCCGGCGGCACGCGCTTTCTCCCAGTAACGCACCACTAGGTCGAGCACGAAGGCCTCATCCCACTCGATGAAGGCGTCGCGCAGCAGCGACACCAGGTCGTAGCTGATCGGACCGTACACCGCATCCTGGAAATCCAGCACACCGGGCTTGCCCGGCGTCAGCATCAGGTTGCGCACGATGAAATCGCGATGCACGAACACCTTGGGCTGCGCCAGCAGGGCCGGCAGCAGCGCCTTGACGCCGGCATCCCACAGTTGACGCTGGGCATAGTTGAGCGGCTGCCCCAGCTCCTTGGCGCAAAACCACTCCGGGAACAGGTTGAGTTCGCGCGTCAGCAGCGCCTCGTCGTATTCCGGCAGCACACCGGGGCGGCTCGCCTGCTGCAGCTCGATCAGGGTGTCGATGGCCTCCAGCAGCAGATGCTGGTGCACCACCGGGCGCTCGTCGTGCTGCAGCGCCGAGAGATAGGTCACCCGCCCCAGGTCTTCCAACAGCATGAAACCCTGCTCGCGGTCGCGCACCAGGATTTCCGGCACGTTCACCATGGCGAACTGCTCGCGCACCTGGACGTAGGCGTCGGTGTTCATCTTGTCCGGCGGCGCATCCATCACGATGCGGCTCGTGCCATCCGGCAGGGTGACGCGGAAGTAGCGGCGGAAGTCGGCGTCGGCGGCGGCGAACTCCACCGTCAGCTCGGTGTCGGGATAGAGGCCGGCGAGCCAGCCTTTGAGCAGTTCCAATCGTTGCATGTCGGTTCGTTGCGGTGCTGATAGAATTGTGCGATTTTATACCGCTGATTGCCCCCGAGATATGGCTTTGTGCATGGCACGTTTACAACCCACCCCGCTGACGCTGGCGCTCGCCGCCGCGTTCTCACTCTCGTCGGTCCAGGCAGAAGAACTGAACACCGCGCCCGCAGCCGGTCAGACCCAGCTCAGCGCCGACGAACTCAGCGGCCAGATGGACAACGAAATCAAGGCCCGCGGCAACGTGGTGGTACGCCGTGACGACCAGACGCTCACCGCCGACTGGCTGGAGTACTACCAGGCCAAGAACCGCGCCCGCGCCGGCGATCACTTCACACTGACCCAGTCCGGCAGCCGCGTCTCCGGCACCCAGCTCGACTACGACCTGGCCAACCGCACCGGCAGCGCCGAACAGCCCGACTTCGCCGCCGCCGAGGGCCTGCGCACCTTCCGCGGCAGCGGTGAGCGCGCCGAATTCCTCGGCCGAGACAAATACCGCCTGCTGCAGGCACGTGCCAACACCTGCCGCCCGGGCGACGACTCCTGGTACCTCAAGGCCTCCAGCATCGACTTCGACTACGGCAAGAACGTCGGCGAAGCCCACAACGCCCGGATCGAGTTCCAGGGCGTGCCGATCCTGTACACGCCGTGGATCGACTTCCCGCTCGACGGCGGCCGCAAATCGGGCGTCTTGGCGCCCATCGCCAAGACCGGCAGCAACGGCACCGAACTGAGCGTTCCCTACTACTGGAACATCGCGCCCAACTACGACGCCACCCTCACACCAGGCTACAACGACAAGCGCGGTGCCATGCTCGGCGCCGAATTCCGCTACCTGCAGCCGGATTACAAGGGCGAGATCGCCACCACGCAGATACCGGACGACCACGAGGCCGGGCGCAGCCGCTACGCCTGGAGTGCCAAGCACTCGCAAACCCTCGGCTCCGGCTTCAATCTGGGCTACAACGCCAACTACGTCTCCGACGACGACTACTTCAACGACTTCGGCAGCCGCCAGGACATTGCCTCCGGCACCAACCTGGTACGCGAAGCCTGGCTCGGTTACGGCTCGGAGTGGGACAGCGGCACCTTCAACGCCCAGCTCAAGGCACAGCGCTACCAGACGCTGCAGGACTCGACCACCCCGGTCGACGTGCCCTACGCCCGGTTGCCGCAGCTCACCGCCAACGCCAACCAGGAACTGGGGGCGGGCCTGTCGGCCAACCTGCAAGCCGAGCTGACCCGCTTCACCCACCCTACCAAACAGGAAGGCAGCCGCCTGGTCAGCTACCCCAGCGTCACCTGGTCGCTGGACCAGAGCTGGGGCTACCTCCGTCCCAAGCTCGGCGTGCACTACACCCGCTACAGCCTGGACGATTTCGGCAGCGAAAAAGCGCGCGAGGTGACGCGCACCCTGCCCATCTTCAGCACCGATAGCGGCCTTTACTTCGACCGCCCCACCACGCTGTTCGGCAGCAACTACATCCAGACGCTGGAGCCGCGCCTCTACTACCTGAACATCCCGAGCAAGCAGCAGAACGACCTGCCCAACTTCGACAGCGCCGAGAACAGCATCGACTTTGCCCAGCTATTCAATGAGAACCGCTTCTCCGGCTCCGACCGCATCAACGGCGCCAACCAGCTGACCGCGGCGCTATCCACCCGTTACCTGGATGACAAGACCGGCAGCGAACAACTGCGGCTGTCGGTGGGGCAGGTGTTCTACTTCAGCCGGGATAACCTGACGCTGAACGGCACCACCACCGAGCGCAGCGCCCAGAGCTCGGACCTGCTGTTCAGCGCGGCGGGCCAGCTCACCCCGAGCTGGCGCTTCGACAGCCTGTACCAGCACAACCAGGAGCTCAGCAAGACCGAGCAGTACAACCTGCAGCTGTTCTACACCCCCACGCCCGGCAAGACCGCCAGCATCCGCTACCGCTACGACCGCTCGGCCGACGTCGGCAACGCCGACGGCACTCCCGGCCCCTTGCGCCAGGTCGATATCGCCGGGCAGTGGCCGCTGGCGAAAAAGTGGTACGCCGTGGCGCGTTATAACTATTCCCTGATCGACAAGAAACCGCTGGAACAACTAGCCGGCTTCGAGTACAACGACGGCTGCTGGACCGCCCGCGTGGTCGGCCAACGCTACGTGTCTTCCAGCACGGCGACCAAGAATGCCGTCTTCCTGCAACTGGAGCTGAAAGACCTCGGCGGTATCGGCAGCAACCCGCTCGACACCCTGCGACTGGCCATCCCCGGCTATAGCAAAATCAACGACATACGCCAATGACCATGAAGAAAACCCTGCTTGCCCTGTTGATTGCCACCACCCTCGGCACGGCCTACGCGGCCCCGGTACGCGCGGTGGACCGCATCGTCGCGGTCGTCAACAAGAGCGCCATCACCGAGAGCGACCTGCAAAAACGTGTCAAAGACACCGTCATGGAGCTGGAGGCGCGCAAGGTCACGCCCCCGGCCCCCGACGTGTTGTCGCGCCAGGTGCTGGAACAGATGATCACCGAAGAGGTGCAGGTACAGTACGCCACCAGCAACGGCGTACGCGTCAGCGACGACGAGCTGCAGCAGACGCTGGAGCGCCTGGCCAGCCAGAACAAGCTGACGCTCGAGGCGATGAAGGTGCAAGTGGCCAAGGAAGGGGTCACCTTCGACACCTTCCGCGAGCAGATTCGCCGCCAGATCCTGCTGTCCCGCCTCAAGGAGCGGGAAGTCGAGTCGCGTGTGAACGTCAGCGACACCGAGGTCGAGCAGGTCCTGAAGAGCGAGCAGACCGCCAACCGTTCCGAATACCGCCTGGCCAACATCCTGGTGAGCGTGCCGGAGCGCGCCGACGCCAAGCAGATCGACGCCCAGTCGCAAAAGGCGCACAAGGCGCTGGCCGAACTGGACGCCGGCCAGCCGTTCGCCAAGGTGGCGGCGGCCTACTCCGACGCCCCCAACGGTCTCAAGGGCGGCGACCTGGGCTGGCGTCCGGCGTCCAGCCTGCCGCTCGACTTCACCAAGCTGCTGGAAACCATGCAACCCGGCAGCCACACCACCGTGATTCGCAGCCAGCAAGGCTTCTTCATTTTCCAGCTGCAGGAAAAGCGTAGCGCCGATACCCCGCTGATGGTCGAGCAGTACCACGTGCGCCACATCCTGTTGCGCACCAACGAGGCGGTCTCCGAAGCCGACGCCAAGACGCGCCTGCTGCAGATCCGCGACCGTATCGAGCGCGGGGCGAGCTTCGAGGAAATGGCCAAGCTCTACTCCGAAGACGCCAGCAACACCCGCGGCGGCGACCTGGGCTGGGTCAATCTCGGCGACACCGTCCCGACCTTCGAACAGGCCATGACCTCGCTGCCGTTGAATACCGTGTCCCAGCCGGTGCGCTCGCCGTTCGGCTGGCACCTGATCAAGGTCGAAGGCAAGCGCACCCAGGACGTGGCGCAGGATCGCGAGAAGATGATGGTCAAGCAGCAGATTCGCGCCCGCAAGATCGACGAGGCCTACCTCGACTGGGTACGCCAGCTGCGTGACTCGGCCTTCGTCGACGACCGCCTGGAAGAAAAGTGAGCCGCCCGCCCGTTATCGCCATCACCGCCGGCGAACCGGCCGGCATCGGCCCCGAGCTGGTCTTAAGGTTGGCCGAAGCCCCCGGCGCCAGCCGACGCGTCGTCATCGCCGACCGCACGCTGCTGGCCGAACGGGCGCGTCTGCTGGGCCTGGCGCTCACGCTGGCCGACTACCGGCGCGAGACCGCGCCGACGCCCGGCACGCTGGAAGTGCTGCACGTGCCGCTCGCGGCGCCGAGCCGCCCCGGCGTGCTCGACGCCGCCAACGGTCGCTATGTGCTGGCCACGCTGGATGCCGCCATCGCCGGCTGCGTCTCGGGCGAATTCGCCGCCATGGTCACGGCACCGGTGCACAAGGGCGTGATCAACGACGCCGGCGTGCCCTTCTCCGGCCATACCGAATACCTTGCCGAGCAGACCCGTACCCCCCGCGTGGTGATGATGCTGGTCGGCGGCGGCATGCGCGTCGCGCTCGCCACCACCCATCTGCCGCTGCGCGCGGTGCCCGATGCCCTCACCCCGGCCCTCCTGACTGAAGTGCTGCAGATTCTGCACGCCGATCTCGTCGGCAAGTTCGGCATCGCCGCCCCGCGCATCCTGGTAGCCGGTCTCAACCCGCACGCCGGCGAAGGCGGTCACCTGGGGCGCGAGGAAATCGAGGTGATCGAACCGGTGCTGGCCACGTTGCGCGCCGGCGGCATGAATCTGATCGGTCCCCTGCCGGCCGACACGCTGTTCAATCCCGACAAGCTGACCCAGGCCGACGCGGTGCTGGCGATGTACCATGACCAAGGCTTGCCGGTACTCAAGCACGCCAGCTTTGGCCAAGGCGTCAACGTCACGCTGGGCCTGCCCATCATCCGCACCTCGGTCGACCACGGCACCGCGCTGGATCTCGCCGGCAGCGGCCGCGCCGACCCCGGCAGTCTGTTCGAGGCGCTGGCGCTGGCCGAAACCCTGGCCGCCCGCCACGCCGCACCAGGCCCGGTCCGGTAAGACGTCGCCGTGAGAGTGGCTGGGCCATGAACCCCGGCCCTTCGTCTGCGTCTTGGAGCCTGTTCAGGGTCTTTTTGCGGCGGCGGCCGAGCTCTGCCGGATGCCGCGCCAGAACAGAGTTTCGCCGCAGTGTCATTCACTGCCAGTGACGCACAACGACACGATGCGACGCAGCCACGCCACACCTCTCCCGGCACACGGCTCAAGCGCCAGGACGCTCCTCCTCCGTGACATCACGAGCCTCTCCGCCTCCTCAACCCGAGGCAAGCATTGTCCGACAATCGCCAATTCAGCCGCATATAGCCGCCGACGCTATAACCATGACGTGAGCGGCATTTTTCGCGACGCAGCAATTGCGGTAAAATTTGTCGTTATTATCCAAAACCTTGTCGAGTCCAGAGCACGATGAACGCCACCGCCCACCAGCGCGTACGTGAGATTCCCTACAACTACACTTCTTTTTCCGACCGTGAAATCATGATTCGCCTGCTGGGCGAGGACATGTGGCAGCTGTTGGAATCGCTGCGCGGCGAGCGCAAGACCGGCCGTTCCGCCCGCATGCTGTTCGAGGTGCTGGGCGACATCTGGGTGGTGGACCGCAACCCCTACCTGGTCGACGACCTGCTCGACAACCCCAAACGCCTGGCGGCGCTGACCGGGGCGATGCGCCACCGCCTCGCCGAGGTGGAAAAGCGCCGCATCGGCAACGACAAGGTCGGCCAGCTCTTGGTCGCCGCCGGCAACGCCGTGACCCGCTTCGAGCAGCAGTTCAGCGACACCCGCGAGCTGCGCGCCAAGATTCTCAAGCGCCTGACGCGCCACACCCGCAAGGACAACATCCTGTTCGACGGCCTGGCGCGCGTGTCGCACGTCACCGACGCCACCGACTGGCGCGTCGAATACCCGTTCGTGGTGCTGTGCCCCGACACCGAGGCCGAGATCGCCCCGCTGGTGAGGGCCTGTATCGAACTCGGCCTCACCATCATCCCGCGCGGCGGCGGCACCGGCTACACCGGCGGCGCCGTGCCGCTCGACCGCCTGTCGGCCGTGATCAACACCGAGAAGCTCGACCGCCACAACGGCGTCGAATACATCACCCTGCCCGGCCTGACCGGCCGCCACCCGACCATCCAGTGCGGCGCCGGCGTGGTGACGCGCCGCGTCGAGGAAACCGCTCACGCCGCCGGCGTGGTGTTCGCGGTCGACCCGACCTCGGCCGACGCCTCCTGTATCGGCGGCAACGTGGCGATGAACGCCGGCGGCAAGAAGGCGCTGCTGTGGGGCACCGCGCTCGACAACCTGGCCTCGTGGAAGATGGTCGACCCGAACGGCCACTGGCTGTTCATCGAGCGTCTCGGCCACAACTTCGGCAAGATTCACGATATCGACACCGCCACCTTCCGCATCAGCAAGCTGGACGACGATGGCGAAACGGTACTGGACAGCCGCGAGCTGGCGATCCCTGGCCGCACCTTCCGCAAGGTCGGCCTCGGCAAGGACGTCACCGACAAGTTCCTCGCAGGCCTGCCCGGCATCCAGAAGGAAGGTACCGACGGCATCATCACCAGCGCGCGCTTCGTGCTGCACCGCATGCCCAAGCACGCCCGCACCGTCTGCCTGGAATTCTTCGGCACCGTAGCACAGGCCACCCCGGCCATCGTCGAGATCACCGACTACTTCAAGGCCGGCGGCGCCGGTCTGGCGGCCGGCGTGCAGCTGGCCGGCCTCGAACACCTCGACTGGCGCTACGTGCGCGCCGTCGGCTACGCCACCAAGGCCAAGTCCAAGGGTCGGCCGAAGATGGTGCTGATCGCCGACATCGTCTCCGACGACGAAAACGCCGTGGCGGAAACCGCCAGCCACGTGGTCAAGCTCGCCAACGCCCGTTCCGGCGAAGGCTTCATCGCCGTCACCGCCGAGGCACGCAAGAAATTCTGGCTCGACCGCGCCCGCACCGCCGCCATCGCCAAGCACACCAACGCCTTCAAGATCAACGAGGACGTGGTGATCCCGCTGCCGCGCCTGGGCGACTACTCCGACGGCATCGAGCGCATCAACATCGAGCTGTCGATCGCCAACAAGGTGCGCCTGCTCGACCGCCTCACCGACTACTTCCACGGCCGCCTGCCGGTGGACGCCGAGAGCGGCGCGGTGTCGGCCGACGAACTGATCGGCGAGCGCCGCGCCAGCGCCCTGGAGCTGATCGGCGCGGTGCGAACACGCTGGCAGTGGCTGCTCGACCACCTCGACGCCCCGCTCGCCGACTACCGCGCGCTGTGGCCGGAGGCCCCGCTGGAAGACGCTTCGGCCAACCCCGCCTCGGTGTTCATCGCGATGCGCGACTTCCAGTTGCGCGTGAGCTGGAAGCGGGAGCTCCTGGCCGACCTCGAGACGCTGTTCTCCGGCAAGACCGATGCGCCGATCCTGGCCGCGGTCAAGGCCATCCACCAGAAGGTGCTGCGCGGCCGCGTGTTCGTGGCGCTGCACATGCACGCCGGCGACGGCAACGTGCACACCAACCTGCCGGTCAACTCCGACGACTACGACATGCTGCAGACCGCGCACCACGCGGTGGCGCGCATCATGGCGCTGGCGCGCGGCCTCGACGGCGTGATCTCGGGCGAGCACGGCATCGGCATCACCAAGCTGGAATTCCTCACCGACGAGGAAATGGCGCCGTTCGCCGCCTACAAGCAGCAAGTCGACCCGAACGGCCACTTCAACCGCGGCAAGCTGTTGCCGGGCGCAGACCTGTCCAACGCCTACACCCCGTCGTTCGAGCTGTTGGGTGCCGAATCGCTGATCCTCGAGCAGTCCGACATCGGCCAGATCTCCGCTTCGGTGAAGGACTGCCTGCGCTGCGGCAAGTGCAAACCGGTGTGCTCCACCCACGTGCCGCGCGCCAACCTGCTGTACAGCCCGCGCAACAAGATTCTCGGCACCGGCCTCCTGACCGAAGCCTTCCTCTACGAGGAACAGACCCGCCGCGGCGTCAGCTTCAAGCACTTCGACGAGCTGTCCGACGTCGCCGACCATTGCACCGTGTGCCACCGCTGCGTCAAACCGTGTCCGGTCAAGATCGACTTCGGCGACGTCTCGGTGGCGATGCGCAACTTCCTCAGGAAGACCGGCAACAAGAAGTTCAACCCCGGCACCGCGCTCGGCATGACCTTCCTCACCGTCAAGGACCCCGCCACCATCAAGGCGATGCGCGTCGGCATGATCGACATCGGCTACAAGGCGCAGCGTCTCGGCCACAACCTGGCCAAGAAGTTCGGCCTGATCGGCAAACAGAAGGAGCAGCCGCCGGCCACGCTCGGCAAGCCACCCATCAAGGCGCAGGTGATCCACTTCATCAACCGCCCGATGCCGGGCGGCCTGCCGAAGAAAACCGCGCGCGCCCTGCTCGACATCGAGGATCCGAACGTCGTACCGGTGATCCGCAATCCGCAGGTGGCGGAAGACGCCGAGGCGGTGTTCTATTTCCCCGGCTGCGGCTCGGAACGCCTGTTCAGCCAGGTCGGCCTCGCCACCCAGGCGATGCTGTGGCACGTCGGCACCCAGACCGTGCTGCCACCGGGCTACCTGTGCTGCGGCTACCCGCAGACCTCGGCCGGTCACGCCGACAAGGGCGAGCAGATCACCACCGAGAACCGCGTGCTGTTCCACCGCCTGGCCAACACGCTCAACTACCTCGACATCAAGACCGTGGTGGTGAGCTGCGGCACCTGCTACGACCAGCTCACGCAGTATCGCTTCGAAGACATCTTCCCGGGCTGCCGCATCCTCGACATCCACGAGTACCTGATGGAAAAGGGCGTCAAGCTCGACGGCGTGAGCGGCCAGAAGTACCTGTACCATGATCCCTGCCACACCCCGATCAAGGCCTACCAGCCACTCGACGTGGCCAACAGCCTGCTCGGCGGCGGCGTCAAGCTCAACGACCGCTGCTGCGGCGAATCGGGCACCTTCGCGGTGAGCCGCCCGGACATCTCGAGCCAGGTGAAATTCCGCAAGCAGGAAGAAATCGAGAAGGACTTGGCGCTCCTGACCGAGGGCCAGCCGCAGGAGAAACCGGTGAAGCTGCTTACCTCCTGCCCGTCCTGCCTGCAGGGCCTGTCGCGCTACGGCGAGGACACCGGCACCGAGGCCGACTACATCGTGATCGAGATCGCCAAGCACGTGCTGGGCGAGAACTGGATGCCGGAGTACGTCGAGAAGGCGCGCAACGGCGGCATCGAGCGCGTGCTGCTGTAAGCGCTCCGTGCCAGGAAAAAGCGGCCTACCCGGGCCGCTTTTTTTATTCCTGCCTCACCCTCTGGCGTTCCCGCCACTCATCGCCCCGCCACTCGCCTTGCTCGTCTATCATGACATCTTCACCCACCCGGAGCCGCCGCATGCCGCACCTCACGCTCGACTACAGCAGCAACCTCACCACGCTCGACGCCGACCGCACCCTGCTGGCACTCAACCGCCAGCTGGTCGAGTCCGGACAATTCACAGAAAACGACATCAAGAGCCGGGCCTGCCGGCTGGAGCACTTCCGCATCGGCATCGAACCCGCGCCGCGCGCCTTTGCCCACGTCACGCTGGCGCTCCTCTCCGGCCGCACCCCCGAGTGCAAGCAGGCGCTGTCCGCCAGCCTGCTGGCGGTGCTGCAGCGTGCCGGACTGACGCTGCCCGGCGCCGAAGTGCAGCTGAGCGTCGAAGTCCGCGACATGGAGCGAGCCAGCTACAGCAAGGTCATTATCGCCGACTGAATCCAACCCGGCCCCCCGCTCGAGATCACCCGGCGACGCCGCGCCGGGTGCCGTTCCCGCCCCCAGGGTAACCCCTTCATTACACCATGCAGATGGCCTATACTGGCCCGCGGACGGTCCACCGCACCGTCACGACAATAAAGGGGAGAGAATGAAAATCGCACACCGGCTGATGATCCTGATCGCAGCCGCCATCATCGGCAGCGTCTTCATCGGGGGTATGGCGCTGCAGCAGTTGGGCACCGTTCACCAGAGCCTCAAGACCGTCAACGAAGACACCATCCCCAGCCTGCGCAAGCTGGACAATCTCATCATCGAATTGCTGGCGATGCGCACCAGCATCCTCAACCACATCCTGACCACCGACTCCAACCAGATCCAGCAGCTGGACAGCGTGCTCAAGCAGCAGCGTCAAACCCTGAACAAGGCGCTCAAGGACTACGAGGGGCTGATCGGCAGCGACGAGCGCGACCTCGCCCTGTTCAAGGCCTCTTCCAACTCGCTGCAAGGCTATCTGAAGGAAGCGGACAAGGCCGTGGAACTGTCCGGCCTGTACCGCAAGGACGAAGCCTACGCCAAGCTCAACCAGCTCAAGGTACTGGGTGACCAGACCGTGGCCGCGCTCAACCAGGAACTGGAATACAAGGTACAACAGGCCCAGCAGCGTTCCGACAGTGCCGACAGCACCGTGCAGCAGGCCAAGCTCATCGTCGGCGGCGCCGTGCTGGCGATCCTGCTCCTGACCGGTTTGCTGGGCTGGCTGATCGCCCGTCAGATCAGCGTCGGGCTGGCCAACGCCCAGGGCACCATCAGCGCCATCGAATCCTCTCTCGACTTCACCCGCCGCGCCGAAGTGCGCGGCAACGACGAGGTCAGCCAGACCCTGCAGGCCTTCAATCAGCTCATCGCCCGCCTGCAGGACAGTCTGCGCAACCTGCAGGCCGGCGTGCAGGAAGTGGGCCAGACCTCGTCCGAACTGCTCGGCGCGTCGCAACAGGTCGCCAAGAGCTCCGGAGCACAGAGCGAGTCCTCCTCGCACATGGCCGCTTCGGTGGAGCAGATGACGGTCAGCATCAGCCACGTCGCGGAACGTGCCGGCGAAGCCAGCCAGCTCTCCAGCGAAGCCGGCGACCGCGCCGAGAGCGGGCGCCAGGTGATCGGCCAGACCGTTAGCGACATCCACTCCATCGCCGCGGCGGTGGATACCGCGGCCGAGGACATCCGCCAGCTCGACGCCAAGAGCAAGGAGATCGCCTCGGTGATCAACGTGATCCGCGACGTCGCCGACCAGACCAACCTGCTGGCGCTCAATGCCGCCATCGAGGCGGCGCGCGCCGGCGAATCGGGCCGCGGCTTCGCCGTGGTGGCCGACGAGGTGCGCAAGTTGGCCGAACGCACCGCCGCCTCGACGCAGGAAATCGGCACCATCATCGGCGCCATCCAGAACGTGTCGGGCAGCGCGGTCGAGCGCATGCAGCACGCCGTGGCGCGGGTGGAACAGGGGGTCTCCGGCGCCAACTCGGCGCAGCAGTCGATGGGCAGCATCTCCGAGTCGTCCGGCCACAGCGTGCGGCTGGTGGCCGAGATCACCTCCGCGATCCGCGAACAGGGCGAAGCGACCACCACCATCGCCCAGCAGGTGGAACAGGTGGCGCGCATGGCCGAGGAAAACAGCAGCGCGGCGACCCAGGCGGCGGCGCTGGCCGAGCGCCTGGAAGAGGTCTCCGGGCGCATGCGCCAGGTGGTCAGCGCCTACCGGCTGTAAGAACCTGTTCACGATCTTGCTACGCATCCCTGATCGGGGCTCATGTGCACTGCGTGCGAAGCTTTCGCTGGGCACATCGAAGATGTGCACGCAGAGATTCGCTCAGCGAGCGGAAATCCTCATGTACTCCAGTACATTCCGGTTTCTGCGCTGCTCTTCACCCCGCTGAGGGCTGCTCGCGACAGCTCGGGAACAGGTTCTAAGCTCCTGCCCGACACCAAGCCCCCACCCGGCAGCCGCCGCGTGGCGCGACACGACAGCGGCCGGCGATGCCGGCCGCTACAATGAAGCATTCTCCTCTTTCAATTTTTAGCGCGGATTCCCCCGACATGTATTGTGAACTCTGCTCTTCACCGGCCGGCAACGTCCTGTTCGAGGACGATCGCCTGCGGGTGGTGCTGGTCGACGAACCCGGTTACCCGGGTTTTTGTCGCGTCATCTGGAAGGCCCACGTCAAGGAAATGAGCGACCTCGCCGCCGCCGACCGCCAGCACCTGTTCGACTGGCTGCTGCGCACCGAGGTCGCGGTGCGCCAGGTGATGAAGCCCGACAAGATCAACCTGGCCAGCCTCGGCAACATGGTGCCGCACCTGCACTGGCACGTGATTCCGCGCTTCCAGAACGATGCCCATTTCCCCAGCCCGATCTGGGCCGGGGCGCGCCGCAGCGGCGCCGATCATGGCCAGCCGGACCTGGCGCACAAGCTGATCGCCGCGCTCAACACCGTCCCCTGAGGCTCAGCCATGACACCCGGCTTGCCGCCACCCGGCCGTTCTGGGTAGGCTGATGGCCGGGTCTTTGGCATCGCGGTCCGCCGGTCGTTCCAGCGGTGCGCGACGCCGCCGTCAGCGGCTGCATCCGGCGGTGATCCGCGCCGGGCTCCGATCCCGACACCAGGCCAGCGCCAACCGCACGCCAGCGTCTTTCCCGTGCCCCTGTATGGAGAGCCATTTATGTTTACCACGCTGATTTCCGCCAGCGAACTCGCCGCCCTGCCAGCAGCCGAGCGCGTCGTGCTGGATTGCCGCTTCCAGCTCAGCGACCCCGATCATGGCCATCACGCCTACAACAAGGGGCACATTCCCGGTGCCTACTATCTCAACCTCGACTACAACCTGTCCGGGGCCAAAACCGGCCGCAACGGTCGCCATCCCTTGCCCGAAGGGCAGCGTCTCGCGGTCGATCTCGGCACCTGCGGCGTGACGCCGGGCAAACAGGTGGTGGTGTACGACGACGCCGGCGGCATGTTCGCCGCGCGCGCCTGGTGGCTGCTGCGCTGGCTGGGACATGAAGCCGTCGCCGTGCTCGACGGCGGGCTTCCCGCCTGGCTGGCGATCGGCGGTGAACTGACGCGGGACGTGCCGCGTCGTCACACCCAGCGCTACGTCAGCCATCCCGCGCTGGCGCAGGCCGTCAAGGCCGACGCGGTGCTCGCCAACCTGCGCGACCCCGATTTCGTTCTGGTGGACGCCCGTTCGCCGGAACGCTACCGCGGCGAGGGCGAGACGCTGGATCCGGTCGGCGGCCACATCCCCGGTGCGCTGAATCGCTTCTTCATGCGCAACATGGATGAGGATGGCCGCTTCAAGGACAAGGACAGGCTGAAACAGGAATGGATTGCGTTGCTGGGTGCGCGTGACGACTGGTCGGAGGTGGTGCACCAGTGCGGCTCCGGCGTCACCGCCTGCGTCAACCTGCTGGCGATGGAACACGCCGGCCTCACCGGCAGCCGGCTCTATCCCGGCTCGTGGAGCGAATGGTGCAGCGACCCCACTCGGCCGGTGGAACGCTGAGCCCAGCGCCATCCCATAAACAGAAAGCCATCCGGGTTCCTCGCCGGATGGCTTTTTGCAAGCAGCGCCTCACCCGTGGGCATCGATAGTACGGGCGAAACGCGACGCGGCCCGTCACAACGCGGCTGAAAAACGATGGGTTCCGGTACCGAGCACCTCTGCCCATCCTCGGGCGACAAGTATCGATGGCTGCTCCGCAGGATGGGGAAGCACAGTACAACCCATCGTCTCATTGATGGCTTCCGGCATGCTGCGCCCGTCTACGCCAGCATCAGCTTTTGCAACAGACGCTGCCCCTCCTGCCAACTGCCCAGCCCTGCGGTGCTGCCCATATGGCCGGCGTTGCCGGCATCCACCAGCTTTACCCCCCAGCCCTGGGCCATGCGCTCGGCGTCGGCAAACTCGCAGAACAGGTCGTCGTGGCTCGCCACCATGATCGCCGGACACGGCAGGCGCTGTGCCCAAGGTTGGCCGAAGCCGGTGAACTTCGGTAGCCGCGCCCCGGCCGGCAATTCGCCGCTGGCCAGCGCGCGTTCCGGCGTGATCGGCAGCGCCGGCGGCGCCACCAGCAACAGCCCCTTGATCTTGCGCTGTTCCAGCAGCGACGCCGACAGCAGCCAGGCCACCGCGGTGTGGCAGCCCAGGCTGTGCGCCGCGATCACCACCTTGCCGTCGATCTCGGCAACGCTGCGGGCGAGCGCCGCCACCCAGGCGTCGCGGTCCGGATACAGCCAGTCTTCCTGCTCCACCCGGCGCGCCAGCGGGTAGCTGCGCTCCCACAAGGTCTGCCAATGCTGCTGGCCGGAATTGCCCCAGCCCGGTACCGTGAGCAGGAAGATATCCTCGTCGTCGAACATCACAGCGTCCTGTTGTAGTCCACGATCAGCGGGGCATGATCGGAAAATTTCACGTCCTTGTACACCGACGCCGCGCGCGCGCACGCCATCATCGACGGCGTGACGATATGGTAGTCAATCATACAAAATACCTACTATGATAAGGGTATGAAAAATACCCGTGTCTATTCTTACCGCCGCTTCTCATCAGGCCGCCAAGCTTCTGGTCACAGTCTTGAACGACAGTCAGAAGCAGCACGTCGTTGGTGTGCTGAGCGAGGCTTCACGCTAGACAACGAGCTTGTTCTTGCAGACTTGGGCGTCTCCGCTTATACGGGCGATAACGCAACGCGCGGAGCTTTGTCCGCCTTCCTTACTGCTGCTGAAGCGGGAAGAGTCCCCAAGGGTTCGATCTTACTCTTAGAGAGCCTTGATCGCCTCACACGCACGGCTATCCCAGAAGCCGTTGGCCTTCTGACCTCAATTGTGCGTGCCGGGATACGTGTTGTGTCCATGATTGATGGTCAGGAATGGAACAACGAGAACATCAATGACACTACCAACTTCCTTGTGTCTGTTTTGCTCTTTGCTAGGGCACATGAGGAGAGCGCCACCAAAGCCAAGCGGGTGAGTGCCGCCTTTCAGAAGAAGAGAACTGCCGGACTGGCTGTCGTCTCAACAAAGCATGGGCCTGGCTGGGCGAATCCAAGTCAAGACATGTCGCATTGGATGCTTGATGAGGAAAAAGCCGAGGCCGTAAAACGTACTTTTGAGCTGGCGGCCAACGGTCTTGGTGGCATAGCTATTGCCAGAATTGCAAATCAAGAAGGCTGGGATTACCCATGGAGGGTAAAGAAGAGTACGACAGGAATCTGGGAGCACACCACGATCAGCCGGCTCCTTAGAGACCGTAGGGTCTTGGGCGAGTGGCAGCCACACCGAATGGTTGCTGGGAGACTTACCCCAGATGGGGACGTCGTCCAGGACTATTTCCCTCGCGTCATCTCTGACGAGTTATGGCACAAAGTTCAGGCCTCACTGGTCGGCAGACCTGGTCCGAAACGTATGCACGGCATTACTGCCGATATTTTTGCGGGCTTACTGTTTTGTAGATGTGGCAAAAAGATGGAGCGTAAAGCACCTTCAGGTCGTGGGGTTGGGCGCTACTACTGTCTTGGAAGAAAAGCAGGGCTTACTGAGTGCCCCTCCCTTCCCGAGCCCATTCTGCTTGGTCCTGTTTTGTCAGGGCTCGCTCAGATGGAGCAAGATGCCTTCAAGCAAGATTCTGCTGCTACGGCTGCTAGAGAGGCGCTGGCACTGGCTGAAGCAAAAGCAGCCGATGCTCAAGAGAAGGCAGACAGGCTGTTAGCTGCCATCGAAGATGGTGGTCACAACGATTTTATCCTTCAACGACTGGCTACCATTCAAAAAGAGAAGAATGAGGCGGTGGAAGCTGCACTGGCAGCCAAGGAAAAACTAGCTAGCCTGCCCATACAAGGAAGAACTTTTGGGGAGGACCTTGCCAGGCAAGCCCATGATGCTGTAGCCGATAAAGAAGCAGGAGAGATTCGACACAAACTCGCGATGGCAATTGCATCTGTTGTGCAACGGATCGATTGGCATGGCCGTATTGTGATGATCAAAACGCATTCGGGGAATGGAATTGCCATTAATCCACCTGCAGAGCTTCTTGAAAAGCGACTTAAGCGAAAGGCCACGGGAGTCAGACCTTAGGAATGGCTGAGCCCCGCCATCGGCGGGGCTGGGAATTCTTCACACTCGGAAGAGGATTATCACGGATTCACTTGTGCCATTATGGTGGTCACATGCATGTGGTAGACGCCATCCTCATCTTTCCAGAGGGCGTGCCCCCACGGGGTCGGCGAGCCCGCGTCCTCTGCAAGCTTGGCGGCTTCAAACAGGTCCGCTGCATCCCACTCGGCGTAAGGGTTGTAGTTGCCACTGGTAAAACAGGCGGCATGCAGGTCCTCGCTATCGATGGCATCGAACCAGAAACCACCGCTGGCGAGGCTGTCACCCGCGATGAATACCACTGGGACAAAAGCGACTTTGTCATAGCCATTTTCACCTGCCAGGTCGCTTTCCAGCATGCCACTATCAACCAAGGCCAGGGCGGGCACCATCAGGTTAACGTGCCGGCCATCAGGTAGAACACAACCCCACTCGAAGTTTGTTGCTGCCGACAGTTTGTCGAGGCGGAGTATATTCGAGATAAAGGGGTGCTGTTCTGCCAGGGCTGTCAGGCAGGGTTCGAATTTGGGGCCGAGATGGATAAGCAGGGCTTTACCAAAGGTGGCAGAGGTTTCGTATGGCCGTCCGATGCCGGCGAGGTTGCAGCGGTAATCGATATATCCGGACATGTCGAACTGATGCTCACGTTCTTTGCAGATTTTCTCCATGATGGATAACGCCCTTACAATGCCTGACCAGCATTGCTGTGCCTTTTTCAGGCTCATTAACTTAGCGGTAATAGCAGGTAGGGGCGGGAATGGCTCCGATGGTTCTAATTCATGCTCATAGCCACAGAAGGCTTGATTATCCATTTTATGGGCTCCTTTTCAGTCATTTTGGGGTAATTCCGGATTTAGCCGGGGCTTCTGATCATGGCGACTGAAGGATTTTTATTGCCTTGGACAATCAAGTTTCTCTCCTGTTTTTGATGGTTAAATTCTATCAAAACCCCCTGTTTTTGTCTCGAATGTCGTGCTGCAAATATGTTATTTGTGTTGAAAAACAACTAATTAAAAGTGGTTTTTTTGAAGGTGTGCTAAAAAGCTCTTCTTTTTAAGAAGAGCTTTGGATTTAATAATCCACCTGCAAAAATGATGTTTTCTAGAGTGAGTCTGGCCCGTGATTCAATGGTGCCCAGGACTGATTGCCGGAGCACGAATGATGGTGGTGAACGTCTTGGCCAAACGGGCTGCCACCCGCATCTACCCCACCTATGGTGTTGTCAATCATTAGCAGACCGGTGGCGGGATTGACCACCGAGGTGGCCTCGGGGTGGGGGGCCTCTTCTGCTGTAGAGGCCTGGCCAAACAGGCGGTTCCAAAAAGACATGATGTTCTCCTTTCTTTGGGGGATACCCCGCCCATGGGCGGGGCGGTCGGGGTTAGTCTTCGCCGGGGTACAAGATGGTCAGTACGGGCTCGCCGTCATCTCCCGGACCTATTGCTAGACGCAGGGTGAAGTGCTCGACCCGCCCACTGGCTTGCTCCACGCGCAGCGAATAGTCCACCTCGCCGAGGTCTTTGGCCTTCCGGGTAGCTAAGCGGGCCAGCCACAACACATCCCACAGCCTGCCGCGTTCGTCCTGGCCTGCTTCATCAGCCTCCCAGGCGACACACGTAGCCCAGACCCCGGCTGTGACGGCAACCGGCAGGCGGAATCCGGCTTCTCGTGCGGCATCGGTGACATCGATGAGCACGCCGTCGGCAATGGCTTGGGCGCGGCAGTAGGCGTAAATCGGTTCACCAAAAATCGGGTCATTCATTTGCGTTGCTCCTTGACGATGGTGACGGGCATGAGGCTGGTGCCGTGGGCTGTCCAGCGCAGTACGTGGCGCTGACCATCCCGGATGGTTTTGAAATCGCGATGGGTGCGTTTCCATCCCTCAGCCGTCATGTGTTCCTCGCGCTTCGGTTCTGGTGTGGGGTGTTCCATGCTGTTGCCTTTCAAACTGACCGGATTTCTAGATTCCGAGCCCGCCGTTGCTTGGCTGTTGACGTGCGGGCCTGGCGCTGTGTCGGGGGACGTTGGTTTTACCGCCGTGTTTTCTGAGTTCGACGCCCGCAATCCGGTAAGAACGAGCCACAAGGACGGGGCGCCAGCTGGCGAAACAAAGCCGCAGCCTGAAAGGACCGGGTGCCGTTCGCCCCGAAGGGCTGGCAGCTTGCGCCCTGGCCGGCTCGGGCTAGGCTTGCGCTAAGGTGACGGAGTCAGGAAACCGCGTGCGTTAAACCTCACTGGCGCGACGGGGCCGAGGCACGTGCTGGCAACTGCCAGCCGTGCCGGGGTGCGCAAGCTGTAGGCGCGCAGCGATCGGCTAGACCGAGCGCGGAGGGGAGCCGCGCTGTGCGCGGGGCAAGGCGTCCAGCCGCAGCCTCCGAGACCCGCTGGCCCCAGCTAGCGCGGTAGAGGACAGGGGGAGCCGCAAGACACAAGCCGGCAGGCGTAGCCGTCGCCGTGCTTGAGGCAAGCCCCAGCTTGCCGGTGGCGCAGTGGGGGACGGAGTCCCGGCGTCCCGGCGTACGCTCGGGCAACCCGGCCGAGTGCGCGTGCGCACCAACGCCGGAGCAGCGTCCAGCGGAACCGGTCGGGCGGGTTGCCCGAGCGTTGAGTGGAGCGCTAAGCGGAAGGAGAGGCTTGGGGACGCCCTCATCAATAGGAGCACGGGACACGTCCAGAGGCCCGAAAAGTCAGGCGTTCGTCCAGAACACAGCCAGGCTTTGCTGCTCCAGCGTGCGCAGCACTCCACGACGCCTCCCCCTTACGCCCCCGGGCGATGGGGGAGGAGACTGGGCCAAGCGAAGCGGTGGCTATACCTGTTTTCGACATCCTTTGGAGAGAACACGATGAAGACCCCACCCGATGGCCGCTTGGTTGCGCAGAAAAATGAAACGGCGGTGCTCAGAGCACTGCACCGCTATGGCTGGTTGCGCACACGTGACCTGGCTGTGTTGGTCTGGCACAGCTTTACCAGGCTATTGCTGGGGCGGCATCCCAGCTTGGCTCCGCTCGCGGCCACCGATACGGCCATTCGTATGGCCCAGCGCACCCTGGCACGGATGCGCCGGCAGCGCCTGGTGCTCAGTACGAATGCACCAAATGGCAGCCGCATCCATGCGCTATCCGAGCGTGGTGCTCGGGTACTGCAGGGGCTGGGCGTGCCGGCGACGACCGGCAAGGACTTGGTGCGCGATTACCATGCTGCGTTTTTCCTGCATCGCTGTATCGCCAACGAAGTGGCGATCAGCGCGACAATGGCGGGCTATCGCGTGTCCACGGAGAGGGAGATTGCTCAGGGGCGCTGGCTGGGAGGGGGGAACGGCATTGCCGGTAAAAAGCCGGATGTATTGGTGCGCTCCGGGGCGATGGCTTGGTGGGTGGAGGTGGAGCACAGTCACAAAAACCGCAACGACTACGCCAAGCTGCTACGCTGGCTGGTGGCTATCTGGCAGAACACCCCACGCCCAGGTGAGGCGGCACCTCTGCATGAAGACGTGACCCTACGCCAAGTGGTGTTTATCTGCACCAAAGCGTTTGCCAAGAAGCTGACGGCGGACTTGCAGGAACAAGGCTGGAGTGCGGAGCAAGTTGCCAGCCGGCTGCGCTATGAAGCGTCGCTATACTCTTTCGAGGCTATCGCGTTTTTCTAAGTTGAGGCTAAGACACGGCCTGGTCGGACCGTGCGCAAACGACTGATTCAGCCTAACAAATGGTGTAGGCGGGCAACGTGCCGACCACGTTGTTTACCCTAGCAGGGCTTACGGGGCCATCGGCCCCTGGCTCTGTGTTTTTATGTTTTGGCTGTCCGGAGTGTTTTATCCAGGACGGGTGGCTGGACAAGAATACTCCATGAAAAACAAGACTTTATTTTTCTGTCCTGGTTGTCTTGGCAAGAAGTCAAAAATAGCTGGCTGAGTGAGTTTCGGAAAAGTTTGGTTTCCGACCCGGACAGACAGGACAGGCCAGACGGCCATGGCGCGACACTCAGACGAACAGCGTTATGCATTTTCACCACAGCATCCATGCGTATTGTGAGAAGACTCTTTGCAATGTGAAGCGCATTGCCATAGTATGACTATCAAACAAGGCGCTCGCCTTATTCCCCAGGACCCAACCTAGCGGTCCATCCCGTGCTCCCTCCGAAAACATTCGGAGTGCGAGACGCATTTCCAAAATTTAAATTGTTTCACCGTTCACCATTCGCATCCGCTTGCATCGGGCTGTTCTTGTCCTTTCCAACGCATGCCGTGATGAGACCCGGGCTATTGACCCTTTCGTTCCTTAACAATCTGAACTGATCGGCTGACGCCGCTTGAGCCTTCGGGCTCGCCGTCAGCAATGTCGCATCGCGACCGATTGCTAGATTCTTTGGTCTGAGCGAACGGGAGCGATGGATTTCTTTCTCTGTCCGTCCCTGTTCTAGGGGCGGTAAAAAGGATTTCTATAATGCAAAACAATACTGCTCAACAATTCAATAACATCATTTCTGTTCTGCCGGTCGCCCCCAAGCCATTGAAGTGGAACCACGTTCCTGCTAGTGCGTTAACGATGCTACGTAACGTCATTCAGGTTACCCCAAAGGCCGCCGCGATTTCCGAGACCTACATGAATGAACTCCGGCCGTATTTCGCCAATGGCGGTGATGGCCGTATCTGGTACTACGATGGGGCTAAATGGTGTGTAGAGAGCGACCTGGATGCCGAGACCAAGATTTCTGAGCTTATCCGCGATGTCGGTGGCAAGCCGACCCGGAACCTGGTTCCTGGCCTGCAGTTTGAACTGACACGACTGAGCCAGCGAGTACCAGAGAGCGCTTCCGGCATCAACGTCGCCAATGGCTTCCTGCAGTGTGTAGGCCAGCAATGGGTACTGACCCCGCATCACAAGAACTATGGCCAACGGTATCAGCTACCGTTTGATTATGACCCTCAAGCGACCTGCCCCCTCTGGATGAGCTTTCTGGAACGAATGCAGCCGAGCGAGGAAGTACGCCGCTATCTACAAAACTTCTTCGGTTGGGTCGTGCTCGGTCATAACCGTCCTCATGAAGAGAAGTTTGCCATCTGGCTGGGAGATGGTGCGAACGGCAAGAGCGTGGCGATCGGGGTGCTTAAGGCCCTGGTCGGGGATGAAAACGCAGCCACGCTGAGCCTGAACGAACTGAATGGCAAGAGCGTGGAGCTACTGGCGAACAAACTGGTGAATGTCGGCTCCGAAACCGAGCGCACTGAGAGAGTCGAAACCGCGATATTGAAGAAGCTGGTTTCGGGCGAACCGGTGTTGGCCACCCCGAAATATCGCCATCACTACACCATGACCTGTAATACCGCGTTGGTTTTTGCGGTGAATGATGTGCCGGTGATTGACGACCGTTCTGGTGGGACTTGGCGTCGCCTGATGCTGGTGGAGTGGCCGGTCACGCTGGAAGAGCATGAGCGCGACAAGAAGTTGCAAGACAAGCTGGCACAACAGGAACTGCCAGGCATCCTGAACTGGGCCTTGGAGGGCGCACTTCGGGTGCTGGAAGAGGGCTTGGTGGTTCCGACCTCGGTCACCGCCAGCGGGTCGCGTCTTCGCCAGGAAAACAACGCGATTGCCCTGTTCGTGGAAGATGCGGTGCAACTGCACAAGGAAGCCGTGATTGCCAAGGGAGACTTGTACAAAGCCTTCAAGCTGTGGTGCCTGTCTCATGGCCATAAGGTCATGAGCGAAGTCAATTTTGGCAAAGAACTGCGCCGCCTAAAGTTGGACCTGCGCGATGCAAAAACCCCGGCTGGCTATGTCGATATTGAGGGTTACCGCCTGAATAGTCGACTGAACGCCTACCGTGGTCTGATGATTCCCGCAGAGAGGATTTCGCGGGAGATTCAGCACGGCGATGGTCCCCGCCTCCGTACGAACAATGCGATTGGCCAGCTCCTGGTCGCTGCAAACGATGAAATGGCCTACTGAATGAACTGAGTGATCGGGGAGATGCGAGTCTCCCCGATCCGCTCGATAAACAATGAAAGAGAAACCGATGGAAACGAAAAAGACCTTACCGGTTGGGGAGCCGCTCCCTGCTGCAACGTGGCACCCCATCGGCAAAATCAAGCTGGGTAAACCACTCCCAGAAACGCCGGAATGGCTGCTGAAGCAGGCCGTGAACGACGAGCAGTACGCAAACGAGAAGTAACACCGTCTATCGCGCCTACCCCCCACTCCGGGGTGGGCGTCCCGCCTTATAGCTGCAAAATTCCCAAGCTGCTCATTCCGCATAAGATTCGACAGACCCTTGCATAATTTTCACAGCACGCCTTCGGATGAGGTGCCTTGATCGTTTCGGCACTGTATCGAGCATGACTGCCGGAAAGTCTTGCTCAAGCGTCTACGACAATGTCAAAGGCATCTATCTCGACGGCTGGTGCATGTACAATGTCTAGCATCTCAGCCCTACCGCACTAGGAAAAGAATAGCGATGTCTGCACTGTCCTCTTTACTTGATACTTTCCGCTCTGCGGCGGTCACAGAACGTGAAAAAGGGACCTACTTCGAAGAACTGTTCGTCTGCTATCTGCGCAACGAAGCCACTTACCGCGATTTGTACTCCGACGTGTGGACCTACGCAGACTGGGCGGAACAGTATGGCCAGGGCTGGAACAAGAAAGATACCGGCATCGACCTGGTGGCGCAGACCGCTACCGGCGAATACCACGCCATCCAGTGCAAGTTCTACGCCGAAGACTACAAGGTGCAGAAAGCTGATATCGACAGCTTCTTCACCGCATCTGGCAAGAAACCGTTCACCCGCCGCGTCATCGTCACCACCACCAACAACTGGGGCAATAACGCCGAGGATGCGCTGATTGACCAGCAGCCTCCGGTATTCAAGATTGACCTGCAGGCACTGGAAGACAGCCAGATCGACTGGAGCCAGTACCAAGCCAATACAGCACCGGTATTCAAGGACAAGAAAAAGCTCAAACCTCATCAAGAGCGGGCGCTTGCGGCCACTGAACGTGGCCTGAATACCGCTGAGCGCGGCAAGCTCATCATGGCTTGCGGCACAGGCAAAACTTTCACAAGCCTGAAAATCGCCGAAAAGCTGGTCGGTGCGGGCAAACGCGTGCTGTTTCTGGTGCCTAGCCTGTCGCTGCTATCGCAAACCCTCACCGAGTGGACGCAAGAGAGCGAAACCCCGCTACACAGCTTTGCCGTGTGCTCCGACAGCGATGTGGGCAAGAAACGCAAGAAAGACGACGACGTGGTGCAGACCTTTGCACACGAGTTGCGCTATCCAGCCACCACCGAGCCAGCAAGGTTGGCCGTAGAGATGGCCAACCGCCATGATGACGAACATATGAGTGTGGTGTTCAGCACCTACCACTCTATCGAAGTTATCAGCCGCGCCCAGCAAGAGCATGGCCTGGCTGACTTTGATCTCATCATTTGCGACGAAGCCCACCGCACCACCGGGGCCACGTTTGATGGCGAAGAAGAAAGCGCGTTTGTGAAGGTACACGACGGCGACTTCATCCGCGCCGCCAAGCGACTGTACATGACAGCCACGCCCCGTATCTATGGCGACAGCGCCAAGGCCAGCGCCGAAAAAGGCGACGTGGAACTGTGCTCCATGGACGACGAAAGTTTGTATGGCAAAGAGCTATTCGTCATCACTTTCAGCGAGGCAGTCAAGGCCGGTTTGTTGGTGGATTACAAGGTACTGGTGTTGGCCATGGACGAAGCCCACATCAGCCGCAGTCTGCAAAACCTGCTGAAAGACGACGACAACCAAATCAAGGTGGAAGATGCAGCCAAGATCGTAGGGTGCTGGAAGGCGCTATCCAAGCAGGATACTCGTGAAGACTTGGGCGATGACGCCGCTGCCATGCGTCGCGCAGTGGCCTTCTGCCAGGTCATCGAATATCAGAGCAACGCCAAAACCCACAAAATCAGCTCCAAGAAAATAGCCGCCATGTTTGCCAAGGTGGTGGAGGAGTACAAGGCCAGTAACCCGGACGAAGATTGTGCCAGCCTCAGCTGCGAAGCCGACCATATCGACGGTGGTATGAATGCCGGCGAAAAAGAAGCCAAACTGGCGTGGCTCAAATCTCCTGTGCCGGACGATAGCTGCCGTATTCTCAGCAACGTACGCTGCCTATCCGAAGGCGTGGATGTTCCCGCGCTGGATGCCGTGTTGTTCCTCACCCCGCGCAGCTCTCAGGTAGATGTGGTGCAGTCCGTTGGCCGCGTCATGCGTAAAAATGATGCTTCCGGTAAAAAACGCGGCTATGTCATCCTGCCTATCGTGATCCCGGCAGGTATGGCCCCAGATGAGGCCTTGAACGATAACAAGACCTACAAGGTGGTGTGGCAGGTACTGCAGGCTCTGCGTTCGCACGACGACCGCTTTGACGCCATGATCAACAAGCTGGACCTCATCGGCAACGATACCAGCAAGATGGAAGTCATCGCTGTTACAGATAAGGTGCAAAAGAAGGCGGATAGCAAAGCCGCTGCAGCCAATCGTGACAAAGGTAAAAGTAGTTACGGCATCGGCAGCCCCGGCAAGGGTAAGCCTGCAGAAGACAAACCAGAACAGCACGTGCTGGAATTTGAAATCGGCGAAATCGAACGTGCCATCTTCGCCAAAGTGGTACAGAAATGCGGCAACCGCAACCATTGGGAAGAATGGGCTAACGATATCGCCAAGATCGCCCGTACGCACATCACCCGCATCACTGAAATCGTTAACGACGACAGTAATATCCATGAGCAGGTGGCGTTTGAAGGCCTGGTGGCCGAACTGAAGGACGACCTCAACGACAGCATCACCCGCGAAGAGGTCATTGAGATGCTTGCCCAGCACCTCATCACCAAACCGGTATTTGACGCGCTATTTGCCGACTATAGCTTTGCCAGCCACAACCCCATGTCCAAGTCCATGCAAAATGTACTGGATAAGCTGAACGAGCACCGACTGGACAAGGAAGCCGACACGCTGGAAAAGTTCTACGCCAGCGTCAAGCTGCGCGCCGATGGCATCGACAAGGCTGAAGGCAAGCAGAAGATCATCGTCGAACTGTACGACAAATTCTTTCGCAATGCCTTCCCACGCATGACGGAAAGATTGGGCATTGTCTACACCCCGGTAGAAGTGGTGGACTTCATCATCCACAGTGTCGAGCATATCCTCAAAACCGAATTCGGCCAGAGCCTAGGTAGCAACGGCGTCCATATTATCGACCCCTTTACTGGTACTGGCACCTTCATCACCCGCCTGCTGCAAAGCGGCATCCTCAGCAAAGAACAGCTACGGCAGAAATTCCAGGGCCAAATTCACGCCAATGAGCTGGTGCTACTAGCCTATTACATCGCTGCCATCAATATCGAGGCGGTGTACCACAGCATCGTCGGTGGTGACTATGTACCGTTTGACGGCATCTGCCTAACCGACACCTTCCAGATGTATGAGAAGGAAGACCTAGTCGACAAAGTACTGTTTGATAATAGCAAGCGCCGCAAGCGGCAAAAGGCGCTAGATATCCGGGTCATTATTGGAAATCCGCCCTATTCGGCGGGTCAGGAAAGTGCGAACGACAACAACCAAAATGTAGCCTACCCCGATCTGGACAGCCGCATCCGTACCACCTACGCCGAGTGCTCCAGCGCCACCAATAAGAATGCCCTATATGACAGCTATATCCGAGGCATTCGCTGGGCATCTGACCGTATCGGTAATAGCGGAGTGATTGGTTTTGTAACTAATGCTGGTTTTCTGGAGGCTAACACTGCCGATGGCATGCGCAAGTGTTTAGCCGAAGAATTCAGCAATATCTAAGTAATCACGCATAACTAAATTTGAGTTCTGTGCCAACCCTATCCAGCAAGTCGGTCACCTTGCTTTTCAATTCGGTGGCACCCCATGTCTTACATCGTCGCCAGTGGTATTTGGCTTGTTTCCAGAGCTGCTCGATCAGGTTCAGCTCTGGGCTATAAGCTGGCAGAAAGCAGAGATGAAACCCATGATCCAGCAACCAGACATCACGTTTATCTTCTCTGATGGCGGCGTGCATCCGCGCGTTATCCAGGATCAGCAAGGTCGGCCGCTCACGACTGGATCGCTCAGCCAAACTCTGCAAAAAGACCTCAACCTCTTGCTTGCGCACGGTCTGTTCAT
>NZ_FXAG01000042.1 GCF_900177275.1 Pseudogulbenkiania subflava DSM 22618
GCGCAAGTAGTCAAGCACGGTGCGGACCTTGCGGCTCTGAAATCGGCGGCTGGGGTATAGCGCGTAGACGGTGTCAGGGATGGGGGTGTCGGGTAGGGCCTCGATTAGGCGCCCATCGCGCAGCGCCTCGGCAGCGATGAACCGCGGCAGCAAGCAGATGCCAAGGCCGGCGATGGCGGCATCGCACATCACTTCGCCGTTGTTGAATACCAGCGTTGATTTCACTACTGCCGTTCGTACCCGGTTATTCTGCCCGACCGGCTCGAATTGCCACAGCTGCCCGGAATGGACGTAGGCGTAGCCGATGCAGCGATGGGCTGCCAGTTCGTCGAGTGATTTGGGCAAGCCATGGTGCTCCGCATAGTTCGGGCTACAGCAGACGACGCGGCGACTGATGGCCAGCTTACGTGCGATCAGTGACATGTCCTTGAGTGGCTGGGTAATCCGGATTGCCAAGTCGTAGCCACCGCCATCCACATCCACCATGCGGTCATCGAGATCGATGATCAAGTCCAGGTTGGGGTGCTGCTGCATTAGCTCCAACAGCATCGGCCCCAGGTATTTCCGGCCGAAGGTCATTGGTGCTGCGATGCGCACCTGGCCACACAGACTCCCCTCCTCCTCAATCGTCGACGTGGCCGCGTCGTCGAGCTGCAGTACCAGCTCACGTGCCTTCTGATAGAAGAGTTGTCTGCGGTCGGTGGCGACCACCCCCCGAGTGGATCGGTGTAGCAGTTGGGCGCCCAGTGCCTGTTCCAAGTCATTAATCCGTTTGCTGATGGCTGACTTGGAGAGATCGAGGCGTAAGGCGGCTGCCGTAAAGCTCCCGGTCTCCATCACCAACAGGAAGGCTTCAATATCGTTCAGTCGGTAGCGCATTGTTCAATATTAGTAGACTTGCTGTTCGTCTTCGAGCCGGTTCAAAGTCTTTTGAGCACGAGACCCATTCTTGTGTGCGCTTTCCAGTAGTGGCCTGATGGCTTCAAATTGTTGGCGGCTGATATCGCTTCGGTAGCTTTTCCTCACTTTTTGAGCTTCTCACATTCAACACAGAGAAGAACAGAAATTTTGCTATAAGGCGCGGAGATAAAGATGCTGTTGCGAGCGACGAAGATCTCGGCGCATCTCGAATCACCCCGAGTATTTTGTCTCGCGTGAGTCTTGAACAGCAACGCTAGAACGTGACGCCGGTTTTCAAGCCGATCACAAAGGCATTACTGTTTTGAGATGTACCGCCTGGGTGCAGGATGTACTGCAAATTGGGGCGCAGGAATACTGAGGGCACCGGAGACCACGAGTAATATAGCTCGCTCACATACTCATATCCGCTGCCCACGACGGCATTCTGACCTGTGCGGGCATTGTTCTGGCGCACGAAATCCGCGAAGCGCTCATTGTTGTGGGTGGCGCCCACAGCAAAACCGATCGAGTCCTGTCCGCGGCTCTCAAACGGTCCCTTATACTGCACCCCCATCGTGATCTGATGATCCAACTGCGCCGTATTACGGTCAGCGTGTGAGAAGTTCATGAACACCGTCGCGCCGCGGCCGCCGGCTGTACCGGTCACCTGCTGCTGGAGGCTCAGATAGATGCCGAACTGGCTGGAGCGCTCGAGGGGGTCGAGGCCTGTCTCGCCGCGCGGGTTGTGATTCACGTCGAAGAACAGGTCATTGCCGTTTGATGTGTTGTACCAGCCCCCCAGCTTGTAGGAACCGGGGCGACCCTGCCAGGTTGGTTGCCAACCCACTTCCAGCGGAATCAGCGCGCCGGTGGTGCCGCTCGGGTTGTTCGGCTTCCAGCCGTTGTGGCGCGCATAACTGTCATCCACGTACTTTGGGTTGACCTGATACACGCCAGTCTGCACGTAGGTGTCTTGCGAGGTGTGGAATTTGATTCGTGTCGCCCACTGACTGGTTGGCCAGTTGACCCAGTAGTTGCCCACTAGGTTGCCTGGCTGTGAGCCGCAGAACGTAAGATTCTGGAAATCGCAGGAGAAGCTGAAGAAGTCTTCGCCGACGGTCAGGCGACCAAGCTTGACCTCCATGCGGTCGTCGAACAGCTTTTGGTTAAGCCACAATTGCGTCAGGTGCCAGGTCTGTCCGCGTCCATAGACTTCCTGTATCAACATGTTGTTGCCGATATTGGCGTCCGCCCCGAGATTCCGTCCGTTACGGTCGGTCATGGTGAACTGGAATGTACCGCCCTGCCAGTCCCATAGCTTGTTCAGATCCAGCGTGGTGCCGAACACCCACTGATCTGTATAGCGCGTCAGGTGGTCGGTGCCGCCGCTAAAGTTGTGTGCCAGCTCGCTGCCATAGCCGATATTGAACGCCACGCCCTGCTCGGCCAGGCTCGAGCGCAAACCACCCCAGTCGCCCAGTAGGTAGGGGCTGGTTGCGATGTCGTAGGCATGGGCGCTGGCGGCGCCGAAGGCAAACGTAGCCGCGGCAACTACGTTGAGCCAGGCCAGCGGGTGTGGAGAACGGATACATTTGTTACGCATCGGCATGTCAACTCCCTGTTTTCGTAATGGAAAGACTGCGCAACTGCAGCTGCCCATCGCCTGATTGCGATTCGCGCTGTGCCAGCATGACAACCTGCTCATGTTTTGGGGGGAATTGCCGATTGGGTCGAGAGTACCCGCGCCACCAGCCAACGCCAGGGCCTGGTAGCGGCATCCGCCCCGGTCTCGCTACCGCTCACCGCAACTGCTGCAGGGTTCGGGCATCCAGCCGGTGCCGCGATGGGTGGGAAAGGCTGGGGGCTAGCTCCGCACGAGCGACGCCCTGCTCATCGGCATAGCGCAACATGGCGCCGAGTTGCTCTGTATTCTGGCGAGTAACGACAAAGTTGAGCGTCAGCGCCAGGCCGGCAAACTGCACCCAGCGCGTCGCGCTTCCTGGCGACACCGCCCCTCAAACCGGAAAGCGTCTCGGTGACACCTTGCACAAAACCGATCACGCCTTTCGACTCCCCTCCGAAGCCGCCCGCTTCTGAATCTTCAAGCTACAGTGCGATCTTGCCCGGAATGGCAGACGTCGCGATGCTCACGTCCGAGTCGCAGCCTTCAGCATCGACAACCGGCTAGACCGGGGCACGGCGCTTAACGCTGCCCCGATCCAGCACATTGAAGGCCTCATTGCCATTCAACACCCGCAAAACCCTCGGGTCAGCGCTCAGCACTCATGTAGCAATTGATTTCGCAACCGAGACAGACTTCGATAATTTGCGGCTTGGTCCAGATACGCATGATGCTTTCTCCAGGTTGTGGCGATGCCGGATGGCACCGCCTGATTGAAACTCGTTGGGGCTTACTTCGCCCGCGAGTACTTGAACGCGATAATCGAACCGGGGTTGTCCAGCTTGAACGCGGCGTTTCCGGTATCTGTCGTACCGAGGTGGCTTGTGTCGGTTGCCACATAGATCGTGCGGCCATCCGGACTGACCACCACTTCGCGATAGCGGTTCGCTGAGCGGAACAGCGGCTCTGCGTTACCAAGTGGCAGAGTGCCGGTCGGGTCAAGCTGTACGCGATAGAGAACGCCGCGCTTGAGGCTGGTGATCAAGAGTGAATGTTCCCAACCTGGAACACCCTGCTTTCCGCCACGGTAGTACGCGATGGAAGACGGCGCGATGGTCGGCCAGCAAATGTAATAGAGATTCTTGTCTGCGCAGACCGGGTTGTTGAAGTTGAAGTTGTTGTCAACGCTGAAGAACGTTTTCAATGGCTCGACGAAATCAGGATCAGACCACTGAGATTCCCGCGTCACCGGCACAGCTTCCGGCGGCTTCAAGCCGTTCTGCGCGTTATCCATGTCGCCCTTGCAACCACCCTTTGCGGCCGAATAATTGGCGTACGCATACCCGGCATCGTCCTTACGGCCGGCGACGTTGGGCCAACCGTAATTGCGGCCCGGGAGAATCAGGTTCAACTCGTCGTCAGTGTTGGGGCCCTGATCCGTGGCGAAGAGCTTGCCCGTCGGACTGAACACCATGCCCTGCGTATTTCGAATACCCCAGGCATAGACGTGACTTTTCACGCCATGAATCGTCGGGTTGTCCGCCGGAATCGAGCCATCGAGGTTCATTCGTAGAATTTTACCCATGTAGTGCTCCCGGTTCCCGGCTTTAACTTCGGCCTCGGTGGGCAGTAGTTGCGCCTGGTTAGGCTGGCAGAGATAGGAAAGCTGGTTTCGCCCCTGGTCGCCAATCGAGTAGTAGAGTTTTTGGTCCGGGCCGAAGAGCAGCCGCGCGGATTGGTGATCGTGTGCGGATGGAAGTCCCTTGAGGATGTCTACCGGTGATACCAATTTCTGAGTCTTGGCATTGTAGGTGTAGCGACGGATGGCTGTGCGGTTCGGGAATTCCCCTCCTTGGCCGCTGGCATAAGTGAGTGAGACGTAGACATAGTCGCGGCCCTTGCCCTTGAGCAAGTCCGGATGGAGCGCAAGCCCTAAAACACCATCCTGTTGGTCTGGTGAGTAAACGGCATCAGCGATTTCCACTGCTACCGTAATCTTGCCGTTACGGGGGTCGACGCGGGTGATCCGCTTGGCAATCTGTTCAGTCAGCCAGATATGTCCATCCGGACCGAGCATCATATTGTGGGGATTCGCCAAGCCGGTTGCTACAACCGCTTTCTCGAAATGTGGTGGCAACGCCGGCACAGGGGTTCCCGGCGCTGGAGGTAGATCTGCCTTGGCCAAGGCTCCAATCAACATAAGTGGTACGGCTAATGCAGAAGCAGCCCCGAATCTCATATTCCACCTCCATATTTGTTTGTTTATGATAACCCCGTCGGGATATCGGTAATGGAAAAGATGTTTCTAAAAACAGGAAGCGACCTACGGTATTTCTATAGAAGATGATAATTGGCAAGTCAATCAACTCAACCCTTGGCAGACCTTAAATATTAAATATGATCTTAAATAGTCAGCTATCGGGATGTGTTTTTATATATTCTCGATGCAAGGTGCGTCCGCCCTTTCGGGCCGCTGTCGACTCATCAAAACTGATCTGAATTGGCAGGTGACTAGAGGCGAGTCCTCGGCAATCTCATCAGGCGATAAGGTCCAATTTGTAAAACAACTCCGCCTTTTCCACTGCATCTATGCCTCCTGCGTGGAAATGGAGGATATGCTCGCCTTGCGTGTGATGCTTATGCTGTGCTTCCGGGCTCGCCCAGTGCTCCACAAAGACAAATCGTCGTAGGTCATCCTGTTGAACAAATAGCTCGTATCGCAAGTTACCTTCATCCTTGCGTGACGGCTCCACCAGTGCAGCCAGGTTTTCCCGCAATTCGTCTTCTCGCCCCGGCTTTGCGTACAAAACGGCGAGCACGTAAAAATCGCTCATGGCATTCCTTGTTTCCCGATGAGGTGGATTGCGAGGGGGCGATACTCCGCCCCCTCTAACAAGGCTGGTGGCTGCTACGTTCTGTCGTAAGAGAACTGGATGCCCGCCGT
>NZ_FXAG01000037.1 GCF_900177275.1 Pseudogulbenkiania subflava DSM 22618
GGTCCTCGGTCAGTTTGGCTGGCCGTCCACCGGCACGAGCATTCAGGATGCCGACTAGACCGTGGCGTTCCCAGTTGTGAATCCATGTTCTGATGCTCTCGCCGCTGATTCGCAACACGGCGGCAACGGTGGCAATGTCCTGACCTTGGTTGACAGCAATCAACGCCTTGCCGCGCAAGCGGAAATATTCCTTGGGGTGTGCTTTGGCTAATTGTTCAAGAGTGCAGACTTCAGCTTCATTCAAGGTCAATGTGAGTTTACGCATCGTCGAACCGGCATCAGGGAGATACGCAAACAGAAGCAAAAATCATTCCAACTTAGTTGTGCGGCACTACTTAGTATCTGATGCTCCATGAATTTTTCATGTTTGATAGCCTTGATGATTGCCGCTATAGGCTTGGATTCTTGTTTTCCCTTCTTTGAGTTCGTTGTTTTATTGAATCTTTTAGAGTCTCGTATTAAATCTTTCAAAGCAATGCCAGTTAATTTTTTTCCTCCGGTTGCTTCTTTATCACAATAATGCATCTTGCTATGATCAACGCCCTTCCCTTCAACGGTCCAGCCGCAATTTTCAAAAAGAGCTTTATATAGTTCAGGTTGTTCATCTCGAAATTCTGCAACCTGTGCGGGAAACTCCCCACTACCTGTAGTTGTGATTGTTTTTTGCATTGCCCCCGCCGTTAGCGTTTGATCGTCATAGGACTGAACGGAATCCATATTCCCCTCGTTTGCAGACATTGTAATTATTATTCTTTTCTCCACTTCAGTAACAGCCCCATTTTTTATCATGTCAGCCCAGCCATGAAATTGATCTATAGAAATCTCGCCATCATAAACTGGCCCATAGACTGTGCCATACCTTCTGCATGATATGATTTCGCCATAATCACACCCGCAATCATGACTCACAGGCACAACAACAGTTGACTTAGTAAGGTTTTCTTTGTTTGTCTTGATGTTTTCTTTGGCCAGCTTGATAGTTGTCATAATAATTAATCCCGAACAATAGCTTTAATAATCTTCAGCGGCTTGGCCGTGTTGATGCGTTCCGTCTGACCTTCACCGTTTGTAATGCCCTTGAATATCCAACCATTTTCCATATGGATTTCATACCGTTTACCTGCCAAGGGCTTCTTTGTCACCTCATCGACAAACGTCAAGCTTTCATCATGTTCGGGAAAAATAGGCAATCCAACAGGTGTCGTAAGGTGAGTAGGTCCGCTCAAGCTATGGTTGGCGCCCTTGACGCTGACTTCGCCCGGGCAATGCACTTCGATGTTGCCGCCGGCAATGCGGATGTAGCCGCCGCCGCTAGTGAGCAGGATGTCCTGCTGGGCGCTGATCACCACCTTGCCCTTGCAGGAGGTGATGGCCACGTCCTTGTCCGCCGTCAGCTCCATGGCATCGCTCTGCGCCTGGACCTGCACTTTGCCCTTGGCTGCGATCAGCTTGAGGCTGACCTTATCCTTCACCCCAGCCACGAACAGACTGATGTGCTGGCCGACGTTGTGCAGCCAGCGTCGGCCCGAGGTCTGGTTGAGGTCGCGCTGCGCCACCTGGTCGATATTGCTGCCGGCGGCCAAGGTGAGGCTGTTGTCGGTGGTCGCCGCGAGGCCGGCGGGGGCTGTCAGGATCATCAGCGGTTGTTGGCCGGCCTGAGCCAATCCCTCACCGTTGGGGACAGTTTTGCCATCCTTATTGGTGTTGGTTCCGGCTTCCCACGCCTTCAGGGCCTCGACGTGGTGTTGCAGGTGGCCATCGGTCTTCTTCGCTCCCTTGCTGTTGTCGGGCTTGATTTCTTCCGGCCCGGTTTCGACGCTGTCGGCCAGCCGCGCGGCGGCGGTCTCGCCGAGGGATTGGCTGAGTGCCAGGGCGGCATCGAGCTGGCTTTGCGCGCCGTCGCGAGCCAGTTGTTTGCCCGCCACGCCTTGCTGCGCTTCGGTACTCAGCAGCAGGCCGTGGCCGGCGCGGACCGCGCCGTGACGGTCGGTCCTGAGTTCGAAGCCGTCGCCGCGCGGCGTGGCTTTGCCGTCGGTACGCGGGTGAGTGAGGTAACCCTGGTTGAGCTGGGTGGCGCCATGTTCGGACGAGAGCTTGGCGCGCACTTCGCCGGGGGTGTCGTCGAACAGCAGTTCGTTGTACTGCCCGCCGTGGTGTTCCTTGCTTTTGATACCGGACAGGGTCTTGTTGGCCGGCAGGCTGCCCGCACCGCTGAAGGCGGGCGGCGGATGGCTGCCGTTGTACAGGACTCCCATAATGACGGGCCGGTCGATGTCGCCGTCGAGGAAGTCGACCCGCACTTCCTGCCCGATGCGCGGAATGAACTGGTGGCCCCAGCCGGCCCCGGCCGAAGGCATGGCCACGCGCAGCCAGCAGCTTGAGGTGTCGTCGAGGTTGGCGCCGATCGTCGGATGTTCGTCGGGACGCTGCCAGTGGAACTGCACCTTGATGCGGCCATGCTGATCCGTGTGGATCTCTTCACCCGCTGGGCCGACCACAGTAGCGGTCTGGGCGCCACGGGCGGTGGGTTTGGCCAGCGCGGTGCCGGCGTAGGCCGGGGTGAGCGGCAGGCCGCGGCGCTGGGCGCTGAAGGTGATGTGGTACGGAACGTCGCTTGCCGACGTGTCGGCCTCCGCGCCGGCCGTCAACGTTGGCCGAAGGCTGGCCGGCAGCGCCCGTGCCAGCTCGGTTGGCAGGTTGTTGCGTGCCTGGAAGGTTTGGCGCGTGACGACGAATTCGCGCTGCTCGGGAGCCTCCCCCTCGTGCGCCGGGTGGTCGTCGAGCCGGAACCACTGCCCGGCGGTCAGCCCACGTACGCTCCCACTGCCGTCGAAGCGCTTGGCTTGCGCATCGTGCGCCTGCTGGCGCAGCCGGGCGTAGTGGGCGAGCTGGTCGGCGTCGCCGGCGTAGTACGGGCCGGGAGCGTCGTAGTCCTGCAGGCTGCTTTGCAACCGGGCGCCGGCGGTGCCTTGATCGACGGCACTGGTATCCCCACTGTGGCCGGTGGCAACCGGCTGGTAGTCGAAGCTGGCCAGCGCCACGCTGCCGCTGACGATCTGGCGGCTGCTGTCCCAGCGGGTGAGACCGTCTTCGGCTTCGGTGGCATCGCGGCGGTGGAAGCGGACCCGTTCCACCCCGGCGGGTGGCGGGGAATAGGGATCGTCGAACGCCACCAGTGTCACCTGGGGCGTATTTCCTCGCGACGCTTCGCTACCGCGCTCGGTTGCTCCCTCTCCATGTTCGAAGCGCCACGCCAGCCCCTCCTCGTGCAGCAGACGCACGATGAAATCAAAGTCGGATTCGCGGTATTGCAGGCAGTAGCTGCGCGACGGCAGTTCGCCTGCGAGCGCGAAGTCGAGGCTCTGCAAGGCGGCGAACACCGGGTTGGCGGCGGCGTGTTCGGCGAACACCTGGCGCACGATGTCGGGCACCGACAAGTCCTGAAACACCCGCGACGTCTTGCGCAGACGCAGTAGCGCGAACGGCGGCTCGACGGTGAGCGCGTACTTGGAGAAGCCGCCATCGCTACCCACCGCCTCGGCGGCGCTGACCACGCCGCAGCGCACCTGCTCGGTGCCGTCCGCCCCCGCGATGCCGAGCCGTACCGGCACGCCGAGCAGGCTCTTGAGTTCGAGGCCGGTATCGGGCGACAGGCACTCGACACGGTAGCGGTAGCTGTCGGACACCGCCTCGTCGCCGTGCACGGCGAGCGGCAGCAGCGTCTCGCTCCAGCGCTCTCCGTTGCCCAGTTGCAGGCTGACGAGGCGCTGGTCCTGGGTAAAGGCGGTGGCGAAGCTGGCGAGGAGTGAGTGAAAGGTCATGGGAGTCTGACTATATGGATAGTGCCGGGCAGCAAAATATGACAAAAGCGAGTGGCGGCATTGTCTTGCATGGTTATGCTGATGGCAATATGTGGCGGTAGGGGGCAACGAAGGCGGGCCTGGGTGGTTGCTATTCCGACGTTGGCAGGGGCAGGAGGTGTTGGGCCTTGGATAAGTGGGATAAGGGAGGGTAAATGGCGCCTTCTTCGAGACGGAGCCGTTGGTGCATTTGGTGAGGGGACAACGGCTTCCATGGCAAGTGGAGGGTCAGATGCTTCCTCCATTGCCTGCCGGAGTATCAGACAAAAAAAGGCGCGGAACCGGTCCGCGCCTGTAACACTCCTCGAACAACTCCTTGTGAGCCTTGCCTGGCACCTGTTTCAGTGGGCGGCGCTGCTGGCGCTCAAGATGCGCAGGCACAGCCGCCCCATGGAACCGGTCAGGCGGCCACCACGCCCTTGACGGCCTTCTCCTTGCCGGCGAAGGCGGCCAGCAGTTCCTGCTGCTTCTGCTGCGCCAAGGCGTAACTGCGGTCCTTGATCGGGCCGAAGCCGCGGATGCCTTCGGCCAACTTGGCCAGTTCCACCGCGCTGGCGAGGTTGTCGGCCTTGAGCCCGGCGAGCAGGCTGTCGACCAGCGTTTCGAACTCGCCGATCAGGCGGCGTTCCAGCTTGCGGTCGGGCTGCCAGCCGAAGACGTCGAGCGGGGTGCCGCGCAGGAAGCGCAGCTTGGCCAGCACCTTCATCGCCGGCAGCATCCACGGCCCGAAGCTGACTTTCTTCGCCTTGCCGCCGGTCATCCAACTGGCACCCAGCTGGAAGTGCAGCGTGTAGTTGCCTTCGAAGGTGCCGTCCAGCGTGCGCAGGAATTCGCCGTCGCTGTAGAGCCGCGCCACTTCGTACTCGTCCTTGTAGGCCAGCACGTGGTAGTAGCTGCGCGCCACCGCCAGGGTGAGTGCCTGGCTGCCCGGCTTGACGCCGTCTTCGGCCGCCTTCACGCGTTGCACCAGTGCCTTGTAGCGTTCGGCCAGGCCGGCGTTCTGGTAGGCGGTGAGCAGCTGGGCGCGGTGGTGCAGCACGGCGTCCGGTGTTTCACGTGGAACAAATTGCACCACGGCGTTGGGGCTGACCAGCGCCTCGACGCGCGCCGGGTCGTGCGCGGCGTGGCGGCCCCAGAAGAAGGCCTGCTGGTTGAAGGTCACCGCGGCGCCGTTGAGGCGGATCGCTTCCATGATCGCTTCCTCGCTCACCGGCACCAGCCCCTTCTGCCAGGCGTAGCCGAGCATGAACATATTGCTGGCGATGGCGTCGCCGAGCAGGGAGGTGGCCAGACGGGTGGCGTTGACCTCGGAGTAATGGCCGGCACCAACCGATTCGATGATGGCGTCCTTCATGCTGCGCGCCGGGAAGCGCTGGTCCGGGTTCTTCAGGAAGGCGCTGGTGGGCGACTCGAAGCTGTTGATGATGGCGTGGCTGAAGCCCTCGCGCATCTTGGCCAGCGCTTCCTCGGCGGCGGTGACCACCAGATCGCAGCCGAGGATCAGGTTGGCGTCGCCGGCGGCGATGCGCACCGCGTGCAGTTGTTCCTTGTTGTCGGCGATGCGCACGTGCGACCACACCGAGCCGCCTTTCTGCGCCAAGCCGGCCATGTCGAGCACGGTAACACCCTTGCCATCGAGGTAGGCCGCCATGCCCAGCACCTGGCCGATGGTGACCACGCCGGTGCCGCCGACGCCGGTGACCATGATGCCGAACGGGTGGTGCGCCGACGGCACCAGCGGGGCGGGCAGCGGCGGCAGGCTGCCGAGGTTGGCCGCCGTCGCCGCGGGCTTGTGCAGCTTGCCGCCTTCGACGGTGACGAAGCTCGGACAGAAGCCTTCCAGGCAGGAGTAGTCCTTGTTGCAGCTACTCTGGTCGATCTTGCGCTTGCGTCCCAGCGGCGTTTCCACCGGCATCACCGACAGGCAGCCGGACTTCACGCTGCAGTCGCCGCAGCCTTCGCACACGCGTTCGTTGATGAACACGCGTTTGGCCGGGTCGGGGTAGTCGCCGCGCTTGCGGCGGCGGCGCTTCTCGGCGGCGCAGGTCTGGTCGTGGATCAGGATGGTGGTGCCTTCGGTCTCGCGCAGTTCCTGCTGCAGACGGTCGAGCTCGCGGCGGTGGAACACCTCGACGCCTTCGGCCAAGCCTTTCACGCCGTGGTACTTCTCCGGCTCGTCGCTGGTGATGACGATGCGCTTGACGCCCTCGGCGGCGAGCTGGCGCGTGATCATCGGCACGTTGAGTGGGCCGTCGACGTGCTGGCCGCCGGTCATCGCCACGGCGTCGTTATAGAGAATCTTGTAGGTGATGTTGACCTTGCCGGCGATGGCGGCGCGGATCGCCAGGAGCCCGGAGTGGAAGTAAGTGCCGTCGCCCAGGTTGGCGAACACGTGCCGGGTATTGGTGAACGGCGCCTGACCGAGCCAGGCCACGCCTTCGCCGCCCATCTGGCTGAAGGTCTTGGTGTGCGGCTCGATCCAGGTGGCCATGTAGTGACAGCCGATGCCGGCCAGCGCGCGGCTGCCGTCGGGCACCTTGGTGCTGGTATTGTGCGGACAGCCGGAGCAGTAGTGCGGCACGCGCGGCAGCGCCTCGCGCGGCTGCACCAGCTGCGCTTCCTTGTCGTCGTAGAACTTGAGGCGGTCGTGGATTACCGGGCTGTCGAAGATCAGCGCCAGGCGGCTGGCGATGGCGCGCGCGATCATGGCCGGGGTCAGCTCGCCCGCCGCCGGCAGCAGCCAGTCGCCGTGCGGCAGCGCCCATTCGCCCTTCTCGGCGAACTTGCCGACCACGCGCGGACGCACGTCGTCGCGCCAGTTGTAGAGCTGTTCCTTGAGCTGGTATTCGATGATCTGGCGTTTTTCTTCCACCACCAGGATTTCGTCCAGGCCTTCGGCGAAGTGGCGCACGCCTTCCGGCTCGAGCGGCCAGGTCATGCCGACCTTGAAGATGCGCAGGCCGATTTCCGCCGCCAGCGCCTGGTCGATGCCGAGGTCGTCGAGCGCCTGCATCACGTCGAGGTAGCTCTTGCCGGTGGTGATGATGCCGAGCCGCGGCTGCGGCGAATCGAGCACGATCTTGTTGAGATTGTTGGCGCGGGCGTAGGCCAGGGCGGCGTACAGGCGATGGTGCAGCACGCGCTTTTCCTGCGCCAGCGGGGTGTCCGGCCAGCGGATGTTGAGGCCGTCCGCCGGCAGCGGGAAGTCTTCCGGGATCACCACGTTGATGCGCTCGGGCGAGACGTCGACGATGGCGGCGCTCTCCACGGTGTCGGTGATGGCCTTGATCGACACCCAGCAGCCGGAGTAGCGGCTCATCGCCCAGCCGTGCAGGCCGAAGTCGAGCACTTCCTGCACGCCGGAGGGGTTGAGCACCGGGATCATGCTGGCGGCGAGGATGTGGTCGGACTGGTGCGGGAAAGTGGATGACTTGGCGGCGTGGTCGTCGCCCGCCACCAGCAGCACCCCGCCGTGCGCGCTGGTGCCGGCCACGTTGCCGTGCTTGATGACGTCGCCGGAGCGGTCCACACCCGGCCCCTTGCCATACCACATGGCGTACACGCCGTCGTACTTTGCGCCGTCGAACAGGTTGACCTGCTGCGTGCCCCACACCGCGGTGGCGGCGAGGTCCTCGTTGATGCCGGGGTGGAACACCACGTTGTGTTCCTTGAGGTACGGCTCGGCCTTCTGCATCGACAGGTCGACGTTGCCGAGCGGCGAGCCGCGGTAGCCGGTGACGTAGCCGGCGGTGTTCAGCCCGGCGGCGCGGTCGCGCTCCTGTTGCATCATCGGCAGGCGCACCAGCGCCTGAATGCCGGTCATGAATACCTGCCCGGTGGCGGCGGTGTACTTTTCTTCCAGATCGACATGTCTGATCGACATGGGCTTCTCCTCCAGTGCTCGCTTGTGGCGTCAATGGCAACCCGCCTTGTGGGCGGGCCTTCTCCTATACGTTTTAGTGCATGGATGCCGTTTGGTAGTTTCAGCCGACTATAGGTAACGTTAACGTAAACGTCAAAGAGATTGACGGATCGGGCGGGGCGCCGTTGCGTCTGTGCCAGTGCAGCAACTGCTAAGAACCTGCTCACGATCAGTCGCGAGCAGCCCTCAGCGGGGTGAAGAGCCGCGCAGGAACCGGAATGTACTGGAGTACATGAGGATTCCGAGCAGCACATGAGCCCCGATCAGGGATGCGCAGCAAGATCGGGAACAGGTTCTAACGCGGGTGACGATTGTTCGGCCCCTTGAACAGTCTTGTCTGCCAGAGTCGATTGAAGGCGGAGCTGGCGGGCGTTAGGCTACAGGGATAAAAACGGCGTGTTGCGCCGATAACCCTCCCACATCGAGATTTTCCCATGTCTTCATCCCATGAAACCGGGCGCGGCGTGCTGTTCGTGTTCGGTGCCTTCCTCATCTGGGGGCTGTTCCCGCTCTACTGGAAGCCGCTGCACGACGTGCCGGCGCTGCAGATCCTGTGTCACCGCATCGCCTGGTCGGCGCTGTTCGTGGCGCTGCTGCTGCTGGTGCAGCGCCAGTGGGGCTGGCTCGTTCCGTTCGTGCGCGAGCCGAAAAGGCTCGGCATCTTTGCGCTGTCCTCGGCGCTGTTGTCGACCAACTGGCTGATCTACATCTGGGCGGTGAACGCCGACCGCGTGCTGGACGCCAGCCTGGGCTACTTCATCAACCCGCTGATCAACGTGCTGCTGGGGCGCTTGTTCCTCAGCGAGCGGCTGGCGCCGGTGCAAAAGGCGGCGGTGGGGCTGGCGGCGCTCGGCGTGCTGTGGCTGACCATCCTGGCCGGCACGCCGCCGTGGGTGGCGCTGGGCCTGGGGCTGTCGTTCGGCTGCTATGGCCTGTTGCGCAAGCAGGCGCCGCTGGCCTCGCTGCCGGGGCTGGCGCTGGAGACCTTCCTGATGCTGCCCTTGGCGCTGGGCGCGCTGCTGTGGTTCGAATGGCAGGGGCAGGGATTGTTCGGCCACGTCGACGGCCTGCACGACGCGATGCTGGCCGGGGCCGGGGTGGTGACGGCGATTCCGCTGCTGCTGTTCGCCGCCGGCGCACGCCGCCTCAAGCTGGCCACGGTGGGGGTGATCCAGTACACCAGTCCGATCATGCAGCTGTTGCTCGGCGCCTGGCTGTTCCACGAGCCGTTCGGCGCCGGACGGCTGGTCGGCTTCGGCTTCATCTGGGCCGGGTTGGCGTTGTATTCGGGCGCGGGGTTGCTGGATTATCTAAGAGCCCGCAGCGTGAAGCCCGCCTGAGAACCTGTGCACGATCTTGCTGCGCGCTCCTGATCGGGGCTCATGTGCACTGCGTGCGAATCTATTGATTCGCTCAGCGATCAGGAATCCTCATGTACTCCAGTACATTCCGGTTTCTGCGCTGCTCTTCACCCCGCTGAGGAGCGCTCGCGACAGATCGTGAGCAGGTTCTGGGATGGTTTCGGGATACAAGAAAGGTTGGCTTCGGCCAACCTTTTTTGTTTCTGGTGGGAGATGCGAAGGTGCAGCCGCCTACTTGGGATAGGCTTACTGGTTGGCGCGCACCCAGCGCAGCCACTGCGTGAACAGCCCCGGGTCGAGCGCGGCGATGGCGGAGCGGCTCCACGGCTGGTCCGCCCAGTAGTCGTCGGTGTTGAGCGTGGCGGCCTGCCCTCCGGCTTCTTCCAGGATCACCACGCCGGCGGCGTAATCCCACAGGCGCTGGCCGCCGTGCAGATACAGGTCGTAGCGGCCGGCGGCGAGAAAGCACCAGTCCAGCGTTGAGGAGCCCATGTTGCGCTGGCTGCCGCATGGCGCCAGGCTGTTGAGGCGTGCCGCCAGCTTGCCCGAGCGCAGGTACTTCACCTCGACCCCGGCGATGGCGTCGCCCATGCAGTTGGGGATCTTCTTCAGCGGCAGCGGAATGCCGTTCATGAAGGCGCCATGGCCGCGCCGGGCGTAGAACATCTCGTCGGACACCGGGTTGTAGATCACCCCGAGTTCGCTTTTGCCGTCCACCATCAGGGCCACCGAGATGGCGAAATACGGCAGGCCGTTGATGAAGTTGGTGGTGCCGTCGATCGGGTCGACCACCCACAGGCCGGCGCGGTGGGCCTGCCACAGCGCGTCCTGCTGGGCGTGGTCCATCTCCTCGCCCAGTACCGGATGCGGCAGGATGGTCGGCAGCAGCCGGACGAGCGCCTGCTGGCAGGCGAGATCGGCCTCGGTAAACAGCGTGCCGTCGACCTTGCGGCTGGAGCCCACGCGCAGGAAACGCGGCATCACTTCGGTCTGGGCGACTTCGCGCAAAACCCGTATTACCTGGTCAACCACCTGCATCCGTTTCTCCTTAGGATGAGCTGAGAGCGTGTGAATAAATCTACTGCGCGTCCCTGATCGGGGCTCATGCGCGGCTCTGCGCGTGCGGATCTGTCGCGGGGTCCACCTCTGCATGCCGATCCTTGATCTGCCCAGCGATAGATGGGCACGCGGCGATTCGCCCTGCCATGATCCTCGTGTACGTTGTGACCATGCCGGTTGCCGTGCGGTTCTTTGACGACGCCGCGGGCCGGGCGCGACGATTTCTTTCACACGCTACGCGTCCGTGCTGTGGCCGAGTGAGCCAGGGCCGGGCCGGCAACGGCAAGAGGAGTATTGTTGCAACCGCAGCAAACAAAGCAAAATACCGGTATCGCCAAGGACTTTCAAGACAATGCCACGCTTTTTTCTCGACGGGGAACTCGCCCCCGGCATGACCCTCGCCCTGCCTGACAGCGTGCTGCGCCACGTTCAGGTGCTGCGCCTCAACCCCGGTGACGCCATCACGCTGTTCAACGGCTGCGGCGGGGAATACCCCGCCACCCTGACCCAGGTGCTGAAGCGCGACGCCGAGTGCGTGCTGGGCGAGTTCGCCGACGTTTCGCGCGAGTCGCCGGTGTGGCTCGGGCTGGCGCAGGCCATCTCCGGCGGCGACAAGATGGAGTTCACGCTGCAGAAGGGCGTGGAAATGGGGGTCAGCGTGTTCCAGCCGCTGACCGCCGAGCGCTCGGTGGTGCGGCTCTCGGGCGAGCGCGCCGACAAGCGCGTGGCGCGCTGGCAGGAGATCGTCATCGCCGCCTGCGAACAGTGCGGCCGCAACAGCGTGCCCGAGGTGCGGCCGATCTTGACGCTGGCCGAGTGGCTGCGCGCACTGCCCGAGGCCGACGTCCGGCTGGTGTTGTCGCCGCTCGGCACGCAACGGCTGGCGGATATCGCCACGGCACCGGACTCGGCCTGGCTGATGGCCGGCCCCGAGGGCGGGTTGTCGGCGCGCGAGGAAGGCGCGGCGATCGAAGCCGGCTGGACCCCGCTCAAGCTCGGCCCGCGCATCCTGCGCACCGAGACCGCGGCGCTGGCGGCAGTGGCAGCGATCCAGACGGTGTGGGGCGACTACCGCGGCTGAGGCCGGGCGGCCCCGTTTCCGGACAAAAATCGGTCCCCTCCCGCACCGCTGGCGATTAAGATGAAGAGTATGCCAGTGGCCGGGGGCCATGACGCGCCGAAGCAGACTGTGTCAACGCCAGGGCGACCGTTGTTCCGCGCGCTGTCCTGGCTGATTCTCATCGTCGGTGTTGCGCTCACCGGCTTGCAGGCGGAGCACATGCGCACGCGCGAGGCGGCGCTGGCGCGGGCCAAGTTTGAGATTCGCGTCACCGAGCTGGTCAGTGGCTTCGAGCACCGCATGGTGGTGCAGGCGCAGATCCTGCGCGGCGTGGCCGGGCTGTTTGCCGCCAGCGCCGCGGTCGACCGCGACGAGTTCCGGCGCTACGTCCAGGGGCTCGAGCTGCCGCGCTACTACCCCGGCATCACCGGCATCGGCTACGTCGCCGCGATGCGCGCCCAGGGTTTTGCCGACTACGACATCCGCCCGCCCGGGCCGCGCGATCCCTACACCGCGGTGATCTACGTCGAACCCTTCGACTGGCGCAACCAGGGCGCACTGGGGTTCGACATGTCGCTGGAGCCGACGCGCTTCGCCGTCGCCCGCCGCGCCGCCGACGAGGGACGGCTGCTCATGACCGGCAAGCTCACCCTGTTGCAGGAAACCCGGCAGGATGCCCAGCCCGGCGTGCTGCTGTTCCAGCCGATGTACCGCGCCAAGACCGGCGCGGCGCCGCCGATTTGCAGCGCCGGCGAGCCGCTGGACCCGGCCGACGCCTGAGCGGCGCGGGGTATGGCCGGTGCCGCGATCAGGCGCTCAGGCCGGCACCGCGCTTCGGCCAACGTCGAAGTGGCTCAGAAGCGCGCGATCCATTCCCCTTGCAGGTAACGGTAGCGGTAATCCGGGCCATTGAACGCGGCGCTCTGGCTGTAGCCGCCGCGCAGCCGCAGCGACTGCTGGGCGCGCAGCGGGCTTTGCAGGCCGAGTTCGAGCAGGCGGGTGTTGCTGCGCGGGTCGTCGTTGACCTGCTGGCGGCCGAGCCCGGCGGTGAGCGTGCCGGTCCAGCCCTGCAGGCGTTTGCGCCAGCCCACGGCGAGCATCGACTCGTCGTAGTTCTTCGGGTTGAAGTAGGCGCCGTCGACGTCGTCGCTGCTGCTGTGGTAGGTGCGGTAGCGTGCCTGCAACGTGAGCCCGAGGTCGAGCCAGGGCTGGTAGATCAGCTTGAGGCGGCCGTGGCTGCGCTCGTTGCCGTCGGAGAAGTCCTGGCGCGCCGCCAGGCCCACCAGCGTCACGTGTTCTCCCAGGCCCTGGTCCAGGCTGGCGCCCCAGTAGTTGAAGTGCACGCCGCGGTCGAGCGAGTTCTGGGTTTCCACCCAGTCGCGGTTGACGAACAGCTCCAGCCCGGTGCGCGGTGCCAGGGCGCGGCGGTAGTTGCCGTCCAGCGTCAGCAGGTCGTGGCCGCCCTGGCGGAACAGGCCGGTGTCGATCTGCCAGCCGTTGGCGGTGGCCGGGTCGATCTGGCGGTGCAGCAGGGCGATCTGCTGGCCGTCGCGCTGCCAGTCGTTCTGGCTGTAGTGATGGTCGGTGTAGCGCACCCCGGTGAGGGCGTCGGCGTGCTGGTAGTCGGGCAGGTACTCCAGCGCCAGGCGGCGCGTGGTGAAGCCCTCGTTGTCGCGCGACAGGAAGAGCGCCGCGCCGGCGCCCTGGTCGTCGCTGGCGGGTTCGGCGGCCTGGCCGAGCGGGCTCGCGGCCAGCAGCAGGGCGAGCAGGGTGGGTTGCAGCAGCGTTTTCATTTGCCCTCCGGCTGTACTTTGACGGGTGCCATATCCTTGGTGCCCCAGTGCTTGCGGGCATTGAACAGTTCGGCGAGGTAGCCCAGCAGGCAGGCCGGCTGCAGCAGCAGGCTGTAGCACAGGGTGTAGATCAGGAAGCCTCGCGCATTGCGCCGCACCTTGAGGCCGTGCAGGTCGAACATTTTGCGTTCCACCGAGAACATGATGAAGTTCATCAGCATTGCCACCGGCAGCAGCGCCAGCGTCATCGGGCCGACGATCCAGTAGTGGCCGAACAGCGCCAGCACCAGCCCGGGGATGAAACCGATGGTGAAGGCGAGGTCGAGCCAGGGGAACAGCAGGTTCCAGTAGATGAAGAAGGTCGGCAGCTGCGGCTTCAGCAGCAGGCTGGGGTGCTGTTTGAAGGCTTCGACCATGCCGCGCGACCAGCGCTTGCGCTGGCGCAGGAACTGGCGCGCCGTGGTCGGGGCGTTGGTGAACAGGCAGGCGTCCTCGCTGTGGCCGACGCGGTGGCCGGCCTTGAGGATGGCCCAGGTCAGGACGATGTCCTCGCCGACGTTTTCCGGCCAGCCGCCCACCTGGATCAGCGTGGCGCGGTCGTACAGCGAGAAGGCGCCCTGCGCCACCAGCGTGCCCTGGTACAGCGACTGCACGCGCTTGATGGCGGCGATGCCGTGGAAGTAGTCCCACTCCTGGCAGCGCGTCACCCAGTTCTCGCGCGAATTGCGCACCAGCACCGTGCCCGCCACCGCGCGCGTGTTGGGCGGGTCCTGGCGGTAGCGCTCGACGATGGCGCACAGCGCATTGCGGTACAGGTAGGAGTCGGCGTCGACCGTCAGCACCAGCTCGTGACGCGCCTGGGCCAGCCCCAGGTTCAGCGCGTTGGCCTTGCCGCCGTTCTTTTCCAGGTGCAGCAGCTGCAGCCACGGGTAGCGCGGCAGGCAGCGGCGCACGATGGCGGCGGTGTCGTCCTGCGAGCCGTCGTTGATCACGATGACCTGCAGTTCGCCCGGGTAGTTCTGGCGCTCGATGCTGACCAGCGTCTCCTCGATCGAGGCGGCTTCGTTGTAGGCCGCGATCAGGATGCTCAGCGGCGGGTAGCTCTCCAGCGGCTGGCGACGCGGGCGTTTGTCGAGCGCCAGGCTGAGCAGCAGGAAGGCGTTCATGAAGCCCGGCAGGATGGCGATGCCGCCGATCAGGAACCATGCCAGGTAACGGCCGAGGTGAGTGCTCAGTTCGGCAAACCAGGGTTGTGCCAGCCAGGCGGACAACGCGGTCCAGACGACCGCACCGCTGGTGGCCAGGGCGAATTTGCTGCGTACGGAAAGATACATGGAAGGGATGTTCGGCTGGATTGACGACCGGCGGGCACGCTGGCCCGCCACCCGGACCCGCCGCCTGCCGTAGCCGGCGCGAGTCGCGCAGCCTGGCATGCTATGTTATATGAAAAATAACATCCAGTTTAAAATGCGTTTGCGCTAACCGGACGGCATGAATAGTGCGAAAGGTGTCGTTTTTTTGTTGCCGCAGGACGAGGCCGCTGCCGGCCGGCAGCGGCCGGGGAGCATCAGGCCAGGCGGTACACCAGCTTGCCTTCGAACAGCAGTTCGCTGTCGCTCAGGCACAGCTGGCCGGCCGGCGGCAGGGCGCGCTCGAACACGAAGTGACGGCCGTCGATGTCGAGCCAGGCGTTGATCGGCGTGCCGTCGAACTGGCCCAGCACGTCGGGGGAGCGGGTGATGACGGCGTTGTCGGGCAGGCGGATGCCGGCCGGCGGCGCTTCTTCCGGCACCGACCAGTCTTCCTGCAGCTGCGGCTCGGGCAGATTGCGCAGCGCCAGCTTGAGCCAGAGGCGGAACAGCCACAATGGCAGGCGCACGCGGTGCACGCGCTTGTCGTCGCTGATGACGCAGGCGACCGGGAAGCGGCGGTGGCATTCCGGGCACTCGGCCTCGGCCGCCAGCACGATCTTGTCGTGCAGCAGGCGGGCGATGCCTTCCATGTCGCGCGCCGTCACCATGCCGTGGCAGTGCGGGCAGGCCTTGGCGAAACGGCGGATGCGATTGCCGTTGGGAAAGGTCAGGGGCAGGAAGCGGGAAAGTTTCTGGGGCGTCGTCATGGGTCTCGGGGTCCGGCTCGGCCGCCGCGCTGGATGCGGCGGCAGCCGGCCATTATAGCGTGTGGCGGCGCGCTGTCAGCGGCTTGGCTGCGCCTGCAGGCGGGTGCGCAGGGTATGGCTTTCGCCCGGCGCCAGCCGGCGCGCGTCGCGTCCGGCGTTGGCGGTCTCGACGCACACGAAGTGGCGGTAGCCGTCGTCCGGCAAGTCGGCCAGTCGTGCCGACTTGGCGATCCACGGGTTCCACACCACGCTGCTGGCGGAGCCTGCGGTGCTGAGGGTGACGGTGCGTCCCCAGGCGGCGTCGTGCAGCGTGAGCGGGCCCTCGGGGTAGACGATGGCGTCGATCTCGCACTCGAAGCGCAGCGGCTCGTTGCCGAAGCGCGACAGCTGCCCCTGCAACTGGTCGAGGTAGCTGGCGCCGGCCAGACCGGTGAGGGTGGCGCCGTCGATGTCGCCCAGCGCCAGATAGCTGTGCAGCGCGGCGGAGAGCGTGGCCGGCGCGCTGCTGTGGTTGCGGGTGGTCAGCGCCAGCTCGACGGCGTCATCAAGGCGCAGCTCGAGGCTGGCCTCCAGCGCGCCGTGGCGCGGCCCGGCCAGCCGCACGCTGAAGCCGGCGGCGTCGCGCATCACCTGCTGCAACACCCACGGCTGCTGGCGCGCCACGCCGTGCGCCGGTGCGTTGGCGTCGTCGGGGTGGGCGCCGAACCACGGCCAGCACAGCGGAATGCCGCCGCGGATCGCCTTGCCGGGCTGGAACACGGCGGCGGGTGACAGGTACAGCAATGGCGGCTCGCCGTGGCGGGTGTAGTCGAGCAGCTGGCCGCCCAGCAGCGAGAGCCGAGCGTCGAAGCGGTCGTGGGCGAGGGTGAGCAGCGTGACGCCGGGAGCGAGCTCGCTCAGGGTGGCGCCGTCGGGCAGGGGCAGGGACATGGCGACTCCGGGGAAAAACGGGCGGCTACGATGGTAGCGCAGCGGCGGCGTAGCCGCAGCGCTACATCGTCCGCCGTCTCCCCGGGGTGGGTTTGGAACCTGTACACGATCTTTTTGCGGCGGTGGCCGAGCACCACCGGCTCCGCGCAGCCCGTAAAAAGATCGTGTGCCGGCGCTTACTTCAGGCTGCCGGCGAGGAACTGCTGGAGACGCTCGCTCTTGGGCTGGTTGAGTACCTCGCGCGGGTGCCCTTCCTCCTCCACCCGCCCCTGGTGCAGGAACATCACGTGGTTGGACACCTCGCGCGCGAAGCCCATCTCGTGCGTCACCACCAGCATGGTGCGGCCTTCTTCGGCCAACGTCTGCATCACCTTCAGCACCTCGCCCACCAGCTCCGGGTCGAGCGCCGAGGTCGGCTCGTCGAACAGCATCACCTCCGGCTCCATCGCCAGTGCGCGCGCGATCGCCACGCGCTGCTGCTGCCCGCCCGACATGTGCGACGGGTACTTGCCCTCGACGCTCTCGGGCAGCCCGACCTTGGCCAGGTACTTGCGCGCGCGCGCCTCGGCCTCGGCGCGGCTCACCCCGAGCACGTGCATCGGCGCCTCGATGATGTTCTCCAGCACCGTCATGTGGCCCCACAGGTTGAAGTGCTGGAACACCATGGCGAGCTTGGTGCGCATCTGCTGCAGCTGCTTGGCGTCGCTCACGCGCAGCGCCCCGGTCTTGTCCGGCGCGGTGCGGATCGCCTCGCCGTTGAGCGTGATGGCGCCGGCGCAGGGCTGCTCGAGG
>NZ_FXAG01000027.1 GCF_900177275.1 Pseudogulbenkiania subflava DSM 22618
TGTAAAGCATGCCGCCAGCGTTCAATCTGAGCCAGGATCAAACTCTTCAGTTCAATCTCATAGCAATTTTTGGCACGCAAGATCAAAGAAATATCGAGATACTTCCTGTCTTGCAGTGCAAGTGTCGGCTTTGCCGAGCACTCACACCTATCGGTTATTCTGTCTGTTAAAGAGCGGTGCTGACCGCCTCGTTTCCGTCGCGGCGTCAGCTGAGGAGGCGAACTATACGCCCCGACCCCACCCCCGTCAACGCCTTTTTACGGAAATTTTGCAGAAAGCTGCCATTCCCGCAAAAAATCACCCATAAGTCCATGAATAAAAACAACTTACCCGAATCAAGTTTTTTGCAGACCCCTCGCCAACCGGCCCGGCACCGCCCTTGTAGCCACCTTCCACACGCCCGGAAAAAACAAAAAGCCGGCAAAAAAGCCGGCTTTTTTTGAAAATACCGCTTCCAAGCAATCGAAAATGGCAATGCGCTCCCTTTATAGGACGTAGCGCGCCAGGTCTTCGCGCTGCGACAGCATGTCGAGTTTGCTGTCGACGTAGGCGGCGTCGACTTCGAAGCGGCCGGTGCGGGCGTCGAAGGAGATTTCCTCAAGCAGCTTTTCGATCACGGTGTACAGGCGGCGCGCCCCAATGTTCTCGGTCTTTTCATTGACGTGCCAGGCGATCTCGGCCATGCGCTGGATGCCGCTGTCGGCGAACACCAGCTCGACGCCTTCGGTCGCGAGCAGCGCTTCGTATTGGCGCGTCAGGCAGGCGTCGGTGTTGGTGAGGATCTGGCGGAAGTCGTCGACGGTCAGCGAGGTCAGTTCGACGCGGATCGGGAAGCGGCCCTGCAGTTCCGGGATCAGGTCGGACGGCTTGGCGAGATGGAAGGCGCCGGAGGCGATGAACAGGATATGGTCGGTTTTGACCATGCCGTACTTGGTGGTGACGGTGGTGCCTTCGACCAGCGGCAACAGGTCGCGCTGCACGCCGGCGCGCGAGACGTCGGCGCCGTTGCCTTCGCTGCGGCTGGCGACCTTGTCGATTTCGTCGATGAAGACGATGCCGTTCTGTTCGACGTTCTGCAGCGCTTCCTGCTTGATCTCGTCCTCGTTCACCAGCTTGGCGGCTTCTTCTTCGATGACCAGCTTGAGCGCTTCGGCCACTTTCAGCTTGCGCGCCTTCTGCTTGCCGCTGCCCAGGCCCTGGAACATGGTCTGCAGCTGGCTGGAGAAGTCTTCCATGCCCGGCGGGGCGAGGATTTCCATCTTGGCCTGCGGCGCGGCGACGTTGATTTCGATTTCCTTGTCGTCGAGCTTGCCCTCGCGCAGCATCTGGCGGAATTTGAGCCGGGTGGCGCTGTCTTCGGGCTTGCTGGCGGGCGCTTCTTCCTCGCCGGCGAAGAAGCCGGCCGGCTGGCGAGCCGGCGGTAGCAGCACGTCGAGGATACGGTCTTCGGCGGCGTCTTCGGCGCGGTGACGCAGGCGCTTGATGGCGGCGTCGCGGGTGTCCTTGATAGCGATCTCGGTGAGGTCGCGGATGATGGTGTCGACGTCACGGCCGACGTAGCCGACCTCGGTGAACTTGGTGGCTTCGACCTTGATGAAGGGGGCGTTGGCCAGCCGAGCCAGACGGCGGGCGATTTCGGTCTTGCCGACGCCGGTCGGGCCGATCATCAGGATGTTCTTGGGGGTGATTTCGCTCTTGAGCGGTTCGCTCACCTGCTGGCGGCGCCAGCGGTTGCGCAGGGCGATGGCCACGGCGCGTTTGGCGGCGTCTTGGCCGATGATGTGCTTGTTCAGCTCGTGAACGATTTCCGGCGGGGTCATTTGTGTCATGGCGTATTTCCGGCAAGGTTGGCCGAAGGCGTCGGCCAAGCTCGGGCCCGGCTCCGGCTGGGACCGCCGCACGCTCTTATATATAGAGCAACGGCGGTCGGATGTTACGGTGGCCCCGAGACGGTCGGGGCATGCTTTGGCAAAGCCCTTCGCGACGGACGTGCCGGCCTCCACGGCGCGCGCGCCGCTGGCGCTCAGGCGGCGGAGGCGGTGGCCGGGGCGGCGGGTGTTCAGTCCAGCGTTTCGATCAGGTGGTTGTGGTTGGTGTAGATGCAGATGTCGCCGGCGATCTCCAGCGACTTCTTGACCACCACGGCCGGGTCGAGTTCGGTGTTTTCGAACAGCGCGCGCGCCGCCGACTGGGCGAAGGCGCCGCCGGAGCCGATCGCGGCGATGCCTTGCTCGGGCTCGAGCACGTCGCCGTTGCCGGTAATGATGAGCGTGCTTTCCTTGTCGGCCACGATCAGCATCGCTTCCAGGCGACGCAGCATGCGGTCGGTGCGCCAGTCCTTGGCGAGTTCCACCGCCGAGCGCACCAGGTGGCCCTGGTGCTTTTCCAGCTTGGCTTCGAAACGCTCGAAGAGGGTGAAGGCATCGGCGGTGCCGCCGGCAAAACCGGCCAGCACCTTGTCGTGATAGAGGCGGCGAACCTTGCGCGCGGTGGCCTTGATCACGATATTGCCGAGGGTGACCTGTCCGTCACCGCCCAGCGCCACGCGCTGTCCACGGCGGACGGAGACGATGGTGGTTCCGTCAAACTGCTGCATGTTCTTGTTCCAATGAAAAAAGCTACCGGCGAGCTGCCAGCAGCTTTTCAGGATATGTAGGCAAGTGGACGGATTACAAGCGGCTCAGGACACGCCGCCGCGGATCAGCCGGTAGAGTTCGTCCTTCAAGGCCAGACGGGTTTTCTTGAGCCGTTCCAGTTCCACGTCGCTGGCGGCCTCCAGCTCGTTCTCGATGCGCACCACGGCCTTGTCGGCCTGCTCGTAGTCGATGAACAGGCGGGTAAAGCGGGCGCTATCCTGCTTGAGTTGGTGGATCTTGTCCTGCTCGCCGGGAAACTCGGCGGCGAGGGGGTGATGGTCGATGTGCATGGCACGCTCCTGCAAGGGATGGAAGGCAATAGGGGATGGAACCATGCTACGCCCGACGCCGGATACCCCCGTTGACCTGTATCAAATACGCACAGCCGCTATGTGAATGATAATAATTTGCGTTATCATCCTAGCATGAATTCGCGTACCGAACGTTTTGCCGCCCTGAGCGGCGTCACCTTGCTGCACGTCGCCGCGCTGGCCGGGCTGATCCTGCTGGCGAGCCAGCGCGTGCCGATCACGCCGCCGCAATTGGCACGCATGGAGCTGGTTTCCCTGGCCGCACCGCATCCGGCCACTCCGGCGCCGGCCGTGCAGGCGGCGCCACGCCCCGAGCCGAGGCCCAGGCTCGAGCATCCGGCCGCGCGCCGTAGCGCTGCCACCTCCCCGCCGCTATTGAGTACCTCGGCGCCACGTCCCAGTGCGGCGACACCGAGCGCCGCGCCGTCCCCGTCCCCGTCCCCGGCGCCGGAGGAGCACCGCAGCGAGGCCGCCGCCACGGCCAGCAACGCGGCCCCGGCCAAGACGGCCGAGGCGGCCGACGCCCCGATCACCCCGCCGCTCTACCGCGGCGGCTACCTGGACAACCCCAAGCCTCGCTACCCGGCGCTGTCGCTGGAGCTGAACGAGACCGGCACGGTGCGCGTGCGGGTGCAGGTGAGCGCCGAAGGCCGCGCGCTGGACGTCAGCCTGGCGCAGAGCAGCGGCTACCCGCGGCTGGACCGCGCGGCGCTGGAGGCGGTGCGCCAATGGCGCTTTGTTCCGGCCCGGCGCGGGCAGGAGGCCATTCCCTTCAACTTCATCGTACCCGTCGATTTTTCCATCAAAAGCCACTGAACCATGAATCTGCTTACCGTATTCCACCAAGGGGACGCCGTGCTCGTGACGGTGTTCATGCTGCTCATCGCCATGTCGATCCTGACCTGGTACGTCATCGCGCTGCGCGCCGTGCAGGGCTGGCGCGCGCGCCGCGACAACAAGTTGGCCGAAGCCGCGCTGTGGAACGCCGCGAACTGGCGGGCGGCGGAGACGGCACTGGCCGACTCGGGCTCGGCCTACGCCAACCTGGCGCGTGACGGGCTGTCGGCGCTGCGCCACTTCCACGCCAACGCGCAACGCTCGCTGGGGCAGGCCTGCGACCTGAACGAATTCCTCACCCGCGCCATCCGCAAGCGGCTGGCGCAGGAAACCGGCCGCCACGAGGCGGGCATGACGCTGCTGGCCTCAGTCGGTTCGACCGCGCCGTTCATCGGCCTGTTCGGCACGGTGTGGGGCATCTACCACGCGCTGGTGAACATCGGGACAGAGGGACAGGTGTCGATCGCCACCGTGGCGGGGCCGATCGGCGAGGCGCTGGTGGCGACCGCCGCCGGCCTGGCGGCGGCGATTCCGGCGGTGCTGGCGTACAACACCTTCATGCGCCTGCAGCGGGTGATGGCGCAGCAGATGGACCACTTCGCGCACGACCTGCACGCGCAACTGCTGACCCAGGCAGGAGAGATCGATGGCGTTCGGTAGTTTCGACAAGGGCGAGCACGCCCCGATGGCGGAGATCAACACCACGCCGCTGGTCGACGTGATGCTGGTGCTGCTGGTGGTGTTCATCATCACCGCGCCGCTGTTGACCAACGCGGTCAAGGTCGACCTGCCGCAGGCGGCGGCGGCCCGCTTCCAGGACAAGCCGGAGGCGATCCGGCTGGCGGTGAAGCCGGACGGCCGCTACTTCTGGAATGACGCCCCGGTGGCGCGCGAGGCGCTGGCGGCGCGTTTTGCCTCCGCCGCCAAGGCCAACCCGCGGGTGGAACTGCACCTGCGCGCCGACAAGAGCGCGCGCTACGAATACGTTGCCGAGGCGCTGGCCAGCGCCCAGCAGAGTGGAGTGAGCCGTATCGGCTTCGTCACCGAAGCCCCCTGATCCACCCCTGATTCCCGCGCGACACGCCCCACGGACTTCCACGACAGAGGGAGGCCGCGGGCCGTCGTGCGTCCGCAATCCGTCACCACCCATCCTTTTTGCAGAGGAAACCATGACCCCACAGAGCCTGAAGGCTTCGGCCAACGTCGCTCAATCCAAACTGCCGGCCCGGCGCCGCGCCAGGAGCAGCTGGACGAACACCTGAACGTCTTTGCCGCGACCCGTGCCTACGGCGAATACCGGCAGCCGCAAGCCGCCCTGGAGCACTGCGTGTCGTCGGTACTCAGCGCCGCGCAGCAGCCGGACGGCATGGACGAAAACCAGATCATCCAGCTGATGAACGAACTGGAGCAGCACAGCCAAGCCATGCTGCAACTGTTCGACCGCATGGCCGACGAGCGCTCCGCCCGCTAGCCATGACCTGTGCCGGCGTCTTCCCTGACGAGACGCCGGCACCCACGGCCCCGCCTGGCTTCCCCGTATCACCCAGCGCTACCTGCGCTGACCGCAGCCGCGGCTCCCCCGCCTCTCCCCACCCTCTCGGCCCTGCCGCCGATTCCCAGCCATACCCTGATTCAGCCGCCCCGGCCCCCGAGGCGGCGCGGCCGCGTCCCCGCGACAAGCGGCTGCAACGCCTTTGCCCGTTTCAGAACCGCGGCCCCCTCTTGGCGTTGTTCGCGGCGTTGCCGTACTACGTGCACGGTCCGCCGCCGCGCGCCCGGCCACAATCGCGGCACCGGGTTTTGTCCGCGGTACTTTAAAGACAGCAGGGCCGAAGGACCAACCACCACCGCAGTGCTTAATCAGGCAAGGCTCCGGCACCATCTAAACACCATTAATTACGTAAATAAATAATGTATTTCATTTTATAAATTACAAAACGAGAAAATGGCGCCACGGCTGCGTCACAAAATCTGAAAATTTCATCGCTAGAATCGCTCCTCAGTTCAGCTCTGAAAAGCCCACCATCCGGCCTGGTCATGACCCCTGGGGGCCGCCTCCCCGGCCACCCATGGCTTGAAACAAAAACCCGGGTGCATGGCCGTTTATTTACACACATAATTTAAAATCCGACGGTCACGGCCCCGACAACAACATCCACACCGCCGTGGCCCGGCTGGCCGGCCACCACCGGCAGACCGGACGACACTCGACACAGACAACCTGGAGCAAGCAGAGCATGCGCCTACGCACACGACTAATGATCCTTGTCCTCGCCAGCTTTCTCGGCACCCTGCTCATCGCCGGCCTGGCGCTCCACTCGCTGCGCAGCGAGCTCTACGCCCAGAAGAGCGAGCAGATCACGGTGGCCCTGCGCATGGCGGAAGGCGTGATGAACCGCTATGGCACGCTGGAACAACAAGGCAAGCTGAGCCGTACCGAGGCCGAACAGCAGACCAGCGCCGCCCTCAACATGCTGCGCGTGGATGACCTCTACTTCTTCGCCCGGGACGCCAACAACGTGCTCAAGGTGCATCCCAAGAAGGAACGCGTGGGCAAGGTGGACCTCGGCAGCACGCTGCCGGACGGACGCACCACGGTGGCGGCCTACGACGAGGCGCTGGCGGGCCACAAGTACGGCATCACCACGATCCAGACCCCGCGCGGCGGCGGCCAGCAGCCGATACCGAAGCTGAACGGCGTGGTGCGCTACGAACGCTGGGGCTGGACGGTCGGCACCGGCATCTTCGTCGACGACGTCGACGCCATCTTCTGGCGCGAGGCGTCGCTGCTGCTCGGCGTCAGCGCGGTAGTCATGATCGGCGTCGGCCTGCTGTCGCTGGCGATGTCGCGGCGCATCATCGGCACGCTGGGCGGCGAGCCCGCCTACGCCGCCGAGATCATGGAGGCCATCGCCGCTGGCGACCTGAGCCGCGACATCGTCACTCAGGGCCGGGAACACAGTTTGCTGATGGCGATGCGGCGCATGCAGTCGGGGCTGCGCCAGATGATTGACCAGATCAACCGCTCGTCGACGCTGATGACGCATACCGCCCAGGAGCTGGCCGGCGAGATGCGCAAGTTGGACCAGGTATCGAGCACGGCCAGTGAGTCGACCACCTCCGCCGCCGCCGCCATCGAACAGCTGTCGGTCAGCATCGACCACGTCTCCGACAGCGCACGGCAGACCGAAAACGACTCGCAGACGATGGCGGAACTGGCGCGCAGCAGCTGTGGCTTCGCCCAGGAGGCGGCCGGAAGCATCCTCGCCGTATCCGGCCAGGTGACCGGCGCCGCCGCCATGGTGGCACGCCTGACCGAGCACACCAGCAGCATCAGCGGCATCGTCGAGACCATTCACGACATCGCCAACCAGACCAACCTGCTGGCGCTGAACGCGGCCATCGAGGCGGCGCGCGCCGGCGAGACCGGGCGCGGCTTCGCTGTGGTGGCGGACGAGGTGCGCAAGCTGGCGGAACGCACCGCCGAGGCCACCAGCGAAATCGCCAACATCATCGGTACGGTGGTGAACGAGACGTCGACGGTATCGGCACGCATGGAGGAAATCCGTCCGGCGGTGGAAAACGGCGCGAGCCAGGTGAACGAAGCGGCCGCGGCCCTCAATCGCATCAGCCGCAGTGCCGAACAGACCCTGGCGCTGTTCCGCAACGTCGCCTACTCGATGTCCGAGCAAAGCCAGGCCGGCACCAGCATTGCCGGCAGCGTGGAGCAGGTGGCGGGGGTGGTGACGGAAACGCGCAGCGCCGTGGCCCTGGCCACGCGGGTGGTGCATGACATCGACAGCATGGCCAAGAGCCTGCACGACGCCGTGTCGCGCTTCCGGCTGTAACGCAACCCTTGGCCGAAACCGGACCGTCAGGCGCAGGCTGATCAGCGAGTCACCGCCCGCGCAACGCCACGGCATGGCGCACAAAACTGGTCGATACTGATACTGACATTTCTTCGGCCACAACCACAGCGACCGGACCTCCGCCATGCCAACCCGCCATCTCGGCGTCGTACTGAAAGGCTACCCACGCCTTTCCGAAACCTTCATCGCGCAGGAGCTGCGCGAGCTGGAGGCGCGCGGCTTCACGCTGACGCTGTTTTCGCTGCGCCACCCCACCGACCTGGAGCGCCACCCGGTGCACGACGAGATTCGCGCCCACGTGATCTACCTGCCGGAGTACCTGTACCAGGAGCCGTGGCGCGTGCTGCGCGCCACGTTGGCGGCACTGCGCCGGCCGGCGGCGCTGTGGGCGACCTGGCGGCTGTTCCTCTCCGACCTGGTGCGCGACTTCACCCCCAACCGGGTGCGCCGCTTCGGCCAGGCGCTGGTGCTGGCGGCGGAGTGCCCGCCCGAGATCGAGCAGCTCTACGTGCACTTTATCCACACCCCCGGTTCGGTGACGCGCTACGCCGCGCGCCTGACCGGTTTGCCGTGGGCGGCGTCGGCGCACGCCAAGGACGTGTGGACCCAGCCGGAGTGGGAAATCCGCGCCAAGCTGGCCGACATGCAGTGGCTCGCCACCTGTACCCGTGCCAACCACGACTATCTCTCCGCACTGCCAGAGGGGCGCGGCAAGGTGCATCTGGTCTACCACGGCATCAGCTTCGCACGCTTCCCACCGCCGCCCACTGCCCCGGCGGCACGTGACGGTAGTGACCCGGCCCGCCCGGTCGAACTGCTGTCGGTGGGCCGCGCCGTGGCCAAAAAGGGTTACGACGATCTGCTCGCCGCGCTGGCGACGCTACCTGCCGGGCTCAGCTGGCGCCTGACCCACATCGGCGGCGGCGCGCTGCTGGCGGAGCTCAAGCACCAAGCCGAGACGCTGGGCCTCACCGACCGCATCCGCTGGCTGGGCGCGCTGCCGCAGCAAGAGGTGCTGGCGGCCTATCGCACAGCCGATCTCTTCGTGCTGCCGTGCAAGGTGGTCGACGACGGCGACCGCGACGGCCTGCCCAACGTGCTGATGGAGGCGCAGAGCCAGGCGGTGTGCTGCCTGTCGACGCGGCTGTCGGGCATCCCCGAGCTGATCGAGGACGGCGTCAGCGGCGTGCTGGTGGAGGCCGGCGACGTGGCGGCGCTCGGCACGGAGCTAACGCGGCTGATGGCCGACCCCGGCCTGCGCCAGCGCCTGGCCCAGGCCGGCGCCGCCCGCGTGCGCAGCGAGTTCGCCATGGAACGAGGTATCGAGCGGCTGCTGGATTGCTTCGATCCCCCGCCCCCCGCTACGGAGGCCGCATGCCCCGTCTCGCCTTCTACGCCCCATTGAAATCACCGCGCCACCCGGTGCCATCCGGCGACCGCACGCTGGCGCGCCTGCTGCTGCGCGGGCTGCGCCTGGCCGGCTGGCAGGTGGAGCTGGCCTCCAGCCTGCGCAGCTACGACGGCGTCGGCGATCCGCGCCAGCAACAGCGGCTCAAGGCGCGCGCCGAACGCCGCGCCGCGGCACTGATCGCCGCCTATCGCGCCCGTCCGCCGGAGGAGCGGCCGCAGGCCTGGTTCACCTACCACCTCTACCACAAGGCGCCGGACTGGATCGGCCCGGCGGTGTGCCGCGCCCTCGCCATCCCCTACCTGCTGTGCGAGGCCTCGCACGCGCCGCAGCAGGAAGGCGGGCTGTGGCAGGACAACCTGTCCGACTGCGTGGCGGCGATCCGCCAGGCGGCGCGCATCTTCATCGTCAACCCGCGCGACGAGCCGGGGCTGGCCACGGTGCTGGCCGAGCCGACCAAGGTGCTGCGCCGGCTGCCGCCGTTCATCGACGCCGCGACGCCGGCACGGCGCCGCCCGCGCGCCGAACTGGCGCGCGAGGCCGGGCTCGACCCGGCGCGGCCCTGGCTGATCAGCGTGGCGATGGTGCGCCCGGGCGACAAGATGGCCTCGTACCGGCTGATGGCGGCATGCTACCGGCGGCTGCTGGCGGAGGGGCGTCATCTGCATTGGCTGATCGTCGGCGACGGCGCGGCGGCCGCGGAACTGGACGCGCTGATCGCCGACCTGCCCGGCGCGGTGCGGCTGGGCGCGCTCGACCCGCCCGCGGCGGCGCCGTGGCTGGCGGCGTCGCAGCTGTGCGTGTGGCCGGCGGTGAACGAGTCGTTCGGCATGGCGCTGTTGGAGGCGCAGGCTGCGGGATGCCCGGTGGTGGCCGGTTACGGCGCCGGCGTGGCCGGCATCGTCGACGCCGCCAGCGGGCGGCTGGTGCACGACTGCAACGTCGAGCGCTTCAGCGCCGCGGTGGCGACGCTGCTGGACGACTGGGCGGTGCGCCGCGCCATGGCCGAAGCCGGCCCGCGCTACGTGCGCGAACACCATTCGCTGGCGCGCGCCGCCGCGCTGCTGCGAGCGTACTGGCCTGCCCCCTCCCCCTTGTCATCGGCTATACCGGAAGAAGCCGTCCCGGCTACTGCCAAGAGGCCCCGCGATGAAGAAGAGCCGCATCCTGATTTATAGCCACGACTCGTTCGGGCTGGGTCACCTGCGCCGTTGCCGCGCCATCGCGCACGCCCTGGTCGAGCGCTACAAGTCGCTGACGGTGCTGATCCTGACCGGATCGCCGATCGCCGGTCACTTCAACTTCAAGGCGCGTGTCGACTTCGTGCGCATTCCCGGCGTGATCAAGCTCTACAACGGCGAGTACACCCCGCTCAAGCTGCACATCAGCCTGAAGGAGACGCTGGCGCTACGCGAGTCGATCATCCTGCACACCGCGCGCGTGTTCGAGCCGGACCTGTTTCTGGTGGACAAGGAGCCGCTCGGGCTCAAGGGCGAGGTGGCCAGCACGCTCGACCTGCTTGCCACCAAACGTACCCGCACCATCCTCGGGCTGCGCGACGTGATGGACGACGCCGACCGGTTGTCGCGCGAGTGGCAGGCCAAGAACGCGCTGCCGGCACTGGAGAGCCTGTACGACGAGATCTGGGTGTACGGCAGCCGCAACATGGGCGACCCGCTCACCGGGCTGCCGATCACCCCCGCCATCCACGACAAGATGCTGTACACCGGCTACCTGCCGCGCCACCTGCCGGAGCATGAAAGCTCCGGCTTGCTGGAGGGCCTGCCCGAGCCCTACCTGCTGGTGACGCCGGGCGGCGGCGGCGACGGCGCCGAGATGGTGGACTGGGTGCTGCGCGCCTACGAGAGCGGTGCCACGCTGCCGTGGCCGGCGCTGTTCATGCTGGGGCCGTTCATGTCGACGCACGAGCAGGAGGCGTTCCGACAGCGCGCCGCCCGGCTGCCCAACGTGCAGATCGCCACCTTCGACACCCAGTTCGAATCGCTGATGAACCAGGCGCGCGCGGTGGTGGCAATGGGCGGCTACAACACCTTCTGCGAGATTTTGTCGTTCAACAAGCCGGCCCTGCTGGTGCCGCGCACCGAGCCGCGCCTGGAGCAACTGATCCGCGCGCGCAAGGCAACCGCGCTGGGGCTGACCACCATGCTCGACCCGGCGCAGCTGGCCGACACCGCGCCGATGGTGGCGGCACTGCAGCGCCTGCCGGAGCAAGCGCCGCCGTCGGCCGCGGCACGGCGCAACATGCTGTGCGGGCTGCAGACCATCGGCAAGCGGGTGGGCGCCATCGTACGGGAGCACGCCTCGTGAAGCTGTTGTTCTACGTGCAGAGCCTGCTCGGCATCGGCCACCTGCAGCGCGCCGCGCGGCTGGCGCGGGCGTGCCAGGCGCACGGCCTGGAGGTGCACATGCTGATGGGCGGCGAGGGCAGCGCGCTGGTCGACTTCGGCGCCGCCCGGCGCATCGCGCTGCCGCCGCTGACCAGCGCCGACGCCCGCTTCACCACCCTACTCGACCGCCACGGCCGGCCGCTCGACGCCGCGCTGGAGGCCGAGCGGCGCGACCGGGTGCTGGCGGCGCTGGAGCAGGTGCGCCCGGCGCTGCTGCTGATCGAGAGCTACCCGTTCGGGCGGCGCCGCCTGCGCTTCGAGCTGGAGCCCCTGATCGAGGCGGCGCACGCCATGATCCCGCGCCCGCTGGTGGTGGCCTCGGTGCGCGACGTGCTGCAGGTGCGTTCGCCCGAGCGCCAGGCGGAGAGCGCCGAGCGCTTCCGGCGCGACTTCGACCACCTGCTGGTGCACGGCGACGCCGAGTTCCTGCCGCTGTCGGCGAGTTTTCCGGTGGCGCTGCTGCCGCCGGAGCGGGTGCACCACACCGGCTACGTCGGCGCCGCGCTGACGCCGTCGGACGACCCCGAGGCGGTCGGCGAGGTACTGGTGTCGGCCGGCGGCGGGGCGGTCGGCGCCGAGCTGCTCGCCACCGCGCTGGCAGCACGGCCGCTGACCCGGCTCGCGACGCGGCGCTGGCGCCTGCTGTGCGGCCCGCGGTTGGAGGCGGCACGACGCCACGTGCTGGAACGCGAGGCGCCGGCCGGCGTGATCGTGGAGGATCTGCGCGCCGACTTCGCCCCGCGCCTGGCGGTGGCGGCGCTGTCGATCTCGCAGGCCGGCTACAACACCGTGCTCGACCTGCTCGCCGCCGGCTGCCCGGCGGTGCTGGTGCCGTTCCAGGGCGAGGATCAGACCGAGCAGCGCCTGCGCGCCGAAGCACTGGCGGCACGCGGCCGCGCGGTGCTGCTGGGCGAGGACGCGCTGACCCCGCTGGCGCTGGCGGCGGCGATCGAGCAGGCGCTGACCCTGCCGCCTACCCGTCTGCCGCTGAAGCTGGACGGCGCCGAGCAGAGCGCGCGTCTGCTGCGGCGCTGGGCCGAGGAGGCCGGCCATGGCGGCTGACGACGGTTTCATGGCGCTGCGCAGCGAGCTGGACCGCTGGCAGGAGGCGGGCCGTGCGGCGACCTTCTGGTGGCGCGACGACGACGCGGTGGCGGACAGTGCCGCCCTGCAACAGCTGCTGGACCTGGCCGATGCCCACGCCGTGCCGTTGTGGCTGGCGGTGATTCCGGCTGCGCTGGAGGACTCGCTGCCCGCCGCCCTCGCCGCCCGACGCGCGGTCGGCGTGCTGCAGCACGGCATCGCCCACCTCGACCACGCCCTGCCAGGCGAGCGCAAGTGCGAGCTCGGCGCCGCCTGGCAGTGGGACGCGCTGCGCACGGCGCTGCAGGACGGACGGGAGCGTCTGGCGGCGGCCTTCGGCCAACGTTTCCAGGCGGTGCTGGTGCCGCCCTGGAACCGCCTCCATGCCGACTGGATTCCGCGCCTGCCCGAGGCCGGGCTGGTCGGGCTCTCCACCCTCGGCCAGCGTCAGGCGCGCGCCGATCTCGCCGTGGTCAACGTGCACGCCGACCTGATCGACTGGCGCAGCCGCCAGTACGCCGGCGACGCGGCGGTGGCGGCGGCGCTGGCAAGCCATCTCGCGGCGCGGCGCCGGGGCGAGGCCGACGCCGACGAGCCCAGCGGCATCATGAGCCACCACCGCGTGCACGACGCCGCCATCTGGGACGGCGCCGCGCGTCTGCTGGCGCTGCTGGCCGCCCACCCCGCCGCCGCCTGGCACGATCCGGCGACGTTGTGGCATGCCGCGGTGGCGGAGGGCGCGCCGCCATGCTGAACGAGCTCTTCAACAGCACCAACCAGATCGCCGACGTGCTGTGGATCATCCAGCAAATCCTCGGCCGCGCCGCCAGCGAGCTACAACTGATCGCGCAGCAGATCGACCATGACATCACCGCCGCCGGCTGGGACCGTTTTGCCGGCATCACCGTGCTGGTGGTGGGGGTGGCGATGCTGGCCGAGTACCTGGCCGGGCGCCGCTTCCGCGCGCTGGCCAACGCCATCGGCCGCGAGGAAGCCAGCGGGCTCGGCAGCCGCATCGGCTACCAGTTGCTGCGCACGCTGTTCCGGCTGCTGTGCGTCGGCATCTTCATGATCACCGCGCAGGGCATGCTGCTGTTGACCAGCAACACCAGCGACGTGCGGCCAAAGCTGCTGTTCAGCCTGCTGCTGGCGACGGTCACCTTCCGCGCCGTGGGCGTGCTGTCGCAGGCGGTGTTCGCCCCCACCGCCAAGGGCATCCGCCCGCTGCCGATCGCCTGCGAGCAGGCCATCGGCTTCCACCGCGGCGTGATGACCTTCACTTTGCTCTACATCGTCGGCTTCCAGGGCACCGATTTCCTGGCCTGGCTCGGCATGGACGGCGAACTGGTGCGCCTGCTCAAGGTGCTCACCGGTCTCGCCCTCAACCTGTTCGCGCTGGGCTTCGTCTGGCTCCAGCGCGGCACCATCGAGCAGTTGTTCCAAAGCCGCGACCGCAACGGCGCGGAACACGGCCTGGCCACCATCCTGAGCCAGTCGTGGCCGCTGCTGGTGACGCTGTGGCTGCTGGCGCTCTGGCTGCTGTGGAGCCACAGCCTGATCGTCGGCAACCTGCAGTACGCCGCCAAGATGTCCTGGCCGTGGTGGCTCACGCTGCTGTTTCCCATCATCGACCGGCTGTTCGCCGCCGCGCTCTACAAGCTGTGCCAGCTGCCCTGGCTGCAAAGCCATACCTTCGCCCAGCGCTCGCGCCGCTTCCGCCGCATCATGCAGGGCGGGCTCCGGCTGATCATGCTCACCATCGCGGTACTGACCGTGGCCGACGTGCTGGGCTACGACGCCATGACCATGAGCGGCGACAGCCGCATCAGCCGCCTGCTCAAGTCGCTGCTCGACAGCACGGTGATCGTGCTGCTGGCCTACATGGTGTGGGAGGTACTGCTGTCGCAGATCGAACGCCAGCTGCCGCCGCCGGAGCTGGAGACGCAGAGCACCCTGGCCGACGAGGGCGAGGGCGCCGCTGCCGGCAGCCGGCGCGAGACGCTGCTGCCGCCCTTGCGCACGCTGCTGTTCTTCCTGCTCTTGATCATCCTGACCCTGAGTCTGCTGCACGCGCTGGGGGTGGAGATCGGTCCGCTCCTGGCCGGCGCCGGCGTGCTCGGCATCGCCATCGGCCTGGGGGCGCAGAAGCTGGTGCAGGACGTCATCTCCGGCATCTTCTTCCTGCTCGACGACGCCTTCCGCCGCGGCGAGTACATCGAGGCCGGCGACTTGCGCGGCACGGTGGAGCGGCTGTCGATCCGCTCGATGCAGCTCAGGCACCACCTGGGCGCGCTGCAGACCATCCCCTACAGCTCGATCCGCACCGTGCGCAACATGAGCCGCGACTGGGCGACGATGAAGCTGGAGATCCGCCTGCCCTACGACGTCGACCTGGAGACGGTGCGCAAGGTGATCAAGGGCGTCGGCGAGGAGATGCTGGCGGACCCCGAGCTGGGGCCGCACTTCATCCTGCCCCTGAAGTCGCAGGGGGTGATGCGCATCGAGGAGTCGGCGCTGATCGTGCGCATGAAGTTCACCACCCGCCCCGGCGAGCAGTGGGTGATCCGGCGCGAGGCCTACCGCCGCGTCAAGGAGGCGCTGGAGGCGCGCGGCATCGTGTTCGCCCACCGCGCGATCCACGTCATCCTGCCGGGACAGCAGGCGCCGGTCCCGGTACGGCCGATCCTGCCGACCCAGCCGGCACCGCAGGTGGTCGGCTACGACGACACCCACGAACTGACCGAGGAGGACAGCCAGCGCCTGGCGGCGATGGCCGGCGCCAGCGCCGGGGCGATCCTGGCCGCCGAACTGGAACGGCAGAACCGCATCGACGACGAGGATTCGCCCTAAGCCTCAGTGCCCTCCCCGCCCCAGCCTCCGGTACAGCGTGCTGCGGCTGATGCCCAGCGCGCGGGCTGCCGCGCTGGCGTTGCCGCCGCAGCGCTGCAGCATCTGGCGGGCGATGTTGCCGTCCTCGCCGTCTTGCGGCGTGGCCATCGCCGCCATGTCTTCGCGCAGGGTCTCGGGCAGGTGAGCCGGCGTCAGCCGGGTGCCGTCGTCGTGGAGTGCCAGCAGGGTCTGCAGCAGGTTGTCCAGCTCGCGCACATTGCCCGGCCAGGCGTAGCGCCGTATCGCCTGTGTCAGTTCCGGCGCCAGCGTGATGCCGCGCCGCGCGCCACCGCGGCGGTCGAGCAGTTGCTGGGCGATCAGTGCCACGTCGCCGCGCTGGCGCAGCGGCGGCAGGCGCAGCGGGTAGTGGCACAGCCGGTAGTAGAGGTCGGCGCGGAAAGTCCCCTCCGCCACCGCGCGCTTGAGGTCGCGGTGCGTGGCGCACACCAGCCGCACGTCCACCGCCTGGGGCCGGCCGCCGCCCAGCGGCGTCACCACCCGCTCCTGCAGCACGCGCAGCAGCCGCGCCTGCAGCGACAGCGGCATGTCGCCGATCTCGTCGAGGAACAGCACCCCGCCATGCGCCTCGCGCAGACGGCCACGGCTGCCGTGGCGGCGCGCGCCGGTGTAGGCGCCTTCCTCATAGCCGAACAGTTCCGCCTCCACCAGCCCTTCGGGAAGGGCGGCGCAGTTGATCGCCACGAACGGCCCATCGCGGCGCGAGCTGGCGGCATGCAGGGCGCGCGCGAAGCGGTCCTTGCCGGTGCCGGTCTCGCCCAGCACCAGCACCGGGATGTCGGCTTCCAGCAGTTTCAGCGCCTGCGGCAGCAGCGTCGGTGGCAGGCCGGCGGTGTCGGACACCATGTCCGACGGTACCGGCCGCAAAGGGCGCACCGACGGCGCCGGGGTGTCAATCGACACGGCGGGTGCTGCCGCTTCGTCAAGCCGGGCCGACAGCAGCCGCCGGCCACAGCGCACCACGGTCACGCCACGGCCATGGCGGTGCTGCCAGTGTTCCAGGGTTTCGCCAAACAGTTCGCCGAAACGGCGTCCGCCGAGCGCATTCCAGTCGAGTCCCAGCAGGGCCAGCGCCGGACGGCTGGCGGCACACAGGCGTTCGTCGTCGTCGAACGCCAGCCGCGCCGCGCGCACCGTGCCGAGCAGCGCCGGTTCGTCGGCCAGTTGCAGCACCCGGGCGTGGCCGCAGCGGCGCTCGAACAGCGCGAGTTCGATCTGCCGCACCGCGGCTTCCAGGCGCTGTCCATGCACGCCGCCGAGCCGGCGCGGTGGGCCGGAGACGTCGAGCACGCCGAGCACCTGGCCGAACGGGTCGAGGATGGGGCTCGCCACGCACGACAGCCGGCGGTGGCGCTCCAGATAGTGTTCGCTGCCGCGCACCCGCACCGCCTCGGCCAGCGCCAGCGCAGTGCCGATGGCGTTGGTACCGCGCAACGCCTCGCTCCACTCCATGCCGGGTGTCAGCGCGAGCCGTTCGGCGCGGTCGAGAAAATGCGGGTGGCCGGTCTCGTCGAGGATCACGCCGTCGCGGTCGGCCACGATCACCACATGGCCGTCGTCGACCACGCTGTCGAACAGGGTGTCGAGCTGTGGCCGCGCCAGGGCCAGCCAGTCGGCGTTCTGCTCGTAGCGCTCGCGTAGCTGCACCTCGTCCAGCCGCTCGCCGTGGCGCGGGCGCGACGCCGTCAGGCCAAGACCGAGGCAGCGTCGCCAGGAGTGCAGGATGGGCGCCGGCACGGCATGGTCCGGCAGGGGCTGGCCATCGAAAAAGCGGCGCCGCGCTTCGTTCAGCGGCAGGGAGGCAACCGTCAGGTTCATGAGGTGTCCTGGAAGTGTCGCGATTGTTGCGGGACAGGTGTCGCACGTCGCGACACCCATCGAGCACTGGATGCCGCCAATTATCGCGGCCGGGTCCGGCGAAACACATCGATTGGATCAATCTTTTGTGCTGCAGGGCAAAAAAGAACTTCGCGGAGGGAAGGCCAGAGCCCTCCGCCGCTTTGCTGCATCGCAACAACGATGCGCTCTGGCATGGTCTGTGCGGTAGTAACGGGGACACCATCAGGCAGGGAGCCTTCGCGGCCCCGACCGCCGAACCATGCTTACTTCGGAGATGCACAACACCATGACGACGACTTTCTTCATCCCGCCGGTCAACATGATGGGCGAGGGCAGCCTCGCCGATGCCATGCAGGCCATCCGCAGCCATGGCTTCCGCCACGCCCTGATCGTCACCGACGCCGGCCTCGCCCGCGCCGGCGTGGCCGCCAAGGTAGCTGCGCTGCTGACCGAGCAGGACATCCAGGCCACCATCTTCGATGGCGCCAAACCCAACCCGACGGTGGGCAACGTCGAGGCCGGCCTGGCGCTGCTGCAGAGCCAGCGCTGCGACTGCGTAATTTCACTGGGCGGCGGCTCGCCGCACGACTGCGCCAAGGGCATCGCGCTGGTGGCCGCCAACGGCGGGCACATCGGCGATTACGAGGGTGTGGACAAGTCGGCCAAGCCGCAGTTGCCGCTGATCGCCATCAACACCACCGCCGGCACCGCCAGCGAGATGACGCGCTTTTGCATCATCACCGACGAGACCCGCCACGTGAAGATGGCCATCGTCGACCGCAACGTCACCCCGATCCTGTCGGTCAACGACCCGGCACTGATGGTCGGCAAGCCGCCGGCGCTGACCGCCGCCACCGGCATGGACGCGCTGACCCACGCGGTGGAGGCCTACGTCTCCACCGCCGCCACCCCGATCACCGACGCCTGCGCGCTACAGGCGGTGAGGCTGATCGCCGCCCACCTGCGCCGTGCCGTGAGCGACGGCAAGGACCTGCACGCGCGCGAGCAGATGGCCTACGCCCAGTTCCTCGCCGGCATGGCGTTCAACAACGCCTCGCTCGGCTACGTGCACGCCATGGCGCACCAGCTGGGTGGCTTCTATGACCTGCCGCACGGCGTCTGCAATGCGGTGCTGCTGCCGCACGTGGAAGCCTTCAACGCCAGCGTCTGCCCGGGGCGGCTGGGCGACGTGGCGGAAGCCATGGGGGTGGATACCGAAGGGCTGGACGATGCCGCGGCAGCCGAGGCGTGCCTCGCGGCGATTCGCCGGCTCGCCGCCGACATCGGCATCCCGGCCGGCCTGGCCGAGCTGGGCGCGCGCGCCGAGGACATCCCGGTGCTGGCGGCCAACGCACTGAAGGACGCCTGCGGCCTGACCAACCCGCGCCCGGCCAGCCAGGAGGAGATCGAGGCAATCTTCCGCACCGCGCTGTAATCCTCTACGAACTGGTTCGCGATCTATCGCGAGCAGCCCTCAGCGGGGTAAAGAGCAGCGCAGGCACCGGAATGTACTGGAGTACATGAGGATTTCCGATCGCTGAGCGAATCCCTGCGTGCCAATCTTCGATTGGCTCAGCGATAGATTCGCACGCAGAGCACATGAGCCCCGATCAGGGATGCGCAGCAAGATCGTGAGCAGGTTCTAAGGCTGCACCCTCCATCCTTTGTATGCACGTGTTGGGCCGCCTCCGGGCGGCCCTTTTTTATCTCGCCGCCTCCGCCGTTCGGCCTAGCCCGTCCCCCTCGTCGGGCGTATCGAAGTCCCCGCCGCCGTCGCGTTACACTGCAGCTTCCCCCCTCCCCGTATTGGAATACCGCGTCATGACCCCGATCACCGATTTCGACTCGCTGCTGGCCGCCGCACGCCAGCAGCCCGACCCGCAACGCCTGCTGTTCGTGTTCGTGCGCTCGGTGCTGCACGACGATCACGCGCCGCACGAGGCGGAACGCTTCAACGCCGGCCAGGGCGGCATCCTGCAGCCGGTGCTGTGCGTCGACAAGACCCCGGCCGAACTGACCAGCTTCGCCGCGCTCAAGGCAGAATCGGCGCGCACCGGCGAGGCCTGGCAGCTCATGTTCGTCGCCGCCATCGGCGGCGCCAACGGCAAGGCCCCGAGCAGCGACGACGCTGAAGAGCCGCTCAAGCGCATGATCCAGACCATCCAGACCGGCGGCGACGTGTCGCGCTACCTGGCGTTCGATCAGCACGGCGAGCCGGTGCGCTTCCTCTGAGAACCTGTTCATGATCTTGCTGCGCGTCCCTGATCGGGGCTCATGTGCACTGCGTGCGAATCTATCGCTGAGCCAATCGAAGATTGGCACGCAGAGATTCGCTCAGCGATGCGCAATCCTCATGGACCTCATGTCCATTCCGGTTTCTGTGCTGCTCTTCACCCCGCTGAGGGCCGCTCGCGACAGATCCTGAACAGGTTCTGAGGCCACGTCTCCCCGGAGACACGACGCTCACGCAATCAGTAAAAAAGGTCGGCCGAACACCCGCAACACGGGCTTCGGCCGACCTTTTGGTCGATGGGCGCGGTGAGGTGGCTCAGCCCGCCATCGCCGCCTCCACCTCGTCCGCCGTTTTCGGGATCGGCGCGCCCAGCACGCGGCAGCCCTCTTCAGTCACCAGTACGTCGTCCTCGATGCGGATGCCGCCGAAATCGCGGTACTGATGGAAGGTCTCGTAGCGGATGTACTGGCTGTGGCGGCCCTCGGCCCGCCAGGCGTCGATCAGCGCCGGGATGAAGTAGATGCCCGGTTCCACCGTGATCACCATGCCGGCCTTGAGCGGCTTGCCCAGGCGCAGGTAGCCCAGGCCGAACAGCGCACTGCGCTCGACCGCGCCGTCGTAGCCCACCAGGTCCTCGCCCAGGCCTTCCATGTCGTGCACGTCCATGCCGATCTGGTGCCCCAGGCCGTGCGGGAAGGCGATGGCGTAGGCGCCGGATTCGACGATGGCGTCGGCGTCGCCCTGGAAGAAGCCCAGCACCGTCATCCGCTCCACCATCACCCGCGCCGACCGCTTGTGCACCTCGAGATAGGGCACGCCCGGGCGGATCGCCTCAAGCGCAGCCAGTTGCATCGCCAGCACCGTGTCGTACAGTGCGCGCTGGCGCGGCGTGAACTTGCCACCCACCGGCAGCGTGCGGGTGATGTCGCTGGCGTAGCCGCTGGCGCTCGCCGCGCCGCTGTCGTTCACGACGAGGTCGCCGGCTTGCAGCAGTTGGTCGTGGTGGTGGTTATGCAGCACCTCGCCGCGGCGCGAGAAGATGCTGGGGTAGGCCAGCTGCCAGTCGTGGCGGCGCACGATGCCTTCCATCTCGCCCACCACCGCGCGCTCGGCCACGCCCGGCCGCGCCGCGCGCATCGCCGCCAGGTGCATGGCGTGCGTCACCGCGAGCGCCGCTTCCATCTCGGCGATTTCCTCGTCACCCTTGATCTCGCGCAGCGCCACCACGGCGCGGGTCAGCGCGGTCGAGACGCCGGCGCCCAACTCGTCCGGCGGCAGCGCCAGCAGCCGGCCCAGCTCGATCTGCGTCTCGCCGCGATACGGCGCCAGGTAGTGCACGGTGCGACCGGCGTCGCGCGCTGCGCGCACCAGCGCCGCCAGTTCGGCGTAAGGCCGCGCCACGGCAACGCCGGCGGAGGCGGCGCGCTCGGCCAGGCTGGGCTGCGGCCCGGTCCACACCACGTCGGCGACGTCGGGCTCGCGCCCGAACAGCATGGTTTCTCCGCTGTCGGCATCGATCACGCCGGCCAGACCCGGCTCGTTCAGGCCGAAGAAGTAGCGGAAGGAACTGTCCTGCACGAAGGGGTAGATGTTGTCGCGGTAGTTCATCGGTGCGTCGACGTTGCCCGGGAACAGCAACAGGCCGGACAGGCCCGCTGCCTGCAGGCGGGCACGGCGCTGCAGGTAGATGTCGGCAGAAAACATGGAGTCGGTACCTTGTGGGTGACGGAACGGCGGGCACTGGATTGTATACAGTCGTTCAACTGTACACGCGCCGCCGCCGCCCCGCCAGCGCCTCAACGTCTGGACCCGGTGCTGAGCGCCGCCGTGGCGTGGCCGGCCCGGACCTGGCACAGCAGGCTCACCGCCCCGCCCGCCAGCAGCGCCCACAGCGGTGCACCGAGCCCGGCGATGGTGATGCCGGAGGCCGCCACCACGAAGGTGATCAGCGCCGCCTCGCGCTGACGTTCGTCCCCCAGCGCCGTGGCGAGCGAGGAGGCCAGCGTGCCGAACAGCGCCAGCCCGGCCGCGGCCGCCACCAGCGCCTTGGGCAGGGTGAGGATCAGCGCCGCCAGCGCGCCGCCGGCCAGCCCCAGCAGGATGTACAGCACCCCGCACACCACGCCGGCCATGTAGCGCCGAGCCGGGTCGGGATGCGCCTCCGGTCCGGTGCAGATCGCCGCGGTGATCGCCGCCAGCACCACGCCGTGCCCGCCCAGGGGCGCGGTGACGATAGACATCAGGCCGAGCGCCGTCACCGGCGAGCGCGCCGGAATGCGATAACCGGATGAGGCCAGCACTGCCATGCCCGGCAGGAACTGCCCGGTCAGCGCCACCAGTGCGAGCGGGATGGCGAGGTTGACGAAGGCCGTCCACGACCACGCCGGCATGGTGAACTGCGGCCCGGCACCACCCTGCCACGTCGGCAGCGTACCGAACAGCCCCTGCACGCCGGCAATGGCCAGCCCCAGCGCCAGCGCGACCGGCAAGGCGTAACGCGGGAACAACCGCCGGCCGAGGAAGAACGCCGCCGCCATCGGCAACACCAGCGCCGCGTCGTGGCTGGCGGCCCCGGCCAGCTCGGCGACGAAGCGGAACAGGATGCCGCCCAACAGCGCCGCCGCCAGCGCCGGTGGAAACACCTTCATGATCTTGTCGAACAGGCCAGACGCACCGATCACGGTGACGATGACCGCCGCCGCCAGGAAGGCGCCCACCGCCTCGGCGTAGGGCACGCCGGGCAGCGCGGCCAGCAGCAGTGCCGCGCCCGGCGTCGACCAGGCGGTAATCACCGGCGCCTTCCAGCGCAGCGACAACCACAAGCCGGCGATGCCGGAACCGATCGACACTGCCCACACCCAGGAGCCGAGCTGAGCGGCGCTCAGGCCCGCCGACTGTGCGGCGTGCACGATGATGAGAAAAGGGCCGGAATACCCCACCAGCAGTGCAAGCACCGCGGCGAGGACGGCCGAAGGCGACAGATCGCGCCAGGGGGAAAACGTCATGGTTCTGCTCCTTGGAGCCGCTAACAAAACCCTCTTGGCATTGTTGTTCGCGTGCGAATCTATCGCTGGGCAAATCCCTGCTGGCAAATCTTTGATTTGCTCAGCGATGGATTTGCACGCAGGGATTTGCTCAGCAAGCATTTGTCGTACTACTTGCATGTAGCTTCGCTGAAACTTCGGCTACGCCTCGTTTTCTGCGGCCGCACACCTAGCCAAGACTGCTGCGCCGGGTTTGTTAACAGCTCTTGTGTCATTAGATGACCCGAGCGTAATCCCGCCGCGCGACGCCGCCTTCACACACGGCGCCAAACAGCTTAGGCTGGGCGCGATCTGTTCTATATAACAAGACGATGAACGCCACTCCGCATTACCAGCGCATCGCCGCCGAGCTGCAGGCCCGGCTCGATGCCGGCGAGTTCGCCCCCGGCAGCCGGCTGCCGGCGGTGCGCCGCCTGGCCGAGCACTACGACGTCAACACACTGACCGCGCTCGCCGCTTACCGCCTGCTGGAACAACAGCAGCGTGTGGTGGCACGCCCGCGCGCCGGCTTCTACGCCGCGCTGCCGGGCCGTTCGGCCAACCTGGAGGCACAGCCACCGCTGCCCGCCCCGGCGGCGCTGGTGCAGGTCAACGGGCGCGTCTCCCAGCTGCTGAAGCTATCCGGTTCGCGCCTCGCCTTGCAGCTGCATATGGCCGAGGCCGCCACCAGCCTCTATCCGACGGCAGAACTGGCGCGCCGGCTGCAGCACACCTTGCTGCGCCAGCCGGAACTGATCGGCGCGTATCTCGCCGAATCGGAACAGACCCGGCTCAAGCGCGAAATCGCCCGCCTCGCCGCCGGGGCCGAGCTCGACCTGGGCCCCGACGACATCCTGATGACCCAGGGCATCACCGAGGCGATCAGCCTGGCGCTGCGCCTGCTCACCCGTCCCGGCGACACCGTGGCGGTGGAGACGCCGGTCTACTTCGGCCTGTTGCAGACGCTGGAGAGCCTCGGACTCAAGGCGCTGGAAATCCCCTGCACGCCGGACGCCGGGCTGTCGCTGGAGGCGCTGGAATTCGCGCTGCGCCATGGCCCGGCGGTGAAATGCCTGGTCACCGTGCCGCATTTCCAGAACCCCACCGGGGCGCTGATGCCGGACGACAACAAGAAGCGCCTGCTGCAGCTCGCCCGCAAACACGGCGTGACGATCATCGAGGACGACGTGTTCGGCGACCTCTACTTCGGCAGCCGGCGCCCCACCCCGATCAAGGCCTGGGACCGCGACGGCGAGGTGATCTACTGCGCCTCGTTCACCAAGAGCTTCGCGCCGTCATTCCGCCTGGGCTGGCTCGCTGGCGGGCGCCATCAGCCGGCGCTGGCGCGGCTGCGCGAGAGCAGCTCGCTGGTCAGCTCCTCGCTGCTGCAAGTGGTATTGGCCGACATGCTGGCCGGCGGCGACTATGCGCGCATTAGCCAGCGCTTGCGCCAGCAGTTGGCACAACAGATGCAGATCACCGCCGACGCAGTACTGGCGGCCTTTCCGCGCGGCACGCGGCTGCGCCGGCCACAGGGCGGCCTGCTGTTGTGGGTGGAATGCCCGGACGGGGTGGACACGGCAAAACTGCTGGAAACGGCGCTGGCGCAGTCGATCAGCTTCGCGCCCGGCCTGCTGTTCTCGGCCGAACCGCGCTTCAGCCACTGCCTGCGCCTCAACTTCGGCCAACCCTGGAACGGGCAACTGGCCGACGCCATCAACCTGCTCGGGCGGCTCGCCACGGCGCAATTGGCCGGACGCCGCTGAGGGAGAGCACATGGACCGCATCGACACCCTGGTGATCGGCGCCGGCGTCATCGGCCTGGCGGTGGCGCGCGCGCTGGCCCAGCAGGGGCACGAGGTGATCGTCGCCGAAGCCGAAGCCGCCTTCGGCCACCACACCTCGAGCCGCAACAGCGAGGTGATCCACGCCGGGCTCTACTACCCGACCGGCTCGCTCAAGGCGCGGCTGTGCCTGGCCGGGCGCGCATCGCTGTACCGCTACTGCGCCGCGCGCGCGGTGCCTCACCGCCGCCTCGGCAAGCTGCTGGTCGCCACCCAGGCCGGCGACGCGCCACGGCTGACGCACATCGCCCAGCGCGCCGCCGCCAACGGCGTGAACGACCTGCGCTGGCTGGAACAGGCCGAGCTCGCCGACCTGGAGCCGGCGCTCGCCGGCCACACCGCGCTGTTGTCGCCCTCCACCGGCATCGTCGACAGCCACGCCCTGATGCTGGCGCTGCTGGCCGACGCCGAAGCCGCCGGCGCGCTCTTGGCACTGGCCTCGCCGGTAGTCGGCGGGCGCATCGAGCCGGACGGCCTGGTGCTCACCATCGGCAGCGACACCCCCTATTACCTGCACGCGCGCCGCGTGGTCAACGCCGCCGGGCTGTGGGCGCAGCGCGTCGCGGCGGCCATCGACGGCCTGCCCGCGCACACCATTCCGCCGCTGCATTACGCGCGCGGCGTGTACTTCACGCTGAGCGGACGCGCGCCGTTCTCACATCTGATCTACCCGCTGCCGGTGGCGGGCGGACTGGGCACCCACCTCACGCTCGACCTCGCCGGCCAGGCCCGCTTCGGCCCGGACGTGGAGTGGGTGGACGTGGTGGACTACCGCGTCGACCCGGCGCGCGCGGGCGGCTTCTACCAGAGCATCCGCCAGTGGTGGCCGGCGCTGCCGGACGGCGCGCTGCAACCGGGCTACGCCGGCATCCGCCCCAAGCTCGCCGCACCGGGCGAGCCGGACGCCGACTTCGTGATCCAGGACGAGCGCCAACATGGCGTGCCGGGGCTGATCAACCTTTACGGCATCGAATCGCCGGGGCTGACCAGCTGTCTCGCGCTGGCCGACGAGGTAGCACGACGACTGGCCTGACGCGTCTTGTAACAATTGAAACACATCGCCGCGCGCTTTCTGATAAGAACAGGGTAAAAAGGAGGAGGAGCCCCCGCATGGACGACAAGTACCGCATCCTGATCGTCGACGACGAGCCCGAGGTGCGCGACTGGCTCGGCGCACTGCTGGAGGACGGCGGCTTCGCGCCCCACGGCGTGGCCGACGGCGCGGCGATGCGCCAGGCCCTGGCGGCACAGCGCTTCGCACTGGTGATCCTCGATCTCAAGCTGAAGGGCGAGGACGGCCTGATGCTGGCGCGCGAGCTGCGCGGCCAGTCCGCCGTGCCGATCATCATGATGAGCGGCAAGGGCGACGAGACCGACCGCGTGCTGGGGCTGGAACTGGCCGCCGACGACTACCTGACCAAGCCGTTCTCCGGGCGCGAACTGCTGGCGCGCGTGCGCGCCGCACTGCGCCGCACCACCGAACTCTCGATCCCGCTGCAGCGCCACGCCGGCGAGGCGCGCGAGTGCTACGCCTTCAACGGCTGGGTGCTCGACATGACCGCGCGCGAGCTGCGCCAGCCGGACGGCGCGCCGTGCGCGCTGACGCAGGGCGAGTTCTCGCTGCTGGCCACGCTGGTGCGCCACCCGCAGCGGGTGTGGAGCCGCGAGCAGTTGCTGGAGCAGACGCGCGGCCTCGACACCGAGGTGTACGACCGCACCATCGACGTGCTGATCCTGCGCCTGCGGCGCAAGATCGAGCCGAACCCGCGCCACCCCGAACTGATCTGCACCGAGCGCGGCCTGGGCTACCAGTTCCGCGCCGCGGTCAGCCGCCCTTGAGGCCCGCCGTGCCGTCGCCCTCGCGCCTGTTGTGCTCCGCCTGGTCGCAGCCGATCCGCACCCGGCTGCAGGCGGCGTTCGTGGTGATGTTCGTGTTGATGCTGGCGGTGACCCTGGTCGGCGTCAGCGGCATGCGCACCACGCTCGCCACCCTCACCGGCTTTCGCGAGGAGGTGATGCCGGAGCTGGCGCGCGTGCTGGAGCTGGCGGAAAAAGTGTCGCAGGTAGCCGCCATCGCCCCCAACCTGGCCGACAGCTACGCCCCCGACACCCTGCCCGACGACGTCGAGCGGCTGCAGGTGCTGATGGGCGACATCCAGCGCCTGTCGCTGGCGCTGCCGCCGCAGGCCGACCGCCGCCTCGAGGTCAGCAGCATGCTGGACGGCTCGGAACGCGACCTGGAACAACTGCTGCTGCTCTCGGGCGACAAGCGCCAGCAGCAGCAACAGCTCGACGCCTACCGCCTCCGCCTCGACCACCTGCTCGACCAGCTGGGCACCGGCCAGGCCAGCCCGGTTCACCGGGCACCGACGCTGCTGCCGTTGTGGCACACGCTGCAGGCGGTACCGCTGGCGCGCGATCGCGCCGCGCTGGGTGTGCTGGAAGCCGATGCCGAAGCGCTGCTCGCGGCAATGCAGCGGCGCGGCGAGCTGCGCGCCCTGCCGCCGTGGCTCGCCGCCGAGCTGGACGTGATCTGCAGCGCGCCGCAGAACCTGTTCGAGCGGCGCCGCCAGGTGCTCCAGACCGACGGGCGCATGGCGACGCTGCTGCAGCTCTACCGCAGCAATGCCGAACAGCTCAGCCGACGCACCGCCGCCTACGTGCAGGAACTGCGCGCGCTGGCCGACAACCGCAGCCGCGCCGTGCAGGTCGCCATCCGCTCCGGCATCAGCGGGCTCACCGTGCTGGCCGCGGTCGGCGTGCTGGTGGCGCTGCTGGCGGCGGGCTACGTGCGGCGCGTGGCGCAGCAGATGCAGTCGATCTCGCGCGTGATGAGCCGGCTCGCCGCCGGCGACACCGCGCAGGCCACGCCGGCCACCGAGCGCGCCGACGAGATCGGCGAGCTGGCGCGGGCGTTCCAGGTGTTCCGCGACAACCTGTTGGAAAAGCAGCGCCTGACACAGGGGCTGGAAGCGCAGCGCCGCCTGCTGCAGACGGTGTTCGCCAGCATGAACGACGGCCTCTCGGTGTACGACGCCGACGGCGCGCTGATGGTGTGGAATCCGCAGTTTCCGGCCCTGCTCGGCATCGACCCGGCGCACCTCCGCAGCGGCCTGCCCTACCCCGCGCTGCGCACCGCCATGCCGGCCGGCACGCGCTGGCAGGCGGTGGCGGCCGACACCGCGGCGCACACCGCCGACGGCCGCGAGCGCATCGCCAGTGCCGCCGAGCTGCACCTGCCCGACGGCCGCGTGCTGGAATTCCGCAGCCGCGCCATGCCGGAAGGCGGCTGGGTGGCGGTATGCCGCGACGTCTCGGCCCGGCGCGCCGCCGAGGCGCAGCTGCAGCAGATGCAGAAGATGGAAGTGCTGGGCCAGCTCACCGGCGGCGTGGCGCACGACTTCAACAACTTCCTGGTGGCCATCCTCGGCAACCTGGAACTGCTAGAACAGCGCCCCGACCTGCCCGAGGACGCGCGCCGCCGGCTGGAGCGCGCCCACGGCGCCGCCAACAAGGCGGCGGCACTGACGCGCCGGCTGCTGGCCTTCGCTCGGCGCCAGCCACTGACGCCGGAAATCGTCGACCTCGACGACATGCTGCAGGAAATGCTCGACCTGATCGAATACAGTGTCGGCGACGGCATCGCCGTCACGGTGGACGCCGAGCCGGGGCTCGTCGTCTGCGTCGACCGCGGCCAGCTCGAGAACGCCGTGCTCAACCTGGCGCTCAACGCGGCGCAGGCGATGCCGGACGGCGGCCGGCTCGACATCGTCGCGCGGCGCGAGGAGAGCGCCACGCCGCTATCCGGCCCGGCGCTGCGTCTGGAGGTGCGCGACAACGGCCGAGGCATCCCGCCCGAGGTGCTGCCGCGCGTGCTGGAGCCGTTCTTCACCACCAAGGAACAGGGCAAGGGCAGCGGGCTCGGCCTGTCCATCGTGTACGGCTTCCTGCGCCAGAGCGGCGGCGACGTCGGCATCGACAGCACCCCGGGCCACGGCACCACGATCTCGCTGTGGCTGCCGCCCGCAGCGCCGCACTGCGCGCTCGCACACGGCCCGGCCGTCCTGCCCGCCACGCTGCCGGCGCGCCGCGTGCTGCTGGTGGACGACGACGCCGACGTGCGCGACACCGCGCTGGCGCTGCTGCAGCAACTGGGCGCCACGGTGCACGCGGTGGCCGGCGAGGCGGCGGCGCTGGCCTGGCTCGCCGCCGGCGGCGAGGCCGAGCTGGTGCTGTCGGACGTGATGCTGGGCGACGGCGGCGACGGCGTGCGCCTCTACCGCCGCCTGCAGCAGGAGCGGCCCGGCCTGGCGGTGGTGCTGACCTCCGGCCTGCCGCCGGAATACCACGCCCGGCGCAGCGACTGGCCGGCCGGCGCGCCGTTCCTGGCCAAACCCTACACACTGCCGGAGCTGGCGCGCCTGCTGGGCGGGAATGGCTAACACGCCCCCAGCTTGGCCGACGCCCTCACACCGGCCATTGTTGCAATTGTTAACGAAGCCACTCGGGAGATGAAATTTGCCATTAACGCCGCCGCGTTTAGATGGGTACAGGGCATCGTGACGCCACCGCCGCCACACACCGGCAGGCTCCACGATACCGACCACACAACGAGGAGAGACCCGTCATGAAGATCGCGTTGATGAGCGCCGCCGCCGTGCTGGCGCTGGCCGGCACCGCCGAAGCCGCCACCCTGAAGATTTCCTGCGGCGCCGTGGGCCAGGAACTGGAACTGTGCAAGCAATCGGTGGCCGAATGGGCCCGCAAGACCGGCAACGAAGTCCAGGTAGTGGCCACGCCGAACGATTCCAACGAACGCCTGGCGCTGTACCAGCAGATTCTCGGCAGCGGCTCGGACAAGATCGACGTGATGCAGATTGACGTGGTGTGGCCGGGCATCCTCGCCAGCCACCTGGCCGACCTGAAACCGCTCGCGGGCGGCGCCGAGAAGGCCCACTTCGCCGGCATCGTCGCCAACAACACCGTCGGCGGCCGCCTGGTGGCCATGCCGTGGTTCACCGACGCCGGCCTGCTCTACTACCGCAAGGACCTGCTGGCCAAGTACAAGCTGGCGCCGCCGAAGACCTGGGAAGAACTGGCCACCGCCGCCAAGAAGGTGCAGGACGGCGAGCGCGCCGCCGGCAACGACAAGATGTGGGGCTACGTGTGGCAGGGCCGCGCCTATGAAGGGCTGTCCTGCGACGCGCTGGAATGGATCGTCAGCTACCAGGGCGGCAGCGTGATCGACAGCGCCAGTGGCAAGCCCTCGATCAACAACCCCGGTGCTGTCAAAGCGCTGGAGACCGCCGCCAGCTGGATCGGCGGCATCACCCCGAAAGCGGTGCTGAACTATGGCGAGGAAGAAGCGCGCGGCGTGTTCCAGGCGGGCAACGCAGTGTTCATGCGCAACTGGCCGTACGCCTGGGCCCTCAGTCAGAAGGCCGACAGCGCGGTGAAGGACAAGGTCGGCGTGATGGCCCTGCCCAAGGGCGGCACCAACGGCCGCAACGCCGCCACGCTAGGCGGCTGGCAGCTCGCCGTCTCCAAGTACTCCAAGAACCAGAAGCTCGCCGCCGAACTGGTGATGTATCTCACCAGCAGCGAAGTGCAGAAGCAGCGCGCCATCCAGGGCGCCTACAACCCCACCATCGGCGCGCTCTACAGCGACAAGGAAGTGCTGCAGGCCAACCCGTTCATGGGCAACCTGTACACCACCTTCACCAGCGCCATCGCCCGCCCGTCCTCGGTCAGCGGCAACCGCTACAACCAGGTCAGCAACCAGTTCTGGAACGCCACCCATGACGTGCTGTCCGGCAAGTCCGACGCCAAGTCGGCGCTGACGGCGCTCAACGCCTCGCTCAAGCGCCTGGCGCCGGCCGGCTTCGTCGCCGCCAAGTAATTCTCCTGCTTGCCCGGATACAACGCCCCTCTTCATGAGGGGGGCGCGGGCCCTTTCTTTTCCAAAAAGCATGAGAAGCGAAAACGCGAAGGCAAGTGAGCGGGGCCGCAGACAGTACACGCGGTACGGCCAGGCCCTGCGTAACGCGGCCGACAAAGTTAGCGCTTCTCAGGCGCATTGGAATTGCTCTCGGAGTGTCTCCCATGACAAGTCAAACCCTGACCTCGGCGGCCCCCGCACGTCCGTCGACCGCCGAGTCCTCGCTGCAGCGCTCGCGCCAGCGCATGGCCTGGCTGCTGGTGGCGCCGGCGCTGGTGGTACTGCTGGCCATCGCCGGCCTGCCGTTGGCACGCACCCTGTGGCTGAGCCTGACCGACGCCCAGCTATCCGACCTGTCGACGCGCCAGTTCGTCGGGCTCGCCAACTACATCGGCGACGCCGGCGTGCTGGCCGATCCGGAATGGTGGGGCGCGGTGAAGAACACGCTGTGGTTCTCGCTGCTGTCGGTGTCGCTGGAAACCGTGCTCGGGCTCGCCGTGGCGCTGATGCTGAACCACCCCTCGCGCCTCAAGACCCTGCTGCGCGCCGCGGTGCTGGTGCCGTGGGCCATCCCCACCGTGGTGTCGGCCAAGATGTGGACCTGGATGCTGCACGACCAGTTCGGCGTGATCAACGCCATGCTGCTCGCCCTGGGCCTGATCCACCAGCCGCTGGCCTGGACCGCCGACCCCGACCTCGCCTTCACCACCATCGTGCTGGTCGACGTGTGGAAGACCACGCCGTTCATGGCCCTGCTGATTCTGGCCGCGCTGCAGATGGTGCCGTCCGACTGCTACGAGGCGGCGAAGGTCGACGGCGTGCCCAAGTGGTCGGTGTTCCTCAACATCACGCTGCCCCTGATCACCCCGGCGGTGCTGGTGGCGATGATCTTCCGCACCCTCGACGCGCTGCGCGTGTTCGACCTGATCTACGTGATGACCTCCAACAGCCGCACCACCAAGAGCATGTCGGTGTACGTGCGCGAACAGCTGATCGACTTCCAGTTGGCCGGCTACGGCTCGGCCGCCGCCACGCTGCTGTTCCTGATGATCGCGCTGATCACCGTCAGCTACATGGCGCTGGCGCGCCGCCGCATGGAAGGACATTGAGATGAAACGCATCGAATTCACCGACGTTCTGTACTGGCTGGCCGTGCCGCCGGTGCTGGGCTTCGCGCTATTCCCCTTCGTCTACGCCATCGCCAGCTCGTTCAAGCAGGGCAATGCCCTGTTCTCCAGCGACTTCTGGCCCAAGACCTGGTCGCTCGCCAACTACGCCGGCGTGTTCGCCGAGCAGCCGTTCGGCCAGAACCTGCTCAACTCGGTGCTGGTGGCGGGCGGCGTGGTGGCGCTGTCGCTGACCGTCTCGCTGCTGGCCGCCTACGCCCTGGGCCGGGTCAGCTTCCGTGGTCGCGGCGTGCTGATGATGACCATTCTCGGCGTGTCGATGTTTCCGCAGGTGGCCATCCTCTCCGGCCTGTTCGAGCTGATCTCGGCGCTTGGCCTCTACGACAGCCTGTGGGCGCTGGTGCTGTCCGACCTGATCTTCACCCTGCCGTTCACGGTGTGGGTGCTGGTGACCTTCATGCGCGAACTGCCCAAGGAGCTGGAAGAAGCCGCGCTGATGGACGGCGCCGGCGTACTCACGGTGATCTTCCGCATCTTCCTGCCGCTGCTGTGGCCGGCGGTGGCGGCCACCTCGCTGCTCGCCTTCATCGCGGCGTGGAACGAGTTCCTGTTCGCGCTCACCTTCACGCTGTCGGGCGAGCAGCGCACCGTCCCGGTGGCCATCGCGCTGATTTCCGGCGCCAGCAGTTACGAATTGCCGTGGGGCAACATCATGGCGGCGTCGGTGATCGTCACCCTGCCGCTGATCGCTCTCGTGCTGATATTCCAGCGCCACATCGTGTCCGGGCTCACTGCCGGGGCCGTCAAAGGTTGAACACGTTCCCAGGAATGGCTGCGCATCCTGATGGCGTCGTTACATCCGTGCTCAGGTCCTCATGTACCACTCGTACATTCCGGCCCCTGCGCGCGGCGCGCCTCGCCCTCAGGCCGCTCGCTGCTTCCTGAAACCGCGTCTTGAGGAGACCGACGATGAACTCTAACAAACACAACGAACAATGGTGGCGCGGCGCGGTGATCTACCAGATCTACCCGCGCAGCTACCAGGACAGCAACGGCGACGGCATCGGCGACCTGCCGGGCATCACGCGCCGCCTGCCGCACGTCGCGGCGCTGGGTGCCGAGGCGATCTGGATCTCGCCGTTCTTCACCTCGCCGATGGCCGACTTCGGCTACGACGTGTCCGACTACTGCGACGTCGACCCGATGTTCGGCACCCTGGCCGACTTCGACGCCCTGATCGCCCGCGCCCACGAGCTGGGGCTCAAGGTACTGATCGACCTGGTGCTGAGCCATACCTCGGACCAGCACCCCTGGTTTGCCGAAAGCCGCGCCAGCCGCGACAACGCGCGCGCGGACTGGTACGTCTGGGCCGACGCCAAGGCCGACGGCACCCCGCCCAGCAACTGGCTCAGCCTGTTCGGCGGCAGCGCCTGGCAGTGGGACGCGCGGCGCCAGCAGTACTACCTGCACAACTTCCTCGCCAGCCAGCCCGACCTGAACTTCCACTGCCCGGCGGTGCAGGACGCGCTGCTCGACGTGGCGCGCTTCTGGCTCGAACGCGGCGTCGACGGCTTCCGCCTCGACACCGTCAACTTCTACACCCACGACGCCCTGCTGCGCGACAACCCGCCGCAACCGGCCGGCGAGTTCGCCGCCGGCGTGCCGCGCAACAACCCGTACGCCTTCCAGCGCCACCTGTACGACAAGACCCAGCCGGAGAACCTGCTGTTCCTGAACCGGCTGCGCGCGCTGTGCGACCAATTCGACGACCGCGTCGCCATCGGCGAGATCGGCGACGACCGCCAGTACCCGACCCTGGCCGACTACACCCGCGGCGACGACCGGCTGCACATGGCCTACGTGTTCACGCTGCTGACCGAGGCCTGCGCCCCGGCCTACCTGCACGCGGTGCTGGCCGACTACCTGGCCCAGGCCGGCGACGCCTACGTGTGCTGGTCGCTGGGCAACCACGACGTGCCCCGCGTGGTGAGCCGCTGGGCCGAGCTGGGCGGCAGCGCCGAGCAGCGCGCGCGGCTGTGCGCGGCCTTCCTGCTGGCGCTGCCGGGCGCGCTGTGCCTGTACCAGGGCGAGGAACTGGGACTGCCCGAGGCCGAGGTGCCGTACGAACTGCTGCAGGACCCGTACGGCAAGGTGCTGTGGCCGGAATACAAGGGCCGCGACGGCTGCCGCACGCCGCTGCCGTGGAGCGACGAAACCGACGGCGGCTTCGGCAGCGCCATACCGTGGCTGCCGGTGTCGGCCGAGCAGCTGCCGCTGGCGGTCGAGCGCCAGCAGCACGACACCGCCAGCACGCTGGCGTTCTGGCGCCACTTCATCGGCTGGCGCGCCACCCAGCCGGCGCTGCGCTACGGCCGCATGCGGCTGCTGGACGCCCACCAGCAGATCGTCGGTTTCGAACGCCACTACCGCGGCGAGACGCTGGCCTGCCTGTTCAACTTCAGCGCGCGCCCCGCCACGCTGCCGCTGGCCGGCCACGGTCAGTTGCTCGACGGCAGCGGCCTGGCCGCCACCCTCGAGGCCGGAGAGCTGACGCTGCCGCCCTTGTCCGCCGCCTTCGTCCGTCTTACCGCAGGAGAAGCATGATGTGCCAGATCCGTCTTGAAAACATCCAGAAGCGCTTCGGCGACAACCCCATCCTGGCCGACATCGACCTGACCGTCGAAGCCGGCGAGTTCTGCGTGTTCATCGGCCCGTCCGGCTGCGGCAAGTCCACGCTGCTGCGCCTGATCGCCGGCCTCGATGACGCCAGCGCCGGCGACATCCACATCGACGGCGCGCGCGTCAACGATCTGGCGCCGGCCAAGCGCGACGTGGCGATGGTGTTCCAGAGCTACGCGCTGTACCCGCACATGACGGTGTACGACAACATGGCCTTCGGCCTGCGCCACCTCAAGCTCGGCCACGACGAGATCGATCGGCGCGTGCGCGCCGCCGCCGAATCGCTGCATCTGGCACCGCTGCTCGAACGCAAGCCCGGCGCCCTGTCCGGCGGCCAGCGCCAGCGCGTGGCGATCGGCCGCGCCATCGTGCGCCAGCCCAAGGTGTTCCTGTTCGACGAGCCGCTGTCCAACCTCGACGCCTCGTTGCGCGTCAAGACGCGGGTGGAGATCGCCCGCCTGCACCGTGCACTGGGCCGCGCCAGCATGATCTACGTCACGCACGACCAGGTGGAAGCGATGACGCTGGCCGACAAGATCGTGCTGCTGAAGCCCTTGGCCGGGCAGGACGGCGTGCCCAGCATCGCCCAGGTCGGCCACCCGCTGGAGCTCTACCACAATCCGCGCAACCGCTTCGTCGCCGGCTTCATCGGCTCGCCGTCGATGAACTTCATCGACGCGGCGCTGCTGAACGCCAACGCGGAAGGCCTCGTCTGCAGCGCCGGCGGCATCAGCCTGCCCGCTGCCGCCGATGCCACCGGCTTGGCAAGCGCCAGCACCGTGACGCTGGGCATCCGCCCCGAGCACATCGTCGTCGGCAGCGGCCCGCTCAAGGGCCGCGTCAGCCACCTCGAACACCTCGGTGAGCACAGCTACGCCTACCTCGAGACCGCGCTCGGCACGACCCCGCTGGTCGCCAAGCTGAGCGAAAGCTCGGCGCAGATCGGCGACACGCTGACGTTCTCGCTGCCGGCGCCCCGCCTGCACGTGTTCGACGGCGCCGGCGACGCCCTGCCGCGGCTGCAGCGGCACGACGCGACACCAGCCGCCCTGGCCACCCACTGAGAGCCGCTAACAGAACCCTCTTGGCGTCGTGCGCTCGCGTGCGAATCTCTCGCAGAGATTCGCCCAGCAAGCACTTGCCGTACTACTTGCATGTAGCTTCGCAGAAACTTCGGCGACGCCTCGTTTTCTGCGGCCGCGCGCCTAGCCAAGATCGTTGCACTGGGTTTTGTTAGCGACTCTGAATCACCAACAAGCAAAAAAACCGGCGGCACTCCCTTACCCATTGCACGGCAAGGGAGGCTGACCGCCGTTCATCACCAAGCAGAGAGGGAATGGAGAAATGAAACTGAATTACCTGATCGTGGCACTGGCCGGTCTGTCTGCCGTTGCGCACGCCGACGTCAGCCTCATCGGCAAGATGGAAGGCGGCCTGCAACGCAAGAGCAACGTCGACGGCACCCATGTGAACGGCGTCAAGGACTTCGGCTCGGAAATCGACTTCATCGGCAGCGAGGACCTCGGCGACGGCATGAAGGCGATCTGGCAGATGAACAACAACGTGCATCTGGACGGCGGCCAGTCCGGTGACACCTTCGCCTCCGGCGACACCTTCGTCGGCCTCTCCGGCGCGTTCGGCGCCGTCAAGCTCGGCCACGGCGTCAACGCCTACGGCGACAACTACTACGGCGCCAACTTCTACGACGTCGGCGACCACGGCGCGGATCGCGGCATCGGCGGCGTGCTGGGGCTGGGCGACGCCGGCGGCCAGAAGGGGGCGATCAAGTACGAAACGCCGAAATTCGGCCAGTTCAACGCCGCGGCCAGCTGGGCGGCCGGGGAAAAAGGCAACGGCAGCCAGGCCGGCAACGCCTGGGCGCTCGGGGGTAACTTCGAGGGTGCCAACTACGGCCTGCACGCCGGCTACAGCCGCCAGGACCTGGTCAACGGCGCGGCCGGGGCCTACAGCGCCGTCGGCCACGCCACCGACTGGGTGATGGCCGGCAAGCTGACGCCGTTTGCCGGGCTGACCGTGGGTGTGGAATACAACCACGCTACACTGTCGGCCACGGCCGGCGCCCTGACCGGCACCTCCCTGGTGGTGCCGGCCGATCCGGCCGCCATGAAGAGCCTGGCGCTGCACGCCGAATACAAGCCGGACCGCTTCGCGCTGCGCCTCTCGCTCACCCACACCGACAACTACAAGTACGTTGCCGACCAGAAGCGCACCGAGTACGTGCTGGGCACCAGCTACAACCTGTCCAAGCGCACCGCGCTGCTCGCCGAATACCTGCACAGCAAGGTAAACAACGACGCCCATGCCAGCAGCGAGCTGGTGATCGGCATGCACACCGAGTTCTAAGAACCTGTTCACGGTCTGTCGCGAGCAGCCCTCAGTGGGGTGAAGAGCAGCGCAGGAACCGGAATGGACTGGAGTGCATGAGGATTCCTGATCGCTGGGCCAATCTCTGCGTGCCAATCTTCGATTGGCTCAGCGATAGATTGGCACACAGGGCACATGCGCCCCGATCAGGGATGCGCAGCAAGATCGGGAACAGGTTCTAAGCGCACGATAACCCGGCCGCCCCCTGCGGCCGTTTTCCCCTCCCCGTCACACTCCCAGCTGGCGCGACACCATGAGAGGCCTCCTTCACAATCTCTCCCTGATTTGGCAGAAAATCGGGTCAATAATGAGAATGGCTCTCGGGGCACCGGATAATCTACGCCGTCCGCCGCTCATGGCGTCACGGCGTGTCTTGCGCCCGATGGCCGTCACAACAACAAGGAGTCCGATCATGATCAGGTATGTATCAGCCGCCCTCGTCTCCGCCGCCCTGCTCGCCGGGCCGGCACTGGCCGCCAGCCCGGCCCAGCCGCAGCAAGAACAGGGCAAACCCGCCACCAGCCTGCAACAGGCTACCGAGATCTACATTTCGACCAAGCTGGATTGCGACAACATGAGCCAATACCGCAAGGACCTGTGCCTGCGCGATGCCGAGGAAAAATACCAGCAAGCCAAACAAGCCGGCTAAACGCCGCTTGCCCGTGACGAGCGCCGTGGAGCTGCGCCGGCGTCCTGCGCCGATGGAATAGCTGCCCGCACGGCGCCCGGCCATCCCCCGCAACCCCACTCCCCGCCTCCAGCCCGCCCTTGTTCCGTTCAGGCCGGCGTGTGGCGGCAGGCCGGCGACTGCCCGAGCGGCACGTTGAGCCCGGTCAGGCGTGTCAGCGTCGGCGCCAGCACCTTCATGATCTGCACCGGCAGGCCGCTGGTGAAGCCGTACTTGGCGGCTTCCGGCCCGGCCACGTAGGCGGTCAGGGTGCCGAAGTAGCGGTCGCCGATGAAGAACACGAAGGTGCCCGAACGGCTCACCACGCGCGACGACAACAGCACCCCGCCCCTGCCGAAGGTGTCGAAGCGGTGGTCGCCGGTGCCGGTCTTGCCGCCCACCGGCAGCGGCGTGCCGTCCTGGGCGGTGAAGGCGCCCTTGAGGCGGGCGGCGGTGCCCTGTTCGACCACTTCGGTCAGCGCCGCACGCGCCACCTGCGCCACTTCCACCGGCAGCAGCCGTTCGCCCTGGCTGCGCCGGTACGCCAGCGCCACTTCGTACGGGGTATCGGCGGCGAAGTGCAGGCGGTCGATCAGGATGCTGGGCTGGCGGACGCCATCGTTCACCAGCACCCCCATCAGTTCGGCCAGCGCCGCCGGCCGGTCGGCCGACGCCCCGAGCGTGGTGGCGTAGGACGGCACCAGCGAATCGAACGGATAGCCCAGCCGTTTCCAGCCCTTGTGGATCTCGCGGAAGGCGTCTTCTTCCAGCAGCTCGCGGATACGCCGGTCCTGCCCGACCTTGTTGCGCGACTTGAACAGCCAGCCGTACACCTCCTGGCGCTGCTCGCGGCTCGCCGCCAGCGCCTGCGACAGCGTGGCCTTGGGTTCGCGCGCCAGGTAGCCCAGCAGCCACAGTTCCAGCGGGTGCACCCGGGCCAGGTAGCCACGGTCGTTGAGGTTGAAGCGTTCGATCGCGTAGTTGGCGTACAGCTTGTCGATGTCCTTTTCATCCAGCGACGAGTTGGGCAGGTTGTCCGTCAGGAAACGGCGGAAGGCGTCCAGGTTGGCGTCCGGGTGCAGCGAGCGGAAGATCACCGCCAGCCGCACCGGGCTCGGCCGGATGCCCTGCACCAGCAGTTCCTCGGCCTCGGCCGGGCTCTTGCCGTGGTATTTCTGCCAGAAGCCGTGCAGGTACACTTTCCCCTCGCGGTCGGCGAAGCGCTGCAGGTAGGCCATGCGGCGCGGGTCGTTGGGGTCGGACAGCAGCATGGTGCTGGACCCCGGCACCTGGTACATGTAATGACGCACCACGTCGCGCATCAGGCGCACGAACACCAGGTTGACCGAATTGCGCAGGCCCTCGCGCACGGTGAGGATGCGGTAGTTGTCGAGCGGGTTGAAGTTGACGAAGGTGTGGATACCGCCGCCGGTGTAGAACGCCTCGCCCGGGTTGGCCGAATACTTGCGCTCCATCGCCGCTTCCAGCATCGCCTTGAGGCTGCGGTCCTGCGCCGTTTTCAGGTAGTCGACCGCCCAGCGCGTGATGAAGTCGAGCTCCGCCACCGGGACTTTCTTCAACTCTTCCGGGCTCATCCCGACGTAACGCTGGTGCAGCCCGGCGACGATTTCCAGGTAGCTCACCAGGGTGCGCAGCTTGGCGGTTGAGCCCAGGTCGAGCTTGGTGCCGCGGTTGATGTCGAAGGGCTGGTCGTAGTTGTCGGTCTGCACCCGCACCAGGTTGACCCCCGGCGTGCGCTCGAACAGCGTGAAGCTGTAGATGACCTTGGCCGGGTCGCCGGTATCGAGCAGGCGCGGCGCGATCAGGCCGGCGTCGCGCGCCTTGTCCGGGTCGCGCAGGCCGTACAGCGTGGTGCTCGCCACCTGCTGCAGCGGCTGGTCCAGCGTACTCTGGGCCGTCAGGTCGAGGTGGTCCAGATCGTACAGGCGCGGCACGCCGAGCACGCCGGCGATCCGGGTGCGCGTGGCGTTGGCGGCCTTGCGCTCGAGGAACGACACCGGCGGCGCGCTGATCGCCGCCTCGCGCCGCTTGAGCGGCTGGGCCAGCGCCGCGTCGCGCCAGGCCGGCGCGATCACGCCCGCCGAGGCGAGCAGGCGCAGGTAGCTGTCGGTGAGTTCCTCCAGCGGCTGCGACGAGCCGCTCAGGTAATACGATGGGCGGCGCTGCGCGATCATCAGGCTCAGCGCCTGCTTGTAGGCCAGTGCGCGCTCGGCCAGCGGCGCCGTGGTGTCGCCGGCCAGCAGCCGGTTGACGTCGGCCATGTCGCGGCCGTACCAGGCCCACAGTCCGTCGCCCAGGCCGTTGACCGCGCCGTAGCCGCTCTTGGCGCTGAGCGGCACGGTATTGACGTAGTTCAGCGCGATCTGGCGGCGCTCGGCCGTGGTGTCCTCGCCGTTGCGGTAGGCGCGCACCGAGGCCGACGCCATCTGCCGCAGCTTGTCCTTGGGACTGCCGGTGCGCCCGCCCTCGGAATGGCGGTACTTCTCGATCTGGGTGGCGAGCGTGCTGCCGCCGGAGGTATCGACGTCGGACATGAAGACGCTCTGCACCCGCTCGATCACCGCCTTGGAGAAGCGTCCCCAGTCCACCGCCGGGTTACGCGTCGGGTTGCGGTCGTCGAGCAGCTCGCGGTTCTCGATGAATAGCAGCGACTGCACCAGGATCGGCGGAATGGACTCGAAGCTGTGGTAGGTACGTTCCGGATAGCGCGCCGCAAACAGTGGCTCGCCACTGCAATCGGACACATTGAGGCCGGCTTGCATCTTCTCGCGGTAGCTCGGGTACAGCCCGAAGTCGATCAGCTCGCGCTGGCGCGGCGACATGCGCGCCTGCTGCTCCACGGCGTAGCCCTGGCCCTGCAGCCGCTGCAGATAGCCAGGCAGTGCGGTATAGCCCAGCAGCTGGTCGTACGGCCCGGTCTTGGGATAGCGAACCTCGCGCACCGGTGCCGGCCCTGGCTCGAGTTTGAAGGTGAGTTGGTGGTTCAGGTTGTTCAGGTAGTGTGCCTGCCAGCGCGAACTGGTGACCTCCTCGGAGATCAGGTAGGCGGCGACGGCGATCAACGCCAGTACCACCACGACCACGATCACCCAGGGACGACGGATGACGGCTCTCACCCCGCGCAGCGCAGGATTCATGCCATTGGACATAAGCTCCCCCTTTCCTGCCTCTGAATCCTTTTCTTTCATAGTAGGCTACTCCCTGCGCAGATTTCTCCAGACGCGATCGTCCCGCTCCGCTTATTTACACTATTCGCTTCTTTACGCCCAAAGGCCACCCCGACACGCAGCAGAGGCGGGAGAAGATGGGAAAAGTGCTATAAATCAGGTGCAAACAGGTGAAAATCGATTCGCAGTAGCAGGGGTGTCGCCACCAGGATGGCGCACACGTCCCCAAGGGGACAAAGGAACGGATCATGGCCAGGAAATTCATAGACTGCCGGGAGTATCCGGGTACCCCGCAATGCACCGTGTCGATCGCCGCGGACAGCGAGGACGAGCTGTTGAGCGCCGCGGTGCAGCACGCGGTCGCGGTGCACGGCTACCAGGATAGCCCGCAGCTGCGCGAGCAATTGCGCCAGATGTTCAAGGAAGAACACGCCGAGGTGTCGCACTGAAGCGCCGCCCGGACGGTAGGCAACAAAAACGGCTCCCGCGGGAGCCGTTGTCGTTGGTGTAGCCGGGCCGGCCGTCTCGGGAGAGGCGTCCGTTTCATTAACCTACCGGACTGCCCGCTTGGTTACCGGCAGCAAAAACCGAACCGGCGCCACGCCGACCCTGTTGATGCGAACCGGCGGGCGGCGTGCCGCCAAGGTTTCAGGCCGCCGCCGGTTTGATCGATGCGACGTCGGGGGCCTGCCCGAGACAAGCCCAGACCGCGGCAGGAAACGCCCCCCACCGACAGGCAAGCGTCAAGGTCATCATCTGACTTCCCCCTCGATGGCAAAGGGCCGAGACGGCGGGTTCACCACGGCCCGGGGGCGCTGTCCATTCAGGCCGGCGATCAAATTGTCGACCGCCATCTCGGCCATGGCGAAGCGGGTTTCGTGCGTGGCCGAGCCGATGTGCGGCAGCGCCACCACATTCGGCAACTGCAGCAAGGGCGAATCGGCCGGCAGCGGTTCACGCTCGAACACGTCGAGGCCGGCGCCGTGGATGGCGCCGCTCTTGAGCGCCTGGATCAGCGCGGCCTCGTCCACGATGCGCCCGCGCGAGCCGTTGATGAAGATCGTTTCCGGACGCATGCGCGCGAAGGCGTCGGCGTCGATCAGCTGCTCCGTTTCCGCCGTCAGCGGCAGCACCACGCACACGAAATCGGCGCTGGCATAAAGCTCGTCCAGCTCGACACGGCGTGCGCCGTAGGCCGCTTCCGCCTCCGGCACGGCGTGGCGGCTGTAATAGACCACGTTCATGCCGAAGCCCAGGTTGGCGCGCCGCGCCACCGCCTGGCCGATGCGGCCGAGGCCGATCAGGCCGAGCGTCTTGTGGTGCACGTCCACGCCGAAATGCGCCGGGCCGATGCTGCGCTGCCAGTGGCCGGCCTTGACGAGTTCGGCCAGTTCCACCACGCGCCGCGCCGTGGCCAAGATCAGTGCGAAGACGGTGTCGGCGGTGGTCTCGGTCAGCACGTCCGGCGTGTGGGCGAGCAGGATGCCGCGCCGGGTCAGGTAGTCGACGTCGAAGGTGTCATAGCCGACCGAAATGGTCGAGATGATCTCGAGCTCGCGCGCCGGGTCGAGCAGGGCCGCATCCATCCTGACGCTGGCGCCGATCAGCCCGTGCGCACTGGCGACCGCCTCGGCGAACGCGGCGCGGTTGGCATCGTTCACGCCGTCGAAGGCGGACACCTCGAACCGTTCGGTCAGCCGCGCCAGCAGGGCCGGCGGCAATTTCTTGTAGGCGACTACGCGTTTTTTCATGGCAAGGATTCCATCTCAGGTGTTGGCATGGCGGGCGGTCACTACGATGTCCGGCTGCGGCTCGGGGCGCACCAGCAGGGTGACCAGCGCGGACACGAACAGCGAACCCGCCATGAAGATGTAGGAGGCGTCCGGGCTGCCGGTGGCGCTGTTGAAGTAGCCCACCAGGTAGGAGCCGAGGAAGCCGCCGAGCGCGCCGGTGCTGTTGATCAGCGCCATGGCGCCGCCGGCCACGTTCTTCGGTAGCATTTCCGGCACGATGGCGAAGAACGGCCCGTACGGGGCGTACATCGCGGCGCCGGCGATCACCAACAGGCCATAGGCGAGCCAGAAGTGTGTGCCGCCGACGAGAAAGGAACCGAGGAAGGCGAGCGCGCCGATCAGCAGCGGCGGCCACACGAACAGCTTGCGGTTGCGCAGTTTGTCGGAGAAGTGGGAGACCGTCAGCATGGCCAGCACGGCGGCAAGATACGGCAGCGCGGACAGCCAGCCGGTGGCCACCATGTCGAGCTTGGACGCTTCGCGCAGGATCGACGGCAGCCACAGCACGAAGCCGTACACCCCGATGCTCCAGCAGAAGTACTGCAGGCACAGCAGGATCACCTTGGGCTGGCGGAACGCCTCGCGGTAGTTCTTCACCGCCTTGAGCCCGGCCTGTTCCTGCGCCAGCGCAGCGGCGAGCTCGGTTTTTTCCTGCTCGTCGAGCCAGTCGGCATCGGCCGGACGCTCCTTGGTCGTCAGCGCCCAGACCACGGCCCAGAGCACTGCCGGCAGCCCCTCGATGATGAACATCAGGCGCCAGCCGAACGCGTGCACCAGGTAGCCGGACAGGATCGACATCCACAGCACGGTGACCGGGTTGCCGAGGATCAGCACCGTGTTGGCGCGCGAGCGCTCGCCGCGGGTGAACCAGTTGCTGAGGTAAATCAGCATGGCCGGCATCACCGCGGCCTCGACCGCGCCGAGCAGGAAGCGGATCGCCAGCAGCCAGTAGGCGTTGTGCACCATACCAGTGAGCGTGGCACAGCCGCCCCACAGGATCAGGCTCCAGAAGATCAGTTTCTTGACGTTGCGCTGCTGCGCGTAATACGCCGCCGGAATCTGGAAGAAAAAGTAGCCGAGGAAGAACAGCGCTCCGATCAGCGAGGCCATGCTCTTGCTGATGCTGAGGTCGGTCGACATGTGCGCGGCGGCGGCGAAGCCGTAGTTGGCACGGTCGAGGTAGGCCAGGCTGTAGGTGATGAACACCATGGGCAGGACGAATAACCAGCGGCGGCTGGTGGCGGTACGCGACTCCATTTTTGTCTCCTTTGTATGATTTATGTAGTACTACATGACGGCTCGGGCCGTTTTTCTTGTGTGTTGGAATCTGGTCTGGGTCAGGCGGGGCTGGCCGCCTCGAGCTGGGCACGCGTGGGCAGCCCCTCCATGTCGCCGACCGATTGGATCGCGAAGGCGCCGACCCGATTGCCGCGCGCCACCGCGGCAGCGAGCGGCAGGCCTTCGAGCAGCGCACTCACCACGCCGGCGGCAAAACCGTCGCCGGCGCCGACCGTATCGACCACCTCGTCCACCAAGACCGCGGCGACGTAGCCCTGCTCGGTGGCGCTGCGGTAGTAGGCGCCCTCAGCACCGAGCTTGATCACCACCAGGCGCGCGCCTTGTGCGAGGTAGAAGGCGGCGATGTCCTCCGGGGTGCGACAGCCGGTGAGCAGGCGTCCTTCGGCAATACCGGGCAGCACCCAGTCGGCCTTGGCCGCCAGCGCGTTGATGCGGCGGATCATCTCGGCCTCGGATGGCCACAGGCTCGGGCGCAGGTTGGGGTCGAACGAGATGGTTTTGCCGGCGCTACGCATGAAGTCGAGCGCGTGCTGGGCGAATTGCCAGGTGCCGTCGGATAGCGCCGGTGCCACGCCGGTGCAATGGAAATGGCGCGCGGCAGCGAAATAGGTCGGGTCGAAGTCGGCGCGCGATAGCTGGCTGGCGGCCGAGCCCTTGCGGAAATATTCGACGATCGGGTCGGAACCGTCGACGGCGCGTGACTTGAGCTGAAAGCCGGTCGGGTAGCGCGGGTCGGTGGCGACGCCGCAGCAGTCGATGCCCTCCGTGGCCAGCGTGGCGCGCACGAAGCGGCCGAACGCATCCTGGCCGAGCCGGCTCACCCAGCCCACACGGTAGCCGAGGCGCGCCATGCCGACGCAGAAGTTGGTCTCCGCGCCGGCCAGGCGGCGGCTGAAGTACGTCGCCGCGGCAAGATCACCCGGCTCGTCCGCCACGAACATCGCCATCGCCTCGCCGAAAGTGACCACGTCGAGCGCTTCGACCGTGTTTGGCGCGAGAGGCTCAGCGAGCAGCGCGACATAGCGCACGGTGAGCGCGGCCAGGTCGTCGCCGATCAGCGGGAATTCGATCGCACGCGGGATGTCGGCGCGAAAGTGAGCAAACAGTCGGCGCCAGCCGACATCGCTCTCGGAGAGCGGCACCGCGTGCAGCTTGCCGCCGCGCGCTTCGACGCCCTTGCCGTGGAGATAGTCGACGTAAGGGGCGAGCGCCACGGCCGCCGCCAGCGGGTCGGTGCCGGTCCAGTGCCAGTTGCCGATATCGAAGGTCATGCCGACCGGCACGTCCTCGGCGCGGCAGGCGGTAAAGAAGGCCACGAGCGGCGCCAGCGTGCCGCCGTGGGGGGTCTGGTCGTTTTCCACCAACAGGCGGATCGGGCTGTCCGCCAGGCGCTGCGCGAGCGGGGCGAGATCGGAGACGGCGCCGTAGTGGCCGAGCGGCAGCTTGAGCGTGCTGGCGCCGAGTTCGGCGGCTTCGGCGAGGGCCAGCTCCAGGCTGGCCAGATCGAGCTGGCCGTCCGTGCCGAACAGCTCCAGCGGTGCCGAGTAGACCACGTTCAGCGGCGAGGCGGTCAGCGCGTCGGCGAGCGGGCCGAGTTCCGGCGGGGTCGTGGGAAAGAGCTCGCGCCGAATCTCGATGCCGGCGGCGCCGGCCGCAGCGGCGAGCGCGATGAAATGCTGTTGGCCGTGCGTCTGCACCAGGCTTGCGCCGTAGGCGGACGTCACCACGTTGACTGCGTGCATATGGGTTTTCCTCTTGCGCATTCGACCGTCTCGGACCGATTTATGGAACCGGTTCCATAAACAGCGAAAAAACATGGCGCGCCGGGGGCGAGCCATCGTTTTTGTAAGTTTGTTGCGGCGAATATAGCACCGGCGCTGCGTCATGCAACAAGAAAATTAGCGAGAAGGCCAATGCAGGACAAATTGTGTTGCGCGTGATACACGCCATCATCACGGATAAATGGACTCGGTTCCATAACACCAGGAGGCGGCCGCGACGGGGGGCGGGGTCATCGATGGGGACAGGAGGGGCGAGACGGAAAGTGCGCCGGGTTCAGGCGCTGGTGGAGCCGCGCACGATCAGCGTGCCGGGCAGCAGCAGCTCGTGGTGGTCGTGGTCGGGCGTGGCGATGCGTTGGAGCAGGCGCGTGGCGGCCTGAAACCCGATCTCGTCGGTCGGTTGCGCCAGCGTGCTGATGCCGGGCTCGACCAGCTTGGACCATGAGAGCTCATCAAAACCGAGCAGGCCGACCTGCTGCGGCACCGTGAGGCCGAGCCGGCGCAGTGCCAGCACCAGTTGCAGCGTGACGACGCCGCTGGCAGCCAGCAGGGCCTTGCGCTGGGAGCCCGCGCGCGACATGAAGGCGGCAAGCGCATGGTCGAGCGCCGCTTCGTCGTCCAATGCGGCCAATTCGAGCGTTTCGCCGCGGCAGTCCGGCCGCGCTGCCAGCGTTTCCAGAAAGGCGGTATGGCGTTCCTCGCGCGAGCTGACCGCGCGGATCGGCTGCGTCACGTACAGGATGTCAGCAAAGCCGCGCTCGATCAGATGCAAGGTGGCGGCGCGGCAGGCCTGGCGGTTGTTGAGGCCGACCAGGTCCACCTCGATGCCGGACACGCGCCGGTCCACCAGCACCACCGGCAGGTTCGATTCCAGCAGGTCGTACATGAAGCGGCTCGGGCGCCCCTGCGAGTGCACGATCAGCCCTTCGACGTCGTACGAACGCAGCATGGAGAGCGCCTGCTTCTCGCGCGCTTCGTCGTTGCCGGTGTTGCACAGCATCAGCGTGTAGCCATGCTGCTGGCACACCGCTTCCGCGCCGTGCAGGATGGCCACCGAGTAGGGGTTCATCACGTCGGCCACCACCAGGCCGATCAGGCGCGTGCGGCCGCCCTTGAGCCCGCGCGCCATCTGGCTCGGGCGGTAACCGAGGCGCGCGATCGAGGCCTCGATGCGCTGGCGGATGTCGTCCGACAGCACCTTGAACTCGCCGGACAGATAGCGCGACACGCTGGTCTTGGAGACCCCGGCGTCGCGCGCCACGTCCATGATGGTGGCGCGGGAGTCGCGAAGGGATCCATTGCGATGATGCTGGTCGGCGCTTTTCATGCGGTGGTTTGGTGGGATCGGGAGGGCTTTTGGAAATGGATTCGGGAAGCAAAAATCACAAATGATTTTAAGATGGCCTTCGCCAATCCGGCAAGCACCGTCGCCGCTGATAGAAATGCCGTGCATTTTTTCATCATTATTCTGCAACGATGGCGATGCCTGGCGAAATCAGGTTTGAAGGAAATGCAATATGGCGACAGGGGGTTTCTTCAATGACGTCCCGACGGTGTATTTTCTCGATGAATTGGGGTAATTCAGGTAATCCAGTGCGGCTTCCAAACGATTGGTTTTTTTCCTGCCGGCGATTCACTCGGTGCGTGCATGGTAAAGGGCTTGTGTTCTGATTTAGCCTGTTGCGGTGCGCTCCATGCGCTGGCGCGGGCGCAACGATGAGCTATGACAGGTATTGCCGGCGTATTGCCTGGCACGGCCAGCGCGGCCGGACTGCTGATAACCGTCTGATTGATGTCACACCACTCGCCAAATCCATGGGCAAGCGCTGAAATCCCCGCGTGAAATTGAACACGGCTGCACCCCGCCGCCTGAACGAGGCTTGCGGGTGCGGATTGATTCGACGCGCCAATTAATCCGGATAGATCATCGCCGTCCGGCTTTCCGCATTCTCGAAACATCGATGCTTTTACTCCCAGCGCGATGGAAACCAATCCGTTGACCGCGGCAGGAGCAATAAGCCATTCAATTCCATCAGGACCCGGTCGCGGCTTACGGCAAGTCAGGTACGCGCGGCAGAACGATTTTGAAGGGCTTTTTGGCTTGTTCGACGGTCATTATTCCTTCCGATTTTACGGCTGGCTTAATGGCAGCCTGGACCTGCTGGGTGCCTGAATCGGCGCCCCAACAAAAAAATGGCCCCTTGCGGGGCCATGTAACGAACCAGACGGTCCAGACAGGAATGAGATCAAAGACGACTTACAGCGACGGCAGCAGCCCGTCGATGGCGAAGCGGTTGTAGTCGGCACGCTGGATCAGCGCGGCGGCCTTCTGGATGTCCGGCGCGAAGTAGCGGTCCTTGTCGTAGAACGGCACTTCGGCGCGCAGCAGGGCCTTGGCGGATTCCAGCTGCTCCGCGGCCTTGTTCGGCGCGCGGAAGTCCACGCCCTGGCAGGCAGCCAGCAGTTCCACGGCCAGGATACCGGCGGTGTTGTCGGCCATGTCACGCAGGCGGCGGCCGGCGAAGGTGGCCATCGAAACGTGGTCTTCCTGGTTGGCCGAGGTCGGCAGGCTGTCGACCGAGGCCGGGTGGGCCAGCGACTTGTTTTCGCTGGCCAGCGCGGCGGAAGTCACCTGGGCGATCATGAAGCCGGAGTTCACCCCGCCGTTGTTGACGAGGAACGGCGGCAGCTTGGACAGGTTGCTGTCGATCAGCAGTGCCATGCGGCGTTCGGACAGCGAGCCGATCTCGGCGATGGCCAGCGCCAGGTTGTCGGCGGCGAAGGCCACCGGCTCGGCGTGGAAGTTGCCGCCGGAGATGATGTCGTTGTCGTCGGCGAACACCAGCGGGTTGTCGGAGACGGCGTTGGCTTCGGTCAGCAGCACTTCGGAGGCCTGGCGGATCTGGGTCAGGCAGGCGCCCATCACTTGCGGCTGGCAGCGCAGGGAGTACGGGTCCTGCACCTTGCCGCAGTTCTCGTGCGAGTGGGAGATGTCGGAGCTGTCACCCAGCAGCGCGCGGTATTGTGCGGCGGCGTCGATCTGGCCCTTGTGGCCGCGCACCTGGTGGATACGGTCGTCGAACGGACGGCGGCTGCCCTGAGCGGCTTCCACCGACATGGCACCGGCCACGGAGGCGGCGACGTACAGGTCTTCGGCGGCGAACATGCCTTCCAGCGCGAAGGCAGTCGATGCCTGGGTGCCGTTCAGGAGGGCCAGGCCTTCTTTCGGGGCCAGGGTGATCGGCTCGAGGCCGGCGGCATGCATGGCTTCGCGACCGTGCACGCGCTTGCCGTCGACAAAGGCTTCGCCTTCACCGATCAGCACGGCGCTCATGTGCGACAGCGGAGCCAGGTCGCCGGAAGCGCCGACCGAGCCCTTCTGCGGGATCACCGGGTAGATGCCCTTGTTGAACAGGGTGATCATCGCTTCCAGCACCAAGCGGCGGATGCCGGAGAAGCCGCGCGCCAGCGAGTTGATCTTGAGCGCCATCACCAGGCGCACGGTGCTGTCCTTCATCGGCTCGCCGATGCCGGCGGCGTGCGACAGCACGATGGAGCGCTGCAGCAGTTCCAGCTCTTCCGGGGCGATCTTGGTGTTGGCCAGCAAGCCGAAACCGGTGTTGATGCCGTACACGGTGCGGTTCTCGGCCAGCACGCGCGCCACGGTGGCGGCGGAGGCGTCGATGGCAGCGTGGGCGGCCGGGTCCAGCGCCAGCTGCACGGAGGCGTCGCGGGCGATCAGGCGCAGTTGGGCCAGCGTCAGCTTGCCCGGGGTGATGGTAATGGTGGTCATGGGTATTTCCTTGGTAGTCCGTAGGGCGGAAGCCCCGTTGGGGCGTTCCGCCACGCAGTCTGGTAGGGCGGCCGACGTTGGCCGTAGGCCACGGATGGCGGATCGCCCCTCACTCCCTCGCGACGCTTCGCTTGCCTCGCTCGGTCAGGGCATCCGCCCTACACATTTACTTCAGCATCGGCAGATCGAGGCCCTGCGCCTTGGCGCAGTTCTTGGCGATGTCGTAGCCGGCGTCGGCGTGGCGCATTACACCAGTACCCGGGTCGTTGCGCAGCACGCGGCCGACGCGCTTGGCGGCTTCGTCGGTGCCGTCGCACACGATCACCACACCGGAGTGCTGGCTGAAGCCCATGCCCACGCCGCCGCCGTGGTGCAGCGATACCCAGGTGGCGCCGCCGGCGGTGTTCAGGAGGGCGTTGAGCAGCGGCCAGTCGGATACTGCATCAGACCCGTCCAGCATGCTTTCGGTTTCACGGTTCGGCGAAGCTACCGAGCCGGAATCGAGGTGGTCGCGGCCGATCACGATCGGGGCCTTGAGCTCGCCGTTCTTCACCATTTCGTTGAAGGCGAGGCCGAGGCGGGCGCGGTCCTTCAGGCCAACCCAGCAGATACGCGCCGGCAGACCCTGGAAGCTGATGCGCTCACGCGCCATGTCGAGCCAGTTGTGCAGGTGCGGATCGTCCGGGATCAGTTCCTTGACCTTCTGGTCGGTCTTGTAGATGTCTTCCGGATCGCCGGACAGCGCCACCCAACGGAACGGGCCGGTGCCCTCGCAGAACAGCGGACGGACGTAGGCCGGCACGAAGCCCGGGAAGTCGAAGGCGTTCTCGACGCCCATTTCCAGCGCCATCTGGCGGATGTTGTTGCCGTAGTCCAGCGTGGCGGCACCGCGGCTTTGCAGCGTCAGCATCGCCTGCACCTGCTTGGCCATGGTCTGCTTGGCCGGCAGCACGATCGATTGCGGGTCGTTCTGACGCGCGGCACGCCACTGCTCCATGGTCCAGCCTTGCGGCAGGTAGCCGTTGACCGGGTCGTGGGCGGAAGTCTGGTCAGTCACCACGTCCGGGGTGATGCCACGGGCGACGAGCTCGGCGAACACGTCGGCGGCGTTGCCCAGCAGGCCCACGGACACGGCCTTGCCGGACTGTTTGGCGTCTTCAACGATGGCCAGCGCCTCGTCCAGCGTGGTGGCCTTGCGGTCAACGTAGCGGGTCTTGAGGCGGAAGTCGATGCGGGTTTCGTCGCATTCGACGGCGATCATGCTGAAGCCGGCCATGGTGGAGGCCAGCGGCTGCGCGCCACCCATGCCACCGAGACCGCCGGTCAGAATCCAGCGGCCTTTCGGGTTGTTGTCGAAGTGCTGCTTGGCCACCGAGAAGAAGGTCTCATAGGTGCCCTGCACGATGCCCTGCGAGCCGATGTAGATCCACGAGCCGGCGGTCATCTGACCGTACATCATCAGGCCCTTCTTATCCAGCTCGTTGAAGTGGTCCCAGTTGGCCCAGTGCGGCACCAGGTTGGAGTTGGCGATCAGCACGCGCGGGGCGTCGGCGTGGGTCTTGAACACGCCCACCGGCTTGCCGGACTGCACCAGCAGGGTTTCGTCGTCTTCCAGACGCTGCAGCACTTCCAGAATCTTGTCGTAGCACTCCCAGTTGCGCGCCGCACGACCGATACCACCGTACACCACCAGGCTTTGCGGATGCTCGGCCACTTCCGGGTCGAGGTTGTTCTGGATCATGCGGTAGGCGGCTTCGGTGAGCCAGCTCTTGCAGGTCTTTTCGCTGCCGCGGGGGGCGTGGATGACACGGGAAGCATCAAAGCGCGGGTCAGTCATGGTGGGGACTCCTCCTAGTGGCCTGTTAGGGCGTGTTTACAGTCGTTTTATCCGCTGCGCTGACTCGACAAAGGGTCAGATGCCAGGCGGAAGGTGCAGGCCTTGGTGGTTCCAAGGCCCAACCTGACAACGCCGCAGATGGCCTTTTGTCGAGCCAGCCCTGCGGGGCCGGACGTTGCCGGCGCATCGCGGCATTGCTCGTCCCTGGCAGTGAATGACACTGCGGCGGAACTCGCGCTTTGCGCTGCATCCGGCAACGTTCGGCCGCAGCGATAAAACGACTGTAAACACGCCCTGAGGCAGGCGCGGTATGAAACGGGTCGGTGCCCATCGCAGGTGGAGCCGGTTCCGGCTTCCGCTGGAGCAGTCTTTCGCTGCGCCAGGCCGATCCTGCGATCGGCAAATGTCTATACAAGTGAACCCAGTGTAGCGAGATCATATTGTCTATACAAGTGGAAAATCGCGATTTCGGCGAAAAATGTTGCCGGAACCCGACAGCCCTCGTCGCCATCTGCCGCCAAGCCAGGCGTGGCGCGGGTTACGGTGTGTCGTGGCAAGGCGCCGGCACGGCGTATCGAGGCGGGAAAAGGGACAACAGCGACGCCTCACGAGGCGGGAAACATGTGGTTGGGTCGCGGTTCAGCTGCGTAGAGAGGAGTGAAAGGCGGCACGGAAACTGGAAGGGATGGCAAGGCCGGGGATGGGGACGATTGGGTGAGGGGGTAGCGCACTGCGCGGCGTGGCGACGGTGGCCGCCGGGGGCCTGCCCCGGTAGGGCGGAAGCCCCTACGGGGCGTTCCGCCGCACACGCCATCTCGGCTGATCGGCGCCTCGGCAAGCCATGGCGGAACGCCCCGAAGGGGCTTCCGCCCTACTCGTTCGACTCGTGCTGGATCACGCCGCGGAACACGCGCAGTTGCAGCGGGTTGGTGCCGAGGCCGTAGACGATCTCGGCCGGGTGTTCGATGTCCCACAGCAGCAGGTCGGCGACGCAGCCTTCGGCCAACCTGCCGTGCGTCGCGCCCCGCCCCAGCGCCTGCGCGGCGTGGCGGGTGGCGCCGGCGAGCGCCTCTTCCGGGGTCAGGCCGAACAGCACGCAGGCCTGGTTCAGCGCCAGCCGCAGCGAGGCGAACGGGCTGGTGCCGGGGTTGAGGTCGGTGGACACCGCCATCGGCACGCCGGCGGCGCGCAGCCTGGCCACCGGCGGCTGCTGCGTCTCGCGCAGGAAGTAGTAAGCACCCGGCAGCAGCACCGCCACGGTGCCGGCGGCCTTGAGCGCGTCCACCCCGGCATCGTCGAGGTATTCGATGTGGTCGGCGGACAGCCCGTGGTATTCCGCCACCAGCGCCGCGCCGTGCAGGTTGGAGAGCTGCTCGACGTGGCCCTTCACCTTGAGGCCGTGCTGCCGCGCGGCGTCGAACACGCGCCGGGCCTGCGCCGGGCTGAAGCCGACGCCCTCGCAGAACACGTCGACCGCTTCGGCCAACCCTTGCCGTGCCGCCGCCGGCAGGATCACGTTCACCACGTGCTCGATATAGCCGTCGGCGTCGCCGGCGAACTCCGGCGGCACGGCGTGCGCCGCCAGCAGGGTCGGCGCCACCTCGACCGGCAGCCCCGCCGCCAACCGGCGCGCCGCCCCGAGCTGCTTCAGCTCGTCCTCCAGCGTCAGGCCGTAACCCGACTTGATCTCGACCGTGGTCACCCCCTCCCGCATCAGCGCCTTCAGGCGCGGCAGGCTCAAATCCGCCAGCGCCTCCTCGTCCAGCGCGCGCGTGGCGCGCACCGTGGAGACGATGCCGCCGCCCTCGGCGGCGATCTGCTGGTAGGGCACGCCGGTGAGGCGCTTTTCCCACTCGGCGGCGCGGTTGCCGCCGTACACCAGGTGGGTGTGGCAGTCGATCAACCCCGGCGTCAGCCAGCGCCCCGCGCCGTCGATCACCTCGCCGGCAAAGGCAGCCAGGTCGATCCCGGCCTGCGGCACGATGGCGGCGATGCGGCCGTCGCGCACCAACAGGGCGTGCGCCTCCAGCGCGCCATAGGGCGCCGCGTGTTGCGGGTCGAGGGTGGCCAGGCGGACGTTGATCCACAGGCTGTCACCGTACAGAGGGGTGCGGGTCATGGTGAAAGGCTCCGATAGTTGTATATACATTCAACCACAGCAGTGCCTCATGTCAAGTTCCATAAGGTCGACGGACCCCGCTGGCGGCAGCGCCCCATGCCGCTCTTCCCAAGCGCCGTGGACCTGGCGGTGGCGATCAAAACTATGTCTATACAATATTTAGCTACCCTGGCGCTGGCACCCGGCCGCTCTGTCGTAGATAAGCCACAAATGGACGCGTGATTTTCACCGCCGCGACAGGCACAGCGGAGTCACCCACGCCGAACCATGGCGAAAAATAAACTAAATAGCTGATACACAAAAGAAATACAGCAATTAACAGCGATGCCGTATGAATTTTTCGCTCATCTTCAGGCTGGCGCCAACGGTAATCAGTGCGCATTTCGCCCCCGCCTTGAGCGTTGCCGCCGTAAAAAAGCGATTGCACCGCGCCCGCTTCGCTCTTAGATTTGTCTATACATCTGACCGATCCAACGCAAGAGTGGCGGCATGATGGCCCGCCGCGCGGCACGCGCCGGATGGCCTTATCCCGGCCCAGGCCGCCCGCCTGAGCCCATTGCACTCAGCTGTCTACGGAGACATAGCCCATGAAGAAACTCACCCTCGCCGTTTGCCTCGCCCTGGCCTCCAGCGGCGTGTTCGCCAAGGACTGGAAGGTCATCCGCTTCGGCGTCGACGCCAGTTACGCCCCGTTCGAATCGAAGGCCGCCGACGGCAAGCTGGTCGGCTTCGACGTCGACCTGGGCAACGCCATCTGCGAGAAACTGAAAGCCAAATGCGTGTGGGTCGAGAACGACTTCGACGGCATGATCCCGGCGCTCAAGGCCAAGAAGTTCGACGGCATCCTGTCGGCGCTGTCGGTGACTGAGAAACGCGCCGAGCAGATCGCCTTCTCCGACAAGATGTACAACTCGCCGGTGCGCATGATCGCCAAGAAGGGCGCGCCGCTGCAGCCGACCCCGGAATCGCTGCGCGGCAAGCGCATCGGCGTCGAGCAGGGCTCGACCCAGGAAGCCTACGCCAAGGCGCACTGGGAGCCCAAGGGCGTGAACGTGGTGCCGTACCAGAACCAGGACCTGGTGCTGTCCGACCTGGTGTCGGGCCGCCTCGACGCTTCGCTGCAGGACGCGGTGCAGGCCGACGTCGGCTTCCTGAGAACCGCGCGCGGCAACGGCTTCGCCTTCGCCGGGCCGGAAGTGAACGACGCCAAGATCCTCGGCACCGGCACCGCGATCGGCATGCGCAAGGACGATGCCGACCTGCGCCAGCAGATCAACCAGGCACTTGCCGCGATCCACCAGGACGGCACCTACCAGCGCCTGGCCAAGAAGTACTTCTCCTTCGACATCTATCACTGAGCGGTTCCAAGCGGCTGCCGGTGCGGCCCCGCTCCACACGGGCGGGGCCGATCGACCCGGGCAGGGGCGCCATCGCGCCCGTGCCCGGGGTCGTGCCATTGCGGCGTGACGAAAACCACGGCGGATGGGCGGCTGCGGCCGCGCCATCGGTAACCCAAGTTAAGGAGTAAGCTATGCTGCTGCAAGGCTTTGGCCCGCTGATTGCGAGCGGCACCTGGATGACGATCAAGCTGGCGCTGTTGTCGATGCTGGCGTCGGTGCTGATCGGACTCATCGGCGCCAGTTCCAAGTTGTCCGGCAGCCGCCTGTTGCGCGGCCTTGCCACCGGCTACACCACGCTGATCCGCAGCGTGCCCGACCTGGTCATCATGCTGCTGCTGTTCTACAGCCTGCAGATGCTGCTCAACCAGGCCACCGAGTGGGCCGGCGTCGAGCAGATCGACATCGATCCCTTCCTCGCCGGGGTGGTGACGCTGGGCTTCATCTACGGCGCCTATTTCACCGAGACCTTCCGTGGCGCCTTCCAGGCCGTGCCGCGCGGCCAGCTCGAGGCCGCCTCCGCCTACGGCATGAAGCCGTGGCAGGTGTTCCGCCGCGTGCTGTTCCCGCAGATGATGCGCTTCGCGCTGCCGGGCATCGGCAACAACTGGCAGGTGATGATCAAGGCCACCGCCCTGGTGTCCATCATCGGACTGGCCGACATCGTCAAGGCGACCCAGGACGCCGGCAAGAGCTCGATGAAACTGTTCTACTTCAGCATCGTAGGCGGGCTGATCTACCTCGCCATCACCACGGTATCGAACGGCGCCCTGCTCTGGCTGGAGCGCCGCTACTCGGTCGGCGTCAGAAAGGCCGCGCTATGAACGAGATCCTGCAGCAATACTGGCAAGCCTATCTGTGGAGCGACGGCTACCACCTGTCCGGCGTCGCCATGACCCTGTGGCTGCTGGTGGCCTCGATCGGCATCGGCTTCGTGCTGGCGGTGCCGCTGGCGGTGGCGCGCGTGTCGCCCAACCCGCTGATCCGCGGCCCGGTGTGGTTCTACACCTACGTGTTCCGCGGCACGCCGCTCTACATCCAGCTCCTGGTGTTCTACACCGGCATCTACAGCATCGAGTCGGTGCGCGCCCAGCCGCTGCTGGACGCCTTCTTCCGCGAAGGCATCAACTGCACGCTGCTGGCGTTCGCGCTCAACACCTGCGCCTACACCGTGGAAATCTTCGCCGGCGCGATCCGCGCCACGCCGTACGGCGAGATCGAGGCGGCGCGCGCCTACGGCATGTCGAGCTTCACGCTGTACCGCCGCGTCATCCTGCCCTCGGCGCTGCGCCGCGCGCTGCCGTACTACAGCAACGAGGTGATCCTGATGCTGCATTCCACCACGCTGGCGTTCACCGCCACGGTGCCGGACATCCTCAAAGTGGCGCGCGACGTCAACTCCGCCACCTACGCCTCGTTCGAGGCCTTCGGCATCGCCGGCGCGCTGTACGCCGTGATCGTGTTCGCGCTGGTCTGGCTGTTCCGCCGCGGCGAGCAGCGCTGGCTCGCCTTCCTCAAGCCGCAGGCGCATTGATTCGCCGTATTGGGAGAGATTGAAATGTACAAACTGACC
>NZ_FXAG01000025.1 GCF_900177275.1 Pseudogulbenkiania subflava DSM 22618
GCAACAGATGCGCACCAAGCTCGCCATGGTGTTCCAGCACTTCAACCTGTGGGGCCACATGACGGTGCTGGAGAACATCATCGAGGCGCCGATGCACGTGCTCGGGGTGAGCCGCGCCGAGGCCGAGGCGCGCGCCCGCAAGTACCTGGCCAAGGTCGGGCTGCCCGAGAGCGTCGAGGGCAAGTACCCGTCGCACATGTCGGGCGGGCAGCAGCAGCGCGTGGCGATCGCGCGCGCGCTGGCGATGGAGCCGGAGGTGATGCTGTTCGACGAGCCGACCTCGGCGCTCGACCCGGAACTGGTGGGCGAGGTACTGAAGGTGATGCAGACGTTGGCCGAAGAAGGCCGCACCATGCTGGTGGTGACGCACGAGATGGGCTTCGCGCGCGAGGTATCCAACCACGTGATGTTCCTGCACCAGGGCCGGGTGGAGGAGGAAGGGCACCCGCGCGAGGTGCTCAACCAGCCCAAGAGCGAGCGCCTCCAGCAGTTCCTCGCCGGCAGCCTGAAGTGACCGTACCGTCCCTGTTCCGGCAAGCCTGCTGATGGATACGCCACGCCAGCTGGCGGTGCTGCTGCTGCCGCCCTGTTCGATGTTCGGCATCGGCTGCCTGACCGAGCCGTTTGCCCAGGCCAACCGCCTGTCGGGCAAGAAGCTCTACCAGCTCAGTTTCTACACCTGGGACGGCGAGCCCTTGCCGCTCTCGGGCGGCATGGCTTTCCCGGTGTCGGGCGCGCTGCGCGAGGCGACATCGTTCGAGCAGTTGTTCGTGCTGAGCGAGGGCGTCGCCTCGTTCGCCGACTCGGGCCTCTTTACCAGCGAACTGGTGCGTCTGGCCCCGCGCGTGACGCTACTGGGCGGCGTGCACGCCGGCGCCTGGTGGCTGGCCCGCGCCGGCGTGCTGGATGGATACCGCGCCGCCATCCACTGGCAGGACTACCCACGCTTCGCCGATCGTTTCCCCAATGTGGTGGCGAGCCAGCGCGTGTTCGAACTCGATCGCGACCGCTTCAGCTGCGGCGGGGCGCTGGCTGTGCTGGATGGCGCCCTGGCGCTGATCGGGCGCGATCACGGAGCCGAACTGGTGGAATCCGTCGCCGCGGCGCTGTGCGCCGAACGGGTGCGCGGCAGCGAGGAGAAGCAGCGCGTGCCGCTGCTGGCGCGGGTCGGCGAGCGCCAGCCCAAGCTCACCGAGGCGGTAATGCTGATGGAAGCCAATATTGAAGAGCCGCTCACCACCGACGAGATCGCCCAGTTCACCGGGCAATCGCGCCGCCAGCTCGAACGGATGTTCAAGCAGCACCTCGACGTGCCGCCGTCGCGCTATTACCTGCAACTGCGCCTGGAGCGCGCGCGCGCCATGCTGCGCAACACCGGCAAGTCGGTGGTGCAAATCGGCCTGTTGTGCGGTTTTTCGTCCGGTCCGCATTTTTCCACCGTGTATCGCTCGCATTTCGGCATCGCCCCGCGCGAAGAGCGTTTCGCCAACGAGACAAAACCGGCCGACGCCGAGTGAGCCGCCCGGGTACGGTGGCCTGGGCTGGTGGAAACCGGAATGGACCTGTCGTTTTTCTGGAAGGTAAATAAAAAAAGCGTCATTAGAATGAATCCCATCTCAACGCCTGCCAAGGAGAACAGAATGACCGCTCAAGTCAACCGCCACACCTTCGATGAAGTCATGGTTCCCAACTACGCCCCGGCCGCCTTCATCCCGGTATCCGGCAAGGGATCGCGCCTGTGGGATCAGGGCGGTAACGAATACATCGACTTTGCCAGCGGCATCGCCGTGACCAGCCTCGGCCACCTGCACCCGGAACTCACTGCCGTGCTGCACGAGCAGGTCGACCGTCTGTGGCACCTCTCCAATACCTTCACCAACGAGCCGGCACTGCGCCTGGCACGCCGCCTGACCGAATCCACCTTTGCCGAGAAGGTGTTCTTCAGCAACTCCGGCGCCGAAGCCAACGAGGCCGCGCTGAAACTGGCGCGCCGTTACGCCTTCGACCACTTCGGCGGCGACAAGACCGGCATCGTGTCGTGCAAGCAGGCCTTCCACGGCCGCACCCTGTTCACCGTGTCGGTCGGCGGCCAGCCCAAGTACACCGAGGGCTTCGCCCCGCTGCCGGGCAACCTGAACCACATCGAATTCAACAACCTGGCCGCCGCCGAAGCCGCGATCAACGACGGCACCTGCGCCGTGATCGTCGAGCCGGTGCAAGGCGAGGGCGGTGTGCTGCCGGCCACCCCGGAATACCTGAAGAAGCTGCGCGAGCTGTGCGACAAGCACAACGCGCTGTTGATCTTCGACGAAGTGCAGATCGGCGTCGGCCGCTCCGGTTCGCTGTTCGCCTACATGCACTACGGCGTGACTCCGGACATCCTCACCAGCGCCAAGGCGCTGGGCAACGGCATGCCGATCGGCGCCATGCTGACCACCAGCAAGATTGCCGCCTCCTTCGTGGTCGGCACCCACGGCTCCACCTACGGCGGCAACCCGCTGGCTTGCACCGTGGCCGACAAGGTGATCGAAATCATCAACACCCCCGAGGTGCTGCAGGGCGTGCACAAGCGTCACCAGTGGCTGAAGGAAGGCCTGGAACGCATCAACGCCAAATACGGCGTGTTCAAGGATGTGCGCGGCATGGGCCTGCTGATGGGCGCCGAGCTGCAGGGCGAGTTGCAGGGCAAGGCCAAGGACTTCGTCAACGCCGGGGCCCGCCACGGCCTGGTGGTGCTGGTGGCCGGCACCAACATCGTGCGCCTGGCGCCGTCGCTGGTAATCCCGGAAACCGACCTGCAGGAAGGCCTCAAGCGCCTGGAAGCCGTCACCGCCGAACTGCTGGAGAAGGCTAAAGCGGCCAAAGAGGCGCAGCCGGCCTGATATCGGCGCCCAACGTAGGATGGGTGGAGCACAGCGCACCCCATCGTGCTTTCTGATGGGGTGCGGCGCCCAGGCGGCGCCTCCACCCATCCTACGAAATGAAATTATTGGAAGGAACCGACATGCTGTTTGTTCGACCGAGCAAGCTTTCCGATCTGGACCAGATCGAGCGCATGGCGCGATCGGGCGGACCGGTGCTGCACTCGCTGCCGCCCGACCGCTCGCGCCTGCAGCAGCGCGTGAACGACTCGCTCAATTCGCTGCGCAGCGAGGTCGAGTGCCCCGGCGAAGAGAGCTACCTGTTCGTACTGGAAGACTCCGCCAGCGGCCGGCTCTACGGCACTGCCGGCATCATGGCGATGGCCGGTTTTTCCGAGCCGTTCTATGCCTTCCGCAACGAAGTGCTGGTGCACGCCTCGCGCGAGCTCAAGGTGAACCACCGCGTGCACGCGCTGATGATGTCGCACGAGCTGACCGGCCGCACCCGGCTCACCGGCTTCTATTTCGACGAGGCCGCGCTCGGCAACGCGCTGCTGGCGCCGCAGCTGTTGTCGCGCTCGCGCATGCTGTTCGTCGCCGAGCACCGCGAACGCTTCAGCAGCGAGATCTTCTCGGTGCTGCCCGGCGTGGCCGACGAAGAGGGTCGCTCGCCGTTCTGGGACGGCGTCGGCTACAAGTTCTTCCGCCGCGACTTCACCCAGATGGAACTGGCTTCCGGCGGCCGCAGCCGCACCTTCATCGCCGAGATGATGCAGGTCGATCCGCTCTACGTGCCGCTGCTGTCGGAAGAAGCGCAGCGCGTGATGGGCGAGCCGCACGCCGGCGCGCGCCTCAACTACCGCTGCCACCTGGCCGAAGGGCTGGAGCCGGACAAGTTCGTCGACCTGTTCGACGCTGGCCCGGTGCTGACTGCGCCGCTGGAGGTGTGCCAGTCGGTGCGCCACAGCCAGGTGCACAGCGCGCTGCGCGGCGAAGTGAGTGGTCCGACCGTACCCTACCTGGTGAGCAATACCCTGACCGGCGATTTCCGCTGCACCGTGGCCGAACTGCCGGCACGGCTGGAGAGCGAAATCGTCCTGCCGCAAGAAGTGGCCGACGTGCTGGAGATCGCCGACGGCGACGAAGTGCGTTGCGTGCCGCTGCACGTTGAAGGAGCCCGTCCATGATCGTGATGAGACTGTGCCGCCTGGACGATGTCGACGCCCTGGTGGAACTGGCGCACAAGGCCGGCCCCGGCATGACCACCTTGAAGCCAGACCACGCCGTGCAAGCGGCGCGCCTGGAGCGCGTCCAGCGCACCGTCGACGGCACCGCGCCGCTGGCGGAGCAGGGCTATTTGTTCGTGCTGGAAGACAGTGACAGCGGCAAGGTGGTCGGCGTATGCGGCCTCGAGGTCGCGGTCGGCCTCGATCAGCCGTTCTACACCTATCGCATGGACAGCTTCGTGCACGCCAGCCGCGAGCTGGGTCTGTGGACCAAGATGGACAAGCTGCACATGTCGCACGGCCTGACCGGCTACTCCGAGCTGTGCACGCTGTTCCTCGACCCGGACTACCGCGTCAACGGCAACGGTGCGCTGCTGTCCAAGGCGCGCTTCATGTTTCTGGCGCAGTTCCCACAGCGCTTCGCCGAACATATCTGCGCCGAAATGCGCGGCCACTTCGACGAGAACGGCGAATCGCCGTTCTGGAAGGCGCTCGGTGCGCACTTCTACCGCATCGACTTCCACGAAGCCGATCACCTGGTGGCGCTGGGGAAGAAATCCTTCCTCGCCGAGCTGATGCCGCGCTACCCGGTATACATCGACTTCCTGCCGCCCGAGGCGCAGGCGTGCATCGGCAAGGTGCACAAGGACACCGAGCCGGCGCGGCGCCTGCTGGAAGCCGAGGGCCTGCGCCTGGAGCACCACGTCGACATCTTCGAGGGTGGCCCGGTGCTGGAAGCGCGCATCGACAGCCTGCGCGTGATGCGTGACAGCCAGCTGTGCCACGTCGAGATCGTGCCCGAGCATGCCGCCGCCGGCGACCTGCGCTACCTGGTGGCCAACGGCGAACTGGCCGACTTCCGCGTGATCCTGGCTTCGGCCAACCCTGCGGACGGCGTCATCGCCCTGAGTGCCGAGCACGCCCAGGCCTTGCACGTGAAGAGCGGCGACACCGTACGCGCCATGACGCTCTATCCCGCTGCCAAGGCAGCTAGCTGAAAACTGACCGCCGCCGGCAGCACGCCGCTGCCGGCCCACCACATGGAAAGACACGACATGAGCCAACTGTTCATCGACGGTACCTGGACCGCCGGCCACGGCCCGGTCTTCGTTTCGCTCAACCCCGCTACCGGCCTGCCGGTATGGGAAGGCCGCGCCGCGGCAACGGACGATATCGACGCCGCCTTCATCGCCGCACGCCGCGCCTTCCACGGCTGGCGCCGCACCGCGCTGACCGAACGCCTGGCGCTGGTACGCCGTTTTGCCGAAGTGCTGGGCGAGCACAAGGAAGAGCTGGCGCGCACCATTGGCCTGGAAACCGGCAAGCCGCTGTGGGAATCGCGCCAGGAAGTGGCGGCGATGATCGGCAAGATCGAGATCTCGATCCGCTCCTACAACGAGCGCACCGGCGAGCACCGCGCCGACCTCGCTGGCGACAGCTCCGTGCTGCGCCATCGTCCGCACGGCGTGGTGGCGGTGTACGGCCCGTACAACTTCCCCGGCCACCTACCCAACGGCCACATCGTGCCGGCACTGATCGCCGGCAACACCGTGCTGTTCAAGCCGTCCGAGCTGACCCCGCTGGTGGCCGAGCTGACCGTCAAACTGTGGGAGAAGGCCGGCCTGCCGGCCGGCGTGATCAACCTGCTGCAAGGCGAGCGCGACACCGGCATCGCGCTGGCGCAGCACGCCGACCTCGACGGCCTGTTGTTCACCGGCAGTTCCGCCACCGGGGTGGCGCTGCACCGCCAGTTCGCCGGCCGCCCCGGCTTCATGCTGGCGCTGGAGATGGGCGGCAACAACCCGTTGCTGGTGGCCGAGTGCGCCGACCTCGACGCCGCCGTGCACCACGCCATCCAGTCCGCCTTCCTGTCGGCCGGCCAGCGCTGCACCTGCGCGCGCCGCATGCTGGTGCCGGTCGGCGAATTCGGCGACCGCTTCGTGGCGCGCTTGGCCGAAGTGGCCGGCAAGCTCACCATCGGCGCCTTCGACGCCGAGCCGCAGCCGTTCATGGGCACGATGGTGTCGCTCAAGGCAGCGCAGGGCATGCTTGCGGCGCAAGAACGCCTGATCGGGCTCGGTGCCCAGCCGATTCTCGCCATGCGCCAGCTGGAAGAGGGCAAGGCCTTCGTCACGCCGGGCATTATCGACGTCACCGCCGTGACCGATCTGCCGGACGAGGAATACTTCGGCCCGCTCACGCAGATCATCCGCTACCGCGACTTCGAGCTGGCGCTGGAAATCGCCAACAACACCGAGTACGGCCTGTCGGCGGCGCTGCTGGCCGACGATGCGGCACTGTGGGAACGCTTCAGCCAGGATATCCGCGCCGGCGTGGTGAACTGGAACAAGCCGACCAACGGTGCCTCGTCCGCCGCACCGTTCGGCGGCGTCGGCAACTCGGGCAACCATCGCCCGGGCGCCTACTACGCCGCCGACTACTGCGCCTACCCGATGGCCTCGGTCGAGGCATCGGCACTGGCGCTGCCGAGCCAGCTCGCGCCAGGGATGTCGTTCTAAGGCCCTCGAGCAGGCAGCTGCGCTTCGGCATCGCGAGTGCTCGCAGGCTGGGTGAAGGCACACAGGCCGGAACCCATCGATAGTGGATGAGGGGTTTCGCATTGCTCCACCCTTCCTGCGCCTGCGATGCCGCTTAGTCTGCCATGGCCCGCCCGTCTTCCGGGAGGGGCTCCTGATTTTGTCTGTGGAAGTGTCGTCAGTGTTGGGCAGTCCGGTGTCTACCGGGCTGCTTTTTTTTGCCGTGCCATTCTGCATGCGGGTCGCCCCATGGCATGCGCTGGCAGTGTCTATAGTGGATGAGGGCGGCCGCAGGGACATGCAGGCCGGGGTTCAAGGCGGCGTGCCGCTGTTTTTCGACAAGGGGGAGGGACTGTCATGCCCAACGCGACGGAACCCGGATTGCTCCACCTGCTGTATCTCTACTTCATTCCCTACTGGCTGTTCCGTGACGTCTCGCAGGGCGACCACATGCTGCGCGAGCAGAACTATCGCTTCAACCGCCAGCAACGCAAATACCTGCCGGGCTATCTGATCAAGTGGGCGGTCCTGTGCGCGCTGCTGCTGGCCAGCCACCACCTGGCCAAGACCCTGGCGGAGGTGGTGCCCGACTGGTACGAGGTGTTTCGCGCCTGGGCGCTGTTTTCCGGCATCAGCTTTTCGGTCGGCTTTGCCCTGATGACCAACATCGTGGTGCTGTGGGGTTATCTGACCTTCATGCACTGATGGCTGATTTCAACAGTCGGCACATGGCCGGCTGTTGAAATCGGCTGTCACACCGGCACCGCCGCCACGCCGTCTCGCGTCGCCTGCTCCAGCAGCCATTCGCGGAACACCCGCACTTTGTAGAGGTCGGCCTTGGTGGCCGGGTGCACCAGGTAGTAGGCGTGCTGGCTGCGCACGGGCATGTTCAGCGCCAGCACCAGCCGTCCGCTCTGCAGCTCTTCCTCCACCAGAAACTGCGGCAGCACCGCGATGCCGAGCCCCGCCACGGCGGCCTGGATCACCATGAAGAAGTGCTCGAAGCGCGGTCCGCTCAACAATCCGGCCTCATTGCCCGTCAAGCCCTCGATACCGGCGGCGTGCAGCCAGTCGTTCCAGGCCTGCGGCCGCGTGGTGTGCTGCAGCAGCGTGTAATCGAGGATCTCGCGTGCGTCGTCGAGGTGCGGGCGCCCGCCCAGCAGGGCCGGCGCGCACACCGGCACGATGTCTTCGCCCATCAGGCGGTGGCAGATCGCCCCCGGCCACAGCGCTGGGCCGAAGTGGATCGCCACGTCCGCTTCCACCTTGTCGAAATCGAACGGCCGCACCTGGGTGACCAGGTTGAGCTGGATGTCCGGGTAGCGCGCGGCAAAATCGCCCAGCCGCGGCACCAGCCAGCGCGAGCCGAAGGTGGGCAGCATGGCGATGGTGAGCATGCCGCCTTCGCCGCTGTAGGCCATCAGTTGCAGCGTGGCGGCCTCGGCGCGGTCGAGCACGTCCTGCACCGCGGCGGCGTAGGCTTCGCCGGCCACAGTCAGCACCAGGCGTTGCTTGACGCGCTCGAACAGCGGCCGCCCGATGAAATCTTCCAGTGCGCGGATCTGACGGCTGACCGCGCTTTGCGTCAGGTTCAGCTCTTCGGCGGCACGGGTGAAGCTCAGGTGGCGCACGGCGGCTTCGAAGCACTGTAGGGCCATCAACGAGGGGAGAGTACGGCGCATGGTAGTTGATGAGTTTTTAGCATGAAGTCAGCAGAATACATCGCTTGAGCCAAACCGTAAAAAAATCGAGACTTTGCTTAACGCACGGCAGCGACAGCGGGGTGGGCCCGCTGCCTTGAACTGCCGGAAACAGAACCAGAGGCATTCCGGAATGGCACACGTCAACGCGAACGTAGAAACCAGCCAACTGTGGCAGCTGCTCGAGGCCGTCGCCGGCCAGGCCAGCACGCGCAGCCTGTTCAACATGATCGAAGTCGACGACACCCTGCTCACGGCTGCGGTGCGCCCGGCGACCGTGCCGCGCTTGGTGCTGGCACAGGCGATGAACATGCTGCTGTTCGCCAAGAACCTGGAAGCCGTGCCGGAAGGCAAGACCTACGTCACCGCCAAGTTGGCCGAAGGCGGCAAGGTGGTGTTCGACCACGGCGCGCTGCGCACCGTCACCGCTGCCGATACCGGCGCGCTGCCGATGGGCGAGCAGGCGTTCAAGCGTTTTCTGGAGCCGCTGGGCTTCGCCGTGGCCGGCGTCTATCCGCTGCCGCGCCTGAAAATGACCGGCCGCGCCTACTGCCACCAGGACGCACCGGAAGTGGTGGCCCAGTTCTTCGTCTCCGAGCTGCACGCCGACCAGTTCTCGCCGGCGTTCCAGGCTGCGGTGAACGAGGTGCTGGGCAGCTCGCGCGACCCGCTCTCCGCCCGTGCCAAGGAACTGCTGGCAAAACTCGCCGACGCCCGCGCGCTGCCGTTTGCCGAAGCGGCCGAACTACTGCCGGAACTGGTCGGCTGTTTCGACGTGCAGCACGCCACCCCGCGCCTCGCCGCCTACCAGATCCTGCTGGAAGAGTCGGCCGAGATGGCCTGGATTTCCACCGAGGGCAACGCCTTCAACCACGCCACCGACCATGTCGAGGACGTGTTTGCCGTGGCCGACGCGCTGCGCGCCCAAGGCCTGCCGATCAAGGACAAAGTCGAAGTCTCGGCCGCCGGTTCGGTACGCCAGACCGCGTTCAAGGCTACCCGCGTCGAGCGCGAGTTCATCGCCGCCGACGGTTCGTGCGTCACGCGCGTGGTGCCGGGCTCGTTCTACGAATTCATCACCCGTGACCGCATCGTCGACCCAGCCACCGGTGAGAGCAAGCTCGACCTGCGCTTCGACAGCTCCAACGCCCAGGGTATCTTCAAGATGACCGCCGCCGCCTGCTGAAACCCGTTCCATTAGGCGGCTACGCCTTTGCATCTTGGGCGCCGGCAGTGCTCGGAATCCTCATGTACTCCATGTACATTCCGGTTCCTGTGCGCTGGCGGCACCCAACCTGCCTTGGCTCGCTCGCCTACTGAAACAGGTTTGAAGCTTGTAAAACCGACTTCCCTGGACCGGAAGCCCCGTAAGGCCCGCGCTTCGGTGCGGGCCCTTTTTTCGCCCAGACGACCACCCACCACCCAGAGCCACCCATGATCCCCCGTCTGACCGCCGAGCCTTCCGCCTCGCTCTATCTCGACTTCATCGCCGAACTGCAGGTACGCGGCTTCGGCGGCGAAGCGAGTTCGTCTTACGCCGACCGCACGGTACTGGCCACCGACAACTCGATCTACCAGTTGCTGCCGCAGGCGGTGGTCTTTCCGAAAACCGTCAACGACCTGAGCCTGATCGCCCGTCTCGCCGCCGAGCCGCGTTTCACCACGCTGGTGCTGAGCCCGCGCGGCGGTGGCACTGGCACCAACGGTCAGTCGCTCACCGGCGGCCTGGTGATGGACGTGTCGCGCCACATGAACCGCATCCTCGAGATCAACGCCAGGGAACGCTGGGTGAGGGTCGAAGCCGGGGTGGTCAAGGACCAGCTCAACGCCGCGCTGAAGCCCTACGGTCTGTTCTTCGCCCCGGAACTGTCGACCTCTAACCGCGCCACCATCGGCGGCATGATCAACACCGACGCCAGCGGGCAGGGCTCCTGTCTGTACGGCAAGACGCGCGACCACGTGCTGGAACTGACCACGGTGCTGCATGGCGGCACGGTCTGGTCGTCGTCTGCGCTGACGGAAGCCGAGCTGGACACCATCACGCGGCGCGACGACTTGGTCGGCGCGGTGCACCGGCTGCTCGACGCCATTCGGCGAGACCATGCCGGGCTGATCGCCGAGAAATTCCCCAGGCTCAACCGCTGCCTGACCGGCTACGACCTCGCTCATATCCGCGACGAGCAGGGCCGCTTCAACCTCAACAACGTGCTCTGCGGATCGGAAGGCACGCTGGGCTTCATCGCCGAAGCCAAGCTGGGCGTGCTGCCGATCCCGCGCGCCAGCGCGCTGGTCAACGTGCGCTATACCAGCTTCGACGCCGCGCTGCGCGACGCGCCGGCCCTGATGACGCTGGGCGCCGCCTCGATCGAGACAGTCGATTCGAAGGTGCTTGGTCTGGCGCGCCAGGACAGCGTCTGGCACGGCGTGCGCGAATTCTTCCCGGACGACGACACCCCGGCGCAGGGCATCAACCTGGTCGAGTTTCTCGCCGACAGCGAGGAGGAGCTGGAGCGCCAGCTCGCCGCCGTGGAAAGCCGGCTGGGCGCCGAAGGCAAGGCCAATGGCCGCCTCGGCTACACCGTGGCGCGCGGCGCGGCGGCGGTGAACCGCATCTGGGGCATGAGGAAGAAATCGGTCGGCCTGCTCGGCAACGTCAACGACAGCCGCCGGCCGATTCCCTTCGTCGAGGACACCGCGGTACCGCCGGAACACCTTGCCGACTACATCGCCGAATTCCGCACGCTGCTCGACAGCCACGGCGTGAGCTACGGCATGTTTGGCCATGTCGACGCTGGCGTGCTGCACGTGCGCCCGGCCATCGACATGAAGGACCCGCAACAGGAACGGCTGGTGCGCGCCATCACCGACGGCGTGGTGGCGCTGACGCGCAAGTACCACGGCCTGCTGTGGGGCGAGCACGGCAAGGGCGTGCGCTCGGAGTACGCGCCGGAATTCTTTGGCCCGCTCTATCCCTGCCTGCAACAGATCAAGGAGGCGTTCGATCCGCACAACCAGTTCAATCCCGGCAAGATCGCCTCCCCGGTTGGCGCGGAGCTGTTGAAGATCGACCAGGTGCCGACGCGCGGCCAGCACGACCGCATCATCCCGATCACGGTACGGCAAGGCTTCGATGAGGCGCTGCACTGCAACGGCAACGGCGCCTGCTACAACTTCGACCCGGACGACGCCATGTGCCCGTCGTGGAAAGGCACGCGCGAGCGGCGCCATTCGCCGAAAGGGCGTGCCTCGCTGCTGCGCGAATGGCTGCGCCAGCTCGCCGCCGCCGGCGTCGACCCGCTGGCCGAAAGCGCGCGACTGCGCAGTGCCGGTCCGTTCGCCGGCCTCGGCGGCAAGCTCAAGAATTCGCTTGCCAGAAAGAAAGGGGAGCGCGATTTTTCGCACGAGGTGATGGAAGCGATGAGCGGCTGCCTGGCCTGCAAATCCTGCGTCGGCCAGTGCCCGATCAAGGTCGATGTGCCCGAGTTCCGCGCCAAGTTCCTCGAACTCTACTACGGCCGTTACCTGCGTCCGCTCAAGGACCACTTCATCGGTGCGCTGGAACAGCTGCTGCCCTTGGCCGCGCGCGCGCCGTGGCTGTACAACGCCGCGGTCGGCAGCCGGGTCGGCCGCGCGCTGCTGAAACAACTCAACCTGGTCGAGAGTCCGTTGCTGTCCGGCATCGACCTCCACCGCGAGCTGGCCCGGCGCGGCTTTGCCGTCGCCACGCCCGCCACCTTGCAAAGGTTGGCCGAAGCCGAGCGGCAACGCGCCGTGATCGTGGTGCAGGATGCCTTCACCAGCTATTTCGAGACGCCGCTGGTGCTCGACGTGTTCGAGCTATTGCGCCGGCTCGGCTTCATTCCACTGATCGCGCCGTTCCGCCCCAACGGCAAGCCGTTGCACGTGCACGGTTTTCTCGGCCGCTTCCGGCGCGTGGCTTCGGCCAACGTGGTGGCGCTGAACACACTGGGCAGCAGCGGCGTGCCGCTGGTTGGCATCGACCCGTCGATGACGTTGACTTACCGCAGCGAGTACGCCAAGGCGCTGGGCAAGGAAAACGTGCCCACGGTGCAATTGCTGCAGGAGTGGCTGGCGGGCCAGCTGGAGCACCTGCTGCCACTGAAAACGGTCGAGCAGAGGGCCTACACGCTGCTGCCGCACTGCACCGAAAAAACCAACGCCCCGGCCGCCACGGGCGACTGGCAGAAGGTGTTCGCCGCTTTCGGCCTCACGCTCAACACCGAGGCGGCAGGCTGCTGCGGCATGGCCGGCACCTACGGTCATGAGGCCGACAAGCGCGCCATGTCGGAGCATCTCTACGGCCTGAGCTGGAAGGCTATCGTCGGCGATCGGCAAGACGAGGGCCGCCTGCTCGCCACCGGCTACTCCTGCCGCTGCCAAACCGCCCTGATCGACGGCGTGACGTTGCCGCACCCGGCCAGCGCGCTGTTGCACGCGCTGGCCTCGGCCTCCTGATCTCGCTACGTGCAGCTAAAGAAAAACGGAGGGCACCTGACGGTAGCCCTCCGTTATCGATTCAGAACGACCGGGGAGACCGGTGTCAGCGCTGGGTAGCCGACTCCGTTTCGGTTTCCGTCTCGGTCTTGAGGTTGGTCTTCTCATTCTCCTGACCATTGACGCTCATGCGTTGCTGGGCACGAACGAGGCCACGAGTGGACGTCGACATGAACTGGGCGTTGGAATTGCTCAAGGCACTGTCACTCATGTGATCAGCGGAAACGCCGCCAGCATTGTTGCCCGAGTGATCCCCGGAATGGCCACCGGAATGACCTCCGGAGTGGCCATTTGCCGCCAAGGCTGCTTGGGCAGTCGCGAGCGTGAACGCTACGCACAGCGACATCAGAGTAGTCTTGGTATTCATACAAACCTCCTTGTTCGGAATGGCTGGCATTGCACTGCCAGGGTCTTTTGTGACCCGGGCATAACCTCAAGGTTCCCTTCGCCGCCGCCGTCCTGACCGCTGGCGGCCCTTGCGAAGCCGCCAGCGAGTGCCGCCTCAGGCGCTCGGAGCCGCGTCGTTGCGGGTCTTGTAGAGCGAAAACAGCACGCCGGAGAGCAGCAGCCCGAAGGTCACCAGCAGCGACAATCCGGTCGGAATCTTCAGGCTGGTCAGCCCGATATCGTGCAGATAGACCAGCCCCACCTTGCTGCCGATGAAGACCAGCACCAGCGACAGCGCGTACTTCAGGTAGTGGAAGCGATGCACCATCGCCGCCAGCGCGAAGTACAGGGCACGCAGACCCAGCACTGCAAAGATGTTCGAGGTATAGACGATGAACGGGTCCTGGGTGATGGCGAAGATCGCCGGAATACTGTCCACCGCAAATACCACGTCGGCTGATTCCACCATGATCAGCGCCAGCAGCAGCGGCGTCGCCCACCAACCGCGCGCCAGGCCGTGGCGCTCGCCGCGCACCCAGAAATGCTGTTCGTGCAGCGTCGGCGTCAGGCGCATATGGCCCTTCAGCCAGCGATACATGCGGTTCTTTTCCAAAGATGGATGCTCGTCGTCGGCGAACAGCATCTTGACCCCGGTCACCACCAGGAACAGACCGAACAGCACCAGCATCCACTGGAACTCCGCCACCAGCGCCGCCCCCAGCCCGATCATCACCGCGCGCAGCACGATCACGCCCAGAATGCCCCAGAACAGCACGCGGTGCTGGTAGATGCGCGGCACAGCGAGGCTGGTGAAGATCAGCGACATCACGAAGATGTTGTCCATCGACAGCGATTTCTCGATCACATAGCCGGTGAAGTACTGCATGCCGGCATCCGCGCCCTTGTACCACCAGAGCCAGCCGCCGAAGGCCAGCCCCATGGCGATGTAGAAGGCCGACAGTTTCAGGCTCTCCTTCACGCCGATCTCGTGCTGATCCTTGTGCAGCACGCCGAGGTCGAAGACCAGCAGCGCTCCCACCAGCGTCATGAACATCAGCCAGACCCAAAGCGGGTAGCCGATGACGGAGATAAAAATCCAATCCATCATTATTCCTTAGAGCCGCTAACAAAACCCAGCGCAGTGGTCTTGGCTAGGCGTGCGGCTGCAGACAGTACAAGTAGTACGGCAAAGCCGCATAACAACGCCAAGAGGGTTTTGTTAGCGGCGCTTAGTCGTTACGAGCGGGTTTGCAGCGCGCTAACACGCTCTTCGATGCTCGGGTGGCTGGCAAACAGCGCCATCAGCCCGCCCTTGCCGCCGGAAATGCCCGAGGCGGCCATGCCCTGAGGCAGCGCGCCCGGTTCCATGCCGCCCAAGCGGTACAGCGCGGCGATCATCGGCTGACGCGACCCCATCAGCTGGGCCGCACCGGCGTCGGCGCGGAATTCGCGCTGGCGCGAGAAGTACATAACGATGGCCGAGGCCAGGATGCCGAACACGATCTCGCAGGCGATCACCGTCACCATGTAGCCGATGCCGGGGCCGGACGACGCTTCCTCCTCGTCGTTGCGGCGCAGGAAGCTGTCGACCAGGTAGCCCACCACGCGCGCCAGGAAGAACACGAAGGTATTCACCACGCCCTGGATCAGCGTCAGGGTGACCATGTCACCGTTCTTGATGTGGGCAATTTCGTGCGCCAGCACCGCCTCGACTTCCTCCTCCCTCATCGAGGCGAGCAGACCGGTCGACACCGCGACCAGCGAGTTCGACTTGCTGGCGCCGGTGGCGAAGGCATTGGGCTCGCCCTCGTACACCGCCACTTCCGGCATCGGCAGGCCGGCGCGCGTGGCCAGCTTCTGCACGGTATTCACCAGCCAGCGCTCGGTGGGGTGGGACGGGTTGTCGATGACGCGGGCGCCGGTGCTCCACTTGGCGATGGTCTTCGACATCAAGAGCGAAATGAAGGCGCCACCAAAGCCCATCAGCGCTGAAAACGCCAACAGCATGCCGAGGTTCAGGCCGTTGGCGGTAAGAAAGCGGTTAACGCCCAGAAGCTGAGCCGCGACGCTGAGTACCAGCATCACGGCTAGGTTGGTCACAATGAGCAGCAGGACACGTTTCATGATGGTTATCCGGGGGTTGTTGAAATGTGCTGACAGCATAGCCCCTGACATTCAAAGATAAAATCGAATAAAATCACATGAATAATCCGATTTATTCGAACAATCATGAAAGAAATCCTCAACTACAAGCACCTGCATTACTTCTGGGCCGTCGCGCGCGAGGGTGGGGTCAACCGGGCGGCGGAACGGCTCGGCATGAGCGCGCAAACCGTCAGCGGTCAGGTATCGAAGCTGGAACACGCCCTCGGCAAGGCCCTGTTCACGCAGCAGGGGCGCAACCTGGTGCTGACCGAGGCGGGGCGCGTGGCGCTGCAATTCGCCGATCAGATCTTCATGTTGGGGGAGGCGCTGCAGGAAACGCTGGAGGACGACACCTTGGGGTCGACGGTACGGCTGGCGGCCGGCATCACCGACGTGCTGCCCAAAACCGTGTCCTACCGCCTGCTGGAACCGGTGCTGGGCAGCGAGCAGCGCGTGCGGCTGATCTGTACCGAAGGCGCCTTCGACGAACTCTTGGCCGAGCTGGCGCTGCATCGGCTGGATGTGGTGCTGGCCGACCGGCCGGTCCCCGCCGGCGGCCAGCAGCCCTTCGTTTCCACCCTGATGGCACGCTGCCCGGTGATGATCTTCGGCACCGACAAACTGTGCAGCCAGTACCGCGAGGGCTTCCCGCTCAGCCTGTCACGCGCGCCGATGTTGCTGCCGACGCGCGACAACGTGCTGCGCAGTCAGCTCGAACAATGGTTCGAAGAGCAAAACATCAAGGTCGACATCGTTGGCGAATTCGAGGACGGCGCCTTGCTCAAGACCTTCGGCCGGCAGGGGGTCGGACTGTTTCCTGCCCCCTCGTTCCAGGTCGACGACATCACGCGCCAGTTCGAGGTTGAGGTGGTGGGGGAGGTGACGGGGGTCTACGAGCACTACTACGCCATCGCCAACCGCCGCAAACTGCAGCACAGCGCCGTCGAGACCCTGATGCGTTCGGCGACGGAACCACACGAACGCGACGCAGCGCCAGCCGGCGGGCCGGCCCTCCCACCACGCGCGCAGTAGACGCCGCTCATCCTTCTTCCGGCGGGGGAACCGGGGCGAAGTAGCTGGCCGCCAATACCAGCAGGGCCACGCCGATCAACGACCCGGTCCACAGCAGCGTGCCGGCGCCCGCCAGATCGACAAACAGGAGCTTGGCCCCCACCACCGCCAGCAAGGCAAATCCCGCCTGCCAGAGTCGCCGCACGCCAATGCCGGCGGCGCGGATCATCGCCGCGATGGCGGTCAGCGTCCACAGCAGGGTCAACATCGCCTGCAGCAAGGTGGAATGCCACAGGGCATCGGCCCGGAAGGGGATGCCGCCCCAATGATGGGCGATGCGCGCGGCAAGGCTGCTGATCCAGACAAACGCCAGCACCCCGACCCGGTTGGCCTGTGGCAACGGCGTGTCTGGCCAGGGGTCTAGCTCGAAGCCGCGCAGCCAGCGGTAAAGCGTCGCCAGCACGGCCAGTTGCACCAGGTCGAAGGGATTGAGGAGAGGTACGTAGGGCAGGCCGGAACCGCCGCCGTCATGCGCCAATCCCGCCCACAGCAGCCACGCCGCCAGCCATGCCGCGGGCAGCAGGGAGCCGGGGCCGCGATAGGTGAGCGGTGCGGCCGATATCGGCGGCAAAGCGCGACGGGAACCCTCAATCGCCAGCCACACCCCGCCCAGCGGCCCGACCGCCAGGGCCAGCACCGGCCAGAGGGTGACACCGGGAGCGAGGCGGAAGCCCAGCCAGGCCAGCTCGCCGGATACCAGCAGCATGGCCAGCCAGAAGCCGCCGACGTGGCGCATGGCCGGCCACATCGCCACCCCGTCCGCCTGCTGTCTGGCCAGCAGCCAGTAATGCCCGGCCAGCGACAACGGCAAGGCCAGCACCATCAGGCCGGCCAGCATGTGCTGGCTGTGCAGCCAGGCCGCCCCCGCCGCCAGCCACAGCACCGGCAGCAACAGCAGCGAGAGATGGCGGAGCGCGTTCCAGGCCAAGCGTCGCCCCAAGACTTCCAACGCGATCAGTGACAAGGCGATATAGGTCAGGGTCACCGGGGTGCTTTGCACCAGTGGCAAGTGCCGCTCGCTCTCGCTCCAGCCGGCGAGACCCCACCAGGCAAAGGCCCAGAGCAGCGCCGGTATCGCTACGCGCTCGTCGAAGCGCCGCAGCAGACGGGCGCTGGCGAAAGCGGCCCCGGCCAGCAAGGCCATGCCGAGGAAGATATCGTTGATCACCGGCAGGCCCGTCTGCATCTGCGGCAATCCATACAGGAAATACCCGGCGGCGGCCGCTTGCAGCGCGGCGCCGCAGGCCATCGCCAGCTTGCGCCGCTGCACGACGCCGAACCACAGCACCGCCACGCCTTCCACTGCCCAGAAGGCCGCCGTCACCTGGGCGCCAAAGGCCAGCGGCGCCACCAGGGTGCCGAAGGCGATGCCCAGCCCCAGTTGGCAGCGCTCCAGCACGCGCAGGGCCGCGTCGCGGCGGCGAAAGAGCAGCACCCACAGCGCCAGGTAATACAGCGCCGCTGCCAGCGCGGCCCAGGCTAGCTCGTAGCGGTCGCCAGCCAGTTCCGACTGCAGCGCGAAGCCGACCAGCGGCGTGCCGAAGACCAGCGTGCTGTCGCTCCATCCGGCCCAGCCTGGGGCGCGAAACAGCGCCATCAGCACGGGGGTGGCCGAATAAAGCCCCCAGAAAAACAGCAGGAAGGCCTGGCTCACGCCATGATAGTCGGCGCGGTAATGCTCGACAGCCCAGGCCATACCGACGCCGATCGTCATCAAAAAACCGGTGACATTGAGCAGCCGCCAGTTCTTGAACCATGAGACGCCGACGATGAAGGTGTTGAGCAAAACGAAATAGGCAAACAGCGGCGTCGGATCGCTGCTGTCGGTGGCAGCCAGAACCGGCGCGGCAAAGGCACCCGCCAGCCCGAACGCCGCCAGCACGACGCCATCCTCGGCCACCGCCAGCAGCACGCAGACGACGCCCAGCATGGCGAACAGCAGGAAGGCGGGCGTGGCGCCGAACAGGGCGTAGCGCACATGCATGAAATAGACGATCAGGTAGAGGATGGCAAAGCCGCCACCCTGCAAGGCGATGCCGAAGTTGGCGCGCACGCCCTGGTGCACCCGGTTCCAGCCAAAGGCGACCATCGCGCCACCGACGACGGTGCCCAGCACGAGGCGCAACGGCACCGGCAGCAGCCCGTAATCAGCGGCCAGCCGCAAGGCCGAGGCGACGCCGAAAAACAGCAACACGACGCCGATCTTGGCCAGCAAATTGCCGGCTAGCAGACGCTGCCAGAGCGGCACGGCCATTTCCGCCGTCGCCTCGGTTTCGGTGGGCGCGGCGGCTTGCATTGCCGCCGTGGGTTCGACCACTGGCACCGGAGGTGTCGCAGCCTCTCCATCATCGGGCGATGGAGTGGTTTCCTCTACCGCCTCCAGCAGCGGGGTGGATGCCGGGGGTGGCTCGGCGTCGACGCCTTGGCCTTTCAGTGCCGCCAGCTCATGCCGCATCTGCTCGGCCTCGCGCTGCAGCCAGAGCACTTGCGTTTCGAGTGATCGCAGGCGTTGCTCGACGCCGCTACGCCTGCCGAGTCGAGACAAGAAGATGAGCGCGGCAAGAAACAGCAGAAACCCGAACAAACCCATGTTCGCCCCCTAGCGGCGTTCGCCGCGTAATTCGCCAACCAAGGTTTGCAGGCGATCGGGCGCGGCGTCTTCCGGCGCAACCGGCGGCGCCCCCACCAGGGCGATCTTCGAGAAGAAGCCCCGGCGGAACGGCGTTTTCATCGCCTGGCCGTCGATGCGCGAGAAGAAGCTTCCCCACAAGCCTTGCAGGGCCAGCGGCACCACCGGCACCGGGGTGGCCTCCAGAATGCGGGTGATGCCGGGGCGGAAGGGGTAGAGGTCGCCGGTATCGGTAATGCGGCCTTCCGGGAAGATGCCCACCAAGTCGCCGGCCTCCAGCGCCTTGGCGACCTCGGCAAAGGCCCGCTCCATCATGACCGGATCTTCCTTGGCCGGCGCGATGGGGATGGCACGCGAGTGGCGGAAGATGTAGTTCAGCAGTGGCGTCTTGAAGATGCGGTGGTCCATGACGAAGCGGATCGGCCGCGGCGAGGCCCCCATGATGATGACCGGATCGATGAAGCTGACATGGTTGCAGACCAGCAGCGCGGGGCCCTCGTCGGGAATGTGCTCCAGCCCCTTCTTCTCGAGCCGGTAGGCGGCGTGGATGAGCAGCCACGCCAGGAAGCGCAGCATGAATTCGGGCACCAGCCCGTAGATATAGATCGCCACCGCCGCATTGCAAAGCGCCGCAATACCGAACAGGGCAGGGATGGGCAGCCCGGCGCCCAGCAGACCGGCGGCAGCCAGGGCACCCGCCACCATGAACAGGGCATTGAGGATGTTGTTGGCGGCGATGATGCGTGCCCGGTGCTCCGGCGAGCTGCGCATTTGCACCAGGGCGTAGAGCGGCACGATGAAAAAGCCACCGAACATCCCCAGCATCACGAGATCGAACAGCACCCGCCACGCCCACGGCTGGCCCAGCAGCGCCCCGATGCCGAGCGGTGCGGCGCCGGCGAGCGAGGAAGGCGAAGCGAAGGCGAGATCGACCCCGAACAGGGTCAGGCCGACCGAACCGAAAGGCACCAGGCCAATCTCGACACGTTTGCCAGACAGGCGTTCGCACAGCAGGGAGCCCGTACCGATGCCGACGGTGAAGGTGGCCAGGAGCAGCGTGACGACCGACTCGTTGCCACCCAGCACATTCTTGGCGTAGGCCGGGAACTGGGCGAGGTAGAGCGCGCCGTACAGCCAGAACCACGAGATACCCAGGATGGACAGAAACACGGTGCGGTTCTGCCGGGCAAAGCCGATGTTGCGCCAGGTTTCGGTCAAGGGATTGGGGTTGACCTTCAGTTCGGGGGCGGGTGCCGGCGCCGTCGGGATACGCCAGCTGGTGAGCAACCCCAGCAGCGCCACCAGCCATCCGCCGAGTGCAATCCAGGCCGGCTGCGCGACGGACCCGGCCAGCAAGCCGCCGGCCAGGGTGCCGATGAGGATGGCGACGAAGGTGCCGGCCTCGACCAGCGCATTGCCGCCGACCAGTTCGGCCTCGCCCAGATGCTGCGGCAGGATGGCGTATTTCACCGGGCCGAACAACGTCGAGTGCAGGCCCAGCAGGAACAGCGCCGACAGCAGCACTACGAGACTATGTAGCCAGAACCCGGCGGCCGCCACCGCCATGATGACCATCTCCAGCACCTTGACGAGCCGTGCCAGCCGCGCCTTGTCGTATTTGTCGGCCAGTTGTCCCGCGGTTGCCGAAAACAGGAAGAAGGGCAGGATGAAGATGCCGGCTGCCAGATTGGCCAGCACCTCGGCCTTGAGCGTGGTCCACTGGCTGGTCTGAAAGGTCAGCAGCACGACCAGGGCATTCTTGAACAGGTTGTCGTTGAAGGCCCCGAGAAACTGCGTGGCGAAGAAGGGCGCAAAACGACGCGCTTTGAGCAGACCGAACTGTGACGACATCAAGTGGCCTCGCGCAGGTAGGTGAGGACGGCAGACAGGCTCTCCTCGAGGAAAGCCTTGTTGATCCAGCAATACACTTCCTTGCCCTGCTTTTCGGACTGGAGCACGCCCGCCTCGCGCAGGATTTTGAGATGGTGGGACACGGTCGGCCGCGACAAGGTGGAGGCGTCGGCGATCTGACCCACGGTCAAACGCTCGCCCGGCTCGAACAGCAGCAGGATGCGTTGCCGGTGCTCATCGCCCAGGGCGACAAACACCTTGGACATGGCGTTCCACTGGGGGGGAATCGCCTGGCTATAGTTTGGCTTCATGTCGATAGATTTAGACATATCAACAGGAAGAGTCAAGAACGGAAACGACGGCCAGAGCAGAGCGGCCAGGCCGGCCTTCGTCGGCGCGGCATCTGGCGTCAGACAGCGGGCTCGGGCCGTCATCCCAGCCGGGGGCGGGTTACTCCCAGGCGACGTTGGCCGAAAACAGATAGCCCGCGCCGTAAATGGTTTTGATCAGGGCGGGGCTCGCTGGGGTTTGTTCCAGCTTCTGGCGCAACCGCGACACCCTCACGTCGATGCTGCGGTCGAGCGGGTCGAGATCAGAGCGTCCGGCAAGCTGTTCTCGCGTCAGGATGCGGTTGGGCCGCTGCAGCAGCGCCGTCAGCAGTCGGGCCTCGGAGACGCTCAGCTCGACCGATTGCCCGGCCGGCGAGGTGAGCTGGTTGCAGTCCAGATCGAAGCACCAGCCGACAAACCACGCCCGGCGCGCCGCCGCGCCCGGCTCCGCCTCGGCCTGTCGGGCGTAGCGGCGCAGGATGACGCGAATGCGGGCGATCAGCTCGCGCGGCTCGAACGGTTTCACGATGTAGTCGTCGGCGCCGGTCTCCAGCCCCACCACGCGGTCGGCCACGTGGCTGCGTCCGGTCAGGATCAGCACCGGGCAGTCGTGGGTTTTCCAGAGACGGCTGACCAGCTCCATGCCGTCGATGTCCGGCAGGCCCAGGTCGACCAGGCACAGGCTCGGGCGGGTGGACCGGAGAGCCCCGAGCAGGTCTTGCCCGGTGGCGAAGTGGCGGGCGTCGAAGCCGTAGTCCTGCAGGGTGCGGCAGATCAGCCGGGAAATCTCCGGCTCGTCCTCGACGACGAAAATGAGTTCGTGGCGGGCCTCCGCCATCGCTTCGTTAGGCGTATTGACTGGGTTCATCATGGGCCTGGATGGATCGCCAAAGCGAGTTGTTCTTTGGAAAACGGCTTGTACAAGGGGTCGATGCCGAGCTCGGCGGACAGCCCGGCCGCGCTGTCCTGGGCATTGCCGCTGATCAGCACCACGTGCAGCCCGGGGCGCAGGCGGCGCGCCCGTTCGGCGAGCTGCCAGCCGCTGACGCCGCCCGGCATCACCACGTCGGAGACCACGCAGGCGATCTCCTCTACCTGTTCGATCATGGCGAGCGCTTCGACGCCGTTGTCGGCTTCCAGCACGGCATAGCCCAGATCGACCAGTTGCATGCGGATGATCTTGCGCACCTCCGCCTCATCCTCCACCAGCAGCACCAGTTCGCCGCTGGCGCTGCAGATCGCGGGACAGGCCAGCGAGTGCTCGCCAGCCGGCGCCGGGCTTCCTGCCGGCAGGTAGAGGATCACCGCGGTGCCGGCGCCAATGGTGCTTTCGATGTGCACCATGCCGTGCGACTGCTCGACGAAACCATACACCATGCTGAGCCCCAGGCCACTGCCGCCGTCAAAGCGCTTGGTGGTGAAGAACGGCTCGAAGGCCCGCGCCAGGGTGGCGCCGTCCATACCGCAGCCGTTGTCGCGCACCGTGATCCGCACGTAGTCGCCCGGCGCCAGCGGGCGCTCGCCAACGCCGATGGCCAGAATCGATTCCGGGGCGATCTCGATACGCAGCCGCCCGCCGTCCGGCATGGCATCGCGCGCGTTGAGGGCCAGATTGAGCAGGGCGTTTTCCAGCTGGTGCGGGTCGGCAAACGCAAAGAGCGGCTCTTCCGGCAGTTGGGTGGTGATGCTGATGGTGGAGGGCAGCGAGCTCCTCAGCAGCCGGGTCAGGTTGAGCACCAGCCGGCCCACTTCGATGCTCTGCGGCTCGAGCGGCTGCTGGCGCGAGAAAGTGAGCAACTGCCGGATCACTTCGACGCCACGCCGCGCCGCCTGGATCGCCGGATCGACGTACTCCATCAGCGCGGTGGCGTGCGCATGTTTTTCCTGCAACGCCGCCAGGTTGCCCAGCACCACCGTGAGCAGGTTGTTGAAATCATGCGCCAGCCCGCCCGCCAGCTCGCCCACCGCTTCCATCTTCTGCGCGCGCAGCAGGGCGTTTTGCGCCAGCACCTGCTCGGTGATGTCGAGCGACAGGGAGAAGAAGCCCATCACCTGACCGTCGGCACCGATCTCGGGCACCAGGGTGCTGCGGGCGTAGACGGTGCGGCCGTCGGCTCGCACCCGCGAGTATTCGTAGCCGACCTGCTGTCCGGCCTGGGCCTTGCGCAGATGGGGCTGCAAGGTCTGGAACAGTTCGGCCCCCATGACGGTTTCCACGGTCTGGCCGATCACCGTTTCCTTGGTGCGCCCGGTCCAGTCGGCGTAGCCCTTGTTGGCGAAGCGGTACACCAGATGGCGGTCGATGTAGGCGATGAACGCCGGCACGGTGTCGGTGATCAGGCGCAGCCGCGCCTCGCTCAGGCGCAGGTCGGCGGCGACCAGGTCGAGGTTGGCCTTGGCCTTGCGCAAGCCGGCGTTGGCGCCTTCGAGTTCGGCGGTGCGTTCGCGCACGCGGCGGTCGAGCTCGGCGTTCTCGTTTTCGATCAGGCGCTCGTAATTGCGCTGGGTGGTGATGTCGGTGTAGATCGTGATGAAGCCCTTGCCGGGCAGCGGCACGCCGTGGACCTTCAGAACCTGTCCATCCGGCCGCACCCGTTCCATGGTGTGCGGCAGGAACTGGCGCGCCACCTCGACCCGCTCGGTGACCTGCTGCTCGATATCGCCCGGGCCGTATTCGCCACGTTCGGCGTTATGGCGGATGAAGGCCTCGAACGGGGTGCCGAGGCGGGCGAGCTCGTCCGGGAACTCGAGCAGGTCGAGAAAGGCCTGGTTCCACGCCACCAGGCGCAGATTGGCGTCGAACACGGTCAGACCCTGGTCGATCAGGTCGAGCCCGGCGTACAGCAGCTCGTGCCGCTCCAGTGCGGCGCTGAATCCTTCTTCGTCCGAGACAGGTGTCGGCTTCCCCGAATCCATGGCGATTCCATCCCATTCCAACAATGGCAGTAGGCCTATTGTGCCATGACCCGGGGCAGGACAGACCCGTCACCGATGCTCGTTACAATTCAGTACATTTCGCGAAAAGTTCATTAAACCTTCTCTTGCACCATAGGGATAACGCCTGCCGCAACAAGGCGAACGGCAGTTCGTCCCGCACAGGGAGCACTGCCGCGGCACCTTACAACATGTGCATTAGAGGAGGAGGTTGCAGTGAACTCTACCAATCCGTACGGCATTGGCCTCGACAAGGGTCCGGCCAACTATGTCCCGCTGTCCCCGCTGACCTTCCTGGAGCGCAGCGCCACGGTCTATCCCGAACGCATCGCCTCGATTCACGGCGACTGGCGCATGACCTGGCGCGAGGTCTACCAGCGCTGCCGCCGTCTGGCCTCGGCGCTGCAGCGTCGCGGCGTCGGCGCCGGCGATACCGTGGCGGTCATGCTGCCCAACATCCCGGCGATGTTCGAATGCCATTTCGGGGTGCCGATGTGCGGCGCCGTGCTCAATACGCTCAATACCCGTCTCGACGCCGAATCGATCGCTTTCATGCTGCGCCACGGCGAAGCCAAGGTGCTGATCACCGATCGCGAATTCTGCGAGCCGGTCGCCAAGGCACTGGCCATGCTGGACACCAAGCCGCTGGTGATCGACGTGGACGATCATCTCTTCACCGGCGGCGATCTGCTGGGCGAGACCGACTACGAGGCCTTGCTCCGGGAGGGCGACCCGGAATTCGCCTGGTCGCTGCCCGGCGACGAGTGGGACGCCATCAGCCTCAACTACACCTCGGGCACCACCGGCAACCCCAAGGGCGTGGTCTATCACCACCGCGGCGCCTACCTCAACGCCGTGTGCAACCTGTTCGAATGGGGCGTGCCGCGCCACGCGGTGTACCTGTGGACCTTGCCGATGTTCCATTGCAACGGCTGGTGCTTCCCCTGGGCGATGGCGGCCAACGCCGGCACCAACGTGTTCCTGCGCCGCGTCGACCCGCGTCAGATCTTCGCCCAGATCAAGCAGCATCGCGTGACGCATTACTGCGCGGCGCCGATCGTCCACAACATGATGATCAACGTGGCCGACGAGTGCGGCAAGGACATCGAGCACGAGGTGAGCTGCCTCGTCGCCGGTGCGGCGCCGCCGGCCGCGGTGATCGAAGGCATGCAGCGCCTGGGCTTCAACATCACCCACGTCTACGGCCTCACCGAAACCTACGGCCCGGCCGGGGTCTGCGCCAAGCAGCCGGAGTGGGAGGGCATGACCCTGGCGGAGCGCACCGAGCGCAACGGCCGCCAGGGGGTGCGCTACTCGATGCAGGAAGGCATGACGGTGATGAACCCGGAAACCATGCAGCCGGTGCCGGCCGACGGCGAAACCATGGGCGAGATCATGTTCCGCGGCAACCTGGTGATGAAGGGCTACCTGAAAAACCCGGACGCCAGCGCCGAAGCCTTTGCCGGCGGCTGGTTCCACACCGGTGACCTGGCCGTGCTGCAGCCGGACGGCTACGTCAAGATCAAGGACCGCTCCAAGGACATCATCATCTCGGGCGGCGAGAACATTTCCTCGCTCGAGGTGGAAGACGTGCTGTACCGCCACCCGGCGGTGATGAGCGCCGCCGTGGTGGCCAAGCCGGACAGCAAGTGGGGCGAGGTGACCTGCGCCTTCGTCGAGCTGAAGGACGGCGTCACCGTCACCGAGCGCGAGATCATCGACTACTGCCGCGCCCATCTGGCGCACTTCAAGGCCCCCAAGCAGGTGGTGTTCGGGCCGATCCCGAAAACGTCCACCGGCAAAATCCAGAAATTCCTGCTGCGCCAGGAAATGAAATCGTCCTCGGCCATCGAATGACGGCCCACGTTGCGGAGTGAGGAAATGAAGATTGTGGTACCCGTGAAGCGGGTCATCGACGCCAACGTCAAGGTCCGCCTCAAGGCCGACGGCAGCGCCGTCGACAGCGACAACGCGAAGATGTCGATGAACCCGTTCGACGAGATCGCGGTGGAAGAAGCGATCCGTCTGAAAGAGGCCGGCGCGGCCGGCGAGATCGTCGCGGTCTCGATCGGATCGGACGCCTGCCAGGACGTGCTGCGCGCGGCGCTGGCGATGGGCGCCGACCGTGCCCTGCTGATCCGTACCGAGGCAGTGCTGGAGCCGCTGGCAGTGGCCAAGCTGCTGCGCGAGGTGGTGGCGCGCGAGCAGCCGCGGCTGGTGATCTGCGGCAAGCAGTCGACCGACGGCGACGCCAACCAGGCCGGGCAGATGCTGGCGGGCCTGTTGGGCTGGCCGCAGGCGACCTTCGCTTCCAAGCTCGACCTCGGTACCGACGGCGCCACCGTGACGCGGGAAATCGACGGTGGCCTGGAAATCATCGCCGTCACGCTGCCGGCGGTGGTCACCACCGACCTGCGCCTCAACAGCCCGCGCTACACCACGCTGCCCAACATCATGAAAGCCAAGAAGAAGCCGCTCGACGTCGTCGCGCTGGACGAATTCGGCGTCGACACCCGGCCGCGCCTGACCACGCTGGGCCTGGCCGAGCCGGCCGCGCGCAGCGCCGGGGTGAGGGTGGCCGACGTGGCCGAGCTGTTGGCGAAATTGAAGAACGAGGCAAAGGTGATCTGAATGACGGCCCTGATTATCGCTGAACACGACAACGGCTCGCTCAAGAGCGCGACCGCCAACACCATCGCTGCGGCACGTCAGCTCGGCGTCGAGATTCACGTGCTGGTGGCCGGCAGCGCCTGCTCCGCCGCCGCGGAACAGGCTGCCCGTCTGCGCGGCGTCGGCAAGGTACTGATGGCGGATGCGCGGCACTACGAGGGAGGGTTGGCCGAAAACCTGGCGGCGCTGATCGTCTCGCTGGCCCCGTCCTACAGCCACGTGCTGGCCCCGGCGACCACCTTCGGCAAGAACGTGCTGCCGCGCGTGGCCGCGCAGCTCGACGTCGGCCAGGTGTCGGACATCGTCGAGGTGCTGGCGCCGGACACCTTCGTGCGGCCGATTTATGCCGGCAATGTGCTCGCCAAGGTGCGCTCCGACGACCCGATCAAGGTGATCACGGTGCGCGCCACCGCGTTCGAGGCCACCGGCCAGGGCGGCACCGCACCGATCGACACCATCGCCCCCGGCCCCGACCTGGGCATGTCGCGCCTGCTGGAGCGGGAGTTGACCCATTCCTCCCGCCCGGAACTCACCGAAGCCAAGATCGTGGTATCCGGCGGACGCGGCTTGCAAAGCGGCGAGAACTTCAAGCTGCTGGAAACCCTGGCCGACCGGCTGGGCGCCGCGATCGGCGCTTCGCGCGCGGCGGTCGATTCGGGCTTCGTGCCCAACGACTACCAGGTAGGGCAGACCGGCAAGATCGTCGCGCCGCAACTCTACATCGCGGTCGGCATTTCCGGTGCCATCCAGCATCTGGCCGGCATGAAGGGTTCCAAGGTGATCGTGGCGATCAACAAGGACCCGGAGGCGCCGATTTTCCAGGTCGCTGATTACGGCCTGACCGCCGACCTTTTCCAGGCCGTACCGGAGTTGATCTCCGCGCTTGGCCAGTGACCGTTCACCACCCGGCCCCACACGCAGGCCAGCCTGGGCACGGCCTTGTCCGACGTCTTCGGCCAACGTGTGGACCCGGGTTCGCAAGAGGATAGAGATAATGAGTCAGTACGTTGCCCCGGTGCGGGACATGTTGTTCGTGATGCAGGAGCTGGCCGGCTTGGCCGACGTGGGCGCGCTGCCGGGATGGGAAGAGGCGGGCGCCGAACTGGCCGAGGCGGTGCTGGAGGAAGCGGGCCGCTTCGCCGGCGAGGTGATCGCGCCGCTCAACGTGGTCGGCGACCGCGAAGGCAGCCGTCTCGTCGACGGCAAGGTGGTGGTGCCCGCCGGCTTTGCCGAGGCCTATCACCAGTTCGTCGAGGCGGGCTGGGGCGGCATCTCGTCGCCGGAGGCATTCGGCGGGCAGGGCTTGCCGCAGCTCTTGGCCAAGCCGGTGACCGAGATGTGGAAATCCGCCTGCCTGGCGTTCTCGCTGTGCCCGATGCTGACCCAGGGCGCGCTTGAGGCGCTGCTGCACCATGGCACCCCGGAACAGCAGAACGCCTACCTCGCCAAACTGGTGTCGGGCGAATGGACCGGCACCATGAACCTGACCGAGCCGCAGGCCGGTTCCGACCTTTCGGCGGTACGCAGCCGCGCCATGCCGGAGGGCGATCACTACCGCCTCTTCGGCAACAAGATCTTCATCACCTGGGGCGAGCATGATGTCACCGAGAACATCGTGCACCTGGTGCTGGCGCGTCTGCCGGACGCCCCGGCCGGGGTGAAGGGCATCTCGCTGTTCGTGGTGCCGAAGTACCTGCTCAACGCCGACGGCTCGCTGGGCGAGCGCAACGACGTGCAGTGCGTGTCGCTGGAGCACAAGATGGGCATCCACGGCAGCCCGACCGCCGTGCTGGCCTACGGCGAGAGCGCCGGCGCCATCGGCTACCTGGTGGGCGAGCCCAACCGCGGCCTCGAGTACATGTTCACCATGATGAACCACGCGCGGCTGGCGGTCGGCCTGGAAGGCGTGGCGATTTCCGAACGCGCCTACCAGCAGGCGCGCGACTACGCCCGCGAGCGGGTGCAGGGCCGGGCGCTGGGCCACGAGTCGGCCGGCGCCATCATCCGCCACCCCGACGTGCGGCGCATGCTGCTGACCATGAAATCGCAGACCGAGGCGATGCGGGCGCTGGCCTACGTCACGGCGGCCTACATGGACCAGGCCGCGCGCCACCCCGACCCGGCGGAGCGCGCACGCTACCAGTCCCGCGTCGAACTGCTCACCCCGGTGGTGAAGGGCTGGTGCACCGAGACCGCTCAGGAAGTCACCTCGCTCGGCGTGCAGGTGCATGGCGGCATGGGCTTCATCGAGGAAACCGGCGCCGCCCAGCACATGCGCGACGCGCGCATCATCACCATCTACGAAGGCACCACCGGCATCCAGGCCAACGATCTGCTGGGTCGCAAGACGCTGCGTGAACAGGGCAAGACGCTGCTGGCGCTGATCGAGGAGATGCGTACCGACACCGCGCGCGTTGGCGCTCTGGACGGCGAGGCGTTCCGCCAGTTGGCCGCGGCGCAGGATGTGGCCATCAAGGAACTGGAAGGCGCCACCCGCCACCTGATCGAGGCGGCCACCGTCGACCCGCGCTTGGCGTTTGCCGGGGCCGTGCCTTACCTGATGCTGCTGGGCACCGTGTGCGGCGGCTGGCAGATGACGCGGGCGGCAGGCGCCGCCCAGGCCCGCATCGCCGCCGGCGAAACGGCCGCGTTCTACCGTGCCAAGATCGACACCGCGCTGTTCTACGCCGAGCACATCCTGCCGCGTGCCATGACCCACGCCTACGTGGTCCAGCACGGCGCCCGTTCCACGCTGGCGCTCGACGAGTCCGCGTTCTGAGGAGAGGCGGATGAACGCGCGCGAAAGCATGGAATACGACGTGGTGATCGTCGGCGGCGGCCCTTCCGGCCTGAGCGCGGCGATTCGCCTCAAGCAGCTGGCGGCCGACAAGGGCCAGGACATCAGCGTGTGTCTCTTGGAGAAGGGCTCCGAGATCGGCGCCCACATCCTGTCCGGCGCGGTGCTTGAACCGCGCACGCTGAACGAACTGATCCCGGACTGGAAAGACAAGGGCGCGCCGCTCAACACCCCGGCCCAGAAGGACCAGTTCCTGCTGCTGACCGAAACCGAGTCGATCCAGCTGCCTACCCCGCCGCAGATGCACAACGAGGGCAACTACATCATCAGCCTGGGCAACTTCTGCCGCTGGCTCGGCCAGCAGGCCGAAGAACTCGGCGTCGAAATCTACCCCGGCTTCGCCGCCGCCGAAGTGCTCTACCACCCGGACGGCTCGGTCAAGGGCGTGGCCACCGGCAACGTCGGCACCGGCAAGAACGGCGACCAGGAAGGCGAACCCGGCATCGAACTGTGGGCCAAACAGACCGTGTTCGCCGAAGGCTGCCGCGGCTCCCTCACCAAGACCCTGTTCGAACGCTTCAAGCTGCGCAACGGCGCCGACCCGCAAACCTACGGCATCGGCATCAAGGAACTGTGGGAAGTGAAGCCCGAACTGCACCAGCCGGGCAAGATCACCCACACCGCCGGCTGGCCGATGGACACCGCCACCTACGGCGGTTCCTTCCTCTACCACCTGGAGAACAACCAAGTCGTGGTCGGCTTCGTGGTGGGGCTGGACTACCAGAACCCCTACCTGTCGCCGTACGAGGAATTCCAGCGCTTCAAGACCCACCCGGCCATCAAGGGCGTGTTCGAAGGCGGCCGGCGCCTGTCCTACGGCGCGCGCGCCATCTCCGAAGGCGGGCTGCAGAGCATCCCCAAGCTCACCTTCCCGGGCGGGGTGCTGATCGGCGACACCGCCGGCTTCCTCAACGTGCCCAAGATCAAGGGCACCCACACCGCGATGAAGTCCGCCATGCTGGCGGCCGAAGCCATTGCCGAGGCGCTGGCCACGGCACAGGAAGGCCAGCCCATCGAGGCCGCCGCCTACACCGACAAGTTCAAGCAGAGCTGGCTCTACGACGAACTCTACCGCGTGCGCAACATCCGCCCGTCGTTCCGCTGGGGGCTGTGGCCGGCAATGCTCTACTCGGCGCTCGACACCTACCTGTTTCGCGGCAAGGCCCCGTGGACGCTGCATCACCAGCACGCCGACCACGAGTGCCTCAAGCCCAAGGACGAGTGCACGCCGATCGCCTACCCGAAGCCGGACGGTGTGCTGACCTTCGACCGCCTGTCGTCGGTGTTCATCTCCAACACCAACCACAGCGAAGACCAGCCGCCACACCTGAAGCTGAAGGACCCGACGGTACCGATCCGCGTCAACCTGGAAAAGTACGACGCCCCCGAGCAGCGCTACTGCCCGGCCGGGGTGTACGAGATCGTCGGCCGTGAGGAGGGCGAACCGCGCCTGCAGATCAACGCGCAGAACTGCGTGCACTGCAAGACCTGCGACATCAAGGACCCGACCCAGAACATCGGCTGGGTGACGCCGGAAGGCGGCGGCGGGCCCAACTACCCGAACATGTAAACGGCCGTGCGGCCTGGTCTTGCCCGGAGCGCTTCACCCTCCGGCAAGCGCCGGCCTGCGCCTGATAACAAGCACACCTTCACACAAGAGAGAGAACAGCGATGACAGAAAACAACTTGACCATCGGCGTGGTTGGAGCAGGGCAAATGGGGAGCGGCATCGCCCAGGTCTGCGCCATGGCCGGCATGACGGTGCTGCTGAACGACGTTTCCGAACAGGCCGTCGCGCGCGGCATCGACACCATCGCCGGACAGCTCGATCGGCTGGTGACCAAGGACAAGCTGAGCGCCAGCGCCCGCGACGAGGCACTGCGCCACCTGAAGCCTGCCGCCAGCCTGGAGCAACTGGCCCAGTGCGATTGCGTGATCGAGGCCGCCACCGAGAACGAAACGCTCAAGCTCGACATCTTCCGCCGCCTCGACGCCATCGTGCAGCCGAACGCCGTGCTCGCCAGCAATACCTCGTCGATCTCGATCACCCGCATCGCGGCGGCGACCCAGCGCCCCGACAAGGTCATCGGCATGCACTTCATGAACCCGGTGCCGGTGATGCCGCTGATCGAGGTCATCCGCGGCCTGCATACCTCGGATGCGGTGTGCCAGGCGGTAACGCTGCTGGCCAAGCAGATCGGCAAGGTGCCGGTGGAGGTGAAGGACGGCTTCGGCTTCGTCGCCAACCGTCTGCTGATTCCGATGATCAACGAAGCGATCTTCTGCCTGTACGAGGGGCTGGCCAGCGCGGAGGACATCGACACCGTGATGAAGCTCGGCGCCAACCATCCCATCGGCCCCTTGGCGCTGGCCGACCTGATCGGGCTCGACACCTGCCTCGCCATCATGGCGGTGCTGCACGAGGGCTTCGACGATTCGAAATACCGCCCATGTCCCTTGCTCAAGCAGATGGTCGATGCCGGCCTGCTCGGGCGCAAAACCGGCCAGGGCTTTTTCCGCTACAACACCTAAGCCAAACCCGATGGCCGTCACGGAGCTGGCGCACGGCGCCGGCTTCGCCGATCACCCTGACAACAGGAGGCATCCGCCATGTCCAGCGAACCCAATGTGCTGCTCGAGATCGTCGAGCCTTCCATCTACCGTCTGACCATCAATCGTCCCAAGGCCCTGAACGCCCTGAACCGCGCCACTATCGCCGAGCTGGGCGCGGCGCTGGCAACCGTCGCCGCCGATCGCTACGCGCGCGTGCTGCTGGTGACCGGCGCCGGGGACAAGGCTTTTGTGGCCGGCGCCGATATCCGCGCCATGCAGGACATGAGCCCGATCGAAGGGCAGCGCTTCGCCCGCGACACCATGGCGGTGTTCCGCCAGCTGGAAACCCTGGCGATCCCGGTGATCGCCGTGGTCAACGGCTACGCGCTGGGCGGCGGCTGCGAACTGGCCATGAGCTGTGACTGGATTCTGGCGGGCGAGAACGCCGTCTTCGGCCAACCCGAGGTCAATCTGGGCCTCACGCCCGGCTTCGGCGGCACACAGCGCCTGACCCGGCTGGTGGGGCGCGCGCGCGCACTGGAACTCATCACCACCGGGCGCCAGGTCAAGGCGGACGAGGCGCTGCGCTGGGGCCTGGTCAACCATGTCTTCCCCGCCGGACAGCTGATGGACGAAGCGCTCACGATGGCGCGGCAGATCGCCAGCAAGGCGCCGATCGCGGTGCGGCTCAGCAAGGAAGCGGTGCAACGCGGCCAGGATCTCGACCTCGACAACGCCTGCCAGTTCGAGGCTCAGGTATTCGGCCTGGCGTTTTCCACCGAGGACAAGCGCGAGGGCGTGGCCGCCTTCCTCGACAAGCGCACCCCCACCTTCAGCAACCGCTAGCGTCCCGTTTTACCGGAGAGAGGGCGCACCTGCGCCGCCTCTCCGGCGTTGCACCCCCGCAGTACCGAACCACCCACCATAACAATCAAAACTTCCATGGAGGAAAACTATCATGACTGCACCTCAGCAGGGTCTTCAGATCGTCGAAACCCGTACCACCATTGCCGACCCCACCGCCCTGGGCGTGTTCGGCCTGTCGCTGGTCACGTTCGTGGCGGCCTCGGCCAAGATGCACTGGACCGAAGGGGTGGGCTATCTGATCCCGTGGACGATGTTCCTGGGGTCGATCGCGCAGATTTGGGCCTCGTCGCTCGACTTCAAGAAAAACAACTACTTCGGCGCCATTGTGCTGGGGGTGTACGGTCTGTTCTGGATGGCGGTGTCCATGCACTGGGCGATCAGCCTGGGCTGGTTCGGTGCCGTTGACCCGGCGCAGTTCGACCCGCACCAGATCGCCTTCGCCTTCTTCGGCTACGGCATCTTCTCGCTGTTCATCATGGTGGTGGCGTTCGAGACCAACAAGGTGTTCGCCACCATTGTGGTGCTGATCAACGTCCTGCTGTTTTCGCTGGGTTTTGCCGCGCTGGGCGTGGCCAAGGCCCAGTTCAGCACGGCGGCGGCCTGGTCCGAACTGTTGATCTCGCTCTTGGGCTTCTACGCCTGCGGCGCCATCTTCTTCCGGAATTTCTTCGGCCGGGAAATTCTGCCCTTGGGCGCCCCGCTGGGTCTGATCAAACGTAGCTGATGCCCTGATCCGGGCGTGCCCTGCGGGCGCGCCCGTTCCATGACTTCCGCCCACAACCCTGGTCGAAACGACGGTTCTCCTGCCGGGGCGGTAGCGATTTCCCCCTCCCATAAAGAACCACAGTCGATCGGCAATGCCAGGCGCCGCTAGTGCCGCACGCTCACTTCGAACAGCGCGGCGGCACGCTCGGGCGGTTGCAGCTGCCCATCCACCAGAAAGATGCGGCGGTCGGCAGCCTGGGCGAAGGTCGGGTCGTGCGTGACGGCGACCACGGCACGGTTCTGGTTGCGCGCCAGGTCGTGCAGGATGTCGCGCACGTTGGCGCTGGCGTGGGTGTCGAGCGAGCCGCTCGGTTCGTCCGCCAGGATCAGCTGCGGGTCGTTCGCCAGCGCCCGCGCCACGGCCACGCGCTGGCGCTGCCCTCCGGACATCTGGCTCGGACGCTTGTGCATCTGCTCGGCCAGTCCGAAGGTGTGCAGCAGCTCGCTCGCCTTGTCGTGCGCTTCTTCCTCTGTTAAACGCGCCAGCTTACGCATCGGCAGCATCACGTTGTCGAGCGCCGAGAATTCTTCCAGCAGAAAGTGGAACTGGAACACAAAGCCGATGCGTTCCAGCCGGATATGGGCGAGGTGATCTTCGCTCAGGCCGGTGGTCAGGGTGTCGTCCAACCACACCTGACCGGCGGTGGGCATGTCGAGCAGCCCCAAGAGATAGAGCAGCGACGACTTGCCCGAGCCGGACGGTCCCATGATGGCGACGAACTCGCCGCGCGCGATCTCCAGGTCGATGTTCTCCACCAGCGTGGTGGGCACGTCGCCCGGCAGCACGCGCGTGAGCGATTCCGTGCGCAGCACCGTGCTCATGCCGCCCCCCGCAGGATGTCCACCGGGCGCACGCGTCCGCCCTTGCGCGCCGGCAGATAGGCGGCCACCAGCGCCGAGCCCATGGCGAACGCCGCGGCCAGCGCCATTTGGTCCCAGCCCCAGTAGATCGGCAGAAAGGCTTGCGTGGTGATGAACGGGCTTTTCACTTCGACCCGCGCGAGGCCGGCCATCAGTGCCAGCCCAAGGCCGGTGCCGAGCACGCTGCCGACCAGGCCGAGCAGGGCGCCTTCGATCAGGAAGATCCGGCGGATGTCGCGCGCGTGAAAGCCGATCGACTTGAGGATGGCGATATCGCGGGTTTTTTCCAGCACCACGGTGGAAATCACGTTGTAGATGCCGAAGGCGGCCACGATCAGGGTGGCGGCCACCACGCTGTACATGATGATGTTGCGGATTTTCACCAGGTTCATGATGTCTTCGCTGGCTTCCTGCCACGATTGCGTCTTGTAGCCGAGCGCGCGTTCGATCTGGCCCGCGACGACCGGTGCGCGCGCCGGGTCGTCCAGCTTGAGGATGAAACGGTTAGCCACGTTGGGGCGGCCCAGCAACGTCTGCGCGCGCTTGAGGATGATAAAGGTCTGCCCATCGTCGTAGGAGGCAGTACCGGTACGGAACAGGGCGACGATCTTCATCACGCGCACCAGGCCGGTGGGGGAGGTGACCGAGATCTTGTCGCCGAGCTTGGCGCGGAATTTGTCGGCGAGACCGGTGCCGATGATGATGCCGTCCGGGTCGGAGTGCAGCGAGGCGAGCGAGCCGGACACGAAATACTGGTCGATGGTGCTGACGTTCTTCATCAGGTCCGGCTCGATACCGTTGATGGCGGCGCCCAGGTCCTTGCCGGCGAAGGTGAAGATAGCCTGCCCGAGCAGCACCGGCGCCACGCGCAGGCCCGGCAGGCGGCTGACGAAATCCAGCTTCTGCTTGTACTGGCGGATGCCGCGCACCTCGGTTTCCGGCTTGACGCCGTGGATTTCCACCGCGCCGTGCGCCGCTGCCAGTTCGGCCGCCTGCGGCTTGGCCTGGCGGAATTCGTCGTACACGGTGATGTGGGCCGAGTTGTCCACCAGGCGGTGCATGAAGTCCTGCTCCGAGCCGCGCATCAGGGCTGACACAGCAAGAAAGAACGCCACGCCGAGACCGATGCCGGCGAGCGAAACCAGCGTCTGGCGCCGGCGCGACAGCAGGTGGCTCAGCGCGATCGAGGCCGCCAGCTTCATCGGGGCGTTCCTGCCGGCGCGGCATCGGGCTGGGCGCGCACCTTCTGCCCGTCCTTCAGTTCGGCCGGCGGTTCGGCGATGAAGGTATCGCCATCGTTCAGGCCGACCAGCACCTCGCTGCGGTCCGCCCCCCTGGCACCGAGCGAGAGGCTCTGTTTGTGCGCACGGCCGTCGCGCACCAGCCAGATCGCGCTGCCGTTGAGCGCCGTGCTCGGCACCAGCAGCGCGTGCTCACGCCGGGCCAGGATGATGTTGACCTCGGTGGTCATGCCGATCATCAACGGGGTGCCGGGAAGCAGGGCGATGCGCACGCGGTAGTTGCGCGCCAGCGGGTCGCCCTTGGCGGTGATCTCGGCCACCTTGCCTTCGAACACCCGCCCGGGGAAACCGTCGGCGGTGATCTGGGCAGGCTGTCCCACTTTGACACCGGCGATGTCTTCCTCATCGACCACGGTGGTGATGCGCGGCGGTGCGCCGGACTGGGCCAGATAGAACACCGGCTGGTTGAGCGGTATGAAGTCCCCCACCTCGCCGTCGCGGCGGATGATGTGCCCGGCGCCGGGCGCGCGCAGCGTCATGAATTTGATCTGCTCTTCGATGCGGCGCGTGGTGGCGCGGGCGGAATCGAATGTGGAGCGGGCCTGATCGAGCTGATCGATGGTGGCGAAGCCGGAGCTGAACAGCGCCTGCACGCGTTGCCAGCGCTGCTCGGCGTAACGCAGCCGGGCCTGTTCGTCGCCCAGGCTGGCGCGCAGATCGCTGTCGTCGAGCCGGCCCAGGATTTGCCCCGGCGTCACCTCGGCACCTTCATCGGCGCGCAGCTCGACCAGCCGCCCGCCGACCTGCGGAGCGATGGTGACTGTCACGCTTGCCTCGACGTTGCCGGTGGCGTACACCGCCTGGATGGCCGGCCCGCGTGTGGGGTGGCCCACTTTGACCATGGGGGGTGCCAGCCAGTGCCAGAGCAGGACGGATAGCCCGGCGGCGAGCAGCAGGAAGAAGGCCCCTTTGCCGGCCCGATAGAGGGCGGATTTTCGGTGGGAACGGCTATCGTTCGATGCCATATCGTGTCATTGGTCGCTTCATAACAGGCGCTACGGCCAGCGGAATACGATTTCACCTGCGTGAGGTGGCGCGGCGCCAGCCCTTCATCTGCATTGCTCTCGATGGTTCGACCGGCCCCGCCAGGCCGTCGAGAACGTTGCAAGGAACTATGTTGACGATAGATCGCGCCGCCGGCGAGTGCCATGCGTGGGGTCAAGATTTATCCAGAACGGATGGGGCGGGGCCGGAACAGACGGTGATCTACCCGTTCCGGCAAAGGACATGCGACAACACGGTGCCTCGTGGGGACGGATTCAATCGAAGCGGTCGTCGCGCACTTGCACCATGCCCTGCTCGACGCGCACCGGGAAGGTAGCGACCGGTTCGTAGGCGGGCGGGCCGAGTGCCTCGCCGGTACGCAGCGAGAACGACGCGCCGTGGCGTGGGCAGACGATGCACTCACCCAGCACCTCGCCACCGGACAGGGTCTCGGCTTCGTGGCTGCACATGTCCTCGATGGCGTAATAGCGGCCCTCGACGTTGAACACGGCAATCGCCACGCCGTCGGCGTCCACGGTGTGGAACGTCCCGGGCGGGAAGCCGTCGGCCGGGGCCACGTCGAACCAGTCGCTCATCACAGCAGGCCCAGTTCCAGGCGTGCCGCCTCGCTCATCATGTCCTGCGACCAGGGCGGCTCCCACACCAGTTCGACCTCGGCCTCGTGCACGCCGTCGACGCGTTCCACCGCCTCGGCCACCTGCGCGGGAAAGGTCTGCGCCACCGGGCAGCCCGGCGCGGTCAGCGTCAGGTCGATATGGACCTTGCCCTCGGCGTCATCCACGTCGAGCGCGTAGATGAGCCCCAGGTCGTAGATGTTGACCGGAATTTCCGGGTCGTACACGGTGCGCAGCGCCTCGATCACGCGCTGCTGCAATTCGGAAACCGGGGGAGGGGCGGTTTTGTCGTTTCGGTGATGCCAGTGAAACAGGTCCATCGTCTTCACTCCGTCGATACCGGCTGGCCGTCCTGGTGCAGCGCGGCCAACAGGGTATGCCAAGCCAGGGTGGCGCACTTCACCCGGGTCGGAAACTCGCGCACCCCGGCCAGTACGGCAAGCTTGCCGAGCGGCGCGTCAGCGGGAAGGCCGTCCTCGGACGTCACCAAGGCGTGGAAGACGGCAAACAGCGCTTCGGCCTCGGCCTCGGTCCTGCCCTTGAGCGCATCGGTCATCAGCGAAGCCGAGGCGGTGGAAATGGCACAGCCCGCGCCTTCGAAACGGGCCTCCTCGATCACGCCGTCGACCACCTTGAGCGACAACGAAAGATGGTCGCCGCACAGCGGATTGAACCCCTCGGCGTGGCGGTTAGCCCCCGCCAGCGGACCGAAATTGTGCGGCCGGCGATAGTGGTCGACGATGAGTTCCTGGTAGAGATCGCGTAAATCGGACATCAGCCAAACACCTCCCGGGCCTTGCGGATGGCGCGTAGCAGCGTCGCCACGTCTTCGGCCGTGTTGTAGAGGGCGAACGAGGCGCGCGCCGTGGCGGGCACGCCGAAATGCGCCATCACCGGCATCGCGCAATGGTGCCCGGCGCGCACCGCCACCCCTTCCAAATCCAGGATCGTTCCGACGTCGTGCGGGTGCACACCCTCCAGGGTAAATGCCAGGATGCTCGCCTTGTCGCGCGCCGTGCCGATCAGGCGCAGGCCGGGTATCTGCGCAGCTTCGGCGGTGGCGTAATCCAGCAGCGCCTGCTCGTGGGCGGCGATGGCGGGCAAGCCCACCGTGTTCACATAGTCGATGGCCGCTCCCAGGCCGATGACGCCGGCGATATTCGGGGTGCCGGCCTCGAACTTGTAGGGCAAGTCGTTGTAAGTGGTCCTGGTGAAAGTGACCTGGCGGATCATGTCGCCGCCGCCCTGGTAAGGCGGCATCGACTCCAGCAGCGCCGCCTTGCCGTAGAGCACACCGATGCCGGTCGGGCCATAAAGCTTGTGGCCGGAAAAGGCGTAGAAATCGCTGCCGAGCGCCTGCACGTCGACCGGCAGATGGGCGACGGCCTGGGCGCCGTCGACCAGCACCACCGCCCCGGCGGCGTGGGCTAGCTCGATCAGCTGGCGCACCGGGTTGACGGTGCCCAGTGCGTTGGACAGCTGTGTCACCGCGACCAGGCGGGTGGCCGGGCCCAGCAGGCGCGCAAATTCGTCGAGCCGCAGCTCGCCCGCATCATCGATCGGAGCGACGCGCAGAGTGGCACCGCTGCGCTCGCACAGCAGTTGCCACGGCACGATGTTGGAGTGGTGCTCCATTTCGGTGATCAGGATTTCGTCGCCGCGCCGCAAACGTTGGCCGAAGCTCGTCGCCACCAGGTTGATCGCCTCGGTGGTGCCGCGCACGAACACGATTTCCTCGCGCCGCGCCGCGTTGATAAAGCGTCGCACCGTGTCGCGCGCCGCCTCGAAGGCGTCGGTGGCACGCTGGCTCAGGGTGTGCACGCCACGGTGGACGTTAGCGTTGTACTCACGGTAATAACGGGCCTCGGCCTCGATCACGGCGAGCGGTTTTTGCGTGGTGGCGGCGTTGTCCAGGTAGACCAACGGCTTGCCGTGCACGGTCTGCTGCAGGATGGGGAAATCCTGCCGCCAGCGCGCCACCTCCGGCGCGGACAGCGTGTCCGGGCGGACGGCTTCTTGCTTCACCACGGCGTTCATACCAGCTCCTTCACCCGCTCGGGCAAACGCCCCAGCAGCAGTTTCTCCAGCCGCGCGCGCAACGGCGCCATGTCGATCCGGCCGGTCATCTCCGCCGCGAAGGCGAAGGTGAGCAGGGCGCGCGCGTCGGCCTCGTCCACCCCGCGCGAGCGTAGGTAAAACACCTGCTCCGGGTCGAGCTGGCCGACGGTGGCACCGTGGCGGCACTTCACGTCGTCGGCGTAGATTTCCAGCTGCGGCTTGGTGTCGATCTCGGCGTTGTCCGACAGCAGCAAGTTGCGGTTGGCCTGATAGGCGTCGCTGTGCTGGGCGTCGGCATGCACGATGACCCGGCCGTTGAACACCGCCCGCGACGCGCCGGCCAGCACGCCCTTGTAGAACTCGCGGCTGGTGCCGTAGGGCTGGGCATGGTCGATGCGGGTGTGGTGGTCGATGTGCTGCCGGCCGTCGGTCATGTAGAGCCCGTCGAGCGTGCAGCTGGCGTGCTCGGCGTTGAGTCCGACGCGGATGTCGACGCGCCCCAGGCCGCCGCCCAACGCGAACGAGCGCGAAACGAAGCGGCTGCCTTGCTGTTGGTCGACGTCCAGCGCGGCCACGTGGAAGGCCTTGAGGGACTCCTGTTGCAGCTTGAGGTGTTCAACCTCGGCATCGCGCCCGACCACCAGGTCGGTGGCGGTGTTGCTCAGGTAGGCGCCGTCGCCCAGCGCCACATGGTGCTCGATCAGGCAGGCGCGGCTGCCGGCCTCGGCCCGGACCACGTTGCGCGTATGCAGCGCCAGCCCCGGTTCGGTGGTGACGAACAGCAGGTGGACCGGCGTCTCGAGCGCCACCCCGGCGGCCAGATGGAGATAGACACCGTCGCTGAAGAAGGCCTGGTTGAGCGCGGCGAAGCCGGACGGGTAGGGGTCCGACCGCGGCCCTAGCACGCCCTCCAGCCGTTCCGATTCGCGCCCCAGCACTTCGGCGAGGCTCGCCAGCGTGACCCCGGCCGGCAGTGCCCCGATGTTCGAGCAGCGCGGCTGGTAACGGCCATTCACGAACACCAGGCGCTGCGTTCCCGCCAGCCCCCAGGCGTCGATCTGCCCGGGCGCGACGCCGTTCGCCGTCGGAGGGGGCGACAGAAAGCGGCTTTTCTCGATGGCGGCGACACTGGTGTACTTCCAGTCTTCCTGGCGCAGAGTCGGGAAACCTGTCTCGGCGAAGCACGCCAGGCCCGCCTCGCGCCCGTGCCGCAGCCATGGCAGCGCGCTACCCGGCAAGGTCGTGGCGATGCGGGCGAATTCGTCGCGGTAGAAGTCGGCGGCAGAATTCATGCGCCGCCTCCCGCCGGTCCCGCCGCTGCCTCGACCCAGCCGTAGCCGCGGTTTTCCAGCTCCAGCGCCAGCTCACGTCCGCCGGACAAGGCGATGCGGCCCTGTGCCAGCACGTGCACCTGGTCCGGCACGATGTAATTGAGCAGGCGCTGGTAGTGCGTCACCAGCACCATGGCGCGTTCCGGGCTGCGCATGGCGTTGACCCCGCCGGCGACGACCTTGAGCGCGTCGATGTCCAGGCCCGAGTCGGTCTCGTCGAGCAGTGCGAGCCGGGGCTCGAGCACCGCCATCTGCAAAATCTCGTTGCGCTTCTTCTCGCCGCCGGAAAAGCCTTCGTTCACCGAGCGGTACAGCAGGTCGGTGTCCATGCCCATCAGCTTGAGCTTGTCCTTCACCAGCGCGAGGAAGTCCACCGCGTCCAGCTCTGGCTCGCCACGGTGCTGGCGCAGCGCGTTCACCGCCGCCTTCAAGAGATAGATGTTGGCGACGCCGGGAATTTCCACCGGGTACTGAAACGCCAGGAAAATCCCCTCGCGAGCCCGCAGCTCGGGGGATAGTTCGAGCAGGTTGCGCCCCAGGTAGCGCACTTCGCCGGCCGTCACCGTATAGCCCTCGTGCCCGGCCAGCACATGCGCCAGCGTGCTCTTGCCCGAGCCGTTAGGTCCCATGATGGCGTGCACCTCACCGGCGCGCACGGTCAGATCGATGCCGCGCAGGATGGGCTTGTCGTTGATCGAGACGTGCAGGTTGCGGATGTCGAGCATGGTTTGGTCCTCGCTAGAATCTGCTTTACGATCTGTCGTGAGCGGCCCTCAGCGGGGTGAAAAGCAGCGCAGGAACCGGAATGGACATGAAGTCCATGAGGATTCCTGATCGCTGAGCGAATCAATAGATTCGCACGCAGTGCACATGAGCCCCGATCAGGGATCGCGCAGCAAGATCGTAAACAGATTTTCAGCCGATGCTGCCCTCCAGGCTAACCCCCAACAGCTTCTGGGCCTCCACCGCGAACTCCATCGGCAGCTCCTTGAACACTTCCTTGCAAAAGCCGCTGACGATCATCGACACCGCGTCTTCCGGCGCGATGCCTCGGCTCTGGCAGTAGAACAGCTGGTCTTCGCCGATGCGCGAGGTCGAGGCCTCATGCTCGACGCGGGCAGTGGGGTTCTTCACCTCGATGTAGGGGAAGGTGTGGGCGGCGCAGCGGTCGCCCAGCAGCAGCGAGTCGCATTGCGTGTAATTGCGCGCCCCGACAGCACTCTTGGCCACCTTCACCAGGCCGCGATAGGCGTTGCTGCCGTGTCCGGCCGAAATGCCCTTGGAGAGGATGGTGCTGCGGGTGTTCTTGCCCAGGTGGATCATCTTGGTGCCGGTGTCGGCCTGCTGGTAATGGTTGGTCAGCGCCACCGAATAAAACTCGCCGACGGCGTTGTCGCCCTGCAGGATCACGCTGGGGTACTTCCAGGTGATGGCGGACCCGGTTTCCACCTGGGTCCAGGAAATCTTCGAGTTGGCGCCACGGCAATCGCCACGTTTGGTGACGAAGTTGTAGATGCCGCCGTGCCCCTCCTTGTCGCCGGGGTACCAGTTCTGCACCGTCGCGTACTTGATCTGGGCGTCTTCCAGCGCGATCAGCTCGACCACGGCGGCGTGCAGCTGGTTCTCGTCGCGCATCGGCGCGGTACAGCCTTCCAGGTAGCTGACGTAGGCGCCCTTGTCGGCAATGATCAGCGTGCGTTCGAACTGGCCGGTGTTGCGGGCGTTGATGCGGAAGTAGGTCGACAGCTCCATCGGGCAGCGCACGCCGGGCGGGATGTAGCAGAACGAGCCGTCGCTGAACACCGCCGAGTTGAGCGAGGCGAAGAAGTTGTCGGTATAGGGCACCACCGAACCCAGGTACTGCCGCACCAGCTCGGGGTGCTCGCGCACCGCCTCGGAGAACGAGCAGAAGATGATGCCGAGCCCGGCCAGCTTGTCCTTGAAGGTGGTCGCCACCGACACGCTGTCGAACACCGCGTCCACCGCCACGCCGGCAAGCAGGGCGCGTTCCTCCAGCGGCACGCCCAGTTTCTCGTAGGTGCGCAGCAGCTCCGGGTCGACCTCGTCCAGGCTCTTCGGCCCGTCCTGGCGCGACTTCGGCGCGGAGTAATAGGTGATGTCCTGGTAGTCGATGGCAGGGTGGTGCACCGTGGCCCAGTGGGGCTCGGCCATGGTGAGCCAGTGCCGGTACGCCTTCAGGCGCCATTCCAGCAGAAAGTCCGGCTCGCCCTTCTTGGCCGAAATCAGCCGGATCACGTCTTCGGACAAGCCACGCGGCACGGTGTCGGTCTCGACGCTGGTGAAAAAGCCGTGCTTGTATTCCTGGCTGATCAGCTCGTCGAGTTTGACTGTCGAACTGGCCATCTGCCTCTCCTGTCGGTTTCGCTCAACCAGGACCGTCCGAACGGGGCCGGTCATGCCCCGGCCGCCGCCGGTCCGGCATCCCCGCTGATCCCGGCTGCATCATGTCTTCCAGCGTCAGGCCAGCGAGGGTCTGACGCAGGGCCCAGTCGATGCGCTGCCAGTGGCTGCGCACGGCGCACGCGTTCTCCTGCGGACACAGGCCGGCCGCGACGCTGCATTCCGTGACGCCGAGCGGGCCCTCCAGCGCGTCGATGACCTGGGCGATGGAAATCTCCCGGGGCGGTCGCGCCAGCAGGTAGCCGCCGTGGGCGCCCCGCAACGAATGCAGCAAGGCCTTGCGTGCCAGGGTCTTGAGGATTTTGCTCGCGGTAGGTGCGGCTACCCCCACCGCGCCAGCAAGCTCGGCGGCGCTGTAGACACGGCCAGGCTCACGCGCCATGTGGGCCATGATCACGGTGCCGTAGTCGGTCAGTCTGCTCAGCCGAAACATCTTCAAGCCCTTGTTGTTTATATAGAATCAATTTAGTCCTATATGTTCCGAAGGGCCAGGTCTACCGGCGTCGAGTAAAGGGAAAACGGCTATTGGACGCCCGGCCCGACTCACTCCACCAGGGCAGGAGGCAACGGCATGAAATTCATTTTCGAAGTTCGCATGAGACCCGGTTACACGGTCGAGGAATACGCCGAGGCCTGGATTCGCGCCAGCGAGATCATCCAGCGCACGCCCGGCGCCCGTGGCACCTATCTGCATCGCAAGATCGGCGAGCCCAATACCTTGCTGGCCATCGCCACCTGGGAGTCGAAGGCGCACCGCGATGCCAAGGACGACCGGCGCGACGAAACGGTCCGCGCCATTCTCGAAAAACATGCGGCCAATTGCGACATCACCGTCATCGGCGAATTCGACGAACCGGAATGGTCCGTGCTGCCGCCTGCGCAGGACGCTAAATGATCCGCCGGATACGGGAGGAGGGCGTGTCAGCCGTTGGTTCTTCTCTGCCTTGCTGCCGCAGAAGCGGTCGGGCGAGGCGAGGGCGCCGGTGATGGCGATGGCGCCCGCCACGGTCGTGCCTTGACTGGGCATGGCCCAGCGCCAAACGCGCCGGGGAGGGGATTTATTTGCCGCCCGATGGAGTCCGGTTGGCGGCGTATTCGGGCGAGCGGGACAACTGCCCCAATTGCTCGGACAGGAAGTCGATCAGCGTGCGCACCTTTTGCGGCAGGAAGCGGCGCGCCGGGTAGAGCGCATACAGCGCCGTGCTCGGTTTCTCCCAGTCCGGCAGCAGTTCCACCAGCCGCCCCGAGGCCAGGTCTTCGCTGACCAGCACACTGGGCTGCAGCGCGATGCCGAGCCCGGCGCGGGCCGCGTCGATCAGCACCGCGCCGTCGTTGGTGCTGAGCGAGCCGGATACGCGCACGGTCACGGGAGAGTCGGGCGGGCCGAAGCTCCAGGCGTTCGACTCCAGCGGGCGGCTGTAGCGCAGGCAGTTGTGATGAACGAGGTCAGCCGGCGTCTGCGGCGTGCCGTGCTTTTCCAGGTAGCTCGGCGCCGCCAGCAAGGTGCTGTAGATCGGACCCAGCAGCAGCCGGGCGATGAGGTTTTCCTCGCTGGCGTGCAGCGAGGTGCGCAGCGCGAGGTCGTAACCTTCCTCGACCAGGTCGATGTGGCGGTTGGTGAGCATCAGATCGACGCTGATCTCCGGATAGCGGCGGTGGAATTCGGTCAGCAGCGTGCCCAACCGACGTTGGCCGAAGGCGACGCTGGCGGTGATGCGCAGCGTGCCCGCCGGGGTCTGGCTCTGGCGGCTGGCCAGCGCCGCGGCCTCATCCACCTGCGCCAGGATGGACCCCACGCGCTGGAGGTAATCGGCCCCGACTTCCGTCAGGGACAGGCGCCGGGTCGAGCGATGCAACAAGCGCACGCCCAGCTGTTGTTCGAGTGCCGCCACGTATTTGGTGACCATGGCGCGGGACAGGTCCATGCGCTCGGCGGCGGCGGCAAAACTGCCGGCTTCGGTCACGGCCTGGAAGACGCGCATGGCGGTCAAGGTATCCATAGTTTCTTTTTAGTTAATTACCCATTTCATTTTCACTGGTTTATTCCCAACCAAGCAACTGTTGAAATACCTCCATGACGCCCCGCACGACAACGCGGCGCCGCTTTTCCGGTAACCGGGATCGTTTCGGACCCTCGGACACCGACCCAACATGGAGATCTGCAGCATGAAAAAAATCAGCTTCGCCGCCGCCTTGCCCTGTACCGCCTTGATCGCCCTCGCGTTTGCCGGTTCGGCTTACGCCGGCAACGACAACTATTACGCCGACAACCTGGGCGGCGCCATGGTGAAAACCGCCGCCACGGCACCGCAAGCGTCCTTCGGCACCCGCACCGCGGTGATCGATGCCGACACCCATCTCCGCCTGACGGTGGCGCAAGACGGCAGTGTACAGCCCGGCTCGGTCGGCGTGCCGCGTGACGACAGCATGGCGTTTCACGTTTCCAATACCAGCGCCCAACCGGTGAACGTGGTGATCGAAGGCGAAGGGGCGGCCCCGGTGACCATCGGTCAGGTCGGCGCGCACAAGGAAGCCAACTTCGCCTGGCGCTTCGACAGCTTCAAAGCCGTGCCGCGCGCGCTCAAGGTCGGCCAGTCCGCCGTGAAACTGTATGTGCTCAACCCGCGCAGCACCAACTGACCGCCCCCCAGACCCGTCCGCCCAAGCCCCGGAACCCCGGGGCTTTTTAGAGCCTGTTCAAGGCCTATTTGCGCCGGCAGTGTCCTGGCCCAGCAAACGGCCAGCGCAGCCGGAAAAAACCTTGAGCAGGCTCTTGGACTTCCGGCCCTGTCGCTTTGCTATAACCAAAGCCAAGACCCAGGCATGGCCGGGAGCCCCGCAGGTTTGAAGCCCCCTGCGTGGCGAGGGGTACGCGTCATTTCTTCCTCCCACAACCCATCGCCTGCGTCGGATGGGGCTGCTAACAACGACACCACATGATGACTCTCCCCAGCTGGCGCGATTGGCTGTTTTCGGCCAAGACCTTTTTCGCCGCGATACTGGCCCTGTACATCGGCATGGCCCTTGGACTGCCACGCCCTTACTGGGCCATGTCCACGGTGTACATCGTGTCGCACCCGCTGATTGGCGCCACCCGCTCGAAAGGGCTTTACCGGGTCATCGGCACCCTGATTGGCGGCGCCGCTGCCGTGCTCTTCGTGCCCCGGTTCGTCAACGAGCCGATCCTGCTGAGCCTGGTCATTTCACTCTGGACCGGCACGCTGCTGTGCCTGTCGATGCGCGACCGCACGCCTCGCAACTACCTCTTCATGCTCTCGGCGTACACCTTGCCGATGATCGCGCTGCCCGCCGTGTCCCAGCCCGAGGCGGTGTTCGACATTGCCCTGTCCCGCAGCGAGGAAATCGTGCTCGGCATCGTCTGTGCCAGCGTGGTTGCCGCCATCGTCTTTCCCAGCAAGGTGGCGCCGGTGCTCGAAGCCCGCATCGGCGCCTGGTTCAAGGATGCCGGCAACTGGGCCGCGGAAGCCCTGTCGCCCGCGTTCGCCCGCAGCCATCCGGCAACCCGCCATCGCCTGGCCGCCGACATCCTGTCCCTGGACCAGTACATCTCCCACCTGGCCTACGATGCCGCCAATGCGGACATGGTGCACACCACGCGCGAATTGCAAAGCCGCATGAGCATGCTGCTGCCCATCCTGTCCTCGCTCACGGCGACGCTCGACGCCGCGCGCAAGCTGGAGCAGGGCGTGCCCGCCCCGTTGACCGGGCTGATGGAGGCCATCGCCCGCTGGATCATCGCCTCGCAGGGCAGCAAGGGGCGCGACGAGGCAGCGCGTTTTCAGCGCCAACTGGCCGATGCGCGCCGCAGCGGCCCGGACGCGGAATGGAACGATCTGCTGATCGCGCACGCCGTCGCGCGCCTGCAATCGCTGATTCGGCTGTGGCAAGACTGCCTCGACCTGCGCGACATGATTGCGCGGGGCGAAGCCGATACCGCGTGGAAACCGGCGTACCGGCGCTGGGAGCTCGGCGGCAAGGCGCGGCATTACGACCATGGCATGATTCTGTTCGCGGCGGCATCGGCCTCGCTGGCGATCTTCCTCGCCTGCCTGCTGTGGATCGGCATGGGCTGGAACGACGGCGCCAGCGCGGTGATCCTGGGCGCCGTCGCGAGCTGCTTCTTTGCCGCACAGGACGAGCCGGCGCCGCTGATCCGCACCTTCTTCACCTGGGCCGCGGTCAGCATCCCGCTCACCGCCGTGCTGCTGTTCCTGATCATCCCGGCCGCGCACGAGTTCGAAACCCTGGCGCTGATGCTGGCCATCCCGTTTCTCGCCATCGGCACCCTGGCGTCGCACCCCCGTTTCACCATGGCCGCCATGCTGCTGACGGTCAACACCGCTTCGTTCCTCGGCCTGCAGGGGGCTTACGACGCCGACTTCACCGCCTTCTTCAACAGCAGCGTGGCCGGGGTGTGCGGGGTGCTGTTCGCCTTGTGCTGGACCCTGCTCACGCGGCCGTTTGGCGCCGAGCTGGCGATGCGCCGCCTATTGCGCGCGAGCTGGAAAGACCTGGCTGAGACCGCGGCGGGCAGCCACCGCGGCGATTACGCCCACCTCACGTCGCACATGCTGGACCGCCTGGGCCTGCTGGTGCCGCGCCTGGCCGCCAGCGACGACGACCACGGCGATGCCGGCTTCGGCGAGCTGCGGGTAGGGTTCAGCACCCTGGACCTGCAGCGGGATGAACACCGCCTGCCGGAGACAGCGCACGTGGCGATCGACCGCGTGCTCCAGTCGGTCGCCGGGCACTACCGGGAGTGCGTCGACCACCATGGACAGCGCCAGCCTCCCGCTTCGCTGCGCGAGGAAATCGACCGAGCCCTGAGCCTCACCAAGGCGGAGCTGGGCAGGGCGGCGCGGGAAGCCCAGAACGCCCTGGTGGAATTGCGCATCACGCTGTTTCCCGATGCCGCCCGCTTTGTCGCGTTGACCGGGGCCGTCGTCGCTGCCCCCACTGCAGGAGAAACCCCATGATTGGCGAAGTCGATCTCTACGGCGTGTTCATCCCCAGCCTGCTGGTGCTGATGCTCATCGCCCTGGCCGTCACCGGCTGCCTGCGCTTTGTCCTTCTGCGACTGGGCGTCTACAAGCTCGTCTGGCACCGCTCGCTGTTCAATTTTGCCCTTTACGTGATCGTGCTCGGCGGCACGGTCGCCTTGACTCGCGGATTGCACCCATGAAAAAAATCATTCGAAACGCAGGATCGGTGATCCTGACACTGACTGTCGTCGTCATCGCCGCCGTGGTCGGCTGGCACCTGTGGGACTACTACAGCAACGCGCCGTGGACCCGGGATGGCCATATCCGTGCCGACGTGGTCCAGATCGCCCCGGACGTCTCCGGGCTGATCACCACCGTATCGGTGCGCGACAACCAGCTCGTGAAGCGCGGCCAGGTGCTGTTCGTGATCGACCGCGCCCGCTACGAGCTGGCGCTGAAGCAGGCTATGGCGGCGGTGGCGGCGCAGCGCGCCACGCTGGCCCAAGCCCGTCGCGAGACCGTCCGCAGCCGCGCTCTGGCCGACCTGGTGGCCAAGGAAAATCTGGAGGAAAGCGAGGCCAAGGTGCAGCAGGGCGAAGCCACCCTGGCCGCCGCCGAAGCCGCGCTCGACGTCGCCCGCATCAACCTGGAACGCACCGAGGTGAAAAGCCCTGTGGACGGCTACCTGAACGATCGCACACCGCGCCTGGGTGATTACGTCACCACCGGGCGCCCGGTGCTCTCCATCGTCGATGCCCGCTCCTTCCACGTCGACGGTTACTTCGAAGAAACCAAGCTCAACAACGTGCACATCGGCCAGCCGGTCGACATCCAGATCATGGGCGATTCGCATACCCTGCGCGGCCACGTGCAAAGCATCGCCGCCGGCATCGAGGACCGCGACCGCAGCAATGGCGCCACCTTGCTGCCCAACGTGAACCCTACCTTCAACTGGGTGCGCCTGGCGCAGCGGGTGCCGGTGCGCATCGCGCTGGATGAGGTGCCCGACGACTTCCGCCTGATCGCCGGGCGCACCGCCACGGTATCGGTACAGACGGTCACGGCGCTGGCCAAGCCCGCCGCGAAACAGGGGGAGGCCCGCTCGTGAAACGCCTTTCCGCTCTCGTGTCTCTCGCCCTGCTGGGCGGGCTAACGGCCTGCACCACGGTCGGCCCGGATTATCGCGTGCCGGATAACGCCCTGGTGCGCGCGCCTTCGGCCAACGGCGCCTTCATCGGCGGCAACGGTGCTGGGGTGTCACTCGACCCGGTCCCCGCCGGCTGGTGGCGGCTCTACCGCGATCCGGTGCTGGACCAGTTGGTGAGCCAGGCGCTCGAAGCCAACACCAGCATCCGTATCGCTTCGGCCAACCTGCGCCGGGCCATGGCGGTGGTGACCGAGGTCGACGCCGAGCGTGGCCCGCACGCCGGTGTGACGCTGGCCGCCAAACGTGCGCGCGAGTCGGGTGAAACCTTCCTGCTGGAAGAAAAGCTACCGGTGTTGAACGAGGGCGATGCGGGCATCCAGATCGCCTACCAGATCGACCTGTTCGGCAAGCTGGCGCGCGCCGAAGAGTCCGCCCACGCCAGCGCCGAGGCCAGCGAAGCGGCGTTCGACCTGGCGCGCGTCTCGGTGGCGGCGGAAACCGTGCGTTCCTATGTGCAGATGTGCTCGGCGGGGCACGAACTGGCGGCCGCGCAGCATGTGCTGGACCTGCAGAACCGCAGCGTCGACGTCGCCCGCCGCCTCGCCGACGCCGGGCGCGGGCGCATCACCGACGTGCTGCGCGCGCGCTCCCAGGCCGATACGCTGCGCGCCACGCTGCCCCGTTTCCAGGCCGAAAAAGACGCCGCTCGTTACCGGCTGGCGGTGATGGTCGGCAAACCCCCGCAACAGCTGCAGGACACCCGGATCGACTGCCAGACCGAACCGCGCATCCAGCAGAGCATCCCGGTCGGCGACGGCGCCGCGCTGCTCAAGCGCCGCCCCGACGTACGCGAGGCCGAGCGCCAGCTCGCCGCCGCCACCGCCCGCATCGGGGTGGCCACCGCCGCGCTCTACCCCAGCATCATCATCGGCGCCTCGGCAGGGTATAGCGGCATTCTTGAGCACCTCGGGGAAGGGCGCACCGAACGCTTCGGCCTCGGCCCGCTGATCAGCTGGACGATACCCGACAGCGGCGCGCGCGCCCGGGTCAAGATCGCCAAGACCGACGCCGAAGCCGCTCTGGCGCGCTTCGATGGTGTCGTGCTCAACGCCCTGCGCGAGACCGAAACCGCGCTGAGCTTCTACTCGCGCAACCTGCAGCGCCATGCCGACCTGCAGGCGGCACGCGACGAAGCCCGCGAAGCCGCCGAGCAGAACCGCCGCCTCTACCAAGCCGGGCGCGTGCCCTACCTGTCGAGCCTCGACGCCGAGCGCACCCTCGCCAACACCGAAGCCTCGCTGGCCAGCGCGGAGAGCCAGCTTGCCGTCGACCAGGTCAACCTGTTCCTGGCACTGGGCGGCGGCTGGGAGAGCGAGGCGAAGCAATGACACTGGCCGTGGCTATTTCTCCTTGCCGACGACGGCCGTCGGGGAACTGGCCAGCAGTTCGTCGATGAACACCCGCAGCACGGCCGGCAGTGCTGCGCCGCGCCACGCGATGGCGGCAGATGGCCACTGCGAGCTGAAGCGGGCGGGATCGATCTGGCGCATCTCGCCGCTCTCGACCCGGCGGGCGACGTAATGGACCGGAAAAACCCACGTAGGCGCCGGACAGGATCAGGATGGCCTGCGCCTCGACGTTATCGACGGAGGATCGGGGAAAAGGTTGCACCACGCCGTCAGCCGGTGCTCTCGGCGGCAGGGCGCTTGGCGGAAGAGTAAGGGAGTCGAACCCTCCCGGGACCGCTGGCGGCCCCATCCGGATTTGAAGTCCAGCCGCCCCACCGGGAGCGAGACTCTTCCAATATGGTGACAAACAGGTGGCGCGGGCAGCCCACTGCAACCGTGCGTCATTATATGCACCCGCTAGCGGTCGATAAAGTGCGCGATGGCTCGGCTCATGACTCGAACAGGGTCGCGTCGCGCAGCCAGTGGCGGTTGCCTAACCGCCGGGTGAAGCCGCAGCGGTCGAAAAACTCGAGAATCTGGATGGCGAGCTTGCGCCCCAGTCCCAGCGCGTCGCGCAGGCCGGACGCCTCGACGAAGCCATGCTCCCCGGCCAGCCGGCGCACCGTGGCGGCGATCTGGCGCATGCGTTCCTGGGCGAAATAGCGGTCGCTGACAACAGCGACCGTCAGCCCTTGGCGCGCGGCTTTTTTCAGCAGGGCACGCACCACGCTCTCGTCCTCGCCCAGTTCCTGGGCCACGTCGCGCACCCAGCCACCCTCGTCCCGCTGCAGCAGCACGACCGCGCGCGTCCACAGTTCTTCCTCCTCGGCGTTGAAGCTGACGCGGTGCTCCGGCAGGTGCAGCCAGCCACGCGCATTGAGAATGCCGCCGCTGCCGATCAGTTCGCCAATAGCCTGGTCGGCGGCATCGGTCGGCTCTTTCGGTAGCGAAATGCGGCGCAGGGCACTGCGCGCCACGCCGATCTCGTCGGGATGGCTGGCGTGGCGTTCGGCCAACGTGGCCAGCAGGGTGGTCTGCAGGCTTTCCCAGCGCGCGGGGGTATAGAGCCAACCTTCGTTGCCGCCGACCCGCTTCAGGGGATGCGCGTCGAGCAGTCCGCCCAGTTGGCCATCACCCAGTTGGCGCGCCCAGGCGAAGGCGGGCCGCGAGACCGGCTGCCAACGGCTGGCAAGGTCGAGCACCGCCCGATCGTCAGCGATAAAACGGGCCAGCTCGGCGAGATAAGCGAGCCGTGCCGGCGCACGTTTGCCACGTGCCGGTGGGGTGATCTCCAGCACGCGCGCCGAGGCGAGTGTCGATTGCGCCGAGGCGTCGCGCACGATCAGCCGGTCGTTGTCGGCCAGGTGCAAGGCACCATCGAATACCAGTTCGGCAAGGCCGCATTGGCCGGCGTCCAGCCGCGGCGGATCGAGCAGCGCCAGGCGGCCGGTGATGTGGCTGGCGGCATGGTGCAGATGCACCGCTTGCCAGTGCGCGAGGGGGCGCTTCAGCGCCAGGTCGGCCTGCAAGTGCACCGTGACGCGTGAACTCGGTTCGGGTGGTTCGAGCGCCAGCAGCCAGTCGCCGCGCGCGACGTCATCGCAAGCGAGGTCGCCGCTCAGATTGAGCGCCAGGCGCTGATGCGCCTCGCCTTGCTCGGCCGCCTGGTTCTGGGCGTGGATGCCGCGCACACGCACGGGCTTGCTGACCCCGGTCAGCCAGAGCGTGTCGCCCACCCGGACTTGGCCGGCCAATGCCGTGCCGGTCACCACCAGACCCGCACCCCGCACCGTGAAACGGCGGTCGATGGCGAGACGGAAGCGCCGGGCACGCGCCTCGGTCGGCGGGGCGGGCAGTTGCTGCAAGTGGCTGGCGAGCGCATCCAGCCCGGCCCCGCTCTTGCTGGAGACCGCCCACACGGAGCTGCCGGCAAACCGGGTCGGCGCCAGCAGGGCGGCAACAGCGCCGGCCACGGACGCGACACGTTCCGGCGCCACCAGGTCGCACTTGGTCAGCGCGATGCTGGCCGCCGGAATGTCCAGCAGGTGGAGGATGGCCAGATGCTCGACGGTTTGCGGCATGATGCCGTCGTCGGCGGCGATCACCAGCAGCGCGTGATCGATGCCGCCCACACCGGCCAGCATGTTGGCGAGAAAATGTTCGTGACCGGGAACGTCGATGAAGCCGAGCCTCCGCCCGTCCGGCAAGGCCAGGTAGGCGTAACCGAGATCGATGGTCATGCCACGCCGCTTTTCTTCCGGCAGCCGGTCGGCGTCGGTGCCGGTCAGGCGGGCGATCAGGGAGGTTTTGCCGTGGTCGACATGGCCGGCGGTGCCGATGATCATGAGTGCGTCTCCGGCCCGGCAAACGGCAACTGGGCGAGGTTGGCCATCAGGCCGGCCTCATCCTCCAGGCAGCGCAGATCAAGCCACAGCCGGCCATCCTGCACCCGGCCGATCACGGGCCTCGGCAGCGCGCGCAAGGCACGGGACAGACTGTCGAGGGTGCTGCCACGGCCATCGCGCGGGCTCAGCGTGATCGCCCAGCTCGGCAGCCTGTCCACCGGCAAGGAACCGCTGCCGATCTGCGACAGGCAGGGCTCGCTGCCCACCACGAATGCCTCGTCGAGAAGCGGGCGCAACGCGGGGCAGAGGCGTTCGGCCTGCTGTTGCATCGCCTGCTGCGGTCGCGTCAACAGGCGCAGCGTCGGCAGCGCCTGGGGCAGGTTTTCCGGCTCGAGATAGAGCCGCAAGGTGGCCTCGAGCGCGGCCAGCGTCATTTTGTCACAGCGCAGCGCCCGTTTCAGCGGGTGCTTCTGGATACGGGCGATCCACGCCGCATCGCCGATGATCAGCCCGGCCTGCGGGCCGCCGAGCAGCTTGTCGCCGGAAAAACTGACCAGATTCACGCCGGCGGCGATCATCTGCTGCGGCATCGGCTCGGCCGGCAACCCCAGCCGCGTCATGTCGGCCAGCGCACCGCTGCCAAGATCGGTGACCAAAGGCACGCCGCGCGCGGCAGCGAGCCGGGCCAGTTCCGCCTCGCTCACGCTGTGAGTGAAGCCCTCGATGGCGTAGTTGCTGGTATGGACCTTCATCAGCAGCGCGGTATCGGGGCCGATGGCCTCGGCGTAGTCGCGCAGGTGGGTGCGGTTGGTGGCGCCGACTTCCACCAGGCGGCATCCCGCCTGGCGCATCACGTCCGGCATGCGAAACGCGCCGCCGATTTCCACCAGCTCGCCCCGCGACACGATCACCTCGCGCCCGGCCGCCATGGTGCTCAGCATGATCAGCACCGCCGCCGCGTTGTTGTTGACCACGCAGGCCGCCTCGGCGCCGGTCAGCTCGCGCAAGAGTTCGCTGACGGCCTGGTCGCGATGCCCACGGCCGGCCCCGTCCAGATCGTATTCGAGCGCCACCGGCGCGCGCATCGCCTGCATGACCGCCGCCACGGCGGCCTCGGGCAGCTGCGCGCGCCCCAGGTTGGTATGCAACACGGTGCCCGTGAGGTTGAAGACGGGGCGCATCTGCAGTTGCTGCCGTTCGGCCAACTCGTGGCGTACCACGTTGAGTAGCGGGGCCTCGTCGCTTGCCCAGACGGGCAGGCTGCCATGCTCACGGATGTGACGGCGCGCCATGTCCAGTCGCTGGCGCAGTGCGCGCAACACGGCTTCACGGCCGTGGCGCTGCAGCGCGTCGGCCAGGCCGGGCTGCAGGAGCAGCTTGTCGATGGAAGGGAGTCGGCTGTACAGGGTCTGGCTGTCCATGATGGCCTTCGCAGGGTTTCCGACCAGGGAGAGGAATAATTGATGATGACATAAAAAAGGGGGCCGGGCGCAAGCCCGCCGCCCCCTCGAGACGGTTACTGCACGAACAGGAAGGGGTTCTGCCCGGAGCTGGCGAAACCCTGCTCTTCGACATGCCAGTCCAGCGCCAGGCTGGCCAGGTCATCGGCCACCGGCTCGACGGCGACATCCTTATCCTGATACAGCACCTTCAGGTAGCTGTGACAGTCGCCGCAGCTTTCCGCCTTCACCGCCGCCTCCACGCTGTCGAGCGACCAGTAGCCGAGATCACGGCTGGACGAGCAGCAGCTGCACTGCGCCCGCACCACGTGCCATTCACTCTCGCACAAGCTGCAATGCAAATAGCGGTGGCCGGGTTCGGCGCCAAGACGGACGACGCTCGCCACCGGCGGCGCGGCGCAGACCGGGCACACACTGCGGTCGGCGCCGGGGTCGGCCTGCAGCCGGCCATCGATTGCCGCGGCAAGCTGGCTCCAGTTGAGCGACAGCGCCGCCCACAGGAAGGGCGCAACGGCCACGCCGCCCGCCGCACTGTCGCCGGCCAGCAGCGCACTCGCCCAGGCCTCGCGCTCGCTGCGACTGGCCTGGGCGAGCCGGTTCACGGCCGCCTGCAAGGCCTCCGGCAAGGGTTTGCAGGCGATGGTGGACAGCAGCGCGTCAAGGTCGTCCTGCCACGGCAGGCGGCCCCGCCACCCGGCCGGGGCCAGTGGCGGCATGCCGTGCTCGGCGCAGCGGCTTACCAATCCGGCCAGCTCCTCGGGCGGCGTCAGCGGCCGCGCGGCCAGCCGCCGCGCCTGGGCCGTCACCAGGTCGGCCGCAAAGCCCAGGTAGTCGGCCATCGGGTGATGAGCCGACAACGCCCGGAGCCTTGCCGCCCTGGCCGCGTACAGCGTGGCCGGGTGGGGCTGTAGCCAGTTCGGCGCCGGGCTGGGCTCGACACCGGCTTCCAGCCTGTCGATCGGTACGATACGAATATTCACCTAGGCTCCTTTGCACCCGATTGGCCGGTCATTTCGCGGAACCAGCGCGGATGATGCTTCTTCGCCCAGCCGTAGGTCACCACCCCCTCGACCATGGCCCGGATCGTGCCCTTCACCCAGATCGCCGCGTAGATGTGGATGATGATGCCGGAGATAAGCAGCACCGCGGCCACCGCATGCGTCAACAGCGCTACCCGGATCAGCGGGATCGGGAACGACGGCGAGAAGTACGGCCGCCAGATCACGATGCCCGACGTCAGCAGGGCCAGCAGGCACACGCACATCAGCCAGAACAGGCCTTTTTGCCCGCCGTTGTACTTGCCGGTATCGCCCACCTCGTGCCCCCGCAGCACGCTGCCCACCGACTTCATCCACTTGATGTCCTCGGCGTTGATCAGGTTATGGTGCCAATAACGGAAAAACTGCCTCAAAAACCCCACGAACATCAGCACCCCGACGAACGGGTGGACGATACGCGCCAGTTGCGGCGTGCCGAAGATGCCGGTGAGCCAGAAGAAGGCGGGGTAGAACAAAGCCAGTCCCGACAAGGCCAGCAGCACGAAGCACAGGGCCACGAGCCAGTGGTTGATCCGCTCCGCGGCGTTGTAGCGCACGATCAGCTTTTCGCGGCTCATGCTTGATCCTCCTCATCATCGTCATCCGGCCGGTTCGGCCCGACCCCGATGTAGTGCAGGAACCCGAACAGCCCGGCGGCGGCGAAGCCAATCGTGGCCAGCGGCTTGAGCAGGCCTTTCCATAGCTTGACCACGGGGCTGATGGTGGGGTTCTTGCGTAGACCGGAGTAGAGGCCGGGCCTGTCGGCATGATGCAGCACGTACATCACGTGCGTCCCGCCCACGCCGGGCGGGTCGTACAGGCCGGCATTCGGAAAGCCGCGCGATTTCAGGTCCTCGACACGCTCGCCCGCGAAGGCGGTCATGTCTTCCTTGCTGCCGAAGCGGATCGCGCCGGTCGGGCAGGTTTTCACGCAGGCGGGTTCCTGGCCCACCATGACGCGGTCGGAGCACAAGGTGCACTTGTAGACCTTGTTGTCTTTCTGGCTGAGGCGCGGTATGTCAAACGGGCAGCCGGAGATGCAATAGCCGCAGCCGATGCAATACTCCGACTGGAAGTCGACGATACCGTTGGCGTACTGGATGATCGCGCCCGGCGACGGGCACGCCTTCAGGCAGCCCGGATCGGCGCAGTGCATGCAGCCGTCCTTGCGGATCAGCCATTCGAGCTTGCCGTTTTCCTCCACCTCGTTGTAGCGCATCACGGTCCAGCTCTGCGCCGACAGGTCGGCCGGGTTGTCGTAGACACCGACGTTGCTGCCGATCTCGTCGCGCAAGTCGTTCCATTCCGCGCACGCCACCTGGCAGGCCTTGCAGCCGATGCAGGTGGTGACGTCGATCAGCTTGGCGACCTCGATCTTGTGCTCCCTGGCCACCGGGGGCTGGGTAGGAGAAGCCGACCGGCGCAGGATATCTTGCGATTGCAGTGCCATGTCTGCTCCTTAAAGCTTTTCCACGTTGACGAGGAAGGACTTGAACTCCGGCGTCTGGGTATTGGCGTCCCCGACGAACGGCGTGAGGGTATTGGCGATGAAGCCTTTCTTCGCCACGCCCTCGTAGCCCCAGTGGATCGGAATCCCCACGTGGTGCACCGTCTTGCCGTCCACCGTGAGCGGCTTGATGCGCTTGGTCACCACCGCCTTGGCCTTGATGTAGCCGCGCTTGGACGACACTTTGACCATGTCGCCGTGGTTGATGCCTTTCTCCTTGGCCAGCGCCTCACCGATTTCAACGAACTGTTCCGGCTGCAGGATGGCATTGAGCCGCACGTTCTTGGTCCAGTAGTGGAAGTGTTCTGTCAGCCGGTAGGTGGTGGCGGCGTAGGGGTAGGCATCGGCCTTGCCCATGTCGGCCAGATCGCCCTTGAACACGCGCGCCGCCGGATTCGACACCACCTTCGGGTGCAGCGGGTTGGTGCCGATCGGGCTCTCGAACGGTTCGTAGTGCTCGGGGAACGGGCCTTCCGCCATCTTGTCGAGCGCGAACAGCCGCCCCAGGCCTTCGGCCTGCATGATGAACGGCGCCATGGCACTGCCCGGCGGCTCGTCGAGCTTGTAGTCCGGTACGTCGCTGCCGACCCATTTCTCGCCGTTCCACTTGATGAGCTGGCGGGCGGGGTCCCACGGCGTGCCGTCCGGCCGGGCCGAGGCACGGTTGTACAGGATGCGGCGGTTGGCCGGCCATGCCCAGGCCCAGGCCGGGGTATTGCCGAAGCCGGTATCGGTGTTGTCGCGCCGCGCCATCTGGTTGCCCGCCTGGGTCCAGCTGCCGGTGAAAATCCAGCAACCGCTCGAGGTGGAGCCGTCCGCCTGCAGCAGGGCGAAGCCGGGCAGCAGCTCGCCCTTCCTGGCCAGGAACTTGCCCGGTTCCTTCGGGTCGGGGAGGTCGGCCAGCGCCTTGCCGTTCATTTCCTTGGCCAGTTCTTCCGGCTTGGGCTCCATCGGGTTGGCATAGGCCCACGACAGCTTCATGATCGGTTCGGGGTAGGCGCCGCCTTCCTTCGCGTACAGGGCTTTGAGCTTGACGAAGATGCCGGCCAGTATCTCGACGTCGGCGATCGCCTCGCCAGGCGCATCGGCGCCTTTCCAGTGCCATTGCAGCCATCGCCCGGAGTTGATGATGGCGCCGTCCTCTTCGGCAAAGCAGGTGGTGGGCAGGCGGAACACTTCGGTCTGAATCTGTTCCGTCTTCACGTCGTTCTGCTCGCCGTGGTTCTTCCAGAAGGTTGAGGTGTCGGTAACCAGAGGGTCGATGATCACCAGGAACTTGAGCTGCGACAGCGAGGCCACGATCTTGTTCTTGTTGGGGAACGAGGCCACCGGGTTGAAGCCCTGGCAGAGGTAGCCGTTGACCTTGCCCTGGCTCATCATCTCGAAGTACTGCAGTACGTCGTAACCCTTGTCCCACTTGGGCAGCCAGTCGTAGCCCCAGTTGTTGTCGCTGCTGGCGTTGTCGCCCCAGAACGACTTCATCAGGCTGACGAAGAACTTGGGATAGTTCTGCCAGTAGTTCATCTGCCCGTCGGCCAGCGGCTTGCTGGTGTACTTGGCCAGATGCGCAGCCAGATCCGTCTCTTTTTCCGACGGTAGCGTCAGGTAGCCGGGGAGGCTGGTCGAGAGCAGGCCGATATCGGTCAGGCCCTGGATGTTGGAGTGACCGCGCAGCGCGTTGACGCCGCCACCGACCATGCCCATGTTGCCGAGCAGCAGCTGGACCATCGCCATGGTGCGGATGTTCTGCGAGCCGATCGAATGCTGGGTCCAGCCCAGGGCGTAGAGGAACGACGTGGTGCGATCCGGCGCGGCGGTGCCGGCCAGGTGCTCGCACACCATCAGGAAGGTTTCCTTGGGCGTGCCGCAGATGCGCTCGACCATCTCCGGCGTATAGCGCGCCACGTGTGCCTTCAGCAGGTTCAACACGCAGCGCGGGTCCTGCAGCGTGTCGTCGCGCCGGGCGAAGCCCTGGTCGTCGAGCTGATAGCTCCAGGTCGCCTTGTCGTACTTGCGCGTGGCCTCGTCGTAGCCGCTGAACAGCCCCTCCGAGAACTGGAAGTCCGGGTTCACTAGCAGCGCGGCATTGGTGTAGGCGAGGGTGTATTCCTTGTTGTACTTGCCGGTTTGCAGCAGGTAGCGGATCACGCCGGAGAGGAAGGCGATGTCCGTTCCGGTACGGATCGGCGCGTAGTGGTCGGCCACCGACGCCGTGCGGGTAAAGCGCGGATCGATGACGATCAGCTTGGCCTTGTTGCGGGTCTTGGCTTCGATCACCCAGCGGAAGCCGACCGGGTGGGCCTCGGCGGAATTGCCGCCCATCACCACGATAATATTGGCGTTCCTGATGTCGACCCAGTGATTGGTCATGGCACCGCGACCGAATGTTGGGGCAAGACTTGCCACCGTCGGTCCGTGTCAGACACGCGCCTGGTTGTCGACTGCCAGCATCCCCAGGCTGCGTACGAATTTCTGCGAGAGCCAGCCGGTTTCGTTACTCGAGGCCGAGGCACACAGCATGCCGGTGGTCAGCCAACGGTTGACCGTGACGCCGTCGGCATTTTTCTCGACGAAGTGGGCATCGCGGTCCTGCTTCATATGGCGCGCGATGCGTTCGAACGCTTCTTCCCACGAAATCCGTTTCCATTCCTTGCCGCCGGGCTCGCGCACTTCCGGGTGCTTGAGGCGGTTTTCGCTATGCACGAAATCGACCAGGCCGGCCCCCTTCGGGCAGAGCGCGCCGCGGTTGACCGGGTGGTCCGGGTCGCCTTCGATGTGGAAGATGGTGGATTTGGCGTTCTTGGCGCCGTCGCCTAGGCTGTACATCAGGATGCCGCAGCCAACCGAGCAGTACGGACAAGTGTTGCGGGTTTCCGTGGCACGCAGCAGCTTGTAGCTTCGGACATCCGCCAGCGCGTTCTGCGGCAACATGCCGAGCATCGCGAGGGTCGAAGTGGCCAATCCTCCCGCGCTCAGCTTGAAGAATTGCCTTCTGGTGACTTGCATCAAAGTCTCCCTTAAGTGCGTGTACGACAAGGTGGAATGGATGGCAGCCGTGTCCTGGCCATGCGATGTGAGCAAGCGTCCGGCTCGTGTTCTTTGCCATCGGGTAATGCCAAAACGCAGGTTGGGACCAACCGGATTCGGTCTGTCGTTTGACTCTTTTTAGTACAAAGTGGCCGATCCTGCCCTTGCAAACCAAGGCTTCGGCCAACCTCGCATCAACAGCACCGCGTAACGCGCACTCGCAGCCGCCCATCGCTCATTACACTGCGCTGCTTATGCTCTTTGTAGTATGCAGTGGCCATAAAGCCAGCCCGCATGGCGCCAGCGGGGTAAACCGCGATAGCCACGGAGAACGAGACCCATGCCCAAGACCAGTGCCGGCATCCTGCCTTACCGCCAACGCGACCAGCGCTACGAGGTGCTGCTGGTACATCCGGGCGGCCCGTTCTGGGCCCACAAGGACCTTGGTAGCTGGTCCATCGCCAAGGGGGAATACGAGAAAGGAGAAGACCCGCAGCAGGCGGCGCTGCGCGAGTGCGCCGAAGAAACCGGCTATCGGCCGAGCGGCGCGTTGCTGCCGTTGACGCAACGCAAACAGCCCAGCGGCAAGGTGGTCGACGTCTGGGCCACGGAAGGCGATTGGGATGAAACGACGCTGGTGTCCAATACCTGCCGGCTGGAATGGCCGAGAGGGTCGGGCCGATGGCTTGAGGTGCCGGAGGTCGACCGCGCGGCCTGGTTCGGCTTCGACGAGGCACTGCAACGCATTCTGCCGGGACAGCGTGGTTTCATCGAGGAACTGTTCGCCCTGCTGGCCGGACAGGCGCCGGCTCGGCAGGGCGGAGATCCGGACTGATCAGGTGGCGGTTATTCCAGCACCTGGGCGTCGATCTCGGCAGGGGGCGCATTACCGTTCTTGCGCATCAGCAGCAGGAAGGGCAGGGCCAGCAAGGTGGCCACCATCATGATGCGAAAGTCGGTGAGATAGGCCAGGAAGCTGGCCTGGCGGGTCACTTCGTTGTTAAGCGCGGCAAGACCGCCCGGGCTGCCCGGATCGAGCAGGGCCGGCAGACCGGCTCGGATCGCCGGGCTGGCGCTGGTGACGAGTTCGGCCAACCTGGCATGATAGATGGCGCTATTGCGCGTGAGCAGGGTCTGCATCAGCGAAATGCCGATACTGCTGCCGATATTGCGGAACAGGCTGAAGATCGACGTGCCGTCCGAGCGATAGCGGCGGTCGAGGGTGGAGAACGTCACCGTGGTCAGCGGTACCGACACAAACCCCACCCCCATGCCCTGAATGACGCCGGGCCAGACAATCCCGCCTTCGCTCATGTCGAGGGTGTAGCCCGACATTTGCCAGAGCGAAAGGGCGGTCAGGCTGAAGCCCAGCGCGATCAGCGCGCGCGGATCGACCTTGCTGGTCAGCCGGCCGGCCAACAGCATCGCCAGCATGGTGCCGATGCCACTCGGCCCGGTCACAAGGCCGGTGGTGACCACCGGATAGCCCATCAAGGTCTGCAGCAAGGGCGGCAACAAGGCGCGGGTGGCGTACAACAGCAGCCCCACCAGAAAGTAAAACCCCAGCCCGGTCACGAAGTTGCGGTCTTTCAGCAGGTTGACATTGAAGAACGATGGCCCCTGCGCGGTCGCCGTGAGTACCACGAAAAAGGTCAGGCTGACCAAGGCGCCCACCGCTTCCAGCACGATTTCGGTGGAACTGAACCAGTCGAGCTGCTCGCCGCGGTCGAGCAGCATCTGGAACAGGCCGATGGCCAGGCTCAAGGTCAGGAAACCGTAAAAATCGAAGCCGAGCTGGCGGTCGGTCTCGGTTTCGCGGATGTAGGCCTTGATACCGTAGAACGAGAGCATTCCGACCGGCAGGTTGATGAAAAACACCCAGCGCCACGTCAAGTTGTCGGTCAGCCAACCCCCGAGCGTCGGCCCCAGAATCGGCCCGATCATCACCCCCATGCCCCACACCGCCATCGCCTGGGCATGTTTTTCCGGCGGGTTGGAATCCAGCATCACCGCCTGCGACAAGGGCACCAGCGCCGCGCCGAACAGGCCTTGCAACAGCCGTGCCAGCACGATCTGCACCAGCGACTCGGACAAGCCGCACAACATCGACGCCACCGTGAAACCCACCACCGCGACCAGAAACACCCGCTTGCGCCCAAAACGCCCGGTCAGCCAGCCGGTCAATGGGGTGGCGATGGCGGCGGCGACGATATACGAGGTCAGCACCCACGAAATCTGGTCCTGCGATGCCGACAAGTTGCCCGCCATGTGCGGCAGGGCCACGTTGGCGATAGTGCTGTCGAGCGTCTGCATGATGGTCGCCAGCATGATGGCGAGGGTAATGAAACCACGATGCGCCCCGGGGTCGGGCGCGGTGGAGTGGGGGTGGGCCTGAGACATGGGTGATTCCGGACAAGCGGGCGGCCTCGGGGATGGGTCGCCTTGAATAACTTTAGTGATAGTAACCTACGTCATTATAGACGAGCAACAAGCGTGGGAATAGCGCGAGACCGACGGCGATAGCCATGCGAGAGCCCCACGCCAGGCCCCCAAATCAATACAAAGCCGGTCCCATCCCCGTCAATCCTCCGAGAGATTCGCACGCGCAGAGCAGCACATGAGCCCCGATCAGGGATGCGCGGCAAGATCGGGAACAGGTTCTGAGCACCATCACCCGGCCGGCAGCGCCGGGGCACCGGGTAATCAACTCTCCAGCAGGGCCAGCATCTTGCGCAGCAAGGCATCCAGCTGGTTTTGTTCTTCCAGCGAAAACGACGACCACAGCTGCCGGTATTGTTCGCGCCGTTGCGGCTGCAACTGTTCGACGAAGGCGATACCGGCCGCGGTCAGCTGCAAGTAGGTCTGACGCCGGTCGGACTCGCTCGCCACGCGCTCGACCCAGCGCTTGTCCACCAGTTCGTCGGCAATGCGCGTGCAATGCGTGCGCGAGGTGTTGATGAACACGCTCAGCTCCGACGGCAGCAAGCGGCGCTGCGGGCTGCTATAGAGCACCACCAGCGACGTCCAGGTGGTGTAGTTGAGCCCGTACTCCTTGAGCCGGGCGTCGAAGAAATCGCTCAATTCACCACTGACGTGCAAAAACAGCCGGGTCAGGATCGCCTCGCGCAGGGGGGAGCCCGGAATCTGGCTGGCAATGGCGGTAATGGCCGACTCGTACGGTTTGAAGCTATCGCTCATGACGCTGGAAAGAGTAGGTATGTCAAACCGGGGATGATACCCGCGCCCGGCGCCGCGTGCAGCCTTGGCTCAGGTATGACGAGGGGAAATAAGCGCTGGCACATCGAGAGGGCACGACAAGCGCCAAGGGGGCCGTCCGTACAGTCTCGCCAGCACCGGGCTGGCGAGATGCATTGCGCGAAGAGGCGGCCAGCTTGTCGTCCCCTTTGCGCCTGCTCAAGGTCTTTGTTCGACTACGCTGACCCGGCAAAAGACCTTGAACAGGTTTTTACAGCAGCTCAGTTGTAGACGTCGAACGAGAAGTACTTCCGCTGAATCTTCTGGTACGTGCCATCCTGGCGAATATCGGTGATCGCCTGGTTGATCCGCTGGCGCAGCTCCTGATCTTCCTTGCGCAGGCCAATCGCCGCCCCCACGCCCAGCGTTTTGGCATCGTGCAGCACCGGGCCGATAAAAGCGTAATCACGGCCCCGCGGCGTTTTGAGTAAACTCATGTCGGCTTGCACCGAATCCTGCAAGGCGGCATCGAGTCGGCCCGAAAGCAGGTCCTGATACACCAGATCCTGGTTTTGATACGACACCACCGTCACCCCGTTCGGCTCCCAGTATTGCTTGGCGTAGGCCTCTTGCGTGGAGCCTTGTTCCACGCCGATGCGCTTGCCCTTGAGCGATTCGACACTGGTCAGGGGGGCATTCTTCCGGGCGACCAGCCGTGACGGCGTGTGGTAGACCTTGTCGGAGAAGGCGATCTGCTGCTGACGCTTCTCGGTCACGCTCATCGACGACAGGATGGCGTCGAACTTCTTGGCCTTCAAGGCAGGAATAATGCCGTCCCAGGCATTTTCCACCCATTCGCAGCGCACCTTCAGCTTGTCGCAAATGGCATTGCCGATATCGATGTCGAAACCGACCAGCTTGCCATCGGGCGATTTGGATTCGAACGGGGCATACGACGGGTCCAGACCAAAACGGATCACGGTCAATTCCTTGGCGTTGACGCTGCCAAGCGCCAGGCCAAGCGTCACGGCCAATACGAGCTTGTTCATTATTGTCTCCTGAGTGTACGGCTTATCATCGAGGGGCGAAGAAGCCAGCCTGCCGGGTGGAATGACGGGCGGGTGCTGGCCAGGGGGAAGCACGCACAAGGTGCTCAACAAGGAATCGGGGAGGGGAGCGCCAGGAAACGCTCCACCAGGCGCGCCCAATACGCGGCGCCAATCGGCAGGTTCCTGTCGTTGAAGTCGTAGCCGGGGTTGTGAACCATGCAGCCATCCTCGCCTTCGCCGTTGCCAATACGCAGGAAACAGCCGGGGCGAGCCTGCAGCATGTAGGCAAAATCTTCGCTCCCCATCAGTTGCGCGGTGTGGGGAACCACGTTATCGGCGCCCACCAGTTCCTGGGCCACCTGGATGGCAAACTCGGTTTCTCGGTCGGAGTTGATCACCACCGGGTAGCCCATCAAGTATTCGATTTCCGCCGTGGCACCATAGCTGGCCGCCTGTTGCTGAACGAGCGCCGTGATGCGTTCCTTGAGCAGGGCGCGCACCTCCGGACAGAACGAGCGCACGCTCAGTTCGAGCCGCGCCTGCCCTGGTATCACGTTGTTGGCGGAACCGGCCTGCAACACCCCGACCGTCACCACCGCCGGCTGCGCCGGCTCGATATTGCGCGACACCACCGTCTGCAAGCCCATCACGATGCTGGATGCCACCACCACCGGGTCCACCGTCAGATGCGGTCGCGCGGCATGCCCACCCTTGCCGTGGATCGTGATAAAGATATTGTCGCCCGCCGCCATGAAGGGCCCCTTGCGGAACAGGAAGGTCCCTGCGGGCGCGCCAGGATGGTTGTGCACGCCAAATACCGCATCACAGGGAAAGCGTTCGAATAGACCGTCCTTGATCATGCACTGCGCACCACTATCGATGCCCCGCTCTTCCGCCGGCTGGAAATAGAGGTGGACGGTGCCGGAGAAACGACGCGTTTCCGCCAGGTATTTGGCCGCCCCCAGCAACATGCTGGTATGGCCGTCGTGGCCGCAGGCATGCATTTTTCCGCGACGCTGGCTGGCGTAGGGCAAACCGGTCTGTTCGAGGATGGGCAGCGCATCCATGTCGGCGCGGATGCCGATGCGGCGTTGGCCATCGCCCACCGTCAGCGAACCCACCACTCCTGTTCGACCGACGCCCGTCGTCACCTCATAGCCCCATTGCTGCAGCTTATGCGCGACGAGTGCCGCCGTTTCCAGCTCTTCATAGGCCAATTCGGGGTGCTGATGCAGATGATGGCGAATCGCACACAGTTCCTCCGCCATTCCGGCGAGATCGCCGACTTCACAGTAGCGCTTGGCAATATCCATGGTGTTGCACTTTCCAGAGAGGCTGTCCCCCGGGAGGGAAAGCGGGTGGATCACATTGCCGCCAGTCGTGGCAGCGGGTTGACGCCACATTACGGTTTGCTTTGCGCTCTGAAAAGATGTAATTTTTTTTGAAGTGATCAGATTTTTTTATCAAAGGCAACGCATGAAACTGCAACAGCTAGAGGTGTTTGTCGCCGTCGCCGAGGAGAAAAGCCTGCGCGCCGCGGCACGGCGCCTCGATCTGACTCAACCCGCCGTCACCCGGACCGTGCAGGAACTGGAAAGCGACCTGGGGGTGGTTTTGATGACGCGGAGTGTGCAGGGCATCGAGCTCACCCCCTTTGGCACCGCCCTGAGAATACGAGCCCAGCAATTGCTGGAAGATGCGCGCCGCGCGCGCGAAGAGATGAACCAGATCAAGGGGGATATGCGCGGCAAGGTCACCGTCAGTGCCACATCGACGGTTGCGCTGACGCTATTGCCACAGGCCATTGATCGTTTTCAGGAAGCGGCGCCGGAAGCCGAACTCACCTTTCTGGAGGTGAAGTTTCCGCAAGCGACCCAACACTTGCGGGATGGGTCGATCGATTTTCTCGTGTCGCACGTGCTGCCCGACATGCTTGATGACGGCCTGACCAGCATTCCGCTGTTTACGGTCGACTTCGTCGTAATGGCACGGGAACAGCACCCGCTCAGGCATGCCCGCCGTCTGGCCGAACTGGCGGATGCGCAATGGTCCACCACGGTGACCTCCGGGGGCGCCCAGCACAGCGTGATGGAGGCGCTGTTCCAACAAGAAGGGCTGCCTCTGCCGCGCCGCCTGATCCAGTGCTCGTCCTTTGCCATTGCGCTCGGCCTCGTGTCCGGCACCGACACGCTGGTGTTGTTTTCACGCTTGCTGGCGCAACGCATCGCAGACCTTGGTCTACGGCAAATCCCCCTGGAGCAGCCGCTGCCCGCCCTGGAGATGAGTATTGTGATGCGTAAAGACATCCTGCTCACGCCGGTCGCCCAGCATTTCGTCGCCTGCCTGCGCTCCGCGGCAGAAGCGCTTGCTTGAGCCTTGTGAGCAGTAAGAACCTGTTCCCGATCTTGCTACGCGTCATGTACTACTTGTGTTCATTCCGGTTTCTACGCTGCTCTTCACCCCGCTGAGGGCCGCTTGCGACAGATCGTGAACAGGTTCTAAGTGCTTCTCGATGCATACTGCTTGACGCACCGCTGCCTACACCGAACAACCGACATGGATCACGCGCGGCTGATCGACAGCAGGATATGTCCGTGCCGCCCGAGAAAAAAACCCCGCCCCTCCGAGGAGAAGCGGGGTAAAGGGGACACACTCCCACTTGGTCACTACGCAAACACAACTAACAAATCCTTGTTGGCGATCCGCTTACCCGAACTCACCAGCACCTCGCGGATCACCCCGTCCCGTTCGGCCTTCACCGCCACTTCCATCTTCATCGCCTCCAGCGTCAGCAGCGTGTCGCCCTTGGCCACCGCCTGGCCCGGCTTGACCGCCACCGTGCTCACCATGCCCGGCATCGGCGCGCCGACGTGGTGCGGATTGTCCGGGTCGGCCTGCGGGTGGCTGTGCGCCGCCTGCACACCGTCCTGCGCCACCTTGATCAGGCGCGGCTGGCCGTTCAGCTCGAAAAACAGCTTGGTGTGCCCGTCGCCGGTGTCGGCGCGGCCGAGCAGCTGGATCACCAGGGTCTTGCCGCGCTCCAGTTCCACCCACACTTCCTCGCCCTCGCGCAGGCCGTAGAAGAACGCGGTGCTGGGCACGGCGGAGACGTCGCCGTAGCGCGCCTGGTGCTCGGCGAAGTCGCGGAACACCTTGGGGTACATCAGGTACGAAGCCAGTTCCGGCTGGCTGAGCGGGCGGCCAGTCTGCTGCTCGACCTTGGCCTGCTCGGCGGCGAGGTCGACCGGCGCCATCGTTTCGCCGGGGCGGCCGGCCAGCGGTGCCTGGCCCTTCAGCACCTTGCGCTGCAACTCGGCCGGGAAGCCGTGCGCCGGGGTGCCCAGTTCGCCCTTGAACAGGGACACCACCGACTCGGGGAAGTCGATCTCGCGCGCCGGATCGAGTACGT
>NZ_FXAG01000009.1 GCF_900177275.1 Pseudogulbenkiania subflava DSM 22618
GACCGTGCGCAAGCAAGAGGTTGAGGTCTTTTTGCAGAGTTTGGCTGAGCGATCCAGTCGTGAGCGGCCGACCTTGCTGATCCTGGATAACGCGCGGATGCACGCCGCCATCAGAGAAGATAAACGTGATGTCTGGTTGCTGGATCATGGGTTTCATCTCTGCTTTCTGCCAGCTTATAGCCCAGAGCTGAACCTGATCGAGCAGCTCTGGAAACAAGCCAAATACCACTGGCGACGATGTAAGACATGGGGTGCCACCGAATTGAAAAGCAAGGTGACCGACTTGCTGGATAGGGTTGGCACAGAACTCAAATTTAGTTATGCGTGATTACTTAGTAGTGGTTTGAATATTTCAAGAAGGCCGGCTATTGCTGTATAGCCAGCGTATTCAATCAATTGAACCTTTTCATTGCAATAGACATTCTCTCTGCAATAGTCTTTTAGTATTTCAAGGAAAATTGTAGCAGCCGAGTTTTCCGGTAATAGTGTTGCTATCTCGTTTCCTGCATTGGCTAGAGCTACAAAATTTTTGGCGGCATAGTATACCAAGAATCTTGTGGTGCTTGTCCTGAAATCAGTGAAGGTATAAGAGCAATCAGAGGCTTCTAGAAAACCTCCCCATTCATTTTGAATTTTGTATATTGCTGCATTTACTTCGGAGCATGCATAATCAGTTGTGACGGCCCCGCGCTTGGCTTCCCATTTTTGCGATATCCAGTTTGCTGCGTGACTTAAAGAGACAATGCCTTTTTCAACGCTGTCCTCAAGATCGCTAATGCAATAAGAGATGTCATCTGCGGCTTCCATTATTGACGCAAGAGGGAATCGGTGTGGGTTTTCATTGCTTATGCCGTGTTCACCCCAGCAGTGTTTAATTAATGCAGATTCTGTGCTAAAAAAGCCGGCTTTTTTATATAAAGGACTGTTTTTCTTTTTTTCTCCGGCGCAGCGTAGATATTTCAGACATGACAGCAATGAAGTTGTTGTCAGGTTGAGGCTGTGTTGATCATTGTTCCATTGTAGTTTGGATAGAATTCGGAGCCCTTGCGGGTTGCCATCAAATTCTATGAAGTCATTGAGAAGCTTTGAGTTTTTCGGGTTTTTTGGAAGGGCAAGTTTTAGTAGGTCGCTGCCATTTTTATCAAACCATTGTTGAATTGCTGCTTCTCCAAAGTGCCCAAATGGTGGATTGCCAATGTCATGATCCAGGCAGGCGGTCTCAACAAATATTGCTAGCGATCTGGAGATTTCAGGATTTTTGATTTCGGCCAGCTCGACGATTTTATCGCTTATGTATCGCCCTACTTGTGATACCTCAAGGGAATGAGTAAGTCTGCTTCGCACAGAAGCATTTGACTCCAAGGAGAAGACCTGCGCTTTCTGCTGTAGCCTCCGGAAGGCGGCAGAATACAGCACGCGTCCTCTGTCACTTTCTGCATTTTCAACCAATGAACCATTTGCTCTGATATTCGATACTCTTGTGCGAAAACTCTCTCCTCTGATCACCAAGTTGCATAGAACATGATCGGACAGTTGCACAGCACTTGCGCACCAACTTGCACAGCACTTGCGCACCCGTTTTGGAGTGCGCAAGTAGCTATGGTTACTAACTGATCTTTTTTGACTTCAGCTTACGCATCGACTCGCCCTTCAGGCTAATCGCGTGGGCGCGATGTACGACCCTGTCAAGAATGGCATCCGCCACAGTAGGATCGCCAAACAGGTCGTACCATTTCTCAGGTGGATATTGGCTAGTGATGATCAGTGCCCCCTCCATCGATTGCTGGTCCAGGATGTCCAGCAGGATCGGGCCGAGTTGAAGATCGATACCCCCAATTCCCAGGTCATCAATAATCAGTAGTGGCATCCGGGAAAGCTGCCGCCGTTTTCTTGGGAGCGTGCCATCAGCTTGGCTGACACTCAAATCCTCGAATAAGCGTGTGGCCGTGGTGTAGTAGGTCGCAATGCTTTGCCGGCAGGCTTGCTGACCAAACGCGCACGCCAGCCAGCTTTTTCCTGTTCCGGTCGGACCGGTCAAAATCAGGTTCTGCTTTTGACGCATCCACTCGCCACCGGCCAGGGTCTGAATCTGCAAACGGTCCAAGCCACGACTGCTGCGGTAATCCACATCTTCAAGCACGGCTTGGTTGTAGCGCAGCTTCGCTTGCTTCAGTAGTCGGCTGATACGGCGGTTGTCCCGGCTGGACAGCTCTTCATCCAATAGGAGGCCCAGTCGCTGCTCAAATGGCATGGTGGTGCTTCCTGGCTCACCTTGCTGCTTTACTAGCGCAGTAGCCATGCCATGCAAGCCAAGTTCGATTAGTTTTTGGGTTGTAGTTGTCAGGCTCAGCATGCTTTCCCCCCTTCTGGTGGAACAGCGAAATAGGATGCGCCGCGTAGATTTTCGTGGTGCGGCGTGGTGGCTGATGATGCTTTGTCTCGCCGGTAGGGTTCGTGTCGCAGAATTGAGCGCAGTCGGTCATAGGTCAGGATGTTGCGGGCAAGCGCATAGCTACACGCCTGTTCAAGGCGCTCCTGCCACCCCTCACGGCGCACGTCACGCCGCAATGCCCGTATCCCTTTGAGGCCATTGGCAAAGTCACGGCGCTCCTCCAGGTTGCGCTGTACCAGCTGCAGTGTCGCTGGGCCGATGTCTTTGGCCCAAGCACGCAATGCATCAGGAGAGTCGCCAACATGATGACGGTGGTGTGGAGCCAGGTGAGAGGGATCGGTACTGATGCCGGCACCAAGCTTGATCTCATGGCTGGCTACTCGTCGGCGTTGGCTGTAAATGTCCAGCCGCTCATTGCTGGCACGCAGGTCAACCAATTGGTGGGCAAGGGTGTATGGTACAGAGTAGTAATGATCAACAAACCGCACGTGGTGCCGCTCATCGACACGCACCCGGTATCGCCATTGGCTGTAGGGGTAGCGATCATCGCGCAGTGGTGCCAATGCCGGTGTGTCGAGCTCGGCCAGGCGTGACATACGGCTTTGTGGGTACGTCTTGGTGGTTTTGTGGTTCAGCTGGCACATCCAGTAATTCAGCGCATGGTTCAGTTCTTCCAGGCTGAAAAACACTTGGTGACGCAAGCGAGCCAATACCCATCGCTGAACGATCTGAACGCCGACCTCGGCCAGCGCTTTATCCTTGGGTTGTCGTGGCCGTGCAGGCAGGATCACGAAACCATAGTGTTCAGCCAGCTCCTGATATGCCGGATTGAGCACAATGACAGAGCGCGTATGCTTTGTGACCGCTGACTTCAGGTTGTCTGGCACGATGAAACGTGGCACACCGCCGATATGCTCCAGCATACGAACATGTGCCTTTAACCAATCTTCGATGGTTTGTGTTTCGACCGCAGTGGCAAACAGATAGCCGGATGCGCCCAGTGTTCCGACAAAGATCTGAACCCTCCGAATTTCTCCCGTGTCACGATCCCGTATTGGCATGGTCTTGCCGCAAAAATCCACGAACAACATCTCACCGGGGTGATACACGTAGCGCAGACTAAGCTTGCAGCCTTTGCGCCATTTCCGGTATGCACGCGTGAATTGGGCGTAGGAGATACCGTCGGGTGTAACCGCTCGATACTCATCCCAGAGCAGTTCCAGCGTAACGTCACGCTTTTGCAGTTCGGCATGAACCAACAGCCAATCTGGCTGTGGTTTTCGTGATGGTGGCTGTTGTGCCGGGCCGAGCAGCGCTTGGCGCAACCCGTCGTTGTCCAGATCTTTCAGATCATCCCAGCCGTACTGCCCCAGGCGTAACAAGTCACGAACAGCTCTCACCGTATTGGGCGCAACGCCAGACAGTCGTCCAACCGCCCGGTTGGAGTAATTCATATCACACGCCAAGCGGAGCACTTGGCGTAGCGTTTCTATCGGTAACTTCATTGTCTATCCAGACACCATGGACGAGCGACCCCCTCGCTCGTCGCGATGGGCAAATTGCATTGAGAGAAATGCAGGGGGATGGCTTGACGCCATCGCGCGTCAGATCGACAATGATCCCGTCAGGGGGCATTTCTTGACGAGATTCAGCAGAAGCTTGGGGCGGCAACCCCAGGCTTTTGTCTTTCTAACGACCTGCGATGAATTGAGTGTCCTGCTTACTTCATCGGCATGGGTCCTCTCCTTTCTGTGTCGGGGACGATGGTTCAATAGCACGTGCGTGCTGTGCAGCAAGCCACGCCGCCACATCCTTGGTCAGCGCAAACTTCCCGCGTCGTTTCTCAATACCGAAGATCGGAATGGGTATCGTCTTGCGTGCGACTGCCTGCCGAAACGCTTCTTGGGACGGATAGCCCAGCGCGGCTCTCAGATCCTCTCCTGTCATCATCGGGCCATGCTTGCTCAACAGATCTTGCTCAAGCAACACCGCTAGCTGCTCATTACATTTGGATTTGGTCATTTCTCAGTTACGTGCTGTCACGCTGGGTAATGGTTGGATGCTATCAACTGTTCACTTGGCAAGATACCTATACCTTTGCGCTTAAAGTTGCTCTTTTTTCTTGTGGTGCTGTAAGGTAACTAATTGAATTTAATTGAACATATTGATTGCTTTTAATACTTTCATGGCAGAGAAAATAAAGAAACGAGCAGGTCGCCGGGATGCTGACGTTGATGCGATCCGCACAATTTGGTGGTTTCAGTGCTTGGCCAACCGTCTAGAGACGGATGCACCACGCGAGGTACAGCGCGTTATCGCTCCGCGTACGGTGTCGCCCGATGTAAACGGGAACCCTATCAAGAACAACAAATTTCTGGGCTACTCAAGGGGGGTGCATGTTCCAAGTAGGGAGCTGGCATTACAGGCAGAGAGGGTGGTACCAAGATCAAGTTGGGTGCTGTATCACCCGATTTGGACCGTGTTGCGATCAACTGGCCCCATCAGCAAACACGCGCTGACGTGGGTACGCCAGCTCGATCATGAAATACAAGCAATTGTGCTGGGGCCGTATAACGCGATCGTCGGTGGTGCGAGCCAACATACGTTAGGCGCACTTGAGCGCCGGGCCAGCCTAGATAGCCTGGCTGCGCTGGCGCTTCTCTTGCGTCTACGTCATGAGGAGGGTAAACCGGAATGGGTCTGGCTCTACGCCGACAGCATCTTCCGAGTACTGCTGCTGATCGGAACGCACCTTGACCTGCAAGGAGTCGCGGAAAGGATGTTTCGGCTCTATGTGGAACGAGTGTTCAGCTTGGCCGAGTTCGAGGGACGACGTATGGATCTGTCCAGCTATGACTATGTTTTTGCGACGTATCTCCTAGCCGTCGTTGCTAATCGAGTACGGGAAAAGCATGCTCCTCAGCGCGACCGGAGAATGCCGACATTCTATGCCTTGCAAGTGCTGACCGGCCCATATGAGCTGCGATTCAAGCAATACTTCCAGATTCCTCTCGTCAGCATTACTTAGAGTTAGGATGCGACTTTGGGGGCGCTTGGTATTGTGCGGATTCCCGCGCAGCTGACCACGTGTTCCGGCGCACTCTTACCATTTCGTGGATGCTACGCTGGTGGTGACCGTTTCCGGTTGATATGCTGCCAGCACGGTAGATGACTTGCTGTGTCAAACTCCGGCCAGGAGCCGCCATTCATACTTTCGCCGAAGCAGTCACATGAACGGCAGTTCCACGACAGGCAGCTGCCATCCGCGGGGCCGAACCGACTTGCCCAAAATCGAACCCGAAGAAAGTTGGGACATCCCGCGGGCAAGAATGGATTCTACGTCCTGCTTGAGTCCTTCCTGCGGGCACCTATGATGAAAGTAGATTTGGTCTCGCTCGATCAGTAGGGAGCTTCGTATGCCACACAATGTACTTGTTACGGAGTTCGTGCATCATCTTCATCGCACCGGGTTGCTCGACGTAAATGTCAGCCAGGGAGCCACGCCAGATGAGCCGCTTTCTCCGGCGATCAAGGCAATTGCCGCCGACCTGTTCAAGATCACAGGAGACAGTAGCTTCAAGGCGATTAGCGAATGGACAATGATCGGGCAGGCCCAATCGCCCCAATTGCAAGCCGCCATCGAGTTTCTGACCAAGCCACGCTGCGGCAATCCGAAGGGCAAGCAGAGCCCGCTCTCAATCCAGACTTTCGGCACGCCGAGTGGTCGATGGTCGCGCGGCGTGCTGACCTACTCCATCGATCCGCGCGGCTGCAATCTGGCGGCGGCGCAGGTCACGACCATCATCGACAATGTCTTCGCCCAATGGCAGGCAGTGACGCCCTTTTTTTCCTTCAGCCGCGTTCCGAGCGGCGGTGACATTCTTCTAGCCTTCGCTGGTGCGGAAACCGACAGCAGGTTCGGCGCAAAGTCGGGGGTTGTGGCGACCGGCGCGCCGCCAGAGCAAGGGCGCATCTTTTTCGACAATTCGGAGACCTGGACCGAGCCCTTACTGCGTTCGGTCGGACTGCATGAACTCGGGCATGCGCTGGGGCTCACACATTCGAACGACCGCAATTCCGTCATGTACCCGATTGACATGACATTCGCCGCGATCGACCCCGAAAGCCAGGATGCGCTGCGCATGCTTCATGGTTGGGCGCCCCAGGTCCCGCTGCCGGACCGTGCCACGAGCGACCGTCCGTCGCTGGCCTATACGGGCAGCGTCGGCCTGTTCTCGGCCTCCTATTTGCTTCACATGGTATGGAAAGGCTCGCGTGACGATCAGGGAATCTATGAGTCGAGCCTCGTCAACAATGTCTGGACCCCGCAAGAGAAGATCCACGGTATCGGTTCGACGGAAAGCCCGGCGCTTACTGCAATCCTGACGGGCGACGGGACGACATCGACAGCGCTGCTCATGGCTTGGCGCGGCGTGAAGGGTGATCAGGGACTCTACTGGTCAACGACGCGTTTCGGTTCTTGGTCCCCCCAGGCGAAGGTTGGTATCTCGGCCTCCAGCGATCGCCCGGCGCTGGGCGTCTATCCGGGCGGAATCTATCTCGCCTGGAAGGGCATTGATGGCGATCAGGGTATTTATTTCTCAACCTTCGATGGAAATGACTGGTCGCCACAGACAAATATGTATGGTGTCGGCACCTCCGCGTCGCCGGCGCTTGCGACGCTCAATGGTGTGCTCTACATGTTCTGGAAAGGCGTCGAGGGCGATTCCAATCTTTATTACTCCTCGCTTGACGCCGGACCGAAACCAATCTGGCAGCCGCAGCGCAAGGTGGCCTTCGTGACCTCGAAGGCGGAAGGAGCCGCCTGGCAATATCCTGGCACGACCCACGGCCCTTCTGCGACTCTTCGCGGCAACCGCATCCTGCTGGCCTGGAAAGGCGTTGAGGGCGATCAGGGCATCTATTTCAGCTTATTCGACGGCAATGAGTTCAGCGGGCAGATTCAGGTCAAGGATGTCGGCACAAGCCAGGGGCCCGGCGTCTGCACATTTGGCGCCTTCACGCACATGGCCTGGAAGGGTGTCGAGGGGGACAATATCCTCTACTGGTCTACGCTCTGACCGATCCCCATTTGGTCTTACGGCGCCCGCCTGGCGCTGGAATTGTTCCAGCGTGACCCAACCGCCGCCATAGCCCTTGGTGCTGCTGGCATCGATTCCAGTTCTGGACGTTGCCTACCCCGCATCACCGAGCACCTCGCTCGCCGCGGTCTCGGCGGCGTAGGTGAAGGCGCTGAGGGCCAGAGCGGCTATCGCCCCGAATGTCGTTTGTGTGGCCGGTAACCGCCCTTTACAGGCCCGTAAGCGAGACTCAGGTCAATGTCGGCTGAGGCCGATCCACTGCCGGTGGACAGATGCGCCACGCGACTGCTCGACTCAGAAACCTGCCATTGAACCGCAAATAGCTCGGCCGACTCCTTTGGGTCGATTGCTGAAGCCCACTTCATCGCCTAAGTATGTCTGCTCTATGTTGGCCAGTGGGCCCAGCGCTCTGAGCAGGTACGACCGCCAGCGCCTGGAGTATAGGAAGGATTCAACATAATGGTTGTCACCCGCTTTTGCCACTCTGCTAGGTAGGTCAAGCGGGGTACCGACAGTTGGTCGGTCATTTGTCGTCATTCGTTTAGCGACTTGGGTAAGGCTTTAATGACGGGGTAGCCTGCCGTTCGATTAGCCATGGCAGTAATCAAGAAAGTAAATTGACACCGCTTCCTTTGGTTTGCACTCACGATACTTATGCTTCACCTTTAAAGTCCAGCGGAGCCGGGTCAAGTTCGAAGTAGATGTAGCTTGGTTCGCGCCTGAGTCCTTCGGCTGGATACGTGCGCACCAATCGTCGGTTCTCCAAGTCGAAGGTCATACCGTCCACCAAGCATGCCTCGGCAACGCGCGGGTTGTACCCGTGCAGCCATACAAAGTTTTTCCTCGTCCAAGCCAGCACGGCTCTTTGAAGCGCCCGGCTGTCCTTGTCGTAGTCACCCTGCCTGACATTGAGCCCCATCACGTTCAGGCAGAAGCCGAGAATCTTTGCGCCTTTGAAATTGGGAAAGCGCTTCATGTCAGCAATCTCATCGTACAGGAGCCGTCGCACCTTGAACTTCACCACCTTGCTGGCGGGGCCATCGAGGTGATTAAAGTTGAACAGTTCGCCCCACACCGAGTTGTGCTGAATCGTCCAGCATCCCCACTGCGGCGATCTGACCGCTGAAGCGTGGAAGATCACCTCGAAGATCATGCTGGCTATGTGATCGTAGAAAGTCTCTCGCGGATGGCCGTGCTTCTCTCGCACACGAATGCGGACATGATCGGGAACCCCCTTTTCGTCGAGAATCTTGACTGCGCCTTTGACGAACTCGATGACGACGCGGAGACGTCGGGACGAGTCGGTGTCCCAAGCGCTGGGGAATTCGTTCAATGTGTAGAGGTCTGAAGCCGCGTTTTCGATGTGGCCCTTCGCGCGATACAGCACAAACGAATGGCCTCCATACCCTTCTTTGACGTAGCTGCTGAAGGTCATCAACACTACCCTGCAGTAGGCCTCCCACTGCGTGGCGTCCCATTCCCTCTTGCCATATACGTCGGGGTCAAGGAGAGTTCCGATCGTCTCGACCATCTCGTAGTTAGAGAACATTGCCTGGCTGAGAGGCTTGTGGTAGCCGATAAGGCCTGATTCGTAGCCTTCGGCCTCGTGATAGAGGAAGGAGTCTTTGTTTGCCAGCGCCTCGTTGACAATGTTCTTGGCGAAGGTCTCCACCTGGATGCCGTACTTCTTCATGTCAGCCATTGCCTGGAACACGGCCAGCGCGGTGCCCGGTGACGACTCGACAATTGAACGGCACAGCCTCTTGTCGGCTATGAGCAGAAGCAGGTCGTTGGCGTATCCCTCCACCTTCGGCGGGTCCTTCTTCTTCTCATCGTCACGCTCAAGCCGATAGTTCTTCAGCCTGCCCCTATCCGTGGCGTATCGGACAAGCGCTCGGGCCGAGTAGGCGAGTTCGTCTGCGATGACTGAGAGCTCCACCGGCGAGCCCTTGAGGATGAATCGATACAGGGTCTGTGCGAAGCGCTCGGCATTGTGCCTACCGTAGGTTGGCGGCCGGATGAACGCGAACCACGTCCAGGTGAGGAACGTCAGCAGGAACAGCCCGCCCAGGATCGCTTGCCACGACGCAGGGGACAGGAGGTTGCCCTTTGGCACGAGCCACTGCTCTGCGCGCCAAAGGTCAGTCAGTAGCGTGAGCATACCGACGGTGGCGACGACCGCGAACGTGATACCTTGCAGTGGAATGGGGGCAGTCCGGACCCGGAACCGGTAGCGGACGTCGGCGATTGTCCAAGCCAACACCATGAGTGCGAGGCCCGCGAGAAATTCTGAGAAGCCAAAAAATTTCTGCCCATTGCCATCTAGTGCGACGAAGCAAACGCCCCACATGCACTGCTCACCCCCCATCAGATTCTCCTCTTGTGTCTGATTCACCCCTTTTGGGGGGATCAATACAAAACTATATGACCGAATTTAGTGTGAAGCATAAAACTTACCAAAACTGATGGATTTTAATTGAAAAATGTTATTGTATACAAAATGATTGATCAAACCTTCAGGCTGGTGGCTATTCCCCCGCCCTCATTGTCATGGCTCACAAGAACGATATCGAACCGGCCACCCAACTAGCGCCCACGTATCATATAACCAAAAACTCGAAAACTTGATTGACTGCTCTCGGGCTTAGCGCTATCAGGCTTGCTCGGCGATTGCCTTCTCGCATTTAGGGCAAGAGTTAATAATTCCCTCTTCAATCTCGTAACGGTATGGAATCCAGATGATCATCCCTGCTGTATCGATGGAGTCAAAAGCAAGTGACTTAGTTGTTACCTCTTTTCCATCGTGCATCATCTTAGTATCCATCAAAATCAAGTCTGGCAGGGGTATGCTGCGAGGATTGTATATCCTGACCTCAGTATTCTGGCGTTCGTATGCCTCCCAGTTATCTCCAGGCTTACCGTGAGCAATATCAGTTGCTTGCACCCAGTTTATCGGCGTGGCCGATTTACACCATTCGATAACTTTTATTAACTTGGCTTCAGTCAATTTGCGCGCATAGTTTCCATGTAGATTACAGGCCCCCAATTCCGCAAAGAAGCCAAGAGAAAATTTATATGAAAATTCCCCAGCAGTAAAAGGAAGGCTAAAATATGAGTCGACCGGTATTTCTTGAAGTAATGTATTGCGCAGCAAAGCAATCAAGATGGAATAAAAATTATAGAGACCATGCCCCTCGCGATCTGGCCGACCATGAACAACGACATCATCCTTGATGTCCAAAATTTGACTGTTTAAAAAGCCTGCTCGTGTTTTATCGCCATATAGAAAAAATCCTTTGGAAAGAATGAAGACCACATTCGGCCACATATGTTTTGGATTTTCATCGGCAAATGCTTTTACTTCATCAACAAGATCTGACCAGTCTAGGTCGGTATCATACGCAAAAAAAATACCGAAGCCATCTTGGCTTTTAGGCTTTCCAGAATAAATTGTATACCCTGATGAAGAAGCACGGCGCAGCTTCTTATAACTCGCAACGTTGCGAAGACCTTCTCGAATATCGTTCCGGGTAACTTTGGACTTTACCTGGATTACACCGTAGGTGCTCTCGACAGGTAAGACACTATAAGCGCTCTCGCGCCGCATTAGCGAAATTGACTCGTTGGGGTCATAAAACAAGAGGTCGAGTTCGTTGCTCATATGCCCGGTCGTAGACGCAACACGTACGCTCGATGACGTTGCGGCGTAACGATTGGGGAGCAAGCCCGTATCCACTAGGAACCTTCTCAGTATCTGTTCACGGGCCAACCCAACATCACGAGGATGACGCATGTCCTTCGATCTATTGAAGTCTCGAAGCATATCCTCTTGGTGGTACCTAAATTCACGTTCTAGACCATGAAACTCACGCTCCCGTGAGCGCAATGCAATTGCGCTGTCGGACATTCGCTTAAACCATTCGCGAGTGTGTGCCTCACGCTCCGCAAACTCAGCACGTTCCGCTTTTTCTGCTTTTGTTAGCCGCTTCTTAATCAATCTTGTTGTTGGTATGGGTTTGTTCATTGGTTTCGACTATGAATCAAAAATCGATTGATTTGGATATACCGAACAGCACTGCGTGTTTGACACAGACGGCTATCAAGGGTTGCTCAGTGGCAGCGCGCTAACTAATAATACTCTTGCGCTTTCGATGTGGGCTATAGATTCTCATTTCACTATTTCCTGAACATGCTTCATTACCTTCGTTGCTAGCTCGAAGAGGTCTTTTGCATTAATCTGATATTTTTCTGAGATATCAAAAATATCAATTGCATCTCTCGTTCGCTTAGTTCCGGGGTCGGGATAGCGTCCTGCCCATATAACGAAATGCGTTAATCCTTTTAGTGTCGCCAATTCTTTAGCGCTTAGATCTGGCATAAAATCAGCAAGCTCTTGCAGGCGATGGTGAAAATGGTTCTGCTCTTGCTTGGTAAATTCTTCTGGACCTAGTCGAAGCAAAATCATAGCTTTTAGACATACCTCTAGACTGTAGCCTACAAGCATCAGTGCGACGGCATGGTACTGACTATGACAGATTGTTCGCAGATTAACCGGGAAGCTATCGAACTTCGGCACGTTTCGGATTAAGCAGAGCGCAGCTTCGGAGAGTGAATGAGCATGGCTGAGCCATAGGACAGGATTTTTGAGGTCTTCGGCCGTAGGCTACTTGGATATATCTGTCTGGAAACCGTTTGCGGTGAGCAGAAGGCCCCATTTGTGCCACGCCAGCGCACTGTAACCGAAGGGGTCAACTTCGAATCCGCGAGGATCAAGGTGAAGTGATTCTTCCATAGATAGCTAGCGTCCCTTCCAAAGCAATCGTTAAGTTTCGTGGGCAACAGTGGTTCTTGGCCGCGGAAGTGCAGCCATTCAGGGCGATTTCGGGCGGGATAGGTGCCCCATCGTTGGCTGCAAAATAGATCATTGACATAATAGTATGCTGGATATGGGATGTGATGTCGTCTAGCTGTCGGGCTACTGTCGTGTTCTCACCGCTCGCTGGATAGCACACTGACCTCATTACCAACTCAGTAGGAGACCTGTGATGACTTCCGCACAATCCAACCAACCCCGTGTGCTGAACCCCGAAGAGCTTGCGGCGTTCGTCAAGATCATGCGTAACATCCGCAAATGGTCCCAGGAGCAGTTGTCTGAGATATCAGGCTTGAGCGTCCGTACTATCCAGCGGGTTGAGAAGGGGCAGCCTTCCGACTTGGATACACGTCGCTCCCTAGCGAGGGCTCTCGATTTCGAAGACATTGACGCCCTGAACAAGCCGTATCACTTCCCTACGGAGGATGAGATCAAAGCGGAGAAGGAGAAGTTCGACCGGGAGAACATTACACTCAAAGCTCTGCTACTCACCTCCGGCAAGCTACTTGCTCAACTTGCAGAGACGACGTCCCTGGATCTCATTACTCAGGGTTTCGAAATGACCCGTGAAGCGGAAGAAACATTCGCGAACCTGACGGACCACTTTCGGGAATATCGCGACTGTGCCGACCTGTACCAGGAGCGAGATAAGCTCGACATTCATGACGGGTTACAGAGCGATATCGACAGGTTGAAAGAACTTGGCGTGTCATTGTGCTATGCCAGCAGGAAGGTCGCTGTGAAATTCAGGGATACGACTGCGGAGCCAACGGAAATGCGAACCCTATACATGGTCGCATTCCCGCTGGGCGAAGAACCTGCTGAGTTCGCCACACCGAGGGAAATGCCCATCCATTTCTAAACTCTAACAACATGGTTATAACGGTGGCCGAGTGCTCACCAGTGGACCGCTGGCCAATACCCTGACTCGCCTCGACCTACCGATCCGACTGGGCGAGGATGTCGGTGCCGTCCTTGAGACCACCGTAGGGGTTGGGGACAAGGAGTGGCACTTGGCCCGCATGAATTTCACCAAGGATGACCGTCTGTGGATAAAAGATAGTGGACAGCCAGTCGGGCAGCAGAGTTGGCAGCAGCATATGGTTGGCCAGGTTAGCCAAGTACGCTGCTGCTTCGCTGAACTTGGCCATAGGGCTGACGTTGTGGGGGCAGGTGAAGTCCGTTGCTCTGATGGAGTAGGCTGTTCCGTCATATGTGAGCATAAGCATGCAAAACGGTGATCACACGGAATGCAATACTCTGCTCAAGTCCGTGCAATTACGCACTCTTGTGCGAGTGGTCAACAAAGAGCTTCTCAGGAGGTGTTCGACTTTATTTTCGCTTGTAGTCATTTTGATTTTTTAATCTGAATTAAATATGACAATATGAATTTGGAAAAAATAAAACCTCGCATAGCGAGGTTTTATTTTTGGCTGTCGATGCCACCAAAGTCTGGAAATGGCTCCCTTTTAAAAACAAGTGGTTAGTGGTGTTGGATGTGATTATCCTTGACAGGATCTGATCCTAAAGTTGAAATTTTGCACAAACTGTAGGCAAAGTGTGCAAAATTAAAACCACGATTCAGCACCATTGAGTGGTCTGCCTAGGCAATCAATTGATTGTCTGTCACTTGGCAAGCCACGTCTCCAAAAATTTCTTCTCGCTACCCTTAAACCAGAGATAGGCACCAGACCAAATAGAGCCACATATGGCTGACCAAAGTAAGAATTGCACCCATGCGGAAAATGGTTTGGTAATATTTGAATCGTTGAAGATACTAACGAGACTCTTAAACGGTTCAGTGAGGCCTGCAGCGAGGAAGAAGATGATGCCGGCAGAGAGTGTTAACCCGGCAAAGTTACCAAGCAATGAGATCCACTTGCGCTGCGGACATGTTTTGGTTTGAGCCTGAGTATTGTTTCCTAGAAATTCAGAGTAGGTGATTCGGCGAGGCGTTTCACCACGGAAGAACCAAGGGCGTGACTCACGTTTCGCGCGCTCCCAGTCGTGTTTCAGGAGTAGGGATATGCGGTCAATGACCTCACTTAGCTGATAGTCCTTATTTTCAGTTGTCGTGAGCTGCTTGACTGCCTGAATGAGACCTTTGTCTTCATTGTCAAAGGGGTTCACATTCAAGGATAGTTGCGTGCAAAAATATTCAATTGCCTGGTTGTCTCCCTCACGGGTGGCCTTGACGAGTCCATCGGCAAGGGCACGTATTGCTCCTCGCCATTTGGCCCGCTCTTGAGTGACATTCTCAATATTTATCTTTCGTTCATTGGTGCGAAGTGAGACTAGGGCAGCTACAAGTGCGGCCATGACCGTCGAAGACAATAAATTTATGGTCGTATCCATTATTCTCAAGCCTAAAGATTTGTGCGCTAACTTCCTAGGGACCACGGCCGGAAATCCTAGATGGGGGGGGGCTTGCCTTTTTTCCAGTCGACCGGTTAATCAAAAATTTTGAATTATGGCCAGTTGGATATCACGTTGAAATTATTTCCAGAACCTGTAGCTACATTGAAGTAGGCGTTAACTGCCCGAGCAGTTGGCCAGCCCGTTTCACTGAAACCACCACGATCAGTGCTTTTAACCCAATCGAGCTTCCCATCGCAGCCTCCATGGCTACGGAACCAGCTTTTGAATGGTTCTGATGTCAAGGTTGGTACGGATAAAAGAAATGTCTTAAAGTTTTTTGATTCGACTACGGAGGGAAATTGTCGGTTTACAGGGCCATCCTTGCCAATGGAATTAATGCCTGAAACAGTACCAGCAGGGGAGGAGCTCATGGAGAAAATGTCTTTGATTGTAACCGGTAGCGACGATGAGTTAAATATATTGACACGCCAATACATGTATATGGCGGCGACATTTCCATCGATACAAACAACCTTTTCAATCCGCTTGGATGGGATGTCGCTTGGCTGAACTTCAACTGTTAGGGCCTCTTGGTTGAGGTCATTTGCCTTCTTTGATTCATATCCTTGCCATAATGTTGCCGCAAGTGCGGCAATGCTGATGACTAATGCTAAACGAGATTCTGAAATCCTAAGTGTCAACATGAAATATCTTTAATTTTGATTTGTACAGGAAGGTGGATCCAAAATTGCCAATTTCTAACCGCCAGAAATTACTTTGCAATCAGGTGTTATTATATTTATTTGATTTTTATAATAACCCATTGGTACAAACTGATATATGGCGGTCTCATAAAGCGCCCATGAAAGCAATTGTATAAACTTTACAATATGTAGGTTTTTTCCATCCTTTTTGTTTGGAAAAAATATCGCACGCATTTTTTCTCCAAGCTTCATTGGGAAGGGGTATGGTGTCAATGCGTTGTTTTCATAATAGCAATGAAAAATCAAGCCATCATTCAAGCTTAGGATTAAATTGATTCTAAAAGGCTCGTCTTCTTTTGAGCAAAAATTAAATGGACTTGCCGTGTCAGACATTATTTTTTCTATGTCTTTTATTTCTTCGCAAATAAGAAATGTTACAATATTAAGCTGTTCAAACAAGCGAATATTATGCAAGACGTCGTTGATGAAATTGTCGCACGTACCATTCTCTATGTAATCAATCAAACCTTGAAAATCGCCAAATTTATTTATTCTGTATGGGTTGTAATGCTCATCGCCATCATAAGCCCCCGATGCAATTTTGTTTATAAAATGCGGCAGATGATTTGGTTTTATAGGGGTTGGAATTGCAGGTGTGTGCGATCGAATTTTTTTGGCTTTAATCAGTCTGGCCAATGCTTCTTTTAGGCCTTTTTCATCTAGCTTTGACTTGACTTCTCCAATGGCATATGTCGTTTCACAAGGGAAAAACTTTGCGCCCCCTGATTCAATTTGTAGCGTATGGTCCCTGTCAAAGACTATAAGATCACTTTGGTTTGATGATTCACCGTTTTTGTTTATAATGAATCCATCGCCTATTTTCATGTCGGATGCAACAAATTTTTCAATTAACTTCTTGCAAATGCGCTCTCGGTACATTCCAAACTCACCAGAATGGGTTAGTCCGTTGCGAGAGTCTAGAGTGGAAAATAATTCTCGGCAATTTATGAAGTCATTTGCAAATTCATTAACGGCATTGTTAATTATGGTTTGTATTTGATTTGTTATGGAATTCATGGCTGGAGTTTGTTTTAATTGATTGGGTGGTTCTAATAGGGGTGTGATTGTGTATGTGCGCCCTATCTCTTTGTAATTGAACTTTAATATTTCGTCGGCGAGATTTTTTTAATGCGCCATTAAGAAATACTCTTGTGGTAATGCCGCCCCATGGCTTTGTAGTAAATTCCAGAGATTAGCAATATCTGGGGTGTCTGAAGCGTTTAGAACCACCTGTGCTTCGGGGAGCTGATTGCGGTAGCGCTGATAGTTTTTGGTGGTAACAAGTGCAGCTTCTAAATCACCAGATGGTGGAGAAATAAGCCCGGCAAAATGCGGCAGGCTCTGTGCAATGACAAGCCCAGCGGGATCGTAGTCGACAAAGGCAAAGACGGGAAGCGATAGGGCATTTAGCAAAGACATTACGTGATCTTGCCGATAGACTGGACTTCCCCTAAAAACTATTATGGGGTTTTCGCCGGCTTGGGATAGGTCGAAGGTGACTTGGTGAATGCGGTCAAAAACTTCCCAGTTCTCAATCAGTAGCACTGTTGAGTGTCCGCAATTCGAAACTAACCAGCTCCAGTTTATATCTAGGTTAACTCCATTCGGCAGGGTGGTGTGCTGTCCATTAAGTAGCAGTGATTTGCCTGGCAAGGCTTTAACGGCCACGCGATCTGACCGTACAGAAACATCCGTAAGCTTTTCGTTCCCGCCATGCGCGAGACTTTCTGCTCGACTCAGTCCATTCCACTGATCAGGCACTGTGGTTGTCGCATCAATTCCTTCGGTGGCCAAAAGCAATTTACGTATGTCTTCCTTATCTGCGTCCGAAAATGCTAATGATGCGCCGACTCGCTGACCGATATTGTAGCCTTCGACAAACCGGCTTAGAACGCCACTGGCGCCGTGCCGTATCTTGTCGCTGTGGTAGACCCGTAATAGGCTGGTAATCAGGCTTTTTTCCATAGCTCGATATCCGTAACCACGATATTGCCAGATCGAGGGTGTCCCCTTGGGGCTTCTCTCCGCTTTGTCTGAAATTCACGCAAACGTCCCTTGGGGCCCTTGCCAAGCATCTGGATAGCGTGAATGGTATACAGCAGCCACGCTTCATCATCCAGCTCGGTGAATTCCTGTTGCTGTCGTTTCCAGCTTACCGCTGACAAAGGCTTCAATGCGGAGCTTGCTGCTTCGAGGTAACGATGGAATGCAAGCTGTACGGGTTTCGGCTGAATCACATTGACTGGCTTGTCCGAACCGTCACCTATCGGATGACCTGCTACCCTTTCTTTGATAATGATGATCTTCGCAGCCGGTATGGCCTTTGCCACATCCACAAGTGATTCTCTTGTCTGAGAAGATGACAGATCGGGGTGCACTTTCAAGCGCAGCCCAGCGAATCGGGAAGACCAACTTGGCAATGCCTGAATGCTATCAATCTCAGGAAGTTGGTAATCGGGGTTTTTCCGGAGAAAGTGGGCAAATGCACGCAGACGCCTAGCCTCTGGCTCAACTTGACGCAAGCGGTAAAGGAAGGCTTTTAGTACAGCAGTGATGTCCAAGTGAGTTGCCCGCCATTCTTGCAGCCGGGCCAATATCTGATGCTGGTAGACAACGAACAGCGGCTTTAGCAGGGTAGAACCTTCCAGCGTGCCAAGTAAGAGATCGCCTTCCAACATGGAAATGGCCTCACCAATCTTCTCTGCTCGGTCAAGGTAGAACTCGTTTTGCCGCTGTTTCTCGGCCAAGGTGCGAACATTTGCAAACTGATTTTCTGTGATGACGCGAAGACTAAGGAGTTCGTTGTTTACCAGGGAGGCCAGCTCGAACACCCCAACGTCAAAATCGGACCCATACATCTCCTGATCTTCCAGGCGATTCTCATGACTGGCGTTGATGTACTCGACAATCAACTGCGGCAGCCGGTTGATCAGTTCTCCAAAGTTGGCACCGACTGCGTAGCTGCGCTGACGCTGGAAGACCTCATCAAGATGACGGCCAAGGCTGGGGCTGAGGCGGTAATCATCCTGGAAGTAGGGGATCAGTACACGGTGTTGCTGAAGTTGGCGTATGCGGCGTTGATTGTCCTCCTCCATTCCAACACCGCCATTGCAATAGGCCGCAGCAATCAAGTGTCGATTTGAGTGAAGCAGTTCCAGATAGGAAATGATGCTGTCGGCACTCTGACTCACACCAATTCCCCTTGCCCAGAAGAAATTTCCTCCTCTTCGCTCTGGATCGAATCATGCTCCATCAAAAATTCGATCGCCTCCTGGATGAATTCGATCTTGCCAGTAATCTGGTAAATCTCTCGTTCCGGATTCGAAAGCAATAGGTATCCCTTTTCCCTAAAGCTCTTAAGCACCTTGTCTAATCGAGTGCGATCAGTTCCGTCTGCTGGCACCCTGAGCTGGATGGCCAGCATCTGAAGGTCGTTACGGAAACTCGGGTTGGCATCAATGGCCCCCATCAGTTTATTGACCTCGATAGGGGTGCCAACTGACAAAAAGTCATCGCTTTGCATGGCCCGCATCACCATGTCCAGAAAGCTGACCACGGGGCGTAGAGTGTGCTTGATTTCGGTAAACACCTCCTTGGCCGCCTTGCGCTCGGGCCCTCCCGTAGCGTTGTGTGCGGCGAAGTAGGCTCCCTTATGACGGGTTCCCGCCAAATGTAACCCGATCTTTCCGAGATATTCGTTGATGGCATGCTGATTGCCGGAATCACCCAAGAAAACAAAGCCTTCGTGGTTCGAGACAGGGCAGACAAACTCGCCGGCCAGGAGGGACTGAACGACTTGCTCAAACATTCTCAGCCTCCAATTCCTGGTCAGTCAGTTCTTCACTAAACTCATCCAACGCCAGTCTGGCTTCGGCCAAGCGACGATCCGGTTCGACTGTGAAGCGATGTCTAAACAGCGCTAGGGTGTCTGGGTCAGGATCGGGGAACGCAGAAACTAACGTGATGTTGTTGCGCTCCAGAAGCTCCACCAAACCAACCACGTTGCCGGCATCGAGGTCTTTCAGCTCATCGAGCGCCCATACGATGTTGACCTGAGCATCGCGGCGAATCCGGTTGATGAACGCGACGAAGATGGTGGCCAGCACCAGGTAGGACAGGCCATTGGAAGAGACCGCCTCAAGATCTGAAGCCCGTTTGAAGACGCGGCGATTACCATTCTCGGTCACTTCACCCTGGAGGCGGATCAGGCTCTTTAGGTCGGCTCGGATGCCAGTTTTGACCTCCCAGTGCTCGAGCAGCCGCTCAATATTCTGGGCAAACTCCGGAGGTGGCAAATCGTTCGAGGCACCTCCGAGCCACGCACGATGCGCTTCAGCCATCTCGCAAATGGCTGGCCAATACTTCAGCTCGGTGATGGTGGAAACGACTTCGACGCTGACCTTGGAAATGCTTTCGAAAGCGAGGCTGGTATCCAGGTGTTCCTGAAGTTCGCGGTTGAACTGTTGCACACGGCGATGGAACTCATCCATCGTCCGGTGGAAGGCTTTTACTTCTCCGGCAATGTTGACGGCCTCCATCAGCAGGATGCGCTGGTACTCCTGATGTTCTTTGGCAAACCACTGCTTGAATGGAGCAATCCACTCCCTGCTTGGGGTGGGAGATAGGGAGCCTAACGTTGATTGCAGGTACTGCTCTGGCGGGGTGCCCAAGTGCATCCTGAAGCCAGCCGCAACATCAGAAATGCCTCGGCGAATCTCACCGCCTAGCCGTTGGCTGTCCTGCATATATTGATTCGCCAAGCCGGCAAGTGCATCCAGCGTCCACGATGGGTCATATTCCGTCACAACGACTTCGGGATAGTCTTGCATGCCATCGACTCGCTGCTGAGCTAATCTGCGCTGCTCGTACAAGCGGGCCAGGCTCCCGCCAATCTGCTTTACCTGTGCCTGCAACTGTTGCTGGCGTTGATTCCATTTGGCATCCAGCTCGGTTATCGCCGTGGCGTACTGCTGCTCTGTTTCCCGCGCCTTGACTCCATCGGCCAAAAATCCGTCATAGGCTGGCCATTGGTTGTCTTTCCAGTAGTTCCATTCCTGTACGCGCTTGATGAAGGTTCCAATCGCGGCTAACTCGGTGTTGATACGGGACATCTCATCGTCGATGCCTTTCAGCTTGGCCGTGTCAACGCCTTTCTGGCGTAGCACTTCATCACGTTCGGAATCGTACTGGATTAGTTTTGTAGTAAGCGCCCCTTTGCGCTCGGCCACGCTGGCGTCGATCAGCTTGGTTTCGGTATCCCTTTTTTGTTGCCGATCGCGACGTTTCTGGGTGTATATGGAGCGACGCTTGGTTGTTTCTGAGTGGGTCTCTTCATCGAAGCGCGAAATGCGCGCTTGCACTTCTTGCAATGCCTGCTGGGCGACCGCAAAGCGTTGTGTGGCCAGTGTAATGGCTTCTCTTTTGCTGGCCTCAACTTGCCTCTTGGCCTCTTCTACTTCCGATATGGCGGATTGAACTTGAGCATCAGATTTTTGCACCTGTTGTTCATGTACCTGACAAGTCTGTTCAGCCAATTCACGAGCATCCCCGAGCTGAGCAAGAACAGTGCGGGTAGACGCCAGGGCCACACGAGCTTCCTTGAGCCTTGATTCGGCAAGGGCGACCTCTTGCTCTGCGACGCTAACGTCGGCGGCGGGGTGGGCTTCAAGTCGCTCCAGGTTAAGCGACAACCCATAAAGGCCATTGTGCGATTCGATCAGAGCGGGGACGAGATCGCTGCGATCCAGCAGGTCGCCCCGGATCACCTTGGCTATATCGTCAGACCAGTGAGGGTATTCGCTTCTCAGGAAATGCAGCAGTGTGCCTTCTTCCGGGGCCAGTTGACGGCGCTTCTCCGCCAGCTCCTTTTCCATCACATCGACACCTCGGACCGCCGCTGATACCTGTCGCTCCTGATCCTGGAACGTCTGCATCGCTTTGCGATAAGCCAAGTCTAGTCCTCGACGCTGCCCCTCTATTGTTTCCTTGCCTTGGCGAGCTGTTTCCAAGGCACCCTGCTTGCGTTCTAGAAGTTCAATGGCTTTGGGATCAACAGCCGGGTGTTCCATGGCGTACTGGCAACGGCCATGTTCCTTACTCGCCAACTGAACGGCTTGCTCCAGGGCAGCCCGCTTGTCTTGTGCCACCTGACCCGCCTGCTGCTCCTGTGTCTCAAAGACGGCTTCCTGCTCACGAAGCTCTCGGTCGCACGCATCCGTCACCTGGCGAAGGTTCTGCTGGGAGGCATCGCGAAAGGTATTGAAATGGTCTTTCTCAGTCTGTTTCAGGCGTTCATAGCGAGCGGATATTTCCGACTGCGCCCCGAGCAGGGCTGTACGGCGCTCTTCAAGGCTCAGAAGCTCACTGCGAAGGTTCTGTGCGTTGCGCACGCGGGCATCCAGATCACGAATGCCTTCCTTCTCATAGGAATCGTAGTGGTCCTGAAGTTCTTTTGCCTTGCCCTCAGCAAATATGGCCTTATGTTCCGCTGTGAGCTGATGTCCCGTCAGTTCGCTCCGTTGCTTCTGGATCTGAGTTTTCTCCTCCTCCAGTAAAGTTTCCTGCCGGTGCTGTTCCTGACTTTGCTCATGGGCTTCCTGATCAAGATGCGCGATCAAGCTAAGGTATTTGGCCCGTACTTCTCCTATGGCAAGCTCAACCGCTTGTAACTGGTTCTCGGCGCTTTGAACTGTTTCCATTTTTGGGGCCAAAGCCATGACGGACGTGTAAGCCTTGTACCCCTTCGGCCAGTCTTCAATCTTGCGCCGGTCTCCGGAAATCGAATGTGCCGCTACTTCGTCAGAAACGCAGTCGATGACCATGCTTTGCAGATCGTCAAAGTTGGTCTTACGTCGGAACATGCCACTGACAATCTTCTCGATTTGGCGTAGTGGTTGCTTGATGGTTGTGAAGGAATATTCTTGCGCTAGTTCACGCAGGTAACGCTGATGTTGTCTGTCAGTTGTGGCGCTTGGTACCCCTTGAATAATGCCGCGATACTCGGCTTGGGACTCAATTTGCCGTTCAGAGCATTCGAAGCCCAACAGTCGTAGATGTTTGACAAGGTTCTGCGTATGGACGAAGTCCCCAACAGATGTGACGAACTGGGCTACATCAAAGCCGTGGCGCACAAACCGGTACAGGACCCGGTCCCCATTGCGATCGGCATAGGCAATGACCATGCGCTTGTGCCCACCGGGGCGCAGATACTCGAACGCGATATACGAAGTAACACGAGGCAGGTAGTAGCCGATGAAATTTTCACGCCCAGCCTCAGCGGTGACGATCCTGTTGGGACTCTCTCCATAAAAGAGTAATAGCAACTGTAAGAGAGAGGTCTTGCCGCGCCCGTTACGTCCAGTCAGAACCGTTCCACCATCAACTGGCAGCTCTACAATACGCCCGGGGCACAGGGAGTCCACCAGCACCAAGCGCATCAGTAGGAATCCAGTCTCATCACTTTCCTGTGGGCGACTTGGGGGTACGGGAAGCGCTCCAGGGGCAACGCCAACATCTGTTATCTGACTATCGCCATGAATATCCAAATTATTCCCCTGATTGTGCTGATAAGTGGCAAGTCCAAATGGCCGACGAACATGTCTATGCGGCATGCCACACCAATTAATTATAACATAGGCATGTAGCTCGCATGAGTCATGGCTGGGGGCACCGAGCTAGGATGGGATTGATGCCCTGTGGCATTTATCAGCTTCTCAAGACACTCTCGAGCCGATGGTGGATGGCCGCTGGGGCGCTGAGCCGACACCTCTGACTCGGTAACGCCTCCAATTTTCTTTGCCACTGCTGATCCACAGGCTAACCATCCTACTCTATGTGCTCTTGCGTCATATCAGGTGTGGTGTACTCATTTTTCAGCTTCACCCTTTGCTCCATTTTTTGGGGGCGAATTTTTTCGGCCAAAAGAATAAGAAAATCACTTAGTTCCATTTTGAGGCCGGTGCTAATTTTCAACAAACTGTCAAATGTTGGCGATCGCTGGCCAAGCTCTAGCAAGGAAATGTGCGTTCTGCTTATTTCTGATTCAAATCCTAATTCTTCTTGAGTTAGTCGCATCTCTCGTCTGAGTTGTCTAAGTGCCTTTCCAAATATTTGATTATGATTCATTTTCCATGCCTTTCTTTAATTGGCCAGTTTTTGCTTTCAGCAAACATTCTTAGTATGCCAATGGCGCAAGTGTGGAATTGAAAATTTTTACCATTAGGCCCTACATGCGTGACAACCTCTGACAGACACCCGTATTTTGCCTCGTGCCGAATTCTTATCGCGCTAATTCCTGTTGTTTTTGATAGCTCTTTTGTTGTAAGCATGCCCTGGCTGGCGCCGAATTGGTCATCATTTTGCTGTCGTCTTTTCTTTCCTCGGCCTACGCGGCTTTGATAGGTCTCGGCAAGACTTATTTTTTGCAATACATCATCTGTGATGTCTTTTCTCCTGAATGCATAAGTTAATCCACCATCAATGGCCGGTCCGTGTACAGGGAGAATGCCAATCGATATGATTCGATCTGCTATGTTGGTTGGATTGCACATTAATTTCTGAGCAATTTCATGGGTAAATACATATGTCTCTCGAAATTCAGAAAGATCTTTGATGTCAATGCTAGCTTGCCGCTTGGTAAGCGCTTTTGCTGTCAGGAAATTTGCCTTGATCAAACGGTAGACTGCATCGGGGTAAATATCTAAAAATTCTGCTGACTTGCGGATGGATAGTAAGCTCTCGTTTGGATCAATAGTTATGAGAGGCTTACATAACGATAAGCTTGGTAGACCATCGACAGGGTTGAACGCAATGACCCTGGTGTACTGTTCGTCAATGTCCAGTAAGAGATCAAGCCTTCTGGCATAGTCGATTCCATAGTGGTCAAATTGAACGATTTTGCCATTTAGTACCGGCTCGTTAATGTTGGATAGCCGGTGCAAAAGCCTTGCCAAGCTCTTTCCATCAATGACTTCCTGCTTATCGATACGCTTTCGCTGGGCTAATTCATTGTCAGCGGAATAAGTCAGGATTTCTTTTCTGAGTAGCGTCTTGATGATATGTGATGACACGTTCAATGTGGTGGCTACTATCGGCATTGGCAGAGCAGGAATTTCATCTTCTGGCGAGTAGTTGTTCACGACCGGTAAGAGTGACTTGGTGTGCAACCAATAGCTTGCAATTGATGCTAGCTCGGCATCAAAACTGGGCTCCAGCCCAAGACCAATCAACAGACAAGCAACGGCACGCCTTGGTCCGAGTGATGGGTAGGCCATATGTCGCTTTTCAATCTGTTCAATTACGGCATCCTGAAACGGTATGGCTGACTGGAGTTGAGCTTCTGTTATGCCCAGTGTCGCTTGGTGTATCTGTTCATGGCTGCTCACTGCCAACGGGTCGAGATCCAGTAGCTCTCCCTCAAGTGCCAGCAGCACTAGCGTAAGGTACCGCATCAATTGATGTGGCGGCAGGTCGCTTACTGCAATGGATTGCCAGGCAGAATTGACTGGCACTACAGGTGCTTCAGCAAGCGGATAGCCGCATACACACTGCTGCAGTGTTGAATAACGCCAGCTGACATGCCGTTGACAGGATGGACAATGTTCAACAAGGAGAACTTTGTGCCTGGAACAGGCGGATTGTAAGCGCCAGTCCCAACAGGCCTGTTGAATGTAGGTCTCTTTCAAACATAGCGGGCACCAGGCCCGATGCTTGTCTCGAAGCATCTCAAGAGGCCACAACTTTCCCTGATGGCGGAATTTGCGGAATTTCCCGACGCGCACATTGAGTGGCTGCACGATGGTGTCCAAGCGGCTGACCGGAATATTGAGCTCCTCGCCAAGGCGCGGCAGGTCATAAATCCCAAACTGGGGAATGAGCGAAGGCTGCGAAGGGTAGGTGGCATGGGTGCCAAGAAATTCGCGCAATTCTTGCACGTGGCGCAAGCAGTTGAGTTCTGCCACCCTCAGAAGATAGCCCGCCAGGTTTTCCCGGACATCAGGGGCTGGGCGTATCAGCAAGCGGAAGCAATCAGCGGGATCCGTCGATAAGGTGTTCATGCTCGAGCCTCCTTGAGCTGGGTAACCCACTGCTCGATTGCCTCCGCACTTTCACTGAATGGATTGGCGCGAAGCTTACGGTTTTGTGCCAGGTAGCGGTCAAAGCAAAGCACAAGATGCGTTTGTTCAATCCGTGGGCAACCCTGCATCAATGCCATGCGTACAGCTTTCTGAATCAGCGTGGCAAGGGATCGGAAATTACCGCCTGTTGCTAAGTAAAACCTGGCCGGCATGTCTTCATCACACAGTCCACTTGCTTTATCCATGGGGAGGCCTTGTTCGTAGCAGCTGAGTAGCCGTTTAAAATCAGCAGGCTTTTCTATCCAGTTAAAAGCAGAAATTGCCATACGTAGCGGGAACCTACCCGCTAACTGTGGGCTGCATTCCAGTACCGCTGCTGCACTGGGCATGCCAACCAAAATGAAAGGCAATCTTGTTTGATTAATCAGGCTCTTGATTGCATCCGCTACAACTTCAATGCGTCGTACTGTACCGCGTTCTACCAAGTGTTGGAATTCATCCAGGATGATCAGCCTAGTATTGCTGCGTGATAATAATTGAATCAGCCGGGTGTGCTTGTACTCAATGTTTCCACGGTCAGGGTAGGGGGCTTTAAGAAACGATAATATAGCCGTAAAAAATCCTGATATTGTCGCCGGCAATGGTAGTGATGCTAAAAGCACGGGCGTTTCTGTGTGGTCACCGTTGATAACGCGAGGGTGTAGTGAGTAGAAGGTTTCTAGCAGTCTTGATTTTCCCACCCCGGTATCACCCGTGACAAGCATGCACTGCGGCTCGGAATAGTCATCCGATTCCTCAAGACAATTTTCCATCTCGGCTAAAATGGTATTGAAATGTGGGTGCCGAATAAGGATGCGTTTCAGTTGTAGAAGTTTTGCGTGGACGTTGGAATCGGGGGTTTTCATTTACTGTCTCCTTCTAAAAGAAGGCGTTCCAAAGACCATCCAGCCGGGGACGAAGCTTCCCCCCATGCATGGTTTTCAGGTGATTCTGGAGCGCTGATTAGAACATCCCCTTTGGGTGAGCGTCGCGGTGCTTGTTTTTTCTTGCGTTGGGTTTGTTTCAGCCGTTTTTCTGCCTGTAGATGCGTCTGATGGACATCTCGGCGTAACTTGGCTTTTTCTTGCCGAACCTGCTCTGCATCGGGGCCAGTTTGGTCCGTCGTGTCCTGTGCACGAGCTTTGCGTGTTCGCTGGAAATCCAGCCATGACGTGCCTAGCTCAACATCAGTTAGGCACTCCAGTTTGATTAGCGCCTTGTTCAGCGGGTCATAGATGTATGCTTGGGTGACATCTTCCGGGTCGATGCGCAGCATGACCTTGGGCTTGCCAGGCAGTTTCTGCTGCAGATGGATCAGGTACGGATGGTGATAGAGCAAGCCTTTAATGCCGATTCGACCATTACTGATGGTCTTCTCAAAGGCCAACCCGGTCTCAACTTCGAGACTGAGACTTTGTGGTAACGGGGGGACAGGGTGTTCGTCGACCAAGCGCGTCCAGCACTGCAGCGGGGTTTCGCCCAGTTCGTGATGACGGGTGTTGTGGTAGTCGATCACGACCCAGCGAAAAACCATCTGCCGCAGTTCGTGCAGCGTCAGGCTGGCGAGCTTTTCTGACGGGTAGTCGCCGCGTTCAACTGGATTTGACCAGGTAGTACCCGGTAGCTTGTGTATCAGGCGCCGGTTCAACGTTCCGATAAAACGCTCAACCGCGCCTTTGTACCAAGGTTTACCTGGTGGGCAGTACTGCATATCCGCGTGGAGGTCGGCACAAAACTGCTTGTGAACATTGCTGTGAAATTCTGGACCATTGTCCATGCAGATCAGACGGAATTGGCCTTCGACCGGCCAGGTGAAGCCTTGGCATTCAAGGATATCGTCGAGGATGGCCTGCTTGCTGGTGACGGCTTGTCGCAAGCACATCAAGACGGCAATCGACGATGGCGGTTCGAGGTCGATATAAATGCCAACTACCATCCGTGAGCGGCGATCAATGGCGACTGTTACAGTAGGCCTACCAAGTGGTTCCCTGGTAATTGGGTGAACAATGATGATGTCGAGCCGGGTGTGGTCGATCTCGATACGCTCCAGGGCAAACAGTGCGACAGGTCCTCGATCCCGGGAGCGGAAGTAGCGTCGGGCGTGTTTTTCCCCCATCCGCCTCACCATGACGATAAATGGATCGAGGAGTCGCTTGATCAGCTTACAAAAACCACTGTAGCTGACTGCCCGTAGCCACTCTTCTTTGGGGCGTTGATGATTAGCTTCGATTACCCGGTCACACAACTCGGCATGCGCATCTATCCGGCTATTGCGTGCACGGCTCAGGTAATAGGTATCGATGGTTTCGTAGAAAAGTTCGATCACCTCAACGTCAATCTGTCCTTTACGACGCCCACAGTTAGCGGTCCTGGGCGCAAGGGCAAGTGGATCTGCGTTGTTATCAAGAAAGCTTCGGCACCAACGGTAGATTGTGATGCTGCTGGGGGGCTTGGCATCGCGAAGTTGCTTTGCCACCTCGGCAATTACAGGCAAAGTCTCCTGCTCTCGTGAGTAGTGCTCAGTTTGCGCAAGGACTGCGCGAACATAGGCCAAGCTCCTTTGAAGTCTCGGGCGATGGTTGGCTGGCAAGGCGGAAGGTATTGGCGGTAGGCCATCCTCGCGGAACAGAACATCTTGGTCAGTAATGACCTTGAGCTGGCCCTGCTGAGAATAGACGTCAACTTCATCCATCGTGAGATACGTGATGGATGAAGTGCGCTCGTTGAGTAATGAAACTTGCCGCTCCGCCTGGATGTGCAGGACTCGGTAGTGTGTGCTGTGGAGGGCTACCGAAAACCCTTCTCTGAGATCAAGAGCCATCACCACGCTCCTTTCGCCGGCCAGACTACTAGGGACCGGCTAACCACGCGGTGTTCATCGTAGACGAGCCAACCTCGCCACATCAGGTAATACAGCTTTGCGAGATCAGTCTTATGCCAGCCAAACTGTTCCAATAACCACTGCAGGCAGAATGTCTTGCCGTCGTCGAAAGCGTAATGGATTCGATCTCGATCCTGCCGCGAGACGAACATGTCTGCGTAATGCTTCAGGAAATTGAGATTGTTCAAGACAGGCTGCCGGCGAATTTCGTACTCGTCTTTGACTACATACTCGTATCCGTACATTGCCAAGGCTTGTCGGATGCAATCGCTTTGTTGTCGAAACAAGTCTGAACTAGCCACATCATGAGGCTTGACCTCGTAGAGAGTGGGCAAGCGGTGGGGGTCATACCAGCACGCTTTGAAATCCGGTGTGTAACGGTGCCACTTGCCTTGAAAACAGTAATCGAAGGTTTCTGGCTGGCCGTAGATCTCGCGTATGGCCAGGTTTGACTCAAGATGCAAAAGCCAGTCTCGTTCCAACGTACTTTCCCACGGTATCAGCCCTGCCATTTTGAAGCTGTAGGACATGCCAATGACCTTGGAGCTGTTGACGTTGTGAATCTTGCGTATGGAGGGGATCAGCATGATGGATCACCCCCTTGAGTCGATGAGGGAGGGGCTGATCGAAAGTGAGGGGCCATTAGCCTGGCTAACAGTAGCTGTGTTTCCAGCCAGGCTTCCAAGTGGCATGCAGCCATAAAAGAGCGGAATGACATCCGCAGTGGTTGGAGTCTGGGAGCGTGATAGAGGTCAAGACCGACTCTCTTGATCAGCGACAGTGCCAGGTGTGGCCGGGGCCGGGAGATTGGTGGATGTAGCCGGTCCAACAATTTAGCCAAGTCATGTTTGCGTACTCGCGAGCAACAAGGCTTGGGTACAGAAGGGCGGCGCCCGGGGGCGAGCAAGTTCGCCGCGCATAATGGCAGATGGTATTTCATGGCTTTTCCTTTGCAACTTTCCACCGGATGAGCATCCAGTTTTGCCAGGGCGAGCGGGGACAGCCTCGGGCGAAATTGCCCTTGACTGTCCCTATCGGAAAAGCCAGAATGAAAGTGACTGGCCCACAAACCTAGTCACTCCACAAAGCCCTCTGGTTCGGGAAAACCATGAGGGCTTTACTTTTCCGTGCTCGCGAAGTTAATCAACGTGCACAAATTTGCATATTCGCCTCCTCTCAAGTCGATAGAGTAGTTAATCGCCGACGCTTGCTAGATCAGCAGCTTTTTGGTCAACCATAAGCCTCCGCGTCAGTGCCTCGGAATCGTCGCCAAGGCGGCCTTCTTTCAGTCCCAGCTTAACGGCAATCTCATGGCTTATGCCCCGGCAGCACTGCTTGTCACCCTTCAATACCTGGTATACCGAGGCGACAGGGTATCCATAGGCTTTGGCCCAAGCGGTAATGGATAGACCGCTTGCTTTGAACTCGGCTCGAACTTGATCAGGGGTCTTGCAGTCGCTCATAGTGATCATCTCCACTCGAGGTCCATTGCTCGGTAAATTACATAAAAGCTCATGAACACTGATATATCAAGGGTCCTGGCTGAAAAAGTCAAAAAATCTCACATCTGCTCCGGCCACCCTACATTTAATGCAAAGAAGGGCAAATGCAACAAGCTAGGTAAATCAGTAGCCTTGCATACCCCGCTGAGAAGGGCTGTGCGAAAATTTAGCTGGCTAAACAGTTTGGATTGCTATTTGCTGGGCGTGTGGTTGCGCGAGGTATTGCGTAGGAGTTTTGCAATGGTTATCGGGGAGAGTCATCCAATTCGAGAATTTTCGAGAAATTTTCTATAAATTGATTTATCAGATTTTTAATGACGTACGGATTGCATTACGAGTGTATGGGCATGTTTGGCGCTCCCGCTGTGATGTGCTTGTCCCGTATGCCACCGGCAGGTAGAGATGAGCGGGGCATCCTTACTTGCATATTCAGAACACTCTGCCTGCCCCCTAGTGCTGTGTCTTGCCCTGGTCCCAGGGGAAGGCCATGACCGCTGTTGCTTACGTTCGCGCCGCAGGCGGCCGGTAGCAGTGCAAGCATAGTGACAACATCATTTCAATGGCGCATGCTAACGATATATTCAAACGTCACACCAAGTGCGAGAACGCCATGCTCCAGGATCACAAGCCTTACCTTCATTTCACTGGGCGATCACAACTAGATAAGTCAATCAACTCCCTTATCGGCATCGTGGAAGGGATCGCTATCGACCAGGAAATCAACGAGCGAGAAGTCTGTTTCTTGCAAGACTGGGTGAGAGAGCACCAAGAGTTGCAGAATCGCCATCCCTATAGCGAACTGATGCCCGTCGTCCATGCTGCTTTAGCGGATGGTGTTCTGACCGAAGAGGAGCGTGACGACATCCTTTGGCTGTGCCAACAACTGACCTCAACAGGGTATTACGATCAAGTCACAGCCGATCTACAGCGCCTGCATGCTTTGCTGGGCGCTATTCTGGCGGACGGTGTGGTTACCGAGGCAGAGTTGCAGGGCTTGTCCTCCTGGCTGGCGGATCATGAGCACCTGAAAACGTGTTGGCCATACGATGAAGTTGATAGCCTGGTTGTGTCGGTAATGGCAGATAAGAAAATTGATGCCGAGGAGCAGGCCACTCTGCGTAGCTTCTTTTCTGAGTTCATCAGTTTCTTGGATAACACGACCATCGTCAGTCCCGTGATAGCGGAGCAGGGGGGCGTCACAGGCCTGTGTGCGGTGTGCCCGGAGATTGCCTTTGAAGGGGCAAGATTCTGCTTTACTGGCGCATCCAGCCGCTACAAGCGCACAGAAATTGCTGAAATTGTACAAAAACTTGGCGGCGAGATGGCAAGTGATGTCTCAGCCAAAGTGGACTATCTGGTGATTGGTGCCGAAGGTAACCCCTGTTGGGCCTACGCATGCTATGGCCGAAAAGTGGAGAAGGCAGTGAAGCTGCGCAAAGAAGGCAAGCGAATCCAAATCGTGCATGAGCATGATTTTCATGATGCAGTATCTGATGCCTAAGACGTACCAAGCAAACCTAGAATATGAAGTAAACATCGCAAGGGTTCTTGAGTAAAGAGGAAAAGGGCAGCCTCTTCACCATGGGAATTCCTGTGGCACTCACAACGTTTGGCGGCCTTATCTCTGGTGGTGTCGATCCATTTGGCATTAATGCAATGTCACAATAACTTGCAATAGGAGCCATCGCGCATACGAGTAATTCAAGAAGGCGAAGGCTGCCGCTGAAAATCCGTATGGGGCTGCCTACTTAGCCTCGCTTGAGAAGCAGTTCGCTGGAACCGGTACGTTCCCCGCATTCGGCAGGTACCTTGAAGAGTTCATCAACGACTAAGATGCCTAATCTTTCGCCCCAGGGGGCACCGGCAAGCTGTGCTTCCCGGTGCCCTCCGCCTTTCTGGCTCAGGCGGCTCCTGATCAGCAAGTCACACAATTAGATGGTATCAGTATGTAGGTGGCTTAACGGGTACGTCATATTCATCTAGAATGCCTTCATCTAGGTTCAGTCGGCACAAGAGGTCCACATATGGGCGGCCGACTCGAGTAGGGAAGGGAAGGCGTGTCATCTTACGAACAGCCGCGTTGGTTGCGCGATCTACAGCGATTCCTGCCACTCAAAAGTCAATTTGCTTTATCGGGTAATGTTCGTGACCTGCAGGCAAATGAAGTGGCGACTGGAATGGTGGTGCCACAACCGCTCAATGATGTGCTTGCTCACACTCTTCGCGGAGTAGGCTATGAAGAAGTCGTTCTCTACGATCCGATCGGGGGTTTTAGGGCAATCCCGAGTATGGGCGAGGATGCCTCTACTAGTGATAATTTGCTGCGAGAGTTGGGCCTAACCCCTAATAATGGTCAAGCAGCCGCTGCGCTTGATCTATTCTCCGAGACCCTTGAACGCCTCGTGTATAGACAAGGCGAGCCAATAGCTCTCGTCGTAGATTTCGCCTCTCGCCTTACTGTGCGCTCGCCTGACCTCAGTGCAGCCGAGCACCAGATGTTTACACGTGCATTACTCCTGTCCCATCAGGTTCGTAGCCGCCCTGCAGGGTCACAGAGGCGACCATATTTCAATACAGTCATCTGGATCGTCGAAAAAGAGGGTGATTTACCTGACTGGCTACTGGTGAACAACCCTCGGATTCGTTCGATACCGATACCGAAGCCCGATCAGCTTGCCCGACGTGCTCTCGCACCTGCATTACTACGGCCACTTGCCGCCACCGATCTGTTACCCGAGGTTTATCAAAACGCCATCGATATATTTGTTGAAGGCACCGAAGGCATGCTGCTCCTTGATTTGAACGCGATTGCTGTTCTTGCCAAGGTCGAAGGTGTTCCTATTTCGCAGATATCAGACGCGGTTCGACGCTATAAGGTTGGTGTTACTGAAGATCCATGGCGGCGCATAGATCGTAACAAGATTCGTAAAGCTGAGACATTTGTGCATGAGCGGGTGAAAGGACAGCCGCAGGCTGTCACACACATGCTCGACATCGTCAAACGGGCGATGACAGGAGTGGGTAACAACCGTAATGGCAATCGACCGCGTGGTGTAGCCTTCTTTGCGGGACCTACCGGCGTAGGCAAAACTGAACTGGCGAAAACGATTACCCATCTACTCTTCGGGGATGAGGGTGCATACATCCGCTTCGATATGTCTGAATTCAGCGCGGAGCATGCCGACCAACGTCTCATTGGCGCTCCTCCGGGGTATGTAGGCTATGACGCCGGCGGGGAACTCACCAACGCCATTCGTGAAAAGCCGTTCAGCGTGGTGTTGTTCGATGAAATTGAAAAAGCCCATCCACGCATCCTCGACAAGTTTCTGCAGATTCTTGACGATGGGGTGCTCACCTCGGGGCGAGGTGACCGGGTGTATTTCTCGGAAGCCTTGATAATCTTTACGTCCAACCTCGGAATCTACCGTACTGATGGGGTGGGACGGCGAGTGCATAACGTTTCGGCGTCTGATTCCTATGAAACAGTGCAGGCGCAACTGCTTTCCGAAATCTCCCGGCACTTCAAGGAAGAGCTCAACCGACCCGAGATCCTCAACCGAATAGGCGAGAACGTGGTCGTCTTCGATTTCATCCGCGAGGACGTGGCCGAGCAGATTTTTCACCAAATGGTGAATGGGGTGTTTGCCGACCTCCAGTCACAAGGCTATACGATCTCACTCAGCGATGGGGCGAGGCTCACTCTCCATGCACTGTGCCTGAAGGATCTTGCCAACGGTGGGAGGGGCATCCGCAACCAGATTGAAGCACATCTGGTGAAGCCGATTGCGAGAGCACTTTTTGACCAGGACGTTCAACCGGGTACGAACCTGCATGTGAGCGCTCTTGAGGCGGGCACCTTGACCTTGGTGACTGTTTAGGATGGAGATCGCCTTATCACGGATGCACTACCCAGTAACCACTCTAGGGCCTGGGCGGCGCGTTGGGATCTGGTTTCAGGGCTGCTCGATCCGTTGTCCTGGCTGCATCTCGGTCGATACTTGGCGTGCAAAGCCGGCTGAGACCACGGTGGAGCAGCTGGTAAGATCGATCTCGCAGTGGCTTACTGAGTGCGATGGGATAACGATCTCCGGGGGGGAGCCGTTTGATCAGCCTTCAGCGCTGCATGCACTTCTGGTTGCCCTCGCTACTTTCGATAAAGATGTGCTCGTCTTCACCGGCTACAGTGCCGAGTACGCACTGCAGATAATGCATGGTTGGGATGGCGGCCTCATTGACGCGCTAGTCTCTGATCCTTTTGAGCAACATACCTCACAGACCAAACCACTGCGCGGCAGTGACAACCAGCGTCTCAACTTGCTAACTGAACGGGGCGCAGCACGCTTTGCAAGTTTCGAGCGGTTGCTCACGCCTGCAGATCGGCAGCTCGATCTACTTATAGACAATGATGGCACAGCGTGGCTTGCTGGCATTCCGCGACCTGGAGATCTACAGGTGCTACAAGCCTGGCTCTTCGCCGAGGGGCACCGCGCCACCACCACCGAACTCCCCCATACCGCACCATGATCCGTTTCTGTCCGAATTGCCATACCGAGCGCCCGCTTTCTGAACTGTTCTGCGAAGGAGCCGTTGACGGCCACCGCTGCGATTGGAACCTGCTCGAGGTGCCGATGCGTGCGCCGGGTTGGCGTCCAGCGGTGGTGGTAACTGCCGAAAAAGCTACTCCTGCAATACCGGTGGTGCCCGCGCCGGTCGGGTCACCAGCCTGCATGAACGGCCATCCGATGGATGCTGATGACCTGATTTGTCTCACCTGCGGAGCAGATCCAGCTGTTACGGATGCCGCCCTCGCCGCTGCAGAAGACATCCCGGAAGCTCTGGCGGCAGAAACCGTCATCAATGGATGGCGACTTTTACGTCAGGTCAGCGCAAGCACTGGCTTCCGGGACAGGTTCCTCGCGGAAGAGGAGGAGGGTGATCGCCGTGCGGTACTCACGCTCTATCACCATGGCGCAGAACCCGATCCTGAAGTCTACGAGGCAATCCGGCGACTTGCTTTCGATCATGTTCCGGAGATCTACGCGACTGGGCGCTGGAGCGACCGTGCCTACGAAGTGGCTGAGGAACTCACCGGTGGAACACTTGCCGACCTCGGCATTGTTGCCCACGACTCGGTGGCCATCCGTCGTATCGTCTACGAGCTTGGCAAAGCACTCAATGCGTTCAACGAGGTCGGGTTGCGGCACCGTGACCTGCGCCCGAGCACCTTGCTGGTACGCAATCGTGATCCCCTCGACCTCGTTATCGGTGGATTCGGTTCGGCGCGACTATCGGAATTCGATCTAGACATCGTCTCACCGCTAGAGATCACCAGCTACATGGCCCCAGAGGCGATCGCGGGTGGCGTGGCGGCGGCTTCCGATTGGTGGAGCCTCGGCATGATCTTACTCGAGCAGATCACCGGCGGATCCTGCTTCGAAGGGATTAACCAGCATGCCTTCCTAATCCATGTGCTGGCCAACGGCGTGCCCATTCCTGATGGCCTTGCCCCCGAAATTGAACTTCTCCTGCGAGGGCTGCTTGCACGCGACCGGCACCGGCGCTGGCAATGGGTACAGGTTCAGCAGTGGCTCGATGGACAGTCGCCTGAGGCTCCTCCACGCGCAAGCGATATGGCGGCGAGCGCCCAAGGCCCGGCAATCGTGCTCGCTGGCGTTTCTTACCGGACGGCGGCGAGCTACGCGCTCGCCGCCGCAGAGCCCGCGAACTGGGGTGAGGCGCGCGAGCAGTTACTACGCGGTGTGATCACCAGTTGGGCTCAGGAGACAGGGCTATCGGCGCAGACTCTTGCCAGCCTGAGGCAGATCAGTAGCCATGAAGGGCTGGACGAAGGGTTCCGGCTGATGCTCGCGCTCAAGATCCTCAACGCGGACATGCCACTCATTTTCGAGGGGGACATCGTGACGCCGAAGTGGCTGCTCGACCATCCCCTTGAAGGCTATGAGCTCATCAGTGGGGCGGTGCCAGACCTACTGGAGCGTCTTGGTACAGAGCGCTGGTTAACCAGGCTCAAAGCACGTGAAACGGTGGTACGTGCACGTGCGCACAACCTCGGGATCGAACTTGATGAGGACTTGCTGCGAATTAATTTACTTGGCACTTCACGAGCGAAACTCGCTGCTGAGTGGGAAGAGCGACGCCGGTTGTTTCCTGACAGCCACCACCATGGACTTTTAAGCTTGATGGAGCGCCGCACCGTGAGTGAAGAGGATCTGATCGTGGTGCTCAGCGCCACTATCGGCCTTTTCCGCTCGTGTGAGGGGATCGTCGACGAGGCACAGAAGCTTGCTAATGAAGTAGGCGTGCAAACTTTCGAGCGAGAGTTAGTAAGCGAGATGACCCGCTGGCCGCGCGGCGAAGTACTGCAGCTGGTGGCTGAACGTATCGAGGGGTTTGCTCGCTGTGGAGTTGAGACAGTTGACGGCTGGGGCGACCGTTTCCGGCTCGAACGGCGGTTACCGCTTGCACAGGCGCTCGTGCTGGTATCAGTGCCTTCCGAAAACTGGCAGGAGCCACAAAAGCAGCAGTACCTTTCACAGATACTCGGTTTCTTCGAAAAGAAGATCACCACCTCGGTGATGCGCGGGCCGCTGGTGCGGATGACCATCGGTAAGACTACCCCGCGCGTCGACCTGTCGGAGCTCGGCACCCCGCGGCTTGATCCAGCAGCACTGCTCGATCACCTGCTGCTACGAAATGAGCGAGCCTTGGCACTAGATCCAGCGTGGCTCACCAACCCTGCAAGCACGGTCGAGCAACGTCTTCAGAGTCTGCACAGGCAGACTGCGCTCTATAAGCGCGACACTGGCATCGATGGCCTCTATCTTGGTTTCCCTTTCCTGCTGTTACGTGACGCGCGCTCAACCTCCCGTACGCGCATCGCGCCGTTACTTTTATGGCCAGTTCGTATGCACGTAGAGGTGGGGACGCGCGGCGCCGTATCACTTGCCTTTGATAACGACCGCGAAGAGGTGCGTCTCAATCCTGCGCTGGAGGGCTTGGTTGGTGCCGAACAGGCAAAACAGTGGCGTCAAGTGGTGGATGAGCTGCTCGGGCGGTCGGCGTTGCGTGCCGCTGACGTGATTGATGCACTTGGGGCACTCGCAGTACCCCGATTGCGCACCTTGGAGTCATTGCCTGGCGCAAAGACTGAACTCACGCCACAGTCGTCAGCCCTTGTGTCTAGTGCGGTACTGTTTCACCTTACTTTCATAGGTCAGGCGATCGGTGAAGATCTACGTAATCTACAGCAGCTGCGACCGAATGGCACAGGGCTCGAAACCGCACTGAGGCTCAATAACACGACGAATGATGTAGCGAAGCCAGCAATGCCAGTGCGCGAGATCGACCGCTATTTTACCGTGCACAGTGACCCCTCTCAGGAGGAGGCGGTGTTACTCGCACGGGACGTACCCGGACGACTTATCGAGGGGCCGCCTGGTACCGGTAAGAGCCAGACTATCGTCAATATGGTGGGGGATGCAATCGGACGTCGCCGTAGCATGCTCATTGTTTGCCAGAAGCATGCTGCGCTAGAGGTGGTCTACAAGCGTCTGGTGGCCGAAGGCCTCGGCAATCGTATCATCATGGTGAATGATGTGAACCGCGATCGAAACCCAGTAATCCGGGCCGTTCGAGAGCAGATCGAGGAACTGGTGCGACGTTCCCATGATGCTGCGGCACCAATTCGACGAAAGCGTGATGAGATAGCGGCGCGAATTGAGGCTCTTGAAGGGATCCTGGATCGTCACCACGAGGCCCTACACCAAATCGATGAGCATGTTGGGATTAGCTATCGGGCTCTGCTGGGCGAGCTGATCTGTCTTGAGTCACCGACGGGACCGATTGATGTGCCGGCGCTTCGCCCACTTCTGAGTCGCCTCACGACTGGGGCACTTGCAGCGCTTGAAGAGGCGTGCGCGCCACTTGCTCGCTACTGGCTGCCAGCATGCTACGAAGGAAGTGCGCTCTCCATTTTGCAGGCGTTTACTCCTGATCCGGCCACGCTTGCCGACTTCCATGAAGCGTTCGACACATTTCGAATGGCAGAAGTGACTCGTGCCGATGTGCTGCTTACTCAACCAGCGCCTTTCGAGGTCGACGATCCTGCTCCACACCGTGCTTGGCTCACGACCTATGGGGATAAATTCCTTGCTCTGCCTGATGCGACACGTTTGTTGCTCGCCAAATGGTTGCCACTGTTCCGGGAAGCTGCGGGCGAGATGCCCAAGGGACTTGATTACCTCAAGCAGCTCGCGACTTTGCGCGAGACGCTCACTACCTGCAATGAGGCAGATTTCTCAGAGAAACTGTCGGTGGCGGCCAGCGCTCTCGAGCCCGCTGCACTGGACACTCTCTATGCATATACGGTTGAGACCTGCGCGCCACTGCGGTGGATTGACCATCTGAATTTCAAACGGCACTTGCGCCGGCGTCTGGTGAATGTCTTTCTTATCGAGCAGGGCGCGATCCCAGATGCACCTCATGTAGCGCGTCTGAAGCGTGTACTGGAACTTGAAAGGCAGTGGCGTCCGCTGCGTAAGGCACTCGGGGAGTTGCACCAAGCATTGCAACTGCCTGCGATTGCTTCTGATGCGGGGCCGGCGTTGCTTAAGGATGCAACGGCAAGCTATGAGTTATTGCACCAAGTCGCCGAGCTTGCCTCTTTGCTCGCCAAAGCCCCTTGGCCCGACCGGGTGGACGCCGTTGCCAAAAGTGCGACGCACTCAGCCTTCCTCTCTCATTTTGCCGAGTACGATGCGGCATTCGCCCGGCACGCAGCGAGGACGGCGAGCCGTCAAGCACTCGCCCGGCTTGAGGGATGGACCATGCCTGAATGGTTTGTTGGCTGCGACTACGCGATTAATGACAATGAACCCAACCTGGCGAGGATCGCTCCGATCGAGTCGGCACTCCCCACGCTCGCTGCTTACCAGCAATTTCGTGGCCGTGCCGAGCGGCTCTCCGAGCAAGAGCTGGCCGCCTTTGCGGTGCTGCGCGGCAAGGAGGAGCTGCTGCGACTCATCCACCCAACGGAGCTCGAAGGAGAGATGCGCCGCATCCTTAACCGCGAAGCCCGTCTCGGCTGGAAACGAGTCATGGAGCAGGCTTCCCCGGATCTTGAACATGACCGAGAGGATCTTGAGAGCAAGGTAGCTATGCTTGCTCAGCTTGACCGCGAGATGCGTGAGCTTAACCGGCAGCTCCTGCGAGAGGATTATGATCTCGCGCAGATCCGGCCGCTGCGGGAGTGGGAAGACATCACACGGCTCACCGGTCAACGAGCTCGGCGACTGCGTGAATTCATCGATCGAGGCACTAGCCTGGGGCTCATGAAGCTGCGACCAGTCTGGTTGATGAACCCGGATGTGGCAAGCCGTGTACTGCCTCTCAAAGCACAGCTTTTCGATACGGTGATCTATGACGAGGCGTCTCAGATGCCCGTGGAATACGCTCTGCCGTCGCTGTTTCGGGCTGGCGTGTGCGTGGTCAGCGGCGATGAGAAGCAGATGCCGCCAACTGCATTTTTCTCGGGCCGTGTCGAAAGTGATGAAGGTCAGGTCTTCGATGGTGTGGAACCGGACGAAGATGCAAGTGAAGAGGAGCAAGAAGCATTTGATGAAACCTGGAACCGGCGCGAGATCAAGGACTGCCCGGACCTGTTACAGCTCGCGCGCGGGTGTCTGCCCGCTTCCCGTCTTGCAATTCACTACCGATCGGCCTATCGCGAGTTGATTGGCTATTCGAATTCCGCCTTCTATGGCAACCACCTGCACGTACCGGTGCGTCATCCCGAGTCGACCGTGCAGGCGGTGAAACCAATCGAACTGGTCGAAGTGGGAGGCACTTACCACGAGCAGACCAATCTCGATGAAGCCGAACGTGTGGTCGACATTCTCTCCGATATCTGGCGTAAACCACGAGACACATGGCCCTCGGTCGGAGTGGTGACTTTTAACCGCAAGCAGGCGGATCTGATTGAAGAGCGTCTGGAAGCACGGGCTGAACTGGACGAGGCGTTCCGCGAAGCATATCGGTTGGAGTGCGAGCGGGTCGAAGACGGCGAAGATATGGGCGTGTTCGTCAAGAACGTGGAAAACGTACAGGGCGATGAACGCGATGTGATTGTGTTTTCTTCAACCTTCGGCCGCAATCGCCAAGGCTCCTTCCTACGCAGCTTCGGCGTACTCGGCCAGAAAGGCGGTGAGCGCCGCCTCAATGTCGCGGTGACCCGCTCTCGGCAGAAGGTTGTAATGGTCACCTCGATGCCGATCGACGACATCTCCGATTTGCTCTCGACTCATCGCCCACCTGCTACTCCGCGTGACTACCTGCAGGGATACATGGCCTATGCTCGCGCCGTTTCAACAGGGCAACTCGGCCTCTCACGATCGCTGCTACAGCGTTGGACTGTGAGCTGCGACGGTGGCCGCGGGCATACAGCTGAGAGGGTAGGCGACGGTTTTACCGAAGCGGTTTCAGCATATGTCCGTTCACTCGGCTTTACCGTGAGCGAGAGCGTTGAGAATGATGTGTTTGGCCTCGATTTTGCGGTGGAGCATCCACAGACGGGGTTGTTTGCGATCGGCATTGAGTGCGATGCGCCGCGCCATGACCTGCTCGGCCGTGCCCGGGCCCGGGAGGTGTGGCGCCCTAACGTACTGCGCCGCGCTGTGCCCATGATTCACCGTGTTTCCTCGCAGGCATGGTATGGCAGTGGTGATGCGGAGCGCTTGCGCCTGCTGCAGGCGATCGAAAAGGCATTACAGATGGAGGTTGTCCAATGAGTGGCCCGAAGGTTGTTCGTATCGTCACGCGGGAAGAACGCATCGCCATAGGCCAGCGACAACTAGCGGAACTTGACCGCTGTATCGAGGCATGGCAACGGGCGGTAGCAATGGCAGGCGTTGAGGTAGGCGCAACGATTGCGAAAACCACTGCACACCGGACCAAGTTCCAGACGTTGCTAGCCGACGACAAGTTTATGGAGCTGGGGCAACAAGTAGCGAGCGAAGTGGCATATCTGAAGTCCGAGACCGAGCGCTTGCAAGAGGTGGCAATCCAAGCCGCCGCCGAGAGAAAGGCCAACCGACTGCGTTTACGAGAAAACGCGGTGGTGCTCATCAAGGCCCTCAAGGAAAAAGGGCGAACCGAGAATGAGCCGCTTCTTGCCCGGCTCGAAGCGGTGCGTAGTGGACAAGGGGAGGTTACCGATATGGAGGTGTGCCTTTCCGAGGCGTTGCGAGCGCTCACCCCAGAGAAAAATGAAGTGATGCTCACCGACGTCCAACGTGCACTTGCAGCGCGGCTCAATGAACCGGGTGAGGTGACAACTTTTGACGCTTGGAAAGCCGCGAATGCGGCACCGCTCGACTCTCGTATCGATCGTATCTACCGACAGTTAGCAGAGCTCGAACTCGCCGGGTTGCTTCCCGCTGCAGCGGTGTTTTCCAAGCGGCTGGAAGCAGTCGAGGAAGTAGTAGATATGCCAACGCGCAACCTGCGGCTCGATAGCCTGGTGCTCGATCTCGCGACGGCGGTGTGCGAGGCTAAGGCAGAGATGATGCTCATTGAGGAGGCTAGGGGGCTTGTAGCAGAACTTTCCGTGCGCGAGGAGGCTATCTGTCAGGAAATGGGCACTCAGCTCGAAGCGGCGCTGGGTGCGCGCGATATAACAGCATTGTCGGACCGGCTAAAAGCAGCAAAAGAAGCGCTTACTGCCGCACACATAGCCGCCGCCGCTGAGGCTCGCAGGCGTGTTCTTCTCGAAGGACTCGCGAAACTTGGATATTCGGTCCACGAAGGCATGGCCGGTGCTTGGGCAGAGAAGGGCCGCATTGTGCTGCAGAAGCCTTCGCTGCCTGGCTATGGGGTTGAAATCGGTGGAAACACTGAAGGCGAGCGACTACAAGTTCGGGCTGTTGCTTTCTCCGCTGATCGGGACACTGCTCGCGACCGTGATGTTGAAACGATCTGGTGCGGGGAGTTTTCTAAACTACAGGAGGATTTAGCAGTAATTGGCGGGGGGCTAGATATCGAGCGGGCTCTCCTTGTGGGTTCAACGCCACTCAAGGTTGTTTCTATGACGGAGGAAAAATATGAACAGAGAAGAGTGGAGCACCACCAATTAAACCGGTGAGCACTTGCAGCCTGATCAGGCTAAATGTCAGTTTCAGCGCACAATCCTGCGCCTCGCACCCTGTCGGTAATATCGATTGATATGCAGACATTCGCGACTATATAAATACTGTTAAATTTTGAGATACATCTCATGAAATACTCAATTTACCTATCCGAAGAGGACAAGAAACAGCTCGAATATGAGGTTGTGTCGCAAGAGTTTCGGGTTCACTTAACCCGCCTTATTGAGCGAAATGAGAATTTCGCCCGGCACTTCTTCATGAATCAGAACTGGCTGATCAATCGCTCCAGAACATTGATCGGCAAAGCTATATACGTTTTGCAGGCCGATGACATGGGTGGGTACGAAGACTGCGAATACGCTTGGCACAATGGCGAATTTGAGCTTTGCTTTCGCCGCCTTGATACCAGCCGTTTAATTGAACTACTCTGTGAGGTAATAGATAGGAAATGGCTTGTCAGGAAAGATATAAACAACCTCCTGGAGCAAGAAGGAGCGTCTTTCCGCTTTGTAAAAGGAGCGGGCACAGAAGTCGAGGTGATTTCGATTGAGAAACTCGAAGAAGATGCTCCTCAGTCAAATGAACATCCAAACATCAGGGTTTTGGTCAATAGAATGGCTTCTGCGCTAGATAATTTAGATTACGCTGGCGTTCTTCATTCTAGTGCATCTATATTCGAAACGCTTGCCAAGGATGTGGTCGGAATTGCAAGCGTACAAGGTCAAACATTGGCAAGTTTCTTTGATCGATACAAAAAAGATTCTCAGCTCCCTGCAGAAATTCAGGCCAAGGTTTTGGAGACATACAAGTCAAGGAATTCAACGCCTTTGGCTGGGCATGGAAGTACGCAGGCACCTTTGATATCAAAAGAGGAAGCGGTTACTTTGTGTGAATTGACAAAAGCTTTTGTCCGAATTGAATACCACCTACTAGCTGATAAGGTAGATGCAAAGAGCTAACAAGCTTAGCCGTTAGGCACCCAAAAACTAGTTCTTTTAGATTGATTTTGCCAGACTTTTGACGTGAGTAATGCATACCGTTATATCTATAGGAGTTAGATTTCTTGAGAGAATACAGATTTAAAATCTTGCAAGAAGGTGATTTCTTGTGCGGCCTCAGCGAGAAAGAAATGATAATCCGTAACGCCAATGGCGATTATCATATTCACAAATTGTGCGGGCTTGATGGAGGTAAGCCAAGTTTCTTTAAGAGTTTCGAGGTTGTGGCGATACACGACATTGAAGATGCATCTGAAAAAGTTACCTTAATTAAATTTGGCGAAGAATATAGAGCCTACAAAATTATCGGAATCCGGGAAGGGTTTCCGACTTTTGACGAGAGCTTCTGCATTGTTGTAAAGCGTGGCATCGGGAAAATTGAGGTTTACGACTCGGAGACTGATCTTACTATTACTCTCCCTGCTATGGAGGGTGAATAATGTCTAAAGAAGAAAAATGGGCTGCAAACATCGCGTTTGTTGGAAGCAAGGAAAAGGTGAAGGAGATTTTAAAAATGATAGAAAAGCTTGAAGAGCAAGGAGAGCTTGAGGACTATACAGGAATTGAGGGGCCATATGACTCTTTGCAATTGATGCTGAAGCGAAGAAATGAGAACCTGGCCCTTGAGGTTGGAGTAAATAACACCCAAGGCCAATTGAATGTCACTGGGGATTCATCGCAAATTGATGCAGATTCATGAGGAGGTGTGATGAACAGGCCGAGTGATCACCGGAAGGCACAAAACCAAAGAAGGATAATTGATTTAAATATGTGCCAGTTATGCGCATCGACAATTGGAGTTCAAGCACACCACATCTTTGAGTATGCAAAAGGAGGTCCTTCAACAATAGAAGGTATGATATGCCTTTGCTTGGATTGCCATCAAAGAATGGTACACAGAGATAGCCAAATACGAATCAAGAAGAGAGAAAATCGGATAACAACATTTGGACGGGGTGGAGGTTGAAATACAGGCCATTTCATTAAATGCCTGCAAGCGGACATAGCTAAGGACATACCAGAGATCGGCGGCTTTCTGACAAGTAGCGGCTAATGTCGCGAGGAATACGCACGGCAGCTTGAATCGATGACTTGAACCCAGCCGCCGCTCAGTCATAGTCGCCGTTAACGAACAGAATCATAATGTCTGCTTGGTGCAAATTACAGACATTCCTTTATGTCAAAGAAAAAAACGCAATTAAGAATGCGAATAATTAAAATTATTGGCGATCTATTTTTATAGCCATGGCCATTTCAGTGTCCGGGATTGAACTGAAATAGTCCTCATATCCGGAGAATTCATCATCTCCTGGAATGGTGCCGCCATTCAAATAAATTGGCGGTCTTTTGAGTCCCATTATAAGTGGATTAAGGCTTTTCTGCTCCGCAAGACGCTGCGCATTACCCCGCAGTGCATTGGAAATGCTTTCAAAATACCCGCCGAACTCATTTGCCATGCTTCTAAGTTTTTTGCAATACCCATCGTACATTAGATCAAAATAGTTATTACGTTCGTTTTTCCAAAAAGGAAGCAATGTAAATATTTCATTGACATCATTGTAATTTGTTAATTTGTGCAAATTCATTACAATAAAATAATATAAAATTTCACGTGGCCATTCACGGTTCAGCCTGATAACATCTCTGTATTTCGCATCTTTATTGAGCTCGAAAGCGCATTTCTCTGCAGATGTTCGTAAAAAGTCATCAGGCATCATTAGGATAAAGGCCGATATCGCAGAAGCCATTCTATAGGCGGTCAACACGTCAGGCTCTCCTTTCTGCAAAGCCACAAAATGTGCCAGTGAATGATACTCTGGTAATTTCGAGTCATATACGAACTTTGAAAACTCTTCAGTCAGGACTCTCTTCTCGACTACCCACGATTCGTCGTTTCTACTCAGCGCAACCCCTTCAATTAGCTCTTGCCATACTGCATTGACCTCTAGCATGCTACCCAAATAAAGAGGAGATTTGCAAAAGTGACGGCGTTCGTTTCCTTTAAAAAAACAAAGTGAGAGATGTTCAATTTGTTCAAAAAATACAGGAATGCTCCTAGTGGAAACTATGCGCCATGGCAGTTCTGGAGTATTCACGGATTTATCCTTGAATACTTCTAGGCTGATGTTTTTCTTAACCTCCCAGATTGCCTTTCTGTCCTTTGAGTTCTTCGCCAGTCTGAAAATATAATTTAAAATGGATAGCCCTCCTGGAGTGCAGTGCATGTCGACCCAGTGCCGAAATTCATGGACAACAGGTCTCAAAAGATCTTTAACAATATCATTTACATCTTCGCAGCGCTTCCATTTCTCCAAAAGCGTTAAAAATGACGATGTATTGATTTGAAGTTGGATTATCTGGTTTAAATGACCATAGTAGGCGACTGAAGATTGGAGGCACGTGAAATCAGGACTTGGAAGTGAGATATTTGAAGGAGTGGGCGCGGAATTAAAAAATGACATAAGAGATTTCGATTAAAAATTAACAAATTCCATATTTTGTGACTACCGGCAGCTTGTGTTTCTCTACGCTTTAGGACATGTAAAAAGTAGAGTGCACGGCAGATTGCAGCGCGAACCGGTCACTTTAATGATGGCTTTACAGGAAGGTACAGCGGTAGTTCCTAGCGATAGTGGACATGCTAGCACATAGACATGTTCGTCTGCTTTAGCAGAACCATTGTGGCGGCCTGCCATGCGTCTGTTCTACCCGGATACCGGGCGTTGACGCTTTGACTGATCGGTCGGAAACAGGGGAGCGCGTGTGCGCATCCCCTGGTACAGAAAGCCGACTCCCGGTGCCAATGACAAAGAAATTGTCTGAATGTGGCCTTGGTCTGACTCCGGGTGGATGGGGTGGGCGAGCTGCGTTTGCCGACCTCTCGCCAGCATCACTTGACGGGTAGTCGGTCGGCCTTAGCAGACATTCATGCCCATGTGCTAGCATGACTATTGCCGGCCACAAGCGGATTAACGCCCTACATCGCAACCCTGGACGCAAGTATGATCACTCTGCCGAAGTTCTTTCTCGCCTTGGCCAAACGCGGTTGGGCACAGCATGTAATTGAGGGCTTGGAGGGTGATGCTGTCGTTAGTGAACTCAACCGCGTTGGAGATCTTCTTGGAACACGTATCAGAGGGCGGACCGCTTCGCTCATGGAGGTTGTTCGTCCTCAAGCCGTAGATGATGCTCATCCGCGATCCTTGAGCGCGCGGTACGGTTTTGGTGCGTTACCGTTCCACGCCGAACTAAGCCACAGACCTCGGCCCTGCCGCTATGTCCTTCTGGGCTGCATAGAACCTGGCCCGCTAAGCACAGCGACGCTGCTGCTCGATTGGAGAGCCCTCGACTTTTCACCCGAGGAGCTTCACCTTCTCGAAAGCGCACCGATCTTTGTTCGAACTGGCCGGCGCTCATTCTACTCAACCATACTGTCTTCCGACCGCTCCTTCCTTCGATATGATCCTGGCTGCATTGAAGCCATTGATATGCGTGGACAAGCAGCCCTGCGACTCGTAGAACAACGGCTGGCTGAAGGTTTACCAGAAGTTCATCATTGGCACAGGGGCGACATTCTGATCATTGATAACTGGCGCGTTCTGCATGGGCGCGGGACGTCGGAACAAGACACTGGTCGGTGCTTAGCAAGGATACTTATCGATGCCTAGCGATGTCTTTATTGCAATAAACAGCGATGCGCTTTATACGATGTCAAAGGTTTACATCGGCCGTGCACTGCTCAGAAAAGGGAGCAGCGATCTTGATGAATATCAGCTCTGGGCTTCGCTCGCGCTGGAACTGCTAGGAAAAGCTGCGCTCGCACATAAGCACCCGAGCCTCGTCGTCGATCCAACCCATTCCCCATCGATGTTTGTCGCAGCCGGCATCAATGTCACGACCGATGTAAAAACCATCACTGCGAAGACCTTATTCGAACGCCTCGCACATCTCGTTCCAAGGTTCGACAAAACCATCCAGAAATTTTGCCTGGAAATTTCAGAACGTCGCAACGCTGAACTTCACTCCGCCGACATCCCATTCCGGGCCATGCGACTCGACGCTTGGGAAGCCCGCTACTGGCATGCCTGCGACACAATTCTTCTCCATATGGGTTCTTCGCTGGAGCAATGGTTAGGTGCTGCGGATGCTAAGGCTCCACGTCATTTGCTCGATGAAGCGGCCAAAGCACTTGATGCAGCAGTGAAGCTACGCGTTGAGGCCGCCAAGGAGCAATTCGAAGCACTGAAGAAGGTCGAGCGTGATCGCCTGATGGCGGAGGCTGAGTTGCGGGAGCCTCAACACCTGGCTGGCCTTTTCAAAGGTAGTTACGATGAAATTTGGAAAGAATGCTGCCCAGCATGTAAATGCCGTGCTTTTATGACTGGCGAACAGACTGGGGAAGACATTAATGAAGAGTGGGACGAAGATGCAATATGGGAAATTGTCGATCGCGAATTTGTTGGCGAAGAGTTTCACTGCCCGACATGCGACCTAACTCTCATGGGAAGCGATGAGATCAATGCAGCGGGTGTGAGCTACATCCACAAAGATCAGCAGGAGCGCGAGATGGAGTACGAGCCAGACTACGGCAATGACTAGACTAGGCAGCGGTGCTGCATGAAAAAATCAGCAAGAGTTGCGGCCTTCAAGCGAGAACGAAAAATGGCGAGTCACCGCTCAACATATGGGGGCGGAACAGCCGAGTCGGGTCGAAAGTCCGAGATCCTGAGGGGCGAATGCCGAAATTCGGTGCAGTGACAGGAAAGTGGCCGGTATGTGGCTCTGAGCAGACGTTCAGGCCAGATGGGGCAGCCAACCGCTTTGGCCGAAAAGCCGAGGCCCGTACGCGCATTGGTCAGTGACTATTTCGTAAACGACTACATTCCCAGGCCCTGAAAAAGGCCCTGCTTTTGCAGGGCTTTTTTCAGGTTGTCAAGTGAGATTTCACACTTTGGCTATCGGAAATTTCATGCTTTGACTAGAAAATTTCAACCTTTCCGATTTTTGACAATTGGCGTTAATCCCAGCTCAGCGCGCCGCCAGTCTGGTACTCCGTAACCCGCGTCTCGAAGAAGTTCTTTTCCTTCTTCAGATCAATCATCTCGGACATCCACGGGAACGGGTTGGTCACGCCGGGGAACATCGGCTCCAGGCCGATCTGCTGCATGCGGCGGTTGGCGATGAAGCGCAGGTATTCCTTGAACATGGCGGCGTTGAGGCCGAGCACGCCGCGCGGCATGGTGTCTTCGGCGTAGGCGTATTCCAGCTCCACCGCGTGCTTGAACAGGCCGGTGATCTCGGCCTTGAATTCTTCGGTCCAGAGCTGCGGGTTTTCCTGCTTCACGGTGTTGATCAGGTCGATGCCGAAGTTGCAGTGCATGGACTCGTCGCGCAGGATGTACTGGTACTGTTCGGCGGCGCCGGTCATCTTGTTCTGGCGGCCCAGCGCCAGGATCTGCACGAAGCCGACGTAGAAGAACAGGCCTTCCATGATGCAGGCGAACACGATCAGCGACTTGAGCAGTTGCTGGTCGGTTTCGGTGGTGCCGGTCTTGAATTCCGGGTTGCACAGGGTGTCGATGAACGGGATCAGGAACTCGTCCTTGTCACGGATGGACTTGATCTCATGGTAGGCATTGAACACTTCGCCTTCGTCCAGGCCGAGCGATTCGACGATGTACTGGTAGGCGTGGGTGTGGATGGCTTCGTCGAAGGCCTGGCGCAGCAGGAACTGGCGGCATTCCGGCGCGGTGATCTGGCGGTAGGTGCCGAGCACGATGTTGTTGGCGGCGAGGCTGTCGGCGGTGACGAAGAAGCCGAGGTTGCGCTTCACGAGGCGCATTTCATCTTCGGACAGTTGGCCGGTCTTCCACTGTTCGATGTCGCGCTGCATGTTCACTTCTTGCGGCATCCAGTGGTTGGCGCACTGCGCCAGGTATTTTTCCCAGGCCCACTTGTACTTGAACGGGACGAGCTGGTTGACGTCGGTCTGGCCGTTGATGACGCGCTTGTCGCTGGCGTTGACGCGGCCGGTGCCGTGGGCGTCCATCGAGTTGTTGGCGGCGGTAACGGGGGTGATCGGGTCTTCAAAGCTCAGCATGCTAACTCCTGGTTATTCTTTCTAAAGTGTTTCGGTGGGCTTCGGCCAACCTTCAAAGGTTGGCCGAAGCCCGATGTTTCAATGCCATTCCGAAACCGGCTCGGCGGAGCCGGCTTGAGAATGGAACAGGGAGCATGTGCCTGTCGGTCGAGGGATGGGTTGCGCTGTGCTTCACCCATCCTACGGTCACCTGCCTGTCTGTTTCAGTAGCCGCCGCTGACCTTGCCGGTGAGCGGGCGGATGGCGATCGACGACAAGTCATTCACCTTCCACACCCGGCGCATGTGCCCGAAGTCACGGCGCTGGGCGTCGCGCAATTCCACTTCCGACCGGTAGTTGAGGTCGAACCACACTTCGCCGAGGTAGACCGTTTCGCCCGCGCGGATGTCGAACGGCTTGTGCAGCGCAAAGTGCGTGATGCGGCGGTAAGAAGACCACCACAAATCGTCATCGCTCCACTGGCCCCAGGCGTCCTGCAGTTCGTAGCGCCCCGGAGGCAGCGCTACCAGTTGTAGCTTTCCTTCCGCCGGGCTCATGCCTTCTTCGCCGAACACGGTGTCGGTGTTGAAGCTGGCCCAGACCGTGCCATGCCGGCTGTTATCCAGACCGCGCCAGTTGAGGTCGGCGCTGGCGCTGTCCGGGGTGAAGGTGCGCACCGTCATCGAAAAGATCGCGTAGCCCTGGCCCGGCGGCGGCTTCAGCGAGCCGTGCAATTGGTCGGCCATGGTGGTGCAGCCGGCGAGTAGGGCGATGACACACAGCAGCAGTAAACGGCGCATGGCAATCTCCTCGGCGACGTGAGGTCGCATGGGGTTTTGACTGGCCGGACGGGTGCGGGGTTTCGCTACGCGCTACCCCACCAGCCAACATAGTCATCGCCCACCCCGACTTAAGCTAAAAACTCTAGCTCCGTTACGTCTAGCCAGTCTTTCTTTGCTAGAGCCGTTAACTCATTCACAAAAGATGACGGCTCTGCTGAGAAGGTCAGCTTGAATTTCATATAAGTTGTATCTGCCTCTATCACTTCGCAGGCGGACAGGCCCAGATGACTTAGGCAATTCATAAGCGTGGTTGGCAGTTCTCCCCACAGCCACTGATAGTGCGTCCGGGCATCAATGCCCCCCATTTTCCTTCCCTCACAGCTGGCTAGCCACAGGAGGTATGGATCACTTGTCTGGCAGTGGGTGACAATCAATTGGCTCATAGAAGCCTCCATAAAAAATTTGGAAATAATTGCTGTCACTCGCTGCGCTTTGTACAAGCGTTAGACGCCATGTCTTCAGACATCAGGTCATTTGAAGAGTGATTCCAAATGGCCCGCTACGATAGTGTTCGTACAACGTCTTGGTGAGTCTACTAATTCGCCCATCCCAAAACCGACTTTTTCAAATCGGTTTGAGGCTGGAGGTTGGCCGAAGCCTGCTTCGGCCAACCCTGGCGGAACGCCCCTGAAGGGGCTTCCGCCCTACAACTACCTTACTGGCAAGCCTCGCAATCCGGGTTGTCGATCGAGCAGAACTTGGCGTCGGTGGCCGGGGTGTTGTCCACTTCCGGCGCGGCGCTCACGGCTGGGGTGGTGGCCGATACTGCGTTCAGCTCGCCGCCGCGACCGGTCGACTTCTCGGCGCTGGTGGCTGCCAGGGTGCGCAGATAGTAGGTGGTTTTCAGGCCACGTACCCAGGCGTACTTGTACAGCTCGTCCAGCTTCTTGCCCGAGGCGCCGGCCATGTACAGGTTCAGCGACTGCGCCTGGTCAATCCACTTCTGGCGGCGGCTGGCGGCGTCCACCAGCCATTTCGGGTCCATCTCGAAGGCGGTGGCGTAGATCGCTTTCAGCTCGGTCGGGATGCGGTCGATGCGGCCCAGGCTGCCGTCGAAGTATTTCAGGTCCGAGACCATCACTTCATCCCACAGGCCGAGCTTCTTCAGGTCGCGCACCAGGTGTTCGTTGGTGACGGTGAATTCGCCCGACAGGTTGGATTTCACGAACAGGTTCTGGTAGGTCGGCTCGATCGAGGCGGACACGCCGATGATGTTGGCGATGGTCGCGGTCGGGGCGATGGCCAGGCAGTTCGAGTTGCGCATGCCGTGTTCCTTGATGCGCTCGCGCAACGTGTTCCAGTCCAGGCGCTCGGTGCGGTCCACGTCGAGGTAACCGCCGCGCTCGGCCGCCAGCAGGTTGATGCTGTCGTGCGGCAGCACGCCGCGATCCCACAGGCTGCCCTTGTACGACGGGTAGCGGCCGCGTTCCTGGGCCAGTTCGCTGGACGCCGAGTAGGCGTGGTAAGCCACCAGTTCCATCGATTCGTCGGCGAACTCGACCGCTTCCTGCGACGCGTACGGGATGCGCTTCATGTGCAGGCAGTCCTGGAAGCCCATGATGCCCATGCCGACCGGACGGTGCTTCAGGTTGGAGTTGCGCGCCTTCTTCACCGGGTAGAAGTTGATGTCGATGACGTTGTCCAGCATGCGCATGGCGATGCGAACGGTGCGCTGCAGCTTGGTGCCGTCGAGTGTGCCGTCGGCCTGCATGTGGCGGGCCAGGTTGACCGAGCCCAGGTTGCACACGGCGATTTCATCGTCGTTGGTGTTCAGCGTGATTTCGGTGCACAGGTTGGAGCTGTGAACCACGCCCATGTGGCCTTGCGGACTGCGGATGTTGCACGGGTCCTTGAAGGTGATCCACGGATGGCCGGTTTCGAACAGCATGGTCAGCATCTTGCGCCACAGGCTCAGAGCCGGGATACGCTTGAACACACGGAGTTCACCGCGCGCAGCCATGGCTTCGTATTCCTGGTAGCGCTTCTCGAAGGCAGCGCCGACCAGGTCGTGCAGGTCCGGGCACTCGGACGGCGACAGCAGCGTCCACTCGGCACCGTCCATCACGCGCTTCATGAATAGGTCCGGAATCCAGTTGGCGGTGTTCATGTCGTGGGTGCGGCGGCGGTCGTCACCGGTGTTCTTGCGCAGTTCGACGAACTCTTCGATATCGAGGTGCCAGGTTTCCAGGTAGGCGCATACCGCGCCCTTGCGCTTGCCGCCCTGGTTGACTGCCACGGCGGTGTCGTTGACCACCTTCAGAAACGGCACCACGCCTTGCGACTTGCCGTTGGTGCCCTTGATGTGCGAGCCCATGGCGCGCACCGGGGTCCAGTCGTTGCCCAGGCCACCGGCAAACTTGGAGAGCAGGGCGTTTTCCTTGATGCCTTCGTAGATGCCGTCGAGGTCATCGGCGATGGTGGTCAGGTAGCAGCTGGAGAGCTGGCTGCGGCGCGTGCCGGAGTTGAACAGCGTCGGGGTGGACGACATGAAGTCGAAGCTCGACAGCACGTTATAGAACTCGATGGCGCGCGCCTCGCGTTCCACCTCGTTCAGCGCCAGGCCCATGGCGACGCGCATGTAGAAGGCCTGCGGCATCTCGATGCGGGTGCCGTTCACGTGCAGGAAGTAGCGGTCGTACAGGGTCTGCAGGCCGAGGTAGCCGAATTGCAGGTCGCGGCTGGCATCGAGTGCGGCGCCCAGTTTTTTCAGGTCGTACTCGCCCAGACGCTCGTCCAAGAGTTCGGCGGCGATGCCCTTCTTGATGGCCTGCGGGAAGTAATCGACGTAGCACTGGCCCATTTCTTCCTGGCTCACGGCTTCGCCGAGGATCTCCAGGCGGATGTTGTTGAGCAGCAGGCGGGCGGTGACGTAGTCGTAGGCCGGGTCCTGCTCGATCATGGCGCGTGCGGCCAGGATGGAAGACTTGTTGACCTCTTCTTCGCTGACGCCGTCGTAGATGTTCTTCAGCGTTTCGGTGAGGATGGCGTCGACGTCGGTTTCGGCCAGGCCTACGCAGGCCGACTCGATGGTGGCGCGCAGCTTGGCGATGTCGAGCGGCAGCTTGGCGCCGTTCTTGCGCACCACGTTGATGGTGATCTGGGTCAGGGCTTCGCCACGGGCGGCGCGTTCCTGCGAGCGCTGCTCACGGTACAGCACGTAGGAGCGGGCCACGTCGTGTTCGCCGGCACGCATCAGCGACAGCTCGACCTGGTCCTGGATGTCTTCGATGTGGATGGCGCCGCCTTCCGGCTTGCGGCGCATCAGCGCGCTGACCACCATCTCGGTCAGCTGGGCCACCTTGTCACGGATGCTGGCCGAGGTGGCGCCCTGGTGCCCCATGATCGCCAGGAAAGCCTTGGTCATGGCGATGGAGATCTTGACCGGCTCGAACGGTACGACAGCGCCATTGCGGCGGATGGTCTTGTACTGGCTGAAGTCGGCTTGCGGTGCGGCGGCTCGGCCGAGTTCGGCGGCAGTTTGCCCTTCAAAGGTGGTCAGTTGCATGGGGCCCTCTTGCTTTGGGTGGTGGATTGTCAGCGGGATGAAACCGCTGTGGACAAGTCTGTTGAAAAGCTGTGTGTTAGCTGTGGGCAAACACTATATGTATTGTTGTGCTGCGGAACAGGCCCAAATTCTAGTGGTGAGTGAGCGACAGAACAAGTCTTGACAGCGCGCTGGAAAACGGAAATCCGCGTGGTTATTGGCTTTGCGGCCCACTTCCCGTTTTCGGTGCTTGCCGTGCTATTGCGGTGCGACAGGCTACAAGCCCCGTATTACAAGGAACAGGGCGCTGGCAACAAAACAACACCAGATGTAGTAGGCATGGCGTGTGGCGGCGATGCTACGCCGCAGGCATGAAAAAACCGCCACGGTGGGCGGTTCGTGTCGGAGCAACCCTGGTGGTCAGGGTTCGATCCAGATCAGGCTGGCCATGCGTCCGGTGGTGCGGTCGCGGCGGTAGGAGAAGAAGCGCTCGCGGTCGATCACGGTGCAGAAATCGCCACCGTAAACCTCGTTGATGCCGAGGGCGGCGAGCCGCTGTCGTGCCAGCGCGTAGATATCGGCCAGGAACTTGCCTTCGCCGATGTCGGTGAAGGCTTGGGCGGCGGCGGGATCGTGTGCCATGAAGGCGGCACGCACTTCGGCGCCGACTTCGAAAGCATCTGGGCCGATGGCCGGGCCGAGCCAGGCCATGAGATTGGCCGCCGGCTCGTTCATTGCGTTCACCGTGGCCTCGATCACGCCGTCGCACAGCCCGCGCCAGCCAGCATGGGCGGCGCCGACCACGCTGCCGTCACGGCTGGTGAGCAGCACCGGCAGACAGTCGGCGGTCATGATCACGCACACGGTGTCCGGCGTGCGGCTAAAGCTGGCATCGGCCTCTACCGGGGTCTCCGCCACCTGCGCTGCGTCCACCACGCAGGTGCCGTGCACCTGGCTGAGCCAAGCCGGTTCTTCCGGCACGAAGCGGCGCAGCGTCTCGCGGTTGAGCGAGACGTGCTCCGGCAGATCGCCAACGTGGGTGCCGAGGTTGAAGCTGTCGTAGGGAGCTTCGCTGACGCCGCCCTTGCGGGTGGTGGTCAGCGTCTTGACCTTGGCCGGCGCCGGCCAGTCTGCCGTCAGCCAGTCGGGGTTAGTCGCGAACATACAGCACCTCGACATCGTAGTCGTCGTCGTCCCAGTCCTCGTCGTCCTCGTCGAGGTCTCCGTGATCGGCCATTTCCTGGGGCTGGCCTTCGCCGCCCAGTACCGCGAGCAGGTGTTTCATGTCGTCCGGCAGCTTGGCCTTCCAGGTCATTTCCTGGCCGGTGGCCGGGTGAGTCAGGGTCAGGCTGTAGGCGTGCAACGCCTGGCGGCCGAGCGCCTTGACAGCCTCTTCGACCTCGTCCGGCATGGTGTGGCGCGGGTTGCCATAGAGCGGGTCGCCGGCCAGCGGGTGGCGCGCTTCGCGCATGTGCACGCGGATCTGGTGGGTGCGGCCGGTTTCCAGGCGGCACTCGATATACGAGTGGCTGGGGAAGGTGGCCAGCACGCGCACGTGGGTGATGGCCTGCTTGCCGCCGAATTTCACCACGGCCATGCGCATGCGGTTGTGCGGATCGCGCCCGATCAGGGTTTCGATCTTGCCGTCGAACGGCACCACGCCGTCCGCGATGGCCCGGTAGATGCGTTTGACGCTGCGCGCCTGCATCTGGCGCACCAGCTCGGTCTGCGCCGGGATGGTCTTGGCCACCACCATCAGGCCGCTGGTTTCCTTGTCGAGCCGGTGCACGATGCCGGCGCGCGGCACGTGGGTCAGGGCAGGGCAGTGATGTAGCAGACCGTTGAGCAGCGTGCCGGTCCAGTTGCCGGCCGCCGGGTGCACCACCATGCCGGCAGGCTTGTTGATGATGATGATGTGATCGTCTTCGTAGACGATGGGCAGTTCCATCGCCTCCGGATGGTAGGCGAGCTGTTCTTCGGTTTGCTGGACAGCGACATCGATGTGCTCGCCGCCCAAGAGTTTGGTTTTTGGGACGGCAGGCTTGCCGTCCAGCAAGACGTGGCCATCCTTGACCCACTGGGTCAGGCGGCTACGTGAGTAATCCGGGAGGAGTTTAGCCAGCGCCGCGTCGAGCCGTTCGCCTGCCAGAGACAGGGGAACGTCGAACTGTTGCGTCGCGGATACCTCGTTTTCAGAGATATCGCTATAATCCTCGGAGTCAAAGTAAGGATCGGTCATGAAAAGATACGTTGCAGCAATGTTGGTGGCGCTTAGCCTCGCCGGGTGTGCTTCCAATGAGCCGTATGATGAAACACGCAGTTGGACCGTTGAAAAACTCTACGCCGAGGCAAGGGACGAGTTGAACAGCGGTAATTATACCCGTGCTGTCAAACTCTACGAAACGCTAGAGGCCCGTTTCCCTTACGGACGTTATGCCCAGCAGTCGGAAATGGACCTGGCCTACACCCATTACAAGGACAATGAACCGGAACTGGCCATTGCCGCGGCCGACCGCTTCATCAAGCTGCACCCGACACACCCCAACCTCGACTATGTGCTCTACCTGAAGGGTCTGGTGTACTACAATGACGATTCCGGCCTGCTGGCCAAGTGGGCCGGCCAGGACATGAGCGAGCGTGATCCGCGCGCGACGCGCGAAGCGTTTCTGGCGTTCCGCGAGCTGACCAGCCGCTTCCCCAACAGTCAGTACTCGGCCGACGCCGCCGAGAAAATGAACAAGCTGATCAAGGCACTGGGTGGGCACGAAATGCACGTGGCTCGCTATTACATGAAGCGTGGCGCCTACCTCGCCGCAGCCGGCCGCGCGCAGAACGTGGTAAAGGAATACGCCAACACCGGTTATCTGGAAGAGGCCCTGGCGCTGACCGTAACGGCCTACGACAAATTGGGCGTGCCGCAACTGCGTGACGATGCCCGGCGCGTACTGGAACTCAACTATCCCAAGAGCCAGTACCTTGCCAACGGTTGGCAGACGGAAGAAATGCCGTGGTGGAAGTTCTGGAAATAATCCGGTTCGGCCGTTTTGGTTAAAGAGGACGGGTCGCAACAGCGACCCGCTTTTTTTGCGCCATGACGCGGCGGGTGGCCGCCAGAGGGAGGGCGTGCTGCCTGGACTTGAGAGGGCGCTACGGGTGGGTGCAGACTGAAAGGTGGGGCCAGGCGCGGGCTTGGTTGGTAGCGGGCAACGAGTTGGGATGGACAAAAAAAACGGGTCGCATCAGCGACCCGTTCTGTTTTCCAGCCTTCTGTCTTAGGCTTTCGGTTCGATGCCGATGATCTTGCCATGGCTGTCGTGGTGGACCACGCAGACCGAAGCGGAGCGACCGGCCAGGATTTGCTGTTCGCCCATGCCGAAGTGGTTGGCGTAGCTTTCTAGCGTTTCCTGCTGGTGGGCAGTGGCCTTCGGCTTGCGGGAAGGCAGTTGCGACCACAGCAGCAGGGTGCCGGAGGTACCCAGCAATGCCACGACCGAATTCTCCAGCGAACCCGACGACCCGGTGCTCAGCGTCTTGGCCAGCAGCTGCTGGTAGCTGGCGCCCCAGCTGGTGAGCCAGTTGGCGCCATTGACGATGGGGCGCCACAGGTACAGCCAGCCTGCCCATGCCGCCGCGGTGGAGGCATTGGACAGCAAGCGCTGATGCCAGCGCAGGTGATGACGGGCGTTGATGATCAGGTTGTCAGGCATGGAGAATCCTCTTTTCGATTCGATCAGGCGCGAATGCCGCGGTCCGGGCTTACCCACCGGGCACGTTTACCTTCACCACGCAGCAGTACCTTGGGGAAGGCAACAATGGTTGAACCAATGTTAATGATCCAGAACACCAAAGGATACCAGATCATCCAGTAATAGTTGCGTCCCAGCCCTCTGTCGTAGTGGCTATCGAGCCACTTACTGACGGCAAATTGCAACAGACAGGTGGCACCCAGGATCACGCCGCTCCATTGGGGAATCAGCGGCGATCCAACATGGGGCAGCCAACCGGATGGCAGCAACAAACCGGCGGCCCAGATGATCACCAGAAGCAGCATTACGTAGGACCAGAACAGACTCAGGCATAGTTCGAGCATCAATGGCCACAAATAGTTCTGGCTCGGGTGGCGAATGACATCGAGGTTCTTCAGCAAGACCTGGGCACCGCCCATGGCCCAGCGCAGGCGCTGTTTCCAGAGGCCCTTCAGTGTTTCCGGCATCAGGATCCACACCAGGGCATTGGGTTCGAAGCGCACGTCCCAGCCATCGCGCTGCAGCTTCCAGGTAATGTCGATGTCCTCGGTCAGCATGTCGGCACTCCAGTAGCCCACCTGGTGCACGGCCGACTTGCGGAAGGCCGTGATCACGCCGGACACGGTGAACAGGCGGCCGAAACTGCGTTGGGCACGCTTGATCATGCCGACGATGGAGGAGAACTCGCCAACCTGCACTCGTCCAAGCAGCGTGGAACGATTGCGAATGCGAGGGTTGCCCGTAACGGCGGCGACTTCCGGGTCCTGCACGAAGTGACGCACCATCCAGTGCGCGGCATTGCGGTCGAGGAGGGCGTCGCCGTCGATGCAGATCAGGATTTCATGCTTGGCGAGCAGGCTGCCGGCCTGCAGTGCCATGGCCTTGCCCTGGTTCTGTGCCAGGTGCACCACACGCAGGTGGCCGTACTTGGCGGCCAGGCGGTCCAGTACTTCAGCGGTGTTGTCCTTGCTGCCATCGTTGATGGCGATCACCTCGAAGTCAGGGTAGTCGGTCGCCAGGGCGTGGCTGATGGTTTCCTCTGCGTTATCCCCCTCGTTGAAACAGGGGATGAGGATGCTGACCGGCGGCGTGTCCGGCAAGGGGGTGGGCTGGGTGTACGGACCATCCTTGCGTTCATGGCGCCAGTAAAACAGCGCGGCGCCGATCATCCACAAATAGGACATGAACAGCGGGTAGTAAAACACGAAACCCAGCAGTCCCTGCCATAGTGTTTTCAGTAATGCAATAACCATCAGTCTGCCTAGTGGATGTCCGGTGCGTTCGGCTTGCTGTCCAGAACCGGCTTGAGCACGGCTGGATCCGGATGATCGCGATGCAGGTTGTCAGGGTAGTAACCGACATGGCGTGCCCCCCAACCATACAGCGTTCGGATGGTGTCCGCCATTTCCTGGCTCGGCACCGGTTTGTTGCTACGCCAGTCGATGGCCTGCAGTTCGAATACCACCTTGTCCATGGCGTCCGGATGCTCCTTCACTTTATCGACTATTTCGTGCAGGAAAGCCATCGGATCGGCGGCGTTTTCCATGTACGGCATGGCCATGATGGCAGTGAAGTCGTAGTTGGCGAGCGAGTTGTCGAGCGATTGCGAGTACCACACTTCGGAGCGCGGATTGAGCGCCACGGTGGCGTAAAGGTTACGAGCCGTCTTCAGGCCCGGCTGCTCCTGGCGTACCACGTCGGCCAGTTCCATGGCGAAATTGTCGAGCGTGTTGATCTTGAGGATGGTCCAGCGCCCCAGCAGATCGTCATTGCTGCGGATTTCTTCCAGCGAGGTCGGCAAGCCCCATTCCTTATAGGTTTTTAGGGCCATCGGGCTGGCGTCTTCATAATCGGACAGCGTGACGTCGTCGTGGAACAGCAAGCCCTCGAACGGCGTGGAGCGGGCGAGGTCCTGGTAGAGGTCACGGATCACCTGGCGCACGCGCGGCGAGAACGGCGACAGGCGCGGATAGCCCATGGTGAGGTGGTTGGCCTTGTTGGGAAGCGTGACGACCTTGTCGCTCGCTGCCGGTTCGTTCTTCGGCAGTTCGAAAGCCAGCATCGGCATCCAGGCGTACAGGCGCTTGACCGGGGTGCGGGTGCGAATCTGCCAGGCCACGCGGTTGAACAGGTCGGCGCGCATCGGCAGGTGGCGGTTCGGGAAGTACACTGCATCGGCAGCGCCGTTGCCGTCCGGGTCGGCGTAGGCTTGCAGGTAGACAGTATTTACGCCCATGGCGACGATGCGATCGAGCAAGCGGCCCAGGTTGTGCTCCTGTTGCGCCGGATCCGGGTCGTAGATGTAGTCCAGATCGACGTGCATGATCTTGCCTGGACGATCGTTGTCGGAGATGTTGGCTTCGCGGATGGCGAGTTCCTTGCGGAATGCGTCGAGCGTGATATTGCCCTCGATCAGGACGCGGCGCAGTGCGTGAAGCGGGGTTTGCTCGTTGTTGGCTCCGTCGTCCAGTGTCATGCCGATTGGCATGCCGAGCTGGTGCGCCACGTCGCTCGACGTGCTGTTGTAGCGGCCGTACGGCCAGATCATGATGCGCGGCGCCTTGCCGGTGTGCTTGCGCAGCAGATCGCTATTGCGCTTCAGGTCGGCGTAGATGCGTTTGCGGTAGCTGGCTTCGTCCTCGTAGCGCTTGAGCTCGGGCAGGTAGCGGCGTGCTGTGGCCGCCGGCTGCATATTGCCTTGCGGGTTGGCCAGGATGCCCTCGTGCATGTTGTAGGTGTGATTGGCGATTTCCACCAGGCCACTTTGCGTCATGGCGCGCACGTCGTCCCACATCAGCATGACGTTGCGCGGAACGGGCTTGCCTTCGAATCGCACGGTACCGTTGGTGTCGAGCCAGTTGCCGATGAGCGCGACCACCGCCGGTGCCTTGAACATCTTCAGAACCGGGAAGGCATTGGCGTACATCGAGCGGTAGCCGTCGTCGAAGGTCAGCAGTACGGCTTTTTCCGGCAGCGGCTTCTTGCCGCTGCGATCGGCCAGCACGTCGTCCATGCTGACGAAGTGGTAGCCATTGTTCTTCAGCCAGTCCATCTGGCGCACGAAATTGGTCGGCGAGACGGCAAAGGCCGGCTCGAGAGCATCACTCTTGTCGGCGATTTCGTGATAGGTAAGGATAGTCAGCTTGTTGTCCGGCGTAGCGGCCAGACCAACGCTGCTGAGCAAGCACAGCAAGAATCCCCACAGCAAGGGCATCAGTCGAGTGGTCATCAGTCGTTTTTATATGTCGGTTTAAGTCGGGTCAGCGTAAACGGTGCCGCTAAACTCTGTGCCGGAGGCGACAGGGGCCCGGCGGGAGTCCCGGGAGGCGCGTCATTCTATCAGGAGTGGGCGTGATTGCGAGCGGGAAAATGAGTTTATGTGCAGTGCAAAAGAGGCGCTGTGGCGGAAAGGGGACGCGCTGGTTTCGTTAAGCTTGCCGTAATCTGTCTGTGTGACGAGGTGGATTGGCAAGCAATTGAATTAAAAGGGATAAAGCGGGGTCTTGCCCCGCTTTCGCTGAGCTTAGACTGCGTCTTCGTTGGTCTCGCCGGTGCGGATGCGAATGACCTGTTCGACCGGGGAGACGAAGATTTTGCCATCTCCGATCTTGCCGGTGCGGGCGGCATTGATGATGACCTCGATGGCGCGGTCGACCAGATCGTCGGCGATGACCACCTCGAGTTTGACCTTAGGCAAGAAGTCCACCACGTATTCGGCGCCGCGGTAGAGCTCGGTATGCCCTTTCTGGCGCCCGAAGCCTTTGACCTCGGTGACGGTCAATCCGGTGACGCCGATTTCCGACAGAGCTTCGCGCACTTCGTCCAGCTTGAACGGCTTGATGATGGCCTCGACCTTTTTCATTTTGGGGTGCTCCTTGACGGCACGTGTGTTCATTGCAGGTAGATTTGGGACTTTTTGCCCGCCATGACGGCTGCCGGCCTTAAGTTCCAAGGGTTTTTGCTGTATTATTACGCGCTTTCCTGATAATTGTCGCGGGTGTTGAATGTCGCACATTCTCAAGCTGCGGGGCGGTGTTGCCCTGTCCCAGTTCCGTTTGGACAAACTCCTGACCGCTGCGCGCGAGGCTGGTTTGCCTTCGCTCACGCTCAATGCCGAGTTTTGGCATTTTGTGGAAAGCGATCGGGCGCTCTCCGAAGAAGAGCAATCGGTTCTGGCCAAGCTGCTGACCTATGGCGAGCCGCCGCTCGCTGCCGCTCCCTCGGGCGAATTGTTCCTTGTCACCCCGCGCTTGGGAACGCTGTCGCCGTGGGCCTCGAAGGCTACCGATATTGCCCAGCATTGCGGGCTGGAAGGCATCCAGCGCATCGAGCGCGGCACGGCCTTCCATGTGCAGACCGCCGCTGCGCTGTCCGATGAGCAGCGCCGCGTATTGATCGGTCTCTTGCATGACCGCATGACCGAAACCGTGTTGTCCTCGCTCGACGAGGCCGGCCGCCTGTTTACCCATATCGATCCGCAGCCGCTGACTACGGTGGACATTCTCGGAGGTGGCCGGGATGCCCTGGTGGCGGCTAACGGCGACCTCGGCCTGGCGCTGTCGCCGGACGAGATCGACTATCTGGTCGAGAATTTCACCCGCATGGGCCGCAACCCGACCGACGTCGAGTTGATGATGTTCGCCCAGGCGAACTCCGAGCACTGCCGTCACAAGATATTCAACGCGCAGTTCATCGTCGACGGCGAAGAAAAGCAGAAGTCGCTGTTCCGTATGATCCGCGACACCCACGAGGCGCACCCGCAGGGCACGCTGGTGGCGTACAACGACAACGCCTCGGTGATCGAAGGCGCCGAGATTGAGCGCCTCTATCCGAATCCGGAGGGCCACCAGTACGCCTTCCGTTCGGAACAGACTCACATCCTGATGAAGGTGGAAACGCACAACCACCCGACCGCCATCTCGCCGTTCCCCGGCGCCTCGACCGGCAACGGCGGTGAAATCCGCGATGAAGGTGCCACCGGCCGTGGTTCGCGTCCGAAGGCGGGCCTGACTGGTTTCACCGTATCCAACCTGAACATCCCTGGTTTCAAGCAGCCGTGGGAGACGTTCAGCGAGGGGCAGGCCGAGTATGGCCGTCCGGGTCGTATCGCCTCGGCACTGCAGATCATGCTGGACGGCCCGATTGGCGGCGCCGCCTTCAACAACGAATTCGGCCGCCCGAATCTGACCGGCTACTTCCGTACCTTCGAAGAGATGTTCGAAGGCGAGATGCGCGGCTATCACAAGCCGATCATGATTGCCGGCGGCCTCGGTAACATCCAGCATCAGCAGATCCGCAAGAACATCATTCCGGAAGGCGCTCTGCTGATCCAGCTGGGTGGCCCGAGCCTGCTGATCGGTCTGGGTGGCGGTGCGGCTTCCTCGATGGATACCGGCGCCAATAGCGAAAACCTGGATTTCGATTCGGTACAGCGTGGCAACCCGGAAATCGAGCGTCGCTGCCAGGAAGTCATCGACCGCTGCTGGCAGCGCGGTGACAAGAACCCGATCGTGTCGATTCACGACGTCGGCGCCGGTGGTTTGTCCAACGCTTTCCCTGAGCTGGTGAACGATGCCGGCCGTGGTGCCATCTTCGAGCTGCGCAAGGTGCACCTCGAAGAGAAGGGCATGACGCCGATGCAGATCTGGTCGAACGAGTCGCAAGAGCGCTACGTGCTGGCCATCCTGCCGCAGGATCTCGACACCTTCACCGCCATCTGCGAACGCGAGCGCTGTCCGTTCGCAGTGCTGGGCGTGGCGACCGATGATGGTCACCTGCAGGTGCGCGACGACATCTTCGATAACAAGCCGGTCGACATGCCGCTGAACGTGCTGCTGGGCAAGCCGCCGCGCATGACCCGCGATGTGAAGAGCGTGGACGTGACTCCACGCCTGTTCAACGCTTCGGCGTTCGATCTGCGCGAATCCGCCTATCGTGTGCTGAGCCTGCCGTCGGTGGCCGACAAGTCGTTCCTGATCACCATCGGCGACCGTACCGTGGGCGGCATGACCGCGCGCGATCAGATGGTGGGCCGCTGGCAGGTGCCGGTGGCGGACGTGGCCGTCACTACCATGGGGTTCAACACCTATCGCGGTGAGGCCATGGCGATGGGCGAGCGCACGCCGCTGGCGCTGTTCTCGGCTCCGGCCTCCGGCCGCATGGCGGTGGGCGAGGCGCTGACCAACCTGGCTTCGGCCAACGTCGGCGACCTCGGCAACGTCAAGTTGTCCGCCAACTGGATGGCCGCTGCCGGCCACCCGGGCGAGGATGCCAAGCTGTACCAGACCGTGGAAGCGTTGTCCGACCTATGTCAGCAGATCGGTGTGAGCGTGCCGGTGGGCAAGGATTCGCTGTCGATGAAGACGGTGTGGGAAGAGCAGGGCGAGAAGAAGGCAGTGACCGCCCCGCTGTCGCTGATCGTTTCGGCGTTCTCCCCGGTGGACGACGTGCGCAAGACCGTGACGCCGGAACTGAAGAACGACGCTGCTACCGACCTGATCCTGATCGACCTGGGCCATGGCCGTTGCCGTCTGGGCGGCTCGGCGCTGGCGCAGGTGTGGAAGGCGATGGATGGCAAGGCGCCGGACGTGGAGAGCCCGGCCGAGCTGCAGGGCTTCTTCAACACCATGCAGTCGCTGCTGGCCGACCAACTGGTCTTGGCCTACCACGATCGTGCCGACGGCGGCCTGTTCGCCACGCTGGCCGAGATGATGTTCGCTGGTCGCGTCGGCGTGACCGTCGACCTGCAGGAATTGGTGATCGAGCGCAAGAATACCCAGGCCTATCTGGACGATTTCGTGCCGCCGACGCCGGAAGCGGCCGCTCATGGCCGCGTGATGCGTGTGTTGTTCAACGAGGAACTGGGCGCCGTGATCCAGGTGGCCAAGGCCAACACCGCCGAGGTGATCTCCCGCTTCGTCAAGGCGGGCCTGGAACGCGCACTGTTTGTGCTGGGTTCGGTGAACGGCGATGAGCGCCTGGTGATCCAGCAGCAGAATGAGACCTTGCTCGATGAGAGCCGCCTCGACCTGCAGCGCGCCTGGTCGGAAACCAGCTACCGCCTGCAGCGCCTGCGTGACAACCCGGCCTGCGCCGATAGCGAGTACGCCCAGCTCGATAACACCGCTTCGGGCGGCCTGTTCGCCAAGCTGTCGTTCGACGTCAACGCCGACCCGGCTGCGCCGTTCATCGCCACCGGTGCGCGTCCGCGCATCGCCATCCTGCGCGAGCAGGGCGTCAACGGCCAGATCGAAATGGCGGCGGCGTTCACCCGTGCCGGCTTCGATGCGGTCGACGTGCACATGAGCGATGTCATCGGCGGCCGTGTGTCGCTGGCCGACTTCAAGGGCCTGGCCGCCTGCGGCGGCTTCAGCTACGGCGACGTGCTGGGTGCCGGCGAGGGCTGGGCCAAGAGCATCCTGTTCAACGGCCGTGCTCGTGACGAGTTCGAAGGTTTCTTCCAACGCGGCGACACCTTCGCGCTGGGCGTGTGCAACGGCTGCCAGATGATGTCGAACCTGTCCGGCATCATTCCGGGCGCGCAGCATTGGCCGAAGTTCCACCGCAACGCTTCCGAGCAGTTCGAGGCGCGCTTCGCCATGGTCGAGGTGCCGGCTTCACCGTCGATCTTCCTGGCCGACATGGCGGGCAGCCAGCTGCCGGTGGTGGTGAGCCACGGCGAAGGCCGCGCGGTGTTCGTGCCGGGCCATCAGGAGCAGGTGATCACGGCGCTGCGCTACGTCGACTTCGCCGGCCAGCCGACCGAGACCTATCCGCTGAACCCGAACGGTTCGCCGGCGGGTATCACTGGTGTGACGACCGCCGACGGCCGCTTCACCATCATGATGCCGCACCCGGAGCGCGTGTTCCGTACCGTACTGAACTCGTGGCATCCTGCCGACTGGGGCGAGAACGGCGCCTGGTTCCGCATGTTCGCTTCGGCACGCAAGTGGGTGGGTTGAGCCTTTCCTCGCTGGCAATAAAGAACGGACGCTTCGGCGTCCGTTTTTTTATGCGCGGATTGGGCAGGGGGTAGGGCGGAACCGGCAGGGCCGGGTTCCGCCGCTTCCGGCTTGCAGTGGCCTGGCTTAATGGCTGGGCTTGTGGCGGAACGCCCCGGCTTGCCCAGGCTTCCGCCCTACGTGGGGAGGTTGTCCGGGCGCTGGCGCAGAACGCGCCGGCCCTGTTCGATGATGGTGGCGGTCAGTTGCCGCGCCAGTGCGACTTCCATTTGCCAGTGGTGCCAGTAGAGCGGCACGTCGAGGTGCCTGCCGGGTGCCAGATCGATCAGCCGTCCGTCGTCCAGTGCCGCCTCTGCCATGCCTTCCGGAATCAGGCCGTAGGCGATGCCGGCCAGCGTGTAATCGAGAAAGCCTTGCACCGAAGGAAGGGTGAGCGCCGGGAAGTCGAGGGTAAACGCCAGTTGCTGCTGCAGGAATGCCTGGTGCAGGCTGTCCTTGCGGTCGAACAGCAGCGCCGGCGCCGCACTCAACGCGGCGTGGCTGACACCGTCGGCAAAATAGCGCTCGACGAAGTGCGGCGCCGCCAGGCAGAGGTAGCGCATCGACCCCAGATAATGGCTTTCTCCGCCCTGAATGGTCTGGCTGCGGCTGCTGACGCAGCCGCTGACGTGGCCGCCGCGCAGCAGCTCGTGGGTGTGCTCCTGATCGTCGACGCGGATGTCGAGCAGAAGACGCGTCGCTTCCAGTGCCGGTCGTGCCGCGTCGAGAAACCAGGTGGCGAGGCTGTCGGCGTTCACCGCCACCGCCAGCGTCGAGAAGCCGGCATGGCCGTCGCCTGCCTGCAACGTTTCCATCAGCTCGGCTTCCATCAGCGTGAGCTGGCGGAAGTGCTGGATCAGGTGGCGTCCGTGCGGCGTGGCATCGACTGGCGTGGTGCGTGTCACCACCGGCTGGCCCAGGCGCTCTTCCAGTTGCTTGATGCGTTGGGACACGGCCGACTGGGTCAGGAACAGCGCCTTGGCGGCTTTATCGAAGCCGCCGTTTTCGACGACGGCAGCGAGGGCCTGCAGCAGCTTGGGGTCGAGCATGTGTCGTGTGTCCGGTGGCCTGGCGGGTGCCGGGCAAAGTTATGTTAATGGTAGGGTCTTGGCAAATCTGCTAGGCTCTAGCCCACACGGCAAAGACCGTGGCGAACTCATGAAAAAAGCATAATAAGATATACGACCTGCTTCGGCCAAGGTTGGGAGACAGGGGAGACTATGCAGACAAGCCATGGCGACGAGCCATTGCATTCACTCAGCCGATTGCTTGGCTTTCGAGAGGAAGACGGCGAGACCTTACGACGTCATCAAGACAAGCTGTTGCTGGGCCGCGAGGTACTGGGTAAGGAGTTTTACTGGTACCTGCTGAAGAATCCGGAAACGTCGGCCTTGTTGCCTGCCATGAGCGGTGAGGGGCTGGACCGTCTGATCAGCCAGCAGATGGATTACTTCGAGGGCGTGGTGTCGCAGCCGCTGAGCGCAGTGCAGGCGGAGAAGGTGATCGCGCTGGGCCAGATGCACCACCGTATCGGCGTCAGCATGGTATGGGTGGCGGGGGCGTACGAGCGTTATCTGTCGCACATGCTGAGCCGACTCAACGACGCGCACTACCCAGACGAGGTGCGGCGGCCACTGACCCGGGCTATCCGCAAGCGCATCCTGCTCGACATGCTGCTGCAGCTGCAGGGTTTTCAGCAGTCGATTTCGGCCGAAACCCAACTGCAGCACCGCCACATGCTCGACATGTCTCGCATGTACGCCACCTTGAGCGGGGTGAGCCTGGCCTTGATCCACTCGCGTAGCCGCGACGAACTGTTTCACGCCATTTGCTCCACCTGCGTGGAAAAAGGCGGGGCGACCTACGCCGGCATCAGCTGGATCGATACCGCCACCAACCACCTCGAATACAAGGTCTTCGCCGGACCGGAATCCACCGATTTCATCCATCAGTTGTCACGGGCGTTATCGCTCGACCCGTCCAACCCCTACAGTAGGGGTCCGACCGGTCAGGCGGTGCTCACCATGACGCCACAAGTGGTCAACTGCTGCGAGGCCGAGCCGATGATGGCTCCCTGGCGCGCCTTGTTCGAGCGTGAAGGCATCAAAAGCCTGCTGGCGGTGCCGCTGTTCATGGAAGGCAAGGTGGTCGGGACGCTGACGCTGCATTCGCGGCTGGCGGATTTTTTCGATCTCGACAAGGTGGCGCTGGTACAGACCATGGCGAGCGAGATCGGCCACGCGCTGGAGCGCCTGGATGCGCTCGATCGCAGCTCGCGCGCCGAGGCGCAGATTCGTTATCTGTCGGACCACGACCCTCTGACAGGCCTGCCCAACCGCCAGAACATGCAGGCGTTGATACAGGGGCGCATCGAGCAGGGGGAGGGTGCTGAACCGGTGGTGGTGATTGCCTTGGCCATCGACAGCTTCCACCAGATCAACGCCCGTCTGGGGCATGAAGGCGGCGACCTGGTGCTGTGCGAGGCGGCCCGGCGCATCGAGCAGTGCCTGGGCGATACCGGGCGCGTCGGCCGTGTCGGTGCCGCGCGTTTTGTCATCACCAGCGGCTTCAACGACCGGCTGGAGAGCCTGCTGGATCGTCTGCTGCAGGTGATGCGAGAGCCGGCAGAGTGCCTTGGCCAGTGGGTCGACGTGCGTTCCAGCTGCGGGGTGGTGGTGAGTCATGCCGACAGCGATGCGGCGACGCTGCTGCGGCGTGCCGAGGTTGCGCTGGCCCGCGCCAAGGAGTCCGGGGGCAACCAGTACCGCCACTACGACCAGCGCATGGACGAGGAAATCCAGCGCATCCACAGCCTTCGCGCCGCGTTTGCCGAGGCCCTGGCGAACAATGCACTGGAGCTGTTTTATCAGCCCAAGATCGATCTGCGCAGCGAGGTATTGCAAGGGGTGGAGGCGCTGGTGCGCTGGAAGCGGCAGGATCAGTTCGTGTCGCCCGGCGAGTTCTTTCCGGCGATCGAGCACACCGACCTCATGCGCGAGCTGGATTGGTGGGTGCTGCGTCAGAGCCTGAAGCAGATTACCGCCTGGAAGGCGCGTGGCCACGTCATCAAGGTCAGCGTCAACCTGTCCGCGATGACGTTGAAGCAGGAGGGCTTCCTGCCCGGCATTGAGCTGCTGCTGGCGAGCTTCCCCGACGCTGCCGGCCTGCTCGAACTGGAAGTGCTGGAGAGCGTGTCGCAAAAAGAAGCGGAGCAGGTGGTGCACAAGCTGGAGCGCTGCCGCCGGCTCGGCATCTCGATAGCGCTGGATGACTTCGGCACTGGAGCGTCCTCGTTGGTGCACCTGCAGCAGTTGCCGTTCGACACCATCAAGATGGATCAGAGCTTTGTGCGGGTGCTGCTGGAGGCGCCGGGCAACGAGGCGATCATCCACAGCATGGTGGCCTTCGCCCGCTACACGGGACGTCAGCTGGTGGTGGAGGGGGTGGAGAGCAAGGCCATCTGGCTGCGGCTGCTGGAACTGGGGTGTACCGTGGGTCAGGGCTACGCGATTTCCCGGCCGGTACCGGCGGAGGTGCTGATCGAATGGGCCTTGCGACAGCAGGCTGGTGCGAATATTAATATTTCTTATACATCATAATATTTAGTAGTTTTATTTATTTTTGGCGCGGGGCTAAGCTGTCGGCAACATTCGAATTCCGGAGCTTGCCATGTTCAACACACAGGTTGCCCTCGCTGCCTTCTCCTTGTCACTCAGCCAGATCGTCGGCATCGGCCCGCAGAACGCCTTTGTCATCCGGCAGGGCATCGGCCACAGCCATGTCTTGCCGATCATCTTGATCTGCATCGTCTGCGACTTGTTGCTGATCGCTGCCGGGGTGTTCGGCATGGGTAGCATGGTGCTGTCGATTCCCGGGTTTCTGCCTCTGGTGACCTGGACCGGAGCGGTGTTTATCCTATGGCTCGGCATCAAGGCGTTCCACTCGGCCTGCAAGCCGGCTACCTTGAGAACGGAAGGCGGCAGCGTGCGCGATCGCGGCGAGGTGATCCGTACACTGCTGGCGGTTACGCTGCTCAACCCCTACGTCTGGCTCGACACCGTGATCCTGATCGGCAGCTTGTCGGCGGCGTACGGCACGGAAGCCAGGCTGTCGTTCCTGGCGGGCAGTTCCACGGCGTCGGTGCTGTGGTTCGTGGCCATCGGCGTGTTCAGCATGAAGTTGGCGCCACTGTTCCGGCAGGAACGCAGCTGGCGTGTGCTGGACGTGATGGTCGGGATCTTGATGGTGATGACGGCAGCCTCGCTGATCCAGCAGCACGGTCTGCAGTATCTGTAATGCGAACTGGGACGGCGTGGCGGCTTTGTGGTGCGTTACACGCAGAGGGATTTTGTCTGCCGAGTCGGTGTCATGAGCTCGCCGGGAGCGCTGTGATCCCGTCATGAAAAAACGCTTCGGCCAACCTGTGGAGGTTGGCCGAAGCGTTTTTAGGTGGGTCAGATCGGGTTGTTGACCAGATCGTCGTGGGTCAGTAGGAACACGAAGCCGTCGCCGCCGCTGGTTTCCATCCACATGAACGGCAGCTGCGGGAAGGCCGCCTCCAGCACGTCGCGGTTGTGGCCGATTTCGACCAGCAGCACGCCGTGCTCGCTGAGGAACTCCGGTGCGCGGCGCAGGATTTCGCGCGTGGCGTCCAGGCCGTCGCGGCCCGAGCCCAGCGCCAGTTCCGGTTCGTGCAGGTATTCCGGCGGCAGTTCGTCGACCGATTCCTCGTCCACGTAGGGCGGGTTGGAGATGATCAGGTCGTACTTTTCTTCCAGCCCCTGGAACAGATCGGTGTGGATCAGCTGGATACGGTCTTCCAGGTCATAGCGCTGCACGTTGATCGAGGCCACTTCCAGCGCATCGAGAGAGATGTCGACGGCGTCAATCTCGGCGTCGGGGTAGTGGTGCGCCAGCTGGATCGCCAAACAGCCCGACCCGGTGCAGAGGTCGAGCGCGCGGTGGACCAGCTCCGGGTGTTCGATCCACGGCGCCAGTTGCTCGCCCAGCAGTTCGAAGATGAAGGAGCGCGGTACGATCACGCGCTCGTCGACGTAGAAGCTGAATTCGCCCTGCCAAGCCTCGTGGGTGAGGTAGGCGGCCGGGATGCGTTCTTCGGCGCGGCGCTCGATGATGTCGATCACGTCCTGGATTTCGGTCGGCAGCAATTTGGCGTCAAGGAACGGCTCGAGTTGATCCAGTGGCAGCTTGAGCGTGGAGAGCACCAGGTAGGCGGCTTCGTCGTAAGCATTGTCGGTGCCGTGGCCGTAGCTCAGGCCGGCATCGTTGAAGCGGGAAACAGCGAAACGCAGCAGGTCACGCACCGTGGTCATGACGGTAGCAGCTTGGGCGTACATGCGGGTCCTTTCAAAGGCGAGGGACAGGCAGTGCCTGTCCCTGGAATTGTAATGTCCGATATGGTGGCTCAAAGCTTGTAAAAGAAATCGTCCCACAGGGATTCCCTGCGGTCATCGCCGCGCCCTAAGGCCGGTGCGAGAAGCACAGCCGTACAAGTGGCACGGCGAGCATCACAGGGCCGGGATGGGGGCACGCAGCAGATTTATTTACAAGCTTTCAGAACGGCAGCGGGGCCGACGTGGCCTTGCTCAATACCTGGCGGAAATCGTTCTTGATACGCTCCAGCGCCGCTTCATCATCGGCTTCGAAGCGCAATACGATCACCGGGGTGGTATTGGAGGCGCGCATCAGGCCGAAGCCGTCGGCGTATTCCACGCGCAGGCCGTCGATGGTGATGACCGATTCGGCGTTGTCGAAGCGCGCAGTCTGCTGCAGCTTTTCGATCAGCGCGTGGTTCTCGCCTTCGTGCTCCATCTTGAGGTTGAGTTCCGGCGTGGAGACGGCGTTGGGCAGGGCGTTCAGCAGCGCGTTCGGGTCTTCGACGCGCGACAGCACTTCCAGCAGGCGGGCGCCGGCATACATGCCGTCATCGAAGCCGTACCAGCGTTCCTTGAAGAACACGTGACCGCTCATCTCGCCGGCCAGCAGGGCGCCGGTTTCCTTGATCTTGGCCTTGATGAAGCTGTGGCCTGTGCGCGCCATGACCGGCTCGCCGCCGTTGTCACGAATCCACGGCCCGAGCAGGCGGGTGGACTTGACGTCGTAGATCACCTTGGCGCCCGGGTTGCGCTCTAGCACGTCGGCTGCGAACAGCATCAGCTGGCGATCAGGCCAGATGATGTTGCCTTCCTTGGTGACCACGCCGAGGCGGTCGCCGTCGCCGTCGAAGGCGAGGCCGATTTCGGCGTCGGTCTTGGCCAGCGCTTCGATCACGTCCTGCAGGTTTTCCGGCTTGGCCGGATCCGGGTGATGGTTGGGGAAGGTGCCGTCGACGTCACAGAACAGCTGGCGCACGCGGCAGCCGAGGCGGCGGTACAGTACCGGCGCGAAGGCACCCGGCACGCCGTTGCCGCAATCGACCACGATGCTCAGCGGGCGTTCCAGCTTGATGTCGCCGGTGATGCGCTCGAGGTAGGCCTCGACGATGTCGTGCGTGCGGTACTGGCCGTTGCCTTCGCTGAAATCCTCGTCGACGATACGCTGATACAGGGCCTGGATATCCGGCCCGGACAGGGTGTCGCCGGCCAGCATCATCTTGAAGCCGTTGTAATCCGGCGGGTTATGGCTGCCAGTGACCATGACGCCGGACAGCGTGCCCAGCTCGTAGGCGGCGAAGTACAGCATCGGCGTGGCGACGCGGCCGACATCGATAACGTCGATACCGGAACTGACGATGCCTTCAGCCAGCGACTCGCACAGATCGGGGCCGGACAGGCGGCCGTCACGGCCGACCACGATAGCCTTGACCTTGCGTGCACGTGCCTCGGAGCCGATGGCGCGGCCGATCTGGTAGGCCGTTTGGGTGGTCAGGGTCTTGCCGACGATACCGCGGATATCGTAAGCCTTGAAAATGTCTTTGGACGGTGCGCTCATGAGCTTTTTTTGTTCCCGGGAAGACAGAAGAGGGTGAGGTGGCCGCCGGGCTAGCCGGCCGCCAAGTGTTTCAGGCTGCGAAGGACTGGCTGAGTGTCACCAGTTGGTCGAGCTTGGCGCGCGCGGCGCCGCTGTCGATCTTTTCGCGTGCGAAAGCGATGCCATCGGCCAGAGTGCCAGTCACGTCGGCGGTGTAGATGGCGGCGCCGGCGTTCAACAGCACGATGTCGCGTGCCGGGCCGGGCTGGCCATCCAGCACGGCTAGCAGCATGTCTTTGGAAGCTTGCGCCGATTCGGCGCGCAGGGATTTGAGTTCGCTCAATTCCAGACCGAAATCGCGCGGGTTGAGCTGGTATTCGCTGATGTCGCCATCTTTCAGTTCCGCCACCATGGTGGTGCCGGACAGGGTAATTTCATCCAGCCCGTCGCTGCCGTGTACGATCATCACGTGGCGGCTGCCGAGTTGCTTGAGTACGCGCGCCTGGATGCCGACCAGGTCGGGATGGAACACGCCCATCAGCTGGTTGTCAGCACCCGCCGGATTGGTCAGCGGACCCAGGATGTTGAAGATGGTGCGTACTCCCAGTTCCTTGCGCACCGGCGCCACGTACTTCATCGCGCTGTGGTGGTTGGGAGCGAACATGAAGCCGACGCCAATCTCGTCGATGCAGCGGCCTACTTGCTCCGCCGTCAGCGCCAGATTCACTCCCAGCGCTTCCAGCACGTCGGCGCTGCCGGAGCTCGACGACACCGAGCGGCCGCCGTGCTTGGCCACGCGCGCGCCGGCGGCGGCGGCGACAAAAGCCGAGGTGGTGGAGATGTTGAAGGTGTGCGATTTGTCACCGCCGGTGCCGCAGGTGTCGACCAGATGCTCGCGATGCATCACCGGGACGTGGGTGGCGAATTCGCGCATCACGGTGGCGGCGGCGGCGATTTCCAGCACGCTTTCCACCTTGACGCGCAGGCCGACCAGAATGGCAGCCAGCTGCGCCGGCGAGACTTCGCCGCGCATGATCTGGCGCATCAGATCGAGCATTTCGTCGTAGAACAGTTCATTGCCGTCGATCAGACGGTTCAGCGCGGCCTGCGGGGTAATCATCAGGCAAACTCCTTGAGGAAGTTGTCGAGCATCTGGTGGCCGTGCTGGGTCAGGATGGATTCCGGATGGAACTGCACGCCCTCGATCGGCAGTGTCTTGTGGCGTACGCCCATGATCTCGCCGTCGTCGGTCCAGGCCGTGATTTCCAGGCAATCCGGCAGCGTTTCGCGCTCGATCACCAGCGAATGATAGCGGGTGCAGGTTACAGGAGAGGGAAGGCCGCGGAACACGCCTTTGTCCAGGTGAGTGACCGGGGATACCTTGCCGTGCATCAGTTGCTTGGCGTGGATGATGTTGCCGCCGAAGGCCTGGCCGATGCTTTGGTGTCCGAGGCAAACGCCAAGGATGGGCAGCTTGCCGGCAAAGTGCTTGATGGCGGGGACGGATACGCCGGCTTCGTTCGGCGTGCAGGGGCCAGGGGAAACCACCAGATATTTCGGCGCCAGTTCTTCAATTTGCTGCAGCGTGATCTCGTCATTGCGGAACACCCGCACATCCTGTTTCAGCTCACCAAAGTACTGCACCAGGTTGTAGGTGAAGCTGTCATAGTTGTCGATCATCAGTAACATGATGGTACTCAAAGCCTTATTCTGCGCGGCTTCAAGTGCCGCAAACATCGAATCTTGTCCAGTATTTTACCCTGTGCTGCAGCGATATTGAGCGGAATGCTGCGGAACAGCACACAGGATAACATGCCGAATATCATGATGCTTGTTTTAGCCGGCTCGTCATCTGCTCGTCGGTTTCGCTCTCCGTCAGCGTGATGCCGCGCCGATCTTGATCGGGATAGGGCACTCGTTCTTATCGATCTTGGGCCGTTTTTTTGTCTTCTTCAGGCCGTGCTTGCTCCCGAGCTTTTTCTGCGACAGCCGTTGCCGCGAGCTGCCTGCCCGTTTAACGGCGCCAACAGAAAACGCCCTCGTACGAGGGCGTTGGCTGGGGTGGGTGAAACCGGCTGGTTTAGTTGGTGTACGACTTGAGGTCTGACATGACGTCCATGACCGTGTCGATGGCGAGAGCCGAGGCCAATGAGTAGCCTTTGCCAATCACGAAATCGCCATCCTCGAATTTGTAGGCGCTGAATCGGTTCGAGGGGAAAATGTTTGAGCCACGTTTGCGCAAACCGACCGAGACGTGCGCCAAGGCTCTTTGAGAATTCACGTACGTATCTGACATGACAACGATTTCGTATTTGGCGTTGTACTTTTTGCAGTACTCATCTGACACGGCGGAGCCGATTTTGGCCTTTATGAGATCGTTAACCTGGTCCGGGCCATAGTGGTGCCAGGTGAACGTACAGCCGAAAGATGGAGCGCTGAGCCCCAAAAGGGTAACGCACATTGCCGTGAGTTTTTTGTAATTCATAAGTAATCTCAATCGGTTAAAGGCTGGCCTTGGAGATGACAGGCGCTCATCCGATACCCCTTGTGTCGGCGGCGCCTGAGCCGATAGCGATGGATCAGCCGCCCAGTTGACATGGCCGCCGGGGAGCACTGGTTTGCCGCCGCAAGGCAGCAAGGCTGACAACTCGTACATCATATCACCGGCAAAATTACTATGCCTATCGGGCCAATGGTGTGCGTGAGGACGGGCGGCAGGTAATGAACACGCTAGCCAGTATCCGTGTCAGCGGCACCATTACATCGGGATGGCGATCGAGGCCGGAACCGATGCCTTCCGTAGGCCCGCTGCGCGGCGCAGTGCCGTGCGTCGCCTGTAACCAGTGCAGGAAAACGTCCCTGCTCAACCGTGTCGGCCGGGCCGGTTGCTACACTCCACTGCGCACGCCCTTTGCCCCCTCACTGCATTGCCGGACCCCACCCGCGGGCATCCCCCTCTGACCGCCTGTCCCTGTCGTCGCCGAGGTGTTTTGGCTATGGTTAACGTAGCCATCGCTATCAGACCACCAGGGCAGGTTCACCGCCACGTGCCGCTGGGAATGGCCCCCGAACCAAGAAAAAGCGCCATCTGGAGAGGGCCTATGGGGCCTTTGAGGAGAAGTATCATGTACCGATTCGGCATGCGCCTGCGGGCCGCCAGGGCGTTGTTCCTTCTTGGCATGGCATTACCCGGGAGCACGGCAATCGCGCAACCTGCCCTGAAGGACCAGCTCGTCGGAACCTGGTCGTATGTCTCTGTCGACCTTATCCGCCCCGACGGGACGCGAATACCCCTTTTCGGTCCTAATCCACAAGGCCAGGCGAACTTTGATGGCAATGGTCGCTATATCTTGATGACTGTGCGGGCTGGACAGGCCAAATTCGCCTCCAGCAATCGGATGGAGGGCACTCCGGAGGAGGACAAGGCCGTTGTGCAAGGGTCGATCGCTCACTTCGGCAGATACACCGTCGACGAGGCGAACAGGACCATCACGTTCCACATTGAAACCAGTACGTTTCCCAACTGGAACGGAACTGAGCAGAAACGACCGTTCACGGTGACTGGGGATGAACTTACGTGGCGAACCCTTGCGTCGACAGGCGATGGCATTGCCGAGGTTGTGTTGAAGCGAGCGAGGTAGGAGGGCGGCAACCACAGGGTGGTCGGAGCCAGCCATGTGGTTGCAGAGCATGCCCCTCCCTGGCAGGGGGAAGCCGTTGGGCTTTGCCTGGCTCGGCCCAACGTAACGTCCTGAAGACTCAGGCGAAGACAAAGTACTTGCGTACGGTTTCCACCACTTCCCAGGTGCCCTTCATGCCGGGTTCGATCACGAACACATCGCCGGCCTTCAGATGCACCGGCTGCTCGCCTTCCGGCGTGATGATGCAGTAACCGTCGAGGAAGTGGCAGTACTCCCATTTTTCGTAGTTCACCTCGAACTTGCCCGGGGTGCAGATCCAGGTGCCCATGATCTTGCTGCCGTCCTTGGACAGGTAGGCGTTGAGGTTCACGGTGTGCGGGTCGCCGCCGATGCGCTTCCACTTGGTGGCGTCAACGACCGGGGTCGGGCAGGTTTCGCGCAGAACGGTGATGAAATCGGACATGTCGGCTCCAAACAATCAGATGAAAGGTCCGTCATCATAGGTTCAATGTCATGCCGGCAACTGCCTGTTTTCGACATGGAATTGCCTGTAAACGCGACGTCCGCAAGACCGTGACCTGCGACTGCCTGACATGGTCGGCACGTCGCGCTCGTCGATCTTGCGAGTGCTGGCGAGCGCCGAGGAGTCCTCGTTATCCAAAGGACGACCAAGAGGGAACTGTGGCCATGAAAACGCCGGCTCCAGGCCGGTGTCGGGAAGGGGTGTCGAGTCGTAATCAAGACTCAGGGCATGCCGGCGATGGCAGGGAAGCCATCGGGGTGGGGCCATTCCGCCTCGATGGGGCGGAGGGGGTGTCTGCCGGACGCCTCGCTGGTGATCGCATCCCAGGGGTCGGGTGGCTGCATGGCGCGGACGCTGCTGGCGCAGCGGATGGCAGCGGCGCTGTAGAATTCTTCGGCCAACGTGTCGCACTGTCGGGCCGCCATTTCCTGGGCCGCCTTGAAGCCGGCCAGCCGGACGGTGTCGTGGGTGCGCTCCAGCTCCTCGATTCGGCTGATCAGGGCCAACAGCATGGCGGGGTTGGTCGGGACGGGAGTGCCGTTGTCAGCGGATGTCGTCGCCGCCTCTTTGATCTCGGCCAGCGAGTGGCCGGCGTAGCGTGTGCTCATGCAGTCGTCCTTTCCTTGAAACAATGCCGGTGCCGGAGTCGCCGTTGGCCGGAAGCCAACACTCCGGCCAGCGATCCGCACGGTGAAGATCATCGATCGATATGACGTTCATGGTGGCGGACGAGCGCGCGGTAATCCGTCCTAAAACCGACATCGTGATGCCTCCAGGCGGCACGGTGTGGTCTCGGTCACCGGCTAAGCGGTTGTTGGCTGCTGCTGTCTGGCCGCTAGCGCTTCCCGCAGGGCGACAGCGACTGCGCGAGTCAGCTCGTCGCGATGAGGCAGGTGCTAGGTCGTTTATATCGGCATTGCCGGGCGGCGGCCGTCGCCTTGGCCGAGGCATCGGCCGCCGATGTTGGTCGTCACGGATTCCCAGCGCCAGGCAGTGCATTCTTTTTTGTCGGGGTAATGACGCCGAATGCGGAAAGCGTGGGGGCTCATGGAGACAGGTGGCGTGAGGGCTGTTAGAATGGCGATGTTGTCATTGGGGAGTAGCCATCCTTAGCCCTTTGCTAAGGAGTTCACGTCAACAAACTTGAGGCCATGGCCTCATGGCGTGAACAGCCTCTGCACCAGCAGAGAGAGCCAGGCGAGACCTTTGGCCGCGATGCGCTCACCCAGGCCGGGCGAGGCGTATCGTTGCGCCATCGGTTTCTTGCTCGCCCGGCCGGATTACGCTCATGCTTCTCGCTTTCACCCTGTTTTTTCTTTCTGCCGGGGCCATTTACTGGTCCTGTGAATTCTTCGTCAATGGCGTGGAATGGCTTGGTCGTCGTCTGAATCTGGGGGCGACGGCCGTCGGGTCGGTGCTGGCCGCCTTCGGTACCGCCCTCCCGGAAAGCGCCGTGACCTTCACCGCCGTGGTATTCGGCAACACCCCCGCCCAGAAAGACCTCGGCGTGGGGGCCGCGATGGGTGGCCCGCTGGTTCTGGCAACCTTGGCCTACGCCGTGGTCGGCTTTGCCTTGATGCTGAACCGTCGACGTCTGGCGCGTGAAACGCACGAGGTCCGCGTGGATCATGTCCGCCTGAGTCGGGACCAGGCCGCCTTCCTCGCCGTGTTTGCGGTCAAGGTGACGCTGGGCCTGGTGGCCTTTGCCATCAAGCCGTGGCTGGGGGTGCTGTTCCTGATGGCGTATGGCGTCTACGTTTGGCGGGAAATCCGCGACAGCGATACCGCGCCGGAGGAAGAGGAGCTGGAGCCGCTGAAAATCCGCCCCAACATGGCCGAACCCTCGCTGGCGTGGGCGGGTTTGCAGGTCGCGCTGGCGCTGGTGGCGATCGGCGTGGCGTCGCATGTCTTTGTCGGCCAGCTTGAGGCGATCGGCACTGGCTTGCACTGGTCGCCGCACCTGGTGGCGCTGCTGTTGAGCCCGGTGGCGACCGAGCTGCCTGAAACGATGAATGCCCTGATCTGGGTGCGGCAGGGCAAGGAACGGCTGGCGCTGGCGAACATCTCCGGTGCCATGATGATCCAGGCCACCATCCCCAGCGCGCTGGGCATCTTCTTCACGCCTTGGCAGTTCGATGGCACGCTGCTGGCGTCCGGCGTCATCACGGCCCTGGCGATTCTCTTCCTATGGCGCATCTTCCGCCGCGGCGCGGTCGATGGCCGGGTGCTGCTCGGCGTGAGCTCGCTGTATGGTGTCTTTGCCTTGCTGGTTGCCGCCTATTTCCCACACTGAGTGAGCGTGCGGCCAGGATGTCCTGGCCGGCTGGGCCCGCTGCGCCGCGGCGGGTCTATTTCAGGTACGACTTGATGACCTGGAGCACGGCATCCAGGTCGCGCTGCCGTTGCGCCTGCTCGGGCTCCTTGACGACATGATCGGTCAGATGGCCTTCGATCACGGCGGCCATCAGCCCGTTCACCGCGCCGCGGATGGCGGCGATCTGCTGGAGCACGGCGGTGCAATCCGTTTCACTGTCCAGCAGTCTTTCCAATCCGGCCGTCTGCCCCTGTATCCGCCTGACTCGGGCCAGCAGTTTGGCCTTGTCTCTCACGGTGTGTGCCATGTCCGCTTTACCCCATGTCTGAAAAATGGATGGAAGGGTAACATGCATATACTGGGGGGTAGTATAATGCGGCGATCTGATCTCACGTAGCGAAAGTGCGCCATGCCCGAGTTTTCGACCCTGTTGCAGCAAGGCAATGCCTGGTTATTCGTCCCGAGTGCCATCCTGCTGGGGGCGCTGCACGGCCTGGAGCCGGGGCATTCCAAGACCATGATGGCGGCGTTCATCGTTGCCATTCGGGGCACCCTGACGCAGGCGGTGTTGCTGGGCCTGTCGGCGACGGTGTCGCACACGGCGGTGGTGTGGGCGGTGGCGATGGCCGGCTTGTATTTCGGCCGCAACTGGAGTGCGGAGGCGACGGAACCCTATTTTCAGGTGGCCTCCGCGGTACTCATCATCGGCGTGGCGGCGTGGATGATCTGGCGCACCTGGCGCCATCAGCAGCTGGCGCACGATCATGACCATCATCATCACCATCACCATGACGAGGCCAAGCTGATCGATACCGGCCACGGCGTCGTCCGGCTGGAAGTGTTCGAACAGGGCGTGCCGCCGCGTTTTCGTCTGCACCACGCGAGCAAACACGGCCACCGCTGGCCGGCGGATCAGGTGCGGATCGAGACGGAGCGGGCCGACGGCAGCCGCCAGGGTTTCACCTTCGTGCAGCGCGATGATTTTGTGGAATCGGTGGAGACCATTCCGGAGCCGCACGAGTTCGTTGCCAGGCTGAGCCTGGGGCACGATCAGCACCGCCACGACTACGACGTGGAGTTTGTCGAGCCGGACCATCATCACTCGATCAAGGATTACGAGGGGCTGGATTTGTCCGCGCCGGGGTACCAGGACCCGCACGAACTGGCCCACGCCAACGACATCCGCCGCCGCTTTGCCAACCGGGAGGTGACCACCAGCCAGATCATCCTGTTCGGCCTGACCGGCGGGTTGATTCCGTGCCCGGCGTCGATCACGGTGCTGTTGTTGTGTCTGCAGCTGAAAAAAATCGCCCTCGGTGCCACGCTGGTGCTGTGCTTCAGCGTCGGTCTGGCGCTGACGATGGTGGCATCGGGCGCGCTGGCTGCGCTGAGCGTGAAGCACGTCTCGCGCAGTTGGAGCGGATTTGGCGAGTTCGCCCGCAAGGCGCCGTATTTTTCCGGTGCACTGATCGTGCTGGTCGGTTTGTATGTCGGCTACCAGGGACTGAGCGTCTTGCTCTGACGCCCGTCGGGGGGGCGTTTCAGGCCAGACCTCCCGCACAGCTCGGATGCGCCATGCCATGGCGCATCCGAGCTGTTGTTCTTAATGATCCTGCCCGCCGCCTGGGTTGCCTTGGTTGATGATCTGGCGGGGTGGAACCTGGCCGCCGCGGCGCGGTTCCTCGGAGCGAGGAGCGAACGAGGGGCGGGCGGAAGGGGCGGGATTGGGGCGCTCGAACTGGCGCCGCTCGATTTGTGGGGCCTCTCTGCGCCGTTCTGGGACGCCGACGTCCGGCTGACGGGGCCGGGGTGGTTCCGGCCGGATAATGGTGGGCATCTCCGTTGAACGTGGCACGCGCGGCGTCTCGGCTCCGGGTTGGCGCCGCTCGAAGCGACGGTTGTCGCCTCCCTGACGCTCGGCATTGCCGCGATCCGGCTGATTTGGCCGAGCCTGCTCGGGGCGGATGATGGTAGGCATTTCCTGCGGACGCGGTGCGCGTGGGGTGTTGATGTCCTGTTGGCGCCGTTCGAAGCGACGGTTATCACCTCCTCGACGCTCGGCGTTGCCAATATCAGGCTGTTGCGGCCGGCCCTGTTCGGGGCGGATCATGAAAGGTTGCTCCTGCGGGCGCGGGGTACGCGGGATGTCGATCTTGCGCTCACCCTGGTTACCCAGGCGGCCGGGCGGGGAAAAACCCTTGCCACGCTGCTCCTGGCCGCCACGTGACCAATCAGGTCGCTGGTCGTGGCGACGCTCGATTTCGGGACGGCGGGCGGGGTTGATGATCGAAGGCAACGGCTTATTCTCCAAACCCGGCTGGGTAAGCAGTGGTGGCAGGCGCTTGGCCGGTGTCGTCCGCTCGATGTCACGCGGGATGAATCCATGATAGGGGACGTTACCGCGGTGCTCCGGATCATGTTCCCAGCGGAACGGCCCTTTGCGGCCGATCCACTCGCGCTGCACGATGCGCGGCTGGACGTAAAAGTTGTTGATGTTGACGATGGTGACGTGGTGATGCGGCCAGTCGAAGTTGCCGAAGAAGAAACCCACGCTCAGCGTGAAGCCAACACCCCAATAGATGCCCACGCTCGGGCCGACGTAGTAGCCCGGCCAGGTCCAGTAGTAGGGCGGGTAGTCCGGCCACCACCACGGGCCGTATACCACCAGCGGGTCGTAGTAGGGCACGTAGACGACCAGCGGGTCGACCGGTTCGAGCACGATAACCGGCTCGCGGCTGGCGACGCGGACATAGCGGTTGGAGCGCAGATAGCCTTGGTCCCAGGCCTTGTCACGCAGGCGCTGTACCGTGTCCATGACCTGGTCCTCCTGGGCCAGGAAGGCGTCGCCGAGTTCTTGGGTCCATTCCAGGTGATCATCCATCATCTGCAGCACCTGGGGAAAGGCGACCAGCGATACCACGCTGGGGTCCCAGTCTTGCCGGTTGGCCGCTCGCACGGCCTCGTCGCCCTTCAGCTTGGGATGGTTGCGCGACCAACGGGCCGCCTCGACCACTTCGAGCGGGTAGGTCGACGCCATCAGCACTTGTGACAGCAGCGAGTCGGGGTAGAGGGCGATCGGCGCAAGCATCTGGTCGAGCTCTGCTTGGGTATACTCGGCGTCCTGGGCGACGGCGGTCGGGGCGGTCGCCAGGCCCATGGCAGCAGCAAAAACCAGGACCAGGCACTGGGTCATAAAACGTCGGATGCGTTGGGGCATGGCGGGCCTCCAGGGCATGCAAGGTGAGTCGGGCTTCGGCCGGGCTCGGGTGCGGGCAATGTCGTGGCCGCCCGCTCAAGCCATCGTTACCCTGCCGGGTGTCGATGGGTCATGGCTATCAGCCGGGTATCGAGCAGACGGGCCAAGCCCTGTCCGCCGGCATTCATCACGGCGTCGTGATTCCACTGGAAGAGCGGCTGGGCGACCGGGGCCAGCAGATTCATCCAGCGTTTGGTGGTGCGCACCTGCCAGTCGTAGCAGACCACGGTGATCACACCTTCTTTTCTGAAACTCCAGCGGCCATGTCCTTCGAGTTCGCCGCTCGCCGTGCCTTCCAGGCAAACCAGCGGTTCGATGCGGGTGACGCGCATGTCGAAGGTCAAGCGGTATGGCAGCACGCTCTTCCAGGTATAGCGCTGTACCGCACCGAGGCCATCGTCGTCGCCGGCTTCCAGGTCCAGCACCTGTTCCACGCCACGCCACCAGCTGGGCCAGCGGCGCGAGTGGTAGATGGCGTCCCATACCGCCTCCACGGGAGCCTCCAGGTACCATAGGGTGGAGAAGCGGTATTCCGCCATGGCTGTTCGCTTTTCCTGTGTTTGACGGTTCAGGGTTGGAAAAAATCCGCGGAGAGCGGCACGTCGATTTCCACGTCGTCCATCAGCACGGTTTCCTGCACCTCGCCGTCAAGACCGAAACTGACCACCTTGACCGGAAACAGCGTGTCTTGCGTCAGCCAGAGCTGGAAACGATGCACCCCGGCCACCGTGTTGCCGGGGGCGCCGGTGATGCTCCATCCCTGAACGGGCCAGCGGCCGATGGCGCCCTTGCCGAGTGACGTCGTTTCGCCGCCGCCCTGCAGGGCGTGCACCGCTTGCAACAGCATTCCGACATGGGAGCGGTCGATACGGTGCCCATGCGGGCCACGGATCAACGGGTTATTGGGCGCCAGCGCCAGCGCGAAGCCAGGTTGGCCGAAGGGCCAGACCCGGACCTTGTTGCTGTGCGGGTTGTAGATCATCAGTGCCCCGGGATGCGGCGTGACGAACTCCATGCGTACGAAACCTGGTTTGCGGTAGGCGTAACGGACGACTTGCGGCTGGGTGTGCGGTGCGCTCGAGCGGACGGTGACCCGGTAGCTGTCGAGTTGTTCGAACTGCTGCTGCGCGGCGGCGATCGGGTCCGCCAGGCCGACCGGGGCGATTAGGGCGGTGGCAAGCAAGGGCCAGAGCATGGCTTACTCCACGACCTCCAGCACACCGGCCATGCCTTTTTCTTCGTGGCTCTTGAAGAACAGCAGCTTGTTGGGGCAATGGAAGGGATAGCGTCCCGCCATGGTCGGGGTGAAGCGGAAGGTGCGGGGTTCCTCGCCAAGGCGGCTGTCGATGGCGACCTGGTCGGGCGGCAGTTTGAGGACGAAGCGGTGCGGGATGAGCCCCGCTTCGACCTTGACCGACAGTTCGACCGGGGTGCCGGCCTTGACCACGATGTGGGCAGGCCTGAAAAAGTAGCTGCCGCCGACGATGGCGACGCGCTGCACGCCGTCGCTGGCCACCGGCACCCGATAGGGCTCGTCGGCGGCACGGGCACCGCCTGCCAGCAGCGAGAGGCCGAGTGCCAATGCCAACCCGGCGAGGATGAGTCTGGTCCTGTGCATGGTGACTCCTGTGTCTCGTCCGGGCGCGCCCGGGAGCGGCGCCCGGCTTGTGGTGATGCAGGCGTCAGTAGCCGCCCCCGCTGCGGCCGTGGCTGCCCATGTCGCTGTCGTGCGTTGGTGTCCCGCCCATGTGGTCGTCCATCATGCGGCAGCCGCCGAGAGGCAATGCCAAGGCCAGAGCCAGTAACAGCAACCAGCCGGCCAGCCGGTGCTTCCTGTTCATGTTGATCTCCTTCATCTGTCGAGTTGGGAAAGGGACCGGCCCGGCTTAACCGGACCAGGCGCCCGCGTCTCCACCCAGCGCCGTGCAGGCGTCGGCAGCGATCGCCCGCAAGCGGGGCTCGTTGTCGGTGCCGGACAGGGCGTAGCCCATGCCGTGGTTGGCCCAGTAGGCGGTACGGCTTGTGCCGTTGCGCAACAGCCGCAAGCTGATCTCGCGGGAGGGGTAGGGAGAGATGTACAGCGTGAGGCGCTTGCCTGCGCTGTTCTGGTACATGAACTGCGCGGCGGGGCCGGATTCGCCCGGCAGCAGCCGGCCGCCCACCAGCGCATAGCCATACTCGCCGAGCGACGGTGCCGTTACCGCACGCTTCAGGCGGGCCGACAGCCAACTGAGCAGGTGTGCTTCTTCCTGGACGGTGACTTCCACCGGGTGACGGCGTTCCGGGGCATACACGGCATAGGCCAGGTCGGCCCGCTGGGCAAAGGCAGGTTGGCCGAAGCCGCCGGGCAGCAGCGGTGCCGGCAGCATGACGGCGAGCATCAGGCCGAGGGCCAGCCCCCCGGCGATGGCCGCGCCCAGTTGCCACCATGGCGTGCGGCGCTGCACGAACAGGTTCGCGGTTTCGCCGGTGAGCGGGAACAGCCGCCGCAGCGCCGCGTTCTGGCTGCGGTAATGTGCCACTCGTGCCGCGGCAGCCGGGTCGTTGCCGAGCTGCTCCAGCAAGGCGCTACGCTCGGCGTCGGACAGTTCCCCATCCACCAGCGCCGACAACGGACGCAGCTCGTCGGCGCTGTCAGGGGTGTTGGCGGTGGTGTCGCGTGGCTCGTTCATGGTGAGTGCTTCACTACTTTCAATGGGGGCCGGCCGGGTGTCGCATCGGCGGCGGGCTCGGTCAGCAAGATACGCATGCGTTCCCTTGCCCGCGACAGGCGCGACATCACGGTGCCCACCGGTACCTTCAGGACCTTGGCAGCTTCCTGGTAGCTGAGCTCTTCCAGCGCGATCAGCAGCAGCACTTCGCGCTGTTCCAGGGGCAAGCGGTAGAGGGCGCGCTCCACGTCGCGCAGCAGCAGTCCGTCGACCGCGCCGGTGGCGGCCGGTTGCTGCTGCCAGGGGGCATCCTCATCGTCGAATGCCACCTCGCGCCGGGAGCGCAACTGGTCGATGAAGCGGTGGCGCAGCAAGGTCAGCAGCCAGGCGCGCAGATTGCCGCCGCGCCCCCAGCGCCATTTGCTCAACGCCCGCTCGAGGGTGTCCTGCACCAGGTCGTCGGCCCAGGCCGGATCGCGCGTGAGCGCCCGGGCGTAGCGACGCAGGTGCGGAAGCCAGACCAGCAGGTCGGATTCGAAGCTCATGGCCCGCCGGGCTCAGGGCTTGACGGTGTGCCACATGCCCTTGAAGCCTTCGCCGTTCATGTCACCCGGCTTCTTGTCCATCGACCAGCGGTAGAGCGGGTGTCCCTTGTGGGTCCACTGCTTCTTGCCGTCGCTGCGCGTGATCATGCCCCAGTCGCCCGATGCCTTGTCGTACGAATCGGCCACGGCCGGTGGCCAGTTGTCGGCGCAAGCGCCGGCGCAGGTGCTCGTGTCCTTGCTGTCCTTGTCGAACATGTAGAGGGTCATGCCGTGCTCGTCGACCGCCATGCCCTTCATCATCTTGGGCGGCTCGGCCAATGCCGGCAGGGCCAGGGTGCTGCCCAGTGCCAGCAGGATCAGGGGGTGTTTCATGGTTATGCTCCTTGTGAGTCGGGAAATCGGGAACCTTCGGGTTCTTTTTCGCCGGTGCCGAATCGGTGCGTCGCCGGCGCAACGTGTCTACGCACACTAAACGTTTCAGCGGCCAGGTTTATTCCCACCGGTATCGCGGGAGGCGCAAAAAAAGTGCAGTGCCATGGGCTAAGCCTAGTCGATGGCAGCGGGGTGGGGGGGTGAGATGGTCCGATGGCCGAGGTGTCGGCGGGGCCAAGGTCGGCGATAGCGGCGGCTCGACGCCGAAGGGGGCCGGCCGCGTTGCGCGGTCGGGTGGGCTGAGAACGGGACTACGGCGTTTGCGAACTGCTGGCGATCTAAGCAGCCGTGGGGGAAGTTTCGGGCGGACCGATGCGGTTGCGGCCGGCATGCTTGGCGGCATAGAGCGAGCGGTCGGCCTGTTCCACCAGCCAGCCCGCCGTCGCCGGGCTGCCAGCCGGATGGCAATACAGCCCGACGCTGACTGTCACCACCGGTCGCAGGCTGCCGGGCGGAGTAGGGAGGGCGAGGCTTTCCACTGCGGCGCGGAAGCGTTCGGCGGCTTGCCGTGCCTGCACCTGGTCACAATACTGCAGTATGGCGACGAACTCTTCACCGCCGTAGCGCGCCACGGTGTCGCCGCCGCGCAGTTGCTCGGCCATGCACGCGGCGATCCGCTGGATGCACAGGTCGCCTTCTACGTGCCCGAAATGGTCGTTGTACTGCTTGAAGAAATCGATGTCGGCCATCAGCAGGGTCAGCGGCGCTGGGTGTCGCGCTTGTTGCTGCAGCGCCATTTCCAGCATGGCATCGAAATGGCGGCGCGAGTGGAGCCCGGTCAGGCTGTCGTGGATCGATGCTTCGTAGGCCTGGCGGTAGGAGTGTTGCAGCCGCGTTTGCAGCTTCAGCACCTCGAACAGCAAGGCGCCCAGCATGATGCCCGCCGCCGCCAGCTCGAAAAAGCGCGAGGCGTGCCAGCCGACGGTATAGCGGATCGATGAAGAGCACGCCATGATCAGGTACAGCAGATAGGAATAGCCGCTGAGCGCGAGCCAGCAGTGGAACGCACTGCGCAGGCGCGTCACCAGCAGGACGCTCAGCAAGGCCACGAACCAGCTTGCGAGCAGGAAGGCGCCGATGCCGCTGTGGGTCAGCGCGCTGTAATCGCCGTTGTCTTTGACCAGGCTGTTCAGGTCCGGCACCAGCCGCGACAGTACCGCTATCGCGAACCAGGCCAGGCCGAGCGGGGCGACTACGCAAAGGGACAGCGCCTGAAAGCGAACGCGCTTCGACAGCGGGCGATCCTGCTGCCGCTGCAGTACCAGCATGGCGAGCAGGATCAGAAAAGCGGTGCCGCCAAGACGGGCCAGCCAGAGCCAGGTCGCCATGTGGGAGCCCGGCGGGAACCCTCCGCTGGTGGAAAACACCCTGGGCAGATTAATCAGCATATAGCCGGACATCAGCGCCGAGTAGCTAAAGGCGACACTGAGCAGGCCATTGCTGAGTTTGTGGTCGGCATAGAACTGCAGCAGCACCAGGTAGGCGATGATGCTGTTGGTGACGGTCAGGGCGGTGATCTGCACCGGCCGCAGATTGCCGCCGAGTGTCGTTGGGACGTCGATGTCGGGCAGGATCATGAGCACGGCGGCCGTCATCGCGGTGGCGATGAGGCCGGCCAGGAGCAGGCTGCGGCGGGAGGGGGCGGTCGAGAAGCTGTCTTCCATGGGGGGTACCGTTCTGGGCGGTTTTTTGTCAATGCGGGCGGTCGTTGGACTCGGCGATGGTGTTCTGCCCGCTCCCCGCGATGGGTCATTTGCCCAGGGGTAGGGGTAGCCATGAGACGGGCGGGCTAAGGGTCGGTTGCCGGTGAGGGAGGGGGGCTCTCAATGGGTGTGAATAATACCAATAGGGTTATGCAATTGTCACTCTGCCGTTGCCTGCTCGCGCCGAACATGCCATGGCAAGATCGCTGCACACAGCAGGGCATGTGCGGGGAATAAGTCCGGCCGGGATTTTCTACAATCCGGTATGAAATTTGCAAGGGTGGTCAGACCGGCCTGAACGCGGCTTGATTGAAACGACTATGGAACGAGCGCCTGCCATCTTGTCATCACGATTACCCGCCAGCCTGTCGGCCGGCTGGCATGCGGCACTGGAACTGGGATATGCCCGTCGACACGGCGGCACGATCCCGGTGCGGCGGCGCCATGTTGGCCCGTTACGGGTGCAAAAGCATTTCATCGATGCGGCTGGAACGTGCCAGCACATCATCGTGCACCCGCCGGGCGGCATTGCCGGTGGTGACACGCTGTGCATCGACATCACGCTGGAAGAGGGCGCCGATGTGCTGATCACCAGCCCGGGTGCCGCCAAGTGGTACGACGGCTTCGGCCGCTCCGCCAGCCAGTCGGTCTCCCTCGTCCTGGCCGACGGTGCCCGGCTGGAATGGCTGCCGCTGGAAACCATCCTCTACGCCGGCGCGGATGTGCGACTGGAAAGCCGCATCCGGCTCGCAGGCGATGCCCGCCTGCTGTACGGCGATGTGATCTGCCTCGGCCGCCCCGCCTGCGGCGAGCGCTTCGACCGCGGCCAATGGCGTCAGCTCGCCGAGATCGAACGCGACGGCCGGCTGATCTGGTGCGAGCACGCCGTACTGCCCGGCGCCAGCCCCTTGCTCGCCTCGCCGGTGGGGCTGGCCGGTCATAGCGTGGTCGCGACGCTGCTATGGGCCGGCCCCGCCGTGCCGGACGAACTGCATCAGGCTGCGCTGGAGGTCGTCACCTCAGGCCGGGCCGCCGCCACGCAGCTGCCCGGGGTCTGGCTGGCGCGCTTCATCGGCGACTCGGCCGAGGACGCCCACCATTGGCTGCGCCAGCTGCGCTCCTTGCTCCATCCCTTCACCCACGGCCGCCCGGCGCAATCCCCGCGCATCTGGGCGACCTGAACCAAACAATGGAAACCCCATGGAACTGACCCCCCGCGAGAAGGACAAGCTGCTGATCTTCACCGCCGGCCTGTTGGCCGAGCGGCGCCGCGCGCGTGGCCTCAAGCTCAACTACCCCGAAACAGTGGCCTTCATCAGCGCCGCCATCATGGAAGGCGCACGCGACGGCAAGACCGTGGCCGAACTGATGCACTACGGCACCACGCTGCTGACGCGTGACGAGGTGATGGAGGGCGTGCCGGAGATGATCGGGGAGATCCAGGTCGAGGCGACCTTTCCCGACGGCACCAAGCTCGTGACCGTCCATCAACCCATCGTTTAGGACGGGCCATGACCTTGCTGCGCAGCCGTGATCACGGCTTGGGCTCTGCTCGGAATCCTGATGCACTGCCGCGTACATGCCGGTCCATGTGCCGTGGCCGCGCCGTGCCAGCGCCTATGCGCGACAGGTCCTGACCCTTTCCCGGAGGAGAACACATGATTCCCGGACAAATCCTCACCGCGCCCGGCGAGATCGAACTCAACGTTGGCCGAAGCACGCTCACGCTGACCGTGGCCAACACCGGCGACCGTCCGATCCAGGTCGGTTCGCACTACCACTTCGCCGAAACCAACGATGCGCTCGCCTTCGACCGTGCGGCTGCTCGCGGCTTTCGCCTCAACATTCCGGCCGGCACCGCCGTGCGTTTCGAGCCGGGCCAGACGCGCACCGTCGAGCTGGTCGAACTAGCCGGCGCGCGCGTGGTGTAGGGGTATGACCGGGATGAAGCCGAATTTCCCCCATGCAACATCATAACCAGTTGATATTGTTTGGTTGTTGTCGCCAGATATGACAACGTGGCATTATGCCAATCGTTTGCTGTTAGTCGCGCTGGAGGCTGTATGGCGTCGGTTGAACGTACTGCATACCCCATCTTCTCTCCCTCCTACGGTCCCAAGGAGTTAAAGCAGCACTTTTCTCCTGAGGAATACGAGGTTGAGTGGGTGAAAACCAAAACCCCATCAGCTTCGTTGCGGCTGGGCCTTGCCGTCCTGCTGAAGAGCTTCCAACACTTGCGATACTTCCCTGCGATTGATGAAATCCCTGTGCCTATCATCGATCATATTCGCGATGCCTTCGGTTACAGCAAGCGTGTGCAAGTTGACTACTCGGGGAAGCACACGCTCTACCGTCATATGGCGGCAGTTCGTGATTATCTGCAGGTCTCCCCAGCCTATGGGCACGCGGCAACAGAGGCTGCACAGAAGTGCGCCTACTCTGCTGCAGAGCTCCTGGACCAGCGGGTTGACATCATCAATGCCGTGATCGAAGGCTTGGTAAGCCAACGCTTTGAGCTGCCGGCGTTTCGTACGCTGGATGAGCTCGCCGAACGTGTGCACGCAGAGCTCCAGGGACGAATTTTCAGTACCGTCTTCGGACGGCTCTCCCCCAGCCACATCACGACCCTTACGACGTTGCTTCAGACCGATAGTCTTCAGCGTCGGCAAAGCGAGTACAACGACCTGAAGAAGTCGGCCAAGCGATCGACTCGCAAGCACCTTGAGATGCTGGTCGATCATCTGGACTGGCTCGAGTCGCTCGGCAAAATGGACGGCATATTCGCCGGGGTGCCGGATACAAAGGTCCGCCACTTTGCAAGCCAAGCGCAGGCTTATGATGTTTCCGAACTACGTGAATGTACCGAGCCCAAGCGGTACACCCTCATGCTGGCACTGATTCACCGGATGCAGGTTCGCGCCCGTGATCAGCTCACCGAGATGTTCCTGCGCCGGGTCACCACGATTCACAAGCGGGCAAAGGAAGAGCTGGAGCAGATCCAGACCAAACAGCGTGGCCAGGTTGAGCGCCTGATTGGCACGCTCGATAGCGTAATGGCCATTCTCGAGCAAGAGCCGGACGACACTAAGGCCGGTGGCCAGATTCGGGAATACCTGGTACCGGTGGGTGGCATCAATCAGATTCGCCTGTCTTGCGCTCAGGTGCAGGCCACCAGCGGCAGCAATTACCTACCCTTGGTCTGGAAACACTTCAAGAGCCATCGTTCGATTTTGTTCCGCCTAGTCAGTCTTATTGAGATTCTCCCCACCAGCCAGGATACGGCCTTAGTGGACGCACTGGATGTCATCCAAACCTATCACGACAAGCACCGGATTGAATGGATCGATGAAAACGTTGACCTGTCGTTTGCATCGGACCGTTGGCGCAAGCTGCTACTCCAGTCGCTAGGGCACGGGGTTGGTGTAAATCGGCGCGTCCTGGAGGTCTGTGTTTTCTCCTATCTGGCGGATGAACTGCGCTCTGGAGACCTCAGCGTGACGGGCTCCGAAGAGTTTGCCGATTATCGCGAGCAGCTGCTGCCTTGGGAGGAGTGTGAGGCGTTGCTGCCGGCCTATTGCGAGAAAATTGGACTGCCGGCCAATGCCGAGTCGTTCGTGAGCGGTCTGCGTGAATGGCTGACCGAGACCGCACAGCAACTCGACGACAAATTTCCCACATGCCGTGGTGACGTGGCGCTCGACGCCAACGGTGAGCCGGTTTTGCGGAAAGTCACCGCCCGGGAAATACCGCCTTCCGCGATTTCGCTGCAGAACGCGCTGACCCAGCGTATGCCGGCACGACACATTCTGGATGTGCTGGCCAATATTGAGCACTGGATGGGTTTTACCCGTCACTTCGGACCACTCTCCGGCAACGAGGCCAAATTAAAGCAGCCGGCCGAGCGCTACCTGATGACCATCTTCGCCATGGGCTGCAATCTTGGCCCTACCCAGGCGGCCCGGCACCTGGCCAACAGTAACGTGACCGCCCACATGCTCTCGTTCGTGAACCGTCGCCACCTCTCGCTGGAGAGCCTGGAGGCCGCTCAACGGGAGCTGAACGAGGTCTACCTGCGGCTCGACCTCCCCAAACTCTGGGGCGATGGCAAGACGGTGGCAGCCGACGGTACCCAGTACGACTTCTACGACGAAAACCTGCTGGCCGGCTACCATTTCCGCTACCGCAAGATGGGGGCTGTCGCCTACCGGCATGTGGCCAACAACTACATTGCCGTGTTCCGGCACTTCATCCCGCCCGGCGTGTGGGAGGCCATCTATGTGATCGAGGGCCTGCTGAAGGCAGGACTGAGCGTCGAGGCGGATACGGTGCACGCGGATACGCAAGGCCAGTCTGCCACCGTTTTCGCCTTCACCCACTTGTTGGGCATCAAGCTGATGCCGCGAATTCGCAACTGGAAAAACCTGACCCTGTACCGGCCCGACAAGGCCACCAAATATCAGCATATCAACCGCCTGTTCGACGAGTCGGCGGATTGGGATCTCATTGAGAAGCATTGGCAGGATTTGATGCAGGTGGCGCTCTCGATCCATGCCGGCAAGATTTCCTCGGCCACACTGCTGCGCAAATTGGGCTCCTACAGCCGCAAGAACCGCCTGTATTTCGCTGCCCAGCAACTTGGCAATGTGGTGCGCACGGGCTTTCTGCTGGAATGGGTTGGCAGTCGTGAGCTGCGCCAGGAGGTGACCGCCAACACCAACAAGATCGAGTCGTACAACGGCTTCGCTAAGTGGCTGTCCTTTGGTGGTGATGTCATTGCCGTCAACGAGCCGGACGAACAGCAGAAGCGCCTTCGTTACAACGACCTGATCGCTTCGGCACTCATTCTGCAGAACACGGTGGACATGATGCGCACGCTCAATGTCCTGGAACGGGAGGGCTGGAAAATTTCTGAAGAAGATGTGTCCTTCCTGAGCCCCTACCAGGTCAGCCATGTGAAGCGCTTTGGTGAGTACAACCTGAAGCTCAAACGGCCCCATGAAGCATGGATTCACGATGACACTTTCCAGCAGGCGGTGGCCATCGCTCGGCGTCAGCGCCACACGACGCCAACGTAAGGGAGATGACATGGATCTGCCAGAACCGACCTTTCAGGTGACGCCCTATGGCGACGTCGATGCCAAGCGACTCGAGTCGTTACGTGACAGCTTTGACACGACATCGTTGCTGAAGCTGGTCGACAGGCTGGATGGACTACAAGCCCGGCTAAAACCTATCGGCGGCATCCGGGACGATCTGCTCCGGCTGCATGGCATGGCCCACACGGTACTGAATGGCAACCCGTTGTCTCGGCCATCAGGTGATCTGGATATCTGGGAGGAAGCCGCCGAACTGGCGAACGAGTTCCGTGACCTAGCGAAGGTTTTCCTGCAGGCAGCCGAGCAAGTGGAGCCGTTGGCTGAGTTGAGGCCAGATCAGGGCGATTGAGACGGCAATGACGGCAGGCTGCGCTCTATGCGCTGACGTGCAAAAGGATCGGCGCCATCGATGTAGCGCATCGCCGACTTCACGTCCTTCCAGCCGACGTACTCCATCAGGGTTTTGACATCCCAGCCGTTGGCATTGGCCCAGCCGGCGAAGCCGCGGCGCAGGGAGTGGCTGCTAAAACCTTCCGGAGCGGACAGATCCGCTTGGGCAAACAGGCTGCGCATCAGCTTAATGAGGCTGTTGATGTGCAGCCCCGTTTCGCGTACGTGCCCCCAGCGATCGATGCCACGAAACACCGCCCCGTTGGTTAGCCCCGCCACCGTGATCCAGTCGGTGTAGGCTGTCACCGGACAGAGCAGCGAGAGCGCCGGCACCTTGTAGGTTTTCCCTTGTAGCTGGCGGTCACCCTTGCTCTGCGGGAGGAAGCAGCGCATGCCCTGTTCGGGTTCCAGCTCGACATACTCGACCTGTAGGCGCACCAGTTCATCCCCGCGGAAACCGCGCCAGAAGCCGAGCAACAGTAGGGCTTTGTCTCGTGTGTGGCGCAATTCCATTGCCAGATCTTGTCGGCTCTTTGCCAAGCCGATCGCCTGATCCAGCCAGTCGACGACCTGGGCCAGGTGGTCGATCTGCAGCGGCTTGGCTTGCTGTTCCTGTGTGGGGTGAAGCGTCTGGATGCCCTTGAGGGCTTTACGCACCACCGGCGCTTTAGTCGGGTCGGGAAAGCCTTGCTCGACGTGCCATTGGGCGATGGCGGCCAAACGTTGTCGTAGGGTGTTGATCGCCAGGGATTCGGCGTAGTCGACTAGATAGCGAGCGATGCTATCGGCGGTCGCCGGCAGAAAACCGCCCCATTCGACTTCGAAGTGGCGGATGGCGGACTGATAGCTGCGCCGGGTGTTCTCTCGGGTGGCCGCGGCAAGGTAATCATCTAGTTTAGTCATAAGGGAGCTCACAGAATTCGGAAAAATAGCACGCTGAGTCGAACTCCCCTCGTTCAACCGCCGTGCAACGCATCGATCAGCGGACAGGACACATGACCCTGCTGCGCGCAGCATTCGCTGACCAGTTTTGACAGCACCATCTCCATCCGCGCGAGGTCGGCTAGGCGGGCGCGCACGTCGGCGAGTCGCACGGCGGCCAATTCAGCCGCCTCACTGCAATGAGTGCCGTCCTCCAACTTCAGCAGTTCACCTATCTCATCCAGGCTGAAGCCCAGGCGCTGGGCCGATTTCACGAACTTCACACGTGCCACGTCCACCTCGCCATAGCGGCGGATACTGCCGTAGGGCCGGTCCGGTTCGAGCAGTAAGCCCTTGCGCTGATAGAACCGGATCGTCTCGACATTGACCCCGGCCGCCTTGGCAAAGGCACCGATGGTCAGGTTCTCCAAATCTTCTTTCATGTCGCTTGACTCCGTACCTGACTACGGAACTAACGTTAAACCATCAAGTAAAAACTCGAAAGGATAATTTCATGTCAGAACCGCAAAGCGGGCGTGGCCCCCTTGTCACCGGCGGGCTGGCCGCCATCCTCGCTTCGACCTGCTGCCTGGGGCCGCTGGTTCTGGTCACCTTGGGGTTCAGCGGGGCCTGGATCGGTAACCTGACCGTGTTGGAGCCGTACCGTCCGCTCTTCATCGGCGCGGCGTTGGTTGCGCTGTTCTTTGCCTGGCGGCGTATCTTCCGACCGGTCGCAGCCTGCAAGCCGGGCGAGGTCTGTGCAATTCCACAGGTGCGCACCACCTACAAGCTCATTTTCTGGATCGTGGCCGCGTTGGTCGTGGTCGCGCTCGGGTTCCCCTACGTGTTGCCTTTCTTCTATTGATCAGGAATCCACCATGAAAAAGCTGCTTGCTGCCATCGCATTTGCTGCCGTCGTAACCCCGGTTTTGGCTGCCACGCAAACTGTCACCCTGGCGGTGCCCGGCATGACCTGCTCCGCCTGCCCGATCACGGTTAAGAAAGCGCTCTCCAAGGTCGAAGGCGTGAGCAAGACCGACGTGAGTTTTGAGAGGCGCGAGGCCGTCGTCACCTTCGATGACGCCAAAACCAGCGTGCAGAAGTTGACCAAGGCAACTGCGGACGCGGGCTACCCGTCCAGCGTCAAACGCTGAGTCTGGAGTGATGCCATGAAACCGATTGCGCGTATCACCGACAAGGCCGGGGCACTCGGTGCCGTCCTCTCGGCGATGGGCTGCGCCGTCTGTTTTCCTGCGCTCGCCAGCCTGGGTGCGGCCATCGGCCTGGGCTTCCTGCAGGAATACGAAGGGCTGTTCATCTCCAAGCTGCTGCCGCTGTTCGCCGCCTTGGCCTTGCTGGCGAATGCGCTGGGCTGGCTGCGCCACCGGCAATGGCACCGCAGCCTGCTCGGCATGATCGGACCGGCCATCGTGTTCGCCGGAACGGTCTGGTTGCTCGGTCACTGGTGGACGGCTCGCCTGGTGTACACCGGCCTGGCGTTGATGGTCGGCATCTCGATCTGGGATCTGGTGTCGCCGGCGCATCGCCGTTGTAGCCCGGACGGCTGCGAGTTGCCCGCGAAGCACGGCTGACCGTCTTGGTCACAACAAATTGAGAGGAACAACTATATGACACAGTTGAAGATCACCGGAATGACCTGCGACTCGTGCGCGACCCACGTCAAAGAGGCGCTGGAAAACGTGCCCGGCGTGCAAGCGGCGGAGGTGTCCTACGCCAAGGGCAGCGCCCGGCTCACCATCGAAGCCGGCACGTCCCCTGATGCCCTGATTGCCGCCGTCGCTGGGCTCGGCTATCGCGCAGCGCTGGCCGACGCTCCAGCTGCTCCGGTGCCAGGTGGACTGTTAGACAGGGTAAAGGAATGGGTCGGCGGGGGCGACAACAAGGCCGGCCACATCGGCGATGGGATGCATATCGCCGTCATCGGCAGCGGCGGGGCCGCGATGGCGGCGGCGCTGAAGGCCGTCGAGCAAGGCGCACGGGTCACGCTGATCGAGCGCGGCACCATCGGCGGCACCTGCGTCAACGTCGGCTGCGTACCGTCCAAGATCATGATCCGTGCTGCCCATATCGCCCATCTGCGCCGGGAAAGCCCGTTCGATGGCGGCATGCCACCCACACCGCCGACGATCCAGCGCGAGCGGCTGCTGGCGCAGCAACAGGCGCGAGTGGATGAACTGCGCCATGCCAAGTACGAAGGCATCCTGGAGAGCACCCCGGCCATCACCGTGCTACACGGCGAGGCCCGTTTCCAGGATGGTCGCCACATTACGGTGCGCATGAGCAACGGCGGCGAGCGCGTGGTAGCGTTCGACCGCTGCCTGATCGCCACCGGCGCCAGCCCCGCGATTCCGCCTATTCCTGGTCTGAAGGACGCCCCCTACTGGACCTCCACCGAGGCGCTGGCCAACGACACGCTCCCCGAGCGACTGGCCGTGATCGGGTCGTCGGTCGTTGCCCTGGAGCTGGCACAAGCCTTTGCCCGGCTGGGTAGCCAAGTCACGATCCTGGCGCGCAGCACGCTGTTCTTCCGCGAGGACCCGGCCATCGGCGAGGCCATAACAGCCGCGTTCCGCGCCGAGGGCATCGAGGTATTGGACCATACCCAGGCGAGCCAGGTCGCCTATGCGGACGGGGAATTCGTGCTGACCACCGAACACCGCGAAGTACGCGCCGACCAGCTGCTGGTCGCCACCGGCCGTGCGCCGAATACTCGCTCCCTGAATCTCGAAGTGGCAGGTGTCGAGGTCAACGCCCAGGGGGCCATCGTCATCGACCGCGGCATGCGCACCAGTGCGCCACACATCTACGCCGCCGGCGACTGCACCGACCAACCGCAATTCGTCTATGTCGCGGCAGCAGCCGGCACCCGTGCGGCGATCAACATGACCGGCGGCGACGTGGCGCTGGACCTGACGGCGATGCCGGCAGTCGTGTTCACCGATCCGCAGGTGGCGACGGTGGGCTACAGCGAAGCAGAAGCGCACCACGACGGCATCGAGACCGACAGCCGGTTACTCACGCTGGACAACGTCCCGCGTGCGCTCGCCAACTTCGACACACGCGGCTTCATCAAGCTGGTGGCCGATGCCGGCAGTGGGCGCTTGATCGGCGTGCAGGCGGTGGCCCCGGGGGCGGGCGAGCTGATTCAGACGGCAGCGCTGGCCATTCGCAGCCGCATGACGGTGCAGGAACTGGCCGACCAGTTATTCCCGTATCTCACGATGGTCGAGGGACTGAAACTCGCGGCGCAGACCTTCAACAAGGATGTGAAGCAGCTATCCTGCTGCGCCGGATGAGGGAAAGGAGGTTTCGATGAACGCCTACACGGTGTCGCGTCTGGCCCAGACGAGCAAAACACGCAGCAGTCCCCGGCTTGGGCCGTAGCAGCGTCTTGCCGTTGCTGCACTCGTAGTAGAAGTGACCGGCGTCCGTGGGCATGGTTTCCATGCTTGGCGAAGCCGCAGTGCGGGCAGGTCAAGACGGACTCAAGAATGACGGGGCCCATCGGGGACGACCCATTCTCAGAAGTGGTGGCGCATGCCCAACAACACCGAGGTGTCGTGGCGGTTGTTGAGGTCGTGCACAACCCCACCCTCAATCACCCATGGTCCGTCGATGTGCTGCAACCCGACCGTGAGTTGCTGGGTCATGTTCGATCCTTTGTGCCGGCGCCCGCCGAGTTCCAGCACCGACATCCACCAGGCGCGCTCGCCAGGATTCAGGCGGTATTGCCACGACAGGTCATAGCGGGCGCTGGCTGGATTACCGTTGCCGCGTCCGACTGCCACCAGGTCGGCGTCGATTTCGTGTCGCTCGCGGAACCAGGTGGCGATCGTGCCGAGCTGCGCTCGCGCATGGCCGTCATGATCCAGCACCGCTCCGCCGAGCAAGGACCAGCGCGCGGTGCCGACATTGGTGTCAGCCGACCAGAGCTGGTGGCGATAGAACGCCATCGGATCGCCGGCACGTTGTCCGCTGCCGCCAGCGATGCGGTATGGAAGGGCGAACATGAGGGTCTGGGTAGCGGACAGACCGTAGGCGAACTCCGTGGTGAGCTGGGTCGTATCCGCGTCGCGGTCGTGTTCCAGCAGCGGCCGCACTACACTGCCTCCCTGTTCCAACGGCAGCGCCACGAAGGCGCGCAGCCCCATGGCCGATGCGGGCAGCGCGGCCGTGCCGACGATCAGCAGCAGGGCAATGGGAATGGCCCTCATGGCCGGCCCTCCTCACTGTGCACGCGAGCGGCGCCTGGAGTAAAGCCGGCGTCGCGGATGATCTTCTTGTACTGCTCGATGTCGGGCTGCTGGCCGGGCTTTAGTTCGATGCGGGCGCGGTGCGCATCGAGATCGACCTCCGCCTTGGCGACTCCCGCCGTCTTGCCGAGGTTCTTTGACAAGCCGTAAACACAAAAGGGACACCCATTAGCCGGCCCAAGTCAAGCGAACGCACAAACCCATGGCGGCGCCAGCCGCCTGTTTTCAATCTCTTCATCCACCGCTTGCAGTTGCCGATCACGCCCGTTTCTTCAAATCATGGCTGCGACGAATCGCGCCAGACACCCATCAGGATCAAGCGAGCGGCAATGAAACTGCCTGTCGCCCTGGCGGCTTCGCCGCCCCAGAAGAACGTTGGTGCCGCAGCGTGTCCAATGGGTTCATCACAGACCCGTGGTTGCCGGTTCCCCGGCGCCAATCCTTGGCTGGCTCACGTTGCGGGCGATCCGCTTGTACTGCAAATCGGTGACGGCGGCACGACATCCCATTCAGACCAAATGGCTGTCACTCCAGTCCCCAAATCCGGGCTTGCCGGCCGCCGTCGTTACTCATGCAAAGCAGCGCGTCACGTCAAACGGTTTGCGCTCCTTCAGAATGTGGAAGCAGGCTCGCGCCAGCTTGTGCGCCAGCGCCTTGATCGCCACCACGTTGTTGGTCTTCGCCTTCTTCCGTTCGTAGAAACGCTTCGCTTCGGCGCAGTAGCGCAGCGCAAAGTTGGCCGCCTCGACGAACGCCCAGGCCAGGTACTTGTTGCCGTTCTTGGTGTTCCCCTCTCCTTTTTTCTTGCCGTTGCTGGTGCGCACGCTGTCGACGCAGCGGGCGTAGGAAGCAAAGTTGCCGGCGGCGGCAAAGCGATCAATCGGTCCCGTTTCGAGCAGGATCGTGGTTGCCAGCACCTGGCCGATGCCCGGCACGCTGGTGAGGAGTCCGTACTCCGTTCGCGCCCCCACCTTTTCTTGCAGACGCTTTTCAAGAAGATCGATTTGCGCGGAAAGCGTGGCAATGACCGCCACGTTGGTTTTGACCGCCAGCGCCACATCTTCCGGCCAGGGCATTCGATCGACGGCATCGGCCGTCAATTGCTTCACTTGATTGCTGCTGATACGGGCACTCTGTTGGCGGGCGGTGATGTTCTCGACAGCAAGGATGTGCGTGGTGCGACTGCGCACCAGTTGCATGCGCTTCCTGGCCAGATCACGCACGGCGCGTTGCTCCGGCGCCAGGATCGTTCCCGTCGGCAGAATCCCCAGCCGCAGCAGGTGTGCAAGGTAGCGCGCATCGGTTTCGTCGCCGCTGTGCTTGAGTCCTTCGTATTTCTTGATTGCCGTGGTGTTGGCCAGATGCACTTTGAAGCCCGCCGCTTGCAAACCATCGACCAGCCAGTACCAGTTGAAGGTCGATTCGACCACGACCCCCGCCAACTCCTCGCGCCAGGGCGAGAGCAATGCCAGAATCTTCGCCAAGTCGTTGGGCAACCGTTTCTCCGCCACGACTCGGTCTTCTTCATCCGTCACGGTCACCACACTGTTGTTCGAGTGCAGGTCAATTCCGCTATATTTCATTTCCGGCCTCCGATGGTTATTGCAAGTTCGCAAACTCACTTTAACCCCGCCGCAACTGCGGCGGCGGGAGGCCGGCTAGATGATTTTCAGGTCAGGCCCTGCACGTCGATGTCCACGACCTGTATCGGTGTGCCCCAGGCCAGCAGCGGTAGCCATAGGGCCAGGCCAGCCAATCCCGCTTTCAATGTCAACTTGCGCATGGGAACCTCCATCGCTTTCACCACCAGTGGTTCAGTAGCCCAGCCAGATGCGTATCGGCAAGGCGAGATAGGCCGTGAGGAAGCCGATGCCCCAGATGGCGAGCGACAGCCAGAACAGGCGCACGCTCAGGCGCTGTGCTCGCTGACAGGCCGCGGCCAGGGTTGGATCGGCCGGGCAGGCTCGACCTGTGCGAAAAGTGGCATAGCCGGCCAACGCCAGAAGCATGGCCGAACCGGCGAACAGCCAGGCTTTGTGCGCAGCCAGGGTGACCAACAGGGGGAGCGCACTGGTCATCGTGGCCACGGTCGCGCCGAGGCCGATGGAAACCAGCAGGATCGGCACCGCACAGCAGACCAAGGTGCCCGACGACGACAGCAGCGCAAGCCAGTGTAGCGTCGTGCCCCGCGCAGTGGATTCCGAGGGGGAGCTGGATGGGTGCGCTTGGCCAGATGTCATGATCGCTCCTATCCCGCCAGCGCCGGCACGAAAACAAAGTAGGCGTTGAGCAGGTAGAGGCCGGTGAACATCAGCAGGATGCCCCCTGCCAGCTCGAAAGATCGCCGGAAACGCCCCAGCGGTCTCAGCTGTTCCATCCACCCCACCGCCGAGGCCGCAAGCGCAAGCGGAATGGCGCGCCCCACGGCAAAACTGGCCAGCATTGCCATCCCCAGAACGGGAGAGCCGCCAGCGGCCGAAGCGCCCAGCAGCACGACCAGCGCCGGCGTGCACGCCGGGTAGACTGCAACCGAGAACGGCACACCCAAGGCGAACGCCCCCCACGCCGTTTTGGCGCGCGCGGCTTTGAATCCGAAGGCAGGCAGGGAAAGCTTGAACCATCCGGTCCACAGCAGACCCAGCCCGATCAGCCACGGCCCGAGAACGAGCCCCCAGTAACGGCCCACCAGCGTCTCTACCCACTGACCGCCGAAACCGGCCAGCAGGCCGAGCAGCGCGTGCGCGCCAATCATGCCGGCGAGGAACATCAGGCCGTAGCGGGCGGCGTCCTTCGGTGACCTGGCACGGATCACATAGGCGAGCGGCACCGGAAGCGCCGCGAGCACCAAGGGATTGAGGCTGAAGAACAGGCCCGCCAGCAGGCTGACGCCGCTTGCGCCCAAGGCGCCCTGCGCCACGGCCTGCCGCAGTGCTTCAAGCTCCATGACCCTGCACTCCCCGGCGATGCCGTAATTCGGTTGCGAGCTGTGTGGGTGTGGGCAGCGTGGTGAACACCAGTTGGCCGTCGATGGCGAGCGCCGGCAGCGTCAACACGCCCAGTTCGACCGCGCGGTCGAGCGAGTCGAGCACGTTGATTTCACACCACTCCACGCCTGTCGCGGCCATTTCGGCGGCAGCCTCGAGATCGGCCTTCGTGGCGGTGCACTTGGTGCAACCCGGCGCATAGAACAGTTCGACTTTCACGACGCACGCTCCATGTCGTCATCGACCTGTTCCAAGGCGGCCAGGATCGGGCAGTCATCGACTGACTGCGTGCCGTCGGCACATTCGGCGATCAGCCGGTCGAGCGCGGCGGACATCACCTGCATGGCGCGAATCTTGGTTGCAAGCTGAAGCTTCTTCTCGATGGCGCGCTGCCGCACATCGTTGCAACAGGCTCTGTCGCTCTGGCGTAGATGCAGCAACTCGCGGATTTCCGTCAGCGTGAAGCCGCAGGCCTGGGCGTGCTGAATGAAGCGGACGCGGCGCACCGCATCCTCCTCATACAGTCGGTAGCCGCTGTCGGTCTTGGCTGCGGGGGCGATCAACCCCTCGCGCTCATAGTAGCGCAGCGCGTCCACGCTGATGTCGCCCGCCTGGGCCAGCTTGCCAATGGTCAACATAGCGCAGCGCTCAAGGCTGACCCAGACCGGCAGCGCGCAGACTCGCTTCGTCTATGCCGCGTCCTGCGCAACAGCCGGCCAGTTGACCATTGATCGCCACGGCCGGTACCGAGCGCACGCCGAGCGCCTTGGCCTGCTTTGCCACGGCGACATCGCGCATGTCGAGCACATCGACCTCGCACGACGGGCAGGCCAGCCCTTGCACCAGGGACACGACGTCTGTGAAGGTCGGGCAACCGGCGCTGAACACTTCCACCTTGCGTTTCATTGACATTTCCAGGCTCCTTCAATCATGGGGTAGGATCACGCGGAGATGCCACGTTCCCCACGCTTGAAGGATAAACCTTGGAGTAAGCTCCAGGGTCAAGTGGATTTTTCCTGCGGATTTTCCTTGTCGCCGGTGAGTGGAAAGCGATCATCGTGGCGCAGCCAACGTGGCATAACCCAGCGCTGTAGGGCGGCATCGATCGACAGTTTGCCCGGGCCGTAAACGGTCAGCGCGAGCAGCATCATGCCCCAGATCTTGTGGTCGACGAAGCCGTTGCCCCAGAAATCGGCCCAGATGCCGTTTGGCCACAGTTCCGGGTACGAGATCACGGCGACGATGTTGTAGACGAACAGGAAGGCTGCAGCCGGTCTGCCCAGCAGGCCAAGCCCGAGCAACCATGGGAACACCAGTTCGATAAAGGTGCCGAGTGGCGCTGCAAACTCCGGCGGCAACAGGGGGACGTGGTATTCGTTTTGGAATAGCGCCAGGGTGCTGTCCGGGTCATCCCACTTCACCACGCCGGCGCGCCAGAAGGCGAGCGCCACCCAGAGACGGAATAGCAGCAAACTTAATGGTGCGGCCTGCTCCAGGCAGCCGACCAGGCGCCCATAGCTGTCGGCAACTGACTGAATCCAGTGTTTCATCATGATCTCCCTTGTTCAATATGAGCATCGATCAGCAGACCGTTCTGCAAGAGCAGGTGCAGGTGCGCCGCCAGGTCGAAGGCAGGGTCCTGCGCATGCGCCTTGTCGATTACCATGCCTAGCGGCATTCCCAACAACAGTCCGGCGATGAAGCAACCTCCGCCGGGTAAGATGGTTTGCATCGCAATCTGCGTGTCGCTGCGCCAGAGCAACACTGTTTGGCCATGCCCGCCCAGTTGCAGCCGATCCTGGCTGTCGGCCTCCTGGCAAAAGCGCCAGATGTCGAGGATCGGATAGCGGCTGTCGATCAGATGAACGCTGGGGTGGAGCACGAACACGGTTCTGGCCAACTCGTCTTCCGACCGCTCGGTCAAGCGCCCCGGTGCAAGCGGCGTGGCCTCCGCCGCCAGGTAAGCCAGCTGGCGCGCCCATTCCAAGCGGGCGATGTCGGCTAGGTACGGCAGTTCGGCGGTTTCCGGTATGGCCGCCAGGAAGTCCGGGAACGCCGCGCCGTAGTCTTGCAGATTGCTGCTTTGCGATGGCACGGCCGCGATATAGCGGGCAGCCACACCATCAAAGCAGTCTTCCCCAACCAGGCGCAGTACCGACGGATAGCTGGTCTTCAGCGCACTGCCCAGCGTGTTGAACACCATATTGCGGTAGATCTGCAGGCGCTCATCGGCAGTCAGACCGTGCGGTGCGACCCACGGCGCGATCCCGGCCGGATCGCCGGTGAACACACTACGGCTGAAGGCGCGCTGCAACTCAAGCAAGGACGGGGCGGTAGTCACGGAGGATCTCCTCGGCCAGTCGGGCTTCGTCCTGCAGGACCGCGAACGCCGGCAGATCCTGATCCCACTCGATCAGCGTCGGCTTGGCGCCCAATAGGCGCACCGCCTCGCGGTATAGCGCCCACACCGCCGCGTCGACGCGGCGACTATGGGTATCGATCAGCAAGGGCACCGGCAAACCCTCTTTGCGGCTGAATCCGGCCAAATGCATCTCGCCAACCGCGTGCGCTGGGATGGCATGCAGATATTCCTGCGGGTCAAAGCCATGGTTGACGCTGTTGACGTAGACGTTGTTGACGTCAAACAGCAGGCCACAACCGCTGCGCTCGGCCAGGGCGACCAGAAATTCCCATTCCGGAATGGTCGAGTGCCGATAACTCAGATAACTCGACACGTTCTCGATCAGAATCTGCCGCCCCAGAAACTCCTGAGTCTCCAGGACGCACTCGATCATCAGATCCAGCGCTTCCTCGGTATAGGGAAGGGGAAGCAGTTCGTTCAGGCTGTGCCCGTCGACTGCGCCCCAACACAAATGTTCCGAGACTTGGCCGGGGTCTATGTGATCGACAAGCCGGCCGAGTTTGGCCAGGTGATCGTGCTGGAGCCCGCTGGCCGATCCCAGGTGCAATCCGACGCCGTGCAGGCTGATGGGGTAGTCGCGCCGCACCCCCTCCAGCACGGACAACAGCTCGCCGCCGGCACCGAAGAAGTTCTCGCTATGCACTTCGAACCACGGCACGGACGGCCGCTCGGCCAGCACTTGGGCAAAGTGTATGGGTCGCAGGCCGATACCGGCGTGCGCCGGAATTTCAGTGTTCGGCAACGTGGCGGCGAGCATCGGCGGCCTCCTTACGATTCTTTCGGCTTGGTCGAACCGCCTTCGATCTTGTTGCACAGGCCGGCCGGCATCGCCACGAACGAATTCGGGTCGCGCGCCTTGGTGGCCTGGCCGGCGCAGGAGTGGCCAGGCGCCTTGCAGTCGTTCTTGTAGGCGGCGTTGACGCCGTAACACTGTTCCATTTTCTTCTCGGGCTGTTCCATCTTCTTCTCTGCGGCCTGGCCGCCTGCGGCCAGACCAATCAAACTCAGTGCCAAGGCAGCCTTGATGACATTTTGCGATTGCATGGTGGTCTCCTGTTGGATGTCCGGAATATTCCGGTGCCGACTTAGTCGCGTGGCCTGCAGGATCCATTACACGGATGCGTCGGCACGCAACTTTTACGACGTACCGTTACTCGAATCCGTCGAGCGCCGTGCCCTGGCGCGCAGCCGGATCAATAGCCATCCGGTCATGGCGACAGCAAGGCTCATCAGCAGCCAGCCTGTGAACGGGATGGTCAGAATGCGGTCGCCCAGAACGGCAAGCAGGATCGTCAACGGGAGAATGCCGAGCGCGGTGGTCCACAGAAAGGTCCACCACGAGAGGCCGGCCAAGGCGGCCGCGTAGTTGATCAGGTTGAAGGCAATCGCCGGCATCAAGCGGCAGGCCAACAGCACGGTGGCACCATGCAGCTGCGACCAGCGCGCTAGTTCACGCCGAGAACCCGGCGTCATCCACCGCTCGACGAACGGCCGGCCCAGTCGCCGGGTGAGCCCGAAGGCGGTTGCCGCCCCCAGCATCGCACCACACCAGGTGATAACCGCGCCCCAAAACGGACCATAAACCATGCCGTTGGCCAGCGCGACCATCTCGGCGGGAAACGGCAGAAAAGAATGCGCCACCATCAGCAGGAGCGACCCCACTACGCCCCATGCGCCCAACGAGCGTACCCACCGTACGATTCCTTGTGCTGTGGCAGGAAAGTCGAACGACAAGCGGTGCGGCACCAGCCATAAGACCAAGAAAACACAGCCACCGACCGCCAGCAGCACGGCAACGATTTCCAGCCGCCGCCATGATGACGGGCGGTGGTCTGTTGGCGTGGTGCGGTCGGGTTTCATTGCGATTTCCTGCGCTGTCACACGCGGCGCGTGTTTTGCTCGCGCCCGGCCGGTTTTTTTGGGGGGCGATGCGGTTGCATCAGCGATCGCGTATCGGTCGCTCAGCCAAGCCGTTTGCTTACAAAACTGGAAAAATTCGGCACGCGACTCACAGATAGTCACGAATCAACACCCCCAAGCGCTCTTGGGTTGCTGGTTCCATCGCCGCCGGTCGCGTGACCAGCCCGGCTGCGAGCGCGTCATGCGCAGCCGAGCGAGGCCAGTCGAGTGCCAGCCACCGTACCGCCTGGCTGACCACACGCTGCGCGTTGGCGGCGTTCTGCATCAGGTTGGCGATGGCCAGTTCGGCGGTGACGTGTGCCTCCCTTGGGTGCCAGCAGTCGTAATCGGTGACCAGGGCCAGCGTGGCATAAGCCATCTCCGCCTCGCGCGCGAGTTTGGCCTCCGGCATGTTGGTCATCCCGATCACGCTGCCGCCGATGCTGCGGTACCACTGCGACTCGGCATAGGTCGAGAACGCAGGGCCTTCGATGCAGACATAGGTGCCACCCCGATGGAGCTGAATGTTGTCGAGACCGGTGTCGTGAACCGCCTGCGCGAGCACATCGGCGAGCACGGAACAGACGGGCGCAGCCATCGAAACATGCGCGACGGCGCCATTGCCGAAGAAAGTGCTGTCACGCCGCCGGGTCAGGTCGATGAACTGGTCGGGCAGCACCATATCCAGCGGGCGCAACGGTTCCTGCAGCGAGCCGACCGCAGAAATCGAGATCAGGTAGCGCACGCCGAGCGCTTTCAGTGCGTAGATATTGGCGCGGTATGGAACTTCGCTTGGCAGGTAGCGGTGGTCGCGACCATGCCGCGCCAGAAACGCGACCGGTGCGCCGTGCAAGACACCGGTCACGATCCGGTCGGACGGCGTGCCGTATGGGGTGGTCAGCTCATATCCCCGCGCCTGTTCGATTCCTTCCATTTGATACAACCCACTACCGCCGATGATGCCGATTCTGGCTTGCGACATGTGATCTCCTCCTGTTTGAGCAACCTTCGGACTGTAGTCGCAGGGAAGGAAGCGGATCTTACAACCCATCTGTAAGAAAGCGAGGCCATGGCACGACTACAGACAGTCCAACAATTGAAGAGATGGCGGCTATGAATAAGACCATGATGCGCGCTCGGCATCGTTCCTGCCCGAATCGGGCAGGCAGGCGGCCATGAAGCGCCTGATCCTGGTCGGCGGCGGGCATGCCCATCTCGGCGTACTGCGCGCGCTGGCAATGCGCCGGCTCCGGGCGGCCGAGGTCCTGCTGGTGACACCTGAGCCGCAGCTGATTTATTCAGGCATGGTGCCGGGCTGGATGGCCGGCCACTACCGGCTGGATCAGTGCGGTATCGACCTGCAGCCACTGGCGCGGGCGGCCGGCGCGCGGCTGATTCTGGCGCCGGTGGCCGGGCTGGATGCAGAGCGCCGCTGTATTGTCTTGCCCGATGGCACGTATCTCGAGTACGACCTGCTGTCGCTCGACGTCGGCAGTGAGACAGACGTCTCCTGGCTGCATGCGGCGCAACGGCGGCTGCTGCCGGTGCGCCCGCTTGGCAGCTTTGTTGCCGCCTGGCCGCAAGTACTCGAACAGGCGGTAAGCCGTGCCGGTTTTCGTCTGGCCGTGGTCGGCGGCGGGGCCGCCGGCGTCGAATTGGCGTTTGCCGCGCGCCAGGGGTTCGTGCGGGGCGGTATCGACGCACAAGTCGACCTGGTGGCGTCCGGCCCGGACTTGTTGGCAGGCCATGCGCCGGCGGTCGTCGCGCGGGCGGAGCGCTGGCTGGTCGCTCGTGGCATCGCCGTGCATCGCTCGCGCGCCGCCGGAACGGCCAGCGGACTGCTGCTGGCCAATGGCGAACACTTGGCGGCGGATCGCATCGTCGCCGCCACCGGCGCCAGGGCGCCATGCTGGCTCGCGCTGTCCAAACTGGCGCTCGATCCAGACGGCTATGTCGCAGTGGACGACGCCCACCGTAGCCGTTCACACGCGCACGTGTTCGCCGCCGGCGACGTCTGTGCGCGCGAAGATGCGGCCGTGGCGCGCTCCGGCGTGCATGCGGTGCATGCCGGTCCGGTACTGGCGTACAACCTGCGCGCCGCGCTGGAAGGTGGCGCCATGCGCGCGTATGTCCCGCGCGCCTGCTCACTCTATCTGATCTCGACCGGTCCCAAGCACGCCATCGCTTCTTGGGGAAGCTGGAGCACCGAGGGCGCCTGGGTCTGGCACTGGAAAGACTGGATCGATCGACGTTTCATCCGCCGTCATCGTATGCCACACGATGTGACGGAGCCATACCACCCTTTACAGGAGTCACCATATGAGCATGAATCTCATTGAGCGGGTCGTTCAGCTGCTGCATCGGGCTGATTGCCCGGAACCGGACGGCGAGGCGGCAATCGGTTTCAGCCAGATGCTGGCGAGCCTGATGGTGATGGCGTGGTTTGTCGAGGCGCGCGACCCGTACACCGGCGGGCATTTGTGGCGCGTCTCGCAGTACGCACGCCTGCTTGCCGAGGCCGCCGGGCTGGAACCGACCGAAGTCGCACGCATCAGCTTGGGCGGGTTCCTGCATGATTTGGGCAAGATCGGAGTACCGGATGCCATATTACGCAAGCCGGCTAGCTTGAGCGACGAAGAATACGCCGTAATCAAGACGCACCCGGAAATGGGCATGCACATGCTTGCGGGGCATCCACTAGCCGGCCTGGTCAAGAACGCCGTCTACCTACATCACGAGCGCCCAGACGGCTTGGGCTATCCACGCGGCTTGAAGCCCGAAAGCATTCCGTTGGAAGCCCGGATCGTAGGGATATGCGACGCCTTCGATGCGATGACCAGCCATCGACCTTACCGTGCCGGCATGCCGCAGGAGTGCACACTGGGCATTGTGAGAGATTACTTGGGACACCAGTTCGACCAAGGTTTCGGCCGCTTGCTGATCGAGCTCGGCGAAGCAGGCCAGCTCGATCATATCCGCGGCCATAGTGACGACGGCATTCCATTGCAGTCTTGCCCGATGTGTGGCCCGACACTTACGATCAGGCGGGAGCAATTGCCGGGCGAGCATGTCTACTGCCGCAATTGCGGCGGTGAATTCGTGCTTGTGGACGGCGATCGTGCGCTCTTGGCCGAGCCTACAGGGCGCTGTGGTACCCCAGCCGAGCTGCAAACGGTTGTCGACGAAGCGCTAATCGCGCGTGCGGTGGAGGCTGCGGTGCGCGCGATGCCGGTGCGAGAGCTCATGCAGCAGCATTACTCGACCGCCGGGGCGTGACGATGCCCCCCTGCTCAAGGCTGCGATACGGTCGCGCATCGTCGGCAATGCATTGGATGTGTTTCCACCTATAGTGGGGCCAAGAACGAAATCGAGAAGAGGTCTGTAAATGAGCCATGAAAACGGCCAAGCCGCGTCGCTGGCATGGGATGCCCTGCACGACAGCAACTTTATCGAGGACTTGCGCCGGCAGATGCTCAAGTTCGCCACCTTGCAACTGGGCGATCGCCACGCGGCAGAAGACGCGGTGCAAGAGGCACTGATCGGTGCGCTGAAGAACGCCGGCTCGTTCGGTGGCAGGGCGGCGCTCAAGACCTGGGTACTGGCGATTCTGAAAAACAAGATCGCCGACATCCTGCGGCGCAATCAGCGCCTAGTCGATGCCAGCCGGCTGCTGCGCGAGGAAGAGGAAGGGGAAGATTTCACCTCGTTGTTCGATCGCAAGGGCTTCTGGCAGCCGGATGAGCGCCCGATCCCGTGGAGTGACCCAGTGGCATCGTTTCATCAGAAGCAGTTCTGGCAGATGTTCGAAGCCTGCCTCGAGCGGCTGCCGCCGCAACAGGCTCGGGTGTTCATGATGCGCGAAGTCGTCGAGCTGGAAAAAGAGGAGATCTGCCAAGCCGTTGGCATCACTGTCAGCAATCTGTTCGTGATGCTGCACCGGGCGCGCTTGCGCTTGCGCGAATGCCTGGAAAACAACTGGTTCGCTCAGGGAGTCCAATGATGTTGAACTGCTTCAATGCCACGCGCTTGCTTTCCGAATCGCTGGAACGCCACCTGGTCATCAAGGAACGGATGGCGCTCAACATGCATACGATGATGTGTTCTGGCTGTCGCAACTTCGGTAAGCAGATGCAGATGCTGCGGCTGATCGCTAAAACCTATGCGCACAAGCCGGACGAGGGTGAGTCGGAGCCAAGCGTTCCATCGCAGGATGTGTAGCATTCGCCGCCCCCAGCTTGCATGGCCATGCAAGGTTTTGAGCTGGATCACGGCCTTTCTGTGATGCCGAGCTATGAAGGTATCAGGTGAATGGAGTAGGAATAGGAGGTTGTGATGATGTCCTGGGGTTGTGGCGCAAGTTGGGGAATGGGATTCGGCTGGATCTTCATGATCCTGTTCTGGGGTCTTGCCGTGTTCGGCATCATCGCGCTGATCTGGCTGCTGGCCGGCCGCGGACTTCGACGGGGCTCAGCGCTCGAAATCTTGCAGAAACGCTATGCGCGCGGGGAAATCAATCAGGAAGAATACGAGCAAAAGCGCCGAGAGCTGCAAGAATAACCATCCTGACCGAGGGGCTGGCGTGGCGTGTGGGCCGGCTTATCCGAGACGACTGGCTTAGGCTGGCGGCTGTCGGTTTGCCCACCACCAAGTCGCAATAGGCACGATGACCCACTGCAGCAGCGGTGCCAGCCCCACTTCGATCACGGGCAATACCGGCATCCATGCGGAATACGCCCAACTCCCGCTGGCCAGATTGACTCGCTCGCTCAGCAGCGAATAGGTAACCGCAAGAACAACCGTTATCACATTGAGCTTTGTCCTCGGCCAGTTGACGGGCTCACCGGCGCCGCTCAGGATCATGGCGAGGATCAAGACCGTCGCTCCGATCATGACATCGCCCACGGTGCAATGCGCGACCGCAAAAGCGATCCACCCCACGCGCGGCGCTGCCCACAGTGTGTAAAGCGGCAACTGCACGATCTCCCAAACCAGACTGCAGAGCGCCAGACGCGGGAGATACCTGCGCAGAATAAACGACCAGGATTCGGGGTGCGCGTACCAGTTCATGGCAGTCTCTCCAGCGACTAAACGAAACGGTCAGTAGTCGTGCACCCCAACCCCTTTCTTACACCCGGATTTCCAGAATCGTCCTGCCAGCAAAATCGCCAAAGCTCGTGCGCACTGATGTAAGAACCTAGCCCTCCCGCACGACTACGGCTCATTGCTTGTCGATCAAGAGACAGGTGAATGAATGCTACGAGGGGAAGCCTACGATGCAACCGGTCAGAACCATCATTTTCGCCAAAGCCCCGCGCCCCGGGCTTGCCAAAACCCGCCTGATCCCGGCACTCAATGCGGAGGGAGCCGCCAACTTGGCGCGGCGCATGCTCGATAGCACGGTGGATAGCGCGCTGGCGGCCGAACTAGGGCCGATCGAGCTGCGGGTGACACCTGCTATCGACACCCCGGAGTGGCATGGTGTCACCCTGCCCAGCGCGGTTGCGATAGGGGAGCAAGGAGCCGGGGACCTGGGCGCTCGCCTTGCACGGGCCGCAGAGCAGGCCGTCGCGCGCGGCGAGACAGTGCTGCTGATCGGCACCGATTGCGTGGAAATGAGCGCGGCGTTGCTGCGCGAAGCGGCCGCTGCGCTGCGCCGGCACGATGCGGTGCTGTATCCCACCGTCGACGGCGGCTACGCCTTGCTCGGGCTCAACCGCTATCACCCGCTGCTGTTCTCCGACATTGCCTGGAGTACCGATACCGTCGCGTTCGATACCACTTGCCGCATCGCGAGGCTGGGTTGGTCGCTGCGGCAAGGCTCCATGCTGCACGACGTCGACGAACCGGCGGATCTGCGGCGGCTGCCCGCTGCTTGGGTGTCACCGGGTGGAGTCATCACGACCTCGGTGTAAGCAAACCGCGCCGGGTGGCGACCAAGGTGCATACCCGTCCGATTCCAAGGGAAGTTGAGTCATGCACGATATCGTCAAAGATTACTACGGCCACCAGTTGCAACACTCCGACGACCTGAAAACTTCCGCCTGTTGTGACCCCTCGCTAACGCCCGCATGGCTGAAGCCGCTCCTGGCCAGGGTCCATCCCGAAGTGACCGCCCGCTACTACGGCTGCGGCCTGGTGTGCCCGCCGCTGCTGGAAGGCTGCCGCGTGCTCGACCTGGGCTGTGGCGCCGGGCGCGATGTCTATGTGCTGGCGCAGCTTGTGGGCGAACACGGTCACGTGCTCGGGGTGGACATGACCGAAGAACAGCTCGCCGTCGCCGAACGCCACCATGCCTACCACAGCGAGCTGTTCGGCTTTGACAACGTGTCGTTTGCACAAGGCTACATCGAGAGTCTCGACGAGATCGGTCTTGCGAGCGCCAGCTTCGACGTGATCGTCTCGAACTGCGTGGTCAACCTGTCGCCGGACAAGCAGGCGGTGCTGCGCGAAGTCTATCGGCTGCTGAAACCGGGCGGGGAATTCTATTTCTCCGACGTCTACGCCGACCGGCGTGTGCCCGAGTCGGTGCGCAACGACCCGGTACTGTACGGCGAATGCCTGGGCGGGGCGCTGTACTGGAACGACTTTCTCCGGCTGGCCCAGCGCCACGGCTTTGCCGACCCGCGCCTGGTGACGGACCGCCCGCTGGTGATTGACGATGCGCAACTGGCCGAAAAAGCAGGGAGCATCCGCTTTTATTCGGCCACCTACCGCCTGTTCAAGCTGGACGGACTAGAAAACGCCTGCGAGGACTACGGGCAGGCGGTGATCTATCGCGGCACGGTGCCCCACCACCCGCACCGCTTCATGCTCGACAAGCATCATGACATCGAGGCTGGTCGCGTGTTCCCCGTGTGCGGCAATACTTGGCGCATGCTGCACGACAGCCGCTTCGGCCCGCACTTCGACTTCATCGGCGACTTCACGCAGCACTACGGCCTGTTCGAAGGATGCGGGAGCACTCTGCCATTCAGCCGGGAGTCCGTGCCCGTCAGCAGCGCCTGCTGCTGAACGGGCCACACCTTAGCGGCCAAAGGAAGACGAAATGGAATATCTGTTGATAGGCGCCGCCTTGCTCGTGGCTTTCAGTAACGGCGCCAACGACAACTTCAAGGGATTCGCCACCGTTTGGGGCTCGGATACCTTGAGTTATCGTAGCGCGCTCATTCTCGCTACCGTGGCCACGGTGGCCGGCAGCGCGGTGTCGCTGCTGCTGGCCGACACTCTGGTACAGCAGTTCTCCGGTAAGGGACTGGTGCCCGATGCCGTCGCCAGCGCACCGCTGTTCCTTGCGAGTGTCGGCGCCGGCACGGCATTGACGGTATTCATCGCCACCCGCGCCGGCTTGCCGATTTCCACCACCCATGCGCTGATCGGCGGCTTGATCGGAGCGGCGCTCGGCCAGCACGGCGGCGAGATCCATTACGCCAAACTGGCAGGCAGTTTCTTGTTGCCGCTGGTGACGAGCCCGCTGATCGCCGCCGCGCTCGGCCTGGTGATCTATCCCTTGGCGCGCCGGCGAGCGATGCAGAACCACTGCGCGTGCGTGCTGCCGCCCGTTTCGCTGGCGGAGCCGGCGGAAAACGGCGCCGTGCTGATGCAAGCTGCCGCGCCGGGTCTCATCATCGCGCCGCAAGCGCAGTGCGACACGCTGCCACAGCCGATGGCGCGCTTCTCGCTCGCCCGCCTGGCCGATCAGGTGCACACCCTGTCCGGCGCGCTGATCTGTTTTGCCCGCGGGGTGAACGACACGCCGAAGCTGGCCGCCTTGCTGCTGGCCTCGCATCTGTTCCAGGCGTCGGTCTCGGTGCTGGCGATCGCCGCGATCATGGCGGCCGGTGGGCTGCTCTACGCCCGTCGGGTTGCCGTCACGATGAGCCAGCGTGTGACGCGGATGGATAGCGCGCAGGGTCTGACCGCTAACCTGATCACCGCGGCCTTGGTGCTGCTTGCCAGCAAGCTCGGCCTGCCGGTGTCCACCACCCATGTCGCAGTCGGCGCGATCGCGGGCGTCGGTGCGGGCGCTCGCAGCATCGATTGGTCGACGGTGAACAACATCGTGCTGTCCTGGTTAGCCACCCTGCCGTTGGCCGCCGTGCTCGCTTGGCTGGCAACGCTGGCCGTGCGCACGCTGTAACAAAGAACAAAGAGAGGAGCACACTGAATGCATGCCACGCTGCCACTGCTGCAGAAAACTGACTTTCCCGCCATCCGCCGCACCACGCTAGACACCTTGCAGGTCAACCTGGGCTACAAGTGCAACCAGACTTGCGTGCACTGCCACGTGAACGCCGGCCCGAACCGCACCGAAATGATGAACCGGGACACTGTGGAACTGGTGCTGGCCGTGCTCAAAGCGCGCCGGCTGACCACGCTCGACCTGACCGGCGGCGCACCGGAGCTCAATCCGCATTTCCGTGATTTGGTACGCCACGCGCGCGCGCTCGGGGTCAAGGTGATCGACCGCTGCAACCTGACCATCCTGTTCGAGCCGGGCCAGGAGGATCTGGCCGATTTCCTGGCGCGCGAACAGGTAGAAGTGGTCGCCTCGATGCCGTGTTACGAAAAAGACAACGTCGACCGTCAGCGCGGCAACGGCGTGTTCGACAAGAGCATCGCGGCACTGCAAGAACTCAACGCACGCGGTTACGCCCGGCCCGGCAGCGGGCTTGCGCTCAACCTGGTCTACAACCCGCAAGGCCCGGTGTTGCCGCCGGATCAATCGAAGCTGCAGGCGGCCTATCGGCATGAGCTGTCCGAGCACTTCGGCATCCTGTTCAACCAGCTGTTCGTACTCGCCAACATGCCGATCCAGCGCTTCGGCAGCACGCTGGTTTCCAAGGGGCAGTTTGCCGGTTACATGCAACTGCTGCGCGACCACTATTGCCCGGCCAACCTGGACAATGTGATGTGCCGCCGCCTCATCAGCGTTGATTGGCAAGGGTTCCTGTACGACTGTGACTTCAACCAGATGCTGCACTTGCCGATGAAATGGCATGGCGTCCCCCATCCGCACTTGCTCGACTTGCTGGGGCAGGACCTGGTCGGACAGCCTATCGTGGTGGCCGACCACTGCTACGGCTGCACGGCGGGACAGGGCAGCAGCTGCGGCGGCGCCCTGGAGAATCGGGAGCACGTTGGATGAAGCCGACCAAGCTCGCCTTGTTGATTGTGCTGCTGGCTCTGCTGGCCGCCTTTTGGTGGCTGGATCTCGGCCATTATCTGAGCCTCGATTACCTCAAAGCCAGTCAAGCAACATTCCGGACGTTTTTTGGCCGACATCCATGGCTAACGCCGCTACTGTATGTAGCACTCTATGTGGCAGTCACCGGCCTGTCCCTGCCTGGCGCTGCCGTGCTGACGCTGGCCGGCGGCGCGCTGTTCGGTCTGGTGGAAGGCACGCTGTTGGTGTCTTTCGCCTCCAGCATCGGCGCCTTGTTGGCGTTTTTGCTGGCGCGCTACTTGTTTCGCGACAGCGTGCGGCAACGGTTCGGTACCAAGCTGGCGGTGGTCGAACAGGGCTTTGCGCGCGAAGGGCCGTTCTACCTGTTCGCCTTGCGGCTAGTGCCGCTGTTTCCGTTTTTCCTGGTCAACCTGGTGGCCGGCCTATTGCCGATCCGAGCCTGGACATTCTACTGGGTGAGCCAGATCGGCATGCTGGCGGGAACGCTGGCATACGTGAACGCCGGCACCCAGTTGGCAACGCTCTCCAGCGTGCGCGGGATCCTGTCGCCTGGCGTGCTGCTGTCCTTTGCCGCGCTTGGCATATTGCCGTTACTGGCTCGCAAGACACTATCCTGGTTCCGGCAGCAGCATGTCTATCGCAGATGGAGCAAGCCGCGCCGCTTCGACCGCAATCTGATCGTGATAGGCGGTGGTGCCGCTGGCCTGGTTTCTGCTTATATCGGTGCAGCGACCAAGGCCAAGGTGACATTGATCGAATGTCACAAGATGGGCGGGGACTGTCTGAATTATGGCTGTGTGCCGTCCAAGGCGCTGATCCGCTCCGCCAAGTTCCTGCACCAATGCCGCAATGCCTCAGCGCTAGGCATCCAAGCCGTCGAAACGAAATTCGATTTTGCCGAGGTTATGGGCCGGGTCGCCCGGGTGGTCAAAACCGTGGAGCCGCATGATTCGGTCGAACGTTACCGGCAACTGGGCGTCGAGGTCATCCACGGGCATGCGAACATCACTTCGCCATGGCAGGTCGAGGTCAACGGTCGCACGCTCACGAGCCGCGCGATCGTGCTCGCCACTGGCTCGCGCCCGGTCGTACCCACCATTCCCGGACTGCAGGAAGTGGGTTTTCTCACCTCGGAGACCTTATGGTCGCTGACCGAGCGGCCCGGTCGTCTGGTCGTGCTCGGCGGAGGGCCGATCGGCTGCGAGCTGGCGCAGGCTTTCGCCCGTTTCGGCAGCCAGGTCACCCAGGTCGTAAAGGAGGCGCGCCTGCTGAAGCGCGAGGACGAAGAGGTTTCACAATACGCGCGCGCGGCACTTGAACGCGATGGTGTGTCGGTTCTGACCGACCATCGGACGTTGCGAGTTGAATGCAACGGCAACAGCAAGCGGATGTGGCTGCGGCACGAAAACGAGGACGTCGCGATCGAATTCGACGTCGTTCTGTGTGCAGTTGGCCGGCAAGCGCGAACGGAAGGTTTCGGCCTGGAGGAGTTGGGTATTCCGATGACCGGGCGCAAGACCATCGAAACCGACGCCTATTTACAGACTCTGTATCCCAGTATTTACGCCTGCGGTGACGTAGCCGGGCCTTACCAATTCACCCATACCGCTGCCCATCAAGCCTGGTACGCGAGCATCAATGCCCTGTTCGGACGTTTCAAACGCTTCAAGGTCGATTATTCGGCGATACCTTGGGTCACGTTCACCGACCCGGAGATTGCCAAGGTCGGGTTGTCCGAGCAGGAGGCGTGCGAACAAGGCATCGCTTACGAAGTGACACGCTACAACATCGAAGACTTGGACCGGGCGATTGCGGATGAGGCTGCGGCAGGCTTCATCAAGGTGCTGACGCCGCCCGGCAAGGACCGCATCCTCGGCGTGGTCATCGTCGGCGCTCAGGCCGGCGAACTGCTCGCCGAATTCGTACTGGCGATGCAGCATGGACTCGGGCTAAACAAGATCCTCAGCACGATCCATCCTTATCCGACCTTGGCCGAGGCCAATAAACACGCGGCTGGCGAATGGCGGCGAGCGCACGTCCCGCAGAGACTGCTGGCCTGGGCCGAGCATTACCATGCTTGGCAGAGGTGGGGAGTATGAAACATCTATCAATCATCGTGCCCACCCTGAACGAGGCCGAACGAATTGAACATACGTTGTCGGCGCTGCAGGAATTACGCTTTCACGGTGCGGAGGTGATCGTGGTCGATGGCGGGAGCCGTGACGACACCGTGGCTCTCGCAGTGCCATGGGTGGATCGGCTGCTGCACTCACCCTGCGGCCGGGCGAACCAAATGAATGCTGGCGCCGCCGCGGCCGAAGGTGAAGTGCTCCTGTTTCTGCATGCCGATACGCTTCTGCCCAGTCGGGCAGACCGGCTGATTTTGGCGGCGCTTACCAAGAGCGGCCAGGTCTGGGGGCGCTTTGACGTGCATATTGCAGGCCGGCCAGGCATGCTGAGACTCATCGCCCACATGATGAACTGGCGTTCCCGATTAACGGGTATCGCGACCGGCGATCAGGCAATGTTCGTTCGACGTGATGTATTCGCTGAGATCGGAGGCGTCCCGGAACAGCCGTTGATGGAGGATATCGAACTATCGGTCCTCCTCAAGCGCATATCGCCACCGTTGTGCCTGCGATCGACCGTGGTGACTTCCGGACGGCGTTGGGAAACGCGCGGCATTTGGCGCACCATTTTGCTGATGTGGTTGCTTAGATTAGCCTATTTTCTGGGGGTGCCGCCGGAAGTGCTGGCTCGGTGTTATCGATGAGGAGAGGTTACAACTGTACTGTGAGTCGCCGTGCAACCCAAGGCTATCAAGGCTGATTACCAAGGTGGGGATGTTGAGGCTAGCGCATGAGCATTCTGACCAAGCCAGTTCTACAAATCGGGAAATGTGATCGCACTGGTTTCTCTTTCGATTCGGTCCATGGTTTGCATGAGCTCTCCCAGTAGCCGATGCATATCCCTGAGTTGATGCGATTCTTTTTTGACCTTATGTAGCTTAGCAGTTAGACTCCGTGCTCTTTCGTAAACTATTCAGCCACAGAATCTACAGTCCGATGTAGTTCGCTGCCTTACCCCTCTCTTGATTTCCCTACCGTTCCGGTAGGCGAATTCGCACGTCCGTCCCTTTCGGACACCCCCTTGTTTGTCATTTGTCGTTGCTTCAGACCGCTGAGCGGTCACTGTTGTGCTGCCCAATGTACGGTTCACCGTATCGATGGGGCTATGCTGCACGCCTTTTCGGCATGTCGGTTCAACAGGCAATCCCAACAATCCATGGCCCAGGCCATTCAAATGGAGAAGATATGTCTGTCAGTCACTTACGCCAGGAGTGGTTTTCCAATATTCGCGGCGACGTCTTGGCCGGTCTGGTCGTCGCGCTCGCGCTGATCCCCGAAGCCATTGCGTTCTCGATCATCGCCGGGGTCGATCCCAAGATCGGCCTGTACGCGTCGTTCTGCATCGCCGTGGTTATCGCCTTTGCCGGCGGCCGCCCGGGCATGATTTCGGCAGCCACCGGGGCGATGGCGCTGGTGATGGTGACACTGGTCAAGGACCACGGCCTGCAATACCTGCTGGCGGCCACGCTGCTGACCGGCCTGCTGCAAATCCTCGCCGGGGTGTTAAAGCTTGGTTCCCTGATGCGCTTTGTCTCTCGCTCGGTGGTGACCGGATTCATCAATGCATTGGGGATACTGATCTTCATGGCACAGTTGCCGGAGCTGACTAACGTCCCGTGGGTGGTCTATGCGATGACCGCGGCGGGCTTGGGCATCATCTATCTGTTTCCACTTCTTACGAAAGCCGTTCCCTCGCCGCTGATCTGCATCATTGTGCTGACCGCCGTCTCGATGGCACTGGGCCTCGACATCCGTACGGTAGGTGATATGGGAGCGCTGCCGGATAGTTTGCCGGTGTTGCTGCTGCCCAACGTGCCGCTTAACCTCGAGACACTGGCGATCATTTTCCCGTATTCCGCAACCTTGGCGGTGGTCGGTCTGCTGGAATCGATGATGACGGCCACCATCGTGGACGATTTTACCGACACCCCAAGTGACAAGAACCGCGAGGCGATGGGCCAGGGGATCGCCAACATTGCCTCCGGCATGCTGGGTGGCATGGCCGGTTGCGCCATGATCGGCCAATCGGTGATCAACGTGAAATCAGGTGGCCGCGGTCGTCTGTCGACGTTGGTCGCGGGCGTGGTGCTGTTGATCATGGTGGTATTTCTTGGCCCGTGGGTAAAGCAGATCCCGATGGCGGCGCTGGTGGCCGTGATGATCATGGTGTCGATCGGCACCTTCAGTTGGGAGTCGCTGCGCAACCTGCGTACCCACCCGCTCAGTTCTAGCATTGTGATGGCCGCAACCGTCGTGGTGGTGGTGGCCACGCATGACCTGGCCAAGGGTGTTTTGGTCGGCGTGTTGCTGAGTGGACTGTTCTTCGCCCAGAAGGTTGGCCGGATTCTCCATATCGGCTCGGCACTGGAAGACGAAGGACGGTGCCGACGTTACACCGTGACCGGCCAGGTATTCTTTGCCTCGACTGACCGCTTTTCGGCAGCCTTTGACTTCAAAGAGGCGATCGACAAGGTCATCGTCGATGTCAGCCACGCCCATTTCTGGGACATTTCGGCAATCAGCGCCCTTGACCGCATTGTGCTCAAGTACCGCCGGGAAGGCGCCGAGGTGGTGATTCTAGGCTTGAACGAAGCCAGTGCAACCATGGTGGACAAGTTTGCCGTACACGATAAACCGGATGCCGTTGAACGCCTGATGGGCGGCCACTGAGGAGATAACCATGACGACACGAGTCTTGGCATGCATTGATCATTCCCGCTATCAGTCCAGCGTATGTCAGTACGCCGCCTGGGCGGCCGCTCGCCTGATAGCGCCACTGCATTTGCTGCACGTACTGGATCAGCGCATGGCGGTGAGTGGCACCAAGGACTATTCCGGCAGCATCGGCCTGGGGGCGCAGGATGCGCTCCTTGCGGAACTGGCCAGCCTTGATGAACAGCGGAGCAAGTTGGCCCAGGAGCAGGGTAGACGCTTGCTGGAAGCGGGGAAAATCCAGGTTGCAACTGCCGGTTACATGACATCTGATGCTCGTCAGTGCCATGGGGGATTGCTGGAAACGCTGTCAGAGATGGAACCGAATGTCCGGTTGTTCGTGCTTGGCCGGCGTGGCGAAGCCGCCGAGTTGGCACCGGACCACATCGGCAGCAATCTGGAACGTGCCATCCGCGCGCTGCACCGTCCGATTCTCGTTGCACCTGAAACGTTCAACGCGCCACAGTCGGCGATGATCGCCTTCGACGGCAGCACCTCCACCCGCAAGGGGGTCGAGATGATCGCGGCGAGCCCGCTATTCAAAGGACTGGCATGTCACGTGGTCATGGCTGGGGCTGAAACCCCGGCCAACCAGGAGACGCTGGGCTGGGCTGGCACGATACTGATGCAGGGAGGCGTTAACGTCACCACCGCCCTGATCGCGGGCGAAGCCGAGATGGTACTCAGTACCTATCTGCGTGCGTTCGACTTGGACATGCTGGTGATGGGCGCCTACGGCCATTCCCGTATCCGCCACCTGCTGATCGGCAGCACAACGACCAACATGATCCGCACGGCACCGGTTCCGGTGTTGCTGTTGCGGTAACCATTTCACTCTGGGCCGCGAGGCCAAGGGCAAACAGAGCAGTAGCAACAAGCGACCTTGGGGGGCTTCGGCCCCCGTTTTTTAAAAAAACAGCGCTCTGCCGACTCATGGCAAAGCTGACGTCCAGCTTCGATGAGCAAGCAACTGCTAAAGTCTCGTCATGACCATCTGGTCCTCTGAAACAACAAGCACCAGGCATTGGATTAATGAACTATTTCAATTCGACATCCAAAGGGGGAGTCTGTGACACCTAGCATCATCCAGATCATCGGCGCAATGCTATTCGCCGTTGCCATCCTGCATACGTTCTCGACCAAGTTTTTTGAGCGGCTGGCACATACCCGCCCCACCCACGCCGGGCTGTGGCATCTGCTGGGCGAAGTCGAAGTCGTGTTCGGCTTCTGGGCCATGATCCTGATCTTGTGCATGTTCGCCGTCGAGGGCCGCGCAGCGGCAACCCAGTACCTGGATTCGCGTAACTTTACGGAGCCCATGTTCGTCTTCGCCATCATGGTGATCGCCGGGACCAAGCCTATCTTGCAGTTCGCCAGGTTCTGCGTACGTACAGTCGCCCAGTTCATTCCGTTGCCTAGTTCAATGGCGTTCTATTTCGCGATTCTCGCCCTGGTTCCCTTGCTGGGTTCGTTCATCACCGAGCCCGCGGCCATGACCCTCGCGGCCTTGATCCTGCGCGATAGCTACTTTTCCAAGGGGCTGTCGACCCGGCTCCGCTACACCACGCTGGGGGTCTTGTTTGTCAATATATCCATCGGCGGTACCCTGACGCCCTTCGCGGCGCCACCGGTCCTCATGGTGGCCGGTAAATGGGGGTGGGATATCTGGTTCATGATCACCGCTTTGGGCTGGAAAGCCGCCATCGCCGTCATCGTCAACGCCTTGAGTGCGACGTGGCTGTTCCGGCAGGAGTTGTCGCGGGTTTCATCCGGCCGCGATGCTTCTGAAGACAACAGCGTACCGGCGATCATGGTCGCGTTGCATCTGCTCTTTCTGGTGGGGGTGGTCGCCTTTGCCCACCATCCCGCCGCTTTCCTCGGCCTGTTCCTGTTTTTCCTGGGGGTTGCACATGCCTACCAGGATTACCAGGATCGTTTGATCCTGCGTGAAGGTTTACTGGTCGCCTTCTTTCTGGCGGGGCTGGTGGTGCTGGGCGGGCAGCAGCAGTGGTGGCTGCGGCCGGTATTGTTGGCGATGAGCAGCGATGCCGTATTCTTTGGCGCGACGTTTTTGACGGCGATCACAGATAATGCCGCGCTGACCTATCTTGGCTCACTGGTCGAGGGATTGTCCGACTCGTTCAAGTATGCGCTGGTGACGGGGGCCGTCACGGGGGGAGGGTTGACGATCATCGCCAATGCGCCGAACCCCGCCGGTGTGGCGATCCTGCGTGGCAACTTTGAGGATGAGGCGATTCATCCGATGGGGTTGCTTGTCGCAGCAATCCCACCGACCATCGTTGCCATTCTGGCGTTCCGCTTGCTTTGACAATGCAGAGAGAGGCGCGGCGGAGAATTGTGGCCTCGCTTGGCGTGCAAAAGAATGGGAGGGGGATCCCAATGCCGCGAAATTAAGCGATTCCATTATCGGAACAATTACTTATAGGCCCGGTGTGGGTGAGGTTTCTCTCGATCCGGCTTGCGTAGCGTGCCGCATCGCCCAAGCCGGCGGCGGGTGATCTTCTTGGCGATGAGCACCAGCAGAAGTTGGCATAGCGAGGTGCGCTGTTCCGGACTGGCCAGCAAACGTGGCAAGTGCAGGCGAATCAGGTGGCTGGCGTGCGTCAGGTTGACGCTGAAGGTATGTATTTCCGTCTCTCCCCGTTGCGACAGGGCGTCCATGGCGGCCAGTGTCGCCAGGTTGTGTAGCAGAATGGTAGCGTGGAATTCCTGCCGAATTGCCAGCGGGGTTTCGCCACCAAATTGCTCCAGCTTCAGCCGGGATTTGAGATGGCGGAAGGCTTCCTCGATTCGCCAGCGGCGATGATACAACTCGGCGAAGTCGGCGGCGGGATAGGCCGTGTCGTCCAGCAGATTGGTTGCCAGCACCTCGATCTGCCCACTGGGCAGCAGAACACGAACCAGCCGAAGCGAGAAGGGTTTGATCGGCAAGTCGTGCTGTTTGAAGGTCGGATGTTGCTCCTTGCCGGGATTGATGGCCACGATTGCGGAGACGCGACCGGAGGCGACAAAGCTTTTGACCGCCGTGTTGAATGAGGTGGTGAGCCGCATGCAGAAGGTATGGCCACGTTGGTTGAGCAGGGCAAACAACCAGTAGGCCGGGTAGCCACGATCCAGGACCAGCAGGTCGTCGCATTTCACCTGCTCCAGCTGCTCGACCAGCATGTCGCGCTCGCCTTTTGCGTCCGACGCGATGTCGGCGCGCAGCATCAGGCCGGTGGCGGTATCGCACAAACCCGCGCCGCGTGCCAGGCTGTAAAGCCCGCCCGGATAGTGATAGCAATTGAACCCCTTGTCTTCCGAGCGCGTATCGGGGTGTGTGGCCGGCAGCATCAGGGTGGTGGAATCGGCGGCCAGAACGCGATAGCCGTGCCATCGTGCCGTGGTGGGTGCGTCGGCGACGATGAGCTGGTTGAGCTCGGTAAATGCGGAAGCCTTCAGCTTCTTGCGCGCCATGCGAAACGCGTCGTCTCGAGCGATCCGGCCATCCGGAAGGTCGGTATGGGCGAAGAATTGATCCAGTTCGACCTGGAGTGAGCGCATCAAGGTGGTCAGCAAAACGCCGACGACGCGTTCGAAGGTAAAGAGGCTGCGGCGGGTGAAGTCGACTTCTTTACGGCGATGGCGATGAATAAAATCCTCGGAAGCTATGGTTTGAGTAATTTTATAGATCGATTGGGAATATAGGGGCCGAGGTGTTCATCGCTTTTGGGTATTAAGTCTTTGAATTAATGTTGACATTTTACCGCGAAACCAGCTCGGCTTGGCTTAATTTCGCGGCATTGACCCCCCACCCCCTGAAAAGACGGTAATCCAACAGCCAATCCTACTCCATTCGCTGATTTTACATTTTTGGGGGATGGGCAAAATTAGCCAACTTCGACACACGCGGCTTTATCAAGCTGGTCATCGAGGAAGGAAGCGGACGACTCATCGGCGTACAGGCTGTGGCCCCGGAGGCGGGCGAGCTGATCCAGACGGCGGTGCTCGCCATCCGCAACCGAATGACGGTGCAGGAACTGGCTGACCAGTTGTTTCCCTACCTGACGACGGTCGAAGGTCTGAAGCTCGCGGCGCAAACTTTCAGCAAGGACGTGAAGCAGCTTTCGTGCTGCGCCGGGTAAAGAAAAGGAGGTGTTCGATGAACGCCTACACGGTGTCCCGACTGGCCAACCGGGTAGTAGCAATCCTCAATCCCCTGCTTGGCTTTTTTGGCTAGATCCAGAAGCTCCTGCTTTTCATCAACGGTGGCTTAGAATAAATCCGACACGTGCCGATTGGAAAATGGCCAACAGATGTCATGGAGTTCCGAGCTGGAGGTTAGCCATGCATACGCCAGTCGATTACACAAAATCGAGCTCAATTATTCATCGTCTTGGACATAAAAAGGGCTTCATAGGGGGTGACATTATCCATCTCGTTCGAGTCAGCCATGTAATGGCTCATATTATTGGGAAAAGATACGAAACTAGTAAGCCATCGATTCCCGAGCGGGGAAAATATGAGCACAGGAAACCAATAACTGTGCGCTAGTTGTATCTAGGTGAGAACTGGCCATCCATGAGCCGATTTCTCTTAGATTGATCAGGGGGACGGCGCTGCACTGCGGTTAAAATCCCTCGCAAAATCTCAATCGGTTCAGGTGGGCAACCTGGCACGGCGACATCGACAGGTAAAACATTCGATACGCCTCCGCACGATGCATAGCTCTCTCCGAATATGCCACCGTTGCAACCACAATCACCAATGGCAACCACCAATTTGGGTTCGGGTATCGCCTCGTAGGTTCGGCGTAAAGCTGTCTCCATGTGACGCGAGACCGGACCAGTCACCAACAGCATATCGGCATGTCGTGGACTGGCCACGAACTTGATGCCCAAACCTTCGATGTTGTAGCAGGGGTTGTTAAGTGCTTGAATCTCTAGTTCGCAACCATTGCATGAGCCGGCATCCACTTGGCGGATCATCAGTGCTTGGCCGATGATTTGAAGGATTGCGGACTGAATGTGCTCAGCCTCAACACGGAGGGTATTGTCGACTTCGGGCGGATCCTCGCTACGGATACCAATGCGACCGATTTGTTTGAGAACGTACCACATCAGAGGTCATGTCCCGAGTAACTGAGATTGAACGATTTGTTGATGAGCGGAAAATCAGGCACGATGTTACCGATAATGGCGTGTTCCAGTGCTGGCCAGTTGTGCCAGGACGGATCATGGCAATGACATCTCCGGATTTCCCCATTATAGAGTTCGAGTGCAATCAGAACGTCGCCGCGCCATCCTTCTACCCAGCCTATTCCATAACCATGCAAATGGGCAAACTCATGCTTCGTCTGATGCATGATTTGAGGTAGGTGTTCGCAGATTTTCCGGATCAGCCGTAGAGATTCATAAATTTCTTCAAATCGAGTGATGGCACGTGCGGCGACATCGCCATTGCGGTGGGTGACCATTTGTACATCGAGTTGGTCATATGGCAACCACGGCTGGTCGGCGCGCAAATCATAGGATTGAGCGCTGGCTCTTCCCGCAAGGCCACATACCCCCAGTTCCGCCGCTAACGATGGAGGAACCCGGCCTGCGCCAATGAAGCGATCCTGTAGTCCGCCATGCTCTTCGTAAATAGAATGCAACAAATGCACGTCTCGTTCGACTTCATCACATTGACGTAACAATTCGTCGTGAGAGGCCTTGCTGAATGAGACATCGGCGCCACCTGGTACGATGCAATCCATCATGAACCGATGCCCGAATAGCTTCTTGTTTTGTCGAAGCCACGTCTCTTTCAGCAAGGAGAACTGGGAGAGTCCAAAAGCAAACCCTGCATCGTTACCGAGCGCGCCGAGATCCCCCAAATGATTTGCTATCCGTTCCCGTTCCAGCAGCAACGCGCGAACCCACTGAATTGATTCTGTCGTCTTGACTCCGACAACCGACTCCAGCGCCATGCAGTAGGCCCACGCATAGGCGACGGTGGAATCACCCGAGATGCGCCCGGCAAGACGATGTCCCAGCAAGGGCGGGGTCTGTTCGAACCGTTTCTCCACCCCTTTGTGGGTGTAACCGAGGCGCTCCTCCAAACGTAGAACTTTTTCCCCAACGACGGAGAAGCGGAAATGTCCTGGTTCGATGATGCCTGCATGTACCGGACCTACTGGGATCTCGTGTACGCCATCACCCTCGACCTGCGTGAATGCATATTCTTCGGCGGGATACTCAGGAAAATGTTCATCTCCCGTCGCCCCCTCGTGCAGTGGAAAGTAGTTGGCTGGCCAAGCATTGTGGCGTAACCACGGTCGAGTATCGGACACCCCCGTGGCATGCACCCCGAGCAGATCCGCCATTGCGCGCTGCATACGGGACGCGGCCGGAAATACGGTGGAAAGATCGGGGAAACCCGTTTCACTCTCCCCTAGGGGCAATGCTAGCCAAACCAGGCCTTCCTGAACGGCGTAGGCCGCAGAGATTACGAAGTGTCCGTCCCGTGAGCGTTGGTCAGTTCCCCAGACCGACAGTAACCGCCCCCCTGTTTCCTTCACTGCCATTGCGGCACCAACCCATTGTTTCAAATCGACTGATGCGCGCCACATAGGCAGCGGCGCCGGTAACCGTTCAAACTGCCCTTCGACTCCGCACAGTTTCATCACTTAGCCTCCAATCATGCGTGCGGCTTGTTGATACCACGCAACCAAGTAGGGCGGTATATAAAGGCCGAGCATTAACCCCAGCCCCAGATGCATGAATACGGGGATCAGTGCAGGGGGGTGTTGGAGTGGCTTTGCTGTAGTTTCACCGAATACCATCGGCTGCACCCGTTGGAAAACCGCCGCGAAGGCGACACCGAGGGCGAGTAACAGGAGCGGCGTCGCCCAAGGTAATTCGCGCATGGCGGTGGTCAGGATCAAAAATTCGCTGGCAAACACGCCGAACGGTGGCATGCCAAGAATGGCCAGGGAGCCCAGCATCAAGCCCCAACCGACCGTGGGGCTGATGCTCAGAAGCCCCGTAATCCGGCTCATTGTCTGCGTGCCCGCCTTCTGCACAGCATGGCCAACGGCAAAGAAGATGGCCGACTTGATTAGCGAGTGAACGGTCATGTGCAATAGCCCTGCGAAGTTGGCGATGGGGCCTCCGATTCCAAACGCAAACGTGATGAGGCCCATGTGCTCGATAGACGAATAGGCAAACATACGTTTGACGTCTTTTTGCCGCGAGAGGAAGAATGCCGCAATCAATACCGACAGCAGGCCAAACCCAATCATCATGTTGCCGGCCATGTGGTTTTGAAGGGCGCCATCTACCAGTACCTTGCAGCGCAGAACGGCATAGAGTGCGACGTTCAACAATAGGCCAGACAGTACGGCGGAGATGGGGGTCGGGCCTTCCGCATGGGCGTCGGGCAACCAGTTATGCAGGGGAACCAAGCCAACCTTGGTGCCATAGCCGACCAGCAGGAACACGAAGGCCAAGGACAGGATGGTCGGCTCCATGTGTGTTTTTACTTGTTCCAAGTTGGTCCAGAGCAACGCTCCTGTACCCGCACCAATCACACGGTCGGCCGCCAAGTATAGAAGGATAGTGCCAAACAGTGCTTGGGCGATACCAACACCACACAGGATGAAATACTTCCAGGCCGCTTCCAGGCTCGCGGCGGTACGATATATGCTCACCAATAGCACCGTGGCAAGTGTTGCCCCCTCCATCGCTACCCACAAGAGCCCCATATTATTGGTGGTAAGTGCCAACAGCATGGCGCAGGTAAACAATTGGTACATGCTATGATAGAGCCGCATGCGGCGTGGAGTCATCTTGCCGTGGTCGCTTTCAATGCGCATGTAAGGGCCGGAGAAAAGTGACGTGGTCCATGCAACAAAAGCGGTCAATGTAACCAGGAAAACATTGAGAGGATCGATGAAGAACTGCCGCTCAAGCGCATAAAGGGGACCATCGGCAATGACCTTGGAGGTAAGCATCGCGGCCGCAATAAAGGTTGCAAAGCTGAAAGCTGAATTTACTTCGGGTGCGCGCTCACGTCCGCCATATAGTGCGAGTACGCCTGCACCGGCAAAAGGAATGATAAGCATCAGTAGCAGCCAATTCATCTTAATCTTCCTTCAATTTCTCCAGATGGCTAATGTCCAGGCTGTCGAAGCGCTCACGAATTTGAAACATGAACACACCAAGAATCAGAATACCCATTAGAACATCAAGGGCAATCCCTAGCTCAACGACCATCGGCATGCCATATACGGCGGCTGTGGCCGAGAAGAAAAGGCCATTTTCCATCGACAGGAATCCGATTACTTGAGGAACCGCTTTCGCACGAGTTATCATCATCATGAACGAGAGCAATACACAGGCCAGTGCGATCCCCAGCGTGCTGCGCGCAATGGATGTGGATAAGCTGGATATTGGCGCTGCCAGATTGAAGGAAAAGATCACCAGGATGATGCCGATCATCATAGTGGTCGGAATGTTGATCAAAGTTTCCGTATCCCATCTCACGTTCAGATGATTAATCAGCCGGTGTAGCAAGGTAGGTATTACCATGACCTTCAATACCTGAGTCAGCGCTGCCGAGTAATACAAATGAGGTTGATTTGTCGAATAACCCAGCAATATCGTTGCCGCGACCAGTGTGACGCCCTGAAATGTGAATAGGCGGATGAGCGACAGAATGCGCCGCTGGGACAGCATGGCGAAAGACAGAATCAGCAGGATTGAAGCCAGCAGATTGATCAGTTGACCGACCAAGTTTGGCATGATTACGCCCCTAACAGGAAATGAACCAGCATCCCCATCACGGCAAGCATAAAAGCTGTGGCGAGGAATTCCGGCACGCGAAAGATGCGCATCTTGGCGCTCAGTGTTTCAATCACGGCAACCAGTGCGCCACCAATGGCAAGCTTCACGACCAGCACTGGCAACGCCATCATCAAGGCAAGCGGTGAAGCACTTGTCGACACACCCCATGGAAAGAAGATCGCCAAGCCAATGCAGGAATAAGCAAATAGTTTCAGGCTTGCCGCCCATTCCATTAAGGCAAGATGGCGGCCGGAATATTCAAGTATTAGTGCTTCATGAATCATGGTCAGTTCTAGATGGGTAGCCGGGTTGTCGACCGGGATACGGGCATTTTCTGCCAGTGAAACCATCACAAATGCGATACCAGCAAAAGCAAGACTGGGATAGATGGCAAAACTATTGTGACTCATGCTCGTGACCATACTGGTCAAGGACGTTGAGCGCGTGATCAACGATGAAGTAAATAGGACAGTCAGCAAGGCCGGCTCGGCTAGAAACCCTATCAGCATTTCTCGCCTCGCTCCCAGTGACCCAAACGCCGTACCAATGTCCATTGCCGCGAGAGAGATGAACGTGCGAGCAATAGCGAACAAACCAACCAAGGCAATCGCATCTGCCGCCGGTGCGAGAGGAAGGTCGGTTGACAGCATCGGGATAATGGCGCTGGCCAGCGTCATACAGCCAAATACCAGGTAAGGCACCATACGAAACAACGGTGAAGCATGATCGGCGATCACCGACTCTTTGAAAAAAAGCTTATGCAGCACCTTGTATGGCTGTATCAAGTCCGGAGCGCTACGATTCTGCAGTAATGCGCGCCATTGGTTCAGCCAGCCGGTCAGGAGTGGTGCAAGCAACAAAGCCATAACCACATCGAGCAACTGAGACAGCATTCCATATTGGTTCATTGTTTTGCCATTAGAAGCAGCGCAACCAAAGTGAGGAAGCTGTACAGCAGGTAAACCGCAATCCGGCCCTTCTGAAGCATTCCCACCCACTGTGAAATGCGCTCGACCCAGCGCGCAATCGGAAGATATAACCAGTACCAAAGAGGGTCTTCGACCAAGACCCGGTAACGTGGCTGGGCATCAAATGGTGACGGTAACTCACGCTCCATGCGGAAGAACGGCTCAAATATCTGCCGAATCGGTTGCCCAAAGCCTTCCGCGGTATCTTGCATACGTGCGTTCTGCAAGGGGTAACCACAGTCCCATGGAGCCGATCGACGTAACCGACCATGATAGAACAAGCGGACTAATATGTAGGCGAGCGTGCAGCTCGCAGCCACCCCTAGTAGGAAAATAACCGGTCCATAACTGGCTCGCGCAACGGAAATCGGAGCCAAGAGCCACCATGCGTTAGCCGCAATAGATGGCGAGAGGTCGAATAAGCTGAGTTGTTTTATTACAGGGCTGATTGCCTTTAAGATCTGTGAAGGCATAAGCCCAAGCAATATGGAGATGGCAACAAGCCACAGCATGCCTATTTTCTCCAACGTACCGGCATCATGTGCCTGCGCCAACTTTTCTTCACGTGGCCGCCCCAGGAAGATCACGCCAAAAAACTTGACCATGGTGTATCCGGCCAACGCCGCGATCAGCGCAATGGCAGCGGCAACCACCGGAATCAGCATGTTGAGGAAACTATTTGGAAGCCCGGGGGTGAACAGGAAGCTTTGCAGCAGTAGCCATTCGGAAACAAACCCGCCGAGTGGAGGCAAGCCGGCGCTGGCCAGTGCGCCAATCAACGACAACCATGCTACCCAAGGCGTGTAACGGATCAGCCCTCCGAGTCGCCCGAGGTTACGCTCTCCGGTCGCGTGCAGCACTGAACCCGTACAGACAAACAACAGGCTTTTGAAGGCCGCGTGGCTAGCCACATGATAGAGGGCAGCAGCCAGTGCCAGCGCAGCCAAGGCGGACATGTGATACGCATAGAACAGCAGACTGAGGCCCATGCCGACCATGATCAGGCCGATGTTCTCGATCGACGAGTAGGCCAACAAACGCTTCATATCGACCTGCACCGCACTGAACACCACCCCGAACAGCGCGGTAAGCAGTCCGACACTCAGCAGCAATACCCCCCACCACCACAACTGAACGGACAACAGGTCAAAAGTCACACGCAACAGGCCGTAAACGGCTGTCTTCAACATCACCCCACTCATCAATGCGGAAACCGGGGATGGCGCAGCCGGGTGCGCTTCCGGTAGCCAGACATGCAGTGGCAAGATGCCTGCCTTTGCACCGAAACCGAATAGCGCCAGCAAGAATGCTATGGAGGCCCAAAAAGGCGACAGATGCTGTGCGCGCATGTTGTTGAAGGTGTAGTCACCACTATTGGCCTGTAAGACCCCGAAGCACAGGAGAATCGCGATAGCACCAACGTGTGCCAGTAGTAGATAGAGATAGCCAGCCTGCCGTATTTCGGCGATGCGATGATTGGCGGTGACCAGAAAGAATGACGATAGCGCCATCGTCTCCCACATCACCATGAAGACATAGGCGTCGTCAGCCAAAACCACCAACGCCATACTGGCAAGAAATAGGTGGTACTGAAGACACAGTAGGCCTGGTGGTGTGCCTTCTCCCTTGCGAAAATAACCGGCGGCAAACAGTGAAACACCTGTTGTCACTCCCCCTAACACCATCAGGAACAGCGCTGACAGGCTATCCAACCGAAGATGGAAATTTAGTCCAGGCAAGCCGAACGGTAACTCGGCGACTTCGGCAGCCCCTCCCATTGCGCTGGCCGCCGCCACACAAAGTACCAGCGACGCGGCAGCCCCCATTGGGAAGAACACCTTTGCCACCAGCGCAAATCGATGTAAGGCAAGCACACCGAACGTTCCAATGGCCAACCAAACGGTCAGGACAACCAGCATCCAGTCCAGCGGCAGAAGGCCTGACCACCAATCGACTAATTGCATATCATCTTCTGCTTATCTCCGGTTTTCGCTGTAACCGGGTGGGTTAGGAGTCGGCGTAAGCCGCATGCCGAATCCCGTTGCCATGGGTGTGTGAGCGGTAGATTCTGGATCATGGATCAATCATACGATTGGCCATACATGCAATTTAAATGATAATACAGTTACCATTATTTGCAACCAGTCGCGACGAGACTGACGACTGCAAAAGACCTTCTATTCTTAATATTGAGTACTGCTGCGTACGCACGCATAACCGAACCTGAACTTGGATACACTGGCTGCAAAGGGGGATGGGAAGCCGCCGCAGGAGTGCGTAGCGTACTGCTGCGAAGCAGTCTTGATCAGTCTAGCAACGGTGAATCCTAACCATGGCCGCCTCAGAAGAAGAGCTGCAGGTACAGAAACCATCATCAATTTCCGCAAAACGAGTAGTCTCCGTTACCCTGTTGGTAACGATACCAATCGTTGTCTTTCTGGTGCTCGACGAATTCCACAGTTCGCGGTGGCAGGCGAAATTTCTTACCCGTCTGGGTCAAGAGCTGACCTTTCAAGTCGCCCCCGGGAAGAGCAACTCAATCCGCTACCCTACGAGGGGCGGACCGTATGATCAGCGCCTCGGCTACGCCAACCTGCCGAACTATGTGGAACGGTTGCAGGCGCGGGGCTTTACCGTGGCGGCCCAGGCACAGCAGTCCTCCTGCATGGCGCAACTGTTCGACCAGGGCCTGTTCATGCCCTATCGTGAAAAAGATCAGGCCGGGCTTAAGCTAATCGATAGCCACCATTTGCCTATCTATGCTTCGTACGCTCCGCAGCGTATTTACCCCAACTTCCAGTCCTTGCCGCGCCCGCTGGTCAACGCGCTACTCTACATCGAAAACCACAGCTTGCTCGACGAAGGGGCACCTCAGCGCAATCCGGCAATTGAGTGGTCTCGCTTTGGCCGGGCGTTAAGCGACGAAGCGATACACCTAGTGTATTCAGGCTACCACCCAGCAGGTGGTAGCACGTTGGCTACCCAGATCGAGAAATACCGCCATTCGCCGGATGGTCGTACCAACTCGCCGAGAGAGAAGATGCGTCAGATGGTTTCGGCCTCGGTACGGGCTTACCTGCAAGGAGAAGACACCACCGTCGTGAGGCAGCAGCTAGTGGTCAATTACCTCAATACGGTGCCACTTGCCGCGCGTGCCGGCTTCGGGGAAATCGCCGGGGTCGGCGATGGGCTCTGGGCTTGGTACGGGCGGGATTTCAAACAGGTGAACCGGCTACTCAACGATGACCCTGCAGGTCCGTTGCAAGAGCGTGCTCTGGTGTTCAAGGAGGTGCTCAGCCTGATGATTTCGCAGCGCCGCCCGTCCTACTACCTGAGCGGTGACATGAAGGCGCTCGAGTCCCTGACCAATTCTTACCTGCGCTTGATGGCTAAAGACAATGTAATTACTCCCGCGCTGCGTGACGCTGCACTCAAGCAGTCACTCCGTCAGCAGAAAGAACGCGTGCGATTGCCAACCCAACCTCCGATCGAACGAAAGGGGGTCAACGCCGTACGTATCAAGCTCGCCGCGCTCCTCGGCGTTCCGCAGATGTACGACCTGGATCGTCTGGATCTGACAGTCAATAGTACGCTTGACTCCAGATTGCAGCAGGAGGTGACGGCAGAGCTAATCAAGTTGCGTGACCCGGACTATGCCTATTCCGTCGGCCTTAATGATCAGCACTTGCTCGAACACGGCGACCCGCACGGTGTTACCTACAGCTTTACGTTGATTGAAAGCACGCCGCAAGGTAACAAGGTGCGGGTACAGGCTGACAATTTCGACCAGCCGTTCGATATCAACGATGGCACCAAGCTTGACCTCGGCTCAACTGCCAAGCTGCGCACGCTCCTCAACTATCTGGAAATCATCGCCGACCTGCACAAGCAATACGGCAGCCTTGGCAAGGAGGCACTGACAAAGATCCAGGCAGAACCACATGAGTCAATTATCAGGCGTTGGGTGATCGATTATCTCGCACAGGCTTCCGACCGTAGCCTTACAGCCATGCTGGAAGCTTCGCTGCAGCGTCAATACTCTGCCAACCCGGGAGAAAGCTTCTTTACCGGCGGTGGGTTGCATACGTTCGAGAACTTTGACAAAGCCGACAACTTCCGAACCCTCACCGTGCGTGAAGCCGTGCGTCGCTCGGTAAACCTGGTGTTCATCCGGCTCATGCGTGACGTGGTGCATTACTACATGGAGCCAGCGTCCGGTTCGAGTGAGCAACTGCTGGAAAACGTGGACAACCCGCAGCGTCAAGAGTATTTGCGGCGATTCGCTGACCGTGAAGGTCGCACTTTTCTGTCGGCGTTTTACCACAAATACCAAGGCAAGAGTATCGAGGAGTCAGAAGCCCGCCTGATGGAAGGCATCCATCCGAGCCCGAAGCGGCTCGCGGTAATTTTCCGCAGCATTGCACCGAATGCAAGTCTGGACCAGTTCGTTGTCTTCATGTCGACCTACCTGCCGACGGCCGGCGGTGATCACGAAATGCTCGCCAAATTGTATGATGACTACTCGCCGCAACGTTTCAATCTCCAGGATCGCGGTTACTTGGCCGGGATCCACCCGCTTGAGCTCTGGCTCTTGGCCTATCTACGTGCTCACCCGACCGCGGGCTATTCCGAAATCGTCAGAGCCAGCGTCGAGGAGCGCCAGGAGGTTTACCAGTGGCTGTTCAAAAGCAGGCGAAAGCACGCACAGGACAAACGCATCAAGGAATTATTGGAAGCAGACGGCTTCAAACAGGTACATAAAGCGTGGAAACGGCTAGGCTACCCATTCGATTCACTGGTGCCATCCTATGCAACGGCAATTGGAGCCTCTGCCGACCGCCCGGCAGCCTTGGCCGCATTGATGGGAATTGTCGTCAACGATGGCGTACACTTGCCGATCTCACACATTGACAGCCTGCATTTCGCCGCTAACACGCCCTATGACACCTTGTTGTTCAATGCCCTAAACAAGGGTGAGCGAGTGTTGCCGCCCGAGATTCCACAACTGGTTCGCCAAGTGCTGTCTGAAGTGGTCGACCAAGGGACCGCCCGTCGACTCGCCGGAGCCTTCAATCTGCCGAATGGCGCTCATGTGATGGTCGGCGGCAAGACGGGTACCGGTGACAACCGCTTCAAGACTTTTGCTAAGGGCGGGGGGCTGATATCGGAGCGAGTGGTCAGCCGCTCTGGGGCGTTTGTGTTCTATCTCGGAGACCACTATTTTGGCACGCTGGTTGCCTATGTGGCCGGGCCGCAAGCCGCCGATTACAAGTTCACCAGCGCCTTGCCGGTACAGATCCTGAAAGTGCTCGCTCCAACATTGAAGCAGCGGCTCAACCTTGGAGTGGACTCACAGCTCGCCTTGATGACCCTTAAAAAGCCAATCAGTAACGCTTCCGGTATTGCCATGGTGAAATAAAAGACAGTGCTAGCAAAATACCGGCCTACGAAACATAACGGAAAGATTTTCGGCTTTTTGTGTGCTAATCCTATCGCTGCGTAAAATGTGATAGTTATCAAGGAATTCTCGTGGAAAGCTTATGGGTCAGCTTGGGAAATATCTTTCATTCTGTAAGGACAATATTGCGTGCACTTACGGGGGTTGGCAGAAGCAAAGATCACCGCAAATCGATTGAGGGGCTTAACTTCAAGCACATCTTGATTGCCGGTATAATTGTAGTGGTTTTGCTTGTCTCCGGACTAACGGCCCTTGCCAGATTCATCGCAAGTCTAGGTTAAATCTAGTCTATTTTTTCAAGGGATATCATTTAATGACAATCAATAGTCAAAAAATACGCTTCTTCCGGTCACAGATTCCGTCCTTCGAGTGTGAACCGGGCTGCCATGACTGCTGCGGACCGGTAACGACCTCCACTGACGAGATGGCAAGACTTCCAATTAAGAGCGACCGTGATCATGAGATTGCGCTTGCGAATTTGAGCTGCCCACACCTTGGCAACGGATGCGAAGTGTATGCTGAACGTCCGTTGATTTGCCGCCTATTCGGTACGACACCAAGACTCGTCTGCCCGAAAGGGAATCGTCCAGTGAAGATGATTCACCCACAAATTGAAGAGCGAATTCATCAATTTTTTGTAGAGACACGCCACGTATTGGTTTGATGCCTCATCTTTTCTGAGGGCTTGTCGAAGATACCGCTTCTTGCAGATTTAGCATCGTCTCTCGGGCCGGCTAGAACAACCAATTTCTTGAAATTAAAAAAATGGGAGGCAGAGCCTCCCTAAAAGTCGCATGAATTATCTTTCGCCACCAGTCAAACGCCTGATCGCTACCAGACTTTACTCTTGGCCATCAAATGCATGCCTTTCCGGCAATCACCATTTATTGAACATTCTGTAGCTGGCTTTGTTGGCACAACTGTTGCATCTGCTCCAGATAGAAAAACAGATCTAACCCGATTTTCTTCTGTACTTCCTGAGCTCTTTTTTTCATATCAAGTAGATCGAGCATAGGCATACCTTTTAACGCTAGCGAGATCAAATTTGACCCGCCTTTCGTCAGCATCCGATAGGCCTGGCGTTCAAAAGTATCTCTTAGATATACACGGCAGGCTGCAGTACGTTTCAAGTCTCCGGTAAAGTTGGCGACTACGATGCCTTTTTCGCGCAATGCCAAATGGCAACCGTCATAGAAAAATTGCCGCCTCAAAGGTGCAGACACGGTTTTTTTGCTATAGACGTCCAAAAGGATCGCATCGACAGCATTGCTCTTGTGGCTTAGATAGATGCCTGCATCGGCGTTAATCACGCGGAGATTGTCAAGATTGCTTGACGCAGCTTCTTCATTTCGCATTGCCAAGGTGTTCTTGTCCACTTCCAGCATCGTGACAATGGCATCAGGAAAGCATTGCGTACAAAATATTGGTAAAAAACTATTATTTCCACCGACTATCAAGATATCCTTGGGTTCGGAAATAAATAGTGAGAAGCTCATCATCGCTTCGGCGCAGGCCTGTATTTGAGGATTGATTAGATTCATTGCAATTGAGTACCAAGACCTATTTGAATAATGAAATGAATAATTTCCGACATAAACATACTGCGTTTGGATCTCAACGACGACGATATAACAGACGCCAACGATAACGAAAGTCATCCAGGATAGGTACTGTCGCCAGAACCATCAGCCATACCGACAGCGGAATCGTGGCAATAAATCCTATTCTCTTGAATCCAACCGCCCCAACGATACCTCCGACGCAGAAACTGCTTAGCAGAATAGTATGCAGCTTTAACTTGTCTCGATTAGCCAGTACTGCTGGCTGTGGCGTGGACTTGCGATTAACGTAGAATAGTTTCCCAAGTTCGATTCCGATGTCGGTCGATAGCCCTGTGACATGAGTGGTACGTATAACGGCGCCGGAGATTTTGGTAATGATGGCATTCTGTAAGCCCATGATGTAACAGAGCAGCAGCACTGTCGCTGGCGCTAAGAACTCGCGGACCTCCGCCAAATATGCACCAGCCAGACCGAACAAGAGAAGGAGAGCCGCTTCCAGCAACAAGCTGAGCGCATAGCGGCTTCGTAATGATCGCCGCTTGGCCCAGTTGATCAGGAGCGCTGTAGTGGCCGCCCCTGCCAAGAAGGCCAGAACAGATACGAATCCAGCGAGCACCACCCATGATTCTCCCAGGGCGGTTGCATCCGCCATGCTTGAGACAATCCCCGTCATATGTGATGTGTACTGTCCTATGGCAAGAAAGCCACCTGCATTCATTGCTCCAGCAATAAAAGCCAAGGAGTAGCCTAAATGGCGATCTGCCTGCAGATCTCGCTTATGACCGGTTAGTCTACGAAGATATTTGATAGCCATGGTTTTTCTGCCTAGACAAGAAATAACCGTTGCGAAGACTTGCCGTGAGCATGCGCGCGGTGGTCTGCAAGGAAATCGGGTGATGCTTCTCCAGATATCGTGCCTGCGCTAATAACTGCTTTTCTGAAAAACGTAGGCCATTCCCCTTCATCGCGAAGACGATCTTGTTAGTGCAATCTTCCGATTGAACAACTACGGTATTGTCATTAAAGCTGTGCCGTATGCGGGAGACATAACTCCCAATTTGTCGATCGCCCCCACACATATTTACAACCATGACCCCTTGTGCATCCAAGGCGTCGAAGCAATCGTCATAGAAACGCTGAGTGCACAGTGACTTTGCCTGACCGTCAATATCATAACCATCCACCATCAGGATATCGATCTCTGCTGAGGAGTTAGTGATATGCTCTGCCCCGTCTCCGCAATGGATGTGGAAACGTGCGCTATCGGCAGGTATCGCAAACTCATTCCGAAATCCAATAACTTCTTGACTGATTTCGATAATGGAAATGTCTGCATCCGGCAGGTAACGATGGCAATACTTTGCCAGTGAGCCACCGCCCAGCCCAATCATGGTGATGCGTCTCGGTTTGGGGTTGAATAGCAAGCATCCCATCATCGTGCGGGTATACCCCAGAACCAGACTGTCCGGTTGTGCCGGGTCCATACGACTCTGCACGGTAGAAATATCGAAGGAGAGAGACAGCTTGCCACCCTCTTCATAGAGGAAAGGCTTGCCGGTTAGGCTGCCCGCCAGCAAATCTGCAAATCGGTGAAGAGGTGGAAAGTGACTCATGTAGCATCCGGCTTGCGTCGTAGAAAATACAAGAAAGACTGCTGTTTCTGGAGAGAAACAGACTTCGGCGTGAAACCGAGAGCACCGTCAAGAATTTCCTGCCCAAGCTCTTCGATTTTTGTCAGCGATCCTTGTACCACCAACTCGATCTCTTCGGGACGTTCCCGAACAATCCAGTAAGGCAAATTCATTTGGTGGCAAAGTGCATTGAGACGCACGGTCCAGTGCTCGCCCTGACGGCCGCCAGTGACCCTCAACGATTCGGTCACCTCAATGGGGAGCGACTTCGACGTCATGAGGCCCACCGTTTGACCCGCCGTGGCAGTTCGGTACAGAACACCATGATGTCCTCGCGTTTTTCCCACTGCTGGTCCAGCCAGAACAAGGAGCGCGCGGCATCCTCCTGTTCGATCTGAACATGCATTTTGTGAATATTGAGCGATGCCAGCTGCTCTTTCACTTTCCTCAGTAGCGACGAAGCAACATTCGCACGGAGGCAAGAAGCGGCAATCTCAAGGTGATATAGATAACCACGCCAGCCATCATGGCCACAGAACACGGCGCCAATGACGTGTGCATTTTCTTGGGCGATCCAGCAGAGGGTGGGGTTGCGCGACAGCAATCGCCATAACTCCATGCCTATCCAGTGGCGCAACTCCTCGGTTTTTGGGTTTTGCATCAGAGCAAGACAAGCATCTATGTCACGGATGGTCATGGCGCGCAAAGAAATGTCGGGACTCATCCGTCCACCTTCCCGTCCGCAAAAACCTGGTCCTTCCATGTCTCCCCCAGCCGGCATTCGATGAAATCGCGCATCATCCGGCGGATGACCTGGGAAGGGGTCATGTCTTCTTCCATGCACAGCTGCTCGAAAGCGGCCTTCTTTTTCGGATCGACCAGGACAGACAGCCGAGAGGTTCGATTTTCCATGCAAAGCCTCAAAACAATTAACATCCTATGTTAATCATGTATGTGTTCACAGATCATATCATGTTCATACTATGCAAGTTAATAGCTCTTTCGCAAGGACGGTGAGCACTGCATCGCCGGGGAGGTCGACGCTTCACCCAGCGAGGATGGGCATGGGCAACACCCACATTGGTATTGGAACATGCCGCGCTTGATCTGTGCATCGAACGCGTCCACAATGCTACTTACATTACCATTACATGATAATGTTGTGCATATGCACGGGAGAGGCATGCCATGGTCACTGACACCTAATGACTGGGCAACATCCGTCACAGAGACGGGTTGTCAGCCTTTCTTCGAACAAGATACGAGACCACTGACAGATTGGATGCCAGGGCCTTTTCTCCGGTCGATGTTGAGACGTTGCAGTTGGCAACCAACACGCCGAAATGAGTACGCCGCCTAAGGAGTCGCTGCAAATGGACGAGCAAATACGCCAAAGTGCGCTCGAGTATCATCAATACCCCACCCCAGGCAAAATTCAGGTCGCCCCCACCAAGCCGCTGGCTACTCAGCGCGACCTTGCCTTGGCGTACTCTCCTGGCGTCGCCGCCGCCTGCAATGCTGTTGTGGAGGATCCCCTTAACGTCTACAAGTACACGGCTCGTGGCAATCTGGTTGCCGTCATCTCCAACGGTACCGCCGTTCTTGGCTTGGGCAACATCGGTCCGCTGGCCGGTAAGCCGGTCATGGAGGGCAAGGGCGTTCTGTTCAAGAAGTTCGCTGGCATCGACGTGTTCGACATTGAGTTGAATGAGAATGATCCGGATAAGTTGGTCGACATCATCTGTTCAATGGAACCGACCTTCGGTGGCATCAATCTGGAGGACATCAAGGCGCCGGAGTGCTTTTATATCGAGAGGAAGTGTCGCGAGCGCATGGGCATTCCGGTGTTCCATGACGACCAGCATGGCACCGCCATCATCACTAGCGCCGCTGTTCTTAACGGCCTACGCGTTATCAACAAGAACATTGAGGAAGTGCGCCTGGTGACATCCGGTGCCGGCGCTGCGGCGATTGCTTGCCTGGATCTGCTGGTAGCACTGGGAGTGAAGCGCGAAAACATTACTGTCTGTGATTCGAAGGGGGTGATCTTTGAAAATCGCGACGAAACGATGGATGCGTCCAAGAGGCGTTATGCAATCAAGGACAATGGCCAGCGCAAGTTGGCCGACGCGATAGTCGGTTCTGACATCTTCCTCGGCCTGTCCGGGCCCAAGTTGGTCACCCAAGACATGGTCAAGTCCATGGCCCGTGACCCCCTTATCCTGGCGCTAGCCAACCCAGAACCGGAAATCCTGCCGCCGCTGGCAAAGGCCGCCCGGCCCGATGCCATTACCTGCACTGGCCGCTCGGATTACCCGAACCAGGTGAATAATGTCCTGTGCTTCCCCTTTATTTTCCGGGGAGCATTGGACGTCGGTGCGACCACCATCAACGAGGAAATGAAACTGGCCTGCGTGCGTGCGATCGCCGACCTCGCGATGGCAGAGCAGAACGATGTCGTGGCAACGGCTTACGGTGGCGAACAATTGTCGTTTGGCCCGGAATACCTGATACCTAAACCGTTCGATCCACGGTTGATAGTAAAGATCGCCCCGGCGGTGGCCAAGGCCGCGATGGATTCTGGTGTCGCCTCACGCCCAATCACCGATATGAATGCTTACATCGAGCAGTTGGCCCAGTTTGTCTACAAGACCAATTTGTTCATGAAGCCTGTCTTTACCGCCGCCAAACAAAACATGAAGCGCGTTGTCTTGGCTGAAGGCGAAGATGAACGGGTGTTGCACGCCACGCAGGAGATAGTGTCGCAAGGCCTTGCCCATCCAGTCTTGATTGGTCGTCCGGCCGTGATCGGAAAGCGCATTGCCAAACTGGGATTGAAACTGGAAGTTGGAAAGGGTTTTGAAGTCGTCAATAACGAATCCGATCCACGCTTTGGTGATTACTGGAAGGATTATTATGCGCTGACCAAGCGTAAAGGCGTCAGCCAAGAGCAGGCACGTCGCCGGGTGATTGGTAACAGCACACTAATTGGTGCACTGATGGTTCACCGTGGCGAGGCTGACGCGCTGATTTGTGGCACCTATGGCTCTTATCGCCAGCACTTTGACATCGTGGAGACCGTACTGGGCTACGCCGGCAAGGATAAAGTTGCCGCAGCGATGAATGCACTGATCCTGCCGGCCGGCAACATTTTCATTACGGACACTTATGTCAATGCTGACCCGAACGCAGAACAGTTGGCCACGATTACTGCTCTAGCAGTCGATTCAATGAAGCGGTTTGGTCTTGAACCGAAAGCTGCGTTGCTGTCTAACTCGAGCTTTGGCAGTCTGGGAACTATTTCTGCGTCTAAGATGCGTGAAGCTCTGGCGTTGATCCAAACAGCCCTGCCTGGTTTGGAAGTCGATGGAGAAATGCAGGGAGACGCAGCTCTAGTAGAAACGATTCGTCAGCAGATCATGCCCGAGACGACGCTCAAGGGCTCGTCTAACCTCTTAATCATGCCAAACGTGGAAGCCGCAAATATTAGTTACAACCTGCTGCGGGTCTCGGCGGCCGATGGCGTGACGATCGGCCCGATTCTGATGGGCATGGCGAAGCCAGTTCATATCCTCACGCCCATTTCTTCTGTTCGCCGCATCATCAATATGGTTGCACTGGCCTGTGTTGACGCACAGCTAGTGAAATAACAAGCCCAGAGGAGGAGCATATAATAAAATTCAAATAAAAATTCGCTGCGATAACATTTATTGAAGAATGTTGTCGCAGCATTTTCTCCCAATCAATGGGGACGTATGAGTTTATCGCCGTGCCTTATGGGCTTGCCAAATGATACCCATCTCGCAATCTCATTCTCATAAGTGAATCTAGCCGCCTGTTTGCCGCAGCCTCGTTTTCAGCCCAGTCATAGCATTCCTCCCCGTTCAATGAGTTTTTTACTCCCCACACCCTAAAAACATACCAATCCCCAAAGAGATCCTGCTGGATCCAGGTCATGTAATATTTGGTGCCCTTCTCCCAGCGAGCTATGTTTTTTGACTTAATATACATACAAAATAACGTTGAACTTAAAATTACGCCTCAACGGCAAGGGTTTTGGCTTCATCCTTAGATAGCTTAACCTTGTGAGCATTCGCTATTTTGGTTGCCGGTATTGCCCCATGTATTAGCCAGTCGAGAAGAGCAGCAATATCACCAGAGCATTTCACAACAACCACCGATCTATCTGGTGCATGTTGTGCATCCGCCAAGATGAACCCATCATGAAAGGCTTTCCTGGCAAGAGCGTAGGGAAACCAGCATTTATCTAGCATTCCTGTTATTGTTATCTTGTAAAGCTGGGAATCGGCACTCATACTAATCTGATAACGACCTTAATGGGTTGGACGGTATTGAGCAAAATACTATTACTGCACGACGGAGAGATTGATCGACTTGTTCCGGATTATCTGTTTGGCAATATACAGGAAGCGAAGGTCATGCATCATTTCCAGCTTCTCCGCACGCTCGATCAGGGCTTCTTCATTCAAAAACAACCCACTCCCTTTTCTGGCAAATATAACCCTATTGAAGCAATCCTCCGAAAGAACGATTGTAACAGCCCCTTCGAAAGACTTTCTGATTCGCTCAACATAGGCGCTAAATTTTGCATCCTCCCTGCAAAGATTCGCCACCATAACGCCGCCGTCTTCAAGGCATTCATAGCAGTCGTCGTAGAATGACTGACTGCTAAGCTGAGACGGAACACAACTCCCCTCGAAACCGTCGACAATCAACACATCCAGCGAACCGCTCTGATGGTGTACATAGGCCGCCCCATCCATGCAGAGCACTTCAAAGCGACTATTATTGGGCGGCACCTGAAACTTTTCACGCAACGCAATTACATCAGGATTAATCTCGGCGATCGTGACATGGCAATCGGGAAGGTGCCGGTAACAATACTTAGGCATCGAGCCACCTCCCAGTCCGATCATGCCTATTCGTTTTGGGGAGGCATTGAGCAGCAAAAAGCCCATCATTGTTCTTGTATAACTTAGCACCAATCGGTCTGGTTCTTTAAATGACATCTGACTCTGTATCGCACACAGGTCAAAATGCAAAGACAATGAATCATTGTGTTCAAAAACAAAAGGCGCCCCTGGTGCGCTTTGGTTTTTAATCATTGCACTAATAAAATCTTTCAGCGCGAAGTCTTTCATTTTCCTTAATCTTTCTTGCCTGGCCTACAATATTATTATTGCCAGCTAGCCGGATTGTTCCACCACTTCACACGTGTGCTGATTTCTTGACTATAAATATCAACACTATCACCTTTGTTGAATCCTTGCTGCGCCCAGAACAACTGTCCCGCAATATTATTGGCTGAGACAAAAACCTTGACTCGTGCAACCTTTTGGTTGGCGAGTCGATCAATGGCATGCTTGACAAGTACAGCGCCGACACCCTGTCGTCGGCTCATTGGATCAATGGCCAAGTGATATAGATACCCTGTTAAACCGTCATGGCCACACAGGATGCAGCCAATCAGCCCCCCCTGGCTAACGGCAACCCAGCTCATCCCGTGGTTACGCTTTAAAAAGCGGAGTATTGAGGCAGGGCCTTCCTGCTCCCTCAGCACCAATCCTTCGCACCGGTTCCATAAAGTCAAGCAGGCCGGGTAATCGGCGCCACACATCTCTCGTACAACAACGTCCATTTGTGTCCTCTTCCGCCAACTAGAACGTTCGCCTTCAGAACCAAACGGCCGCAATGTCGGCCGAACAAGCATCTTACCCAGCGAGTCGACTCGGCATGGGGGACATCAGTAGATCCTCCTGTGCCGCAGGAGCGCCTCCGCTTTGGCTCGAAGACGTATCTACATGCTGGCAGTGCATTTTGTTATAATTGTATTATAATACTGTATGTGTTTAAAATACATAGCATGCACATGACTAAGTGTGACAAAACTGTTGCGGGGCAGGATGATTACAATTCTTGAAGCCAAACGGGCGGGGCAATTCGGGCGGGGCAAGTTATTGCCCAACATCATTGCCGGCGTCATCGTCGGCGTGGTGGCGCTCCCGCTCGCAATGGCCTTTGCGATCGCTTCCGGCGCCCGTCCTGAACAGGGGCTCTACACCGCCATCATCGGCGGCTTTATGGTGTCTGCATTAGGGGGCAGCCGGGTTCAAATCGCAGGTCCTACCGGTGCATTTATTGCCATCTTGTCGGGCGTGACGGCAAGGTATGGCATCGATGGACTGCAGATTGCAACGTTGATGGCCGGGCTGATGCTGGTGCTGATGGGGATGGCCAAGCTAGGTGGAGTGATTAAATTCATACCCGCCCCCGTAATCGTCGGGTTTACCACGGGGATCGGAGTCATTATTTGGGTTGGACAGTGGCGTGACTTTTTGGGCCTGCCAAAGATTTCTGGCGACCATTTCCACGAGAAGCTTTGGCAGTTACTACTGGCGCTGCCGCATCTGCATATTGCCACGACTGGGGTAGCCCTTTTCAGCCTGCTGCTGGTGATGTTCTCCTCCCGAATCCGTGGCTTGCAACGTGTTCCCGGGCCGCTGGTGGCCATGGTGGCGGCCACTTTTTTGCAGTCGATCTTTCACTTTAAAGGCGTTGCAACGATTGGAAGCGCCTTTGACGGCATACCACAAGGTTTGCCAAATTTTTCCTTTCCCTCCGTGACACCCGAACGCGTCATTGAGTTGATGGGGCCTGCGTTTACCATTGCCATGCTGGGGGCGATCGAGTCGCTCCTCTCCGCCGTAGTTGCAGATGGGATGACAGGGGTTAGGCACGACTCGAACCAGGAGCTGATTGGCCAAGGACTGGCCAACATCGTAGCCCCCCTGTTTGGCGGTTTTGCGGCAACCGGAGCCATCGCACGGACAGCCACTAACATCCGCAATGGTGGTACGAGCCCCTTGGCGGGCATCACCCACACGCTGACCCTGGCGCTGATTGTCCTGTTCTTTGCACCCATGGCTGCCAACATCCCACTTGCATCTCTTGCTGCCATCCTCTTTGTGGTCGCTTACAACATGAGCGAACTGAAGCACTTCACCCATATCGTTAAGCGTGCCCCTCGGGCGGATGTGGTGATCCTGCTGATTACTTTCCTGCTAACCGTGTTCACGGACCTGGTGGTCGCTGTTAACATCGGCGTAATACTGGCAATCCTGCAGTTCTTGCGTCGAATGGCGGCGGCGGTAGAAGTACAACAGATGGGGGAAGAGAAGCTTAAAAGAGAACTGCTCGATCAAGGATTGACCAACTTACCGGCCGGAGTTTTGGTCTACGAAATTGACGGGCCGTTCTTTTTTGGGGCTGTAGAAAACTTTGAACGAGCCCTACTGCAAACTCACACCGACCCTCGCATCTTGATCTTGCGGCTACGTAGGGTGCCTTTTATGGACATCACGGGCTTGCAAACTCTCGATGAAGTGATTGGCAAGCTGAAGAAGCGGCATGTACGCGTCATGATATGCGAAGCCAACCATAGAGTCAGAGCCAAGCTTTGGAAAGTCGGCATCCTGGAGTTCATCAAACCCGAAGATTATGCCGACGAATTTTCAACATTACTGAAACATGCAAGTACGATAGCCCTGTTCGGGGACTCACTATCCTGTCACGTTCATTTGAGTGAGCATGCAGCAAACGTCCTCAAGGTCAGCAGCAGATACCTCCGTTCTGATCGAGAGTAGCTTGCGTCACTTCGACTCAATCAACTTATTGGCATTGTAACGACTCTTGGTTGCGTATTCGACTTGATGCTGTTCGAGATAGTTACGAATCAGCTGGCGAACAACCTGAGACGGCGTAAGATCTTGTGCTGCACAGAGTTCTTCGAAGGCTTTCTTCTTGACCGGATCAATGAGCACCGTCAGGCGAGCAGTCTTGGTTTCCATGTTGGGATAAGGTTCCTAGTTCGAAATATACACATTATATGTGCATCTAGAACACATTTCAGCTTTGAATTGCAGGGGAAGGTACGCCTTGAAAGCATTGGAAGTTGAAGTTCCCAGGTAGGAATCCTTACAGGAATCCGGGCAGTCCACAGTGCTAACCGGTTGGACGATCACGTCCGCCGAGGCGTGGCCAGAGGCCACAAAGGCACGGACCTGCGGGCTAAACGAGGTGGCGAGCCGCATACAGAAGGCCCGGTCACGCTGGTTGAGCAGGGCAAACAGCCATTAGGCGGGATAGCCACGATCCAGCACTAACAAGTCGTCGCGGTTCATGCTGTCCAATTGTTCGACCAGCATCTCGCGCTACCCTTTGGCGTCGGCGGCGATGTCGGCGCGCCGCATCAGGCCGGTTGCGGTGTCGCATAAACCGGCGCCGCGTGCCAGGCTGTAGACCCCGTTGGGGTGGTGATAGCAGTTGAACCCCTTCTCCTCCGAGCGCGTATCGGGGTGAGTTGCGGGGAGTTTCAGGGTGGTGGAATCGGCCGCCAGGAAGCGGTCGCCGTGCCATCGAGCGTGGGTTGGCACCTCGGCCACGATCTGTTGGTTGAGTTCGGTAAACGCGGAGGCGTTCAGCCACTTGCGTGCCATCCGCCCATCTGGAAGGGAGGCATTGGCGAAGAACTGATCCAGTTCGACCTGGAGGGAGCGCATCAAAGTAGCCAACAGGACGCCGACCACTCGTTCGAAGGTGAAAATGCTGCGCCGGGTGAAATCGACTGCCTTGTGCCGGTGGCGCTGGATGACACTATTTGAAATAACTCCATTACCGATTCCAAGAGGGCGCATTGTTATGTTTGCTTGCATCACCGGGGTAGGTAGTTATCTACCAGGGCAACCCGTAAGTAATTATTCACTTATTCGACGAGGTATCGATACTACTGACGAGTGGATCGTCTCTCGAACGGGTATAAAGTCACGTCACCTAGCAGAGATAGGCTGTACATCTAGTGACCTGGCACTAGAGGCAAGCCATCGAGCGTTGCTCTCGGCAGGAATTCATTCTGGAGAACTTGACCTGATCATTCTTGCGACCTCGACGCCAGATTTTATCTTCCCAAGTACCGCCTGCCTACTACAGGCAAAACTTGGTAATCATGGAGCTATGGCTTTCGATGTTCAGGCTGTATGCAGTGGCTTTGTTTACGCTTTAAGCATCGCGGAAAAATTTATTCGTTCTGGCAGTCATAAAAAAGTTCTAGTGGTAGGTGCCGAAGTATTTTCACGGACTCTAGACTGGGAGGATCGTGCTACATGCGTACTATTTGGTGATGGTGCCGGCGCGGTTGTTCTCGAAGCTTCCGAGAATCCAGGCATTATTGCTACTGCGTCACATGCTGATGGCTCGTATCATAAAATATTATCAGCCCCAGGCAATGTCAGCAATGGAAAAATTATCGGTGATCCATTTTTGCGCATGGATGGGCCAGCTGTATTCAAGTTTGCGGTCAACGCATTAGCCGACGTGGCTATTGAGTGTCTTGAAATGGCAGGACTTTCATCAATTGACGTTGACTGGCTAATTCCTCACCAAGCGAATACCAGAATTATTGAATCGACAGCAAAGAAACTCGGGCTTCCAATGGAGAATGTCATTGTGACAGTTGATCGTCATGGTAATACATCCTCTGCATCCATACCCTTAGCTCTTGATGTAGCGGTTCGTGATGGGCGCATTCAGCGAGGACAGAAAGTCATGTTTGTTGGTGTTGGCGGAGGTTTCACTTGGGGAGCTGTATTGCTTGAGTTTTAATGGTTTATCGATTAGTGAAAGCGTTCAAAATTCCAGAGATTTTGACTGGCAAGATCGTCAATTTTTGCTAAGTCATTGAGAGCCTCATTAATCGCAAGAGAAAATATTTTTCAGAGTTTTCTATGAATATCACTTATCTTACCCTGATTGGAGAATAAATTGGCACGTCGCAGAGTTGTAATAACCGGATTGGGGATTATTTCCCCAGTCGGCAATACTGTCGAACAAGCCTGGCAAAATATACTTGCTGGGCAATCCGGGATTGATCGGATAACACGTTTCGACACTTCCGCTCTTCCGGTGCAGATTGCAGGTGAAGTCAAAGATTTTGATATCACCCAGTACTTATCAACGAAAGATGCCCGCCGCATGGATACTTTTATCCATTACGGTATGGCTGCGGGCATTCAGGCGATCAAAGATGCTGGGATTGAAGCTCAACCATTCAATGCCGAACGTATTGGTGTATCGATTGGTTCCGGTATTGGTGGTTTGCCTATGATTGAAACCACTCGTGATGAATTCGTAGCGGCTGGGGTACGAAAAATCTCTCCATTCTTTGTTCCTGGTTCAATCATAAATATGATATCAGGCAACCTATCGATCATGTATGGATTTAAAGGGCCTAGTATCGCGTTAGTCAGCGCTTGCTCGACAGGCACGCACTGCATTGGTGATGCCGGTCGCTTAATCGAATATGGTGACGTTGACATCATGATAGCTGGCGGGGCTGAATGTACTATTTCCCCGCTGGGAATTGGTGGGTTCAGTGCTGCACGTGCACTCTCTACTCGCAATGATGACCCGAAAACGGCAAGTCGTCCTTGGGATAGGGATCGTGATGGTTTCGTACTAGGAGAGGGAGCTGGGGTCGTGGTACTTGAAGAATACGAGCATGCCAAAGCGCGTGGCGCCAAAATATATGCCGAGTTGGCTGGTTTCGGAATGAGTGCTGACGCAAGCCACATGACGGCTCCTTGCGAAAATGGAGATGGAGCAGCGCGATGTATTAACAACGCATTGCATAATGCTCGACTGAATCCACAGGACGTACAGTATGTCAACGCTCACGGTACTTCAACGCCACTCGGTGACAGGGCGGAAACTATTGCACTCAAACGTGCATTTGATGGCCACGCAAAGAGGTTGGTTATTAATTCGACCAAGTCAATGACAGGGCATTTGTTAGGTGCGGCTGGTGGTATTGAGTCAGTATTTTCAACTCTTGCTGTTTACAATCAGGTTTCACCTCCTACCATCAACATCTTTAATCAGGACAAATTGTGTGATCTTGATTGCTGCGCAAATGAGGCGCGAAAAATGAAAATTGATGTCGCCATTTCCAACTCCTTTGGTTTCGGAGGGACAAATGCAACCATTGCCATCAAGCGAGTTTAGTAGGCTACATAAAATTGCGCCAAAAAACTATGCAATGCAACCCGCGAAGTAAGCGTCTGTGGAGAGAAATTTAGTGGCAGTAGCCATGTTCACCATTGACATAGTTTGGTGAGTAAAATATGGCGAGCTGGACTATTTTGATGCGATAGATGATTTTTATATATCAATTCTTGATGGTCATTCAACTCCGTTAAATACATCTAGATTGGCGTATAATATTACAATAGGTACGCCCATGCAAAATATAATGGAATACAGATAATGGCTAAATCAAAGTCGACTGTTCGAGTAAGTAAAAAAATTCGTAAGATGATAAGCGATGGGGTTGTGCACGTACATGCATCATTCAACAACACGATCATTACGATCACCGATAGACACGGCAATGCACTGTCTTGGGCAACTTCTGGCAGCGTTGGCTTTAAGGGTTCGCGTAAGAGCACGTCCTTTGCTGCGCAAATTGCGGCCGAACATGCCGGTAACGTTGCCAAAGAATATGGTGTGAAAAACCTCGCTGTTCGTATCAGAGGCCCTGGCCCAGGTCGTGAATCTGCTGTCCGTTCGCTTAATAAGCAAGGTTTCAGCATAATCAGTATCTCTGACGTAACGCCGGTGCCACATAACGGTTGTCGCCCGCCCAAAAAACGTCGTATTTAATAGCACTATGCCATATTGAGCTTAGGGTGTTTTTCCCCTCAGTTCCAGAGATTGGTCTTCAGAGCGCTTGTATTCATACTTTCTGAGCGTACCTTGTACTGCTGAATAAGAAGCATCAACTGCGTCTTAGATGAGTAGGCAATAACAAAAAAATGTAGCTCTGTTTGAATAGACTGTTGGGCACCTCGAATTATCCAATTCTTGGCGGAGCGTGACGTACAAACCCGCCACTTGAGGCAAGGCCAATGCGTTTTAGCACCAGTTATTGCTTAATTTTTGCGCCCCGGTGGCCATTTGAGCCACCGCAGGCGCCATTTGGGCGTTAAGGCCGTCACGCCTGCCGTTTTCAGGAAGCACAGCCGGCGCAGGTTGTAGCTGGCCACCTTCCAGTTCAGATGCAAGGTCGCGCTGGCCAGACCAATGCTGCGCAGGACCTTGCCGCCTTGCTGTTCGAGGGCGCCAAAGACATGCTCAATACGGGCGCGGGTCTTGGCGATGCGGCGGTTTCTCCCTTCCCGGCACTCGGACAGCGGGCACTTTTTCTGGGCTTTGCGCTGGATGTGAAGACGCCAGCTCTGGCCGGTCAGGCGGGCTTCACGCTGCTGACCGACGTAGCCTTTGTCGGCCCAGACATCACGGGCCGTATTGCCCGGATCGAGCACCGCCTCGAAGTGTAGGGTGTCGTGCTCGCTGGCAGTGGCAACCACGATGCGCCGGATCAGCTTGTAGCGCTTGTCGGTGCTGGCGGATAGCTTATAGCCGAAGTAGGACTTGCCATGCTTCTTGGTCCATTTGGCGTTGGTGTCTTTCTGCCGACGCTTGGCTGGCGGCCAGTCGGCCGGAGTGGCCTGCTGCTGAACGAGCTCTTTCTCTTCGGCGGTAATCCCCTGGCGCGGCACGGGGACGATGCTGGCATTGATCATCTGGCCACCGCGGGCGATATAGCCATGCTAATTGAGCTGCCGATTAACGGCAGCAAAGATGGTTTCGCTGGCGTTGGCGGCGATCAGGCGTTCCTTGAAGATCCAGATTGTGGTGCGATCCGGGATCTGGCTGCTGTCACGCAAGCCGACGAAACGCTGAAAGCTCAGGCGATCCAGCAGCTGGAATTCCATCTGTTCGTCACTGAGATTGAACAGTTGCTGAATCAGCAGGATCCTCACCATCAGTTCGGTGGGAAACGGCGGGCGTCCACCTCGTTCACGACTGGGGCGAGGTGCGGCACGGTCGATCTCGGCGGCCAAGGCGGCAAAGTCGACATGCTCTTGCAGGGTACGCAGTACATCTCCGAGCCTGTCGAGCTTGGCTTCTCGTTCTTGTCCGGCAAAAAGGCTGTTCTTGATCATGCGAGAACGGTCCGAAGGGGCATGTCTCCATCATGCCATGAACTGGAGTTTTTCGAGGTGCCCTTCAGGGTCTGAGCCTGCGATAACGAGCGACGATATCCTTCCAGCTCAAGGCGTCCAGCCAAGCTGGCTTGGTGGAATCCCGGCAGCAGAGCTGGTTCGTTTATTGCTGGGCCAATTTCCAGACGAATAATGACCTGGTGCGGTTCTTGACGAGAAATGTTGCCGTGGACGTTCCTGCAGCATCCTCGTGCATCCTTCCTCCTGTGATGCCATTCCCGCCGGGGATACCGACTCATAGTTCGGACGCCGCCGGCTGTTTCATCCGCCTTGCCGTTATCAAAGATGGCTCGGGGTGCCGGCGGCGTGGTTTGACAACTACCCACAGCACCCGCGCTGCGCCTGGATCGGCGGACATTTCACCGAGCCGAACGAACAGAACACACAGCAGTCACCCGGATGGGGGCGTAGCAAGGCCTTGCAGCTGCTGCACTCGTAGAAGAACTGGCAGGCCTCCATGGGCATGGTTTCTCGTTTGGCGAAGCCACAGTGGGGGCAGGTCAGCACGGATTCGAGAACGATAGCACTCATCGCAGTCTCACTTCTGCAGGGTGGAGGGATAGCCCGCGTTCGTGGTCGCTCTGGTCAGCACCTCCGGCTGGGTCTTGTCGGGGTCGAAGGTCACGATGGCCGTCTTCTTGTCGCTATCCACTTTGACGTCACTCACCCCGGACACCTTCTCCAGTGACTTTTTGACCGTGATGGGGCAGAGACTGCACGTCATGTTCTTCACCTCGAGCGTGACGGTCTTCGGGGGCGCGGCCAATGCTGCAACGGGAAGGGCAATAAGTGCAGCAGTCAGACGATTGAGCATGGGAAGCTCCTTTCAGTAGAACAGCGGTACCAAGGACGGCACGGCGAGTAGGCCGAGCAGCAACACGGAGATAATCCAGAATGTGAGCCGCTGCCGTCTGATCGTGCGTGGATTAGCGCAAGGCGTCTTCGGGTCGCAGGCCCGCGGCATCTGATAGAGCCTGCGCCAGGCGAGCCCGAGAAACAGCAGCGTCAACCCGATGAAAATGGGCCGGTACGGTTCCATCGCCGTCAGGCTGCCGACCCACGTCCCGCCGATGCCCAGCGCCAGCAGCACGAGCGGCCCGATGCAGCACACCGACCCACCGATAGCGGCCAGTACCCCGGCGATGAGGGGACCTTTCCCATTGCTCGGTGCCATGCCTGTTTCCTTCAAACTCACCTTGATAGTGTTACTATAAATTCCGTACTAAGGTACGGAATCAAGGGGTATTTTGATGGTAGCAGACCTGACGATCGGCAAGTTGGCGGATGCGGCAGGAGTCAATGTCGAGACGATCCGTTATTACCAGCGGCGTGGTCTGCTGGATGAACCTGCCAAGCCGCAGGGAGGTCATCGGCGCTACACGACAGATCAGGTGAAACGGATACGCTTCATCAAGCGGGCACAAGCACTGGGCTTCACGCTGACCGAAGTCAGCGGGCTCCTTCAGTTGAATGGGGGGTGCGCCTGTGCGGAAACGCAGGCACTGGCTCTCCGTAAGCTGGCGCTGATCGAACAGAAGATCGCCGACCTGGCCGCCATGCGGGATGTCTTGGGCGGGCTGGTACAACAGTGCCATGCGGGCGATGGCGAGACCTCATGCCCGATCATCGATGTGCTGGCACGAGAGTGAGTACAGGTAGACGATTTTCAGCTCGCTGTTGACTAACCACATGGACCTCGCCCAATTCGGCATGACTCCGTCCCGAAAACAGAGTGTCAAAACGGCATAGCCGCTTTAACCAATCAAGACGAAAGAACACGTAATGAACGAAACAGCCATCACTACTGTCGTCAACCATAACGAATGCTATGCACTGAAAAATGGGACCTTGGTGGAAATTGCATGCCCCATCGAGATTTACCCAGAACATGCGGATGCACACACCAATATCGTCGCCAATGGCTACGGCCTGGAACTGACGACGGAGCCGGAAACGGGGTGGGCCCAGTCCAGCATTTGCCTGTACCGTGCTTTTGACCGCGCCCTGCAGAAAGGTAAACCGTTATATTACATTGAGATTTTTGGTCAGAGTTCCTTGTTTGCCACACTGGTCGCTAATACCTTCCTTGAGCTACTGGAAGTGCTCCGTGTGGCCCAGCCCTTGACCGATCTCATCGGTAAGGAGCTAACCGCAGGCATTCATGACCTTTCGCAATAAGCAGGAAAAGCGGCATCCATGGGCTATAAATTTGAGCACTCTGACTGGGCAGCGGCTGACGGCTGGATCAAGTCGTCCAAGCGATTGCCCGACATGGGCGAGGAAGTATGGGTAGCCCGCTGGCTAACCGGCATCCACATGAAATACGAGGTGATCAAGGATCAGATGCTTAACCCGAGTATTTTTTTGCAGGATGCGTCGAGCCATGGGCTGACGTTTTACTGGCAGCCGGTAATCGGTGCCTCGGCGCCAGCGAGTCCACCCTTGCCAGACTCGTTGCCCAAGACATGGGCTGAGCAGTATCTGGAGTGGCTGAACTGCGATGAAGCGAGCGCTCTCGCCAATACCATGGAGATAGTGCGGCGCTTGATGGCCCGACTGGAGAAATAGCTATGCATGCCCATTGTCCGCGGAGCTGTTCCGGTGGCGGAGCGAATCGGCAAAGTGCGTTGTCGGTGGGCCAGTTGATGAGGCTCAGCATAGATGCCCAGAAGAGGGTCGAAGAAGCGGCTGGTGCCATGCGGTGCAGCTACTGCGGCTGTGTCCACATCGCCGATGGCGATACCCGTCAGGCTATCGGAACACTGGATGGAGGCGTATCGGGATCGGGCTGGTATTCGACCATGTGACATAGTTACGAACTAGGCAGTACACCGCCATGCGGTGGGGAGCCAGGTAGTTTTTAGGCTAAGGCGTGATAAGTCCTGATTATCACGCCTTATTTTGTGCCAGAATCACCTTGAAATTGCCGGGCTATTGGTATGTATTTACATGGTACGTACCACAGTACGAAATTCGAGTCAGAGGTGGCATCATGGCCAGAGCCGGCATCTACAAGTCCGAAGTCCAAAAAGCGCGTGATGCCTTGCTGGCACAAGGCATCAACCCCTCAATCGACGCGGTGCGCGCCGAGCTAGGCAATACCGGCTCGAAGACCACGATCCACCGCTATCTGAAAGAGCTCGAGGAGGAGGAAGGCGCCGGCTTCGGCCGCGGCGTCGCCGTCAGTGAGGCCATCCAGGACCTGGTCGGGCGGCTCGCCGCACGGCTGCACGAAGAGGCCGAGGCGCGCGTCAGCGAGCTTCAAGCTCGCCATGTCGAGCAGCTCGCGCAGCACGACAAGGCGGTGGCCAAGCTGAAACAGGAAATAGAAGGGCTCAGCAGCCACTTGCAGCGTACCGAAGCCACCCTGCAGACCGAGCAAGCGGCGCACGAGCAAACCCGCCAAGCACAGCAGGCCGCCACACTGTTGAATGCCCAACTCGAACAACAGGTAGCCGACCTCAAGGAGCGACTGGCCGAAAACGCAGCACATCGGCAATCGCTCGAAGACAAGCACCGCCACGCGCGCGAAGCGCTCGAACACTACCGCGAGTCGGTCAAGGAGCAGCGCGAGCAGGAGCAGCGCCGGCACGAACAGCAGGTGCAGCAGCTGCAGGCCGAACTGCGTACGCTGAACCAGACGCTGATCGTGAAGCAGAACGAGCTGACTCACGCCTACCAGGACGCGGCCCGTACCGGTGCCGAGCTGGTGGCCACCCGCAAGGAGCTACGCCGCAGCGAGCAGGCAGCGGAGAACGCTGGCAAGGCACGCGACGTGCTTCAGGGGCACGCCACTCATCTGGAGACGAGTGTTGCTACACTGAACGAACGTCTACAGCAGCTCAGTGCCAGTCGCGACGAGCTGTGGCAACTACTCCAAGGCAAATCTGAATCGGTCATCCCTAACACGCAGGGCAACGAGGGTGAGATCACTATGGATCTGTTTAACGGCGCGGACCGCGCCATCGATCCAAACGGTAAGCCGTAAAAAAAAAAAACGACATGATCGAAGGGAGACGAGAATGCAAGGGACGGTGTGTGAACTGGTGAAGGCGGGGCCCGCGATGCAGGTAGCTGCTATTCGCCAAGGTTTGTCCACGGCGGACTTGGCCGCCGTGCAGGAAGACTTGGGGTTGCCGCTCGAGGAGCTGTGCGTGGTCATTGGCGTGGCGGAGCGAACATTCACACGCCAACTTACCAAAGAAGGACGGCTTGATTCAGCCGCCAGCGAGCGGCTGTTACGCTTGGTGACACTGGTGGGCGAAATGCAAACAGCGCTGGGTAGCAAGGAACGGGCTGTCGAATGGCTGACGTGCCATCACGACGAGCTGGAATGCCGGCCGATCACGCTGGTGGATACGGCGATCGGCACCGCACAAGTGCGGCGGATCATCCGTGCAATAGAACATGGACTGCCGGTGTGATCGGCGGAGCCAAGTCCATGCCCCGGCAGGGGCAAGCTGATGACCCTATCTGGATATGCCGATGCTGATCTTTTTGGACACCGAGTTCACCGACTTCATCGACTGTGAGCTGATCAGCATCGGCATGGTTGGCGAAGACGGCAGGCACGAACTGTACCTGGAAGTGCAGGATTTCGACCGATCGAAGTGCAATGCCTTCGTCCAATCGGCCGTATGGTCGCAGCTCGGCCGCATCGAGGAGGCCATCGTACGCAAGGTGGACGTGCAAGCCCGGTTGCGAGACTGGTTTGCCACGCTGCCGCGCAGCGTGACGATCGCCTGTGACTCTCAGCATGATCGCGACCTGCTGGCCGATGCGTTAGATGGCGAGTGGCCGAACAACCTAGCCGGATGGTTCGACCTGCGGCCCCTGATTGACACCGGGGTCTTCGACCGAGCGGTTGCGAATACCACACGAAGGCACGCCCCTGGCACCATGCTTTGTACGACGCCCAAGCCCATCGGGTAGGCTGGTTGGCCTGGATGGATCAGCGCCGGCGCGATAAATGAAAGCGTGACGGCGGTTCTTCGACTGCTAACCGCATTATTTATTCGCTACAACTGCAAAAAATCTATGGGTTTTGCTGAATATTTAATACGTTCGAACTCAAGTTGCACATCGAAACCCACCCCCACGATAAGCCCTGATCTGCTGTCCTAGCATATTTCATGTAAATCCATATAAATCAATGATTTACTGTGTTTCGTGGGGGAATTTTGGCTTCATCCCGGTGATACCCC
>NZ_FXAG01000034.1 GCF_900177275.1 Pseudogulbenkiania subflava DSM 22618
GTTACCGTTCGACTTGCATGTGTAAAGCATGCCGCCAGCGTTCAATCTGAGCCAGGATCAAACTCTTCAGTTCAATCTCATAGCAATTTTTGGCACGCAAGATCAAAGAAATATCGAGATACTTCCTGTCTTGCAGTGCAAGTGTCGGCTTTGCCGAGCACTCACACCTATCGGTTATTCTGTCTGTTAAAGAGCGGTGCTGACTGGCTTGTTTCGTTTGCGTCGTCAGCTGAGGAGGCGAACTATACGCCCCGACCCCCACCCCCGTCAACGCCTTTTTGCAGAAAAACCGCAAAAAATGCGCCGCCCGGCAAAAATCAGCATGCAAGCGTCTGAATAAAAACAACTTACCCGATGGACATTTTTGGCAACCCACCCCGCTCCCCCGCCCGCTACGTCGCTTCCGGCCCAGCGGCTCCGCGCCGAAAATGCAAAAAGCCGGCAATTTCGCCGGCTTTTTCAGGGTGAATGCCATTTCTGGCGGGTTGGCCAGGCTTCGGCCAACCTTGGTTCGCGTTCAGCTACGGTAGTCGGCGTTGATGCGCACGTAGTCGTAGGAGAAGTCGCAGGTCCATACGGTGGCGCTGGCCTGGCCGCGGTTGAGCTCGACACGCACGCCGATCTCGGACTGCTGCATCACGCGCTGGCCGTCTTCTTCCTTGTAATCCGGATTGCGCCCTCCGTTGCAGGCCACCAGCACGTCGTCGAGATAGAGCGACATGCGGTCGACATCGAGGTCGTTGACGCCGGCGTAGCCGACTGCGCACAGCAGACGGCCGAGGTTGGGGTCGGAGGCGAAGAAGGCGGTCTTGACCAGCGGCGACTTGGCGATGGCGTAGGCGACGGCCTTGCATTCGGCGACGGAGCGGCCGCCTTCGACCTTGACGGTGATGAACTTGGTGGCGCCCTCGCCGTCGCGCACGATGGCCTGGGCCAGTTCGGTGGCAACGTCGAGCAGTGCGGCCTTGAGCTGGGCGTAGGCCGGCTGGTGGGGCGAGTCGATCAGCGGCGCGCCGCTCTTGCCGGTGGAGATCAGCATGAAGCTGTCGTTGGTGGAGGTGTCGCCGTCGATCGAGATGCAGTTGAAGGTGAGGTCGGCGACTTCCTTGACCAGTTGGTTGATCATCGGCCGGGTGATGGCGGCGTCGGTGGCGATGAAGCCCAGCATGGTGGCCATATTGGGGTGGATCATGCCGGCGCCCTTGGAGATGCCGGTGATGGCGACCTTGTGGCCGTCGATATTCAGCGTGCGGCTGGTGGCCTTGGGCGCGGTGTCGGTGGTCATGATCGCTTCGGCGGCCTCGGCCCAGTTGGCGCTGCGGCGCTTGGGCAGCGCGGCGATGATCTTGTCGGCCGGCAGCGGTTCGAGGATGACGCCGGTGGAGAACGGCAGGATCTGCTCCACGGCGCAATCGAGTTCGGAGGCCAGCGCCTGGCAGACGGCGAGCGCACGTTGGCGGCCGTCTTCGCCGGTACCGGCATTGGCGTTGCCGGTGTTGATCACCAGCGCGCGGATTTGCACGCCGGCGTCGAGGTGGGCCTTGCTGATCTGCACCGGGGCAGCGCAGAAACGGTTCTGCGTGAATACGCCGGCGACGGTGTTGCCCTTGTCGAGGCGGATCACCAGCACGTCCTTGCGGTCGGCCTTCTTGATGCCGGCTTCGGCCACGCCGAGTTCGACGCCGGCGATGGCGGCGAGCTGTTCGGGCTTAACGGGGTTCAGGTTGACGGGCATGTTGGGTTCTCCGGATGGTAAAGACAGTGGCCAGAAAGGCAGAGGTCAAGTGTACTGGAATCAGTCGTCGCTCTGCGATGCTTCGTTGAGGATGTCGAGTAGCGCGTCGCCGTAACGTGCCAGCTTGAGTTCGCCCAGACCGTAGACGCGGCCGATCTCGGCGCGGTTGGCGGGACGCTTCTCCACCAGTTCGCGCAGCGTCTTGTCGGAGAACACGGCGTAGGCCGGCACGTTGTGCTCGTCGGCCATGCTTTTGCGCCAGCGTCGCAGCATCTGCCACAGCCGCTCCTCGCGCTCGGTGCGCAGCCAGCGGTCGGTGTTGGCGCTGCGGCTCTTCTTGTCGTCGGCGGGCGGGCGCAGGTAGATCTTCTGCTCGCCCTTGAGGATGGCGCGGCAGCCGTCGCCGAACACCAGCGACTGGCCGCGCGCAATGTCGACCTGCAGCAACTTCTTGGCCACCAGCTGACGGATGATCGAGCGCCAGCCACGCTGGTTGAGCTCGCGCCCGATGCTGAAGGTGGAAAGCTTGTCGTGGCCGAAGGCGGTAACGCTCTGGTTGGCGCGCCCGAGCAGCACGTCGATGACGTGGCTGGCGGCGAAGCGCTGCTCGACGCGGTAGATGCACGACAGCAGTTTCTGCACCGGCAGCGTGGCGTCGAAAGTGATCGGCGGGGCGAGGCAGTTGTCACAGTGACCGCAGGGGGCGCTCTGTTCGCTGAAGTGGGCCAGGATGTGCTGGCGGCGGCAGGCGGCGGTTTCGCAGAAGGCGAGCATGGCGTCGAGCTTGGACAGTTCGACCTGCTTTTGCAGCGCGGCCATCTCCGAGCCTTCGATCATCTGCGTCAGCTGCACCATGTCGTTGAGGCCGTAGCACAGCCAGCTGGCGGCGGGCAGGCCGTCGCGGCCGGCGCGGCCGGATTCCTGGTAGAAGTTTTCCGGGCTCTTGGGCAGGTCGATGTGGGCGACGAAGCGCACGTCGGGCTTGTCGATGCCCATGCCGAAGGCGACAGTGGCGACCATCACCACGCCATCCTCGCGCAGGAATTCGCGCTGGTGGCGGTCGCGCACCTCGTGGCCGAGCCCGGCGTGGTACGGCAGCGCGCGGATGCCGTTTTCGACCAGCCATTGCGCGGTGTCTTCGACGCGCTTGCGCGACAGGCAATAGACGATGCCGGAGGCGCCGGGGTAGTCCTGCTGGATAAAGGACAGCAGCTGCTTCTTGGCGTTGTGCTTTTCCACCACCTGGTAGAACAGGTTGGGTCGGTCGAAGCTCGACAGGAACACGCGGGCTTCGGCCAACCTCAGGTAGTGCAGGATGTCGGCGCGGGTCTGCTCGTCGGCGGTGGCGGTCAGCGCGATGCGCGGCACCGTCGGAAAGCGTTCGGCCAGGATGCCGAGCTGCTGGTATTCGGGACGGAAGTCGTGCCCCCAGTGGCTGACGCAGTGCGCCTCGTCGATGGCGAACAGCGCGATGTTCAGATCGTTCAGGAAGTCCAGGAAACGCGGCGTCAGCAGCCGCTCGGGCGCGACGTAGAGCAGGTCGAGCGTGCCGGCACGCGCCTGGCGCGTAATATCGCGCGCTTCGTCCGGCGCGGTGGCGGAGTTGAGGCAGGCCGCGGCCACCCCGAGTTCGGACAGCGTCGCCACCTGATCCTGCATCAGCGCGATCAGCGGCGACACCACGATGGCGACGCCCGCGCGCAGCAGCGCCGGAATCTGGTAACACAGCGACTTGCCGCCGCCGGTGGGCATCAGCACCAGCGCGTTACCGCCGCCGCCGACGTGGGCGACGATCTCGGCCTGCTCGCCACGGAAGGCGGGGTAGCCGAAAACGGTCTGGAGTAGGGCGTGGGCGTCCGGCATGAGGGGCAAGAATCGGAAGAAGGCGCCATTGTACGGCATGCTCCGGGCCGCGTCGCGCGCCGGACGGGCAAAAAAGAAGGCCACCGGGGACGTGGCCTTGAAGGGGCAATATCACAATGCAGAGGAAATGCTAATGCCGGAGATGAGACGCAGCCCCGGCGGCAAAGTTCCCGCCTGCGTCGCCGGTTGGCCGAAGCGCGCGCGCTGTGCGACACTGCCGAGGTGTATCCGGAGGTTCCCCATGTTTTACCGTGTGTCCCTGCTGACCGTGACGGCCGCCCTGCTGACCGCCTGCGCCAGCACCCCTTCCGCGCCCCCGCGCAAGCCGGCCCAGCTGCGCCCGCAGCCGACGCCGAGCGCGCCGCAGCAAGCCAACGCCGACTGGCACAACCTCGGCGTCTCGCCCAACGGCAATATCCTGAACGAGATCGACAAGCTGTCGCTGCGCCGTCAGGGTTCCGTGGTAACCTTCCGCGACAAGAAGACCATCTTCAACATGAAGAAGGAAAACTTCCTGTCGACGCCGCGCCACAAGTATTCGATCAATACCTGGCAGATCGACTGTGCGAGCCGGACCTTCCGTCTGACCAGTGTCACCCTGTTCGACGAAAACAGCCGTCTCGTCGCCAGCTACCTCTATAATGACAGCCAGATAAAACCGATGCCGGTGGTGCAGAATTCGGCCAGCTACCAGCAAATGCTGTTCGTTTGCGGTGGCGCTCAGCCCCTCTGAGCGGCCGACGGCGCACCCGCCCGGCTCCCAACAAGGATTAGCCATGGGCGCCATACGCCGTGTCGTCTTCAACCAGAAAGGCGGGGTGGGCAAATCCACCATCGCCGTCAACCTCGCCGCCGTGGCGGCCCGTGCCGGTCGCCGCGTGCTGGTGATCGACCTCGATCCGCAAGGCAATGCCAGCCACTACCTGCTGGGTGGCACGGCGGCCGACGGCGCGCCGACGCTGGCCGACTTCTTCCAGCAGATGCTCAACATCAGCCTGTTCGGCAAGACGCCGCAGGAGTTCGTGGTGCCGACACCGTTCGACGGCCTGTCGCTGATGCCCTCGCACCCGGAACTCGCCGAGCTGATGGGCAAGCTGGAGTCGCGCTACAAGATGTTCAAGCTGAAGGAGGCGCTCGACCAGCTCGCCGCCGACTACGACGAGATCTGGATCGACACCCCGCCCGCCCTGAACTTCTACACCCGCTCGGCGCTGATCGCCGCCGACCGCTGCCTGATCCCGTTCGACTGCGATGCCTTTTCGCGCCAGGCGCTGTACAACCTGATGGGCAACACCGACGAAATCCGCGCCGACCACAATCCCGAGCTGCACATCGAGGGCATCGTGGTGAACCAGTTCCAGCCGCGCGCCAGCCTGCCGGTGCGGCTGGTCGCCGAGTTGAAACAGGAAGGCCTGCCCGTTCTGGACGCGCCGCTGTCGGCCTCGGTAAAGATTCGCGAATCGCATCAGGCAGCCCAGCCGATGGTGTTCTTCGACGCCCGCCACAAGGTGTCGCAGGAATTCGAACGGCTCTACCAGCATCTGAATTCACGCTGACCCAGGGCGACGGACATGCGCCGGATCACCCCGCCCCGCCTTGTCCTCCTTACCGGCCTGCTGCTGATGCTGCTGCTTTGCGGCGAAGCCTGGCTGCTGGCCGACAGCCGGCGCCAGCAGCAGCTGGAGCACGACCAGGCCAGCGGCCGGGTCTGGCTGCAGGCCCTGACCTGGCAGTTGCAGACCCGGCTCGACCACGCCCGCCTGCTGGCGCTGCAGGTAAACCATGAGATTTCCCCGGCCGGACTCGACGAGTGGCTGGGGACGCTGCGCCAGCAGGACGCCGGCTATACCGAGGTGGCGCTGGTGGAGCGCATCACTGCGGCTCAGCGCCCGGCGCTGGAGGCGCGGCTCGGTCAGCCCATCCGCGACCGCGCCGGCGGCTACCAGCCCCCTGCCCCGCCCCGCCCGTTCTACTACGTGCGGCTGTTGCTGTCCGGCGCGCCGGACAGCCAGCAACGCATCGGCGTCGATCTGGGTGCCCGCGCCGACTGGATGCCGACCTTCGAGAGCGCACTCAACACGCAGCGCCCGCGACTGCACGTGACGGATGCCCCGTTGGGATCACCGCCGCGGCTGGACATCGTCAGCCCGCTGCCGCAGCAGTCGCGCGTGCTGCTGCTGCGACTCAACCCATCGGTGCTGCTGAGTTCACCGCTGACGGACGGAACCGCCCCCGTCAGCCAGCTGCGGCTGGTCGCCTGGCAGGCGCAGCAGCCCGACACGCCCTTCCTCGACAGCCACCCCGGCCATCCCCTGCCGGCCTCCGCCCCGCTGCAGGCGCGTACCCTCACCCTGGGCGGCATGACGCTGCAGTATGCGGTGTTCGCCCTGAGCCCCCCGGCACTGGTGCTGCAGGACCACGATCTGCTGGTGCTGATGCTGTCGGCGGCCGGGGCCTTGTGCCTGCTGGTCTACCTCTATCACCTCGGCCACAGCAACCTGCAGTTCCGCCACGCCCTGCTGGTCAAGCATGACCAGCTGATGGAAAGTAACCGTTCGCTGCACCGCCAGCTGGACGAACACCGCAGCGCCGAGCAGGCGCTGGCAGACAGCGAGGCGCGCCAGCGCGCCATTCTGGAAGCCAGCTCCGACGCCATCCTGCTACTGGAGCGCGACGGCACGGTGCGCGCCGCCAACGCCGCGGCGGTGCGGCTGACCGGGCGGCACGACGAGTGCCTGCCTCATCAGCCGCTGGCGAGCCTGTTCCCCGACTGGGTCGACCCGGCGCGCCACCGGCCGTTCGACCAGATCGCCGCCGAGCACGCCGGCGCGCCGTTCGAGGCGCAGCTGCGGTGCGAAGATGGCAGCCGCCTGCCGGTAGAACTGACGCTGAGCCAGGTCGACCAGCCCGACGACACCTGCTTTCTGCTGGTCTGCCGCAACATCCGGCAGCGCAAGGAGCAGGAGGCGGCCTTGCTGGCGCTGAAGAACACCCTGGAGGGCCAGGTGGAACAGCAGCGCCAGCAGCTCGCCGCGCTGCTGGACGCCAGCCCGCTCGCCATGGCCTACGTCGCCGACCACCGCTTCAAGCAGGTCAACCGCGCCTTCCTGGAGCTGTTCCGGCTGCCCGCCGGCGACGTCGTGGAGCAGCCGACCACGCAGATCTTCGAGTCTGTCGAGCAGTGGCAGCGGCTGGTGCGTCTGCTGTACGGGGTGCTGACGGAGGGGCAGGTATGCCAGCAGGACCTGCGCCTGCGCGACGGCGACGGCGGCACCCTGTGGTGCCAGGTCTACGGCAAGGCACTCGATCCGGCCCTGCCTGGGCTGGGCTCGGTGTGGATCTATCAGGACATCTCGGCGCAGCGCGCCACCGAGGCCGCCTTGCGCGAGGCCAAGACCCTGGCCGAGGACACCAGCCGCGCCAAGACCGAATTCCTGGCCAATATGTCCCACGAACTGCGCACCCCGCTGCACGCCATCCTGGGCTTTGCCGAAATGGGAGAGCGACGCAGCGCCAGTGACAACGCCCCCAAGCAGCAGCACTATTTCGAGCGCATCCACCGCAGCGGCAAGCGCCTGCTGACGCTGCTGAACGACCTGCTGGACCTGGCCAAGATGGAAGTGAAGCGGATGGAATTCCAGATGATGCAGCAGGACCTGCTGCGCTGCGTGTACGAGGCACGGGATGAGATGCTGCCGATGGCAGCAAAAAATGGCATCGACATTATACTGAAAGCGGACAGCCTGACGCTGCCGGCGGTATTCGACCCGCTGCGCATTGGCCAGGTGATGCGCAACCTGCTCGCCAATGCCATCAAGGTCAGCCCGTCAGGCGGCGTCATCACGGTGCATGTCGCCCCCCTCGCCGACGCCAACGGTATCGACTGGGTCGAGGTGGCGGTGAGCGACCAGGGGCCGGGCATTGCCGACGACGAACTGGAACCGATCTTCGACAAATTCGTGCAGGGCAGCGCCACCAAGACCGGCGCCGGCGGCAGCGGGCTCGGCCTGTCCATTTGCCGCGAAATCGTACTCGCCCACGACGGCGAGATCAGCGCCGGGAACGCCGATGGCGGCGGCGCCATTTTCCGCTTCATCCTGCCACGCTGGCCCAGGCCCGCCCCACTCGGAACGGAGCATGATGGAACACACGCTACTCTTGGTTGACGACGAGCCGTTCAGTCTCGAACTGATGAGCGAACTGCTGGAAAGCGACGGTTACAAGACGGTACAGGCCGACAGCGGCGAGGAGGCCTGGGCCCGCCTCGAAGCCGAGCATGAACGCTTCTGCGCCGTGCTGCTGGACAAGATGATGCCCGGCCTGAACGGCATGGAGCTGCTGGCCCGCATCAAGGAAAGTCCGGACATGGAAAGCCTGCCGGTGATCATCCAGTCCGCCTTCGGTTCGCCCGGCAGCATCCAGCAGGGCATGAGCGCCGGCGCCTTCTTCTTCCTCAGCAAGCCGTTCTCGCGCGACATGCTGCTGGCGGTAGTCAAGGCAGCAGTCAGCCACTGGGACCGCCAGCTCTATTTCCGCGAAATGGGCCTGCACCAGGAGGGCACCATGATGATGCTGCAGGAGGCCGAATTCACCCTGCGCACACTGCAGGAGGCGCACGCCGTGACGGCGTTGCTGGCGCGCGCCTGCCCGGTGCCGGAACGGGTCGCCAGCGGCCTCTACGAGCTGATCGCCAACGCCGTCGAGCACGGCAACCTGGGGTTCGGCTTCCAGGACAAGCAGCGCCTGCTGGCCGAGGAGAGCTGGGACAGCGCGCTGCAGACCCGGCTGTCCGACCCGGCCTACGCCCAGCGTCAGGTCAGCGTGCGCTTTCGCCGCAGCGCCGAGGACATCACCTTCACCGTCTCCGACCAGGGCCGGGGCTTCGACTGGCAGGCCATCCTCAACGCTGGCCCGACAGCGCTGCTGCGCCCGCACGGCCGCGGTATCCTGCTGGCCAAATTGAGTTCGTTCGACCAGCTCGAATACTGCGGCGACGGCAGCCAGGTCATCGCCCGGCTGCGGCTGTGACCTCGTCGTCCCCGGCCTCCGCACGCACCCTCCAGTAGCGCGGCGCCTGGCGCCGGAACGCGCCGAGGGCGAGTGTTTTCCCCAGTTCGATTTGCAGCGCCCCGAGCCGGTCGGTGCGCAGCACCTCGGCCCCCTGTGCCCGGTAGCGCGCCAGCGTCTGCGGGTGCGGATGGCGGTAGCGGTTGCGATAGCCCGCGCTGAACACGCCCCAGTGCGGCGCCACCGCCTGCAGCAGCGCCTCCCCGGAGGCACCGCGGCTGCCGTGATGCGATGCCAGCAGCACGTCGCTGGCCAGTGCCCGGCCGTAGCGCGCCACCAAGTCGTCCTCTTCGCGCAGGCCGATATCGCCGGTCAGCAACACCGCCCGGGTCAGGGTCGCCACGCGCAGCACGCAACTGTGGGCGTTGTCCTCCTCCGCCAGCCCGGCCGGCGGCCACAGCACATCGAAGCGAATCTCGTCCCAGACCCAGCTCTGCCCTGGCGCGCAGGGCACGGCATCGTCGCGCAGCCCGGCCAGCGACGCGGACTGCCCCGCCCAGACCCGCGTCACCGGCACGGCGGCCAACAGGCCCGCCGCGGCACCGTCGTGATCGTTGTCGTGGTGCGATAGCATCAGGGCGTCGAGACGCCGCACGCCGAGGCCGGCCAGCTGCGGCAGCAGCACGCGCTCGGCCTGCCCCGGCCCGGTGTCGTACAGCAGGTCGTGGCGCGCGGTCTGCAGCAGGACCGACAACCCCTGTCCGACGTCGAACACCTGTACCCGCAGCGTCCCCTCCTCTGGCCGCGGCGGGCTGTAGAGCAGCGCCGGGGCCAGCAGCAGCGCGCCGAAACCCCGCAACGGCACGCCGCGCGGCGCGATCAGCCACAAGGAGCCGAGCGCACCCAGCACAAGCAGCGGCCACGGCAGGCCGGGGAGAGACCACGACGGCAGCAGCGCGAGCCGATCCACCGCCCAGAAGAAGCCTTCGGCCAACTTGGCGGCCAGGAACAGCAAGGCGTCGAACGGCAGCGCCACCGCCAGCAGCGCCAGCGGGGTCAGCAAGGCCGAGATGTAGGGAATGGCCACGGCGTTGGCGAGCGGCGACACCAGCGGCAGGCTGCCGAAAAACAGCGCCAGCGGCAGCAGCGACATCACCAGTGCCGCCCACTGCCCGGCCAGCGCCGCACGCAGCTTGCCGGGCGGGCGACGGCGTGCCAGCGTCGCGGCCATCAGCGCCGCCACCAGCCCGAACGACAGCCACAGCCCCGGCGCCAGCACCGAGAAAGGATCGATCAGCAGCACCACGGCCAGCGCCAGCCACCACACCTGGAACGGCGTGTAGGCGCGGCGCGAGGCCAGCAGGCAGGCCGCGCAGGCGAGCATGAACAGGGTGCGCTGGGTCGGCACCGAGAAACCGGCCAACAGCGCGTAGGCCAGCGCCGCCAGCACGGTGACGGCGGCGATCACCAGCCGCGGCGGCACGCGCAAGGTTGGCCGAAGACGCAGCCAGCCGGCCGCCAGCGCCGCGGCCAGCCCGGCGACCATGGTGATGTGCAGGCCGGAGATCGAGACCAGGTGGGTCAGGCCGGTGCGCGAAAAGCGCTGCCACTCCGCGCGCGCGATGGCCTGCTGCGCGCCGACGGTGAGCGCGCCGATCAACGCCGCCTCGCGCGTGTCGCCCAGCACCTGCCGGATGCGGGCCTGCACGGCGGCGCGCAGGCGGTCGATGCGCGCCAGCGCATCCTGAGCGTCTTCCAGCCTGACCGCGCCCTTGCCGATCGAGCCGCTGGCCAGCAGCCCTTCCGACCACATCCACGCCTCGCCGTCGAAACCGAACGGGTTGGCCGTGCCGTGGCGCGCCTTGAAACGTGCCGTGAGCCGCCAGCGGCTGCCGGCCGGCCAGTCGCCGCCGCGGAAATCGCTCAGCTGCACCCGGGACGGCAGACTCGCGTCCGGCGTCAGCACCTGTTCCACCTCGGCGTTCAGCCGCACGCCGTAGTCGCCCGGGTCGGGCAGGCCGCGCACCACGGCGACGAATTCCACCGGCCGCCCTTCCCACTGCGGCGCCAGCGCTTCAGCCAACCTGAGTTCGGCACGCCAGCCGGCGTAGCCGAGCCCGGCCAGGGCGCACACCAGCCACAGCGCGATCTGACGGCGGCTGCCGTCGAGCCGCCAGGCGAGCACGACGGCCCCCGCCAACGTCGGCCATAGCCAGCGAGCGTCGGGCAGTTCAGGGAGAAAGGCACACAGCGCGATGCCGGCGCAGAAGGCAGCGATTGGGAGCATTGCGCCATTTTATGTTTTTGGCATGAAAACGCTAAGGCCACGCGGTTGCCGCTGATCGCTCCTTGCCGTATCTTCGCCGCGTCGTTCCCCGGAAACCGTCCATGAGCCCCACCCCGCTGTACTGCGCCGAACCGGCGCGCCGCGACACCGCCCATCGTCTTGCCGAGCGCTTCGCGCTGCCGCTGGTGCGACAGCAACCGACCGAGGGCTACTGGCTGGAACTGGGGCCGGAGCGGCTGGAGCTGCGCACCAACGGCAAGCACGGTGCGGTGTACGCCGAGTTCGTCGAGGGCGCGGCCAGGCATCGGCGCGAACAAGGCGGCGGGCGCGGCCAGCCGGTGGCCAAGGCGATCGGCTTGAAGGGCGCCAAGGAATTGCCGCGCGTGGTCGACGCCACCGCCGGCCTCGGCGGCGACAGCTTCGTGCTGGCCAGCCTGGGCTGCGAAGTGACGCTGCTGGAGCGCTCGCCGGTGGCCGCAGCCTTGCTGTTCGATGCGCTGGAGCGCGCCAGCGTCGACCTCGACACCATGGACATCGCGCGGCGCATGACGCTGGTGCACGCCGACGCCATCCAGTGGCTGGCGGCGCAGGCCGAACGGCCCGAGGCGGAACGGCCGCAGGTGGTGTTCGTCGACCCGATGTTCCCCGACACCGACAAGAAGAGCGCCGCCGCCAAGAAAGGCATGCAGGCGTTCCAGCAGGTGATCGGCGACGACCTCGACAGCGCCGCGCTGCTGGCGGCCGCCATCGCCGCCGCCACGGTACGAGTGGTGGTGAAGCGGCCGCAACGCGGCCCGGCGATCGAAGGCGTGAAGCCGTCGGCGGTGCTGGAAGGCAAATCCACCCGCTTCGACCTCTACGTCATCAAGGCGCTGCGGCCGCAGGCGTAGGCGGCCGCCACCCCACGTAGAGCCCCCCGGGCGGCGCCCACATGCGTTACACTCCCCGCCCCATGGCCCACGCCGACCAGCCTGCCCGCCAACGCGCCGGCAGCCGTGTGCCGGCCACCTGTCCAACCCCGATCTGGAGCTAGCCGATGTCTGTTTTTGCCGTTGAATTCAAGGTGCGCGATTACGAATGCGATATGCAGGGCATCGTGAACAACGGGGTGTACTTCAACTATCTGGAGCACGCCCGCCACGAGTTTCTGCTGGACAAGGGTATCGACTTCGCCGAACTGGCGCGCCAGAACATCAACCTGGTGGTGGTGCGCTCCGAGCTGGATTACAAGGCGTCGCTGACCAGCGGCGACCAGTTCACGGTGACGGTGGCGTTCGAGCCGGTCTCCAAGGTGCGCTTCGGCTTCCGCCAGCAGGTGATCCGCCAGGCGGACCAGAAGGTGGTGCTGGAAGGGCTAATCATCGGCACCGCCATCAACGAGCGTGGCCGTCCGGCGATTCCGGAACAGTTCGCAGCCCAGTTGGGGGCGTAAGCCGGCCCCGCTGCACGGCAGGCTCATGGGCGCGATGGCCGGACGCTACACGAAGCGCCGCTGCAGCTGCAACAGCAACCCCACCGCCAGCGCCACCAGCAGCAGCGCCCAGAAGAAATCCTGCCCGGCCAGCAACACCAGCTGGCCGGATGCCAGCTCCGGCTCGCGTGCGGCGTGCAGTGCGCTGCGCTGCTGCAGCAGCCCGGTGCCCAGCAGCAGGCCGACGGCGTTGGCCACCTCGCGCATCGCGTTCTTGACCTGGTAGGCGTGGCTGAACACCCGCTCTTCCACCTGGCTGAAGGTGCTGGCTGCCGCGGTGCCGAGCAGGAACGGCATGAACACCCCGTTGAGCAGGAACACCGCCAGCCACAGCGGCCACCCCGTCGCCGCCGGCTGCTGCCGCGCCATCAGCCCGGCGAAGGCCGCCAGCAGCAAGGTGCCGACGAGCAGGAAACGGCGCAGATGGGGCCAGCGCAGCATCAGCTTCAGATGCAGCACGGCGAACGGCATGGCGGCGAGCCCGGTCAGCCCCAGCAGCCAGCCGCATTGCGCCAGGCTCAGCCCGAGCCCCTCGGCCAGGAACAGCGGCAACACGTAGCTGCACGACGACACCACCAGGTAGCCGAAGCCGTACACTGCCATGCCCCACAGGTAACGCTCGCTGGTGAAATGACGGTAGGGAACCAGCGGCGTGGGGCGGTGCCACTCGTGCCGCCAGTGCAACGCCAGTAGCGTCAGGGCCAGCAGCCCCGCGCCCCACAGCAGCGGAGCGCGCGTCCACGACTCGAAACGGGCGCGCTCCAGCACGAACTGCAGCAGGAACACCCCACCCACCAGCAGCAGCATGCCCCACGGATGCGCCTGGTCCGGCCGCTCGTTCTCCACCGGCTCGTGCTCCGGCACGGCATGGCGCACCACCCGATCCACCAGCCACACCAGCGGCAGCATCGCCCAGAACAGCGCGCGCCAGTCGAAGGCGGCCAGCAGCGCTCCGGCCAGAATCGGCGCCAGGCCGGAGCCCAGCATGATGCCGAGCGGCAGGAACAGCAGCGCCGGCAGACGCGCCGGCCCCTGGTGATGCAGTATCTGCACCCGCGACGCGGTGAAGAACGCCGCTCCGCCCAGCGCCTGCACCATGCGCGCGGCGATGAAGCCGCCGGCGTTGGGCGACAGCGCGCACAGCACGGCGCCGGCGCCGAACACCCACAGCGACAGCCGCAGCAGGGTGCGGTAGCCCAGCCGCTGCACCCACCAGCGGTGGCTCAGGATCATCAGTACCGCCACCGCCGCGTAGCCGGCGGCGGCCAGGCTGAACTGCTGCGGCGAGGCCTGCACGCCGTGACGGATGGCGGCCGAGCCGAACGCCACCATCACGCTCTGCAGGTATTCCAGCAGCACGATCACGGCGATGGCGACATGGTGCAACGAGTAACGGGGGGCGATGAGGGAGGCAGGCGGCATGGCGGCACCAGCAACGGCGAGGCAAAACCCCATTATCGGCAGCGGCCGTACTATCATGGAAATCGATTAACGGCATACAGATCATGAACCAAGTCGATTTCAGTCACGACGCGCTGCGCCGCCTCGACCTCAACCTGCTAGTGGCGTTCGACGCGCTGATGCAGGAGCGCCACGTCAGCCGCGCCGCCGCCCGCCTCTTTCTCGGCCAGCCGGCGATGAGCCATGCGCTGGCCCGGCTGCGCCAGCTGCTGGACGACCCGCTGTTCGTGCGCAGCGGCAGCCGGATGGAGCCCACCCCGCGCGCCCGCGAACTGGCGCCGCAGGTACGCGCCTGGCTGGAACAGGCGCAGCAGTTCCTGTTCCGCGCCGACGCCTTCGACCCGGCCGCGGCGCACGCCACCTTCCGCCTGGCGGCGCCGGACGGCATGGAGGCGCTGCTCTACCCGGCGCTGATCGCCACGCTGCGCCGCGAAGCGCCCGGCGTGCGGCTGCGCTCGCAACTGCTGGAGACGGACCAGCAGCTGACCGCGCTCGACCACGACGAGGTGGACCTCCTGATCGCCGCTGCGCCGCTGGCGCTGCGCGACTGGCACAGCCGGCTGCGGCTGTTCGAATCCGACTTCGTCAGCGTGCACTCGCGGCGCCAGCTGCCGCTGCCGGAGCCCGCCACGCTCGCCGACCTGGCCTCCTGCGACCACGTCGTCAGCAGCTACCGCGGCACCGCCGCCGGGGTGGTCGACCACCTGTTCGCGGCGCACGGCCTGGAACGCCGCGTGCTGGTGCTGTCGGCCAGCCTGATGGCGATCAGCCACATCGTCGCCCAGGCGCCGCTAATGTCGATCCAGCCGGCGATCTATCGCGGCCTGTTCAGCACCACCCCGGACCTGGCCTGCGCGCCGTTGCCGGGCGAGGCGCGCATTACCATCGGCCTGGTCTGGCACCGCCGCAACGACCGCCACCCGCTGCACCGCTACCTGCGCGACACCGTGATCGCCGCGATGCGGCGCCAGTTCGCCGACACCGAAGGCGTGACGCGGCACGCCGACGGCGCGAGGGAAACGGCCGGTGAGGAATGAGCGGATCACGGCGCGAGTGCGGTAAACTCGCACTCCCTCCCCGTCGCCCCCCAAGGACACCGCATGGACGATTCCCGCCTCACCGACCTCGAAGTCAAAGTGGCCTTCCAGGATGACCTGCTCGACGCGCTCAACCTCACCGTGACGCGCCAGCAGCAACAGATCGATCTGCTGCAGGAGCAGATCCGCGTGCTGTACCAGCAACTGCGCAGCAACCAGCCGGGCAACGACGTCCCGGGCGGGCACGAGATTCCGCCGCACTACTGAAGCGGGGTTGACCGAAGCCCGCAAAAAAGCCGGACCCCATGATGGGGTCCGGCTTTTGTCATGCTGTCGGCGCCGGCAACGCCGCGGACTTCATCAGGCAGGCCGGCAGCCGGCGCCCTGCCCCTTGCCGCGCCCCTGACCCGGATGGTCGCCAGGAACGCGCTGCGCCGCGTGCGGGTCAGCCCGTTGCCGGCCGTGTCCGTCACGGTTTCTTCCGTTCCCGTGAAACGATGGCTTCGATGTTCTTGCGCGCGATCAGCCGGACCTCCTGCGGTGCGGAAGCGGAGCAGGCCGTCTCGCCAGGCGACGGCGGCGTACCACACGAGGCCGCGTCGGCCGCCACCGAGGCGCGGCAGCAGTTTTCGCTGAGGTAGGCGATCAGCGCCGTCATCTCGGCGAAACACGCCGAATAGATCACGTAGCGCCCGTCCTGACGGCCCTCGATCAGCCCGGCGCGCGCCAGCTCCTTGAGGTGGAACGACAGCGTCGCCGGCGCAATCGCCAGCACTTCCGCCACCTGTCCGGCGGAACGGCCGGCGGGGCCGGCCTCGACCAGCAGCCGGAAGATCGCCAGACGTGACTCCTGCGCCAGCGCCGACAGCATGGTGACTACCTGATTCGATTCCATATTTTTTCAATTATTGAAACATGGAACCATGATCGCGAAACCTGCCCGCCACGCCAAGCCGCCGCCCCGGCAGCGGCGTTTGTTTTGCACCAACCGCACCGATCTCCATTAAAATGGCCGCTTTGTCGTCGCGCCGGGAGCCCCCAAAGTGAATCCGAATCTTGCTCTTCTGCAGCCCTATCCCTTCCAGCGGCTGCGGTCGCTGCTGGCGGGCGTGACGCCGCCGGCGGGGCTGTCCCACGTCAACCTGTCGATCGGCGAGCCCAAGCACCCGACCCCGGGCGTGGTGAAACAGGCCCTGGTCGACGCGCTCGACGGGCTGGCCAGCTACCCCGCCACGCTCGGCTCGGACGCGCTGCGCGCCGCCTGCGCCGCCTGGGCCGAACGCCGCTACGGCCTGACGCTCGACCCGCTGCGCGAGGTGCTGCCGGTGAACGGCAGCCGCGAGGCGCTGTTCGCCTTCGTGCAGACCGTGATCGATGCCTCCGGCGCACAGAAGCCGGTGGTGATCTCGCCCAACCCGTTCTACCAGATCTACGAAGGCGCGGCGCTGTTGGCCGGCGCCGAGCCGTACTACGTCAACTGCCTCGCCGAGAACCGCTTCCAGCCCGACTGGGCGGCGGTGCCCGAGGCGGTATGGCAGCGCACCCAGCTGGTCTTCGTGTGCAGCCCTGGCAACCCCACCGGCGCGGTGATGAGCCTGGAAGACTGGCGAGCGCTGTTCGCCCTGTCCGATCGCTACGGCTTCGTCATCGCCTCGGACGAATGCTATTCGGAAATCCACTTCGGCCAGCCGCCGCTGGGCGGGCTGCAGGCCGCCAAAGAGCTGGGCCGCGACTTTAGCCGCCTGGTGATGTTCACCAGCCTGTCCAAGCGCTCCAACGCGCCCGGCCTGCGCTCCGGCTTCGTCGCCGGCGACGCCGCGCTACTGGAAAGCTTCCTGCTCTACCGCACCTATCACGGCGGCGCCATGAGCCCGACCATCCAGGCCGCCAGCATCGCCGCCTGGAACGACGAGCAGCACGTCGAGGCCAACCGCGCGGCGTATGGCGCCAAGTTCGCGGCGGTTCACGCCAAGTTGGCCGAAGCCTTCGCTGTCAGCCTGCCGGATGCCAGCTTCTACCTGTGGGCACACGTGCCCGGCGGCGACGATCAGGCCTTCGCCCGTGCCCTGTTCGCCGAGGAACACGTCACCGTGCTGCCCGGCTCGCTGCTGGCGCGCGACGCCCACGGCGTCAATCCCGGCGCCGGCTACATCCGCATCGCCCTGGTGGCGCCGCTGGCCGACTGCGTCGAGGCCGCCGAGCGCCTGGTCCGCTTTGCCCGACGCCACGCCTGAACCGGAAACCACTACAATGACCACCATCCATCTTGCACAAGGACTGAACCACATGCACCCGATCCAGACCCTGATCGAAGAGGCGTTCGAAAAGCGCGCCGAGATCACCCCGGCCACCGTCTCGGCCGAACTGAAGGCCGCCATCGGCCAGGTCATCGACGAACTGGACGCCGGCCGCCTGCGCGTCGCCGAGAAGACCGACGGCGACTGGGTCGTCAACCAGTGGGTGAAGAAGGCCGTGCTGCTGTCGTTCCGCATCCGCGACAACGCCGTGCTGGACGACGGCGTGTCGCGCTACTTCGACAAGGTCGACACCAAGTTCCACGACTGGAACCAGGAGCGCTTCCAGCAGGCCGGCTTCCGCGTGGTGCCGGGCGCCGTGGCGCGCAAGGGCTCGTTCATCGCCAAGAACACCGTGCTGATGCCGTCCTACGTCAACATCGGCGCCTACGTCGATGAAGGCACCATGGTCGACACCTGGGCCACCGTCGGCTCCTGCGCCCAGATCGGCAAGAACGTGCACCTGTCCGGCGGCGTCGGCATCGGCGGCGTGCTCGAACCGCTGCAGGCCAACCCGACCATCATCGAAGACAACTGCTTCATCGGCGCCCGTTCCGAAGTGGTCGAAGGCGTCATCGTCGGCGAAGGCTCGGTGATCTCGATGGGCGTCTACATCGGCCAGTCCACCAAGATCTACGACCGCGAAACCGGCGAAGTCAGCTACGGCCGCATTCCGCCGGGCTCGGTGGTGGTGTCCGGCAACCTGCCCTCCAAGGACGGCAGCCACAGCCTGTACTGCGCCGTGATCGTCAAGAAGGTGGACGCGCAGACCCGCAGCAAGACCAGCATCAACGATCTGCTGCGCGGCGTCTGAGCCGGACCGCACCTGACAGACAGCCCGGTTTCGCCGGGCTGTTTTGTTTCCCGGGGGCACCCGAGAACCCCGAAACCGTTGTGTGCATCGCAACAGAACAGACTGTTCCACCTGTCGGATTTGGCGCGCCCAGCACAACAGGATAAAATCCATCAATCGCCCGATAAGGGCCCATACGCTCTTGCTTCCTGATAAAGACGCAACCGGAACCTCCGTGTCCCAAGACGATTCATTCATCGAATTCAGGCAGGTCAGCTTCGGCTACAACGACCGACCGGTCCTGAAAGACATCAATCTGCGCATTCCGCGCGGCAAGCTGGTCGCCATCATGGGCGGCAGCGGCAGCGGCAAAACCACGCTGCTGCGCCTGATCTCCGGCCAATACCGCGCCCAGCGCGGCGAAGTGCTGGTCGACGGCCAGAACGTCGCCACCATGAACGCGCGCGAGCTCCACGCCCACCGCCGCCGCATGGGCATGCTGTTCCAGTTCGGCGCCCTGTTCACCGACCTGTCGGTGCACGACAACGTGGCGTTCCCGCTGCGCGAGCACACCCAGCTGCCGGAATCGATGATCGCCGACCTGGTGACGATGAAGCTCAACGCCGTCGGTCTGCGCGGCACCCAGGCACTGATGCCGGCCGAGCTGTCCGGCGGCATGGCGCGCCGCGTCGCCCTGGCCCGCGCCATCGCGCTCGACCCCGAAATCATGCTCTACGACGAACCCTTCACCGGGCTCGACCCGATCTCGCTCGGCGTCATCGCGCTCCTGATCAAGAAACTCAACGACGCGCTCGGCACCAGCGCGGTGATGGTCACCCACGACGTGCACAAATCGCTGGAGATCGTCGACCACGTCTACTTCGTCGCCAACGGCAGCATCGTCGCCGAGGGCACGCCGGACCAGGTGCGCGCCTCCGATTCGCCGTGGGTACACCAGTTCGTGCACGGCGAGGCCGACGGCCCGGTGCATTTCGCCTACCCGGCCCAGCGCAGCCTGGCCGACGACCTGGGCCTGAGCGGAGTCCGCCATGTTTGAAACCCTCACCGCCCCGCTGCGCCACCTTGGCCACGTCACCATCAACGCCATCTGGCGACTCGGTTTCGCCAGCCGCTTCCTGGCTGCGATCCTGCTGCAATCCGGGCAGAGCTTCCGCCGCCTCAACCTGACCATCCGCGAGGTGTACTTCGCCGGCGTGCTGTCGCTGATCATCATCGTGGTCTCCGGCCTGTTCGTCGGCATGGTGCTGGGCCTGCAGGGCTACAACACGCTGTCGCGCTTCGGCTCGGCCGACGCGCTGGGCGCGCTGGTGGCGCTGTCGCTGCTGCGCGAACTGGGCCCGGTGCTGGCGGCGCTGCTGTTCGCCAGCCGCTCAGGCAGCGCGATGACCGCCGAAATCGGTCTGATGAAGGCCACCGAACAGCTCGACGCCATGAGCGTGATGGCGGTCAACCCGATCGCCCGCGTGGTGGCGCCGCGCTTCTGGGCCGGCGTGATCTCGATGCCAGTGCTGGCTGCGCTGTTCAACGTCACCGGCATCTTCGGCGGCTATTTCGTCGGCGTGCAGCTGATCGGACTCGACGAAGGCACTTTCTGGTCGCAGATGCAAAACTCGGTCGACCTGCACAACGATGTCATCAACGGCCTGATCAAGAGCCTGTTCTTCGGCATCGCTGTCACCCTGATTGCCGTTTTCGAAGGCTACGACGCCACGCCGACCGCGGCCGGCGTCTCCTCGGCCACCACGCGCACCGTGGTCACCTCCGCCCTGGTGATCCTGGCGCTGGATTTCGTGCTGACCGCCTTCATGTTCTAGGAAAATAACCGAATGAAACGCACGACGATTGATTTGTGGGTCGGCATTTTTGTCGCCATCGGCATTGCCGCCGTCACCTTCCTCTCGCTCAAGGTGGCCAACCTGACCCCGCAGAGCGCCGAAGCCAGCTACCCGCTGTACGCCGAGTTCGACAACATCGGCGGCCTCAAGGTCAAGGCGCCGGTGAAGTCTTCCGGCGTGGTGGTCGGCCGCGTCGCCAGCATCGAGCTCGACACCCAGCGCTATCTGGCCAAGGTGACGCTGTCGCTGGACAAGCGCTACCAGTTCAGCCGCGATACCAGTGCCGAAATCCTCACCTCCGGCCTGCTCGGCGAGCAGTACATCGGCCTGGTACAGGGCGGCGACCCGGACAATCTGAAGCCCGGCGAACGCATCGACCTGACCTCGTCGGCGCTGGTACTGGAGCAGTTGATCGGCAAATTCATGCTGAACTTTGCCGAAAAAGGCCCTGCCAAAGAAGGAAGCCCCGCCGGTAGCAGTGGCGCGCAGTAAGGCCGCCCCTCCCTCCGGCTTACCCATGACCTGTCATAAAGCGTGAACAATCATGAAAAAACTGCTCGTTAGCCTGGCCATGCTGCTGGGCCTGTCCGTCCCGGCGCTGGCCGCCGACTCCCCGGTCGACATGGTGCGCGGTACCTCGCGCGAAGTGCTCGACCTGATCAAGCAGGACGATGGCAAGAACACCGCCAAGATCCGCGACCAGGTAGAAAAACTGGTGGTGCCGAAGTTCGACTTCCAGCGCATGACGGCGCTCGCGGTCGGCCGCGGCTGGCGCGAGGCCAACCCGCAGCAGCAGACCGAATTGACGCAACAATTCCAGAGCCTGCTGTCGCGCACCTACTCTTCCACCATGACGCGCTTCAAGAATGCCCAGGTCGACGTCAAGCCGAACGCCGTGTTCGCCAACGATGGTCGCGAAGCCACGGTGAAGTCGGAAGTGACGCTGCCCAGCAACGGCGAGAAGAAGCCGGTGGCGATCGACTACACGCTGTACAAGACGCCGCAGGGCTGGAAGGTCTATAACGTCAGCGTCGAGGGTGCCAGCCTGGTCACGGTGTACCGCAACCAGTTCAACGAAGAGATCCGCAAGAACGGCATCGACGGCCTGATCAAGGTGCTGCGCAGCAAGAACGACAACCTGGCCAAAGGCACGGGGGCGTAATGAACGATACGGCCGCTCCCGGCCGGCTGCAGCTGGCCGGCCGGATCGACATGGACTCCGCTGCGGCCCAGTTGGCCCAGCTCAAGCGCCAGCTGAACGGCAGCGCGGCACAGGAAATCGACCTGTCCGGCGTCACCGCGTCCGACTCGGCGGCGCTGGCGCTGCTGCTGGAGCTGCTGCGGCATGGTCGGCAAAGCGGCCGCGCCTTGCGCATCGGCACCCTGCCCCCCACCCTGGCGAGCCTGGCCCGCCTCTACGGACTCGACGAACTGCTGCAAGGCCCTTCCGGGAATCTGTCATGAAAACCGCTCACCTGCTGCTACTGAGCATCGCGTTGGCCGGCTGCGCCAATCCGCACGAACCGCTCGACCCGCTCGAGCCGATGAACCGCGCCGTCTACCGCTTCAACGACACGGCCGACCGCGCCGTGGTGAAACCGGTCGCCGAGGGCTACCGCACCGTCACGCCGCGGCCGCTGCGCATCGCGGTGGGCAACTTCTTCGACAACATCCGCGATGCCTACAGCGCCGTCAACAACGCCCTGCGCGCCGATGCACAGAAGACCACCAACGACGTGATGCGGGTGGCGCTCAACTCCACGTTCGGCCTGTTCGGCCTGATCGACATCGCCACCCCGGCCGGCCTCGCCAACAACAAGACCACGCTCGGCGATACCTTCGCCAGCTGGGGCTGGAAGAACAGCAGCTACCTGGTGCTGCCGCTCCTGGGGCCCTCCACCGTGCGCGATGGCCTGGGCACGGCCACCACGTACGCTGCCAGTCCCGAACCCGGCGTGGTGTTCCAGACCCACACCCAACTGGCTGCCGGCACCGTACTCGATGGCGTGAACACACGTGCGCGCCTGCTCGGCCTGGAACAAACCGTGGACGAAGCGGCCCTCGACCCCTACTCCTACATACGCGACGCCTACCTGCAGCTACGCGCCAAACAGGTCGGCGCCGATCTACCGAAGGCGCCGTCCGATGACGAAAATCTCGACATCGACCAGCTGATGGCGCCGACACCGGCCGAGGCTTCGGCCCCGCTGTAAACCCGCCGTGCCGGGCTTCGGCCAACCTGCCGACGGCGGCGGCGCTGACGCGTCTCGCCGCCGCGACCCTCGATGCCCCTCGGCCATGCCGTACGGCTAAAGCGTGGCGTTTCCCTTATAACCAGTAGGCTAATCGCCGGCCGGCCGTTAAACTCGGCGGTTGTATCAAACCACCGAGCACCATGGCACGTCGCACCCGAGAAGAAGCCGAGCAAACCCGCTGTCGCATCCTGGATACCGCCGAGGCGCTGTTCAGCACGCATGGCGTTTCCCGTACCACCCTGGCCACCATCGCCAGCGCCGCCGGCCTCACCCGGGGTGCCGTCTACTGGCATTTCGAGGACAAGCTCGACCTGTACCGTGCCATGCTCGGCCGCATCATCCCCAACTTCGACACCCACCTCGACGAACTCAAGGCCGGCGCCGCGCACAACCCGGCGGCGGCCTTGTGGAGATTCAGCAACAGCCTGCTGCGCTCGGTCACCCTCGACGCCCGCCTGCAGCGGGTGTTGCAGGTGATCTTCCTGCGCACCGAGCATGTCGATGAGCTAGCCCCGGTCCAGAACGAATGCATCGCCAAGATGCGCGAGGCCCACTCCACCCTGACCCAGATCCTGCTGGCAGCGCAGGCACGCGGGCAGCTGCAGCCGCAGGTCCAGCCGGTGATGGCGGCACAGTCGCTGCAGGCGCTGCACGACGGCCTGTTGCGCATCTGGCTGGCCGACTCGCAACGCTTCGACCTCGCACGCGACACCCCGGCGTTGCTGTCCAGCCTCTACGCCGGACTGTTCAAGCCCGAGGTGCTGGAACAACTTCCCCCCCACCCCTAAGCCGGCAGTATAATTGTCACCTTTTACCCGATCCCCAGCCCCCATGGTCCCGGCCATCGACATCTCCGCGGTCAGCAGACGCTTCGGCCAACTGCAGGCCCTCGACAACGTCAGCTTCCGCGTCGAACCCGGCGAATTCTTCGCCCTGCTCGGCCCCAACGGCGCCGGCAAAACCACGCTCATTTCCGCCATGGCGGGCCTGACGCGCCCGGACAGCGGCACCATCCGCATCATGGGTCACGACGTGGTCAGCGACTACAAGGCGGCTCGCCAGAGCCTGGGGGTGGTTCCTCAGGAACTGGTGTTCGATCCCTTCCTGACGGTGCGCGAGACGTTGCGCTTCCAGTCCGGCTACTTCGGCCTGACGCGTAACGACGCTTGGCTCGACGAGCTGCTGTTCAAGCTCGGCCTCGCCGACAAGGCCGACGTCAACATGCGCGCGCTGTCCGGCGGCATGAAGCGACGCGTGATGGTGGCCCAGGCGCTGGTGCACCGTCCACCGGTGATCGTGCTGGACGAGCCCACCGCCGGCGTCGACGTCGAGCTGCGCCAGAGCCTGTGGAGCTTCGTGCAGGAACTCAACCACGCCGGCCATACCATCGTGCTCACCACGCACTACCTGGAAGAGGCCGAGGCCCTGTGCAACCGCATCGCGATGCTGAAGAAGGGCCGCCTGGTCGCACTGGAAACCAAGGACAAGCTGCTCGCGCGCAGCAACGAGCGCGACGTCGCCCTGAAGCTGTCGTCCGAGTTGCCGGCGAGTCTCGAGGCGCTGCGGCTGCGCCAGGAAGACGGCCGCCACATCCTGCGCCTGCCCGAACTCGGCGCGCTGGAGGGCGTGCTGGCAACACTGCGCCAGGCTAGCGTGGAGGTGCGCGAACTGAGCATGATCGAAGTCGATCTGGAAGACGTCTTCGTGAATATGATGCAAGGGGGGGCCAACTGATGCAGGGCTTCCTCACCCTGTTCCGCAAGGAACTCGTCCGCTTCTGGAAGGTCTCCTTCCAGACCGTGGCGGCGCCGGTGCTTACCGCGCTGCTGTATCAGCTGATTTTCGCCCACGTGCTGTCGAAGCACGTCGAAGCCTACCCCGGGGTGAGCTACAGCGCCTTCCTGATCCCCGGCCTGGCGATGATGTCGATGGCGCAGAATGCCTTCGCCAACAGCTCGTCCAGCCTGATCCAATCCAAGATCACCGGCAACATCGTGTTCCTGCTGCTGCCGCCGCTGACCGCGCTAGAGTTTTTCTTCGCCTACCTGCTGGCCGCGGTGGTGCGCGGGCTCGCGGTGGGCGCCGGCGTATTGCTGGTGACGTCCTGGTTCGGCCTCGGCCTGCCCACGCACCCGCTGTGGGTGCTGATCTTCGCCCTGCTGGGCTCGGCGGTCCTTGGCACCTTGGGCGTTATCGCCGGCATCTGGGCCGAGAAGTTCGACCAGCTGGCGGCGTTTCAGAACTTTTTGATCATGCCACTCACCTTCCTGTCCGGGGTGTTCTACTCGATCCACAGCCTGCCGGGCTTCTGGCGTGCCGCGTCGCACGTCAACCCGGTGTTCTACATGATCGATGGCTTCCGCTACGGTTTCTTCGGCCAGGCCGACATCAGCCCCTGGCTGTCGCTCGGCGTGGTCGGCACCAGTTTCATTTTGCTGTCCGCTCTGGCATTGTGGCTGCTTCATCGTGGCTACAAGCTCAGACACTAGGACAGTTCGCAAGGATCACACAGCATGGCTACTACCGAACAAGTCAAACAGTACATCGCCGCCGGTCTCGACTGCACCCATCTCGAGGTGGAAGGCGACGGCCACCACTTCTACGCCGTCGTGGTATCGGAGGCCTTCGCCGGCAAGCGCCTGATCGACCGGCACCGCCTGGTCAAGGAAGTGATCAAGGAACAGTTGCAAAGCAACGAGATCCACGCGCTCTCCATCGTCAAGGCGCAGACACCGGAAGAGTGGGCAAAACAGCAAGGCTAGAAGCTGGCTGCTCCCAAGCCCCGCCGCGTTGGCGGCACCACACCGCAGGGCGCCTCTCGCGCCGCCTTGCGGTCACGGCTTAACGAGGCGCGACATCGCCGTGCGATGGTGTCGTCTCACCCAAGGCCAAGCGTCCCGCTTGCAATCCGTGGCGCTACCCGCTTGGCCAATGACTGACTCTGACCTGCGCGACCACGCCAAGCCAGCCCCAGCAGGCCACTTGGCGCGGCTCGCATGCCGGTTCACCACAGGCTCTAACTCATGGACAAACTGCTCATCCGCGGCAACGGCCCGCTCAACGGCGAAATCCGCGTCTCCGGCGCCAAGAACGCCGCCCTGCCCATCCTGTGCGCCAGCCTGCTGACCGCCGACACGCTCAGGCTCAGCAACGTACCGATGCTGCGCGACGTCTCCACCACCCAGAAGCTGCTGCAGGGCATGGGCGCACGCGTCATGACCGACAACGTTCACGAGGTCGAGATCACCGGCGCCGGCATCAACAACCTGGTCGCCCCCTACGAGCTGGTCAAGACCATGCGGGCCTCCATCCTGGTGCTTGGCCCGACCCTGGCGCGCTTCGGCGAGGCCACCGTCAGCCTGCCAGGCGGCTGCGCCATCGGCAGCCGTCCGATCGAACAACACATCAAGGGCCTGGTCGCGATGGGAGCCGACGTCACCATCGAACACGGCTACGTCAAGGCCACGGCAAAACGTCTGCGCGGCGCCCGCGTGGTGATGGACATGGTCACCGTGACCGGCACCGAGAACCTGCTGATGGCTGCGGTTCTGGCCGACGGCACCACGATCCTGGAAAATGCCGCGCGCGAGCCGGAAGTCACCGACCTCGCCCTGTGCCTGAACAAGATGGGCGCCCGCATCAGCGGTATCGGTAGCGACCGCCTGGTGATCGAAGGCGTCGAAGCCTTGCATGGCGCCGATCACGCCATCATGCCGGACCGCATCGAGGCCGGGACCTTCCTGGTCGCCGCCGCAGCCACGCAGGGCCATGTCGTACTGCGCAACGCCGCGCCGCTCACCATGGACGCCATCCTCGACAAGTTGGTCGAAGCCGGCGCCGTGGTCGAAGCCGGCGACGACTGGATCTCGCTCGACATGAAGCGCCGCCCCAAGTCGGTCAACCTGCGCACGCTGCCTTACCCGGCGTTCCCGACCGACATGCAGGCCCAGTTCATGACCCTCAACGCCATCGCCGACGGCGCCGCGATGATGACCGAGACCATCTTCGAGAACCGCTTCATGCACGTGCCGGAACTCAACCGCATGGGCGCCAACATCGACATCGAAGGCAACACCGCCGTGGTCAAGGGGGTCGAGCGCCTGTCCGGCGCCACCGTGATGGCCACCGACCTGCGCGCCTCGGCGTCGCTGGTGATCGCCGGCCTGCTGGCCGATGGCGAAACCGTGGTCGACCGCATCTACCACCTCGACCGTGGCTACGAGCACATCGAGCAGAAGCTCAACGGCGTCGGCGCCCAGATCGAACGCATCAGCTGATCGCGTCGCGCGTCGCAAACGACAACACCCCGGCAAGCTAGCTTGCCGGGGTGTTTTTTTGCCCACCGGGAAGAGATGGTGCCGATGAGTACCCAGCAGGAATCCAGGTCAAGTTCACCCACCAGGAGAGGGCCAAATCCCTGCTGCTCTGAGTGGCAAAAGGAGCAACGGCTCGGTCAGCACCGCCTTTCCGGGCTGGCTGAACGGTGTTGGTACAGGAGTTGCCGCACAAAACTGCCCGGGCGAGCGCGACACCCGGTTGCAGAGATTGCTCGACCAAAGTGAGCTGGAATGACAAAGGATAATGCTGATATCGAAGCCGCCAGCCACTCACCGACGCTTCTACACTCAGAAGCACCGCGCCGCGGGCGAAGGACTATGGCTGCGTCCGCTGGCACGGCATTTCTGGGGGCCAGCGACGCGCCGGGGACTGGTACTGGGATACGCCGGGGTGCCGGAAGCCGAATTGCGGCGCGCGGCGCTGCGGCAGGCCGAATTGCTCGAACAGGAAATGCAACGCCAAGGCCGGTGATTCGGCCTTTTTCTTTGCCGTGATGCGGAGGATGGGGAGACGCGGTGGCCGCCGCCCGGCGGCAGGGCTGCACGGGGTTTCGGCCACGCAAAGCAAAAACCCCCAGTGCGTTCGCACTGGGGGTCTGCAAGGGGAGTCTGGCGGTGTCCTACTTTCACACGGCAAGGCCGCACTATCATCGGCGCTAAGGCGTTTCACGGTCCTGTTCGGGATGGGAAGGGGTGGGACCACCTCGCTAAGGCCGCCAGACATAAACTGTCAACAAACTAGAAGAAGCCTGGAAGCCGGTTGGCTTCCATTTCGAATTGGGTAATCGATCGTACGTCGCACACTCTATTCACCGCGTGGCCCAAGCCACTCAAATGATAGGATCAAGCCTCACGAGC
>NZ_FXAG01000010.1 GCF_900177275.1 Pseudogulbenkiania subflava DSM 22618
AAGAGGTTGAGGTCTTTTTGCAGAGTTTGGCTGAGCGATCCAGTCGTGAGCGGCCGACCTTGCTGATCCTGGATAACGCGCGGATGCACGCCGCCATCAGAGAAGATAAACGTGATGTCTGGTTGCTGGATCATGGGTTTCATCTCTGCTTTCTGCCAGCTTATAGCCCAGAGCTGAACCTGATCGAGCAGCTCTGGAAACAAGCCAAATACCACTGGCGACGATGTAAGACATGGGGTGCCACCGAATTGAAAAGCAAGGTGACCGACTTGCTGGATAGGGTTGGCACAGAACTCAAATTTAGTTATGCGTGATTACTTAGAGGGTTATCCATGGCGGTTATCGCATTCATGCTTATTTGTGCAAGAACTGCATCGGCGAATGAGTTGGTTTGCGGAAAGATAATTCCGAAAGAGTATGAGGAAAGTTATGATCATAACGTTGAGTTGAGAGAGGCAATCGTCAATGTGGCTGGCCTTGATTATGACAAGGCAAGTATTTTTTCTATCAGCTTAGGTACTTCTCGAAAGAAGGCAATAAAAAATGTATCAGTAAGATGATTGAATGTCCGATTAAAATAAAACGAAATGGCGAGGTTTTTGTCGTCAAAAATAAAAATGCCTTTGTGAGTGGCTATGAATTTATTTTTAACAAAGAAGTAAAGGCTGCCATTTTCAATGCGACATTTGACATGTCTATTTTTCAACTGGCGCGGAGTGATGATGGGTAATGGTGAGATATGGTTCAGCTGGAGGGTAACAAAGGAAGGTAAAGAATTGCCGATACGGATCACGGCAATTAATAATTGGCGAGACTTGACATATGACCATTCAAGAAAAAATCCTCCAACTGATGGCACCGGTTTCTGACTCGGCACCCGCCGGGGAGGACCTGGCCTATTCTCCGCTGTTCGACCAGATTCGCGAGGCCCGTCGCAGCGATGATCCCTCCTTGTCCCTAGGAGACTGGGAGCAGGCTTTGAAAGTGGCTGAATGGCCCAAGGTGATCCGCTTGTGCGAGGAGGCCCTGAGCCAGCGCAGCAAGGATTTGCAACTGCTGGTCTGGTATGCCGAGGCCCAGGTTCAGGTACATGGCCTCGCCGGCCTGGTCCAGGGGCTGGCGACCTTGGCCGGTTGGCTTGAGCATTACTGGGAGAGTGGCTACCCGGAGCTTGACCCGAATGATCTGGATGAGCGGATCGGCAAGCTCGAATGGCTGAACCAGCAGCTGGGTGTGGCGATTCGCAACGTCCCCATGATCAAGCCGGAGTTCGGCGGGTACGGCTGGAATGACTGGCAGCAGTCGCGGGATGTGGAGAACCTGGGCCTGAAAGACCCGGAGGCGAAACTGGCGGCGTTGGCCGAGGGCAAGCTAGGCGGCGAGGACTTCGATAAGGGGGCTGCCTTGTCGGGTCATGCCTGGTTCGCCAGCCAGGCCGAGCTGTTGTTGGCGGCACTGAGTGCCTACGAGGCATTGGATCAGCGACTCGATGAGCGTTTCGGCCATGAGGCACCGAGTCTTGCCGAGGTGCGCAACGCCATTTACGCCTGCCAGGAGCTGGTGCTGCGTTACCGCCAGCAACTGGGGGGCGATGTGGCGGTCGCTGCCCCCAGCGCGCCGCCTTCCCATGCCGCGATGTCGGAGAAAACCGCCATGTCTTCTGCCGTTCCGACAACTCCATCCGTTAGGGTAGCGGCGCCCACTTTCGACGGACAAGTCCGTAGCCGCCAGCAGGCGGTACAGATGTTGGCCGAGGTCGCCCGTTACTTCCGTCACAATGAACCGCACAGCCCGGTGGCATTGCTGGCCGAGCGTGCGGCACGCTGGGCGGAAATGAGCCTGGAAGAATGGCTGCTGCATGTGGTGAAGGACGACTCGACACTGCGCCAGTTGCAGGAGCTGCTGGATATCAACCACAGCTGAACGGCTAGGACGGCGGTGTCACGATCGGCAAAAAGCCCACCTTTCGGTGGGCTTTTTGCCGGTGTTGCTATTGTCCCTGCTGGAACGTTGCCGCACCGCACCTACCAATTCGCCTCGCGCTCCGGTGTGGCGGTGATCTGGTGGATGGACAAATCGGCGCCGTTGAATTCTTCTTCCTCGCTCAGGCGGATGCCCACCGTGCGCTTGAGCAGGGCATACACGATATAGCCGCCGCCGAAGCCGACGGCGATGCCGCCGAGCGTGCCGATCAGCTGCGACACCAGGCTGACGTGGCCGGCGCCGCCCAGCCAGGGTTGGCCGAACAGGCCGGCGGCGATGCCGCCCCAGGCGCCGCACAGGCCGTGCAGCGGCCACACCCCCAGCACGTCGTCGATCTTCCAGCGGTTCTGCGTCAGTGTGAACAGCTGGACGAACAGCGCGCCGGCGATGGCGCCCACCACCAGGGCGCCGGCCGGGTGCATCAGGTCGGAGCCGGCGCACACCGCCACCAGCCCGGCCAAGGGGCCGTTGTGGATGAAGCCGGGGTCGTTCTTGCCGAGCCACATCGCGGTCAGCGTGCCACCCACCATGGCCATCAGCGAGTTGATCGCCACCAGCCCGGAAATGCCTTCCAGCTTCTGCGCGCTCATCACGTTGAAGCCGAACCAGCCCACGATCAGGATCCAGGCGCCCAGTGCCAGGAACGGAATGCTGGACGGCGGGTGCGCGGCGATGCGGCCTTCCTTGCTGTAGCGGCCACGGCGTGCGCCCAGGTTCAGCACGGCGGCGAGTCCGATCCAGCCGCCCACGGCGTGCACCACCACCGAGCCGGCGAAGTCATGGAAAGGTTGGCCGAAGACGTGCGTCAGCCAGTCCTGCACGCCGTAGTGGTTGTTCCAGGCGATGCCTTCGAAGAACGGGTAGACGAAGCCCACCAGCAGGAAGGTGGCGGCCGACTGCGGGTGGAACTTGGCGCGCTCGGCGATGCCGCCGGAGACGATGGCCGGGATGGCGGCGGCGAAGGTGAGCAGGAAGAAGAACTTCACCAGGCCGTAACCGCTTTCGGCGTTGAGCGCGCTGGCGGGCTGGAAGAAGTGCACGCCGTAGGCCACGCCGTAGCCGATGAAGAAGTAGGCGATGGCGGAGACGGCGAAGTCGGTGAGGATCTTCACCAGCGCGTTGACCTGGTTTTTCTTGCGTACCGTGCCCAGTTCGAGGAAGGCGAAGCCGGCGTGCATGGCCAGGATCATCACCGCCCCCAGCAGCAGGAATAGCACGTCGGAAGTCGAGGAGTGAGTCATTAACGGGTCCCAAAGATATTTTTGTGCTTCGCCTTGTAGCAAAAGCAGTGCCAATTCATGGTGCACGTGATGCATGACGGGGCATGCCTGCACCGGATTGGCGTATTGGGACGATGAGAGGGGGTGAGGAGGGGCGCCTCGAGAGGAATACGTGGCGATTCAAGTCAAATCGCACCAAATGAGATCACGCCATGGTGCACGTGACTTCATTTGGTGCGTTCTGTTTTGGTGCGCCGGCATCGCTTAACCGATGCCACGGCAGCCAGGTCAGTCGGGGATGGGCAGCGCCAGCGTTTCCTTGATCTCTTCCATCACCACGTAGCTGCGCGACTCGTTGGCGTGCGGCAGCTTGAGCAGAATATCGCCCAGCAGCTTGCGGTACATCGACATGTCCGAGATGCGTGCCTTGAGCAGGTAATCGTACTCGCCGGACACCAGGTGGCATTCCATCACCTCAGGCAGCTTCTGCACCTCGCGGCGGAAGGAGTCGAAGATGTCGCCGGACTTGGCGGCCAGCTTGATCTCGACGAATACCAGCAGCGAGGAGTTCATCGCTTGCGGATTCAGGCGGGCGTAGTAACCTTCAATTATGCCGTCACGCTCCAGTTTGCGCACCCGTTCGGTACAGGGCGTGGTCGACAGGCCGACCTTGTCGGCCAGTTCGGTCATCGACATGCGGCCGTTGTTTTGCAGGTATTTCAGTATCCTCAAGTCGATCTTGTCGAGCGGGCGCTCCACTACTTGTTTGTCTCTCATAATTTCCTGTGCATTGTCTATATTTTGTTGAATTTATTTGTTTTTTTGTAAAAAAACAGTAAATAAAACTGCCTTAAAGTAAATATACTACCGGAAATCACTAAACGTTTAAACCCTACCTCGGGAGTGTAGAGAACATGAAGGTTATCGTGCTGGGCGGTGGTGTACTAGGTGTTTCCACTGCATGGTATCTGGCCAAGGCTGGCTGCGAGGTGACCGTGATCGAGCGCCAGGATGGCGTCGCACTGGAAACCAGCTTCGGCAACGCAGGCCAGATTTCTCCGGGCTATTCCGCCCCGTGGGCCGCACCGGGCATTCCGCAGAAAGCCATCAAGTGGCTGTTCCAGCGTCACGCCCCGCTGGCCTTCAAGCCGGACGGCAGCCTGTACCAGTGGCAGTGGATGAGCAAAATGCTTGCCAACTGCAACGAAGCCGCTTACGCCACCAACAAATCCCGCATGGTGCGACTCGCCGAGTATAGCCGCGACAAGATCAAGGAACTGCGCGCCGAGACCGGGCTGGCCTACGAAGGCCGCGAAATGGGCACGCTGCAGGTGTTCCGCACCCAGTACCAGCTCGACGGCATGGCCAAGGATATCGCCGTGCTGAAGGAAACCGGCGTGCCGTTCCACGTGCTCGACCGCGAGGGCTGCGTCAAGGCCGAGCCGGCACTGGCCCGCGTCAAGGAAAAGATCGTCGGCGGTCTGCAACTGCCCAATGACGAAACCGGCGACTGCCAGCTGTTCACCAGCCGTCTGGCCGAACTGGCGCGCGCCAAGGGCGTCAAATTCCTGTTCGGTCAGACCATCGACGCCATCCAGCACGACGGCAAGAAGATCACCGGCGTGCGCGCCAACGGCGTCGAGCATCGTGCCGACCATTACGTGGTGGCGCTCGGCAGCTACTCGCGCGATCTGTTGAAGACGCTGGACATCGACATCCCGGTCTACCCGGTCAAGGGCTACTCGCTGACCGTGCCGATCACCAACGCTAGCGCGGCTCCGGTCTCCACCGTCATGGACGAGACCTACAAGGTGGCGATCACCCGCTTCGACAACCGCATCCGTGTCGGCGGCATGGCCGAACTGGCCGGCTACGACCTGAGCCTGAACCCGCGCCGCCGCGAAACGCTGGAGATGGTGGTGGGCGATCTGTTCCCGGAAGGCGGCAACATCCCGGCGGCCGAATTCTGGACCGGCCTGCGTCCGATGACGCCGGACGGCACGCCGATCATCGGCGGCAGCCGCTTCGCCAACCTGTCGCTCAACACTGGCCACGGCACGCTGGGCTGGACCATGAGCGCCGGTTCCGGCAAGGTACTGGCCGACCTGATCACCGGCGTGAAGCCGGAAATCAGCGTCGACGGCCTGTCCATGCAGCGTTACGCCAAAGGCGGCGAAAAGCTGGTGGTACCGACCGCCCGTATCGTCACCAGCCACTGAGGTCCGCATGCGTCCGTTGATTGCCTCGATTCGACTCGAGCACTTCCGTCACAACTATGAACTGGCGCGCCGCCAGCACGGCGGCCGCGCGCTGGCTGTGGTCAAGGCCAACGCCTACGGCCACGGCGCGGTGCGCTGTGCCCAGGCCGTGGCCGACATCGCCGACGGCTACGCCGTGGCCTGCCTGGAAGAAGCGCTGCAACTGCGCGAAGCCGGCCTGACCCTGCCCATCCTGCTGCTGGAGGGCGTGTTCGAACCGGCCGAACTGGCCGAGGTCGAGCGCCACGGCCTGTGGCTGGTGGTGCAAAGCCAGCAGCAGCTCGACATGCTGCTCGCCAGCCAACCCGCCAAGCCGTACCGGGTGTGGCTGAAGATGGATTCCGGCATGCATCGTGCCGGATTCTTCCCGCAGGACTATGCGGCCGCCTACCAAAGGTTGGCCGAAAGCGGCAAGGTGGACGGCATCGTCAAGATGACTCACTTCGCCCGCGCCGACGAACCGGCGTTGTCTGCCACCGCGCAGCAGATGGAAACCTTCGACGCCGCCTGCGCCGGTCTGCCGGGCGAGATCAGCGTGGCCAACTCCGCCGCCATCATGGTGCACGAGCGCACCCGGCGCGACTGGGGGCGTCCCGGCATCATGCTGTACGGCGCCACGCCGCTGCCGGCGGGCTACGAGCAGGGCGCCGCGCTCAAGCCGGTGATGCGTCTCACCAGCCGGGTGTTCGGCGTGCGCGAGCTCGCTGCCGGCGAGCCGGTGGGCTACGGCGCCACCTTCGTCACCGAACGTCCGACCCGCGTCGGCCTGATCGCCTGCGGCTACGCCGACGGCTACCCGCGTCTGGCCTCCACCGGCAGCCCGGTGGCGATCGACGGCGTGCGCTCGCGCATCATCGGCCGCGTGTCGATGGACATGATCACCGTCGACCTGACCGATCTGCCTGCCGCTGGCATCGGCAGCGAAGTCGAGTTGTGGGGCGATAGCGTCCACGTCAATGAGGTGGCCGCGCAGGCCGGCACCATCGCCTATGAGCTGCTGTGCAACGTCAAGCGCGCCCATTTTGTTTATTGCTGAATTGTAAAGTCGTGTGCACTCTGATTCGCCCGGTCATTTGGCCGGGCTTTTTTTTGGGGGGGCTTCGCCCAGTGACCCGGGAAGCGGCAGGCACCGTCGCGGTGGGGGCCAGCCAAAAGGCATAGGGCGCGGCAGCGTGGTTTGATACACTGCCACGGCAAGACGGCCGGTCCGTCTCCCGTTCACCGAATCAAGTCGTTCAACCATGTCTAGAAAACCGCGCCTGCGCTCCGGAAGCGGCGTCACCATGCACGATGTCGGGCTGGCCGTCGGCGTCAGCGCAATCACCGTATCGCGCGCGCTGTACTCCCCGGAGCGCGTCTCCGACACGCTTCGCACCAAGATACTGGAAGCCGTCGACCGGCTGGGTTACGTGCCCAACCGCTCGGCGCGCGCACTCGCCTCGGCGCGCTCGCAGACCGTGCTGGTGTTGATCCCCTCGCTGACCAACACGGTCTTCATCGACACCCTGGCCGGCATCGAGGACGTGCTGCGCCCCGCCGGCTACCAGATGCTGATCGGCAATACCCACTACAGCGCGGGCGAAGAGATGCAGCTGTTGCGCGCCTACCTCGAGCATCAGCCGGACGGGGTGCTGGTGACCGGTTTGTCGCAGCCGCCGGAATTTGCCCAGACTCTGGAGCGCCAGGGGATTCCGGCGGTGTACATGATGGATCTCACCGCCGACGGTCGCTGTTGCGTCGGCTTTTCCCAGGAAGACGCGGGCGAAGCGATCACCCGCCACCTGTTGGAGCGTGGGCGTCGGCGCATCGCCTTCATGGGGGCGCAGCTCGACGAGCGTGTGCTCAAGCGCCTGGACGGCTACCGCAAGGCGCTGCGTGCCGCCGGCCGCTACGACGCGGCACTGGAAGATCTCGACCCGGCGCCGTCCACGATGCAGATGGGGGCCGATGCGCTGACGCGCTTGCTGCAGGCCCATCCCGACTGCGACGCCGTGTTCTGCTGCAACGACGACCTCGCCATCGGCGCGCTCGCCGCCTGCCAGCGGCTCGGTCTGGCGGTGCCGCAGCGCATGGCAATCGCCGGCTTCAACGATCTGCAGCCCGCCGGCTGGGTGACGCCGCCGCTGACCACGGTGGCCACGCCGCGCTACCGTATCGGCACCGAAGCGGCTAGGCTGCTATTGGCGAGCATCGCCGGCGAGGCCGATGCCGTGACCTGTCATGACCTGGGTTTCACCGTCATGCCGCGGGCCAGCTCGTAGCCACCGACGGCCGTTTCCAGTCGTACCGCCCGCCCGCGCCGGCGTGGGCAGATTTGCAACACCCGCTCCTACGCTGTCCATGGCTTGAAGCAATTGCTTGCCTGCTTCGATTTGTTAGCGCTAACATCCGAAAAAACAGCCAACGCCTGCAGTGATCGCGGGCGTTTTTTCTCAACCTGAAATGTTAGCGCTAACATGAAAATGCCGAACATCGTGGTCATGGGGGTTGCCGGTTGCGGCAAGAGCAGTCTCGGCCAGGCTCTATCCGACACCCTCGGCGCCACTTTCATCGAAGGCGACGCCTTTCACCCCGCCGAGAACATTGCCCGCATGTCCGCCGGCATCCCGCTCACCGATGCCGACCGCGCCAGCTGGCTCGGCGTGCTGGCGGCACGGCTGGCCAGCGGACGGGCGGGGGGAGAGCGCATGGTGCTGGCGTGCTCTGCGCTCAAACGCCGCTACCGCGACGCCTTGCGCGAGGGCGACCCCGGGCTGCTGTTCGTCCACCTGAGCGGCTCGCGCAGCCTGATCGCCGAGCGCATGGCAGCTCGCTCCGCCCATTTCATGCCGCAGAGCCTGATCGACAGCCAGTTCCGCGACCTGGAGGCGCTGCAGCCCGACGAGCAGGCCATCGTCTGTGACATTCAGCAGCCGCTCGCCAGCTTGCGGGATCGCGTGCTCGAGCAATTGCACGGCAAGTAGCACCCAAACACGTCATAACTACACGGAGGAGAACACAATGACGACCCATAACACCACCGCCCGCGTGCCGACGCGCCGCTGGCGCATTGGCGCCCTGCTCGGCATCGGCGTGCTGGTCAACTATTTCGACCGCATCAGCCTGTCGGTGGCGGCGCCGCAGCTGCAGCAGGAGTTCCACCTGACTACCGGGGACATCGGCCTCTTGTTCAGTGCCTTCTTCTGGGCCTACGCCTTGCTGCAGATTCCCACCGGGGTGGTGCTCGACCGCTTCGGCGTGACCAAGGTCGGCCGCTGGGGGGCGTTCCTGTGGGGCATCGCCGCCACGCTGACCGCCTGTGCCGGCGGTTTCGGCGGCGTGTTCGCCGCGCGTGCCCTGCTGGGGGTGGCCGAGGCGCCGGGATTCCCGGTCAGCTCCAAGGCCACCGGCTACTGGTTCCCGCGCCGCGAGCGTGCCATGGCGACCGCGCTGTTCGATGCCGCCGCCAAGTTCTCCAACGTGATCGGCGTGCCGCTGGTCGCCCTGACCGTGGTGCATTTCGGCTGGCGCTGGGGCTTCGGCTTGTCGGCCCTGCTAAGCCTGGTCTATTTCCTGGCCTTCTACCTGATCTATCGTGATCCCAGCGCCGACAGCAAGCTGTCCAAGGCCGAGCACGACTATATCGTCCAGGGCGGTGCCGCACCGGAAGGGGTGAGCCAGGAAAGCTCGCTGAAGATGCTGGGCTACCTGCTCAAGCAGCGCAAAATCTGGGGGTTGTCGATCGGTTTTGCCGCCTACGGCTACGTGTTCTACCTGTTCCTGACCTGGTTGCCCGGTTATCTGGTGCAGGCGATGCACATGAGCATTCTCAAGTCGGCCTCGTTCGCCGCCGTTCCCTGGCTGTTCGCTACGCTGTCCGATCTGCTGGTCGGCGGCTGGCTGATCGACCACCTGATCGCCAAGGGGCACGACGAAACGCGCGTGCGCAAGGGCGTGCTGGTGGCCGGCATGCTGTGTGGCCTGGCGGTGTTCGGTGCCACCACTACCACGGATCCTTACATCGCCATCGTCTGGATCACCATCGCGCTGAGCGGCCTGGCCGCCGCGGCCCCGGTGGGCTGGTCGCTGCCGTCGCTGATCGCCCCACACGGCGGTACCGGCACGGTCGGCGGCATCATGAACTTCGCCAACAACATGATGGGTGCGGTGGCGCCGATCGTGACCGGCTATATCGTCGGCGCCACGCAATCGTTCTCCAACGCCTTCCTGGTGGCGGGCGTGGTGCTGGTGGTGGGCGTGTTCGCCTTCGTGTTCCTGCTGGGGAAGATCGAGCCGATTCCGGAGCCTGGCAAGGATGCGGTGCGCCGCGTCGGCGGGGCCGCCAAGGCCGGCACCTCTTCCGTGACACGCTGAGAGGAGTGAAAGCGTCCTGCTCCGTCTGTGGGCGAGACGCTTCGAAAACGCACAAGGCCGCCCGGTGACGGGCGGCCTTGTGCGTTTGGTTTGACTATCAAGAGCCGCTAACAAAACCAGCGCAGCGCTCTTGGCTGGGCGTACGGCCACAGGCCGCACACGTCGTACGGCAAGTGCTTGCTGGGCGAATTTCCGCGAGGGATCCGCACGCGCGTGCAACGCCGCCAAGAGGGTTTTGTTAGCGGCTCAAGGGGGCGTCAACTCTTCTGCTGGCGATAGGCCACCACGGCCTGCACCAGATCGGCGATCGAGCGCGCGCCCATCTTGTCCATCATCTTGCCGCGGTGCGCTTCCACCGTCTTGATGCTGATGCCGAGGTCGTCGGCGATCACCTTGTTCATCTTGCCCTCGATCACCTTTTCCAGCACCTCGCGCTCGCGCACCGTGAGCGAATCGAGCCGTTCCGCCATCTTGCTGAGGCTGGCGGTGCTGTCGAGCCGCTGCCGGCAGGTCGCCAGCGCGCTGTCCACGGCGTCGAGCAGGGCCTGCTGGTTGAACGGCTTTTCCAGGAAATCGTGGGCACCGCGCTTGACCGCCTGCACCGCCATCGGCACGTCGCCGTGCCCGGTAATGAAGATCACTGGCCACGGGTTGCCGCGCCGGCCCAGTTCCTCGAACAGTTCCAGCCCGCTCATGCCGGGCATGCGGATGTCCACGATCAGGCAGCCGACGCCGGACGACACCACCCGGCCCAGGAAATCTTCGGCGCTGCCGTGGCACGCTACCTGGTAGTCGTGGCTTTCCAAGAGCCAGAGCAGGGAGTCGCGGAACGGTTCGTCGTCATCGATGATGTGGATGGGCGCTTGCTTGGTCGTGTTCATGCTTCGGTCACCGGCAGGGTCAGGCGGAAAATACTACCACCGTCCGGGTTGTCTTCCACCCAGAGTTGACCCTGATGGAATTCGATGATGGTGCGGCAGATGTTGAGCCCCATGCCCATGCCTTCCTTCTTTGTCGTGAAGAAGGCGTCGAACAGGCGCTCCTTGAGATCCGCCGGAACGCCGTGGCCGCGGTCGGCGATGGCGACTTCGACTCGGCGCGGATTGAGCACGTCGGCGCTGACGACGAGCTGGCGCCGGGCGGGTTCGGTGTCCTGCATCGCCTCGATGCCGTTCTTGATCAGGTTGAGCAGTACCTGCTCGATCAGGATCGGGTCGACGCAGACTTCCGGCAGGCGTGATGGCAGCTGCAGGTCGATGGTGGCGGCGTAGCGCCGCGCCTCGATGTCGGCGATGGCCAGGGTGGCCTCGACGATATCCGTCAGCTGACACGGTTTGCGGTCGGGCTCGCTCTGTTTCACGAATTCGCGCACGCGGCGCACGATCTTGCCGGCGCGTTCGGCCTGGGCCGTGATTTTTTCCATCACCGGCAGCAGCGATTCGGCGCTGGCGCGGCCCTGGCGCAGCCGTTCGATGCAGCCGGCCTGGTAGTTGGCGATGGCCGACAGCGGCTGGTTCAGTTCGTGCGCCAGGGTCGAGGCCATCTCACCCATGGTGACCAGGCGCGAGGTGGCTTGCAGCTTCTCCATCTGCTGCTCATAGCGCTGCTCCGCCTCGTGCTGCTGGGTGATGTCGGTGAGGATCACCATCAGCGTTGGCCGGCCGTCCACCCAGCGCACCTGGCGGCGCCGCGCCGACAGCCAGCGCGGCGGGTTGGCCAGCTGCAGCTGGAGGTCGAGTTCGGAGCGCTCGGCGTCGCGCATCAGGAAGGCCAGCCGCAGGTCGCAGCAGCTCACGCTTTCCTCCTGCCCCAGCACGTTGTCCGGGTCGAACCACTGGCGGTAGTGCTGGTTGCAGAACAGCAGCTCGTGGCTGGCCGGGTCGACCACCGCCACCGCGGCGTCCAGGCCCTCGATGACGGTGACGAAACGCTCGTGCGAGGCCTCCAGTCGTTGTTTGGCCTCCTGGCGCTCGGTGATGTCGGTCATTGCCGTCATCCAGCCGGTGTGCTGGCCATCGTGATCGATCAACGGCGAGATCAGCAGGTTGACGTGGATCTCCTTGCCGTCCTTGCGGCAAATCAGGGTTTCGAGGCCATGTTGCGGCGCGTTGCCGGCCAGCGCGGCGGCCATGTGGCGCTGGTGCAGCTCGGCGGCTTCGCCGGAGCGCCAGTAGGGGTAGGGGGGCAGTTGGCCCAGCAGTTCCTGCTCGGTATAGCCGGTGATGTCGCAGAAGGCCGGGTTGACGTAGGTGATGCGCCCTTCGAGGTCGATGGCGCGCAGCCCCACCACCAGCGAATCTTCCATCGCCTTGCGGAAGGTGGACTCCTGCCAGAGCGCTTCCTGCGCTTCCTTCTTGGCGGTGATGTCGCGGCCCGAGACGTAGATCACGCCGCTTTCGGGCAGCGGGCTCAGCGCCCACACGATCCATTGTGTGGCGCCCTCGCGCGTCAGCACCCGGGTTTCGACGTAGCGGTGGCTCTGGTCGGCGCCGAGCATGTCGAAAAAACCTTCCTTCAGCATGTCGCGCTCGCTGGGATGCAGGTAGCTCAGGAAGGAGGTGCCGATGAGTTGCGCCTGTGAGTAGCCGAGCACGGTCTCGAACGCCGGATTGACCTCGAGCAGGGTGCCCTCTGGGCTGATGATGCCGAGCAGATCCTGCGACAGGCGATATACCCGGTCGCGCTCTTCTTCGGCGCTGACGCGGCGGCGGATGTGACGGTTGAGGCTGAGCAGGCTCATCAGGGTGAGCAGGGTCAGGCCAACGATCAAACCCAGCTGCAGGACGCGGCTCGGGCTGATGGCCGTCTTCACCGGGCGGGCGATGATGGCGAGCCCGGTGCCGGGCAGGTCGAGTTTTTCGGAGAGCGTCCCGCTCAGCCGCTGCTGGGCGTTGTGGCCGATTTCCCGTCCCTCGGCGTCGATCAGCTCGAGCTGGTATTTCTCGGCAAACCACGACGGCGGCAAGCGGCGGATCAGCGTGCCGGTGTTGAACACGGCGATCATGGTGCCCACGAACTGGCCGTTGCGCAGCACCGGCACGTGCAATTCGATCCGCCATTGGCCGTCCGCGCTCTGGTAGGGCCGGCTGTAGACCGGCCGGCTCTCGATGCGCGCCTTGACGAAGGCGTCGGCGCTGGGACCGGAGAGGCCGTCGCCCAGCGTCAGCGGGCCGTCTTCGTAGGGGGCGATCCAGCGCAGGATCATGCCGGTGTCGGCGCGCACTACCGCCAGGAGTTCCGGGGTGTTGCCGATGAATTGCGCCGCCTGGAGCTGGAAGCCGCTTTCGTCGAGATCGTCGCGCCCCGCTTCACGGGCGAGTTCGGTGAGCTGGTTGAGGTTGTCTTCGAGGTGCAGTTGCAGCGTCTGTTCCGCCCACAGTGCGTCGCGCGCCAGCGCGGTGCGCAACTGTTCGGCTTCGCGCGAATCGAGTGCCCACAGCATCACCGCCATGGTCAGAAAGAACAGCACGATGCTGGCGTTGGGGAACAGCCGGTACCAGCTCGGGCGCTGGCGCTGGGTGGTGGAGTGGTAACGAAGCATGCGTAGGTGTCCGGACGAGGTGGTCCTGTACCACCGGCGTGGGGCCGGCAACAGAACGTGAGTGTAGGCCAAGCCGGCGCCGAAGATAAGCCGGGTTAGCCCGCAGCGTCGGGCTTGTTGATTGACGTGCGCCCCGTTAAGCTTGCGCTCCGGAGAAAAGAGACAATGAAAACAACTATGTTGAAGCGCGTTCTGATGCTGGCCGGGTTGCTGTGGGCGACGCTGGCCGGCGCCGTCGAGCCGATCCGCATCGGCGTGCCGGGGGCGTACACCGGTGGGTCCTCGCCGATGGGGCTCAGCATGCGCAACGGCATCCGGCTGGCGGCGCAGGAGATCAACGCCCGTGGCGGCGTTTTGGGACGGCCGCTGCAGTTGGTCGAGCGTGACGACGGCGGCAACGCGCTGCGGGGCCGGCGCGTCAACGCCGAGCTGATCCGACAGCCGGTGGTGGCGACGGTCGGGCTGGTGAATACCGCGGTGGCCGAAGCGGTGGTGGGGCTCTATCAGGAAGCGCGGGTGCCGCTGGTGATTGCGGTGGCCACGGCGGCAAAGCTGACCCAGCCTACGCACGACGGCTATGTATTTCGCGTCGCGCTGTCCGATACGGTGCAGGCGCGGCTGATCGCGCGTGAGGCGGTGGAACGTGCCGGCTATCGCCGCATCGCCATTTTCGCCGACACCACCCGCTACGGCGAGCAAGGGGTGATGGAACTGACCGCCGCGCTGGCGCGCTACGGCGTGCGACCGGTGGCGGTGGAACGTTTCGAACTGCGCGAGCGCGATATGGAGGAGCCGTTGCGCAAGGCGTCGCGCCAGGGGGCCCAGGTCATCCTGACCTATGCCATCGGCCCGGAGCTGGTGGAAATCGCCAACGGCATGGCCAGGATGGACTGGCAGGTGCCGCTGATCGGCAGCTGGACACTGTCGATGTCCAATTTTATCGACAATGCCGGTCCCAACGCCGATGGCACGCGCATGGTGCAGACCTTCATTCCGGAGGGGGCCGGCGGGCAGCGCAAGGCGTTCATCGACGCCTACCTGGCGCTGAACCATGGCCGGCGCATCGCTTCACCGCCTTCGGCGGCGCAGGGCTACGATGCCATGTTGCTGCTGGCGGCCGCGATCCAGCAGGCCGGCAGTACCGACCGGGCCGCGATCCGTCAGGCGCTGGAGCAGTTGAAGCGGCCGGTCGACGGCGTCATCACGCGCTACCAGCGTCCGTTCAACCCGAGCAGCCACGAGGCGATCGACGAAACCGTGCCGGTGATCGGCAAGGTATCGGGGGGGGAAGTCGTGCATGCCTATCGCGAGGACAGGCTGAAGGGCATGAAGTAACCGTGAGGTGCTGCAGCGTTCGGCCACCCTTGAAGGTTGGCCGAAGCGTTTTTAACGCGGCGAGCCCTGATTCTTGAGGTAACTTTCCAGCGCGTTGCCGGCCGACAGGATGTGGAACCGGATGAACTCGGCCGCTTCCTCGGCCGCGCCTTGCTGGCACAGTTCCAGCAGCTTGGTGTGTTCGGCGTGTGCGCGCTCCATGGTCTGGGTGAACAGGATCTGCATGCGCGTGTAGCGGTCGGTCTTGTTGTGCAGCTGCTCGATCAGCGCCAGGGTGTTGGGGCGCTTGGCAGCACGGTACAAGGCCAGGTGGAAGCGCGAGTTGAGCTCGCCCCAGTGGCGGATGTCGTTGGTCTGCAGCGCGATCTCGAACTGCTTCAGGGTGTCGGCGGCCATGGCCAGGTCGGCCTTGGTCTGGCGCGGGATGGCGGCGCGCAGCAACGAGCTTTCCAGCATGGCGCGGATGTCCAGCAGTTCCAGCACGTCGTCCAGCGACAGTTTGGATACCAGAGCACCCTTGTGGTCGATGATCTGGATCAGGCCTTCGGCCTCGAGCTGACGCAACGCCTCGCGCACCGGAACCCGGCTCACGCCGTATTCATTGGAAAGCGCTTCCTGGCGCAATTGCTGGCCGTCGGCAAACTCGCCCGACAGGATGCGTTGGCGCAGGGATTCGGTTACGGCACTCGTCAGCGTCTGGCGCTTGATCGGCTGCAGGGTGGTCATGGGTGGAGGCTCTGTCAGTCAATCGGATACATACAAATGTATTCAATTATTACGGAGCGGGGCAGGGGAGACAAGCGAAACCGCAGCCGGCTGGAGCGCGTGCAACAAAAAAACCGGCCCTCGGGCCGGTTTTTGCAAAACTGGGGTGGATAATGGGACTCGAACCCACGACAACCGGAATCACAATCCGGGACTCTACCAACTGAGCTATATCCACCGCTGTAAACGGTGCGACTGAAGCGGGTGCTTCAATCAGGAATTTTGGGGTGGATAATGGGACTCGAACCCACGACAACCGGAATCACAATCCGGGACTCTACCAACTGAGCTATATCCACCACTGTCTTGCTGCTGTACTACTGGCGCGCCCGACAGGACTCGAACCTGTAACCCCCGGCTTAGAAGGCCGGTGCTCTATCCGGTTGAGCTACGGGCGCATCCTGCACCGAGTGCGCGGAGTTTCTGGTCGGGGTGGAGGGATTCGAACTCTCGACCCCCTGATCCCAAATCAGGTGCGCTACCAGGCTGCGCTACACCCCGACGACAGAGAGCGCAACTATACGGATCGAGCATAATGCTGTCAATACCCGTTGAGCTCAGGGGGTGAAAAATGAGAAAATGCCGTTTTTGGTTGGTTTGGTTTCGGGACAGAGCATGACGGCACAACTCATTGATGGCAAAGCAGTAGCGGAAAAATTGATCGGGCGCGTACGCGAAGGCGTGGACGCTCGCCTTGCGGCGGGCAAACGTGCCCCGGCACTGGCCGTCATCCTGGTCGGCGACGATCCGGCCTCCGGCGTGTACGTCGGCAACAAGAAGCGTTCGTGCGAGAAGGCCGGCATCCGCTCGGTGGCTTACGACCTGCCCGCTTCCACCTCGCAGGAAGAACTGCTGGGGATCATCGACCAGCTCAACGCCGACGCCAGCATCGACGGCATCCTGGTGCAGCTGCCGCTGCCCAAGCAGATCGATCCGCAGTCGGTGATCGAGCGCATCGCCCCGAAGAAGGACGTGGACGGCTTCCACCCCTACAACATGGGCCGTCTGGCGGTGAAGATGCCGCTGCTGCGTCCGTGCACCCCGCGCGGCGTGATGACCCTGCTGGAAGAGTACGGTATCGATCCGAAGGGCAAGAAGGTGGTGATCGTCGGCGCGTCCAACATCGTCGGCCGCCCGCAGGCGCTGGAAATGCTGCTGGCGCGCGCCACCGTGACAGTGTGCCACAGCGCCACCACCGATCTGCCCAAGGAAGTGTCCGAGGCTGACATCGTGGTGGCCGCGGTGGGCATTCCCAACTTCATCAAGGGCGAGTGGGTCAAGCCGGGTGCGGTGGTGATCGACGTGGGCATCAACCGCCTCGACAGCGGCAAGCTGTGCGGCGACGTGGAGTTCGCCACCGCCAGCGAACGTGCCGCCTTCATCACGCCGGTGCCGGGCGGCGTCGGTCCGATGACCGTGGCCACCCTGCTGCAGAACACGCTTGATTCGGCCAACCTGAACGCCTGATCTCCCGGCATGGCGTGCCTGGTACGCCATGCCGTTTTTGCTCTTGGGAGTGCACATGAGCCATAACAAGAACTCGGCCACGCTGCTGATCAGCTGCCCGGACAAAAAGGGGCTGGTGGCTGCCATCGCCAACTTCCTGATGACCTACAACGCCAACATCATGCATGCCGACCAGCATCAGGATGTCAGCGAAAACCTGTTTCTGATGCGCATCGAGTGGAGCCTCGATGGCTTCACGCTGCCGATGGAGAGCTTCGCCGCAGCGTTCCAGCCGATTGCCGACAAGCACGGCATGACCTGGCGCGTGTCGCTGTCGAGCCGCAAGCCGCGCATGGCGATCTTCGTCTCGAAGTACGAGCACTGCCTGGTCGACCTGCTGCACCGCTGGCGCATCGGTGAATTGAACTGCGACATCCCGCTGATCATCTCCAACCACGAGGATTGCCGCCGCATGGCCGAATTCAACGGCATCCCCTACCACGTGGTGTCGGTGACGCAGGCCAACAAGGAAGAGGCCGAGGCGGAGCAGTGGCGCCTGTTGGACGAGGCCGGCGTGGACGTGATCGTGCTGGCGCGCTACATGCAGGTGCTCTCGCACAAGTTCGTCGAGCGCTTCCCGAATCGCGTGATCAACATCCATCACAGCTTCCTGCCGGCGTTCGACGGCGCCAAGCCCTACCACCGCGCCTTCGCGCGCGGCGTGAAGCTGATCGGCGCCACCAGCCACTACGTCACCGAGGTGCTGGACGACGGCCCGATCATCGAGCAGGAGGTCACCCGCATCTCGCACCGCGACGACGTGGAGGACCTGGTGCAGAAGGGGCGGGACCTGGAAAAGGTGGTGCTGTCGCGCGCGGTGCGCTGGCACCTGGACGATCGCGTGCTGTCCTACAGCAACAAAACCGTGGTGTTCGATTAAGTCATGCGTATCCTCTTTGACGATGCCCTGGACCTGGTGCGCTTCCGCGTCCGGCCGCTGCAGCACTACCAGTATGCGTTCTGGCAGCCGGCGCTGCTGCTGACGGCGCTCGGTATCATCGCCAGCGCCGGCGCCGACGGCCTGGGTGACAACGTCGAGGGGCGCGTGGCGTTCTTCCTGCTGTTCACCTGGCTCGAAACGCTGTTGTTCACCCAGTTCATGGGGCTGTGGCTGCGCCTGGGCAAGTGGAAGCCGAGCGGTTCGCTGTTCGGGCTGGTGGTGGCCGCCAACAGTGTGCAGATTCTCGAGCCGCTCACCAGCTGGCTGCCGGACGACGCGGCGCTGGTCGGCGCCTTCGCGTTGTCGGTGTTGACCATTACCATCCTGGTGCATGCCCTGACCGCGGTGTCCGGGGTGTCGCGGCTGCGCGTGCTGGTCGGCGTGCTGCTGTTCTCGCCGCTGGCGATGATGCTGATGGGGTCGACGCTGTCGCTGGCGGCGTCGCTCGACTGGGTGCAGGTACCGCCCGAACTGGGGCTCGAGCTGCATCAGGGGGATGCGGCTCAGGGGGCTTCGGACGGCGGCGACGCCAACGCGATCTGAATCGCTTCGGCCAACTTCTCCCGCTCCAACGGCGCGTTCACCATGGTGTGAAACGCGCCGTTGTCGTATAGGGCGAGCGCGGGCAGATGGAACAGCTCGAACTCGTGCGCCAGCGCGCTGCTGACGGCGATGTCGACGTAGCACAGCTGGCGGATGCGGGGTGGGACCAGCCGGGGCAGGCGGGCGTGCCACACCCGGCAGGCGCCGCAATGGGGTTGGCCGAACAGCACCAGCGTGGCCCCGGGCAGGGTGGGCAGGACATGATGAAAGCGAAACTCGTCGAGTTCCAGCCAGGGCAGGGAGGCGTTGCTCATTCCACCTTGGCGATGTAGCGCGCCAGCCCGAGAAAGGCGCGCAAGGCCTCGCCCTTGGGGGTGGTGTCGCTGCGCACGCGGGCGTAGCGGCGCAGGATGGCGCGCGCGTCGTGCATCAGGTCGAGCTCGCTGTCCGGCGAGGTCACCAGGGCGATGCGCTCGACTTCGCCCTGCGGCTTGACCTGGCCCTGGGCGATCGCCAGGTAGACCTTGTGTGCGGCGTGTGGGGTGATGTGGTCGAACAGGTACAGCATCGAGTTGATGCGCAGGCCGGTTTCTTCGCGCACCTCGCGGATCAGCGCCTGCGAGCGTAACTCGCCACGGTTGGCCTTGCCCCCCGGCAACTGGTAGCGCCCGCCGCGCGTCGCCGCCACCAGCACTCCGTCCGGCATCTCGATGATCGCCGTGGCGCGCCGCGCCAGCGTGTCTGGCAGTCGTTGCTCCGGTCTTCTTGCTTCCTGTATCGTCATCTCTCGTGATTCTTTGGGTTATGTCGGGCCGCTCGCCGGCGGCCTGTCGCCATCCCGGGTGGACCGGGTGGCGCGGTTGCCTACCGGCTTAGCGCCGGCCGCCGCCCTTGCTTTTCTTGCCGGGACGTACCGGGCGCGGGGTCTGGACGGCGGGTTTCGCCGTCTCATCCTGTTCCGCCGCCGCGCTCTCTTGCTCCATCTGCCTGCGCATGGCGGCAAAGAAGCGGTAGATCGCCTCGACCGCCGGCGAGATGCCGGCGAGCCAGGCCTCGCGCTGCCCGGCGTCGGCGTTGTCCACGTAGGGGCGCATGTCCGGATCGGGGTGGTGTTCGAACGCCAGCGCCATGATCGGCACCAGCGCCTCAGCCTGCTCTTCATCCTCGAACAGCAATCCCCAGTCCTCGTTCATCAGCTCCATGCCGGCGGTGAAGCCCTGTGCCCAGTCGTTACCGTGCACCACGCCGTGCTCGTCCGGCTCCAGCCAGGGGTGGAACTCGCGTCCCGAGTGCAGGGTATCGGCGATGTCGAGCCAATGGCCCATCAGCAACGAGACGAATTGCTCCAGCGCCTTCTGCGAGCTGAACGCGGTCTCGTCGTCGAAGGCGTCGCCCAGGATCAGCGGCAGCACCTCGCTCGGCTTGATCGGTTCCGGCCCGCACAGCAGGGCGGCGAAAAAGCCGTCGAGCTGCTCCAGGCTCATGCAGTGCTGGGCGCGAAAGCGGGCCAGGGTCGTGGCCAGGTTTTGGTAGTCGCGGTCGGTGAGGGGTTTGTGGCTCATGGTGATCGGCGTCGCTAAAGGATGGCTATTATCGGGCAAAACAGCCGTTTGAGGCGGGGCGGCGGCAAAACAATGCCGGACCGGTGCAAAAGCGCGCCACGAGCGCGGCACGGTCCCAGGCACAGCCCGCCCCAGGGGCCGGCAGCCAACCCGTCGTTGCGTCGGGAGGCTGCCGTGACCGGCTTACTGCTCGCTGCCGGTCTTGGCCGCGTTGCGCGCGTCGTAGTAGTCCTTGTTGGCGAGGTAGTGCTGGTGGCGCGCTTCCTTCTTGGCGGCGCGTTCGGCTTCTTCCTCGGCCTTCTTGCGGGCGGCCTCGGCTTCGCGCGCCTTCTTGGCCGCCTTGGCGGCTTCGCGGGCGGCGGCTTCGGCGGCTTCGATGGCGTCCAGCTCGGCACGGGACTTGCACGGGCCGGTCTTCTCGAACCAGGCGACGGACTCGACGTGGGCGGTGTGCGGGAACATATTGATGATGCCGGCCGCCTTCAGCGTGTAGCCCTTGGTGTTGACCAGAATGCCGGCGTCGCGCGCCAGCGTGGCCGGGTTACAGGACACGTACACGATACGCTGCGGGGCGGTGTCGTCGGTGAGGGCCTTGAGCAGCTGCACGGCGCCGTCACGCGGTGGGTCGACCAGCATCTTGTCGAACTTGCCGAGCGCGGCGAAGCTTTCCTCGGTCACTTCAAACAGGTTGGCCATCTCGTAGCTGACCTTGTGCTCGAGGCTGTTGTGGCGGGCGTTCTCGACGGCGCGCTTGACCAGCGCCTCGCTGCCTTCCATGCCGTGCACGTCGGCGCCGGAGCGGGCGATCGGCAGCGTGAAGTTGCCGATGCCGCAGAACATGTCGGCGATGCGCTCGCCGGGCTGCGGGTCGAGCAGCTTCAAGGCGCGCGTCACCATGACGTTGTTGATCTCCGGATTCACCTGGGTGAACTCGGTCGGGTAGTAGGGCATCTCGACGCTGAAGTCGCGCAGCGTGTAGGTGAGCTTGGGGGCGTCGAGTGGGTAGATCGGGTAGCAGGTCTCCGGCCCCTTCGGCTGCAGCCAGATCTGCAGCGGGCGGCCCGGCTGCGAGTGGGTGTCGGAGAAGCGGTGCAGGATCGCCTCGTCGACGGCGCTGATGGCGTCCATATTGCGGAACACCAGGATATCGACCTTCTCGCCGACGGCCACTTCGACCTGCGGCATGCGGTCGCGGATCGACAGCGTGAAGATCATCTGGCGCAAGGGCACGATCAGCGCCGAGATGTGTGGCGGTAGGATGTGGCACTCGCTCATCTCGGCGATGTAGCTGGAGCGTTTCTCGTGGAAGCCGACCAGCACGCCGCCTTTCTTCTCGACCAGGCGCGCCGAGAGGCGGGCACGGTGGCGGTAGCCCCAGGCCGGGCCGGCGATCGGCGTCAGCATGCGTTCGGCGCTGACTTTGCCGATGTGCTTGAGGCTGTCTTCCAGCACGCGCTGCTTGATGGCGACCTGGGCCGAGAATTCGACGTGCTGCATCGAACAGCCGCCGCACACGCCGAAGTGCGGGCAGCGCGGCGTGGTGCGCAGGAAGCTTTCTTTCAGTACCGCGCAGGTGTCGGCGTTCTCGTAACTGGGTTTCTTGCGATAGGAGCTGTAGCTGACGGTTTCGTACGGCAGCGCCCCGTCGATGAAGATCGTCTTGCCCTCTACATGGGCGACGCCGTGCCCTTCGTAGTCGAGGGATTCGATCAGGGCGACTGGTTGGGATGGATTCATCGTTTTCCGTGTCAAATCAAAACGGTAAAACGGTAATTTTCGCAAAATACGTCGCCTCGCGCAGGGTTTTTTGCAAGCAGGGCGTACGGCAGGGTTTCTGCTAAAATGGCGCGACCGGATATATCGATGGAACGAAATGGGTATGGTGGGTGCAAGGATTAGGCTGGTGGTCGCGGCGGCAATGCTGGCGGCCGCGGCGTTGGCGCGGGCCCAGGTGCCGGCGCCGGATGTGTTGATCAACGGCAGCGGCTTGCACGTGGTGATCAATCTGCCGCAGACCCGGCTGTTCGTGTATCGCGACGGCGCGCTGCTCAAGTCCTACCCGGTGGCGGTGGGCAAGATGCTGACCCAGACCCCGACCGGTACCTACGCCGTGACCGGCATTTATCCCAAGCCGATCTGGTATGTGCCGAAGTCGATCCAGGAGGAAATGAAGCAACAGGGCAAGCCAGTGCTGACCTCGGTGCCACCGGGGCCGGACAATCCGCTCGGCAACGCCTTCGTGCGCTTCGGCGACCCACGGCTGGGGCTCGGCATGCACGGCACCAACGTTCCGACCAGCGTGCCGGGTTTCCGCAGCCACGGCTGCGTGCGGCTCAAGAACGAGGACATCGACGAGTTGGCCTCCACCGTGGCGCCCGGTGCGGCGGTGACGGTGGCGTACCAGACCGTGTTGTTGAATGAGGACGCCGCCGGCGAGCTGTGGCTGACCGCGCTGAAGAATCCGTACAAGTACGACGATCCGTCGTTCAAGCAGCTGGCCCAGGTGCTGCTGGCGTGGCAGTCCAGCCGTCAGGTGGCGGTGCACGGCAAGCGGGTGGACGTGGCGCTCAGGGAGCGCAACGGCAAGCCGGTGTGCCTGAGCTGCAAGTCGGCCGACAAGGCTCGCATCAGCGGCGAACTGTCGGCGCTGCGCTGGCTGAGCGGCGGTGGCAAGGCGCCGGAGCTGGCGCCGTCCGAAACCTCTCCCGCCGCGCCGGAAGCGTTGCCGGAGACGGTCAACAAACTGGAGTCGCGCCCGGCGAAAAAGCCCGCCAAGGTGTGAGTGCCGCCGTTCTTCACCAACAAGCCGCTGCCCGTCGGGGCGCGGCTTTTTTCATGCCGTCGTGCTGCGGCTCTGTCCGGCCAGCTCGCCGACGCGCACCAGCGCGCGCTCGAAGGCATCGCTCCACGGGTAGCAGCAGGAGAGCCGCAGGCAGTGGCGGTAGCGCCCCTTGGCCGAGTAGATGGTGCCCGGCGCCACGGTGATGCGCTCGGCCAGCGCGGCGCGGAACAGCTGCTGGGTGTCGGTGGCGGAGGGCAGTTCCACCCACAACAGGCAGCCGCCCGAGGGCGAGGTGGCGCGCGTGCCGGCCGGGAAGTGGCTGGCCACCATGCCGCGCAGCCGTTCCATCTGGCTCATGAAGTGGCGGCGCAGGCTGCGCAGGTGGTGGTCGTAGCCGCCGCTCTCCAGGTATTCCGCCACCGTCTCTTCCAGCAGCCGCGGCTGGCCCAGGGTGCTGGCCACCTTGAGCCGCGTGACTTCCTTCAGGTAGCGCCCCGGTGCGATCCAGCCGATGCGAAAGCCCGGCACCAACGTCTTGCTGTAGCTTGAGCACAGCAGCACCCAGCCGTCGCGGTCGTAGGCCTTGACCGCGTCCGGCACCGCCTGGCCGTAGAACAGCTCGGCGTGCGGGGTATCCTCGATCAGCGGCACACGGTACTGGTTGACGAGCTGTGCCAGGCGCTTCTTGGCCTCCAGCGGCATGCTGCAGCCCAGCGGGTTGTGCACCGTGGGCATGGCGACGATGGCGTTGAGGCGCTGTTCCGACAGCAACAGCTCCAGCGCGTCGAGCGACAGCCCGGTGGTGGGGTGGGTGGGAATCTCGATGGCCGACAAGCCCAGGCTCTTGAGCAGCGGCACCAGCGCGAAGTAGGTGGGCGACTCGAGACCGACGGTGTCGCCCGGCTTGCACACTGCGCGTAGCGCCAGCGACAGCGCCTCGGAGCAGCCGTTGGTGATGACGAGGTCTTCCGCCGCCAGCACGCAGCCCCAACTCACCACGCGCTGGGCGATCTGGCGCCGCAGGCGTGCCGAACCGGGCGGGAAGGGGTAGTCGGTGGCGAGTTCGGGCTGCTGGCGGATCAACTGGTTGAGGATCTGCTTGACGCGGCCGGAGGGGTAGAAGTCGCTGCCGCGCGGGCTCGCCAGCGACAGATCGATGAAGTCTTCGCCGGTCTGTGCCGCCATGAAGGCCTCGATGTGGTCGAGTACGTCGTCGCTGGTCGGCAGCGCCGTGCTCTGGCGGCGCATGCGCGGCAGCGGCAGGTTGGCCGAAGACTTGACGTAGAAGCCCGACTGCGGCCGCGCCTCGATCACGCCGCGGTCTTCCAGCGCGCGGTAGGCGGCGAGGATGGTGGACGGGCTGACCTTGTGCATGGCGCAGGCCTGGCGTACCGAGGGCAGGCGCTCGCCCGGGCGCATCACGCCGTTCTGGATCAGCGTGATCCATTCGTTGACCAGTTGCTGGTAGAGCGGCTCGTGGTTCATGGGGGCTCCGTTGACGTCAAGCGGTACAGTTGGCGGCTGACTCAACCATAACAGTTTGGGATTTTCCAAACTGTTATGGTTGCAATGCGATTTTTTTGAATCTGTTATTGTAATGGCGGGCTCGCTACCATGTCTCCATCGAAAAACCTTGTTTTTTGCTGGAACCCGCATGAACTTCGTCCCGCTGACGCTTTACCTGATGGTGATGACCATCACCCCCGGTCCCAACAACCTGGTGCTGGCTTCGTCCGGTGTCCGCTTCGGCTTCAGCCGCACCCTGCCGGCACTGCTCGGCATGGCGCTGGGGCTGGCCTGCCAGATCGCCATCCTGGCGGTGGCGCTGGGCCATATCAAGGAACTGATGGCCGACCTGCAGCTGTGGCTGGCACTGGCCGGCTGCAGCTACCTGCTGTGGCTGGCGTGGCAGATGACGCGTGCCGGCCAACCCGGTGAAGCTGGCGACGCGGCGCGACCGATGGGTTTTGCCGGCGGGGTGCTGTTCAACTGGCTCAATCCCAACGTCTGGCTGATGGGCGTCAATCTGGCGCTGCTGTTCCTGCCCTCCGGCATGCCGCTGTGGCAGGCGGGCAGCCTGTTCGCCGTGGTGGCCTTCATGGTGGCGCTGCCGTGTATCGGGGTGTGGGCCTGGGGCGGGGTGGCGCTGGCGCGCTTCCTGCGCTCGCCGCGCCGGCTGGCGGCGTTCAACTGGATCATGGCGAGCCTGCTGGCCGGGATGGCGCTGTGGCTGGTGGCGGACAAGCTGCCGGCGGGGGCGACCGACTGGGTGCCGTTCGTGTGAGCCGCTTCACGGCCTGTCGGGGGCGACCACAGGACGGGTGAAGCGTAGCGCAACCCATCGTCGATGGGGGCCGGCACCGGGTGCCTCCGCCCATCCTGGGTTTTGTGTTTCATCGCCTCCTGAGGTAACTCGCTACCGGCCGTGAGTGAGTTTCGCGGCGCCGAGTTGCCGCACCCGCCATCGAGCCCGCGTTTGCGGGCTTTTTTGCGAGCAGCGTACAATAGCGCTTTCGTCTTTTCGTCAGACCCTGGCCATCATGATCCGTACCCGTTTCGCCCCCAGCCCGACCGGCTTCCTGCACATCGGCGGCGTGCGCACCGCGCTGTTTTCCTGGGCCTACGCCCGCAAGAACCAAGGCACCTTCGTGCTGCGCATCGAAGACACCGATCTCGAACGTTCCACGCCGGAATCGGTGAAGGCCATTCTCGACGGCATGCACTGGGTTGGTCTCGACTACGACGAAGGCCCGTTCTACCAGACCCAGCGTTTCGACCGCTACAAGGATGTGATCCAGCAGCTGTTGGCCGACGGCCATGCCTATTACTGCTACTGCAGCAAGGATGAGCTGGACGCCCTGCGCGCCGAACAGGAAGCCAAGGGGGAAAAGCCGCGCTACGACCGCCGCTGGCGCCCGGAACAAGGCAAGACCCTGCCGGCTCCGCCGGAGGGTGTGCAGCCGGTGGTGCGTTTCAAGACCCCGCTGACCGGCAGTGTGGCGTGGGACGACGCGGTCAAGGGCCGCATCGAGTTCCAGAACGAGGAACTGGACGACCTGATCATCGCCCGCCCGGATGGCAGCCCGACCTACAACTTCTGCGTGGTGGTGGACGACTGGGACATGAACATCACCCACGTCATCCGTGGTGATGATCACGTCAACAACACCCCGCGCCAGATCAACATCCTGAAAGCGCTTAACGCGCCGCTGCCGGTGTACGGCCACCTGCCGATGATCCTCAACGAGGACGGCCAGAAGATGTCGAAGCGCCGCGACGCGGTGAGCGTGGTCGACTACGCCGCCAAGGGCATCCTGCCGGAAGCGCTGCTCAACTACCTGGCGCGTCTGGGCTGGGGCCATGGCGACGACGAGTTCTTCTCCCTGGAACAGTTTGTCGAATGGTTCGACCTGAAGGACGTCAGCCCCTCGGCCAGCCGTTTCAACAACGAGAAGTTTTTGTGGCTCAACGCCCAGCATATCAAGGCCGCCGATAATCTGCGCCTGGCGCAACTGATCGCACCGACGCTGACCGAAGCCGGCATCGACCCGTCCAGCGGCCCGTGCCTGAGCGACGTCATCGCGCTGGTCAAGGAGCGGGTGCAGGACCTTAATGCGCTGGCCGCCGAGTGCGATTACTTCTACAAGAAGCGCGTACCGGCCGCTGCCGACGTCGAAAAACACCTGGCCGATGACAGCAAGGAGCGCATGGCGCGCTTCGCGGAGCAACTCGCCGCGTTGCCGGAGTGGAACGCCGAGGCGATCCACCACTTGTTCAAGCCGTTCTGCGCCGCCGAAGGCATCAAGATGGGCCAGCTCGGCATGCCGCTGCGCGTGCTGGTGTGCGGCACCACCCAAACCCCGTCGGTCGACGCCGTGCTGGCGCTGATCGGCAAGGACGAGGTGCTGCGCCGCATGGGCTGAGTGCCGGCCTGAGCCGCTGTGTCTTCGGCTGAGAGTGGCCGAAAGGCGGACAGAACAACCCCCGTCGCTCCGAGAAGGAGGGCGGGGGTTTTGTATTGTTCAGGTGTCATCCGCGTTGCGGCCAGAATGCCCGTTTTGCTCCCGCCGCAGGGAGGGATGGCAGGCAAGACGGCGTGTTATTTCGACGTCTTGTTTTGGTTTCTTTGGCTGTGCCAATCGCTATAACTACGGGATAAGGAGAACCGAAGGCAGAGGTGCGAGAGCCAGGTTTTCCCGTCAGAGGGCGAGGTTGCTTATAGCCTGCGCCGCGAGCGCCCCATTCTTGCCAATGTCACAAGTATAAGGAAGCCACCATGTTCATCACGGCGTATAAATGTTTACGGATGCCACTGCTGGTCGGGCTGGCATTAGCCGCGTTCTCGGGGACAAGTCAGGCGACGCATTCATGGGGTGGCTACCATTGGGCAAGCACTACCCCGGTGAATTCCGATGGGTACAAAGAACCATTCACCCTGAAGCTGGGCAATAACCTGACTACTGCCGACTGGACGATGCACCTCTCTCTGGCGTCCACCGACTGGAACAGCCCCGATGAGTCGTTCAAGGTGGCTTCGACACCGCTAATGACCACCATCGTGACCGGTCAGTCGAAACGGAATTGCTCCATGGTCAAGGGCACCACCCAGGTTTGCAACGGCACGTATGGCAACAATGGCTGGCTCGGGTTGGCGTCGATCAACATAACCGGCGGTACCCATATCACGCAGGGTACCGCCAAAATGAACGATACCTACTTCAGCCGCACGACCTACAACAATCCCAACGAGAGACAGCACGTCATGTGTCAGGAAGTGGCGCATACCTTCGGCCTCGACCACCAATCGACCGATGGCAGTTCACAAAATACCTGCATGGACTATTTCTCGAACACCGGCACCAACGCCGGCAGTACCCTGAGCACCCGGCCAAATGCGCATGATTTCGATGAGCTGAATATCATTTACGCGCATGTTGACAGCACGACCACCGTCGCCGCCTCGACCGCCACAGCCCCGTCCGCGGCCGACGTCGACATCACCGATGACCCGCATAGCTGGGGGACGCTAATGCGTCAATCCGCCAACGGGCGCAGCTCCGTTTACGAACGTTTCAACCGCGATGGCTCCAGAACGCTGACCCACGTCTACTGGACCATCGAGGCAGCGACCAACTGCCCGAGTTGCGATCACCGCTTTGAGAGTCATGAGCAGCACTGAGGGGCATCCTTCGGGGTCGTTAGTAAAGTTGTCCCGCGGCGCTTGCGTGGCATCCTCATGATGCGTTCAGCCATGGTGCGGTGCGGTGACGGCACCTAGCATGAACCGGTAAGTACTTATCCGTTTGAAGATCGATCTGCTGTGCATTGTTTCCAGTGAAATAAGGCAAGGGGGATCTCAAAGATGAAAGACATCGCGGATGGATTGCTGCGTTCGCTGCTGCTGATGGCGGTGCTGTCCGGGCTGACGGCATGCGCTACCCAAAAGCCGTATGCGACAGAAGTTATCGTCAGAACGGCAGAAAACTTCCACTCCCATGACGACATCGTCCATTTCTTGCAGGTGGCCGCCAGCAGCAAGGTGACTGTCGTCAATCTGAACGTCAAGAACGATGAAGATGGAGCCACCATCTCATCCGGCTACGTATTCTACGACAGCAAAATCGCCCCCAAAGCGGCCGGCTATCACGGGTTGGACGTCTTGCAAGACGTTATCGACGAGGCTCACAAGCGCCATATCCAAGTGCGGGCATGGATTCCGCAGTTCCACGACAGGGCCGCCGTCGAGAGAAATGGCGTCTGGCAGATGAGGTCGTTAGTGAATGGTGACATCGTGCCGTTCCAAGGGGTCGGCAGAATGGAGTATTTCGTCAATCCGCTGCATCCAGACGTGCAAGCTTACCAGCGATCGATTATCAGAGAGATCGTCAGTCGTTACGATATAGACGGTATCGTCCTCGATTGGTTGCGATTTGACGATTTCAATATGGATATGAGTGATCTGACGCGGTGGGCTTACCAAGAGAAGTTTGGCGTTGATCCCATAGCGATCGATTTGAAAACCGACAACGACAAGCGCAAGCAGTGGGGCGAGTGGCGGACCGATCAAATCGGTGACTACGTCAAAGCGGTGCGCGACGACATCAAGCAGATCAAGCCGGGCATCTCCCTGGGCGTCTACATTCTGCCGCCGGAATTCAGCGAAGTCGGGCAAGACGTGGCCAAGTTCAAGGACTACCTCGATTTCGTGTCCCCGATGGCGTATTTCCGCGATTGGGAGTTTAAGCCGGGCTGGGTATATGACGACAGAGGCATTTTGGCGCAAACCCGACGCAAAGCCGTGGACAAGACCATCGTTCCGACCTTCGATGTTCATTGGAGTGCTGAGGAATATCGCGAAATCTACGCCGGCATGCGCCGTCACCATGCCGACATAGACAGCCTGGCGTTCTTCGCTCACGGCAAGTGGAGCGACGAACTTATAAAGAAACTCAAGGGGATGCAGGGCCGGTGAGGGGAAGCAACGCTGCCGTGTGTTGCACCTCACCGTTACGGTTGAATTAATGCTTTGAGCACCGGTTGCATGGCATCGGCCCAAATTGCATAGCCTTTCGGCGAAAGATGCACGGCATCTGGCATGACCTCGGCGGGGAGGTCGCCATTCTCGCTGACAAACCTGGTGCCGATGTCCAGAAAATGGATGGCGTTGCCATCGGCCAAGCGGGCGATGGCATGATTTGCTTGAATGATACGCTGTCGTAACACAGCGTCATGTGTCGCTCCACGCGGGAATATCCCGAGTATAAGCACTTTGCTGTCCGGCAGGCTCTGGTGCAGCACCCGTACAATCGCCCCGATACCGAGCGCGATATCCTCGGCCGAGTCGTTGCGTAGGTCGAGATTGTTGGTTCCGACCAGCAACACCACGGCCTTTGGCGACAGGCCGCGCAACTCGCCCCCTTCCGTGATGCGCCACAACAGATTCTGTGTGGTATCGCCGCTGATGCCTAAGTTGGCTACGGTGCGGCCCGCGAAGTAGTCGTTCCAGACTTCCGGCGCAGAATCCCATCCTTCGGTGATGGAGTCGCCGAGCAGCACCATGTCTAGGTGACCCTCGCGGGGCAGTTTGAGGAGGGATTCATGCTGAGCCAGCCACTCCTGCGCCGAGTTTCCCGGTTCGTCGGCAGTGCGGGGATGGGGTTCCCACGGATGCTCATCCGGCGCAGCCAAGGCCCACACGGCGTCTGTCAGAAGGAACAGCAAGACGATGATGAGGCGCATGGCAAACCTCTCTGGATGATTACCGGTATAGCACCCGGCCAGAGCACCAGTCGCAACAAGCAATGGAATGGCCAAGTCCTCCGCAGCAAAGGCCGATGATGTCAATCGAGACGCCATTAGGCTTGAATTCATGCCGGGCGGAGATGGTTTTAAAGATCGTGCCGTATCTTTGCCACGTGCTGGTGCTGATCGGCAAAAACGAGGTGCTGTGCCGCATGGGCTGAGTGCGGGCCTGAGGCGCGGTGTCTTCGGCCTAGGTTGGCCGGAGTGATGATGCCAAGCAAAACCCCCGTCGCTCCGTGAGGAGGGCGGGGGGGGGCTTTGGGCGCAGATAATGCCCAATGATTTATCGTATTGGCATAAGCTGGTGGGCCATGTCGTGCAAGGCGCGTCGCGGGTAGCGGCGTAGAAGCGAAGCGCACTAGGGCGCCGCTTGAATAGCGGGATTGACCGACCATACTAAGGCGATTTTTATGAAGGCACTTCTAACGGGGTTGTGGCTGACGCTGGCGTTGCTGTCGTTGCCCGTGGTGGCAGAGGACATGAAGGCGATCACGGAGGATGGCAGGAGAGTCATCCTGGGCAGCGATGGGAGGTGGCGCTTCGATTACAAGGCCAGCGCCTCTCGGCTGCAGATCAGTGATAGTCCTTACCGCCCAGCGGTCAAAGCCTTCTCGGTCAGTTTCGACACTGAGAAATGGGGGCTGGCCCCAGCCAACAGCAGTGAAGGCTCGAACAAGCGTGCTTTCAAACACCGAACCCTGCCGCTCTATGCCGTAGTGATATCAGATGAGATTCCGGTGTCCAAAGAAGTGATGCGAAGCCTGATCATTTCCAACGCGAAAAATGGAGCGACGGATGTGAAGGTGTTGGTCGACGAAACCAAGTCATCGAAGGGGAAAGAGGTCGGGTCCATGCGCTTCCTCGCGAATCGCGATGGAATCGACTTTGTCGTGGCGAGCTACTACTACGGCGATGGACGCGGGAATATCCAAGTCATGTGTTGGACCGGGCAGTCACTCTTCTACAAATACCAGACTGACTGCCAATCGTTTCTGGATGGCTTGTCCATCGACTAAGCCGGTGGGCGGGATGCCGATCTGAGCGATGTCCGTTCAGACTTGAGCGGCCCGTCGGGGGCTATGCCGCCGGCCGATATAGTGGCCTTCTCTGGCAATCCCCACACTCCCTGACTACAGTGGGTAGATCAAGGCTGGGTGGGAATCGATGCTTGCCGCCCGCCGCGCGCATTCCGGGACGTTCCTTTCCTCCAGGAGACCGAAACATGAAAGGCAACAAGGCCGTCATCGCGGCGCTCAACAAGCAGCTGGCCGGTGAACTCACGGCGCGCGACCAGTATTTCATTCACTCGCGCATGTACCACGACTGGGGGTTCGGCAAGCTGTTCGAGCGGCTGAACCACGAAATGGAAGAGGAGACCGGGCACGCGGCCGGGCTGATCAACCGCATCCTGTTTCTCGAAGGCACCCCGGCCATGAGCCCCGGCAAGCTCAACATCGGCAAGGACGTCGAGAGCATGCTGGCCAACGACCTCAAGTTGGAGTACGACACGGTGGCCTTGTTGCGCGCGGCGATTGCCGTGTGCGAACAGGAGGGCGACTACGTCAGCCGCGAGTTGCTGGAGGCCCAGCTGGACGATACCGAGGAGGATCATGCTCATTGGCTGGAGCAGCAGCTGGGGCTGATCAAGCTGATGGGCCTGCCCAACTATCTGCAGTCGCAGACCTAGGGAGTGGTATTCCTGGCGCCGACCTTGAATTTGTGACCCGCTGCATTAGCTTTAAAGCAATGCGCGCAGTTTCTTGTCACTCGGAGGGAATGGCCGTGAACCTGATGAATGCTCCCAAAATGATCTGGTCGTCGCATGAGGGCTGGCCGGAGTTGGCCAAGCAACACCCTTCCGTGATGGCCACTTTTTTCAAGGTGGTGCTGCCGCTGTCGCTGCTGCCGGTGGCGATGATTCTCTACGCCGCCACGTGGCACCGTACGGTGTACGCCCCGGATACCACGTTGATGGACTGGGTAGGGATTTCGCTGGTGTTCCTGCTGGTGGAATGGGGCTGTGTGTTTGCCATGGGCTGGCTGATCCAGTCGGTGGAAAGCCGGGACCATCCGCTCGAATACCGCGACGGCTTCCGTCTCGCGGCGTATGCGCCGATCCCCATCTGGCTGTCGTCGCTGTCGCTGTTCGTGCCGTCGCCGGCGCTCAACGTGGTGGTCGCGCTGCTGGGCCTGCTGGCCTCCGGCGGGCTGATCTATCACGGCCTGGACGGCTGGTTCCAGCATGACGAGTCGCTGACCACAGTATCGCGTGCCTACACCATCTTTTCGTTCGGAGCGCTGATCTGGGCGCTGGTGGTGGCGATTCTGGTGGTGCCGTTGCTTCTTTGAAGTGATGCTGGCATGAGTTCGGCCAGATCAAATAGCGGGGCTTGTGCCACGGCGGCGGAGTGACGCGTTGGCTCGAAAATCAGCGATCAGCGAAGGAGTGAACAATGAAGAACATGTCGCGGATGGCCTTGCTGGCAGTGGCGTTGACGCTGAGTGTCTCGGTTGTGCCGGCTGCATCGGCACAGCAACCACCCCAACAGTCGCCCCAACCGTCCCAAACCTCCCTCTACGACCGGCTGGGGGGGCTGAAAGGTATTACGGTGGTGGTCGATGACTTTATCGACCGACTCGTGCGTAACCGGACGCTGAACAAGAATCCGGCCATTAGCGCGGGCCGCAAGAGTTCCCCTGCACCCTATCTCAAGTTCCAGGTTTCGCAACTGGTTTGCGAGGTAAGCGGTGGACCGTGCAAATACACCGGCAAGACGATGAAGGAGTCCCACGCCCATCTGAACATCAGCGAGCAGGAGTGGGACGTCATGGCCATGGAGTTCAAGAGAACTCTGAACAAATTCAAGGTCCCGGAGGCCGAGCAGAAGGAGCTGTTCGATATCGTCGGCAAGACAAAAGGAGATATCGTCGCCAGGAAATGATTTCTGCCCGACAGGACTGGAGGTAGGCGCCAGCAAGATTCCAACAAGGAATCGCCCGGCGCATACCGGCCTCCCCGTTGCTGGGCGTGGCTCTTAGCCTAAGGCTTGACCATCACCTTGATGCTGCTGCTCATCGCCGGGCCGAACGATTGATGCGCGCCGTTGGCGAACTGCAGCGTCAGGGTGTGCTCGCCAGGCGGCAGCGTCAGGTCGGTTTCGGTCTGTCCCTTGCCGAAATGGCGGTGGCTGTCGTCGGTGGGGACCACTTCGTTCAGGGGAACGGGGCTGCCGTCGATGATCAGGTGGTGATGGCCGGTGCCCGGTTTCATGTCGCCCGCGGGGGCAATCGCCATGCCTTCCACGCCGAAACGTACCTTGAACGGGCTCTTGACGGCCGCGCCATCGGCCGGTTCGGCAAAGTAGACGCGCTCTGCCGCCAGCGTCGTGGCGGCGGCGAAGGACAGGCTCAAGCCCAGGGCCAACAGGATTTTCTTCATGGTGGGGTCCGTTACTGAGGGTGGGTAACGTTTCGTTGTATGCCAGGATGCAGGCTGAGGCAACGTTAGTTGTTCTGGCGGCTAGCCGTCCGGACCGCCTGACCGGGCTGGACAACATGACGCTGGCACGGCAGGCTGGGCGTTTTCCCTTTTTCTGATGCCTCCATGCTGACCCGCCAAGACCTCCCCGCGCTCACCGCCGGTTTCGTGACCGTGCTGGTGGGGTATACCAGTTCCGCCGCCATCGTGTTCGAGGCGGCCCGCAGTGCCGGCGCCAACCCCGCCGAAATCAGCTCCTGGCTGATGGCGCTGGGGCTGGCGATGGGGCTGACCTGCATCGGCCTGTCGCTGCGCTACAAGGTGCCGGTGGTGACGGCGTGGTCGACGCCGGGCGCGGCGCTGTTGATCACCAGCCTGTCCGGGGTGAGCCTGCCGGAGGCGATCGGCGCCTTTGTTTTTTCCGCCGGGCTGATCACACTGTCCGGCGTCACCGGCCTGTTCGAGCGTGCCATCAGCCGCATTCCGCTGCCGATGGCGGCGGCGATGCTGGCGGGCATCCTGGTGAAGTTCGGCATGAACGTGTTCGGCGCCATGCAGGCCAACTTGGCGCTGGTGTTGCCGATGTTCATCGCCTATCTGATGCTCAAGCGCCTGTTGCCGCGCTACGCCGTGGTGCTGGTGCTGTTGCTGGGCGGGCTGATCGCGGCGGGGCAGGGCGGCCTGCATCTGGACGGCGTGGCCTTGGCGCTGGCGACGCCGCTGTGGACCACGCCGGTGTTCTCGCCGGGCGTGCTGCTCGGCGTGGGGCTGCCGCTGTTCGTGGTGACCATGGCCTCGCAGAACGTGCCGGGCGTGGCGGTGCTGCACTCGGCCGGCTACCGTCCGCCGATCTCGGCGCTGATGACCAGTACCGGTCTGGTCAACCTGCTGCTGGCGCCATTCGGCTGCTTTGCCGTCAATTTGGCGGCGATCACCGCCGCCTTGTGCATGAGCCGCGAGGCGCACGAAGACCCGGCACGGCGCTACCTCGCCAGCGTGGCGGCCGGCGGCATCTACTTGCTGCTCGGCGTGTTCGGTGCCACCGTCGGGGCGCTATTCGCGGCCTTTCCCAAGGAACTGGTGCTGGCCATCGCCGGGCTGGCGCTGTTCGGCACCATCGCCGGCGGTCTGACCACGGCGATGAGGGACGACGCCGAACGCGAACCGGCGCTGATCACCTTCCTGATCACCGCCTCCGGGGTGACGCTGTTCGGCGTCGGCTCGGCGTTCTGGGGCTTGGTGGGCGGTACGCTGGCGCTGGTGGTACTCAACGCCCGGCGCGGCTAGTCGATCGCCAGCCCTCCGGGCCGTGGCTGGGTCGATCGCTGGGGGCCCGGTGTGCTGAAGTTGGCTGGCAAGCCGCTTTCGGAGGGGGGCGAACGGCAGGGCAGAGCGGCTTTGCTATAGTTCGAGGGTCCGGCGTGTATCGCCTGCCACGGCGACGAGCCCTGCCGCAGGGTGCCGAGGAGCGGCACGGTCCAGTGGCGTCCCCGGCCACGTCTTGTCCCGGGGAGTCCCTCCTGGCCAGCTTCGGGAGAACAACATGACAACAACCCTCCACCGCCTTTTCGGCGCCACTGTACTGACCCTGCTGTTGACCGCCACGGGGGCGTACTCCGAGCCGCTGGAAGCGAGCCGCCTGACGCCCGACGAGCTGAAATGGGTGGTCATGCCGAACGGTGTCGCGCGCGCCTACCTGGCTGGCGACGACAAGAAACCCGGCGTGTACGCCTACCTTGCCAGGATTCCCGCCAACTTCAAGAACCTGCCCCATTGGCATCCAGACGAACGGGTGGTGACGGTGATCTCGGGCACCATGTACATCGGTTACGGCGAGCAGTTCGACGAAGGGCGCCTGAAGGCGCTCCCCGCCGGCAGCTTCTGGACCGAACCGGCGAAACAGGCGCATTTCACCTGGGCCAAGACTGGCGAGGTCGTGATTTACGTGGTCGGCATGGGCCCGTCCGGCACCACGCAGGTCGCTCCGGCGGGCGAGAAGCAGTAGGGGCAGTACCGTGAGGCCGAGCCGAGGGGGCTCCCCTCATTATGAGCGGCTCGGCTACCGAAAGGTGGGTGAGCGTTTCATCGAGGTGACGATTCCGCATTGGGAAATGATCAAGGCCTTGTAACGAAAACCTCGGCGCTGTCGGGCCGGGGAGGCCGTCCCCTTTGCTATATTTTCAGGGCGCACGAGCGCCATCAGTCCTGACGCGGATAGGGTTCCTCTTTCGTGCGTCGTCTGCCGCCCGCTTGCCGGGCATCCGAAAGAACGTACAAGGAGTGTAGGATCATGAGTTCCAACGCCATTTTCTTTGGCTGGAACCGTTCGCTGCCGGGGCGCGAGCGGCTCAGTGCCGAGCATTTCCAGGAGTTCGTGCAGTACCTTGCCGCCTTGCAGTTGCGTGGCAGCATCGACGGCTTCGAACCGGTATTCCTCGAGCCGCATGGCGGCGATCTGAATGGCTTCATCTTGATCCGCGGCGAGCAGGCCAAGCTTGATGCGCTGCAGGCCAGCGACGACTGGGTCACTCACATGACCCGCGCCATGCTGCACCTGGATGGTTCCGGAGTGGCGCGCGCGCTGACCGGCGACTTGGTCCACGGACGCATGGCCTTGTGGACCGGCCTCATCCCGTCGTCCTGATCCTCACCCAACGACCTGTCCGGCCCGATGCCGTGGCTTGGGGCTGGCGTCGCTCCGGCTAGCCGCCGATCTGCGCCGTCGCCAGCTCTCCCACCCGCACCAGCGCCGCCAGGAAGCGCTCGTCCAGCGGCTGGCAGCACGACAGGCGCAGCGCGTTGCGGTAGCGCCCGCTGGGCGAGTACAGCGGGCCGGGCGAGATGCTGATGCGCTCGGCGATGGCGGCGTGGAACAGCGCCACCGTGTCGCACGGCTCGGGCAATTCCACCCACAGCAGGAAGCCGCCGGAGGGCCGTGTGGCGCGGGTGCCGGCGGGGAAGTGGTCGGCGATCAGCGCGCGCACCTTGTCGACGTGCACGGCGTAGCGGCGCTTGAGCGCACGCAGGTGGTGGTCGTAGCCGCCCGATTCCAGGAACAGCCCCAGCGTCTCGCTCAGCACCAGCGGTTCGGCGATCGAGGTGGCGAACTTCAGCTTGCGGATCGCCTCGGTGAAGCGCCCCCCTTCCATCCAGCCGACGCGGAAGTCCGGCGCCAGCGTCTTGGTGTAACTGGCGCAGACGATCACCCAGCCGTCACGGTCGAAGGCCTTGACTGCCGGCTGCAGCGAGTCGGCGAACTGCAACTCGGCGTACAGCGCGTCCTCGATCAGCGGCACGCGGTACTGGTTCGCCAGCGCCGCCAGCCGTTTCTTGTTCTCCAGCGGCATGGTCGAGCCCAGCGGATTGTGCACGTTGGGCATGGCGATCACGGCGTTGAGGCGGCCTTCGGCCAGCAACAGCTCCAGCGCGTCCAGCGACAGTCCCTGCTGCGGATCGGTGGGAATCTCTACCGCCTTCAACCCGAGGCTGGCGAATAGCGGCAGCAGGTTGAAGTAGGTGGGGGATTCGATGCCGACGGTGTCGCCGTGGCGCGTGATGGCGCGCAGTGCCAATTGCAGCGCCTCCATGCAGCCGTGGGTGAGGATGATGTCATCCGGCTGTAGCGCCATGCCCAGTTCCAGCCCGCGCCGGGCGATCTGGGTGCGCAGCCGTTCCGAGCCGGGCGGCAGCGCGTAGGTGCTGACCAGGCCGGGGTTCTTGCGCAACAGCTGGCCCATCAGCCGTGCCAGCTTGGCGCCGGGGTAGAACTCGCCGCCGTGCGGGCAGGCCAGCGCCATGTCGATGTAGCCGGGGGTCTGCTGCGCCTTGAGCGAGGCGCCGATCAGGTCCAGCACCGCGCCGTCGGTGCCGCGCGCCGGACCGGCGGCCTGCGCGGTGCGGCGTGCCGGCAGCGGCAGGCGCGAGCGCACGTAGTAACCGGACTGCGGCCGCGCCTCGATCAGGCCGCGGTCTTCCAGCACGCGGTAGGCCGCCACCACGGTATTGAGGCTGAGGCGGCGGCTCTCGGCGGTGCGCCGCACCGACGGCAGGCGCGAGCCGGGCGGCAGCGTGCCGCGGCTGATCGCCAGCGACAGGTCTTCCGCCAGTTGCTGGTACAGGGTGAGGTTGGCCGAAGCGAGCGTTTCCATGGCGGGGCAGGATCGTGGACGGTGACAGCGGCCATGATAGACGAAGGTGACAGCCGGGTGGAAGTGGAGACTGTCACCATGACAATTTATATTTATTGCCACTGTATCAGCTTGTGGGCGCTGGTTAGCATGGTGGACAGAACCACTCATGAAGGAGCGCCGCCATGCTCGAACTGCCCTTGCTGACCTATTTCGCCGTGATGTCGATCACCCCCGGCCCCAACAACCTGATGCTGGCCGCCTCCGGCGTCAATTTCGGCTTTCGCCGCACCGTGCCGCACCTGCTCGGTATCAGTATCGGCAACGGCTTCCAGCTTTTTGTCATCGCCTCCTTACTGGCGATGGTGCTGGGATGGGTCGAGTCGGCGCGCCTGCCGCTGGCCTTGGCCGGTTGCCTCTACCTGCTGTGGCTGTCATGGAAGATCGCCCGCGCCGGCCATCCCGAAGCGCGCGCCAAGGCCCGGCCGCTGGGTTTCTTCGGCGCCGCGCTGTTCCAGTGGCTCAATCCCAAGGCCTGGGTGATGGTGGTCAACACCGCCATTCTGTTCATGCCGGCGGGGGCGACCGACCGGGTGATCGCGGCACTGGTGCTGGCGGTGACCTGCATGGCGATCAATTTTCCCTGTGTCAGCGTGTGGGCCTGGACCGGCGACCGGTTACGCCAATGGCTGGCGGAGGACCGGGCGCGCCGGCAGTTCAACACCGTCATGGCCGTGCTGATGGCCGGCACCGCGTTGTGGCTGCTGGGCGACGAAATCCGCCACGCCGGTCTGCTGTGAACGATGTCCGTTTTTGGCAGGGTGTTGTCCGCCGGCGGCCTCGTGGCAAGGCCGGGCGATGGTTATGCTGAGGGCTGTTTCCTACAGGAGCCCAACCCCATGAGCAAGCCGAAGACCGCCCTGCTGGTGATCGATGTCCAGCAATCCTTCCTGCACCGTCCGTATTGGAACGACGCCGAACTGCCGGTGTTCCGCCATAATCTGCAGGCGCTGATCGCCGGCGCCGAGGCGCGCGGCGTGCCGGTGGTCAATATCCTGCACGAAGACGGCGACGGCCCGTTCTCCGCCGCCTCCGGGCTGGTCACGCCGCTCGACTGGCTGACCCACACACCCGCCGCCTCCTTCGTCAAACACGTGCACAACGCCATCATCGGCTCCGGCCTGAAGGAGTGGCTGGACGAGCGTGGCATCACCCGGTTGGCGATCAGCGGCATCCGCACCGAGCAGTGCTGCGAAACCACCACCCGTGTGGCGTCCGATCTCGGCTACCAGGTGGATTTCGTCACCGACGCCACCCTGACCTTCGCCATGACGCACCCGGTCAGCGGCCGTACCTGTAGCGCCGCCGAGATCCGCGACAAGACCGAGTTGGTGCTCGCCGGCCGCTTCGCTCGCATCGCCAGCGTCGACGACGCGCTGGCGGCGATGTAAGTCTGATCTCCCGATACGGAACCAACACCATGCTGGAACTCAGACCGAGTTGTGAACACTGCAATACCGCGCTGCCGCCCGACTCGCCCGAGGCGCGCATCTGCAGCTTCGAATGCACCTTCTGCGCCCGCTGCGTCGACGAGGTGCTGGGTAACGTCTGTCCCAACTGCGGCGGCGGCTTCGCGCCCCGGCCGATCCGTCCGGCGCGCGACTGGCACGGTGGCAACTCTCTCGGCAACTATCCGTCGAGTCAGCGCGTGGTCTACCGCCCGGTCGATGTGGCGGCGCACGCGGAATTCGTCGCGTCGCTCGGTGCGCTGCCGCCCGAGCGGCGTTGAAGGGAGGGTGGAATCATGGAGCAGAACGTGTTTCGGCCAACCCCGTATCAGCCCCGTCCGTTGGCTGCGCGCGGTGTGCTGGCGGCACCGGATGGCTGGCGTCTCAAACTGTACGACATCGCCTACGATGCCCTGCCGTTCGACGAGGCCCGCTTCGCCGCCGGGGTGGAGGGCGCACTGGCCGGGTTGCCGCCGCCGGCGTTGACGGCGCAGCGTCCCGGCGCCGGCGCCCTGATCCGCCACGCCGGGCGCGGCATGGACTATCTGGTGTTAGAACCCCTCCCATTAGGCGGCTGCGCCTTCGCAGCTTGAGCGCCGGCGGTACTGCGTGCGAATCCATCGCTGAGCCAATCAAAGATTGGCACGCAGGGATTCGCTCAGCGATCAGGAATCCTCATGTACTCTATGTACATTCCGGTTCCTGTGCTCCGGCGGCACTCAACCTGCCTTGGCTCGCTCGCCTACTGGGGTAGACTCTTAGTCTATTGGGATAACGACAACGAGTGCCTGGTGCGGGTCTGGGTGCGCGACGAGAACGGCTGGCGTGCGGCGCGCAGCGAGTCGTTCTGCGTGTGGGATCTGCAGGTGATCTGGCACGAGCGCGAAGCCTGCGTGCGCCACCTGTTGACCGACGCACCGGACATGGACGGGTATCTCGCCGATACCCTGTGATCAATCGACTGGAGGCGACATGCCGCTGACCGACATTGCCCAGGCGCTGGCCATCGTGCTGGTGTGGGGCGTCAATTTCGTGGTGATCAAATGGGGCGTGGCCGACGTGCCGCCGCTGCTCCTGGGCGCGCTGCGCTTCACGCTGGCGGCGTTGCCGGCGGTGCTGCTGGTGCGCCGCCCGGCGGTGCCGTGGCGCTGGCTGGCGGCCTACGCGCTGACCGTCGGCGTCGGCCAATTCGGCCTGCTGTTCTCCGCCATCAAGCTCGGCATGCCGGCCGGCCTCGCCTCGGTGGTGCTGCAGGCGCAGGCCTTCTTCACGCTGCTGTTGGCCTCGCTGGTGCTGGGCGAGCGCTGGAAGGCGGCGCAGCTGGTCGGCCTGTTGTGCGCGCTGGCCGGGCTGGCGCTGATCGGCGTGGGCAAAGGCGGCAACATGACGCTGATCGGCTTCGCCCTGACCGTGGCGGCGGCGTTGAGCTGGGCCGCCTCCAACGTGGTGGTGCGGCTGATCGGCCGCGCCGGCTACCGCGTCGAGCCGCTCGGCCTGGTGGTGTGGTCGAGCTTGGTGCCGCCGGTGCCGTTCCTGATGCTGTCATTCTGGCTGGAAGGCGGCGAGCGCATCGCCGCCGCGCTCGGTCATTTCTCGCTGCCGTCCTTGCTGGCAGTGGCCTATCTCGCCTTCGTCGCCACGCTGTTCGGCTACGGGCTGTGGAGCCGGTTGCTGGCGCGCCACGCCGCCAACAAGGTGGCGCCGTTCTCGTTGCTGGTGCCGGTGGTGGGGCTGATCGCCGCCAGCCTGCTGCTGGGCGAGCGCTTGAGCGCCGGGCAGGCGGTGGGCAGCCTGCTGCTGTTGGCCGGACTGGTGATCAACGTGCTGGGCGAGCGCCTGCGGGACTACTGGCGCCAGCGGGAGGCCGCCGGTGCGTGAAGTCTGTTTCGTGCTGACGCCGGGCTTCCTGCTGCTCGACCTGGCCGGCCCGGCCGAGGCGTTCCGCATCGCCAACCAGTTCGGCGCCGAGTTCGCCTTGCGTTACCTCGGCGTCGGCGACAGCGTCACCTCGTCGCTCGGCCTGCCGTTGGGCGGCCTCGAGCCACTGCCCGACACGCTGGCCGACGGCACGCTGCTGGTGATCCCCGGTGTGACCGGTTCGGCCGAGGCGTACGACAGCGACGCGGCGCGCCAGCTCGCGCGCTGGCTCGCCACTCATGTCGACCCCAGCCGCCACCTGCTGGCCACGGTGTGCTCCGGCGCCCTGCTGGCAGCGCGTGCCGGCCTGCTCGCCGGGCGCGACTGCACCACCCACCATGTGCACCTCGAGCACCTGCGCCAGTTCGACGCGAGCGCCAAGGTGCGCGAGAACCGCGTGTTCGTCGAGGACGGTGCGGTGTTCAGCAGCGCCGGCGTGACCGCCGGCATCGACCTTGCGCTGCATCTGATCGCCCGTCTCGCCAGCCCGGCGCTGGCACGCGACGTGGCGCGCCACATGGTGGTGTACTTCCGCCGCTCGCCGCAGGACCCGGAGCTGTCGCCCTGGCTCAGCCACCGCAACCACCTGCACCCGGCGGTGCACCGCGCGCAGGACCTGATCGCCGGCGAACCGGAGCAGGCCTGGAGCGTGGAAACGTTGGCCGAAGCGGTGCACGTCAGCCCACGCCACCTGGCGCGGCTGTTCCGTCAGCACGCCGGGGTGTCGGTGCACGACTATCAGCAGCAAATCCGGCTGGCGCGGGCGCGGCAATGGCTCGCCGCCGGGCTGTCGCGCGAGAAGGCGGCGCTGTCGGCTGGTTTCTCGTCAGCGCGCCAGCTGGGGCGGGCCGAGCGGCACGGGGCGTAAAACCGCACTGCCGGCTCAAGTTTTTTGCCGGAGCGCCGATAAACCGGTTGACGCTTCATGACGTTGATTCATACCATCCGGTCAAAATAATCTTCGGTAATTGCCATGAAACCTGCCTCGCTGCTCCGCCTCTCCGTGTTGACCCTGGCCCTCGCCCTGAGTGCCTGCGCCGCCCCGCGCCAGACGACGGCGTCGACGGCCAGTGGCAGTGATCCGATCAGCGGAGCCGGCTACGTCGGAGCCGGCATCGAGCCGGAAGCACCCAAGGTCGTGGTGAAGGAAGTGAATCCCTACCAGCCGGTCACCATCCGCGTCACCGGCGTCGGCGCCGCGCCGCTCGGCAACACCCTGAGCCCGTCGCAACGCAAGCTGCTGGGGCTGCGCGCCGCCAAGCTCGACGCCTTCCGCGCCGTCGCCGAAGAAGTGCAGGGCATGAAGCTGGTCGGCAACAGCTCGGTCTCCAACATGCTGGCCACCAACGACGCCTTCCGCACCTACGTCGATGCCTACCTGCGCGGCGTCAAGGTGCTCTCCAACACCATGGCGCCGGACGGCACCACCGAGGCGGTGGCCGAGATCGTGCTCGACAACGACTTCTACCGCGAATACAAGAAGGCGCTGGACCGCAGCGGCAGCGTGATGAAGGCGGCGCAACAGAGTGCCGTGGACGGCGTCGCCTGTACCGACGGCAACTGCGGCGCCAGCCGTTACGACAGCAACTTTTATGTAGCGCAGTGATGAAGTCGCTGCGTCGCACCTGCCGCCTTGCCGCCCTCGTGGCGGCATTTGTTTTGCCGCTGGCGCCTGCCGGTGCGGCCAAGCTGCTGGGCACCGGCATGGCCACGCTCGACAACGGCGTGCCGGCGGCGCGCGAACTGGCCATCCAGGACGCCGTGCGCCAGGCCGCCTTGACGCAGGGCGCCAGTGTGCAGTCGACCGAATACGCCGACAACGGCCAGCTTGGCGACAGCACCCGGCTCACCGCCGCACCGCTGTCGGGAAAGGTGACGGTGCTGCGCGAATATCAGCGTGACGATCTCTACTACGTCGAGGTGGAGGTCGACACCGACGCCATGCGCGCCGCTCCCCAGCGCTGCGCCCCGCCCGGCGGGAGGGAGCTCAAGCGGCGCGTGGTGGCCACCTATTTCAACGTCGAGCACCCCGCCGACGCCTCGGATATGCCGGAGCTGGCCACCCAGCTGCCGGTCGAACTGGCGCGCCGCCTGCCGGTGGGCGGGCCGTTCCTCGCCAGCGCCGCGGGCCAGGTCTCGGTGCTGGCCGACCCGCGTCTGGCCGAGCCACAGGCCGGCGCCGATACCGTGCGCGAGATCGGGCGCCGCGAGGGCGCGCAATTCGTGATCGCCGGGCGTGTGCTGGATACCGCGGTCGCCGCCAAGGGGGTGCGCGCCTCGCTGTTCGACGGCGATCACGGCGGCGAACAAGGCGTGTTCTACAACGGCCCGTTTTCCGGCCTGCTGGGCGGCGCGGTGCGCTACCGTCCCACGGTCCGCCAGTTCGACGTCGAAGTCTGGGTCTACGATGCCCTCACCGGCGGCCTGCTCGCCAATCACCACCTCAGCACCAGCGGCATCGGCCAGGTGGCGCCGCCGGCGCCGCGCCCGTTCGGTTCCACCGCGTTCTGGCACAGCGACTACGGGCGCGCGGTGGACACGCTGCTGGAACGGGCAGTACAGCAGACCGCCGACACCGTCGCCTGCATCCCGTTCACGGCGCGCGTGGCCCGGGTCGACGCCGGCAAGCGCGTCTACCTCAACGCCGGCGGCCTGGCCGGCCTCGCCGTCGGCGATCGCCTGCTGCTCTACAAGCCGCAGCCGGCCAGTCCGTTGCGCAGCGCCGGCTCGACCGGCGAGCTGGGCATCGCCGAAGCGTTGTCCGGTACCGTGGTGCTGACCCAGGTGCAGCCGGGTCTGTCGATCGGCATCGTGCAAAACGCCCGCCTCGCGGTGGAAGAGGGCGATTACCTGCGCTTCCTGCCGCCACGCTAGTCTCATTCCGCCGAGTTGCCCCGTCGCCCGCGTACCAGGTGGGTGACACCGTCTCCGCCCACCTCGTGCGGGGTGCCCTCCCCAGCACTTTCCTTTCCCGTTTCCCCGCCCCTGGCCAGCCGGGGCGGGGAGGTGTGCGTTGTATCGGGTTCGTTTCTGCTTGGTTGATAATCATTCTCGATGCATATATAGTGCCATGACTGATAGCAATTCTCACTTGTATTGACAGCGCAGGAGTCTGATCTTGAAAAAGCAGCTGATGTTTGCCGCGGTGCTGGCGGCGTTTGCCGGTTCGGCGATGGCGGAAGAAATCGTGGTCTACAGCGCGCGCGCCGAGCAACTGGTGAAGCCGCTGGTCGAGGCCTACAAGAAGGAAACCGGTGTCGACGTGAAGCTGGTGTCCGACAAGGAAGGTCCGCTGATGGAGCGCATGCGTGCCGAAGGCAGCAATAGCCCGGCGGACATCCTGCTGACGGTGGACGCCGGCAACCTGTGGCAAGCGTCGAAGATGGGCCTGCTCAAGCCGGTCAGTTCCAAGGTGCTGGAGGCCAACATTCCGGCCCACCTGCGCGACCCGAAGAACGAATGGTTCGGCCTGTCGATTCGTGCCCGCACCCTGTTCTACAACACCCAGAAAGTGCAGCCGGCCCAGCTCTCCAGCTACGAGGACCTGGCCGATCCGAAGTGGAAGGGCAAGCTGTGCCTGCGCACCTCGAAGAAGGTCTACAACCAGTCGCTGGTGGCGATGCTGCTGAGCGAGCATGGTCCGGTCAAGACCGAGAAGATCGTGCGCGGCTGGGTCGACAATCTGGCCACCGACGTGTTCGCGGACGATACCAAGATGCTGGAGGCGATCGCCGCGGGACAGTGCGAGGTCGGTCTCGCCAACACCTATTACTACGGCCGCCTGATGAACAAGAATCCCAATCTGCCGGTCGGCATCTTCTGGGCCAACCAGAAGGGCAAGGGCACCCACGTCAATATCTCCGGCGCCGGGGTGGCGAAGTACGCCAAGAACGAACGCGGCGCGGTCAGGTTCATCGAGTGGCTGTCGTCCGACAAGGCGCAGAACTTGTTCGCCGACGTCGACATGGAGTTTCCGGTCAACCCGAAAGTGAAGCCGGACCCGAAGGTGGCCGCCTGGGGCAGTTTCAAGCACAACCTGATCAACGTCTCCAACGCCGGGGCGCGCCAGGCCGAGGCGGTGATGCTGATGGACCGGGTCGGCTACAAATAAGAGCCTATCCCATTAGGCTGCTGCGCCTTCACATCTTGAGTGTCGGCAGTGCGCGGAATCCTCATGTACTCCATGTACATTCCGGTTCCTGTGCGCTGGCGACACTCAACCTGCTTTGGCTCGCACGCCTACTAGGATAGTCTCCGAGCGCTGTCCGTAATCGGGTTGGAAAAAAGCCGGTGGGAATTTCTCCGCCGGTTTTTGCCTTTCCGGCGAGGCGTGCCGTGCTGGGTGTCCTGCGCAGGGCTTTTGCGGGACAATTGCAAATCCTTATCATTTCACAAGCGAATCCATGCTGTCTTCCGCGCGCCGCTGGCGCCCCGTGGCGGCCCTGGTCAGCCTCGTCACCGTCATTCCGCTCTCGGTTATCCTAGCGGCGCTGGCGGTCCCGGACGGGGCGGTCTGGGCTCACCTGCAGAACCACCTGTTGCCGGAACTGTTGCGCAACACCTTCTGGCTGGTACTGGGCGTCGGCAGCGGGGTGCTGCTGGTCGGCATGCCGCTGGCCTGGCTCACCGCGCTCTACGAGTTTCCCGGCCGGCGTTTCTTCAACTGGGCGCTGATGCTGCCGCTCGCCATGCCGGCCTACGTCATGGCCTTCTCCCAGCTTGGCCTGTTCGACTTCACCGGCCCGCTGCAAAGCTGGCTGCGCGCCGCCACCGGCGACTCCAGCTGGGTGCCGTCGCTGCGTTCCACCGGCGGCGTGGCACTGGTCATGACCCTGGCGTTCTACCCCTACGTCTACCTGCTCGCGCGCAACGCCTTCGCCAGCATGGGGCGGCGGGCGCTGGAGGTGGGGCAATCGTTCGGCCTGTCACGTGTTAAGGGTTTCTGGCACGTGGCGCTGCCGATGGCGCGGCCGTGGATCATCGGCGGCGTGACGCTGGCGCTGATGGAAACCCTAGCCGATTTCGGCACCGTCGCCATCTTCAATTACGACACCTTCACCTCGGCCATCTACAAGGCCTGGTTCAGCCTGTTCTCGCTGCCGGCGGCCAAGCAGCTGGCGTCGCTGCTGGTGCTGATGGTGTTCGTGCTGGTGTGGCTGGAACAGCGTGCGCGCGGCCGGCGCGCCTATACCCAGACCGGCCGCGCCGCACCGTTGCCGCGTTTGCGGCTGACCGGCTGGCAGCGCTGGGCTGCGACGCTGTGGGCGGGGCTGGTGCTGCTCTTGGCCTTCGTGCTGCCGTTCGGCCAACTGTTGTGGTGGGCGTGGCAGCTGGCGGCGGAGGAGTTCAACGCCGACTTGCTGGGCTACGCACTGCGTTCGGTGGCGCTGTCGCTGATGGCGGCCGTGGCGGTGGCCGTGGTGGCGCTGGCGCTGGCCTACGCCCAGCGGCGCGACCCGCACCCTGCCACGCGGCTGCTGGCCAAACTGGCCACGCTGGGCTACGCCGTGCCCGGCACGGTGCTGGCGGTGGGGGTGTTCGTGCCGGTGGCCTGGCTCGACAACCTGCTCTTGGGCTGGTTCGGCGGCGCGCTCGGTCCCGACGTCACCGCCATCTTCAAGGGCACGCTGCTGGTGATGCTGCTGGCCTACGTGGCGCGCTTCCTGGCGGTGGGCCATTCCGCCATCGATAGCGCAATGGGGCGCATCACCCGCAGCCAGGAAGAAGCGGCGCGCAACCTCGGCTACGCCGGCTGGGGGCTGCTGCGCCACGTGCACCTGCCGCTGTTGAAGGGCAGCCTGTTTACCGCCGTGCTGATGGTGTTCGTCGACGTGATGAAGGAAATGCCGATCACGCTGATGACCCGCCCGTTCGATTGGGACACCCTGGCCGTCCGGGTGTTCTCCTTTACCACCGAAGGTCAGTGGGAGCATGCCGCGCTGCCGGCCGTCGCCATCGTGCTGGCCGGCCTGGTGCCGGTCATCTTGCTGTCCCGCCAGAAAGATCACGCCTGAATCATGACTGCATTGCTTGAATTGGATTCCGTCAGCCAAGCCTACGGCACCACCACGGTGGTCGAGGCGATGAGCTTCACGCTGAACAAGGGCGAGATCGCCTGCCTGGTGGGCAGCTCGGGCTGCGGCAAGACCACGGTGCTGCGCTGCATCGCCGGTTTCGAGCCGGTGAATGGCGGCGAGATCCGCCTCGACGGCAAGGCCATCAGCCGCCGGGATTACCTGTGCCCGGCGCACGAACGTCACATCGGCATGGTGTTCCAGGATTACGCCTTGTTCCCGCACCTGACCGTGGCCGGCAACGTCGCCTTCGGTCTGCGCGCGCTCGGACGCAACGACAGTGCGGCGCGGGTGCAGGAGATGCTCGAGGTGGTGGGCCTTGCCGGCCTGGCCTCGTCCTACCCGCACGAGCTCTCGGGCGGCCAGCAGCAGCGCGTGGCACTGGCACGTGCGCTGGCACCGCGGCCGCGCCTGTTGCTGATGGACGAGCCGTTTTCCAACCTCGACGTCGATCTGCGCGAGCGCCTGTCGCGCGAGGTGCGCGACATCCTCAAGCACGAAGGCACCACCGCCATCCTGGTGACGCACGACCAGAACGAAGCGTTCGCCATGGCCGACCGGGTGGGGGTGATGCAGGGCGGGCGGCTGCTGCAGTGGGACACGCCGTACCGGCTCTACCACCAGCCGGCCACGCGCTACGTGGCCGATTTCATCGGCCAGGGCGTGTTCCTGCCTGGCCGCGTCAGCGGGCCGCAATGCATCAGCCTGGAGATCGGCGAATTTTGCGGGATGCTGCCGCGGGATTTCGCAGTGAACGACCGGGTGGACGTGCTGCTGCGCCCCGACGACGTGCAGCACGATGATGCCAGCCCGATGACCGCCATCGTCGAATCCAAGGTGTTCCGCGGCGCCGAGTTCCACTACACCCTGACGCTGCCGTCCGGCCAGCGCGTGCTGGCGCAGGTACCGAGCCATCACAACCACGCCGTGGGTGAACCGATCGGCATCCGTCTGGAGCTCGATCACCTGATCGCCTTCCGCCACAGCTGAGGTGACAAACAGGCGCATGCCGCGTCTTAGAACCTGTTCACGATCTTGTTGCGCGTCCCTGATCGGGGCTCATGTGCACTGCGTGCGAATCTATCGCTGAGCCAATCTCCGCGTGCAAATCTTTAGATCTGCCCAGCGATAGATTGGCACGCAGGGATTCGCTCAGCGATCGGAAATCCTCATGTACTCCAGACCATTCCGGTTCCTGCGCTGCTCTTCACCCCGCTGAGGGCTGCTCGCGACAGATCGTGAACAGGTTCTTAGGCGCCTCGGCCTGGGCGCGCGCGGATAACAAGGTTGGCCGAACGCCATCACCCGCGTTCGGCCAACCTTGTCCTTTTCGCCGGGCCAGTCAGCTGGCGTGGTTCTTCAGCCGGAACACGCCGACCCCCAGCAGCATGAAGGCTCCACCGCACACCCGGTTGAACAGCCGGGCGCGCCCATCGGTGGTGAACCAGCCCTTCAGCGAGCGTGCTAGCAGCACATAGCTCAGGTGCGACAACACGGTGCAGGCGGCAAAGGTCGCGGTCAGCACCAGAAACTGCTCGGCTACCGCTTGGTCCGGGCGCATGAACTGCGGGAACAGCGCGGTGAAGAACAGGATGCTCTTGGGGTTGGTGATCGACACCAGGGTCCCGCGCAGGAACAGCTGACGCGGCGACTGCATGGCCGGTGCTGCCACCGGAGTGGTCTGGGCGAACAGATTGGCTCGGCTCTTCCACTGGCGCAGCCCCAGATAGATCAGATAGAGCGCCCCGCATACCTTGAGCAGCAGAAACAACGTTGCCGAGCTTTTCAGCAGCAGCCCCAGTCCCGCCATCGCCGTGCCCGAGACGACGAACACGCCGAGCACGTTGCCACTGGAGCAGATCAGCGCGCGCCGTGCGCCCAGGGTCAGCGAGTTGGAAATCGCCAGCAGTACCGCCGGCCCCGGGCTGAGGGCGGTCGCCAGCGCGACGGTGCTGTAGAGCAGCCAGGTTGTAAGGGTCATCGTCACGGTCTCCTGTCGTGGTCATTGGTCGATGCGGCGCGGGACGGCGGAAGGCCGGACCTCGCGCCAGGCTCCATGCCAACATTCTACCAGCCCTGCAGCACCAGCTTGCCGACCATGCTGCCCGACTCCAGCAGGCGGTGCGCCTGGCGCAGGTTCTCGGCGTTGATCGGCGACCACGTCTCGCTCAGCGTGCCCCTGATCCGGCCGCTGTCGACCCAGCCCGCTACCGTCTCCAGCAGGCGGTGTTGTTCGATCTGGTCGGGTGTGCGGTACATCGGACGGGTGAACATGAACTCCCATACGTGTGTTGCGCTCTTGAGCTTGAGCTGATCCTGTACCAGAGGGCCGCGGTTCTCGACGATGGTGACGATGCGCCCCTGCGGGCGGATCAGCTCGCCCATCGTTTCCCAGTAGCCGTCGGTATCGGCGGCGTTGAAGATGTAGTCGACATGCGGATGCCCGTGCAGCGTCATCGCCGCTGCCAGCGGTTGGTGGCGGTCGAGCACCAGGTCGGCGCCGAGCTGGCGGCACCAGTCGGCGCTGTGGGGCCGACCAGCCGTGGCGATCACCGTCAGCCCGGCAAGCTTGGCAAACTGGATCACCAGCGAGCCGACGCCGCCGGCGCCGCCGATCACCAGCAGGCTCTTGCCCGCATCGGCACCGTCCGGATCGAGACCGAGCCGTGCGAACAGGCCCTCGTAGGCGGTGATAGCGGTCAGCGGCAGGGCCGCGGCGGCGGCGAAGTCGAGCGAGGCCGGCTTGTGGCCGACGATGCGTTCGTCGACCAGCTGGTATTCGCTGTTGCTGCCCTGTCGTGTGATGTCGCCGGCGTAGTAGACCGCATCGCCGGGCTGAAACAGGGTCACGTCCGGGCCGACGGCCTCGACCACGCCGGCAGCGTCCCAGCCCAGCACGCGCGGTCTGGGCTCCACCTTGTCCTTCGGTGAGCGCACCTTGGTGTCGACCGGGTTGACCGACACGGCCTCGACGCGCACCAGCAGGTCGTGCCCCTGCGGCAGCGGGCGTGGCAGCTCGACGTCGAGCAAGGCTTCAGGATGGTCGATCGGCAGGTAACGGGTGAGGGCGACGGCTTTCATGGCGCAGGCCTTTCTGGAGAAATGACGATGTGCAACCAGTGTGAAACAGGCAGATTTTTTGATAAATAGAGTATATTTTGATTGTTTATCAAAAAAATAAAGAGAATGGAGCCGCTCAGCGATCTGCACATCTTCTGCGCTGTGGTCGAGCAAGGCAGCTTGGTCAAGGCGGGTGAACGCCTCCATCTGTCCAGCGCCGTCATCAGCCGGCGCCTGATCAACCTCGAGGCGCGCCTCGGGGTGCGGCTGTTGCAGCGCACCACCCGGCGCCAGGCGCTGACTCCGGAAGGCGAGCTGTATTACCAGCGCGGCCGCGCTGTCCTGGACGAGCTGGCCGAAACCGAGGCCCTGCTGATGGCGCGTCAGCACCAGCCGTCCGGCGTGCTCAAGGTCACCGCCTCGGCCTCGTTCGGGCGCCAGCACCTGGCGCCGCATCTGCCGGCCTTCCTCGATCGTTATCCGCAGCTCGAGGTGCACCTGCTGCTGACCGATGCCGTGCTCGACCTGGTCGACGGCGCTCTCGATCTGGCGATCCGTATCGGCCGGCCCGACAAGCCGGGGCTGGTGGCGCGCCAGTTGTGTGTCAACCGGCGCATCCTGTGCGCCGCCCCCGGCTACCTGGACCGGCAGGGCGAGCCGCAGCACCCGGCCGAGCTGGCCCGGCACAATTGCCTGTTGCTGGATGAGGTGGGCACGCGCAGCCAGGTCTGGTCGCTCGACGGGCCGCAGGGGCCCTCCGAGGTCGAGGTGCGTGGCAACCTGGTGAGCAATCTGGGCGACGCCGTGGGCGAGGCCTGTCTCGCCGGCGGCGGCATCGCGATCCGTTCCATCTGGGCGGTCAGCGACGCCCTCCGCGCCGGGCGGGTGCGCCGGGTCCTGCCCGGCTATGCGCTGCCGACACAGGAGGTATTGGCCATCTACCCGAGCCGGCGTCATCTGTCGCCCAAGGTGCGCGTCCTGATCGACTTCCTGCAGCAGACCTTCGGCGATCCCCCGTACTGGGACCAGCAACTGGACGTCCAATGAAAAACGCGGCCATGGGCCGCGTTCCTTGCCTGTTTCCTGGCGCCGGGGGTCAGCCGGCGAGCCACGTGCCCGGATGGCGTTCCAGCCAGTTGCGGATCGCGCGCGCGTCGTTGACCCGTGCCGACGGCGCGCCGGCGGCCAGTAGCACAATGATCAGCGGCTGCGAACCGACCGTGGTCTGCAGCACCATGCAGCGCCCGGCTTCCTGAATGTAGCCGGTCTTCTGCAGCGAAATGTCCCAGTCGCCCTCGCGCACCAGCGCGTTGCTGTTCTTGTAATGCAGCATGCGGCGCGAACCCGACACCACCTCATGCTCCTGCGTGGTGGTGAAGGTGCGTATCAGCGGGTAGCCGTTGGCGGCCCGGACCATGCGAGCAAGGTCCATGGCGGTTGCCGTGTTGCGCACCTCAAGCCCGGTCGGGTCGTAGAACACCGTGTTGTTCATGCCGAGTGCGCGCGCCTTGCGGTTCATCTGTGCGACGAATGCCTGGGTGCCGCCGGGGTAGGTGCGCGCCAGCGCGGCAGCGGCACGATTCTCCGACGACATCAGCGCCAGCAGCAGCATCTCGCGGCGCGGCAGTGTGGTGCCCACGGACAATCGCGACGAGGTGTTCTTCAGCCGGTCGATCTCGCTCTCGGTGATGGTGATCGGCTCATCCATCGACAGACCGGCGTCCAGCGTGACCATCGCCGTCATCAGCTTGGTGATCGACGCGAACGGCAGCGGCAGATCGGTATTTTTCTGGTACAAGGCTTCGCCATTGGCACCGTTGAGCACCAGTACCGTGTGCGAATTCAGGTGCGGCGCGCCAGTCATGTTGGCGGCGACCTGAATGCCTCGAATCCCGGCGCTGTCGGCGTGGGCGGCAAATGGCATGGCGAGAGCGGCGGCCACCAGCCAACCCGCAAAATTCCTTAACATTATCAACTGCTCCCGTACGTCATAAGGGGGTGGAACGAACACTTTTATTTTAAACAATCCACCGCGGCCGTGTGGCGGTAAATTGCCAAAAAATACTGACTCATCCGTGGCTCGGGAGTTTCTTGCCACACTCTTGTAAAATGAAGGTCTCAAGCGCCCAAACCGAGAGCAGCATGATCGTCACCTACCCCGATAGTCCGTTCAAGCTCCATCAGCCGTTTCCGCCCGCCGGCGACCAGCCGGCCGCCATCGCGCAGCTGGTGGAAGGGCTGTCCGACGGCCTGTCCTACCAGACCCTGCTCGGGGTGACCGGCTCCGGCAAGACCTTCACCATGGCCAACGTCATCGCCCGCACCGGGCGGCCCGCGATCATCATGGCGCACAACAAGACGCTGGCGGCCCAGCTCTACTCCGAGATGCGCGAGTTCTTTCCCGAGAACGCGGTCGAGTACTTCGTCTCCTACTACGATTACTACCAGCCGGAAGCCTACGTTCCCAGTCGCGACCTGTTCATCGAGAAAGACTCCAGCATCAACGAGCACATCGAGCAGATGCGCCTGTCCGCCACCAAGAGCCTGCTGGAACGCCCCGACTGCGTGATCGTCGCCACCGTGTCGGCGATCTACGGTATCGGCGACCCGTCCGACTACCACCAGATGATCCTGCATCTCAAGGAGGGCGAAACCATCGCGCAGCGCGAGATCATCGGGCGCCTGGTGGCGATGCAGTACGAGCGCAACGACCTCGACTTCACGCGCGGCACCTTCCGCGTGCGCGGCGACGTGATCGACATCTTCCCGGCGGAATCGGCCGAACTCGCGCTGCGCGTCAGCCTGTTCGACGACGAGCTGGAAACGCTGACGCTGTTCGACCCGCTCACCGGGGTCACCCGGCAGCGGGTCGGGCGCTTCACGGTGTTTCCGTCCAGCCACTACGTCACGCCGCGCGACACCGTGCTGCGCGCCTGCGAGAAGATCAAGCTGGAACTGCGCGAGCGCGTCGATTTTTACCAGCGCGAAGGCAAGCTGGTCGAAGCGCAGCGCATCGAGCAGCGCACCCGCTTTGACCTCGAGATGCTGTACGAGATGGGCTTCTGCAAAGGCATCGAGAACTACTCGCGGCATTTCTCCGGCCGGGGGCCGGGCGAGCCGCCGCCGACCCTGATCGACTACCTGCCCAAGAACGCCCTGATGTTCATCGACGAGAGCCACGTCACCATTCCGCAGATCGGCGGCATGTACAAGGGCGACGCCGCGCGCAAGCTGAACCTGGTCGACTATGGCTTCCGCCTGCCGTCGGCGGCCGACAACCGCCCGCTCAAGTTCAACGAGTTCGAGCGCATGATGCCGCAGACCGTGTTCATCTCGGCCACGCCGGCCGACTATGAAGCCGGCCATGCTGGCCAGGTGGTGGAGCAGGTGGTGCGCCCCACCGGCCTGATCGATCCCGAGATCGAAATCCGCCCGGTGGCGAGCCAGGTCGACGACCTGCTGTCCGAGATCACCCTCCGGGTGGGGCGCAACGAGCGCGTGCTGGTCACCACGCTGACCAAGCGCATGGCCGAGCAACTGGCCGACTACTACACCGAGCACGGCATCAAGGTGCGCTACTTGCACTCCGACATCGACACCGTCGAGCGTGTCGAGATCATCCGCGACCTGCGGCTCGGCATGTTCGACGTGCTGATTGGCATCAACCTGCTGCGCGAAGGCCTCGACATCCCCGAGGTCAGCCTGGTGGCCATCCTCGACGCCGACAAGGAAGGCTTCCTGCGCTCCGAGCGCTCGCTGATCCAGACCATCGGCCGCGCCGCACGCAACCTGCACGGCAAGGCGCTGCTCTACGCCGACCGCATCACCAACTCGATGCGGCGCGCCATCGACGAGACCGACCGCCGCCGCACCAAGCAGATCGCCTTCAACACCGAGCACGGCATCGTGCCCAAAGGGGTGGAGAAGAAGATCAAGGACATCATCGACGGGGTGTACAGCGCCGAGGCCGAGAAGAAGAAACTGGTCGACGACGCGCGCGTGGCGATGATGGACGAGAAAGCGCTGGCCAAGGAAATCAAGCGCCTCGAAAAAGACATGCTGGAGGCCGCGCGCAACCTGGAATTCGAGAAAGCCGCCGGGCTGCGCGACCAGCTCAAGGCGCTGAAGGAAAAGGCCTGGATCAACGAGCTGTAACGTTCACGAGAAAGATTGCATGACATCCCGTTCCATCCTGTTTGTCTGTCACGGCAACATCTGCCGCTCGCCCACCGCCGAAGGTGTCATGCGCGCCAAATTGGAGCGCCTGGGGCTCGCGTCGTCGATTGAGGTCGATTCGGCCGGTACCCACGGTTACCACGTCGGCGAGGCGCCGGACCAGCGCAGCCAGCAGGCGGCGCGGCGGCGCGGCTACGACCTGTCGGCCCAGCGCGCGCGCCAGGTGATCCGGGCCGACTTCGAACGCTTCGATCTGGTGTTGGCGGCCGATCAGCGCAACCTTGCCGCCCTGCGCCAGCTGTGCCCGCCGGGCATGCAGCACAAGCTGGCCTTGATGCTGGCGCCGCTCGGCCCCAACCAGGAGGTGCCCGACCCCTATTACGGCGGCGTCAGCGGTTTCGACCGCGTGCTCGACCTGCTCGAGGCCGCCTGCGACGCCTGGCTCGCACGACTGCAGCAAGCAGAAACCCCGCCCTGAAGCCGGATGGTCTGCCGCCATCTGCGGCCTGATGCTGCTATCATCAATGAACAAGAAAAACGCCACGGGAGACCGTCCCGGGCATTGCTTCGGCCAACCCCGCCCACCTGGTGCGAGCTCCGGTCATAAAAGGAAATTCATGGGGATTCCGCCGAAAGTGGTCAACGCCAAACCAACAACCATTGACGTCGCACCCAGTCACTCGGCCGACATCATCCTGGCGCGGCAGCCCGGGCGTGCGCCCTTGCTGCGGCAGAGCGTCATCGTCATCGGCTCCTCGACTGGCGGCACGGAAGCCCTGCGGGCTTTGCTGACCGTGCTGCCCGAGGGCATGCCGCCTATCCTGATCGCCCAGCACATGCCGGAGATGTTCACCAAGTCGTTCGCCGCCCGGCTCGACTCGCTGTGCAAGCTGACGGTGAAGGAGGCCGAGGACAACGAGCGGCTGCAGGCCAATACCGTCTACATCGCCCCGGGCCACTCCCACCTGCTGTTGCAGGCCGTACCGGCCCTGGGTTTGGTCGCCAGTCTCAACGCCGGCCCGCCGGTCAACCGTCACCGCCCTTCGGTCGACGTGCTGTTCCGCTCTGCGGCCAACGTCGCCGGCAAGAACTGCATCGGCATCATCCTCACCGGCATGGGGCGTGACGGCGCCAACGGCATGCTCGAACTGAAGCAGGCTGGCGCCTACAACATCGCTCAGGACGAGGCCAGCTGCGTGGTGTTCGGCATGCCCAAGGAAGCCATCGCGCAGGGCGGAACGCACGAGGTGCTGCCGCTGACCGCCATCGCCGCACGCTTGCAGGCACTGGTACAGCAGCGACCGCCACAGTCATAATCAGGACAATCATGACGTTTTTACCCATTCTGGTGGTCGAGGATGACGCCGATCTGCGCGAAGCCATCGTCGACACCCTGAGCCTCTCCGGTTATCCCACGCTCGAGGCCGGCGACGGTCACGAGGCGCTTGCGGTACTGGCGAAGGAGCCGGTCGGGCTGATCGTGTCCGACGCACAGATGCAGCCGATGGACGGCTACGCGCTGTTCGACGAGGTGAAGAAGCGCCATCCCGGCGTGCCCTTCATCCTGATGACCGCTTACGGCGTGATCGAGCGTGCCATCGAGCTGCTGCGCGCCGGCGCTACCCATTACCTGCTCAAGCCCTTCGAGCCGACCAGTCTGATCCGTGAAGTCGAAAAGCACCTGCTGCGCATGCCGGGGGGCGACGACGGCGGCGTGGTGGCCGAATCGGCCGCGATGCGCCAGCTGTTCTCGCTGGCCGGGCGGGTCGCGCAAAGCGACGCCACCGTGCTGATTTCCGGCCCCAGCGGCGCCGGCAAGGAGGTGCTGGCGCGGTACATCCATCGCCATTCGCGACGTGCGGCTGGCCCGTTTGTGGCGGTCAACTGTGCGGCGATACCGGAAAACCTGCTGGAGTCGACCCTGTTCGGGCACGAGAAGGGCGCCTTCACCGGTGCGGCCCAAGCGCTGCCCGGCAAGTTCGAGCAGGCCCAGGGCGGCACGCTGCTGCTCGACGAGATCACCGAGATGCCGCTCGCGCTGCAGGCCAAGCTGCTGCGAGTGCTGCAGGAACGCGAAGTGGAGCGGGTCGGCAGTACCCGCACCATCCGGCTCGATGTGCGGGTGCTCGCCACCACCAACCGCGACATCCTGCGCGAAGTGGAGGCGGGGCGCTTCCGCGAGGATCTGTATTTCCGCCTCAACGTCTTCCCGCTCGCCATCCCGCCCCTGGCGGCGCGCCGCGACGATATCCTGCCGCTGGCACGGCTTGTGCTTAAAAGGTATGCGGAGGCCGCAGGACGGGGGCCCCTCAGGCTATCGCCCGAGGCGGAGCGTCAATTGACGGCCTATAGTTGGGAAGGTAACATCCGCGAACTGGAAAATGTCATGCAGCGGGCGGTGATTCTTGCCGCCGGAGCGGAAATTCTTGCCGCCGATCTGATGCTGCCGGACTATTCCTGCCTTGTGGAACCGGTTGCCTCTTCCCCGGTTGCCGTCGCCCCGTCAGCGGAGTCAGACATGAAGACGCTGGAGCGCCGGCACATTCTGGAAACACTGGCTGCCGTAGGTGGAGTGAAGAAGCTCGCGGCGGAAAAACTGGGCATCAGCGAACGCACCCTGCGTTACAAGTTGCAGCGTTATCGGGAGGATGACTCGATGGCGGACGCGGACGAAGGGCGAATCGGGGTGCCAGGCAGCAGGGAGTAAGCATGGCGACACAAGGTATTGACCAGCTATTAGGAGAGTTGCGAGCGTCCGCCGCCTTGGCGGCGGGAAAGACGTCGCAGCCGCAGGAGACGCCGCAAGTTGACTTTGCGGATGTTCTCAAGTCCACTATCGAGCAGGTGAATTCCGCTCAGCAGACTTCGCAGGAAATGCAGAAGCAGTTTGAGCTGGGGGAGGAAGGGGTTAACCTGCAGGACGTGATGGTGTCTTTGCAGAAAGCCAGTCTGTCGTTCCAGACCATGGTCCAGGCACGCAACAAGCTGGTATCCGCCTATCAGGAAATCATGAATACTCAAATCTAGCGCTGCCCGTGTCATGCCGGCAGCGGGTTGAATTGAAAGCATAAAACCACTGTATGGCTGATCTGGCAGACAACGCTACACCCCCCTGGCGCACGCGCGTCAATGAAGCGAGCGACCGCTTCAAGGCGCTGCCCAACAACAAGAAAATCCTCCTGTTCGCGGCGCTGGCCGCCGTGTTCTCGGTCATTGTCGGCCTGCTCATCCTCAACCGTACGCCCGACTACAAAGTCCTGTTCGCCAATCTGGCCGACCGCGATGGCGGTCAGATCACGGCTGCTCTGCAGCAGATGAACGTGCCCTACCAGATCGGTGCCGGCGGCGTGATTTCGGTTCCTTCCGACAAAGTCTACGATGTCCGTTTGAAGCTGGCGGCGCAGGGGCTGCCCAAGGCCGGTGGCGTCGGTTTCGAGCTGATGGACAACCAGAAGTTCGGCATCAGCCAGTTTGCCGAGCAGGTTAACTACCAGCGCGCCATCGAGGGTGAACTGGCGCGCACCATCGAGGCCATTGGCGCCGTCGAGTCGGCGCGCGTGCACATCGCCATTCCCAAACAGAGCGTGTTCGTGCGCGACCAGCAGCAGCCGACGGCCTCGGTGATGCTCAACCTGTATCCGGGGCGCGTGCTCGATGGCGGTCAGATATCCGGCATCCTGCACCTGGTTTCCAGCTCCGTGCCCAATCTGTCGGCGCGCAACGTGACCGTGGTCGACCAGGATGGCAACCTGCTTTCCAGCCAGTCCGACGTCAATAATGCCGCCGGTCTCGATCAGCGCCAGCTCGGCTACGTGCACCAGATCGAGAGCGATTTCGTCAAGCGCATCGAGGGGATCCTGGAGCCGATCTTCGGCAAGGGCAACGTGCGGGCGCAGGTCACCGCCAACGTCGATTTCTCTGAGGTGGAACAAACCTCGGAAACCTTCCGTCCCAACTCCACCCCCAATCCCTCGGCGACGCGCAGCCAGCAGATCGTCGAGAAGCTGGGGAGTGGTTCCAGTCTGCCGGGCGGCGTGCCCGGTGCCTTGTCCAACCAGCCGCCGTCGGCCGCCTCGGCGCCGATCACCCTGCCGCCCGGCGCCGCGCCGGGGACGGCTACCCTGTCCGGCCAGCCGCTGGGGCAGAATGGCGCGCTGGAGCGCCAGCTCATCACCAACTACGAAGTCGACAAGACCATCCAGCACACCAAGCTGCCCAAGGGCGTGCTCAAGCGCTTGTCGGCGGCGGTGGTGGTCAATTACCGTCTCATGCCGGATCGCAACGGCGAGGTGAAACCGACCCCGCTTACTGCTCAGGAGATTCAGCAGATCAATAATCTGGTGCGTGAGACCATGGGCTATAACACGGAGCGTGGCGACACCCTCAACGTGGTCAACGCCGCCTTCGCCGGCAACGCCCCGCCCGCCACGCTGCAGGAGAAGGTTGTCGACTACGTCAGCAGCAACGCTACCGACCTGGTCAAGTATGTGCTGCTGGCGATCGCCGTGCTGTACCTGTTGTTTGGCGTGGTGCGGCCGATCGTGCGCGATGTGCTCAAGCCGGCTAAGAGCGACAAGGGGCAACAACCAGGCGCCGCCGGCGAAGAAGCGGGCGGGGCGCCCGGTCGCTTGCTGGCCGTGGCCGGAGAAGAGGGCGAGGCCGGAGCCGCGGCGGTCGAAGAGGCCAACCTCGATCCGCGCGAACTGCAGCGCCGCCAGTACATGAGCAACCTGGAAGCCGCTCGCGAGTTGGTGAAGGCCGATCCGCGCATGGCGGCCCAGATCATCAAGGAATGGATCAGTTCCGATGAGTGACAACGGAGTCCACCGCAGTGCGGTGCTGCTGTTCAGCCTGGGGCAGGCCGAGGCCGTCGAGGTGTTCAAGTACCTCGGCCCCAAGGAGGTCCAGAAGATTTCGCTGGCTATGGCCTCGATCAACAATCTCAGCCACGAGGACATCGACGACGTCGTCGGCAAATTCCGCGAGGAGTGCCAGGCGCGGGCGAGTCTCGGCGCGTCCGACGAATATCTGCGCAATGTGCTGGTCGAGGCATTGGGGGCGGACAAGGCGTCCAACCTGCTCGACAAGATCATGCAGGGCAACGACCAGAGCGGCATCGAGAGCCTGAAGTGGATGGACCCGTCGTCGGCGGCCGACCTCATCCGCAACGAGCACCCGCAGATCGTCGCCACCATTCTGGTTCATCTCGACCCGGATCTCTCCAGTGCCATCCTGGGTTACTTTCCCGAGCGACTGCGCAACGAGGTGCTGATCCGCACCGCGACGCTGGAAGGCGTGCAGCCGCAGGCGCTGCGCGAGCTGAACGACGTGCTGACGCAGCTCTTGTCCGGTTCCGACCGCATCAAGAAGAGCGCTGCTGGCGGCATCGCACTCACGGCGGAAATCCTCAACTTTATGGGCGGCAACGTCGAGGCCTCGGCGCTGGGCTACATCCGTGAGCACGATCCCGAACTGGCTCAGCGTATCCAGGACAAGATGTTCGTGTTCGAGAACATCCTCGATATCGACGACCGTTCGATCCAGACTATTCTGCGCGAGGTGCAGACCGACTCGCTGGTGGTGGCGCTCAAGGGTACCAGTCAGGAACTCAAGGACAAGATCTTCCGCAATATGTCGCAGCGTGCGGCGGAGATGTTGCGTGACGATCTCGAAGCCAAGGGTCCGGTCAAGCTGTCCGAAGTGGAAGCCGAGCAGAAAGAGATCCTCAAGGTGGTGCGCAAGCTGGCCGACGACGGCCAGATCGTGTTAGGCAGCAAGGGTGGTGATGAAGGCCTCGTCGAGTAACACCATCATTCCGGGGGAGCAGGTCACGGAGTGGCGCACCTGGTCGCCGGCCAGCTTCCAGGACACCGCCGCAGCGCCGTCTTCCCCGGCTCCGGCTGCGGATGAACCTGCCGTCGCGGTGGAGGGCGAGAGCCCAGAGCCGGACGAGGATCCTCCCTTAGCGGTATCCGAGGAGGGGGAGCCGGCGGACGAGGCTCCCCCCAGCTCCTACCCCACTGCCGCCGAACTGGAGGCCATCCATCAGGAAGCCTGGCAGACCGGGCACGAGGCGGGGCTCGCCGAAGGGCGCCTGCAGGGTCAGACCGAAGCGCTGGCGGAGGTGTCGGCCACGTTTTCCCAGCACTGGGAGCCCTTGCAGTCGCTGGCCGACCAGTTTGCCGAAGGGTTGAACCGGGTAGAGGCCGAACTTGCGCACGATATCCTGTCGTTCTCGGTTGGCCTGGCCGAGCGGCTGGTGGCGGCGCACCTGGCTTGCGATCCTTGTGCCATCGAGTCGCTGCTGCGCCAGGCCATGTCGGACCTGCCGGCTTCGCTGGGGCAGGCGCGCTTGCGCGTCAACCCCGCCGATCTGGAGGTGGCGCGCACCTTCTTGCAGCAGGAGACCCCGGAAACCGTCTGGCAGTGGCTGGCCGATCCGTCCATCGCGCGCGGTGGCTGCATCATCGACACGGCCCAGTTGCGGCTGGACCTGACCCTGGCTGCCCGCCTCGATGCGCTGAAGTCCGCCCTGGGATTGGAGCTGTCCGCCAATGACTCACCCGCTGCTTGAGCGCCAGCGGCGCTTCCTTGCCGATTGCCGTGCTATTGCCGATCGTACCCCGCTGTGGTCGACGTGCGGCAAGCTGGTGCGGGTTACCGGCATGGTGATGGAGGCTGTCGGCCTCAAGCTGCCAGTGGGGAGTGCCTGTTCGGTGGCGTTGCCGGATGGTGGCCGTGTCGAAGCGGAGGTGGTCGGGTTTGCCGGCGACAAGGTGTTTCTGATGCCGCTGACCAACGTCCAGGGTTTGTTGCCCGGCTCCGAGGTGCGGCCGCTGGCGATGCAGCATGCCCCGGCCTTCGGCCAGGAGACGGCGACGCTCACTCTCAACGGGGCGGCCGGGAGGCAGGTTCCCGTCGGTTTCAATCTGCTGGGGCGGGTGCTGGACTCCCTCGGAAGGCCGCTCGACGAGAAGGGACCGCTGCAGCCGGAAGCCTATTTCCCCTTGTACAGTCTGCCGCTCAACCCGCTGGAGCGCTCGCCGGTACGTGATGTTCTGGACGTCGGGGTACGCGCCATCAACGGCCTGCTGACCGTGGGGCGTGGCCAGCGCCTGGGTCTGTTCGCCGGTTCCGGCGTCGGCAAGAGCGTGCTGCTGGGCATGATGGCGCGCTTCACCAAGGCCGACATCGTGGTGGTGGGCTTGATCGGCGAGCGGGGGCGCGAGGTCAAGGACTTCATCGAGAACATTCTTGGCGAGGAAGGGCGCGCCCGCTCGGTGATCGTCGCCGCGCCGGCCGATACCCCGCCGCTGATGCGCCTGCACGGCGCGGCCTACGCCACGGCGCTGGCCGAATATTTTCGCGAGCAGGGACTGGACGTGCTGTTGCTGATGGACTCGGTGACGCGCTACGCCATGGCGCAGCGCGAGATCGCGCTCGCCATCGGCGAGCCGCCGGTGACCAAGGGTTATCCGCCGTCGGTGTTCGCGCGCCTGCCGCAGCTGATCGAACGCGCCGGCAACGCCGCCGAGGGCGGCGGGGCCATTACCGCCTTCTACACCGTGTTGTCGGAGGGTGACGACCAGCAGGACCCGATCGCCGATGCCGCCCGCGCCATCCTGGATGGTCACTTCGTGCTGTCGCGCGAGTTGGCCGAAGCCGGTCATTACCCTGCCATCGACATCGAACAGTCGATCAGCCGGGTCATGGTCGACGTGGTAGAACCGCGACAGATGGACCTGGCGCGGCGTTTCAAGCAACTCTACTCCCGCTACCAGCGTAACCGCGACTTGATCAGCGTCGGCGCTTACGTTGCCGGCTCCGACCCGATGCTGGACGAGGCGATCCGGCGCCAGCTGCCGATGGTCGGCTTTCTGACCCAGCCGATGCACGAATCCCACGGTTATGACTCCTGTCTCGAGCAGTTGGCCACCACCCTGGCGTAGTGAGCGCAGCCGATGAAGCCCAGCAAGTACGCGTTACTGGTCAGGTTGGCCGAAGAAAAGCAGGAAGCCTCCGCCGAGCGTATGCGGCAGGCCCAGGCCCGCTTGGCGGAAGCGCTGTCGCGACTGGATCAACTCGGTGCCTTTCGTAACGAATATCGTCAACGGCTGCTGCAAGGCGGGGGGCAGGGCATGGCGGTGGCGCAGTGGCAGGATTTCCACCGCTTCATCGCGCGGCTGGACGAGGCCATGGCCACGCAGCAGACCGAGGTCGACCGTTGCAAGCAGACCTTCTTGCTGGCGCGGCAGGCCTGGAACAACGAGCGCAAGCAGTTGAAGGCGTTCGAAACGCTGATCGAGCGCGAGCGGGCGAGGCAGGAGGTGCTCGAAGCCAAGCGCCAGCAGAAACTGAGCGACGAGTTCGCCACCCGGCGTTTCTGGGACAGGCAGCACGAGGACTAGGCTGCCGCTGTGCTGACCAAGGTGCGGTGCCGTGTGCGGCTCCGTGGCGTGAGGTGCCGGCGATGTCCTTGTCCGACGGGCTGGCCCGGAACTTGCTTTTTTATGGCCATTGTTTAGCTGGAAGCCCATGGCCATGACTATTTCCATCCTTTCCCCGGCCGCGAGCGCCAAGGCCGTGGCCGTTCAGAGCGGCACCTCGGCCGCCGGCGTTGTTGCGGAAGGTTCCCCGTTCGCCGGTCTGTTCGGCCAGCAGCTGAGCCAGCTCGCCGCGCTGTCGCCGGCTTCCTCTGGTACCGAGACAGACGGGGAAGGGGCTGGCAACGTCAAGAAATCGGCCAAGAAAGCCCCTTTGTCGGATGAGCAAGTGCTCGCTGGACCGATCATGGCCTTGCCAACGGTGCCGTGGACCATTGCCCCGGAGCTGAAGCCAGGCCTGCAGCTAGGGAAGGGTGACGCGTCGCAGGCGGCTGAGGCGCAGCAGGAGTTGCTGACCGCGCTGAAGGGTGACCGGCATGCGCTGCCGGGGGTGCAAAATTTGCCGGTGGATGGCGCGGTGCAAGGACAATTCTTGCCGGTTCACGCTTCGGCCACTGGCGCGGCGCATGCGGCGGCCGAAGCCGGCCAGGCTAAGGTGCTGGCTTTGCCGCTGCCGATCAGCGACAGCAACTGGGCCAAGTCCATGAGCGAGCAGATGCTCTCTCTGGTCAGTGTGAAAGCCGACAAGGCCCAGATCCAGATCAATCCTCCCGAGCTTGGACCGATCGATGTCACGCTGAAACTCAACCACGACCAGGTTCAGGTCGCATTCAGTGCGGCCACTCCACAAGCGCGCGAAGCCGTGGAAAACAGTCTGCCCAAGCTCGCCTCGATGCTGGCGTCGAGCGGCTTGCAGCTGGCCGACGCCCAGGTTTCCAGTGGCCAATCTGGCGACCCGCGCCAGTTCCAGCGTCAGGCCAAGGCCGCGCGCCGGCAGGAAGATGCCCCTGCTGAGGGTAATGACACCTTGTCGATGATCAATAAGGCAAGGAACGTCTTGAGCATTTTTGCCTGAATCCGGATGGGCAACCCATCATGGGCGGATGGCATGGAGCCGTGCCGCCCATAAAATGACGAATAACACGTCGAATTTGTCATTCGCCTCTATCCAGTCTGCTGCGATTTCTGGAAAATAGCATAAAGAGATCGCTTACTATTTGAAGACTGCAAGATACGGATTGAGGTTTATGGCGGAAGAAAAGAAAGCCGAAAAAAAATCGGGTGGTGGCGGCAACAAGCTGATGATCGTCGTCATCGCTTTGCTGTTGCTGGTTCTTGTCGCCGTCGGGGGGCTGGCCGCCTACATGTTCACCAGCCTGCATGCACCGGCTGGCGACGCCCATGCCGAACAGGCGGCCGAGAAACCAAAGAAGAAGAAAGAGGGTCCGCCCATCTTCGAAAAACTGGACACCTTCGTCGTCAACCTGGCCGGCAATGGCGGGAACATGCTGCAGGTGGACATGCAGGCGGAGCTCGCCAGCGAAGAAGCCAAGAAGAAATTCACCGAGTACATGCCCAAGGTCCGCAGTGCACTGATTCTGCTGCTGTCGTCCAAGTCATCGGATGAGCTCTCCACACCGGAAGGCAAGGTGAAGCTGAAGGCTCAGGTCAAGAAGATCATCAACGAATCGATGGATGCGGGCGAGGAGCAGCCGGTGGAAAACATCCTGTTTACCGCTTTCATCATCCAGTCGCAGTAACGCCATGGCCGACGATATCCTCTCCCAGGACGAGGTAGATGCCCTTCTGCGAGGGGTCACGGGAGAAGAGGCCGAGGATGATAGCGGCCAGGACTCCCAGGGCATCCGCTCCTACGACATCGGTCGTCAGGAGCGGATCGTGCGTGGGCGCATGCCGACGCTCGAGATCATCAACGAGCGTTTTGCCCGCAACCTGCGCATCGGCCTGTTCAACTTCATCCGGCGCAACGCGGAAATTTCCGTCGGGCCGGTACGAGTGCAAAAATACAGCGAGTTCATCCGCAACCTGGTCGTGCCGACCAACCTCAACCTGGTCCACGTCAAGCCGATGCGCGGCACCGGTCTCCTGATCTTCGACCCCGACCTGGTGTTCCTGGTGGTCGACAACCTGTTCGGTAGCGACGGTCGCTATCACGTCCGCGTCGAGGGGCGAGACTTCACCCCCACCGAGCAGCGCATCATCCGGCGTCTGCTGGAGGTGGTGTTCACCGAGTACCAGAAGGCCTGGGAGCCGGTCTATCCGATCGAGTTCGTCTATCTGCGCTCGGAGATGAACACGCAGTTCGCCAATATCGCGACGCCGACCGAGGTGGTGGTGGCGATGACCTTCCACATCGAGATGGGTGCGGGCGGCGGCGAGTTCCACGTCTGCCTGCCGTATTCCATGGTCGAGCCGATTCGCGACGTGTTGTCGAGCACCATGCAGGCCGATCGTACCGAGGTCGACAATCGCTGGGTCAGCCTGATGTCGCGCCAGGTGCAAGCGGCCGAAGTCGACCTCGTCGCCACGCTGGCCGGAACCAGCGTCACCCTGGGGCAAGTTCTCAACCTCAAGAAGGGCGACGTCGTGACGCTGGAGGTGCCGGAGAAGATCGTCGCCGACGTATCGGGGATACCGGTGGTCGAATGCACCTACGGCACGGTGCAGGGGCACTATGCCCTGAAGGTAGAAACCATTCTGGCCGGGGTGCACGAAGTGGCCGAGCCCAAGCTCGGAGGAGAGCAACAATGAGTGACGAGCAACAATCGAATATGGGCGAAGAAGAAGTATCGATGGACGACTGGGCGGCCGCCATGGCCGAACAGGAGTCGGCTGAAGCCGAGGCAGAGGCGACGGTGCAGCCGGCCCACGCGCTGTTCCAGGAGTTCGGCGCGGCGGCAGCCAGTGCCAGCGTGCCGCAGAATCTGGACATGATCCTGGACATCCCGGTGCAGCTCACCGTGGAGCTGGGCCGCACCCGTATCGCCATCCGCAACCTGCTGCAGCTGGCGCAGGGCTCGGTGGTCGAGCTGGACGGCTTGGCCGGCGAGCCGATGGACGTGCTGGTGAACGGCTGCCTGATCGCCCAGGGTGAGGTGGTGGTGGTGAACGACAAGTTCGGCATCCGCCTCACCGACATCATTACCCCGGCCGAGCGTATCCGGCGACTGCAGAAATAAGATGCGCGGCTTGCTATTGTTGTTGCTGGCGCTGCCGGCTGCCGCGGCCGCGTCGTCGCCGACGCCTCCCGGTCCCTTGATGAGCCTGCTGCAGGTCGTCATCGGCTTGGCCATCGTGCTGCTTGCCATCGTTGGCGTGGCTTGGCTGTTCCGCCGCTTGAGCGGCGGCATGCTGCCGGGTTCGCACCGGTTGCGCGTGGTCAGCGGCCTGATGGTGGGGCAGCGCGAGCGGGTGGTCATCGTCGAGCTGGAGGGTGAGTGGCTGGTGCTGGGGGTGACGTCCCAGGCGGTCAATCTGCTGACGCGATTGCCGCGTCCCGACGACGCCGACGACGTCGCTGCCACGCCCGGCGAGCCATTCGCCCGCTGGTTGAAGAAGGCGTTGAACGCTTCCCGTCCCCCTTCCGGTCCTTCCGCTTCATGAAACGTGTTCTGGTTTGCTTGGGCCTGCTGATCGCTGGCCTGTTTCCGTTTGTGGCCGACGCCGCTGGCCTGCCGTTGATGAACAGCACGCCTGCCGGTGGTGGTGGGCAGAGCTACTCGCTCAGCCTGCAGATGCTGCTGTTCATGACCGCCTTGTCGTTCATCCCGGCCCTGCTGCTGATGATGACCTCGTTCACCCGCATCATCATCGTGTTGTCGTTGCTGCGCCAGGCCATGGGCACGATGCAGGCGCCGCCCAACCAGGTGCTGGTCGGGCTGGCGCTGTTTCTGACGCTGTTCGTGATGGGGCCGACCTTCGACCAGGTGTACAGCAAGGCCTGGGTACCGTTCTCCGAAGACAAGATCGGCTTTACCCAGATGATGGAGGAGGGCGGCAAGCCGATGCGCGAGTTCATGCTGAAGCAGACGCGCGAGAAGGACCTGGCGTTCTTCATCGAGGTGTCGCAGTCGCCGGCGCCGCCCAGCCCGGCCGAGGTGTCGATGAAGACGTTGATTCCAGCCTTCGTGATCAGCGAGCTGAAAACCGCGTTCCAGATCGGCTTCATGGTGTTCATCCCGTTCCTGATCATCGACCTGGTGGTGGCCAGCATCTTGATGGCGATGGGGATGATGATGGTGTCGCCGGTCATCATCTCGCTGCCGTTCAAGCTGATGCTGTTCGTGCTGGTCGACGGCTGGACCTTGCTGATGGGGTCGCTGGTACGGAGTTTCTACGCCGGATGAGCATCACCCTCGCCACGTTGGCCGAAGCCGACCTCCCCGCCTGCCACGCGCTGTTCGTCGACGCCGTGCACGTGCTGGCGCGGCGTCATTACAGCGAGGCTCAGTGCACCGCGTGGGCACCGCCGGGGCCGATGCCCGACACTTGGCGCGCCGCCTGGGCCCGGCGCCTCGCGTGTGCCACGGGCTTCAAGGCGGTGGAGGTCGACGGAGTTCTGGCCGGTTTTGCCTGGCTGAGTGACGATGGCGAGGTCGACATGCTGTACGTCGCGCCCCATGCGGCGGGGCAGGGTGTCGCCAGCCGCCTCATCGCCGAGCTGGAGCGTGTCGCGCAACAGGCTGGCCTGTCAGAGCTCTCTGTCTACGCCAGCCACACGGCGCGGCCGGTGTTTGAGCGCGCCGGTTTCGTCGTCGAATCCGACCACATCGCCTGGCGCGATGGTGTCGCGCTCGACAACTGGATCATGAAGAAGGCCTTGCCATGAGTCCCGAACTCGTCATCAACATCGTGCAGAACGCCTTGTACGTTCTGATCATCGTCGCGGCGCCGGTGTTGCTGGTGTCGCTGCTGGTCGGTCTTTTGATCAGCGTGCTGCAGGCGGCCACCCAGATCAACGAAATGACCCTGACCTTCATTCCCAAGCTGCTGGCGCTGTTCGTCACCCTGGTGCTGGCGGGGCCGTGGATGATCAATACGCTGGTCGACTACACCGTGCGGCTGTTCCAGAGCATCCCCAACGCGATCGGCTGATGTTTCCGATCAGCGACCTCCAGATCAACGCGCTGGTCAGCCTGTTTGTCTGGCCCTTCGCCCGCATCATGGGGGTGCTGCTGGCCGACCCGCTGTTCTCGTCGCGTTCCGCCCCGGCCCGGTTCAAGGCTGGTTTCGCACTGTTGCTGACCTTGCTGCTGGTGCCGCTGCTGCCGCCGCAGCCGGCCATCCCGGTGGTATCGGCCGAGGGCGTGGCGGTGCTGGTGCAGCAGCTGCTCATCGGGCTCGCGCTGGGGCTGGTGATGCGTGTGGTCATCACCGCGGTCGAGATGGCCGGCTTCGTCATGGGAACGCAGATGGGCCTGGGCTTCGCCTCGTTCTACGACCCGATCAACTCGGCGCAGGTGCCGACCATCGCACGTATCCTGACGCTGTTCACCTTCCTGTTGTTTCTGTTGATGGGCGGACATCAGGTGGTGATCGAGACCCTGCTCGACAGCTTTCGTACCCTGCCTATCGGCATGACGCTGCCGCCCGACCGGCTCAAGGCGTTGGCGGAGTGGGGAGGGCATATCTTCAACTGGGGGTTGTGGCTGGCGTTGCCGGTGGTGGCAGCCTTGCTGGTGACCAACCTTGCCATCGGCGTGATGACCCGCGCCTCGCCGCAGTTCAACATCTTCACTTTCGGCTTCCCGCTTACCCTGCTGGTCGGTTTTGCCGCGCTCTACCTGTCAGTGCCGCTGATGGCGCCGGCGATCGAATCCATCTATCGCGAGGCCTTCGCCTTCATGCAGGGCATGCTGAAGTCGGGGTAGCTTTCTGGTAACATGTCGCCGATTTCATCGGACTCAACCCGGCCGCGTTGCGGCCTTTATTACTGACTGAGGCGACTATGGCTGGCCACAGCAAATGGGCGAACATCAAGCATAAGAAAGAACGCGCGGACGCCAAGCGCGGCAAGATCTTTACCCGACTGATCAAGGAAATTACCGTTGCCGCCCGTCTTGGCGGCGGCGATATCGACACCAACCCGCGTCTGCGTCTGGCGGTCGACAAGGCCTGGGGCGCCAACATGCCGAAAGACAACGTGCAGCGCGCCATCGACCGTGGCGCCGGCACGCTGGAAGGCGTCGACTACGTGGAAATCCGCTACGAGGGCTACGGCATCGGCGGTGCGGCCGTGATGGTCGATTGCATGACCGACAACAAGACCCGTACCGTGGCCGACGTGCGCCACGCCTTCAGCAAGTACGGCGGCAACATGGGCACCGACGGCTGCGTGGCGTTCCAGTTCAAGCACTGCGGCTACCTGGTGTTTGCGCCGGGCGTGGACGAGGACGCGCTGATGGAAGCGGCGCTGGAATCCGGTGCCGAAGATGTGGTGACCAACGACGACGGTTCGATCGAAGTGATCACCGCGCCGTACGAGTTCACTGAAGTCAGGGCGGCGCTGGAGTCGGCTGGTTTCAAGGCGGAAATGGGCGAAGTGACCATGCGCGCGCTGAACGAAACCGAGCTCGAAGGGGAAGACGCCGAGCGCATGCAGAAGCTGCTCGATGCGCTGGAAGATCTGGACGACGTGCAGGAGGTTTACACCTCTGCCGTAATCGGCGACTGATATCCTATTTCATTAGCCGGCTGCGCCTTCGCATCTTGAGCGCTGGCAGTACTGCGTGCGAATCCATCGCTGGGCCTATCGCTGGCAAATCTTTGATTTGCCCAGCGATAGGTTGGTACGCGGGGATTCGCTCAGCGATCAGGAATCCTCATGGACTCTGTGTCCATTCCGGTTCCTGTGCGCTGGCGGTCCTCAACCTGCTTTGGCTCGCTCGCCTACTGAAACAGGCTATGAGCCTGTCAGGTGTTCGCTCACCAAGGCCTACCATAATGGTGGGCCTTTTTGCTTGAAGGAGCCTCCGATGCCTTGCCGTGCGCTGCTGCCGCCCCTGTTGTGGTGGGGGCTGTCGCTGTGGCTGCTGCTGAAGCCAGGGGGCGAGCCGTCGGCGCTTCCGTATTTCGACAAGATCGGCCATTTCGTGCTGTTCGGTGTGCAGGCCGCGCTGTTGGGCTGGGGTTTGCGCCGTGGCGGCGTGGCCCGGCCACGGTTGACGGCTTGGCTCTGCTGCGTGTTGTGGGCCGGCTTGTCGGAAGGGCTGCAGGCCTGGCTGACCGTCGATCGCGCGGCGGAATGGCTGGATGTTCTGGCCGATGTCCTGGGGGCCTCGCTGGTGCTGGCGAGACTGGCCCGCTTCGTCGCGCCAGCCGGCAAGGCGGTGTAAACTAAGTGTCATTTTGCCGGTTTGGAGCCTATTTCATCAGGCGGCTGCGCCTTCGCATCTTGAGTGCCGGCGGACTGCGTGCGAATTTATCGCTGAGCAAATCGAAGATTTGCACGCAGTAATTCGCTCAGCGATCAGGAATCCTCATGTACTTCGTGTACATTCCGGTTCCTGTGCTCCGGCAGCACTCAACCTGCCTTGGCTCGCTCGCCTCCTGAAACAGGCTCTTGCCCGGCTGCTATCCGACGTCCCACGGCCATCCCGGGGAGAAAGATGACACCATGACCCAGACCCATGTCGCCCGCCGCCAGCGCCTGATGAGCCAGATCGGGGAGGGGATGGCGATCCTGCCCACCGCGCCCGAAGCCATCCGCAACGCGGATACCCATTACCCATACCGGCCCGACAGCCATTTCCTCTATCTCTCCGGTTTTGCCGAGCCGGGCGCCGTGCTGGTGCTCGATGCCTGCGCCGGCAAGTCCATCCTGTTCTGCCGTGAAAAGAACCTGGAGCGGGAAATCTGGGACGGTTTCCGTCACGGTCCGGAGGGGGCGAAGGAACAGTTCGGCTTCGACGAGGCCTACCCTGTTTCCGAACTCGATCAGCGACTGCCGGACCTGCTCTCGGGGCAGCTGCAATTATGGTGGAACGTTGGCCGAAGCCCGGCGTTCGACCAGCAGGTAGCGGGCTGGCTCAATGCCGTGCGCGCCCGCTTCCGCACCGGGGAACAGGCTCCCCCGCGTTTCGGCGACCTGCTGGTGCCGCTCGACGAAATGCGCATGATCAAAGACCCTGGCGAGATTGCCACGCTGCGCCGCGCCGGACAGATTTCGGCTGAGGCGCACGTGCGCGCCATGCAGTTCACCCGCCCCGGACGCTACGAATACCAGGTCGAAGCCGAACTGCTGCACACCTTCGTCAGCCACGGCGCGCGCTTTCCTGCCTACGAGAGCATCGTCGCCGGCGGCGCCAATGCCTGCACGCTGCATTACGTCGGCAACGACGGCCGGCTCAACGATGGCGAGCTGCTGCTGATCGACGCCGGTTGCGAGCTGAACGGCTATGCCGCGGACATCACCCGAACTTTCCCGGTCAACGGCCGCTTCAGCGGCCCGCAGCGCGATTTGTACGAAGTGGTGCTGGCCGCCGAGCTGGCGGGCATCGACGCGGTCAAGCCCGGCGCGGTGTGGACGGCCCCCGGCGACGCCGCGTTGCAGGTGCTGGTACGCGGCATGCTCGACCTGAAGCTGCTGCAAGGCACGCTGGATGGTGTGATCGAATCCGGCGCCTACCGCCAGTTCTACATGCACAGCATCGGCCATATGATCGGACTCGACGTGCACGATGTCGGCCAGCGCAAGCAGGGCGGCGAGTGGCGGAGCTACCAGCCGGGCATGTGCACCACCATCGAGCCGGGTCTCTACATCCGTCCGGCCGACAATGTGCCGGCGGCGTTCCACAATATCGGCATCCGCATCGAGGATGACGTGCTGGTGACCGAAACCGGCCGCGAGGTGTACACCGCGGCGGTGCCCAAGGGCGTGCAGGAAATCGAGGACCTGATGCGCGCGCAATGAGCTGCGGCATCGGCAGAAAGACTCTGGTGAAGCAACGAAGCTATGACAGTAAATCCTGAACACGCCGATATCGTGATCGTCGGTGGCGGCCCGGTCGGCGCCCTGGCTGCCCTGCGCTTTGCCTGCGCCGGGCGGCGCGTGCTGCTGGTGGAGGCGCGCGCCAAGGAGGCGCCGATCCGCGACGCGCGCGCGCTGGCGCTGTCCTGGGCCAGCCGCCAGATGCTGCGTGACGCCGGCGGTTGGCCGGACGAACTGGCCGCTACGGCGATCGACACCGTGCACGTGTCGCAGCAGGGCAGCTGCGGCCGTACCGTGCTCGACCGCGCCGACCTGGCGCTGCCGCACCTGGGGGTGGTGGTCGACTATCCGGTGCTGACTGCATCGCTCAATGCCGCGTTGGAGCGTGCCGGGGTCATGGTGTTGTGGCAGAGCCGGGTGGAGTCGGTGAAATCCCTGCCGCATTACGCACGATTGATCGTGACCACCCCCGAGGGGCCGGGCATGCTGACCGCGCGGCTGGTGGTGCTGGCCGAAGGGGGCGAGCTCGCCGGGACCCTGCCCGGCGTCAAGCGTCTGAGCCACGATTACCGCCAATGCGCGGTACTGGCGCCGATCACCACCGAACGGCCGCCGCAGGGCGTGGCCTACGAGCGTTTTGCCGCGCAAGGCCCGCTGGCGCTGCTGCCGCACGGCGACGGTTTCATGCTGGTGTGGACGCGCAGCGCCGACGACGCCGTCCGATTGCGTGATAGCGACGACAGCGTGCTGATCGCCGAGTTGCAGCAGGCCTTCGGCGAACGCCAGGGGCGGATTCTCACGGCGGGACCGCGCGCGGTGTTCCCGCTTGCGCTCAAGCAGGCCAACCGGCTGGTCAGCGGGCGCGTGGCGCTGATCGGCAACGCCGCTCAGACCATGCATCCGGTAGCGGCGCAGGGGCTCAATCTGGGGCTGCGCGACGCGGCCGGCCTTGCCGACGCCTTGGAGGGGGTGGCCGATCCGGGCGACGCCCGGGCCCTTGCCGTCTTCGCCGGCGCGCGCAAGCTCGACAGCCACGCCGTGGTTGGCTTCACCCATGGACTGATCCGCCTGTTCGACGGCCATTCGCCGCTGGTCAAAACCGTGCGCGGCGCCGGCATGATGGCACTCGACGTGCTGCCACCGCTGCGCCGCGCCTTTGCCGGTCACCTGGTATTCGGTGTGTGAGGACTGGTGAATGAATCGGCGGCGCGCCCCCTTCCCCGTCCTGTGATGCTCGCCGTACCACGTGTACGGCGGCGCTTCTCGAACGGGCCGCGTGGCGCGGCGATGATCGCAGGGAATCCTCGCGGGACGATTTCTTTCACCCGCACCGTGAGGTCTAAAGGACTCGCTAAGTAATGAATACGAGACAAAACGATTTCGACGTCATCGTGGTCGGCGGCGGTCTGGTCGGGGCCAGCCTGGCGCTGGCACTGGCCGAGGCCGGCCGGCGCGTGGCCTTGCTGGAAGGGCAGGCCGCCCGTTTCGACGACCTGTACCAGGGCTGGGATGCGCGGGTCTACGCCGTCAGCCCGGCCAACCGCCGCTTTCTGGAAAGCCTGGGGGCGTGGCCCGGCATGGAGCGCATCGGCACCATCGCCAGCATGGACGTGCGCGGCGACCGCGGCGGCCGTATCGAGTTTGCCGCCAGCGACGCCAATGCCGAGGCGCTGGCCTGGATCGCCGAGAACCGCTGGATGCTGGCGGCGCTGTGGCGGCGGCTGGAGCATTGCGACATCACCTTGCTGACCGGGGTACGCCCGAGCGCGCTCTCCACCTCGGCGCGTCAGGCTTGCCTGACGCTCGACGACGGCCGCGAGCTGACCGCGGCGCTGCTGGTCGGCGCCGACGGGGCCAACTCCTGGGTGCGCGGCCAGCTCGGCCTGGAGGCCAGCGTCAAGCCCTACGGCCAGTCCGGCGTGGTGGCCAATTTCGACTGTGAACGGCCGCACGGCAACGTGGCGCGGCAGTGGTTCCTCGGCGACGGCATCCTGGCATGGTTGCCGATGGCCGGCCAGCGCATGTCGATGGTGTGGTCGACGCCGGAACCGGAATCTTTGTTGGAACTCGATGCCGAAACCCTGGCCGAAACCGTGGCTGCCACGGGTGACTACGCCTTGGGCGGTTTGAGCGTGATCACTCCGGCGGCGGCCTTTCCATTGCGCTTGATTCGCCCGCAAAGTACTGTGAAAGAGCGGGTGGCACTGGTGGGCGACGCGGCGCATACGGTGCATCCGTTGGCCGGACAGGGGGTCAACCTGGGGTTCCAGGATGCGGCCACGCTGGCGGCGTTGCTGCAGGATCATCGCGATCCGGGCGACTGGTTGTTGCTGCGGCGCTTCGCACGGCAGCGCAAGGAGGCGGTAGTGACGATGCAGACCACCTGCGATGCGCTGTTCGCGCTGTTCCATCAGCACCAGCTGCCGGGCTTGCCGTGGCTGCGCAACGCCGGGCTTAGCCTGACCAACCGACTGACCCCGCTGAAGCGGCAATTCGCCCGCCATGCCATCGGTTTCTGAACAAGGAAAATTACGCATGAATGCAACCCTGAAAAAACTGGCGCTGGCAGCACTGCTGCTGTCGTCGGCTGCCTGCGTAGCCAAGGCCTCCGATCCGGACGTGGCCGAGGTGAAGAAGGCTTTCGCTACCCGCTTTCCGGACCGCAAGGTGGAAAGCGTCAGCCCGACGCCGGTAAGCGGTATCTACGAGGTGGTGCTGCCGGGCCGTCAGATCGTCTACGTCGACGCCGGCGTCAAGCACCTCTTCGTCGGCGATCTGATCGACGCGGAAAAGCGCGAGAGCCTGACCGAGAAGCGCGTGGCCGAACTCTCCAAGGTGGCGTGGAAGGATTTGCCGCTGGCGGCGGCGATGAAAGAAGTGCGCGGCAGCGGCGCGCGCAAGGTGGCGATTTTCTCCGACCCGGATTGTCCGTTCTGCAAGAAACTGGAGCGCGAAACGCTGAAGGACGTGAACAATGTCACCATTTACACCTTCCTCTACCCGCTGACCCAGCTGCACCCCGACGCCATGCGCAAGTCGCGTCAGATCTGGTGCAGCAAGGACCGCGTTGGCAGCTGGACCGCGCACATGCGTCAAGGGACCGAGTTGAGCGGTCCGGATAACTGCGATACCAGCGCGCTGGAACAGAACCAGGCGCTGGGGGCGAAGCTTGGCATCAACGGTACGCCCACCATGGTGTTCGGCAATGGCCGCATGGTATCCGGAGCGATTCCCTCGGCCGAATTCGAGAAATACCTGAGCGCCCAGTAACCCCTCCATGTGCTCGGCAGCGGGGCGCGGTTTCGACGCGGACAGGAGGCTGGCTTGCTGGTATCGGCACCTGTCCATCGGCGAGCGGCTGGCGCTGGCGCTGAGCTTGTCGCTGGGCTTGCACGCCAGTGCCATGCTGCTGCCGGGTTCTCCGCCCAGGGCCGCGTCGGGGCCGGGCATGCTCAGCGTGATGCTGCAACCCTCCCGGGGGGGCGGCCAGGATCACCCCGCGCGCGCTGCCGTTCCCCCCTTGCTGCCCGCGAGTGAGGCGCTTGATCCTGTTTTGCCTCCGATCCGCGAGGAGGCATCCTCGTCGGCGGCCAGCACACCGCAGGCCATGCCTGCGGAAACATCCGTTCCGGTTGCGGCGATACAGGCTACCGAGCCGACCGGGGGCGACGAGGAGGGTTATTTCCCCGCTGCGGCGCTCGATGTGCTGGCGGTGCCGCTGCAGCCGATCGAGCTTGCCTTGCCGCCGCAGGCCCCCGCCGGCGAGTTGCGCGTGATGCTGAGGGTCTACATCAATGAACGAGGCGGTGTCGACGCCGTGGTAGCCGAGCAGCCCGACTCCTCCGGGGTTCTCGAGCACGAGGCCCGCCGTGTCTTCCTCTCGGCCCGCTTCGCCCCGGCGCGCCGGCACGGGGTGGCGGTAAAGAGCTACAAGCGCATCGAGGTGCGCATGCAAAATTAAAACGATTGTTTTATTTGTGCTAGAGTAAGGCTCGACTGAGCTGGGCAACCGGCATCCACGCGCAACGGGAGGCAGGCTCCCAATCACTCAGAGGAATGAACATGTCAGATCTGCAAACGTTGTTCGCCCAGGCCCAGGCCGATGTGAAAACCCTGGCCGAGCGGCCGGACAACCAGACCCTGCTGCAACTCTATTCGCTGTTCAAGCAGGCGACCGAAGGCGATGTCCAGGGCGAGCGGCCGGGCATGATGGATTTCATCAACCGCGCCAAGTACGATGCCTGGGACAAGATCAAGGGCATGAGCGCCGAACAGGCAATGCAGGGTTACGTGGACGTGGTCAACAAGCTGATGAACGAGTAGTCGCCACGTTATTGCGATGGCACGGCCCGGGCCGATCGGAGCCATGAACGACCGGTGGCAACCCCACCGGTTTTTTCGTGCCCTCGTGCCAGAACGGCTAGAATAGCCGGCTGGAATGATACGGTGCGCTGTCAAGGCGGCGTGCTGCACGAGAGGGGGAGAAGAAGCGATGATTCTGGTGACGGGTGGGGCCGGCTTCATCGGGGCCAATTTTGTCAGGCTGTGGCTGGAGCAGCGTGATGAGCCGGTGTTGGTGCTCGACAAGCTGACCTATTCCGGCAACGCCGCCAACTTGCAGCCTTACCTCGAGGAGGGCCGGGTCGAGCTGGTGCGCGGTGATATCGGCGATGCGGCGCTGCTGGAGCGGCTGCTGGCGGAACACCGCCCGCGCGCCATCCTCAACTTTGCCGCCGAAAGCCACGTCGACCGCTCGATCCATGGTCCGGCGGTGTTCGTCGAAACGAATATCGACGGCACCTTCCGCCTGTTGCAGGCGGCCACCGCCTACTGGTCGGGATTGCCCGCCGGGGACCGGGCGGCGTTCCGTTTTCTGCACGTTTCCACCGACGAAGTGTTCGGTTCGCTGGGGGAGCGCGATGCGCCGTTCTGCGAGACGACGCCGTACGCCCCGAACAGCCCCTACGCCGCATCCAAGGCGGCCTCGGATCACCTGGTGCGCGCCTGGCACCATACCTACGGCCTGCCGGTGCTGACCGGCAACTGCTCGAACAATTACGGGCCGTATCAGTTTCCGGAAAAACTGATCCCGCTGATGATAGACCGCGCACTCGACGGCCAGCCCTTGCCGGTGTACGGCGACGGTCGACAGATTCGCGACTGGCTCTACGTCGAGGACCACTGCCGTGCGCTTATGGCCGTCCTCGAACGCGGTCGGCCGGGCGAGGTGTACGCCATTGGCGGGGCCTGCGAGAAGACCAACCTGGAGGCGGTCGACACGCTGTGCGCCACGCTCGATGCCTGTCGCCCGCGCGCCGACGGGGTATCTTACCGGCAGCAGATCGCCTTCGTCGCCGACCGCCCCGGACACGACCGACGCTACGCCATCGATGCGGGCAAGATGCGCCGCGAACTGGGCTGGGAGCCACGCGAGACCTTCGCCAGCGGGATCGAGCGCACTGTCGCCTGGTATCTGGCTAACCCGGAGTGGGTGGCGGCGGTGAAAAGTGGGGCATATCGCGACTGGATCGACATGCACTACGGAGCTGCCTGATGCGTATCCTGTTGACCGGCGGCAGCGGCCAGCTGGGTTTCGAACTGCGTCGCAGCCTGGCGCTCTACGGCAAGCTATGGGCGCCAGGGCGTGAGGTTCTGGATTTGTCGAGGCCGGAGCTGCTGATGCAGCCGGTGCTCGAGTTTGCCCCCGACCTGATCGTCAACGCCGCCGCCTACACCGCGGTCGACCGCGCCGAGGCCGAGCCGGAGCTGGCGGAGCGGGTGAATGCCGAGGCGCCGGCCGAGCTTGCGCGCCTGGCCGAACGACTGGGTGCCACGCTGCTGCATTTTTCCACCGATTACGTGTTCGACGGTACGGGGACGGCGCCCTACCGGGAGAGCGATGTCACCAGGCCCTTGAGTGTGTATGGCCGTACCAAGCGCGATGGCGAGCTGGCGGTGATGAACGATTGTTCGCGTCACTACGTGCTGCGTACCAGTTGGGTCTACGGCAGCGTCGGCGGCAACTTCGTCAAGACCATCCTGCGTCTGGCCGCCCAGCGTGACACGCTGAATGTGGTGCACGACCAGGTCGGGGCGCCGACCTCGGCGATGCTGATCGCCGACGTCAGCGCGCAACTGGTGGCGCGGCTGCGCGAGGGGCGGGTGTTGCCCTACGGCCTCTATCATCTGGCGGCCGCGGGCGAGACCTCGTGGCACGGCTTCGCCCGCGAGATCGTCGGGCTGGTTCAGGATGTCGGGGGAGGGTTGGTGCTGAGGCCGGAAGCGATTCAGGCCATTCCTGCCGTAGACTATCCGGCGGCGGCCGCGCGCCCGGCCAATTCCCGGCTCGACACGCACAAGCTGCGCGCCGCCCTGGGCATCGTACTGCCCGACTGGCGGCATCATCTGCAGCTGGTGCTGCAGCAGCTTGCCATCCAGAAGGGGTAATTCTCATGGCTCAACGCAAGGGCATCATTCTTGCCGGGGGCTCCGGCTCCCGGCTCTATCCGGTCACCCTCGGCGTCTCCAAGCAGCTGCTGCCGGTGTTCGACAAGCCGATGATCTACTACCCGCTCAGCACCCTGATGCTGGCGGGCATCCGCGACGTGCTGATCATCTCGACGCCGCAGGATACGCCGCGTTTCCAGCAGCTCTTGGGGGATGGCAGCCAGTGGGGCATGAACCTCGGCTACGCGGTGCAGCCCACGCCGGACGGCATCGCACAGGCTTTTCTGATCGGCGAGTCGTTCCTGGCGAGGCAGCCGTCGGCATTGGTGCTGGGGGACAACCTGTTCTTCGGCCACGACCTGGTCGGCAAGATGAAACAGGCGGCGGAGGGTGCGAGCGGCGCCACGGTGTTCGCCTACCCGGTGCACGACCCGGAGCGCTACGGCGTGGTGGAGTTCGACCAGGCGGGTCATGTCGTCAGCCTGGAAGAGAAGCCGACGCAGCCGAAGTCGCGCTATGCGGTGACAGGGCTCTATTTCTATGACGGCCAGGTGGTCGACTTCGCGCGCGAGCTGCGTCCGTCGGCCCGTGGCGAACTGGAAATCACTGACATCAACCGCCGCTATCTCGCGGCAGGGCAGCTGGACGTGCAGGTGATGGGACGGGGCTATGCCTGGCTCGACACCGGCACCCACGAATCGCTGCTGGAAGCCAGCCAGTTCATCTCGACGCTGGAGCGGCGCCAGGGGCTGAAGATCGGCAGCCCGGAGGAGGTGGCCTGGCGCAGCGGCTTCATCGATGATGAGCAGTTGATCCGTCTGGCTCAGCCGATGAAGAAGAACGGCTACGGCCAGTACCTGCTGTCCTTGCTCAACGAACGCATCTTCTGAGTGTTTGTGAATAAATCTGCTGCGCATCCCTGATCGGGGTTCATACGCACTGCGTGCGAATCTTTCGCTGGGCACATCAACGATGTGCACGCAGAGCTTCGCTCAGCGATTAGAAATCCTCATGTACTCCGTGTACATTCCGGTTTCTGTGCTGCTCTTTACCCCGCCGAGGGCCGCTCGCAACGATTTCTTTCACACGCTCTGGGGCAAAAAATGAAAATCATCGAGACCGCGCTCAACGGTCTGCTGCTGCTAGAGCCGGTGGTGTTTGCCGACGAGCGCGGCGAGTTCTGCGAGACCTTCAATGCACGCCGCTTTGCCGCGCTGATCGGGCGCGAGGTGAGCTTCGTGCAGGATAACCGTTCGCACTCCCGGCCGAATGTGCTGCGTGGCCTGCATTACCAGCACACCCATCCGCAGGGCAAACTGGTGCAGGTGACGCAAGGCGCGGTATGGGACGTGGCGGTGGATTTGCGGCGTGCTTCGCCCTGCTTCGGGCAGTGGCACGGGGTGACGCTGTCAGCCGAGAACCGGCGCCAGTTGTGGATTCCCGAAGGGTTCGCGCACGGCTTTCTGGCTTTGCAGGACGGCGCCGAGTTCTGCTACAAGGTCAGTGACTACTGGCATGCCGGGGACGAGTATTGCATCCGCTGGGACGATCCGGCACTGGGGATCGACTGGCCGCTGGCGCAGCCACCTGTATTGTCGGACAAGGACCGGCAAGGTCTGAATTTCGCCGACGCGCCGATGTTCTGACACTGTGTGCGCTATCGGCTGCATGGGCAGCGGCCCATAGTCTTTCTGGAATTGGTGCTCTGGCCTGCTTCGGGGCAGTGTTGCCAGGCTGGCGGGAATGACGCTCTTGCGAGGACTTTGCCTTGTATTCTGCGAGGCGAGGGCTATAGTGAAAGTGCGCCCCAAGGTGGTCGGATTGATTGTAGCGGTGTGAGCAGCTAGATCGGTGCCGAGACTGGAGGGGCGCTTATCATGTCTGCCGTTTCCCTTCGAGGAAACCGGAGTTCCATTGGGGGCCGCTCATCGCCAGCGTAGTACTGGCCACTGCAACGACGGGTAGCTCGGCAGACCGTCGGCAAAGGGGGGCCAGTCCTCCCCCTGCAACAGGGGGCGCAGGTAGTCGAGAAAGTCAGGGCTCACCGAGAAACCGTCCGCGCCGATGTACGAGGCGGGTAGCCGGCGTTCGGCGTCGGCCACGTCGGCGAGCGCCACCGCGGCCATTTCCCAGTGCTCTTTCCCTTGTGCCGGACGCAACCCCACCATCACCCCGCTTTGTTCCTGCAATGCCCATTCCAGCGCCGTGCGTCCGGCTGCTTGTGCCAGCCTGAGATCGAGCGCCGAAACGAGATGGCGCGCTGTGCGTTGCAGGCAATCCGCCACCGCGGCATGGACGTGCAGGCCGCGCTGCTGCGTCAGGTAGGACGCCACGCGCTGCGCGGCGCCACCCAGTTGCTGGAACGCGGAGCCGGGGGTGTAAGGCTGTTCGGCCAGCAGCACGCCGTTGTCGTCGCGCACTCCTTCGGCGACCACCACCACGGCGTGGCCGTGCTGCCGCAGGCAGGTGTCGAGGGCATCGAGCAGGCGTTCCGGCTGATACGGCACTTCGGGCAGCAACAGCAGGTGGGGGGCGTCGCCCGGGTGGCGGGTCGCGGCGGCGCAGCCGGCGGCGAGCCAGCCGGCGTTGCGGCCCATGGTTTCCAGCAGCATCACCCGTCCCGGCCCGAGGCTCGATACGTCCAGCGCCAACTCGCGTACCGAGGCGGCCAGATACTTGGCTGCCGAGGGGTAGCCGGGGCTGAAATGGGTCGCGACAAGGTCGTTGTCGATGGTCTTGGGGATGCCGATGACCCGGAGCGGGTAACCCAGGCGCTGGCCGAATTCGGTGAGTCGCAGCGCGGTGGTCATCGAGCCGTTGCCGCCGTTGAGCAACACCGTGCCGATGCCTGCCCCGCGCAGGACGGCGCGCAGCTGATGCCAGGTCTCCGGTGCCGAGTCGTACGGCGGCAGCATCTCGCGGCTGGAGCCGAAGCAGGTGCCGGGCAGGGTGGAGAGCTGTTGCCATTGCCGTTGCGGTACCGTGTCCAGGTCGAGCAGTTCGCCCTGGCGCAGCCCGGTCAGGCCGTGCCGGGCGGCACATAGCGACACGCCGGCGTGCCGGGCCGCTTCGATCACGCCCTGGGCCGAGGCGTTGACTACCGCCGTCGGCCCTCCTGATTGCAGATACAGCACACGCGGTGAAGTCAAGGCAGGCTCCCGAGCGACGTGGGCCTGGTGCGATGGCCGCGACAGGAGCGGTCCTGCACCGGGTGCACTTCCGAGGCGGCGGGTACCACCTCTTTAATTACCACTATAACAAAGCCGTACCGCTCTTCCGCTGTTGTCTCCGGATGTTGCGACCGTCAGGCGCAGATGCTTATTTGTTCCGTGTTTGATCTGATACCGGTTGTGGTCGCGCCGCTTGACTACAGTGAAAGAGTTAAACCCTATGCATAGGGGGATTTTACGTGCGCGTGCTGCCCCGACACCTTGCCGCCCATACCTTCTACCATCTTGCCGAGCCGCTGGCTGGGCGTTGCTGCCGTGGGCTGGCCTGCTTTGCCGCACGCGCCGATGCACCGGTGCGCTGGTCGGCGGCAGAGCGCGACAGGTCTTCTCTGTATTGTCTCGGCAAGTGTTACGCCGGCCCCAGCGCGGCCGACCACGATCCGCGTCCGCACATCGAGGTGCACAGCCGTCAGGCGGTGTTGCTCGGCAACGTGCTGACGGGAGGGGTACACCGCCTGGCCGACTACGTCACGCGCGGTGGCGGGACGGCGCGGCAGCGTGCCATGGCCATGGCGCCGGAGGAACTGCGGCGCGCCGTGGAGATGTCCGGACTGCGCGGCCGCGGCGGCGCCGGCTTCCCGGCGGGGAAGAAATGGCAGGCAGTGGCGGCGCAGCCGGCCGATCGCAAGTATCTGGTGGTCAACGCCGACGAGGGCGACCCCGGCGCCTTCTCCGACCGTTTCCTGCTGGAGGACGATCCTTTCCGTGTGCTCGAGGCGATGATCATCGCCGCCCATGGCGTGGGTGCCGGGCAGGGCTATATCTATCTGCGCAAGGAGTATCCGCTGGCGGGGGCGAGGTTGGCCGACGCCATCGAGCAGGCGCGCCGGGCTGGCTGGCTGGGGGAGCGCTTCGACGTCGAGCTGGTGATCGGGGCGGGCAGCTACCTGTGCGGCGAGGAGACCGCGCTGCTCAACGCGCTGGAAGGGCGCCGCCCCGAGGTGCGGCTGCGGCCGCCGCAGATCAGCGAATACGGTCTGTTCGGCGCACCGACGCTGCTGCACAACGTCGAGACCCTGTGCGCGCTGCCGTGGATCGTCGAGCACGGCGCCGTTGCCTACGCCGCGCTCGGCTTCTCGTCGAGCCGCGGCACCAAGCTGTTGTCGCTCAATTCGCTGTTCAGCCGGCCGGGGCTGTACGAGGTCGAGTTCGGGCTGCCCTTGTTCGAGGTGGTCGACAAACTGGGTGGCGGATTGCGCCGCGGCCGCCTCAAGGGGGTCATGGTGGGCGGACCGCTGGCCGGCATCGTGCCGCCGCGCCTGCTCGATACCCCGCTGGGCTACGAGGAGATGCAGGCCATCGGGTGTGCCGTGGGGCACGGCGGGGTGATCGCCTTTGCCGACGATACCCCGCTCGCCGCCATCCTGGCCGAGGTGTTTCGCTTTGGCGCCAGCGAATCGTGCGGCAAATGCACCCCGTGCCAGCGCGGCACGCCGCAGCTGGCGGCGATGTTCGAGGCGGCGATGGAGGGAGGGCGCATCGAGCCGGGGCGTTGTGCCGATCTGCTCGACGCGCTCGGCGCCGCCAGCCTGTGCGGGCACGGGCGCGGTCTGGCCGAGTTCGCCCGGGCCGTCCAGACCCATTTTCCCGAGGAGTGGAAGGCATGCTTCAGCTGACCATCGACGGCATCGTCCAGAGCGCCGCGCCGGGCCGGCTGCTCGACGTGTTGTTGCAGGCCGGCGCCGAGGTGCCGCATCTGTGCCACGACCTGCGGCTCACGCCGCACGGCGGCTGCCGGCTGTGCCTGGTGGAGGTCGACGGCGAGCCGCGGCCGGTGGCGAGCTGCGCCTGCCAGGCCGAGGACGGCATGGTGATCCGCACCGACACGCCAGCCCTGCGCGCCTTGCGCCGTACCCACTTGCAGCTGTTGGCCGAAAGCTATCCGCCGGCGGCCATGGAGGCCGAACCGCAGCACCCGCTGCATCGGCTGTTTGCGGCCTATGACGTGGAGCCGGGCGGGCAGCTGCGCGATGGCCTGTTTCTCGACGACACGCACCCCTATATCGGCGTCGACATGACGCGCTGTATCGACTGCCAGCGCTGCGTGCGCATCTGCGAGCAGCTGCAAGGGCAGTTCGTGTGGGAGGCGTGGCAGCGCGGTGCGGCGCTGCGCATCGCCCCGGCGCACGGTGCCACCCTGCTGGAAGGGGGCTGCGTCAGCTGCGGCGCCTGCGTCGACAGCTGCCCGAGCGGGGCGCTTTACGACAAGCGCGTGACGGTGGAGGTGGAGGGCTGGACGCGCACCACCTGCGTCTACTGCGCGGTGGGCTGCCAGATGGAGGTGGGCCGTCGCGGCGCGCGGGTGGTGGCGGTGCGCCCGGCGGCGAGCCCGGTCAACCGCGGCCACCTGTGCGTCAAGGGCCGCTACGCCTTCGAATTCAACCACTCGCCCGAACGCATCGCCTGGCCGATGATCCGCGACGGTGAGGGATGGCGCCGGGTGAGCTGGGACGAGGCGCTCGACTTCACCGCCGCCAAGCTGCGCGCCATTGTCGCCGCGCATGGTGCGGACGCCATTGGCGTGCTGGGTTCGGCGCGCGCCACCAACGAAGAGAATTACCTAGCGCAGAAATTCGCCCGGGTGGTGCTCGGCACCAACAACATCGACTGCTGCGCACGCGTCTGCCACACCCCCAGCGCCAAGGCCTTGAAGACCATGCTCGGCACCGGTGCGGCGAGCAATGGCTTCGACGATATCGAGCTGGCCGGGGCGTTCCTGATCTGCGGCGCCAACCCGACCGAGAACCACCCGGTGGTGGGGGCGCGCATCAAGCAGGCGGTGCTGAACGGCGCCAGACTGGTGGTGATCGACCCGCGCCGCACCGAACTGGCCGGGCTGGCCGACGTGCACCTGGCGCCGCGACCGGGTTGCAATGTGCCGCTGTTCAACGCCATGGCGGCGACCCTGATCGAGGAAGACCTGCTCGACCATGCCTTCATCGGCGAGCGGGTCGCCGGGCTCGACGAGTTTGCCGATTTCATCGTCGACTATGCCCCGGAGCGGGTGGCGATGGAGTGTGGCGTGAGCGCCGCCGACATCCGTGCCGCCGCCCGGCTCTACGCGGCCGGCCGCCCGTCGATGTGCCTGCATGGTCTGGGTGTGACCGAGCACCTGCAGGGCACCGAGGGCGTGATGACGCTGATCAACCTGGCACTGCTCACCGGCAACCTGGGTCGGCCCGGCGCCGGCATCAACCCCCTGCGCGGGCAGAACAATGTGCAGGGGGCGGCGCACATGGGCTGCGACCCGGCGACGCTGCCCGGCGGGCAGTCGTTCAAGGAGGCCGGGGCGCGGTGCGCCTCGGCATGGGGTGCCCCGCTGCCGGAACGCCATGGCCGCAACCTGCTGCAGATGGTGGACGCCGCCGCCGCCGGGGAGCTGAAGGCGATCTGGGCCTTCGGCTACGACATCTACCTGTCGCTGGCCAACGTCGCCGAGACGACCCGGGCGCTGTCCGAGCTGGAGCTGGTGATCGTGCAGGACCTGTTCCTCAACGAAACCGCCAAGGCCTTCGGCAGCGTGTTTCTGCCGGCGGCGTCGTTCCTCGAGCGTGACGGTACCTTCATGAATTCGGACCGGCGCGTGCAGCGCATCCGCCAGGTCGTGCCTGCACCGGGGGAGGCACGGCCCGACTGGTGGATCATCCAGCAGCTGGCGGCGCGGCTGGGGCGGGCCGAGGGGTTCGATTTTGCCGGTCCGCAGGCGATCTGGGACGAGGTGCGTGCGTTGTGGCCGGAGGGTGCCGGGCTCAGTTACGCCCGCCTGGAACACGAAAGCCTGCACTGGCCCTGCCCAGACGAGCAGCATCCGGGCACCCCGGTGCTGTATCAGTCGAGCTTCCCGGTCGGCCAGCGCGCCACGCTGGCAGCCATTGCCTACCTGCCGACACCGGAACAGACCGATGCCGACTACCCGCTGCTCCTGCTCACCGGGCGTACGCTCTACCAGTTCAACGCCGGTACGCTGAGCAACCGTACCCCCGACGCGGTGCTGCGCCCGGCCGACACGCTGGACATGGCGCCGGCCGACGCCACGCGCCTGGGGCTGGCCGACGCCACGCCGGTGCGGGTGACCAGCCGCTACGGCGAGGTGGTGCTGCCGCTGCGCATCAGCCGGCAGGTACAGCCGGGGCAGGTGTTCGCCACCTTCCACGGCAGCGAACCGCTGGTGAACCGGCTGACCTCGTCGATTCGCGACCTGCAGGTGCAGGCGCCGGAGTACAAGGTGACCGCGGTGCGGGTAACGGCTGCATCGGCCTGAGGGAAAGGGAGGGCGCTGATGGCGCTATATGGATTCGATGCTTTCTCGCCGGCCGAGATCGCCGAACGGGTGGAAAAGATCGGCGTGATCAAGGCGCAGCTGCCGCTGCGGCAGATGGCGCTGCTGGGCGTACTGGCCGGTGCCTTCATCGGCCTGGGCGCGCTTTACTTCGTGCTGGTGACCAGCGACCCCGGCCTGGGTTTCGCCGCCGGCCGCGTGCTGGGCGGGCTGGTGTTTTCGCTCGGGTTGTTGCTGGTGGTGGTGGCCGGGGCGGAGCTCTTCACCGGCAACAACCTGCTTGCCATGGCCTGGGCCGATGGCCGTATCGGCACCGGCCTCTTGCTGCGGAACTGGCTGGTGGTGTGCCTGGCCAATTTTGTTGGCGCCGCCGGCTTGGCGCTGATGGTGTGGTTGTCGGGGCACCCGGCCCTGAACCACGGACTGGTGGCAGAGCAGGTGGTGCGGCTGGCCGCCGCCAAGTGCTCGGCACCGCTGGCCACGCTGTTCTGGCGCGGGGCGTTGTGCAATGTGCTGGTGTGCCTGGCGGTGTGGATGGCGATGGCCGGGCGCAGCGTCACCGACAAGATGGTGGCGGTGGTGTTTCCGATCTCGGCCTTCGTCGCCGCCGGTTTCGAGCACAGCATCGCCAACATGTACCTGATCCCGCTGGCGATGCTGCTCAAGGATGGCGTCGCCGGCCCGATTCCGTTCGCCGACGCCATCGGCTGGGGCGGCCTGTTGCGCAACCTGCTGCCGGTGATCGCCGGCAATCTGCTGGGTGGCAGCGTGCTGGTGGCGCTGGTGTATTACCTGATCTACCGACGCGGGGCCGCCGTGGCGGCGCCCGTTGCGGCGGAAAGCGGGAGCGAGTGATGCGTATCACCTTTCTGGGGGCGGTCGGCACCGTCACCGGCAGCAAGTTTCTGGTGGAGCACGGTGGTGCGCGCGTGCTGGTGGATTGCGGTTTGTTCCAGGGCTTCAAGCAGTTGCGCCTGCGCAACTGGGCGCGGCTGCCGTTCGAGCCGGCCCGCCTCGACGCCGTGGTGTTGACGCATGCCCACCTCGACCACAGCGGCTATCTGCCGCTGCTGGTGCGCGAAGGGTTTGCCGGTCCGGTGTACGCCAGCGAGGCGAGCTGCGCGCTGGCGGAGATCCTGCTGCCGGATAGCGGCCACTTGCAGGAGGAAGAGGCCGAGTACGCCAACCGCCACGGCTTCTCCAAGCACCACCCGGCACTGCCGCTCTATACCCTGGCCGACGCGGAGCGCTCGCTGAAGGCCCTGCAGATGCTGCCTTGGCATCAGCCCCGGCAGGTGGCGAAGGGGATCACGGTGACGCTCTACCCGGCTGGGCACATTCTCGGCGCCGCCATGGTGGAAATCAGCGCCGGCGGCGTGACGCTGCTGTGTTCTGGTGACCTGGGGCGACCGCACGATCCGATCATGGTGCCGCCGGAACGCATCGCCCGGGCCGACTATCTGCTGGTGGAGTCGACCTATGGCGACCGTCGCCACCCGCCGGAAGATACCGCCAAGGTGCTGGCCGAGATCATTCGGCGCACCACGGCGCGCCATGGCATCACGCTGATCCCGTCCTTCGCGGTGGGGCGCACCCAGTCGCTGATGTATTACCTGTACCGTTTGAAGCAGTCAGGAGCGATTCCGGCCGACCTGCCGGTGTTCCTCAACAGCCCGATGGCCACCGATGCCACCGAGCTCTACCACCGCTTCCGCCCCGAGCATCGTCTCAGCCCGACAGAGTGCGAGGGCATGTGCCGCGTGGCGCATATCGTGCGCACGGTGGAGGAGTCCAAGAGCCTCAACGAACGGCACGAGCCCGCCATCATCATTTCCGCCAGCGGCATGGCTACCGGCGGCCGGGTGTTGCACCACCTCAAGGCGTTCGCACCCTATGCCCGCAACACGCTGCTGTTTTCCGGCTTTCAGGCAGGCGGAACGCGCGGGGCGGCAATCGTCGGCGGAGCGGAATCGGTACGCATCCACGGCGAGGAGGTGCCGATCCGCGCCGAGGTGGTGATGCTGGAGAACCTGTCGGCGCACGCCGATGCCGGCGAAATCCTGACCTGGCTGGGGGGCTTCGAGCGTCCGCCGCGGCATACCTTCGTGGTGCACGGCGAACCGGTGGCATCTGACGCGCTGCGGCGTCGCATCGCCACCGAGCTGCATTGGCCCTGTTCGGTGCCCGAGCACGGCATGACGGTGCAGCTGGACTGAGAGCAGGTTCTTAAGAGCAGGAACACTGCTTGTTAGTCTGTGGTGAGTTCAGCCACTTACGGGTTGAACTCAGTAGGGATTCCAATCCTTCCCGCTCTTGAGAGAGGCGAGTGAAAGCGAGAGGACGAGGAGGGTGTCAAGGCAAGGCTGGTAAACTAGCGGGATTACCTTTCGATGATTCGCGAATTTGTGCGGCAAAATTGCTCGACCAATCTTGTATCTTGATTAGATAAAGCTTCTTCGTTTCGTCGATTTTATCTACATTCCAGCTGTTTTGTGCGAGCATTTGCTCATTGTCGCGTTTGAATCCCGCCAATTCCGGGTTGAACCAGACGGATGCCTTGATAAAGCCTTGGCTGGTAAAACGTTCGTAGTCCGAATAGATCATGACTGGCGGAAGATCTGCATGATTTTGATTGGCCCAGTTTCGTAAATCACCGAAATAACCCGTTGTTTGTGCGAAATTGATTACTGGCCTGATTACGAGACATTCCGGGAAGTTAAAAGAGCTATTGAAACGGGTATGGAAGTAACTGGTTTTGGTTTTCGCATACGAGCACGGATCATCGCTCCAATTTGTTGCGCCTGGCCAGTCCTTTTCATTGGCAATAAATCGAATCAGACCTGAAATTTGCCCACTTGGAGTCACTTTGGCCAGCAGCGCATTCGCGATTGGGATCGTGATACTTTGGTCGCTGGAATAAGTGTGTGTGCCATTGCTGTCAAATCTCACGGCGACAGTCCAATTGCCTGGTGGAAGTGGGAGATTCTTTTTGCCTAATGAAATTTGCCCGGTTACCGTATCGTTGATTTTTAGATCAAATAAATCTTGCGCATTTGTCCATGACGAAATTATCAAGCCATTGAAGAATAATGCTATCATCTTTTTATGCATATGATGTACCTCCTAATTGCTGTAGCATTTACTCCCTGAATTCGCCAGGTTGATAAGAGAGCATTTCCGTTTTGTACCAATTATATATACTGCTTTTATTGGTATGGTCGGTGTGTTCGCTCTTGATTATATGGCTAATTTCCGGAGCGTACCATATGACCTCTTTCAGCGGTCCGGATGCGCTGCTGTTTGCATTATGCCACTGCCCCTTTGTCAGGATCCTATAAGAGTCGTAGGAGCCTGCCGGTGCTGTAATTTTCTCCGCTCCTTCAACTGAGACATGCATTTGAACACTTGCTAATGGGTCCCGGAACGAGAAGTCATGGTGCTCCCCTATAGTAAGTGGCCATTTGAATACCTCGTAAACATTGATTGTTCCCATCGATTTGTCGATTATAAAATCATTTAGGCTAGAATTTTTTATAACAAAAAATTCTCCTTTGCTACATGTTCCGTGGTATACATAATTGCCTCCGTTCATGCCGGAAAATGTTAGCGTACTGTGCTCCCTTTCTATGCCGTTATATCCATCAAGCGTATGCATTTCAAAACGTGTTCCTGGTTATATAACTGGAGGATTGACGGGTTCAGTCATTGCCCCAGCTGAAAGCAATAAAACAATTGCACAAGCTCTGACTTTATACACTTTTGACTCACTTTTGGAGTGAGAGTGGACTGCGGGAGCACCAACCATGCCTACATGCACACCGTTTTCCAGTGGTGGCTTGATGACTTCAAATTGTTCTCGGCTAATGTCGCTTGGGTAGCTTTTTCTCACCCCCAGTGTTTCTCACATTACAACAGAGACTTTGAACAGCTCGGAGAACCTCAGCTGGCCGCCTCGCTATCGGGCGGCGCCAGCGTGTCCTTGCGGGCTCGGCGCGGTGCAGCCGGCTTGGCCGGTGCGCGCTGCAGGCGGCTCAGGCGCCGCCGGATCTCGTCCGAGTCCATCCAGACATCCGCCCCTTTGAGCACCTTGTCGACCTCCGCCGTGCTGAGGAAGGGCTGGCAGATGCGCTGCATCACCTTCTCGAACCAGCTGCTCACCGCCTGGATCTGTGCCTGCTGCTCGGTTCCCCGGCCGGCGAAGGTTCCCGAGTAGATGTGGAACATCAGCTGGCAGTTGTCCTGCACTTCCAGTTCGTCTCCGGCCAGGAAAATCAGCGCGCCCATCGAGTAGGCGCGCGCCTCGAGCACGGTGATGACGTGGGCGCAGGAGGACTGCATGTTGTTGATGATCTGCATGCCGGTGTCGAAGTCGCCGCCGATGGTGTTGAGGTGCAGGTAGATGATGTCGGTCTCGCTGGCGCTGCGCAGCGTGTAGAACAGATTGGTGTAGAAGTGCGAGGCCTGGATTTCGCCGCACAGGTAGAAGGAAATCTCGCTCAGCTGCGAGCGTATTTCGTAGCGTGACAGTCCCTGGAACACCGGGGACTCGGGCAGATCCTCGCCTGGCTCGCCCTGGGTGCTGATGGTCGGTTTGGTCATGGAGCCTCCACGGTGCTGGCCATGATTCCATCTTAGAGCCCATTTCCGCAGGCGACCACGCCTTCGCGCCGGGCGTGCCGTCTTCCTTTCCCCTTTTTCTTCCCTGGCCGCCAAGGCTCGCCGCGTCCCTTGTTACGGAAGTTCTTCCCTGGTCGCTGTGATGTACTTGTTGCGTGCCTTGTCCCTCCTTGCCGCGGCCATTCCGTTAGCGGTTGCGTAGTAGTTTTACTACAAATATACTCGATTGGAGTCGTGTTCATTCCCTTTCGCGGCTGGGCATGTCGGCAAGGCCGATTTGGCGTGCCGAGACGGTGCTGTCGTGGCCGATTGTTTTGCCTTAATGGATTGTTGTTGAAGGATTTGTTGGGATTTTTGGTACGGATGTCAGCCGTGTGGAGCCAGGCCGGGTGATGTCCGTTGACAGTTAATGTGAAATCGATTTCAATGTAGTTCTACTACATAAGGACAAGGAGGAGTGAGTATGGGTACATGCAGCGAACGCCAGAGCCGCGGCACCAAGATCATCGCCACGCTGGGCCCGGCCAGCAGCACCGTGGACACCATCGCCGCCCTGCACCAGGCCGGCGCCGACGTGTTCCGCCTCAACTTCAGCCACGGCGCCCACGAAGACCACGCCGCCCGGCTCGCCGCCATCCGCCAGGTGGAGCACCAGACCGGCCGCCCCATCGGCGTCCTGCTCGACCTGCAGGGCCCCAAGCTGCGCGTGTGGAGCTTCGCCGACGGCCAGGCCGAACTCGTCGCCGGCCAGGCCTTCCGCTTCGACCGCAACCCGGAACCGGGCAACCACGAGCGCGTCTGCCTGCCTCACCCCGAAATCTTTGCCGCCGTCACCCCCGGCGACCAGCTGCTGGTCGACGACGGCCGCCTGCGTTTCCGCGTCACAGCGGTAGCGCCCGACACCATCGACACCGAGGTGGTGGCCGGCGGCCTCATCTCCGACCGCAAGGGCGTCAACGTGCCGGACGCCGCGCTGGCGGTGTCGGCGCTGTCGATCAAGGACCGCCGTGACCTCGAGTTCGGCCTGGAACTGGGCGTGGACTGGGTGGCGCTGTCGTTCGTGCAGCGCCCCGAGGACGTGATGGAAGTGCGCGAGCTGATCGGCGGGCGCGCCAAGCTGATGGCCAAGATCGAGAAGCCGCTGGCGGTGCAGAACCTCGAGGCGATCATCGAGGTGGCCGACGCCATCATGGTGGCGCGCGGCGACCTCGGCGTGGAGCTGCCGCCGGAAGAGGTGCCGTCGATCCAGAAGCGCATCGTGCGGCTGTGCCGCGAGGCCGGCAAGCCGGTGGTGGTCGCCACCCAGATGCTGGAATCGATGATCAAGGCGCCGGCGCCGACCCGCGCCGAGGCCTCCGATGTCGCCACCGCGGTGTACGACGGCGTCGACGCCGTGATGCTGTCGGCGGAATCGGCTGCCGGCCACTACCCGGTCGAAGCGGTTTCGATGATGCAGCGCATCATCCGCCACACCGAGGGCGACCCGCTGCAGCGCCAGCTGATGCAGGCGGTGACCACGCGCCACCAGGCCAACTCCACCGACGCCATCGGCGCGGCGATCCACAGCGTGGCCGGGGTGCTGCCGGTGGGCGCCACCATCACCTACACCACCTCGGGCGCCACCGCCTTCCGCGTCGCGCACGAGCGCCCGGCCTCGCCGATCCTGAGCCTGACGCCGAACCGTACCGTGGCGCGCCAGCTGGCGCTGCTGTGGGGGGTGACCTCGTACGCCACCGAGGACGCCAAGAACGTCGAGGACATGGTGGAGAAGGCCAGCGACGCGGCCAAGAGCACCGGCTACTACCAGCCCGGCCGGCCGCTGATCGTGGTGGCCGGCATTCCGTTCGGCACGCCGGGTTCGACCAATCTACTGCGCGTGGTCTGGCCCGACTGATGGCGAGGGCATCCCTCTGTTGCGCGCCCCGATCCCGGCTCTGTGATGCTCGCCGTACCACCTGTACGGCGGTGCTTCTCGAACCGGCCTGGGGGCGCTCACGACGAGGTCTTGCCCCCGCGCTGAGCCCAGAACTGCCCTATACAGTACGCACTGCACACAAAGGACATAGAGAGTGAACACCATCGAACAACTGCAAGCCCTGTTCCCCGACGAAAACGCCGTACCGGCCGACTGCCAGATCCTCGCCCCGCTGCACCAGCGCACGCTGCTGGTGAACGGCCAACTCAAGATGTGGCACGGCGAGACGCGCGCCGTGCAGTCGCCGGTCTACACCCGCCAGGACAATGGCGAATTGGCGCGCGTCGAGCTCGGCAGCATCCCGGTCACCGGCAAGGACGAAGCCGACGAGGCGCTGGCCGCCGCCGTGGCCGCCTACGACAATGGCCGTGGCGCCTGGCCGACCATGTCGGTGGCCGAGCGCATCGGCTGCGTCGAGGAATTCACGCGCCAGATCCTCGCCAAGCGCCGCGAGATCGTGAACCTGATCATGTGGGAGATCGGCAAGAGCCTGCCCGACTCCGAGAAGGAATTCGACCGCACCATCGTCTATATCAAGGACACCATCGACGCCCTGAAGAAGCTCGACAACGACAACTCGCGCTTCCAGATCGTCGACGGCACCATCGGCCAGATTCGCCGCTCGCCGCTCGGCATCACGCTGTGCCTGGGGCCGTACAACTACCCGATGAACGAAACCTTCACCACGCTGATCCCGGCGCTGATCATGGGCAACGTGGTGCTGTTGAAGCCGCCGAAGTTCGGCACGCTGCTCTACTACCCGATGCTGGAAGCGTTCCGCAGTGCCTTCCCTGCCGGGGTGATCAACACCGTGTACGGCAAGGGCTCGGAGCTGGTGCCGCACCTGATGTCGAGTGGCAAGATCAACGTGCTGGCGCTGATCGGCTCCAGCCGCGTCGCCGACCAGCTGAAGAAGGCGCACCCGAAATCCAACCGCCTGCGCGCGGTGCTGGGGCTCGACGCCAAGAACGCCGCCATCATCCTGCCGGACGCCGACCTGGACTTGGCGGTGAAGGAATGCATCGCCGGCTCGCTGTCGTTCAACGGCCAGCGCTGCACCGCGATCAAGATGATCCTGGTGCACCAGTCCATCGCCGAGGCCTTCCTGCGTCGTTTCTCCGAGGCGGTGAACGCGCTCAAGGTGGGCATGCCGTGGGAGAAGGGCGTGATGGTGACGCCGCTGCCGGACCAGGAAAAGTGTGCTTACCTGACCGAGTGCGTCGAAGACGCCAAGGCCAAGGGCGCGCGCGTGATCAACGAAGGCGGCGGCAGCGTGGCCGAGACGCTGTTCCACCCGGCGGTGGTGTTCCCGGTCAAGGAAGGCATGAAGCTGTACCGCGAGGAGCAGTTCGGCCCGGTGATCCCGGTGGCACCGTTCGAGGACATCGAGGACGCGCTGGACTACGTGATTAGCTCGGACTACGGCCAGCAGGTGAGCCTGTTCGGCAGCAACCCGCACCAGATCGCCGAGCTGGTCGATCCGCTGGTGAACCAGGTGTGCCGCGTCAACATCAACTGCCAGTGCCAGCGCGGTCCGGACGTGTTCCCGTTCGCGGGCCGCAAGGATTCGGCGGAGGGCACGCTGTCGGTGCACGATGCGCTGCGTGCCTTCTCGATCCGCTCGATGGTGGCGGCGAAAGAGACCGAGTCGAGCAAGAAGCTGCTGGATGCGATCGTGCTGTCGAATGAGAGTAATTTCATCAATACGCGCTTCATTCTCTAAGCCGTATGAGACCACCCTCCAGGTTGGCCGAAGCCCGCCTGGAGGGCCGTTTTCCACAACCCTGCCGAACCCGGCGGGGTTTCTGTTTTAGAACCTGTTCACGATCTGTCGCGAGCAGCCCTCAGCGGGGTGAAGAGCAGCGCAGGAAGCGGAATGTACTGGGGTACATGAGGATTCCTGATTGCTCAGCGATAGATTCGCACGCAGTGCACATGAGCCCCGATCAGGGATGCGCAGCAAGATCGTGAACAGGTTCTTACGAGGACTAACCCATGCCCCACCCCCTACGTGTCGGCCTGGTCGGCTACGGCAGCGCCGCCAAGACCTTTCACGCCCCGCTGATTAGCGCCACCCCCGGCCTCGAACTGGTCGCCGTCGCCAGCCGTCGCCCGGATCAGGTGCGCGCCGAGCGTCCGTCGCTCGAGGTCGAGGCCACCCCCGAGGCCTTGTTCGCGCGCGCCGACATCGACCTCGTCGTCATCCCGACCCCGAACGAGACCCACCATGCGCTGGCGCGCGCCGCGTTGCTGGCGGGCAAGCACGTGGTGGTGGACAAGCCGTTCACCGTCACCGTGGCCGAGGCCCGCGAGCTGGAGGCGCTGGCGCGGGATGCCGGACGCGTGCTGTCGGTGTTCCACAACCGACGCTGGGACGCCGATTTCCTGACGCTGCAGGCGCTGCTCGACGAGGGCCGGCTGGGCCGCGTGGTGCAGTTCGAGTCGCACTTCGACCGCTTCCGCCCCGAGGTGCCGCAGCGCTGGCGCGAGAGCGCGGCGAGCGCCGGTTCCGGACTGTGGTACGACCTGGGGCCGCACCTGGTGGACCAGGCGCTGCAGTTGTTCGGCCAACCTTTGGGCATCTCGCTGACGCGCACCACGCTGCGCGACGGCGCCGAGGTGGACGATTACTTCCATGCGCTGCTGCGCTACGAGCGGCTGCAGGTGATCCTGCACGCCAGCACGCTGACCGCCGAGCCGGGGGCGCGTTTCGCCATGCACGGCACCGCCGCGAGCTACCTCAAGCACGGGCTGGACGAGCAGGAGGCCGCGCTCAAGGCCGGACTGTTTCCGCCCGACGCCGACTGGGGCCGCGACGAGCGCGACGGTATCCTCACGGAATGGCATGACGGTCAGCCCGGGCACGAGCGCGTGCCGACGCGGCGCGGCGATTACCCGGCCTACTATGCGGCGCTGCGCGACGCCATCCGGCACGGTGCGGCCAACCCGGTGCCGGCCGCCGACGCCATCGCCGTGATGCGCGTGATCGAGGCCGGCTGCCTGAGCGCCGCCGAGGGGAGGGAAGTGCCGTTCGCTGCCGAGGAGGTGGTCGCATGAGCCAGTTGGATGTCGAAGCCGATCTCGCCCGCATCGCGCGGCAGGAGGAGCGGCTGCAGTTCGACCATTTCGACGGTGCCACCGCCTGGGAGCTGGGCTGCCGCCTCAAGGCCGCCGCCGAGGCGCGTGGGGCGGCGCTGGCGATCGAGATTCGTCTTGCCGGTGAGACGGTGTTCTTCCTCGCGATGGAGGGAACGACGCCGCTCAATGCCGACTGGGCGCGGCGCAAGCGCAACCTGGTGGAGCTGATGCACAAGAGCTCCTACGCCGTGGGACTCGCGCTGCAGCGCGACGGCCAGACGCTAGAGAGCAAGCTCGGGCTCGCCACGCGCGACTACGCCGCGCACGGCGGCAGCTTTCCGCTGCGGCTGGCCGGCAGCGGCTGCATCGGCGCCGTCACCGTGTCCGGCCTGCCGCAGCGCGAGGATCATGCGCTGATCGTCGCGGTGCTGGCGGATTACCTGGAGCTGCCGCTGGCCGAACTGGCGCTGGATTGAACCCTCAAGGCCGCCCTACTACAGCCACAGCAAAAAGCCCGTCCTCGCGACGGGCTTTTTGTGGGCTGACGGCGGCTCAGGCTTCCTGCGGCTGCGCCTGGCTCGGCTTCACCGGCGCCGGGGAGGGGGCCGGCTCGGCGCCGTTCACCTGGCGGTAGAACGCGATCAGCTTGGCGGTCGAGCTGTCGTGCTCGGCCGGGCCACACTTGCCGGACAGCTCGGCGTGGATGGTCTTGGCGAGCTGTTTGCCCAGCTCCACCCCCCACTGGTCGAAGCTGTTGATGCCCCAGATCGCGCCCTGCACGAAGATCTTGTGCTCGTAGAGCGCGATCAGCGCGCCGAGGTGGCGCGGGTCGAGCCGGCTCATGAGCAGGGTGTTGGTGGGGCGGTTGCCGCCGAACACCTTGTGCGGCACCAGCTTTTCCAGCGCCTCGCCCTTTAGTCCCTGCGCCGTCAGTTCGGCGCGCACCTCGTCGGCGGTCTTGCCGCGCATGAAGGCCTCGGCCTGGGCGAACAGGTTGGCGAGCAGGATCTCGTGGTGGCCGGGCAGCGAGCTGCGGTTCTCCAGCGAGGCGATCAGGTCGATCGGCGAGGTGTGGGTGCCCTGGTGCAACAGCTGGAAGAAGGCGTGCTGGCCGTTGATGCCGGTCTCGCCCCAGATGATCGGCGCCGTTTCGAAGTCCACCGGCTGGCCGTCGCGCATCGTCTGCTTGCCGTTCGATTCCATGTCGAGCTGCTGGATGAAGGCCGGCAGGCGGTGCAGGTACTGGTCGTAGGGCGCGATCACATGGCTGCCGCCGCCGTAGAAGTTGATGTACCAGATGCCGATCAGCGCCAGGATCACCGGCATGTTGGCTTCCAGAGGCGCGTTGCGGAAATGCTGGTCCATGCCGTGTGCGCCGTCCAAGAGTTCGAGGAAGCTTTCCTCGCCCAGGTACAGCATGATCGGCAGGCCGATGGCTGACCACAGGCTGAAGCGGCCGCCCACCCAGTCCCAGAATTCGAACATATTGGCCGGGTCGATGCCGAACTCGGCCACCGCCTGCTTGTTGGTCGATACCGCGACGAAATGCTTGGCCACCGCCGCCTCGTCGCGCGCCTGGCGCAGGAACCACTCGCGCGCGGTCAGTGCGTTGGTCAGGGTTTCCTGGGTGGTGAAGGTCTTCGATTCGATCACGAACAGCGTGGTCTCGGGATGCACGCGCTTGAGCGTCTCCTTGAGTTGCGAGCTGTCGACGTTGGAGACGAAGTGCATGTTCATGCGCGGGTGGGCGTAGGGGCGCAGCGCCTGGCACACCATCAGCGGGCCCAGGTCCGAGCCGCCGATGCCGATGTTGACGATGTCGGTGATCGGCTGGCGGGTGTAGCCCAGCCACTCGCCGTTCCTGACCGCCTGGCTGAAGCGGCCCATGCGCTCGAGCACCGAGTTGACCTTGGGCATGACGTCCTCGCCGTCGACCAGGATCGGGGTGTCGGCGCGGTTGCGTAAGGCCACGTGCAGCACGGCGCGGCTCTCGGTGACGTTGATCTTCTCGCCTTGGAACATGGCCTCGATCTGCTCCGGCAGTCCGGCTTCTTCGGCCAACTGCAACAGCAGGGTCAGGGTCTGGTCGCTGATGCGGTTCTTGGAGTAGTCGAGCGTCAGCCCTTCGGCTTGCAGCCAGTAGCGTTCGGCGCGCTCGGGGTCGGCGGCGAACAGCTCGCGCATGTGCCAGTCGCGCGCGCGCGAAAAGTGGTTCCACAGGGTGCGCCAGGCCGGCAGTTGGGTGAGCTTGCTCACAGTACACTCCTTGAGTTTGGACGTTTCGACACGAGTCGGATAACCATCACATTAAGAGCCCGGACTGGCCATCGGACCAGTCCGGTTTTATCGCTGCTTTAGAGTCGCGAACAAAACCCAGTGCAACGATCTTGGCTAGGCGCGCGGCCGCAGACAGTACACGTAGTACGGCAAGGCCGCGCAACAACGCCAAGAGGGTTTTGTTAGTGGCTCTTAGAAGCCGTGGTGCATGCCGATCACCAGCTCGCTGCTGGCACGGTCATCGCTGCTGACCTTGCTGTGCAGGTATTCCGCCAGCAGCGCGGTGCGTTTGGAGAGGTCGTAGCTGGTGCCCAGCACGAACTCGTTGCGGTGCTTGTCGTTGACGTACTGGTAGTTGTTGGTGCGCAGCACCGAAGCGCGCAGCGCCAACCGGTCCGGCTTGTACTCGGCCAGCAGCATCAGGCTCTTCATGGCGACGGGATCGGCCGGCACCACGAAGGACGTGCTGCTGCCGGTGAGCGCCCCCGGGGTGGTGGCCGAGAGCCGGGAATGGTTGTATTCCGCCGCCAGCGTCAGTCCCTGCAACGGAGTGATCTTGCCGGCTGCCACCCAATCGTCGGCGTGGCCGACGTTCACGAAGGGCGCCGTGGCGTTGTTGACTAGGTCCTGGCGCTGATAGCCGGCGTGCAGGCCGTAATTGGCGCCTTCGAAGTTGCCCCCCAGCGCCCAGGCGTTGCCGGCCGCGCTGCCCGAGCCCTTCTCGCCGGCCGCCCAACTGGCGGCGGCGTTGAACTGGCCGAACTTGGGCGTTTCGTACTTGATTGCCCCTTTCGAGTTGCCGGCATCGCTCAGCCCCAGCACGCCGCCGACGCCGCGGTCCGGACCGTGGTCGCCCAGGTCGAAGAAGTTGGCTTTCCAGTAGCCGTCACCGTAGGCATCGATGCCGTGCCCCAGCTTGACCGCGCCGAACGCGCCCGACAGGCCGACGAAGGTATCGCCGGAGGCAAAGGTATCGCCGGCCTGGCCGCCGTCGATGTGCACGTTGTTGTTCATCTGCCAGATGGCCTTGAGGCCGTCGCCAAGGTCTTCGCTGCCGACGAAGTCGATTTCAGAACCGAAGTCCTTCACACCGTTCACATGGGTGCCGTCGACGTTGCTCTTGCGCTGCAGGCCGCCTTCCATCTTGCCGATGATGCTGACGTCCGCCAGCGCGGCGCCGGAAAACAGCGACAGCACGGCCGAAGCCAGCACGACGTTTTTCACGTTCATGATTTTGGTTTTCATCTTTCTCCTCCACTCTTTTTTTAAAGGCACTGCGTCATGCGGGCTCTTGCCCATCATTTCTTGTGTTCGAACAAACGCTCCCTGATTTCTTGTCCGTCATGGCCCGGTCTGTCCGGCGGCGGGGTGTCACGCCTCGGGGAAGGTCAGCCCCAGCGCCAGACTGATCTGGCGCGCCACCCCGGCCTCGTCGTGGTGGCCGGCCTCGGCTATCTCGGGCAGCAGGGCGGACAGGCGCGGGCTGGCGTTGGCCATGCGGAACGGGTGGCCGACGCTTTGCAGCATCTCCACGTCGTTGAGGCCGTCGCCGAACGCCGCGCAGTGCGCCGGCGCCACGTCCAGGCGTGCCAGCAGACGCGTCAGCGCGCGGCCCTTGCTGACGCCGGGAGCCATCACTTCGAGGTAGTCGGGGCGCGAGTAGGTCAGCGCCAGCGCGCTGCCGAAACGCTGGCGGATCACGGCCTCGATCTCGGCCAGGCGCGCCGGCGGGGCGGTGTACATCAACTTGGCCACGCCCTCGCCGGAGTGCTGCGACAGGTCGTCGCACTGCCGGGAAAAACCGGTTTCGGCGTCGCGGTGAACGTAGCCGTCGTGCAGACAGCACAGCCCGCCGTCGTCCAGGTACAGGCTCAAGCGGGTGCCGTACGCGAACTCCGGCTGCACCAGCGCGCGAACATGCTCGGCGGACACATCGTCGGCGTACAGCAGGGTGCCGTCGCCGCCGTGGACGCGGGCGCCGTTCGAGGTGATCAGGCTGATCGGCAGCTCCAGTGCGGCGGTTAGGCGCTGCACGTCGAGCACGTGACGGCCGGTGGCGATGATCAGGTGCACGCCGCGCGCGGCGGCGGCGCGCAGGGTGGCGGCGGTGAACGGCGTGATGGTCTCGCGGGCATCCAGCAGGGTGCCGTCGAGATCGGAGGCGATCGCAGCGTACATGGCGGTTCTCACAGGGCTAGGTCGGGGTGGGGCGAGGCGTGCGGCGCCTCGCGTCGGCTCAGCAGGGCGTCCACTTCGGCGCGGCTCGGCGGGTGCGCGCCGGCACGCTGGCAGGCGGCCGCGGCGGTGGCGGCGGCGAAGGGCAGCGCGTCCGCCGTGGCCGGTTGTTCGAGCGTGGCCACGATCCAGCCCGCCAGGCTGGCGTCGCCGGCGCCGACGGTATCGGCCACCGTCACCTTGACGGCCGGCTGGTGCGTCGCCTGCTGCGCGGTGAGCAGGCGCAGGCCCTGGGCGCCCTCGGTGTAGAGGATGCGCAGCGTCGGGTTCCAGTCGAGCAGGGTGGCGAGCGCGGCCTCGGTGCTGCAGTCGGGCAGCAGCTGCGCCAGGTCCTCGTCGGATACCTTGATGTCGTTGGCGAGGCGGACCATTTCCTCGAAGGTGGCGCGGTAAGCGCCGTCCATCAGGTTGCGCCAGTTGGGGTCGAAGGTGATGCGCTTGCCGGCGGCGCGGGCGGTGCGGGCGATCTCCAGCAGCCGGCCCGCCAGCGGCGCGCGCGCCAGGCTGATGGAGCCGAAGTGGACCACCTCGGCCGCCTCCAGCCAGCCTTCCGGCAATTGTTCCGGGTCGAACGCCAGATCGGCCGAGTCGCCGCCGGCGAAGAAGTAGCGCGGCGGATGCTGCGACGGCACCAGCGCCAGGAACGGCGGCTTGGCGGCGCGCTGCAGAAAGCGCGGGTCGAGCCCGATGGCCAGGGTTGCTTCGGCCAACTCGTCGCCCAGATCGTCCTCGCTCACCGCGCCGGCGAAGGCCGCCGGCACGCCCAGGCTGGCGACGGCGCGCGCCACGTTCCAGCAGGCGCCGCCGACGCGGCTCGCCCAGACGCCGGGAGCGGTTTGCAGAAAGTCGGTGAGCGCCTCACCGAACACGACCACGCGGGGCAGTGGCTTCGTCATATCCTTACTCCACATCGAATCAGTTGAGGCCGCTTTGTTTCTGGCGCCATTTGTCCAGCATCACCGCCAGCACGATCACCGCGCCCTTGGCCACGTACTGCCAGAACGAGGAGACGCCGAGGATGGTCAGGCCGTTGTTCATCACGCCGATGATCAGGGCACCGATCACGGTGCCCCAGATCGAGCCGACCCCGCCCATCAGGCTGGTGCCGCCCAGCACCACGGCGGCGATCGCGTCGAGCTCGTAGCCGGTGCCCCAGTTGCCGTTGGCGCCGTACAGGCGGCTGGCCGACATGGCGCCGGCCAGCCCCGCAAACAGACCGCTGATCGAATACACGAACAGCAGCACCCGGTTCACCTTGATGCCGGTGAGCCGCGCCGCCTGCGGGTTGCCGCCCACGGCGTAGATGTGCAGGCCGAGCACGGTGCGCTTGAGGATGAACCACGAGCCCACCACCACGGCGGCGGCGAGCCAGACCAGCCAGGGGATGGCGAACAGGTTGCCGTTGCCGATCCACTCGAAGCTCGGGATGTCGCTGTTGAGCACCGTGGTGCCGTCGGCGAACAGGTAGGCCGCGCCGCGCAGCGCGGTCATGGTGCCCAGCGTCACCACGAAGGGATTGATGCCGAGCATGGCCACCATCGAGCCGTTGAGCACGCCCATCGCCAGGCCGGCCACGATGAAGGCGGGCAGGGCGAGCAGGGGGGCGTGGCCGGGCAGCGAGGTCAGCATGCCGAGCACCGCCGCCACCGCCAGCATCGAGCCCACCGAGAGGTCGATGCCGGCGGTGAGGATGACGAAGGTCATGCCGGAGGCCAGCACCAGGTTGATCGAGGTCTGGCGCAGGATGTTGAGGCTGTTGTCCAGCGTCACGAAATTGGTGCTGCCGTCCTCGCTGAAGTGCAGCGTGAGCAGATAGAAGGCGGCGTACAGCACGACCAGTACCGGCAGCATGCCGACCTTGCTGTAGAGCCGGCCCAGGCTGAAGCCGGCCGGTTTCGGCGCGGCGAGCAGGCCGGCCGGGGAATTCGGGCTCGAAGTAGTCATCGCTTGTCTCCTTGGTTTGTCTTGTGCGTCAGGCCGCCTCGTGGGTGGCGAGCGTCATGATGGCTTCCTGGGTCACGGCCTCGCCCGCCAGTTCGCCGGCGAGACTGCCTTCGCGCATCACCAGCACGCGGTGGCACAGCCCGATCACTTCGGGCAGCTCGCTGGAGATGCAGATCACCGCCACCCCCTGCGCCGCCAGCTCGTGGACGATGCGGTAAATCTCCACTTTGGCGCCGATGTCGACACCGCGCGTGGGCTCGTCGAGGATCAGTACCTTGGGCTTGATCGCCAGCCAGCGCGCCAGGAGCAGCTTCTGCTGGTTGCCGCCGGACAGGCCGCCGACGATGCCCTCGGTGCCGGACACCTTGACCGCGAGCCGGTCGATGGCCTGCTGCGTCAGCTTCTTCAGCGCCGGGTGGTCGAGCACGCCGGCGCGCGCATGGCGGCCCAGCACGTTCATGGTGGTGTTGGCGGTGGCCGAGAGCTGCAGGAACAGGCCCTGGCCCTTGCGGTCTTCCGGCAGGTAGCCGATGCCGAGGCGGATGGCGTCGAGCGGCTCGCGGATGTCGACTTCCTGACCGTCGAGCAGGATGCGCCCGCCGCTTCTGGCGTCGGCGCCGAAGATCAGGCGCGCCAGTTCGGTACGGCCGGCGCCGACCAGCCCGGCCAGCCCCAGCACCTCGCCGGCGTGTACCTTGAACGAGGCCGGGCGCACCCGGTGGCTCCCCAGGTTCTGCACCTCGAGCCGTACCGGCCCGGCGCCGGCCTCGCTCTTGTGCTGGTAGAAGTCGTCGAGCGGACGCCCGACCATCATCTGCACCAGCTTCTGCGGCGAGCTCTCGGCGCGCGTCATGCTGCCGACGTAGCTGCCGTCGCGCAGCACCGCGATGCGGTCGGCCAGGCGGTTGACCTCTTCCATGCGGTGGCTGATGTAGATCAGCGCGATGCCGTCGTCGCGCAGCTGGCGGATCACCTCGAACAGCCGCTCGCTTTCGCGGTCGGACAGCGCGGCGGTCGGTTCGTCCAGGATCAGCACGCGGCTGTCGTGGATCAGGGCGCGGGCGATCTCCACCTGCTGCTGGTCGGCGATGCCCAGGCGGTGCGCCGGCGTGGTGGCCGAGAAGCGCGCGCCGAGACGGGCCAGCACCTCGTCGGCGCGGCGGTTCATGGCGTCGTGATCGACGCGGCCGAAACGGGCGCGCGGCTCGGCGCCCAGGAAGATGTTCTCGGCCACGGTGAGGTTGGGGGCGACCGCCAGTTCCTGGTAGATCAGGTTGATGCCGGCTGCGCGCGCGTCGGCCGGCGAGGCGATGCGCACCGGCTTGCCGTCCAGCCGGATCTCGCCCTCGTCCGGCTGGTAGACGCCGGACAGGATCTTCATCAGCGTGCTCTTGCCGGCGCCGTTCTCGCCCATCAGCGCCAGTACCTCGTGGCGGTAGGCGGTGAGCCGGACCTGGTCCAGCGCCTTGTTGGCGCCGAAGCGCTTGCCGATGCCCATCATTTCCAATGCGATCGAGCTCATGACGACTCCTGTTCATCCCGCGGGATGACGGCGGAGGGGAAGGCACCCCTCCGCGTTGCTCGGGGCCGGTTCACGCCACGGCGGTCGAGACGCCGCGGCGCGCGCCGGGGCTCAGTGCTGGGTCCAGCCGGTGTAGCTGGCGACGTTGGCCTTGGTCACGGCCGGGGTCGGCAGCAGGGTCACCGGCTTGGCCGGCGGCTTGCCGTTGAGGATGTCGTAGCCGATCTGCACCGCCATGGTGGCCATGGTGTACGGGTTCTGCGCGGCCGAGACGGCGAACAGGCTCTTCTTGTCCTTGAGCGCCTTTTCGGCGTCCGGGGCGCCGTCCACCGCGGCGATCAGCTTCACGTCGCTGCGCCCGGCCTGCTTCACCGCCAGCTCGGCGCCGATGCCGGTGGGGTCGTTGATGGCGAACACGGCGTCGATCTTCTTGTGCGCGGTCAGCAGGTTGGCCATGGTTTCCATGCCGCCGTCGCGGCTGCCGCGGGCGTCCTGGTTGTCCGACAGCAGCTTGATGCCGGGGAAGCGGCCCAGCACCTGCTTGCAGCCGGCCACGCGCGCGCTGACGGCGGTCACCGGCGGGCCGTTGACGATCACCACGTTGCCCTTGCCGCCCAGTTGCTGTGCCATGAACTTGCACGATTCCGCGCCGGCCATGGCGTTGTCGGACATCACCGTGGCGTCGGCGCCGAGCGCGCCGACGTCCACCGCCACCACGGCGATACCGGCGGCGCGGGCCTTCTTCAGCACCGGCTCGATACCCTTGGGATCGGAGGCGTTGACCAGGATCACGTCCACCTTGTTGGCGATGAAGTTCTCGATCTGGCCGACCTGGGTGTTGAGGTCGTACTTGCTGGAGACGGTAGTGACCTTGACGCCCGGGCCGCCGATCTTTTTGGCGGCATCCTCGGCGCCCTTGCCGATGGCGACGAAGAACGGGTTGGCAAGATCGCCCACGGCGACGCCGACCGATTTCAGCGGACGGGCGGCGAAGGAGGGGGCGGCGAGGCCGGCCAGTACGGCGGCGGTCAGGACGGTGTAGCGAAGGTTCATGGTGTGTCTCCGTGTCGTGTGTTGTGTGTGGTGCTACAGCTGAACGTACTTTTGCTACAAGGTGATGGCATTGGCGCGCCGCGTGGTTGGCGCGTCAGCGGAACTTTTTGGGCGAAATCCTCCCCCTGGCGCCGCGGAGGGTGCCCTTTCGATGCGAATTGGGTGTAGTTAAACTACGTCTTGGGCCGAAAAAAAGGCCGCAGCCAGTCCCCGCCGCCCGCCGCCCGGCTTGGCCGGGTCGGGAGGGCGGGGCGGTCGGGTCGACCGGATCAGGCTTGCAGCGGTTTTTTCAGCAGGCGCAGCAGGACCGCGGTGGTGACGGTGCCGGCCACCAGCGCCACCAGATACATGCCCAGGTGGCTCACGGCGTTGGGGATCGGCAGCACGAAGATGCCGCCGTGCGGGACCTTCAGCTCGGCGCCGGAGGACATCGAGATCGCCCCGGTCAGGGCCGAGCCGGCGATCAGGGCCGGGATCACGCGCAGCGGATCGCGCGCCGCGAACGGGATGGCGCCTTCGGTGATGAAGGAGATGCCGAGCACGCCGGCGGCCTTGCCGGCTTCGTGTTCGTCGGCGGTGAAGCGGTCACGGAACAGCATGGTGGCCAGCGCGATGCCCAAGGGCGGGGTCATGCCGGCGGCCATCACCGCGGCCATCGGGGTGTACACCTGGCTCGCGATCAGGCCGGTGCTGAAGGCGTAGGCCGCCTTGTTGAGCGGGCCGCCCATGTCGAAGGCCATCATCGCGCCCAGCAGTGCGCCCAAGAGCAGCGCGCTGCTGCCCTGCATGCCCTTGAGCCATTCGGTGAGCACGGCGAGCGCGGACGCCACCGGGTTGCCCACCACGTAGATCATCAACAGGCCGACCAGCAGCGAACCCAGCACCGGCAGGATCAAGACGGGTTTCAGACCGTCGAGGTTGCGGCCGAGCTTGATGTGGCGGTTGAGCCAGTCGGTGCCGTAGCCGGCGATGAAGCCGGCGATGATGCCGCCGAGGAAGCCCGAGCCGAGGCTCGCGGCCAGCATGCCGCCCACCATGCCCGGGGTGATGCCGGGACGGTCGGCGATGGAGTAGGAGATGTAGCCCGCCAGCGCCGGCACCATCAGCGCGAACGCCGACTTGGCGCCGATCTGGAACAAGGCCCAGGCCAGCGTGCCCTTGTGGGCGTCGTCGAAGGCGTAGATGCCACCCAGCGCGAAGGCGATGGCGATCAGGATGCCGCCCGCCACCACGAACGGCAGCATGAACGACACCCCGGTCATCAGGTGCTTGTAGGCGCCGGTGCGCTGGGCCTTGGCGGCCTCGCCCGGCGCGGCCTGGGCGGCACTGCTGGCCACGTTGGCCGAAGGTTGCTCGGTCGCCTCGGCGAGGGCGCGTTTCACCAGCGCGGCGCCGTCGTGGATGGCGGACTTGGTGCTGGTCTGGAACAGGCGCTTGCCGGCGAAGCGGCTGGTGTCGACCTGGGTGTCGGCGGCGATGATGACGAGGTCGGCGCGACGAATCTCATCCGCGCTCAGGGTGTTCTGCGCCCCGACCGAACCCTGGGTCTCGACCTTGATGCGGTGGCCCAGTTGCGTGGCGCCCTGGGTCAGGCCCTCGGCCGCCATGAAGGTGTGGGCGATGCCGGTGGGGCAGGAGGTGATGGCGACGATCTCGAGCGCGGCGCTGGCGGCTTGCGCGGCGGCGGTGGGCTCGGCGCGTTGCGGCGCGGCGGAATCCTGCAGCGCGCTGGCGATGACGCCATCGGCGTCGGCCAGCACCGCTTCCAGCGTGGCGACGTGGCAGCCGCGCAGGGCGAAGCGCTCGGACTCGGCTTCGCCTTCGCCGACCAGCACGATGGCGTCGGCGCGTTGGATCAGTTCGTCGGACAGGCGCGCCTGCACCCCGTGCGTGCTGCGCGTTTCGACCTCGATGCGGTGGCCCAGGCGCTCGGCGCCGTGGCGCAGCGCCTCGCCGGCGAGCAGGGTGTGGGTGGTACGTTCGGGGCAGGATACCACTGCCAGTAGGTGTGCCATCTGTGTCTCCTCAAATCACGGTGATACGGGTTTGTCCCGCTTTTCGTTGTGCTGCTTTGTTTGATGCGTTGCGGTTCTCAGAACCTGTTCACGATCTTGCTGCGCGTCCCTGATCGGGGCTCATGTGCACTGCGTGCGAATCTATTGATTCGCTCAGCGATCGGAAATCCTCATGTACTACTTGTACATTCCGGTTTCTGCGCTGCTCTTCACCTCGCTGAGGGCCGCTCGCGACAGATCCTGAACAGGTTCTCAGGCGTCCAGCTGCGCCAGGTCCACACGTGCCGCCAGCGCTTCCACCTCGGCGGCGGCCGGCAGGTGCGGCCCGACCTGCGCCAGCTTGCCGGCGGCAAACGCCACCGCCAGCCGCGCGGCATCCGGGGCGCTGCGTCCGCCGTAGCGGGCGGCGATCAGGCCGGCCACCAGCGCGTCGCCGGCGCCCACGGTGCTGGTCAGCGCCACTTTCGGTGGACGGGCCAGCCAGAAGCCTTCGTTGCCGGCGAACAGCGCGCCGTCCTCGCCCAGCGACACCACCACTTCGGCGATGCCGCGCGCGCGCAGCCGCGCCACCTCTTCGCTCACCTCGTCCAGCGTCGCCAGCTCGCGGCCGACCAGCTGTTCCAGTTCGTGGCGGTTGGGCTTGATGCAGGCGGGCAGGGTGGCCACGCCGTCGGCCAGTGCCGCGGAGAGCGCCGCGCCGCTGCTGTCGAGCACCACGTGCGCGCCGTGCTGGCGCAGGCGGCCGATCAGCACGGCGTAGCAGTCGTCGGCGAGTCCGGCCGGCAGGCTGCCCGCCAGCACGAAGCAGCGCCCCGGCTCGGCCAGGTCGTCGAGTTGCTGCAGCAGCGCGTCGAAGGTGGCGCGGGCGACCGGCTGGGCCGGCAGGTTGACGTCGGTGGTGCTGTGGTCCGAGCCGTCCACCAGCTTGATGTTGACGCGGGTGGCACCGCCGTGGCGCACGAAGCGGTCGTTGATGCCCTTGTCGGCGAACAGCTGTTCGAACGCCGTGGCGTTGTCGCGCCCGAGGATGCCGGTGGCGATCACCGGGATCTCCCAGTCGGCCAGGCAGCTGGCGACGTTCACCCCCTTGCCGCCGGCGTTGATCTGCGACGAGCGCGCCACGTTGACCGCGCCCGGCTGGAGCTGGTCCAGCATCACAGTCTGGTCGATCGCCGGGTTGAGCGTGACGGTGACGATGGGGCGGGTCATGCCGCGTCTCCTTCCAGCGCGCGCACGTCGGCGGCGCTGTCGCAGTCGAGGGCCTGGCGCGCCAGCTCCAGCAGCGTGCTGTGGGTGGCGGCGCGCAGCCGCGCCTTGACCGCCGGGATGTCGCGCGGGCTCATCGACAGCTCGTGCACGCCGAGCCCGGTGAGGATGGCGGCGCCGAGCGGGTCGCCGGCCAGGCCGCCGCACACGCCGACCCACACCTGGTGGCGGCGCGCGCCGTCCACGGTCTGCTGGATCAGGCGCAATACCGCCGGGTGCAGGCTGTCGGCCTCGCGCGCCAGTTCCGGGTGCTGGCGGTCGATCGCCAGCGCGTACTGGGTCAGGTCGTTGGTGCCGATGGAGAAGAAATCGACGTGTTCGGCCAACCTGTCGGCCATGGTCGCCACCGCCGGCACTTCCACCATGATGCCCAGCGGCACCTGCGGCGCGTTCAGCTCCTGGCGGATGCGCTCACAGTGGGTGCGCAGCGTGCGCACCTCGTCCAGCGACGTGATCATCGGGAACATGATCGACATCGGGCCGTGCGCCGCGGCGCGGTACAGCGCGCGCAGTTGCGGTTCCAACAGGTCCGGGCGGCGCAGTTGCAGACGAGCGCCGCGCACGCCGAGGAAGGGGTTCTCCTCGTGCGGCAGGTTGAGGTAGGGCACCTGCTTGTCGCCGCCGATGTCGAGCGCGCGGATGATCAGGGTGCGGCCCTGCAGCGCCTCGATCATGGCGCGGTAGGTGGCGTACTGCTCTTCTTCGTCCGGCGCGGTGTCGCGTTCCAGGAACAGGAATTCGGTGCGCATCAGCCCGACGCCCTCGGCGCCGGCGGTGAGCGCCTCGGCCACTTTTTCCGGGCGGTTGACGTTGGCGGCGATCTCGACGCGGTGGCCGTCGCGGGTCTGCGCCGGCAGCGCGCGGTCGGCGGCCTGGCGCGCGTCGCGCTCCTGCTGTTCGGCCAGCCAGCGCCGCGCGGAGGCCAGGTCGTCGGCGGACGGGTCGAGGTAGAGCCGGCCGCCGTGGCCGTCCAGGATCACGGTGGTGCCGTCCGGCACGTCGAGCAGCGCGGCGCCGCCGGCCACCAGCGCCGGCAGGCCCAGGGTGCGCGCCAGGATCGCGGTGTGCGAGGTCGGACCGCCCTGCGCGGTGCACAGGCCGAGGGTGCGCGTGACGTCCAGCGTGGCGGTGTCGGACGGCGCCAGGTCGGCGGCGATCAGGATGGTCTCGCCGTTGCCGTTGACGCCGTTGCTGCCGGTGTCGGCGCTGGGGTCGAGCTTGGCCAGCACGCGGCGGCCGACGTCGCGCAGGTCGGCGGCACGTGCCGCCAACAGCGGGCTGCCCAGCGCTGCCAGACGGCCGGCCTGCTGCTCCACCGCCTGATGCCAGGCCCAGGCCACGCCGTGCTGCTGCACCATGAAGCGGCAGGTCAGCGTGATCAGCTCGCTGTCGTTGAGCAGTTCGGCCTGGGCGCGGAAGATGCCGGCCTCGGCGGTGCCGAGACGGCGCGCGGTGTCGACCGCCAGCTCTTCCAGTTCGTCGCGGGTGGCGACGAGCGCGGCTTCCAGCTCGACGCCGCCGTCGATCAGTTGGCCCGGACGATCGCGCACTTCGACGGCGTGCGCACGCAATTGACGCGTGGTGCCGATGGCGAGCCCCGGGCTCGCGCTGATGCCGCCGATCGAGGGCAGCGCGCCGGCCGGCGCCCAGCCCTGACGACTGGCGTTTTTCTGTTTCAGCGCGGCGGCGGCGGCGTCGGCCTGCTCCTGCGCGGTGATGCGCGTCATCACGTCGCGCAGCGTGGCCAGCGCCTGCTCGGCTTCCGGGCCGGAGGCCGACACGTGCAGTTCGTGGCCGTGCTGCAGGCCGAGCTGCAACAGCCCGATCAGGTTCTTGCAGTCGGCGCTTTCCTGATGGTTGCGCACCAGCACGTCGGCGTCGAAGCGGCGCGCGGTTTCCACCCACAGCGTGGCGGGACGGGCGTGCAGGCCGTTGGGGTATTCCATGGTCCAGCTGAAGTGGTGCTCGTGGTCGGCAACCGTAGCCACGGCCGCTTCGGCCACCACGGCATCCTCGCCGAGCGCCGCCAGCAGCGGGGCCGGGTCGTTGGTGCCGAACAGCCGCTGCAGCTGCGCCTCGTCCTGCAGCAGGCGGGTGAGGCGGCGCAGCAGGGTGATGTGTTCGTCCGATTGGGCGGCGATGGCCACCACCAGGTGTACGCGCTGTCCCGGGTTCCATTCCAGGCCGCCCGGAATTTGCAGCACCGCCACGCCGGTATGGCGGATCAGGTAGCGGTCTTCGATCATGCCGTGCGGAATGGCGACGCCATGGCCGAGGAAGGTGTTGGCGACGGTTTCACGGCGCAGCAGGCTGTCGATGTAGGCCGGGTCGATATAGCCGGCCGACGCCAGCAAATGCCCGGCCTCGGCGATGGCGCCATTCTTGTCGGCGGGGCTCGCTCCGAGCCGGACCAGCTCGGCCGGAATCAGCGGTAGTGGCATGGTGTCTCCTCACTCTTTGCCTGAAACCTGTCCAGGGGGACTGCGGCACGGGCTTGCCCGGGTGCGCCGACAGCGGCAGGTTCATCATTGATGTGTAGCAATTGAAATCGATTACATTTTTGCTGTCAATCGTCTTGTGTCAACAAACGATGGCGAAATCCTTGGCTGTGGCCATTTTTGAGACAACCATGGCAAGACAAGGGGCTTGCGTAGTGACGCGATTTCAGCGACGATCACGCGCAATACAGGAAATCGATATCAGGACACCATGAGCGCCAAAATCAAGGATGTCGCCGCCGCCGCCGGGGTCTCCGTCGCCACCGTCTCGCGGGCATTGGGCAGCGGGCCGGTCAGCGCGGCCCTGCGCCAGCGCGTCGAAGAGGCCGCCAAGCAGCTGGGCTACCGGCCCAACCTGTCGGCGCGCCGGCTGCGGTCGCAACACACCCAGACCGTCGGCCTGATCGTGTCGGATATCCGCAACCCCTTCTTCACCGCCGTCAGCCGTGCGGTGGAAGACGCCGCCTACCAGGCCGGCATGCGGGTGATCCTGTGCAACACCGACGAGAACCCGGACAAGGAAGCGATGTACCTGCGGCTGATGGAGGAGGAGCGCGTCAGCGGCGTGATCTTCTCGCCGACGCGCGACACCGCGCGCCGCCTGCGTCCCGACGCCTACGGCTTCCCGGTGGTGATGATCGACCGCTCCGGGCCGGCCGGGCAGGCCGACGCCGTGGTGCTGGACAACCGGCTGGCGGCGGCGCAGTTGGTCGAGCACCTGCTGGCGCAGGGCTATCGCCACATCGGCGGCCTGTTCGGCAATACCAGCAGCACCGGGTCCGAGCGTCACGCCGGCTTCGAGGCGGCGCTGGCCGCGCACGGCCTGGCCGGGGAGGGGCGCTTCATCGCACCCACCGCCGAGGCGGCCGAGACCGTGGTGACGCAATGGTTGGCCGAAGAGCAGCGTCCCGACGCGCTGATCGCCAGCAACGGCCTGCTGCTGCTGGGGGCGCTGCGCGCGCTGCAGCGTGCCGGGCTGTCCTCCCCCCACGACCTGGCGCTGGCGGGCTTCGACAATGAAGTGTGGACCGGCCTGGTCGGCAACGGCCTGACCGTGATCGAACAGCCGGTGTACGAAATCGGCCGCACCGCGATGGAAATGCTGCTGAGCCGGCTCGACGACCCCGGGCTCAGCATCCGCAGCGTGGTGCTGGCCGGCCGACTGCTGGTGCGCGGTTCCACCAGCCCGCACCCTTCCGCCCAGGGCGTCTTCGGCCAACCTTGAACCCCCGCTGGAACCGGCTTCCCGCGGGGGCGTCTGTTCGGGACCCGAAAGGTCGCCGTCCCCTCACTTCGGCTTGACGTGCGCCGTCGCCGCGCTCTCGTCACCGAAGAACACGCCACGTGTCGAGAAGGTGTAGTTCGCCTCCGCCTGCATCAGCCCCACCAGCACCAAGAGGCACAGGGGGGGAATCAGGATGGCGTAGACCAGCGCCAGCCGCTCCCAGCGCAGGTGCATGAAGACGCTGACGATCAGCCCCGCCTTCAGCAGCATGAACGCCACGATCAGGAACCAGCGCAAGAAGCCCTGGAGATGGAAGTAGTCGACCAGGTAGGACAGGGTGCTGAGCACGAACAGCAGGCCCCATACCTTCAGATACAGGCCGATCGGGTGCTGCTGGCCGGATGCGTGTTCCATGGCGTCACCTCACCACAGGTAGAAGAAGGCGAAGATGAAGACCCACACCAGGTCGACGAAGTGCCAGTACAGCCCGGCGATTTCCACGATCTGGTAGTTGCCGCTCTTCTCGTAACGCCCGCCCAACACCTTGAGCGCGACGATGGCGAGATAGATCACCCCAGCGCTGACGTGCAGGCCATGGAAGCCGGTGATCATGAAGAAGGTCGAGCCGAACTGCGGCGCGCCCAGCGGATTGCTCCACGGCCGCACGCCTTCCTCGACGATCAGGTGGGTCCATTCAAAGGCCTGCAAGCCGACGAAGCAGGCGCCCAGCAGCGCGGTGGCCAGCATCAGCGCCGCGCACTTCGCGCGGTCGCGGCGGTAGGCGAAGTTGACCGCCATCGCCATGGTGCCGCTGCTGCTGATCAGGATGAAGGTCATGATGGCGATCAGGATCAGCGGCACCGCCGTGCCGCCGATGGTGAGCGCGAACACCTCGCTGGGATTGGGCCAGGGCACGGTGGTGGACATCCGCACCGTCATGTAGCCGGTCAGGAAGCAGCCGAAGATGAAGGTGTCGCTGAGCAGGAACACCCACATCATCGCCTTGCCCCAAGGCACCTTGAAGGCCTCGCGGTCGCCCGACCAGTCGACCACGACCCCCTGCCAGCCGGCAGCGGGCGTGAGCGGGGATTCGGGAGGGGATGAGTTGCGCTGTGCCATGATGGCCTACCTCGCAAAAAGAACATGCTCGGCCCGACCCGGATGGCGGGTTGGGTCACGTCCCCTTGTTGTCCTGCCGGCACGCCAGCCGCGTAGCCGAGCACGGCGGGCTTCAAGCGCTGCTGCAGATGGCCAGGATGGTGGCGGGCGGCACGATGAACAGCAGACCGAACAGCACCAGCCACAACGCCAGCAGAAAGTGCCAGTAGCGGGCGCACAGCTCGACGGCAAGCAGCCCGTCCGCCGTCACGCCGTTGTGCCCCACCCGTCTTATCGTCATGCCCCAGGCGACCAGCCCGCCGGCCAGGTGCACGCCGTGCAGTCCGCTCAGCAGGTAGAAGAAGCTGCTGGCCGGGCCGCTGGCGATGGCATAGTCGAGCGCGGTCAGTTGCCGCCACAGCCACAGCTGGCCGGCGAGAAACGCCAACGCCAGCGCGCCGCCAAGGAACAGTCCCGCCCGCATGCCCGCGCGCCGGCCGTGCCGTCCGGCCACCTGGGCCCACTGCAGGGCCGCGCTGCTCAAGAGCAGCAGCGCAGTGTTCAGCCACACCGTCGGCAGCGTCGGCAGCCGCTGCCAATCCGCGTAGCCCATGCGCACGATGTAGGCGTGCAGAAACTGGGCGAACAGCACCGTCACCACGCCCATGAACACCCACAGCGCGGGCTTGCCCGCGCTCGGCATGCCGTCCCGTGCCCCGCCCGCGTCGTGGCGGGCGCTCTGCGCTACGCTCATGTCTTTTTCCTCCCGGCCGCCTTCTGGTCATGGTCGTCGCCACCGCCCGCTACCGCGCTGTTCTGCGGCACGAAGTCCTGCGCCATGCCCGGCACGCTGTAGTCGTAGGCCCAGCGATGCACCTCCGGCTGCTCCGCGCCCCAGTTGCCATGTCCCGGTGGCGTGTCGGGGGTCTGCCATTCCAGCGTGGTGGCGCGCCACGGGTTGCTCCCCGCCGGTCGCCCGCGGAACGTGCTGTGGACCAGGTTGTAGAGAAACACCAGTTGGGTGACGCCCACGATCAGCGCCGCCACCGTGATGAAGGCATTGAGCTGCTGGGCCGAGGCCGGAATGAAGGCGTAGTTGTCGTAGGCGTAATAGCGGCGCGGCATGCCCAGGATGCCCAGGTAGTGCATCGGGAAGTAGATGGCGTAGGTGCCGAGGAAGGTCACCCAAAAGTGGAGTTTGCCCAGGGTGTCGTTCATCAGCCGCCCGGTCACCTTGGGAAACCAGTGGTAGATGCCGCCGAAGATCACCAGGATCGGCGACACCCCCATCACCATGTGAAAGTGGGCGACCACGAAATAAGTGTTCGAGAGCGGGATGTCGACGCTGACGTTGCCGAGGAACAGCCCGGTCAGGCCGCCGATCAGGAAGGTGCTGATGAATCCGATGGCAAACAGCATCGGCACCGAGAGGTGGATACTGCTGTTCCACAGCGTCAGCACCCAGTTGTAGACCTTGATCGCGGTCGGCACCGCGATGATCAGCGTGGTGGTGGCGAAGAAGAAGCCAAAGTAGGGGTTCATGCCGCTGACGAACATGTGGTGCGCCCACACCACGAAGCTCAGCGCCCCGATCGCCACGATCGCCCACACCATCATGTGGTAGCCGAAGATCTTCTTGCGGGAATGGGTGCTGATCAGGTCCGAGACGATGCCGAAGGCGGGCAGGGCCACGATATACACCTCGGGGTGGCCGAAGAACCAGAACAGGTGCTGGAACAGGATGGGACTGCCGCCCTTGTAACTCAGCGCCTGCCCCATCGAAACGATGGCCGGCATGAAGAAGCTGGTGCCGAGCGTCTTGTCGAACAGCAGCATCACGCCGCTGACGAACAGCGACGGAAACGCCAGCAAGGCCATGATGGTGGCGACGAAAATGCCCCACACCGTCAGCGGCATGCGCATCAGCGTCATGCCCCGGGTGCGCGCCTGCAGCACCGTGATCACGTAGTTCAGCCCGCCCATGGTGGCGGCCACGATGAAGATCAACAGCGAGACCAGCATCAGTATGATGCCCCAGTCCGAACCCGGCGTGCCGGGCAGGATCGACTGTGGCGGGTACAGCGTCCAGCCCGCGCCGGTGGGGCCTCCGGGCACGAAAAAGCTCGCCATCAGCACCAGCACCGCCAGCAGGTAGACCCAGTAGCTCAGCATGTTGAGCAGGGGAAACACCATGTCGCGCGCGCCCACCATCAGCGGAATCAGGTAATTGCCGAAGCCGCCGAGAAATAGCGCGGTGAGCAGGTAGACCACCATGATCATGCCGTGCAGGGTGACGTACTGGTAATAGTGGTTGGCGTCGATGAAGGCGAAGCGGCCCGGAAAGCCCAGTTGCAGCCGCATCAGGTTGGACAGCACCAGGGCCACCAGGCCGACGGCGATCGCGGTGAGCGTGTACTGCACCGCGATCACCTTGTGATCCTGGCTCCACACATAGCGGGTCCAGAAACTGTGCGGTTCGTGATGCTGTTCGGCTGAGGAATACGCCATCACACTCTCCTGGTGTCAGTCTTCGGTCCGGGCCCGCTCAGAACCTGTTCCTGATCTTGCTGCGCCCCCCTGATCGGGGCTCATGTGCTGCTCGAAATCCTCATGTACTCCAGTACATTCCGGTTCCTGCGCTGCTCTTCACCCCGCTGAGGGCTGCTCGCGACAGATCGTGAACAGGTTCTCAGGGCGTCCCGGCTTGCGCCACGGTCTTGTCCGACAGGGTTCTCATGTAGGCGATCAGTGCGGCGAGCTCGGGGTCGCTCAGGCTGAACGGGGGCATGATCGCCGGGTAACCGTGCACGATCTTGGCGTTCGGTGTGCGGATGGACTCGGCGAGGTAAGCCGGATCGACCAGCACGGTACTGCCATCGGCCAAGGTCTCGGTCTTGCCGTACAGGCCTTTCCAGCTCGGGCCGACGCGGGCGCTGCCGTCGTCGCTGTGGCAGGCCACGCAACCCCGGCTCTGTGCCAGCAGCTTGCCCTGGGCGGCCAGATCGGTGCCGGCCGGCGCGTTCGGCGCAGCCGTCTTGACCTCTGCGTGGCTAAAGGTCGACTGCCGGCCAAGCCAGGCCTGAAAAGCCGCGGGTTCTTCCACCACCACGTAACCGCGCATATTGAAATGGCCCACGCCGCAAAGCTGCGCGCAGAGAATCTCGAAGCGGCCGGTGCGGGTCGGGGTAAACCAGAAATGGGTCACCATGCCGGGGACCAGGTTCATGCGCGCGCGGAAGGGCGGCACGTAGAAGTCGTGCAAGACATCCTGAGAGCGCAGCAGGACCTTGATCGGCTTGCCGACGGGCAGGTGAACCTCCGAGTTGAGGATCAGGACGTCATCCTGGCCGTGAGGGTCGTTGGGGGCCAGGCCGAGCGGATTCTCCGCGCTCACAAAGCGGCTATCCGTGACCCCCAGCCGGCCATCCCGGCCGGGGAAGCGAAAACGCCACTGCCACTGCTGGCCCACCGCCTCGAACACCAGTGAGTCTGCGGGGGGATCGATATAGGCGGCGTAGACGAACAGGCCCGGGGCCAGCATGGCGACGATGCCTACCGCGGTCAGGCCGGTCAGCCAGCCTTCCAGCTTCTTGTTTTCCGGATCGTGGGCGGCGCGGTGGCCGTCGCGCTGGCGGAAGCGGATCAGGCAATAGGCGACGAACAGATTGATGGCGATGAAGAACGCCCCGGTGATGGCGAGGGTGATCATCAGCGTGGTGTCGATCTGTCCCCAGTTGGAGGCCAGCGGCGTGAGCCACCACGGACTCAGGAAGTGGAACAGGACGGCGGCGGCGACCAGCGCCATCAAGACGATTGCGAGTGCCATAGGGTATCGGTCCTGCGTAGTTCTCCTCGCGGAACACCCCGGTCCGGCATGAGGGACAACAGTCACGGGCCGCAGGCTCCAGCGGCGCAGGGCGGGTGAGTGGCCGGCCGGCTTCAGCGCGCCAGACAAGCGTGTCGGATCGACGACATGTTCCGGCCTGACGCGGCAGTCGATGCAACAGACCCCGGCTCCTGGCCGTTGCCCCGTGTGCTGCAGGGCTTGGCCAAGCGTGCCCGGATCCGCCATTCCAGTGGTTTCAACTTAGCACATTGTGGACAAAGGGCACGGTGGCGATCGGTGCGCCGAGCGTGGCGCAGTGGGACGGCCAGGGCGGTGCGGGATTGAGAGTGGGCGGGTTTGGGTCTATAAAATGACTTCAAGGTATTGATTTTCAATCGCAATCCGGGAGGTGGCGCCATGCGCAAACGGATTTATTACCTTATTCCCGACTTGGCCGATGCCCAGCGCCTGATGAACGACTTGCTGCTGGCGCGCATCGAGGAAAAACACATCCATTTTCTCGCCAAGGAAGGCGTCGATCTGTCCAGTCTCCACCGTGCCAACCTGTTCCAGGAATCGGACATCGTCCACAGCGCGGAGATGGGCTTGATCATCGGTGGGGCCACCGGCTTGATTTCGGGACTGGTGGCCGCCTTGTTCATCCTGGCCGACACCGGCCTGCCGTGGGGCGGCGTGGTGCTGGTGACCTTCCTGATCGGCGCCGTGTTCGGGCCTTGGGCGGCGAGCATGATCGGCTGTTCGGTGCCCAACAGCCGGCTCAAGCCGTTCCGCGAGGCTATCGACCGTGGCCAGATTCTGCTGATGGTGGATGTGCGGGCCGCCGAGGTCGAGGATATCGAGAACTTGCTGCGGAAAATTCATCCGGAAGCCCATCTGGAAGGTGTCGAACCGACGATTCCGGCCTTCCCCTGAGCCGCGTTTTGCCGCCGCCGGCGTCAGGCGGCCGGCGGGAGGCGTGTCGTCAAAACCAACGGCGGGAGCGCGAGGCCCCGCCGTTGTCACGTTGGTCTGGAAGGCCGCCTGGGCGAGCGTGCCCGCGGCCGGCGCCTTGCCACATGTCGCTCACCGTGGCCGCCACGTTGCGTGTTTCGCCGTAGTAGCAGACGCAGCGTCTGGGCCGGGGGAGGGCGTGATGCCTGCGAAGCGATGGACCCGTAGCGGTGCTGCTGTGGTGGTCAACGTTGGCCGAAGCCCGGGTCACGGCACGGCATCGATCCGCGCCAGCGCGTGGCCGATCGACCCCGCGTCATCCGGCCTGACCAGCCGTGCCACTTCCTGGCCGTCGCGCAGAAAGACCAGCGTCGGCCACAACTTCACCCCGAACGAGCGCCCCAGCCGCCGCCCCCTGCCATCCTCGATCTTGATGTGGCACACGACCGGATGGGCGGAGAGCGCGGCGGCGATCAGCGCTTGCGCGGCCTGGCAGTGGCCGCACCACGGCGCGCCGAATTCGACCAGGATAGGGCCGGTCATCGCGTCGATCTCGGCGCGTGACGGTTCGCTGTCGGCATAACGGGTGTTCATGGGTAGTTCTTTCCTCGCGACAGGGTAAGAGCCTGTTCACGATCTGGCTGCGCACCCCTGATCGGGGCTCATGTGCACTGCGTGCCAATCTATCGCTGAGCCAATCGAAGATTGGCACTCAGAGATTGGCTCAGCGATCGGAAATCCTCATGTACTCCAGTACATTCCGGTTTCTGCGCTGCTCTTCACCCCGCTGAGGGCCGCTCGCGACAGATCGTGAACAGGTTCTAAGGGATGGCTAGGGAGTGCCAAGTTCCGGGCGTATGGCGATGCCGTGCGCCTCCACTTCCACCAGCAGGTCGCTGCGGCAAACGTCGGCCTGCACATACACGGCCCGGATATCGCGGCCGATCAGTTGCTCCAGCGTGGCGCGCACCTTGGGGTAGTCGGCCGCGTGGCGGATGTAAACCCGGTAGTCCAGCCCGGCCAGGGCGTAGCCGGCGGCCGGCGCCAGTTGCCTGGCTTGCTCGACCAGCACGGCGATATTGGCCACCGTTTCCCGGGTCTGGGCCACCACATCGTCGATGTGCACGGTGCCATGTCCGACGATGCTGGCGGTGCCGGAAATGAACAGAATGTCGTGCCGGCCGCTGTCGGCGATGGCGGCACGGGTAAAGGTGGGGCTGCGTGGTCCGTATTGCCGCGGATACTCGAAAGCGCTGATCTGGCGCGGGTTCTCGATGCCGCGCGCCGCCCGGCGCGCCGCCAGGAAGGCAATGCTCAGCGGGCCCTCGGCCACGCCCAGCGCGCAGGCGGCGGGGCTGCTGTCCACCGGCCGCGCGAAGTCGGCAAACGCCTGGTGACGACCGATGTTGAACTGCCGGTAGCGTTCCAGTCCGTGTTCCACCTCATTGATGCGCGGCACGTAGTTCCACACCCGCCACAGGTGCGGGAAGCCTTCGGCCTCCAGCAGCGAGAACAGCTGGCGGTAGGCTTTTTCTGCGGCCAACTGCAAGGCGGTGCCGATATCGCTGCCATGGCCTTCTTCCAGTTCGATCACGCCGTAGAGCAGGTCCCCGTTGCTACTGAAGTGGATGTCCTGGAAGCGACCGCGACGGCAGGGTGTCGCACTGTGCCAGTACTCGTGCAGTTGTTGCCAGCCTCCCAGCAGAGGCATGTGTACCCGCTGTACCGGCCAGGGCAAGGCCGGCGCCGGATGATGCAGGCTGCTCATGCCCAGGATGCCGGCGTTTGCGGGTAGCGGGTGCCCGCCGTTGGCGGAAGGGTCACACTGGAAAAACTGCAAGCTGGTGTCTGGACTCATGATGCGATGTTTCGTCTGCAACGGCGAAATGGTAAACGGGAGTAGGGCGGGCCGTGGCTCAACGCGGCTGCGGCAGGCTGCCGCCGCAGGCGTGGGCCTTCAGGCCGGTCAGCCAGGCCGTGCCCAGCCCCAGCAACGTGCCGGCCAGCACGTCGAGCGCCACATGCTGCTTGACCGCCATGGTGGAATAGGCAATGGCCACGCACCAGACGATGTTGAGCCATTCGAGGCCGCGGCCCAGCCGCAGCAGCCGGATGCGCCAGTGCAGCCAGAGGGCGGAAAAGACGGCGGTGGCCACGTGCAGCGAAGGAAAAGCATTGCCCGCCGTGTCGACATTTTTCAGGAAGGCCACGCCGGGATACTGCTTCCAGTCGATATCGGCCGGTGCGATGGCATTGGGCCAGAAATAGAATATCGCCAGCCCCGCTAGGCAGGGCAGGGCAACCCGAAAACCGTACTCGACAATTTCACGCCGGCTCAGCATCAATACCGCCGGCAGGGAAACATAGGCCCACAGCGACAGGTAAACCGGCAATGCCCATGGCTGGAAGCCGAGCCACTGGTCCAGCGGCGTGGCGGGAATGATGGTGACCGCGGAGGCCGGGTGACGCAACAAGTACACATACCCGACAAAAAACACCGAGGTGAAGCCCATGGTGCCGAACATCTTGAACCAGAAGTGGGCCAGAATGGTGGCCATGATCCCGGCCTGGCCGGGGGGCTTGCTGATCACTCCCTTGTTCAAAACGGCTCCTCGAAAAATGGTGTCCGGGCGGTGGCGGTGGTATGCCGATGGGAATATTTGTTATACTCCGCGATTGGATTTTCCGCGCGCGCGCGCAGACTTTAGCTGGTGCCGGAAAGGCATGTCGAAAGGTTATACCCATGACATGTTTCAATCGGCAGGGCGATGATACCGAAACTGCGCGACGTTGGCGATTGTCAGCATTTCCTTTAAACAAGACCCTATTTATTTCAAATTATGGAAAAAGCTACTGCACCGGATCTGGCTCTGGAACGTGAAATCGCCGGGCATATCGTTACCGCGCTGAACTTTGATATCGCACCCGAAGACATCGTTCCTGAGGCGCCGCTGTACGGTGACGCGCTGGGGATCGACTCTATCGACATCCTGGAAATCGCACTGGTGATGTCCAAGCAGTACGGTGTGCAGATGAAAGCTGACAGCGAAGACAACTCCACCATTTTTGCCTCCCTGCGCGCGCTGGCGTCCTATATCCGCGAGCACCGCAGCAAATGACCGGGCTATGGCGCACCGTGCGCCTGGTGTTGCTGGCCCTGGTGGCCGGGGCCTACCTGGTATTTGATTACCTGGCCTCGTCCTCCAGCCAGCCGCCGCTGTACGCCGTGCTGATCGGTGCCGCCCCGCTGACTCTCGGAGTGATTGTCGCCTGCTGGAACTCCGCCTTCCGCCTGCCGGCCATGCTGCTGTGCACGGGCGTGCTACTGGCCGTTGCCCTGAATCTCGATCGCCTGCTGTCGCACGCCGCCTGGCTCTACTTCTTTCAGCACGCCGGCATCATGACCAGCCTCGGCATCATGTTTGGCAGCACCCTGGGCAGCCACGAGGGCGCCCTGTGCTCGCGCATTGCCCGCTTTGCCAGCGCCGATCCGCTGGATGCGCGCTACCTGCACTACACCTGGAAAGTCACCCTGGCCTGGACGCTGTACTTTGCGGCCAGTGCCGGCATTTCGCTGCTGCTGTTCGCGTTTGCCGAGCTCGCCACCTGGGCGCTGTTCGCCTCGCTGTTCACCCCGCTGTCGCTGGGGCTGATGTTCGGTGGCGAATACCTGGTCCGTCTGCGCGCGCTGCCGGGCCAGCCACACTTCAGCATCGCCCAGACCATCCAGTCCTATCGCAAATACACGCAATGCCGGGACGCCGCTGACTAGTCCCGAACTGCCGACCTTGATCCTTTCCGTTCCATGAGCCTGATTCCGCTGCTTCCCGATGCCGACCGCCATGCCGCTTTTACCTTTCGCCAGGGCAAGGCGATTGACCGGGAGACTTTCCTCGCCCACGTGATGGCGCTGGCTGCCGCGCTGCCCGAAGGGCAGCGGGTGACCAACCTGTGCACCGACCGCTACTGGTTTGCCGTCGCGCTGTTCGCCGCCATCGCCCGCGGCATGCTCACCGTGCTGCCCAATTCGGCCGCGCCCGAGCATATCGCCATGGTGGCGGCCGAGCAGCCGGGCCTCCTGGTGCTGGGCGACCAGGCCGCCTGCCCGGTGGAGGGCCTGCCGTATTTCCGGGTGGATGTCCTGCCGCCGCCGGTGCCGCCGGCCGCGACCGAGATGCCGCTGATTCCCTTCGACCAGCGTGTCGCCTGCATGTACACCTCCGGCTCCACCGGCACGCCGATGCCGCACTACAAGACCTTCGGCCGCTTGCGGCTGGCCGTCCTGGCCGGGGCCGAGCGGGTATGGGCAGGGGCCGGCGCACCGTGCTCGGTGGTGGGTACGGTGCCCATCCGTCATATGTACGGGCTGGAGTCCAGCGTGCTGCTGCCCATTCTCGGCGGCGGGCGCATGTCGCCGCACATCCCCTTCTTCCCGGCCGACATCGCGGCCAGCCTGGCAGAAATGCCGGCCCCGCGCCTTTTGGTGATCACCCCGTTCCACCTGCGCAAGCTCTTGGAGGCGGACATCGCCCTGCCGGACATCGCCGTCATCCTGTCGGCCACCGCGCCGCTATCGGTGGAATTGGCCGCACAGACCCGGCAACAGCTGGGTTGCCCGGTGCTGGAAATCTACGGCTCCACCGAAACCGGCCAGGTCGCCACCCGCGAGACCGAGCGGGAAAGCCACTGGCAGACCCTGCAGGGCATCACGCTGGAACAGCGTGACGACGAGTTCTGGGCGGTGGGCGAGGTGTATGAAACGCCGCAGATGCTCAACGACACCCTCGAGCTGTTCAGCCCGCAGCGCTTCCGCCTGGTGGATCGCAAGGCCAACATGATCAACGTCGCCGGCAAGCGCAGTTCACTGTCCTTCCTCAATGCCACGCTCACCGGCCTGCCCGGCGTGGTGGACGGCGTATTCTGCATACCCGAGCGCAGCGGCAACGGCGAAGTGGAGCGCCTGGCCGCCTTCGTGGTCGCACCGGGGCTGGACCGTGCGCGGATTCTGGCCGGCCTGCGCCAGCACATCGATTCGGTCTTCCTGCCGCGCCACGTGGTGTTCGTCGCCACCCTGCCGCGCGACGGCAACGGCAAGATACTGGCCCGCACCCTGCAGGACCTGATCGTGCAACACCTTCCTAAGCGGGACTAAGCATGCAGCACGCCACACTCCCTATCCCCAGCGATCATCCGGCCTACGCCGGGCATTTCCCCGGCCGTCCGGTGCTGCCGGGCGTGGTGCTGCTCGATCACGCCATGCTGGCCATCGAGGACGCCTGCCAACTGCAACTGGGCGGGCTGCTGCTGGCCAAGTTCCACAACCCAGTCAGCCCGGGGCAGTCGCTGCGGCTGGAATTCCGTCAGGACGCGGCGGCGGTGGCGTTCGCCATCTTCCATGAACAGCGCAAGGTGGCAGACGGCAAGTTCGCCATCGCCGTGGAGCAGGCCGGGTGAGCGAGCCGACCGCCTCGGGACCGCAGCCGGCCGCGCCGGCCTGGATGCAGCAGCGCGAACGCGGCAACCGCTTCTGGCTGCGCATCATGTCCACGCTGTCCAGCCTGCTGGGGCGGCGTTGCTCGCGGCTGGTGCTGTACGGCATCGCCGCCTATTTCCTGCTGTTCGGCGGCAAGGCGCGCGCAGCGTCCCGCGCCTATCTGACGCGCAGCCTGGGGCGGTCGCCGCGCTGGCACGAGTTGTACCGGCATGTGCTGAGCTTCGCCAGCACCATCCACGACCGGGTCTATCTGCTGCGCGACCGTTTCGACGATTTCCACATCGATCTGTCCGGCACTGAGACGCTGCACCGCTACTACGACAGCGGCCAGGGGCTGTTGCTGTTCGGCGCTCATCTGGGCAGCTTCGAGGTATTGCGGGCGATGGCGCGCAGCCATCCGGAGCTGCAGATGAGCATGGCGATGTATCCGGAGAATGCCCGCCAGATCAACCAGGCCCTGCAGGCCATCAACCCGCAGGCGCAGCAGGACATCATCGCGCTGGGGACGCTGGACGCCATGCTGACCGTGCACCGCAGGCTGGAGGAGGGCGCGCTGGTCGGCATCCTGGCCGACCGCGCCTCCGGGCCGGACCAGTATCTGAGCCGCCCGCTGCTGGGCGCGCCGGCGCGCTTTCCCAGCGGCCCTTTCCGCATGGCGGTCATGCTCAAGCACCCGGTGTACTTCATGGCCGGCATCTATCTGGGCGGCAACCGCTACCGCGTGCATTTCGAGTTGCTGGAGGATTTTTCCGGCACGGGACGCCAGGGCAGGGAACAAGCGATGGCCGCGCTGCTCGATAAATACGTGGCGGCGCTGGAACGTCATTGCCGTGCCTACCCATTCAACTGGTTCAATTTTTACGATTTTTGGGATGAAAGCTAAACCGATCATGCGTGCACCTATCATGAGCAAGACGTTGGCCGGTCTGGCCGTGCTGCTGGCGGCGGGTCTTTGCCAGGCGGCGGAATTGAGCGTGGCGGATCTGATGCAGATGCTGGGCCAGAAAAAATCCGGTACGGCCACCTTTGTCGAGAAGAAATACATCGCCATGCTGAAGCAGCCGCTGGAGTCGTCCGGTGAGCTGGCCTTCACCGCGCCCGATCGCCTGGAGAAGCGCACGCTCAAGCCCAAGGCGGAATCGGTGGTGCTGGAAGGCAACAAGCTGGTGCTGGAGCGCAGCGACGGCCGCAAGATGACGGTGGCGCTGTCCGACCGCCCCGAGGTGGCGGCCTTTGTCGAAAGCATCCGCGCCACACTGTCCGGCGACCGCGGCGGGCTGGAACGCTTCTATACCCTGGCACTGAGTGGTGACGCCGAGCAGTGGAAGCTGAATCTCACGCCGATCCAGCCGCGCATGCAGAAGGTGATCAGCCAGATCCGCATCGCCGGCAAGCAGGCCCAGGTAAAAACCATCGAATTCCTGCAAGCCGACGGTGACCGTTCGGAAATGGCCATTACCAGCACCAGCGCCAAATGAAGCCACGCCACCACAAACTGGCGCTGTTTGTCTGGCTGGCGCTGATGCTGGCCTCGGTGCTGGTGATCGTTCAGACCCGCTTTGTCGCCGACCTGTCGGCCTTCATGCCCAAGGTGCCCAGTGCGCGCCAGCAGATGCTGATCGACCAGCTGCGTGACGGCGCCATCGCCCGTATCGTGCTGGTGGGTATCGAAGGTGGCGACGAGGCCGAGCGCGGCCGCCTGTCGCGCCTCCTGGTGAGCCAGCTGGCGCACAACCCGCGTTTCACCTCGGTGCAGAACGGCGATAGCCAGATCCAGCAGCGCGACCAGCAGTATTTCTTCAACAACCGTTACCTGCTGAGCCCGGCAGTCACGCCGCAGCGCTTCAGCGCCGACGGCCTGCGCGCCGCCGTCCAGGACACGCTGGATGCCATGGCCGGCGACGCCGGCCTGGTGGTGAAGAAGATTCTGCCGCGCGATCCCAGCGGCGAAACCCTGCAAATCCTCGACCAGTTCATCGGCGAGAGCCAGCCCAACAGCAGCGACGATATCTGGGTGTCGCGCGACGGCAAGCGCGCCGTGCTGCTGCTGCAGCTGGCCGAATCCGGGCTGGACACCGACGCCCAGGCGGCGGCGCTGGCGGACGTCCGTCAAACCTTCGACCACCTGCCGGCGCGCCACGTCGCCACCCGGCTGGTGATGAGCGGCACCAGCGTGATGTCGGTGGCCTCGCGCGATACCATCAAGAGCGAGGTGGAGCGGCTGGCCACGCTGGGTACCGTGCTGGTGGTGGCACTGCTGCTGCTGGTGTACCGCTCGTTGCCGTTGCTGCTGCTGGGGCTGATCCCGGTACTGTCGGGCGCCCTGGTGGGTGTGGCCAGCGTCAGCCTGGGCTTCGGTCACGTGCATGGACTGACACTGGGTTTCGGTACCACGCTGATCGGTGAGGCGGTCGATTACTCCATCTACCTGTTCATCCAGCGCGCTGGCGGCAACGAACCGCGTCATTTCTGGCGCACCATCCGGCTGGGGGTGCTCACCTCGATCACCGGCTTTGCCGCGCTGATGTGCTCCAGCTTCCCCGGCCTGTCCCAGCTCGGGCTGTACTCCATCAGCGGGCTGGTCACGGCGGCGCTGGTGACTCGCTACATCCTGCCGGGCCTGATGCCGGCCCGGCTCAACCTGCGCGATTTGAGCGGCCCGGGCCTGCTGTTGCAGAAGAGCCTGGATTTCCTCACCCGCATGCGCTGGGTGATGGCGGCGGCCCTGTTGGCGGCGGTGGCGGTACTGGTGTTCAACCCGCAAGACATCTGGAACCGCCAGCTGAATGCGCTCAGCTCCATTTCCAAAGAACAGAACAAGCTGGACGCCGAACTGCGTGGCGATCTGGGCGGCAACGACATGCGCTACGTCGCCAGCTTCAGCGCGCCCAATCAGGAAAGCGCGCTGCAGTTGGCCGAACGCACCCGCCCGGTACTGCGCGAGCTGGCCCGTCAGCGCGTCATCGGCGGTTTCCACACCCCGGACGAACTGCTGCCCAGCCAGGCCAGCCAGCGTGCGCGCCAGGCGGCGCTGCCGCATGCCGTCGAGGCGAGCCGGCGTCTTGACCGGGCGCTGGATGGCATGCCGCTGCAGGCGAACCAGCTGCAGGGCTTCCTGGCGGACGTGGAGCGCAGCCGCAGCCAGCCGCTGTTGAGCCGGCAAAGCCTGCAGGGCAGTGCGACCAGTGTGTTGCTGGATTCGATGCTGATCAAGCGTCCCAATGGCTACCTGGTACTGATGCCGCTGCGGCCGACCGGCGAGGGCGCGCAGAGCGACCAGATAGCACTGGACAAGGTGAGGGCGGCGCTGGAGCGGCATCAACTGGAACAGGTGACGGTGATCGACCTGTTGGAGGAAACCACCGCCATCTTCGACAGCTACACCCACGAGGCGCTGGTGTTCTCCTCGCTGGGCAGCCTGGCCATCCTGCTGCTGCTGGGCGTGACCTGCGGCTGGGTGCAGGCGGTGCGGGTGACGATTCCGCTGGGCTGCGCCGTGCTGTGCACGGTCGCCATTTTCGACGCCAGCGGCATCCAGCTGACCATCCTGCATCTGGTGGGGCTGTTGCTGGTGGTGGCCATCGGCTCCAACTACGCGCTGTTCTTTGCCAACAAGCAGCAGTTGGGCAACGAGGTGGAGCAGCGCCAGGTGGAAGTATCGCTGGTGGTGGCTAACCTGGCGACGGTGACCAGTTTCGGCCTGCTGGGGACGTCCAGCGTGCCGGTGCTGTCCTTCATCGGCAGTACCGTGGCGATCGGCGCTTTGCTGGCGCTGGTGTTCTCCGCCATGATGGCGAGGATTCGTCCCCGTGCGCACCATTCTTGAACGATGGCAGCCGGCGCAGCGGGCGGACAGCCTGCTGGTGCTGTTGCCGCCGGCCAAGGCCAGCCTGGAAGACCTGATCGCCCAGGGGATGGTGGCGGCGGTTCGCCAGCGTGGCTTGCCGCTCGACATCGTGCTGGCCGAGGTCGGCTACCAGCAGGTAATGGCCGGCACCGTGGCCGAGAGTCTGCATGAAGCGGTGATGGCGCCGGCGCTGGAAGCCGGTTATCGCCGTATCTGGCTGGCTGGCATCTCGCTGGGCGCTTTCAACGCGCTGCACTATGCCGCCCTGTACAGCCGGCATCTGGCGGGGATCAAGCTGCTGGCGCCGTATCCCGGCACCGCCGACATCCTGCAGGAAATCAGTGCTGCCGGCGGACCGCACGCCTGGGCGGACAGCCCGGCTTCCTCGCGGCAGGACGAGCGCATCTGGTGGCACTGGCTGCGCCAACAGGCGGCGATCGACGAAGATGACTGCCCGGCATGGCTGGGCATGGCGGAGCAAGACCGTTTTGTTGCCGGGCAGCAGATGCTGGCCTGCCTGCTGCCGCCGCAACGGGTGCACCGCGTGGCCGGCGAGCACCACTGGCCGGTCTGGCAGCAGCTATGGCAGCACTGGCTGGATCACGGCCCGCTGCCGGCCCAACTGTTGTCGGTAAAGGAGCAAGCATGAAGCCATGGCGGGTCTCGCCGTTTCTCAAGCTGTGCATCGCCCTGCATGGTCTGGCCGTGCTGGCCCTGCTCATGCGGCCGTCCAGTTGGCCGTGGCTGCTGCTGGCGCTGTTCCTGCTGCATGGCGGCATCGCGCTGGCCGGGCTGTTGCCGCGTTGTGCGCTGCTGGGGCGCAATCTGACCCGGCTGCCTGCTGCCGCCGCCCGGCGCGGTGAAGTGGCCATCACCATCGACGACGGCCCGGACCCGGCGGTGACTCCGGCCGTGCTGGAGATACTGCGCCAGTACCAGGTGCCGGCCACCTTCTTCTGCATCGGCGAGCGCGCGCTGCGCCACCCCGATCTGTGCCGCCGCGCCGTGGCGGAGGGGCATGACATCGAAAACCATGGCCAACGCCACCGCAAGCATACTTCCCTGTTCGGGCCGGCTGGCTGGCGTGGCGAAGTGAGCGAGGGCCAGGCCACGCTGCAGGCGATCACGGGTCGGCAGCCGCTGTTCTATCGGCCCATTGCTGGCTTGCGCAATCCCTTCCTCGACCCGCTGCTGCAGCGCTCCGGGGTGTTTCTTGCGAGCTGGACCCGGCGCGGCTATGATACGCGCGTCCGTGATCCCGACACGGTGTATGCCCGGCTCGTTCGCAATCTTGCCGCGGGCGATATACTGCTGCTGCACGATGGCAATGCCGCGCTCACTTCCGACGGCAAACCGATTATCCTGGCCGTGTTGCCGCGCCTGCTAGAGGAGTTGGCTGCGCGCCAACTGAAGCCGGTTACCCTGAAACAGGCCTGTGAATCCGCCTGATCATGGGTTTTTCCATCCGGCCCGCCCTTTCTTTCGCAACCCATGCTGATCCGTCCGGTCGTTTATGCAAGCTCTCCGACTTAGTGCCTATACCCTGACCAGTGCCTTGGGCGCTGGCCTGGCCTCCCATCTCGATGCCCTGCGCCGGCAGCGCGGCGGCATCGTCAGAAAGCGCTGGGAGACCGTCGAATTCGATGTCTGCGTCGGAGAAGTCGCCGGCCTGGATGAGGTCGCGCTGCGGCAGGATCTGGCGCCCTACGACTGCCGCAACAACCGGCTGGCCCAGCTGGGGCTGGAGCAGGACGGCTTCATTCCCCGGGTGCGGCAGGCCGTGCAGCGCTACGGCGCCAGCCGGGTCGGGGTGTTCCTCGGCTCCAGCACCTCCGGCATCCTCAGTTCGGAAGTAGCCTACCGTCAGCGTGACCCGCAGAGCGGCGCACTGCCGCCGGAGCATCGCTATCGCGAAACCCACAACGCCTATTCGGTAGCGGACTTTGTGCGCAGCTTCTTCGGCCTCGCCGGCCCGGCGGCGGTGGTGTCCACCGCCTGTTCCTCCAGTGCCAAGGTATTCGGTACCGCACAGCGCATGATCGAGGCCGGCCTCATCGATGCCGCCATCGTCGGCGGCGTCGATACCCTGTGCCTGACCACCATCTACGGCTTCTCCTCGCTGCAACTGGTGTCGTCCAATCCCTGTCGCCCCTTCGACGGTGAGCGTGACGGCATTTCGGTGGGCGAGGGCGCGGCGTTTGCCTTGCTGGAGCGTGCCGAACAGCCGCAGGACGGGGATATCCTGTTGACCGGCGTGGGCGAAAGCAGCGATGCCTACCATATGTCCTCGCCGCACCCGGAAGGCCTCGGCGCCAAGGCGGCCATGGCCCAGGCGCTGCAGCAGGCCGGCCTGGCGCCGGGCGACATCGATTACATCAATCTGCACGGTACCGCCACGCCCAGCAACGATGCGGCGGAAGGTGCCGCGGTGCTGGCGCTGTTCGGCAACGCCACGCCCTGTAGCTCCACCAAGGGCCACACCGGTCATACGCTGGGCGCCGCCGGTGGCATCGAAGCCCTGATCTGTGCGCTGGCGCTGGACAACGGGGTGATGCCGGGCGGGGTGGGCACGCAGCAGCTTGATTCGCGCCTGCAGTGCAATTACCTGCTGACCACGGTGGAGCGCCCTTTGCGCCACGTGTTGAACAATTCTTTCGGTTTCGGCGGCAGCAACTGCAGTCTGGTTTTCACGCGGGTGGGTGCATGAGTACGGCAACGATTTATCTCGAGGGGCTGAGCCTGCTGGGCCCGGGCATGAACGACTGGGCCGAGGCCGCGCCGCGCCTCTTGGGGCAGCAGCCGTTCCAGGCCGAAGAGGTCCGGCTGGCGGCGCCCGCCATCCTGCCGGCGACCGAACGCCGCCGCGCCGGAACAGCGGTCAAGCTATCGATGGCGGTGGGGCTCGCGGCAGTCGAAGACGCCGGCGCGGAGGCGGCCCAACTGCCCAATGTGTTCAGTTCCACCGGTGGCGACTGCGAAAACTGCCACAGTCTGCTGGAAGTGCTGGCCTCGTCCGAGCGCATGGTATCGCCCACCCGTTTTCACAACTCGGTGCACAACGCGCCGGCCGGTTACTGGGGTATTGCCACCCAGTGCACCGAGGCGTCCACCAGCCTGTGCGCCTACGATGCGACTTTCGGCGCCGGCCTCTTGGAAACCGTGACCCAGGCGCACAGCGCCGGCAAGCCTTGTCTGCTGATTTCCTTCGATACCGCCTACCCGGAACCGCTGCATGCCCTGCGTCCGATTCCCTATCCGCTCGGCGTAGGCATGGTGCTGAGCCCGGTGCGCACCGCAGCCAGCAAGGCCGCGCTGCGGCTGAGCTTCAGCCAGGAAGCGCCCACCACCATGGACGACGCGCAACTGGAAGCGCTGCGCCAGAGCATTCCCAGCGCGCGCTGCCTGCCGCTGCTGCGCCTGCTGGCCAGCGGCCAGCCAGGGCGGGTGGTGATCGACTATCTGGACGACTGCCGTCTCGCCATCGAGCTGACGGCATGATGGACCGCGACTGGATCGCCGCGCGCATTCCCCACCAGGGCAGCATGTGCCTGCTGTCCGGGGTGGAGCGCTGGGACGAAACCGACATCGTCTGCCATGCCGACAGTCATCTTCAGCCGGACAATCCGCTGCGCGCTGCCGGCCGCCTTGGCGTGGCCAATGCCATCGAATACGCCGCCCAGGCCATGGCGGTGCATGGCGCGCTGCTGGCTGGCGACGGCGCACCGGCGCGAGCCGGCTACCTCACCAGTGTGCGCGAGCTGAGCTGGCATTGCCGCCGGCTGGATGACGTGGCCGAGCCGCTGTGCATCCATGCCCAGCGCCTCTCCGGCAGCGAGATCAATGCCCTGTACCGCTTCACCCTGCATGCCGGCGACAAGCTGCTGGTCAGCGGCCGCCTGGGCGTGGTGCTGGACGCCGACGCGCTGGCGGGCAAAACAACGAATTGAGTAAACCATGAAACGAGCCTTGATTACCGGTGGCAGCGGCGCCATCGGCGCAGCCATCAGCCAGAGGCTGGCGGCCGACGGTTTCCACGTCATCATTCACGCCAACAATAATCTGCAGACGGCAGAGCAACTGGGCCAGGCATTGCGAGAACAGGGCCACTCGGCCGAAGCAGTGCAGTTCGACGTGGCCGATGCCGCGGCAACGGCGGCGGCGCTGGAGGCCCTGCTGGAGCAGGGGCCGGTGCAGGTGCTGGTGAATAATGCCGGCATTCACGACGACGCGGTGTTTCCCGGCATGCAGCCGGCGCAGTGGTATAGGGTGATCGATGTCTCGCTGCATGGTTTCTTCAACGTCACCCAGCCGCTGACCATGCCGATGATCCGTACCCGCTGGGGGCGCATCATCAATATCACCTCGGTGGCGGCGCTGGCCGGCAACCGCGGCCAGACCAACTACGCCGCCGCCAAGAGCGCGCTACACGGCGCCACCAAGTCGCTGTCCATCGAACTGGCCAGCCGCGGCATCACCGTCAATGCGGTGGCGCCGGGCATCATCGAGTCGGAAATGTCGAAGGATGTGTTCGACAAGGAGATGGTGGCACAGATGGTGCCGATGAAGCGGGTGGGCAAGCCGGAGGAAGTCGCCAGCTTGGTCGGCTTCCTGGCATCGGAGCATGCGGGCTACATTACCGGCCAGGTGATTTCCATCAATGGCGGCATGATCTAAGCGCCGCCGCCAACAAAACCTTCCTGCCGTTGTTGCGCTCGCGTGCGAATCTCTCACAACAGATTCGCCCAGCAAACGCTTGCCGTACTACTTGCATGTAGCTGCGCAGAAACTTCGGCTACGCCTCGTTTTCTGCGGCCGCGCGCCTATGCAGGACCGCTGCGCTAGGTTTTGTTAGCGGCGCTATCCGGGCTACGAGGCTGCTGCGCTCGGGTGATCCGGCGTTGAAACGCGGCTCAAAATGCTCATGTACTCAATGTACATTCCGCTTTTTCGCCCCATTTCGCCTTGGCTGACCCTTCGCTCGCGAGATATTGAAACCGGTTCTGAGCACCAGCACGCGGCCGGCCGTGGTCAGCCGGCCGCGCTGGCCGCTTGCAACTGGCTGCGCGGCGCATAGGCCAGCGCCACTTCCAGCTTGGCCACTTCCTGCTCCGCCACCTTCACCTGGGCGTTGACCTGCACCAGCAAGGGCGCCATCTGGCGGCACTGGATGAAAAACTCCACATCGTGTCCCGGCAGCACCGGCTGCTTGAACCAGCAATTGCGTACCGCCGCCAGCACGCCGACCGAATCCTGCGGCAAGGTCTTGACGTAAGGGTCACCGGCCAAGAGCCCGGCGCCGGCAAACTGCGCCATCGACTCGATCAGCATTACCCCCGGCACGATGGGCATGCCCGGAAAGTGGCCCTGGATCACCGCATTGTCGTGCGGCCAGCTCGCCACACCATGGAACTGGTGCGGCCCCTCGATGGTGAGTTGCTGGCAGACGAAAATGGTGCCGCGGTGCGGCAATATCTGTTCGATATCGCCGCGCTGCAGCCGCATCGGGTACTGGTAGTCCTGTTCGCTCATGCGGGGAGGCGTCGTGCCACCAGCGAAGCGTTGCTGCCGCCGAAGGCGAAGGAGTTGGACATGATGGCGCGGATGTCGCAGCCATGGCGCGCGGTCAGCGGGATGAAATCCAGATCGCAGCGCGGGTCCGCCTGCTCCAGGGTGGCAGTAGGGGGCAGCGAGCCGCTGTTCATCGCCATCACGCTGAGGGCAAACTCCAGGATGCCGCTGGCGCCGATCAGGTGGCCGTGCATTGACTTGGTGGAACTGATGGCCAACTGCCCGGCCGCCGAGCCGAACACGCCGCGGATGGATTCGGTCTCGGTGACGTCGCCGGCATCGGTCGCCGTGCCGTGGGCGTTCAGGTACTGGATATCTTCTGCCCGCAACCCGGCATCGTCCAGCGCCTGCTGCATGGCGTTGATCTGTTCGGCGCTGGAAGGCGCGGTAAGGTGGGCGGCATCGCTGCTGCAGCCATAGCCGCACAGCTCGGCCAGTGCGCTCTGGCCGCGAGCGGCGGCGCGGGCCTCGCTTTCCAGCACGATGGCGGCACCACCTTCGCCCAGCACGAAACCGCTCCGGTCCTGCGAGAAGGGGCGGCAACTGCGTGACGGATCGGCGGCTTGCGGTTTGGCCATCACGCGCAGCGCATTCCAGGCCATCATGGCACCGGGCGTCAGCATGGCTTCGCAGCCTACCACTACCGCGGCGTCCAGATAGCCGTCGCGGATGGCACGGAAGGCTTCGCCGATGGCGACGGCGGAAGATGCGCAGGCAACGGAATAGGTGTGGCTGGGGCCGTGCAGCCCGTAGCCCATGGAAATGGCGGCTGCCGGGGCGTTCGACATCATGCGCGGAACCGTCAGCGGGTGCACCACTACGGGATTGCGCTTGCCTTCGCTTTGTACGGCGGACTGGAAGCGGCTGTACAGGCCGTCCAGGGTATGGGCGCCGCCCAGGCCGATGCCGACATAAACACCGAAGCGGCGCGAGTCGGCGGGCGCGGCGGCGATGTTGGCCTCAGCCAGCGCTTCGTTGGCAGCCACCAGGGCAAACTGGCTGGCGCGGTCCAGGCTGGCGTGCTTGCCGTTAAGCTTGCTGGCCGGATCGGCGGCTGCCTGGGCCAGCAATACATTGGGTAGCCATTTGGCGATGTCGGGGGTGGCGGCACCAATGGCACAGTGGCCGGCCAGCGCCTGGGCGAAGCTGGTGGGCAGGTCGGCACCGAGCGGGCTGATGGCGCCCATGCCGGTAATCAAAACCTTGGCCACTATTTGTTCTCTTCGAGGCTGAGTTCCGGCAGTTCGCCGTTGTTGTGTTCGCGAATGGCAGCTTCGATATCGGCCAGCATGTCACGGAAGCTCATCTGCGGGTAGCGGGTGGGGTCTGGCAACTGGAAGCCGCAGCGATCCTCGATCTCGAACAGCATCTCCACCATGTCCAGCGAGTCGAGCTCCAGGGCGGAAACCTGCAGCGTCGAATCTTCAAACAGGGCGGGATCCTTGCCCTTGGTATTGACCAGATAGTTTTTGATGATTTGTTCTAACATGAGCGTTCAACCCAAGACGTGGCATGTACCAAAAGGTGGTAATTATAGAGTAAAATTATGGCATATGCGTTGCCTTGGGCTTGATTCCTCAAGCGCTTTAGCAGCATGCCAACAATGCAATGACAGCTGTCAGTCACCCTTAAATCCATCCCGGGCTCTGGCCTGCCGGAATGATTGGCCGTTCTGGCCTGCCTGGTAAGAAAAGATGGCTGGCCGGAAGCCGGGAGTAAATTTGAAATAATGTTGAATCGCTGTTTCCGGCTGTTCCAGATCGTCCTGTTTTACCTGATGTTGTGCTGGCTGGGCTCCATGTTGCTGTTGGGCAACATTGCCGCCTTGCCCCTGCTGCTGGCGCCCAGACCGTTGCGGCAGCCGCTGGTGCAGTGGACCATCAGTGCCATCTGCCGCTGTTTTCTGGCCGGAGCCCAGGCGAGCGGGTTGATGCGGCTGGATTTGCGTGCGCTTGATCGGCTGAACGGCCGGGAGCGTATGCTGTTGGTACCCAATCATCCGAGCATGATCGATGCCTTTCTGGTGTTGTCTCGCATTCCCCGGGCGGTCTGTCTGATGAAAGCCAGCATCAGCTCCAATCTGTTTCTGGGGGCTGGGGCCTACCTTGCCGGCTATGTTTCCAACCGCTATCCGGAGCAGATGTTCCGTGCCGCTATCCGTGCGGTGCAGCAGGGCTCGGTGCTGATGATTTTTCCGGAAGGGACCCGCACCACGCGACAGCCGGTGAACGATATTGGCGGCTCGGTGGCGCTGATTGCCCAAAAAGCCGAGGCGCCATTGCAGACCATTATCATTACCACCAATTCGCCCTATTTGAGCAAGGGCTGGAAAATATGGCGTCCACCTGCATTTCCGCTGATTTACCGCGCCGTGCCCGGCAAGGAATTCGAGGCTCATGGCCATCGCGATGAAACCGCACGCCATTTGCAAGAGTATTTCGAAGCGTCGATCCGGCTTTCCATCGACCCGGAATTACGGGTGGGTTGAGGTGTTTGCCATTCGCGGCGCCTCATTCTTGACCGGCAGGCTGGCTATCGGCTAAGTTCTGCCCCATTCAAGCAGCATCCCGCACCGGGGTGCCTATTTCAATTCAGTAAGTCTGCCATGCCTATTTCTTCCACGACGCATGTGGTTCTCATCCCCAGCTACAATCCCGGCCCCAAGGTTTTCGACACGGTGCGTGCGGCCCGCGCGCAATGGAGTCCGGTATGGGTGATCGTGGACGGTAGCAACGATGGCTCGGAGCAGACGTTGCTGCAGATGGCCGCCGAAGACGGGGGCCTGCAGGTGTTCGTGCTGCCGGAAAACCGCGGCAAGGGCGCTGCGGTGCTACATGGGCTGGAGCAAGCTACGCGGCAAGGCTTCACCCACGTATTGTGCATGGACTCCGACGGCCAGCATCCGGCAGCGCAGATTCCCGCCTTCATGGCGCGTTCGCAGCAGCAGCCGGCCGCCATGGTGCTGGGCCTGCCGGTATTCGATGCCAGCGCGCCCAGCCTGCGGGTCAAGGGTCGCAAGATTTCCAACTGGTGGGCGAACCTGGAAACCCTGTGGATGGGCATCGGCGATTCGCTGTTCGGTTTCCGCGTCTATCCGGTGGCCCCGCTGCGCCAGATCATGCAAGGGCAGCGCTGGATGCGCCGTTTCGACTTCGATCCGGAGGCCGTTGTCCGCCTGTGCTGGCATGGCGTGCCGCCGGTCAACCTGCCGTCGCCGGTGAAATATTTCCAGGCGGAGGAGGGGGGCGTGTCGCATTTCAATTACTGGCGCGACAACCGCCTGCTGACCTGGATGCACATCCGCCTGATGTTCGGCTTTGCCCTGCGCCTGCCGCTACTGCTGTGGCGCCGGCTCGCCAGCCGCCCGGCCGTTTGCTGATGGGGCGCAGCATGTGCGTATACCAGCCGGGAAGGACGCTCTGACGTGTCCGCCCCCGTCATGATGGCCCATCTGCTGCTGGAGCGGCTGTCGTCGGCCGTGCTGGCGCGCGAGCCGGAGCCGCAGGCCTTGATGGAGGATGCCGACCAGATCCGGGCCTTCATGCTGAGTGGCCTTGGTAACGGCATCCTGAACTACGTTTATTTCTTCCACGCCGTCATGTCGCTGCCGGTGATCCGGCCCGGCGACGTGGTGCTGGACCTGGCCTGCGGCCCCGCCAACCAGTTGCTGCAGATTGCCCGGCTGCACCCGGACGCCCGCTTTATCGGGCTGGATGCCTCTGTCGCCATGCTGGAGCTGGCGCGGGAAAACCTAGTGCAGGCCGGTTTGCCAAACGTCAGCTTGCAGCAGGGCGATATCAGCCGCCTGGATGGCTTTGCCGATGCGGCCGTCGACTGTGTGTTGTGCACCATGTCGCTGCATCATCTGCCGGATACCGAGCTGCTGGGGCTGGCCATGTGGCAGATTCGCCGCGTGCTGCGTCCAGATGGCGGCGTCTATCTGGCCGATTTCGGCCGACTCAAGCGTCGGGCCACCCAGCGCTTCTTTGCCTATGACCGCATTGAACTGCAGTCCGAGCTCTTCACTATCGACTTCCTCAATTCCTTGCGCGCCGCATTCAGCCAGGATGAACTGCAGCAGGCCGTCGCTCTGCTGGAGCGCGAGCTGCATGTCTACCGCACCGCGCTGGCCCCTTTCATGCTGCTGTTTCGCAGTGCACCGCGCCGCCACATCGATGCGGTGCTGGAGCAGCGGGTGCGTGATGGCTATGCCCGGCTGACCGCGGGCGAGCAGCGCGACTTCGACAATTTGGCGCGCTGGTTCCGTCTCGGCGGTCTAAACCTGCCCTGTCGCCTGCGCTGACCTTTGGGAAAGAAAAAACCGGAAAATCACCATGCAATCGACTGATTGCACAGTGCTTTCCCGGTTTTCGATGGTGATGTAGGGTTACGTCAGAACGGAATGTCGTCGTCCATGAAGTCGTCCGCCTTGCTGGCCGGCTTCGGCTCCATGCGACGCGGTGCGGCCGGCGGCGCGGACGGGGCGCTCTGGCGCGGCGCCGGGGCGCCGTAGCCGCTATCATCATCCATTGCGGTGTCGCGCTTGCCGCCTTGCAGGCTGAGTTCGTTCACACGCACGTCCGGCGACAGCTTCTTGTTGCCGTCGCGGTCTTCCCATTCGCGCAGGGTGAGCTGGCCGTAAACGGTCACCTGCTGACCCTTGCTCAGGTAGTTTTTCAGCGATTCGCCACGCTTGCCCCATACCTGGCAGCTGAACCAGTTGGTGGTGCGGCGCTCGCCAAAGCCGATGTCGCTGGCCACGCGGAAGCTCAGCACCGGTTCGCCGCTGGGGGTGTAACGCAGTTCGGCGTCTGCCGCCAGGCGGCCGTCGAAAGTGATGCTGTTCATGTCATTCTCCGATTCAATGCAATGGATGGCGCTGAGCGCCGGCGCTGGACCGATGGCGTTTGCCTCGGTGTGCCGGGCCAGCCCGCACCATCAGTTAGTTTCCAAAATCAATTGCTGGACAGCGGCCTCGTCCCAGTCCTGCTGCGATACCTTGAGGTAGGCGACGCGCTCGCCGATCACCACCACCGCTTCCTTGACGCCGTGCTGTGCCGCCAGCCGCTGCGACAGCTGGGCGGCGTTGCCCTGCCAGTTTTCGCCGATGTGGAACATGACCGATTTCACGGCTTGCGGTGGCTGCATGGTGATGGCCAGCGTGAGCCAGGCCAGCATCAGCGCGGCGGCAAAGCCGAACGCACCGCCCGTGCCGTAGTGGCTGTACAGCCAGCCGCCGGCAGCGGCACCGATGAAGAGGCCGAACGATTGGGCGGTATTATACACGCCCATGGCCGTGCCCTTGGAGTCGGCTGGTGCGATCTTGGAGATCAGCGACGGCAGGCTCGCCTCCAGAATATTGAAGGCGATGAAGTAGAGCGTAAGCCACAGCACGATCATCCAGAACGAATCGAGCGCCAGCGCCATGCCGAGTTGCGCGGCGGTCATCAGCGTCACCGCACCGACGAAGACCGTCTTCAGCTTGCTCTTTTTCTCGCCGTAGACGATCGCCGGCACCATCAGGAGGAAGCCGACGATCACCACCGGCAGATACACCTGCCAGTGATGCGCCTTGTCGAGGCCGTGCTTGATCAGCGTGAAGGGAAGCACGACGAACATCGACATCTGCGCCGCGTGCAGCGCGAAGATGCCGAAGTTCAGGCGCAGCAACTGCGGGTGCTTCAGCACGGCCGGCAGGCGTTGGGTGTTGGTTTCGGCATCGGAATGGAAGCGCGACACGGCCGGGTCGGGGATCAGGTATTTCACGCCGACCAGCGCGGCCAGCGTCAGCACGCCGGTCAGCGTGAAGATGCCGTCGACGCCCATGTAGTGCGCCATGAGCGGGCCGAGCACGAGACTGGCCGCGAAGGTGGTGCCGATGCTCATGCCGATCATCGCCATCGCCTTGGTGCGGTTTTCCTCGCGCGTGAGGTCGGCCAGCAGCGCGGTGACGGCGGCCGAGATGGCGCCGGCGCCCTGCACGACGCGGCCGACCGTGAGCCAGGTGATGTTCGGTGCCCAGGCGGCGATAAAGCTGCCGGCGGCGAAGACCAGCAGACCGCCGTAGATGACCTTCTTGCGGCCGATGCGGTCGGACAGCATGCCCAGCGGGAGTTGCAGGAAGGCCTGGGTCAGGCCGTAGGCGCCGAGGGCGATACCGATGGCGGTATGGCTGTGGGCGCCTGGCAGGGTCTGGGCGTAGAGTGCGAACACCGGCAGGATCAGGAACATGCCCAGCATGCGCAGGGCGTACACGCCGGCCAGACCAAGGCTGGCACGAAGTTCAAGCGGATTCATCAGTGTTGTTATATGTCGGCTAGTGGTGAAAACGGGGGCGGACTCCCGCCCCGTAACGATCCGGGCTGCAATGCGGGTGGAGCGTGGCACGCCAAGTCGGGTATATTAGCAGGTTCCCCGACTGATCGTGAGTGAGGCATGGACTCCATCCGCATCCGTGGCGCACGTACCCACAACCTGAAAAACATCAATCTCGACCTGCCGCGCCATCAGTTGGTGGTGATCACCGGCCTGTCCGGCTCCGGCAAGTCCTCGCTGGCCTTCGATACGCTGTACGCGGAAGGGCAGAGGCGCTACGTGGAGTCGCTGTCGGCCTATGCGCGCCAGTTCCTGCAGCTGATGGAGAAACCGGACGTCGATCTGATCGAGGGCCTGTCGCCGGCCATTTCCATCGAGCAGAAGGCCACCAGCCACAACCCGCGCTCGACGGTCGGTACCGTCACCGAAATCCACGATTACCTGCGCCTGCTGTTCGCCCGCGTCGGCGAGCCTCACTGCCCGGAGCACGGCGTGCCACTGGCCTCGCAGACCGTGTCGCAGATGGTCGACCACGTGCTGGCGCTGCCGGAAGAGACGCGGGTGATGATCCTGGCGCCGGTGGTGATGGCGCGCAAGGGGGAGAATGCCGATCTGTTCGAGGAGTTGCGTGCACAGGGTTTCGTGCGGGTGAGGGTCGACGGCGAGGTGGCGGAGCTCGACGCCGTGCCCAAGCTCGACAAGAACAAGAAACACACCATCGAGGTGGTGATCGACCGCCTCAAGGTGCGTGCCGACCTGCAGCAAAGGTTGGCCGAAAGCTTCGAAACCGCGCTGCGGCACGCCGAAGGCCGTGCCATCGCGGTGGAGATGGATTCCGGCAAGGAGCATTGGTTCTCCGCCAAGTTCGCCTGCCCTGTGTGCAGCTACAGCCTACCCGAGCTGGAGCCGCGGCTGTTCTCGTTCAACAACCCGATGGGCGCCTGCCCCAAGTGCGACGGCTTGGGCGAGATCACCTTCTTCGACCCTAAGCGCGTGGTGGCGCATCCTGAACTGAGCCTCTCCGCCGGGGCCATCAAGGGCTGGGACAAGCGTAACCAGTTCTATTACCAGATGCTGCAGGCGCTGGCGGAACACTTCGGATTCGATCTCGAGCTGCCGTTCGAAATCCTGCCGGAGCGGGTGCGCCACGTCATGCTGCACGGCTCGGGACGCGACAACATCGAGTTCACCTATCTATCCGAACGCGGTGCCAAGTTTACCCGCAGCCATCCGTTCGAAGGCATCATCCCCAACCTCGAACGCCGCTACCGCGAAACCGATTCGCTGGCGGTGCGCGAGGAACTGTCCAAGTACCAGAACAACCAGCCCTGCCCGCACTGCGAAGGCTCGCGCCTGCGCCGCGAGGCGCGCCACGTCTACGTGGCGGGACAGACCCTGTACGGCATCAACCAGATGGCGCTGAAGGAAGCCGCGCGCTTCTTCGAACAGGTGGAATTCAGCGGCCAGAAACAGGCGGTGGCCGAGAAGATCATCAAGGAGATTCGCGACCGCGTGTCCTTCCTAAACAACGTCGGCCTCGACTACCTGTGTCTGGCGCGTTCGGCCGACACGCTGTCCGGCGGCGAGGCGCAGCGCATCCGTCTGGCGAGCCAGATCGGTTCCGGCCTGACCGGCGTGATGTACGTGCTGGACGAGCCCAGTATCGGCCTGCACCAGCGCGACAACGACCGCCTGCTGGCGACGCTGGTGCGGCTGCGCGACCTGGGCAACAGCGTGATCGTGGTGGAGCACGACGAGGACGCCATCCGTGCCGCCGATTACGTGGTCGACATGGGGCCGGGCGCCGGCGAGCACGGTGGCGAGGTGCTGATTGCCGGCACCCCGCGCGAGATCGAAGCCAGCGAGCGCTCCGTGACCGGGGCCTTCCTGTCCGGGCGCCGCCGCATCGAGGTGGACAGCGAGCGCCGTCCAGTCGACCCGGAGCGCCTGCTGGTGCTGGCCGGGGCCAGCGGCAACAATCTCAAGGACACCACGCTGGAACTGCCGTTGGGCATGCTGGTGTGCATTACCGGCGTGTCCGGTTCGGGCAAGTCCACGCTGATCAACGACACCCTGTACAAGATCGCGGCGCGCGAGCTCAACGGTGCCAGCGAGGAGCCGTCGCCGTACCGCGAGATCACCGGCCTGCAGCTCCTGGACAAGGTGATCAGCGTCGATCAGGGGCCGATCGGGCGCACGCCGCGCTCCAACCCGGCCACCTACACCGGGCTGTTCACGCCGATCCGCGAGCTGTTCTCCGGGGTGCCGCTGGCGCGCGAGCGCGGCTACGGTCCGGGGCGCTTCAGCTTCAACGTCAAGGGCGGGCGCTGCGAGGCCTGCCAGGGCGACGGCGTGATCAAGGTCGAGATGCACTTCCTGCCGGACATCTACGTGCCCTGCGATGTCTGCCACGGCAAGCGTTATAACCGTGAGACGCTGGAGGTGAAATACAAGGGCCAGACCATCCACGAAGTGCTGGAAATGACGGTGGAGCACGCGCTGGAATTCTTCGACGCGGTGCCGACCGTGGCGCGCAAGCTACAGACTCTGATGGACGTCGGCCTGGGCTACATCCGCCTGGGACAATCGGCCACCACGCTGTCCGGCGGCGAGGCGCAGCGCGTCAAGCTGGCGCTGGAACTCTCCAAGCGCGATACCGGCCGCACCCTGTACATCCTCGACGAGCCGACCACCGGCCTGCATTTCCACGATATCGACCTGCTCTTGAAGGTGCTGCATCGCTTGCGCGGCAACGGCAACACCGTGGTGGTGATCGAGCATAACCTCGATGTCATCAAAACAGCCGACTGGCTGATCGACCTCGGGCCAGAGGGGGGAGCCGGCGGCGGACAGATCATTGCCACAGGCACGCCGGAGCAGGTGGCGGGCAATCCCGCGAGCCATACAGGCCGCTATTTGGCAACCTTGCTGGACCGCGACAAGATTTCACAGTCAATCGGCTGACAACACTGTAAGTAATCACGCATAACTAAATTTGAGTTCTGTGCCAACCCTATCCAGCAAGTCGGTCACCTTGCTTTTCAATTCGGTGGCACCCCATGTCTTACATCGTCGCCAGTGGTATTTGGCTTGTTTCCAGAGCTGCTCGATCAGGTTCAGCTCTGGGCTATAAGCTGGCAGAAAGCAGAGATGAAACCCATGATCCAGCAACCAGACATCACGTTTATCTTCTCTGATGGCGGCGTGCATCCGCGCGTTATCCAGGATCAGCAAGGTCGGCCGCTCACGACTGGATCGCTCAGCCAAACTCTGCAAAAAGACCTCAACCTCTTGCTTGCGCACGGTCTGTT
>NZ_FXAG01000015.1 GCF_900177275.1 Pseudogulbenkiania subflava DSM 22618
TGCCGATGCCGGTGGCGGCATCGTAGACATAGCTCGCCGTCAGTTGGCCCGTCGTGCCGTTTGGCAATGTCTCGACGGGGAACGTCGTCGACGTGCCGGTCAGCACATGGCCGCCGAGCGACACGGCTTGAATGCCATCCGGCGAGGTGAAGCCGATGCTGCCGGAGGTGGTCTCGGAGGTGGCGGCCGAATTCGAACCGGCCGGTTCGCCGACACGCGCCGGCAGGCCGGCTTCATAGACGGTGGTGTCGCTGCCGCCGGCCTCGGGGATCGAGACGGTCGGGGTGGCGTCGCCGATCGAGATGGTCAGCGTGGTGTGCGACAGGTCGCCGTCGCCATCCTTGATGGTGTAGGTGAAGACGTCGTCATGACCGCCCTGCGAGCCCACGTCGCGGGTGTAGGTGTAGGAGCCATCCGCCTTGAGCGTTAGCGTGCCGTAGAGACCATGGATCGGGGTACCGACATTGGCGTCTTCGCCGCCGGCAGTGGTGCCGGCCGCAATGCCCACGACACCGCCCACCGGCGATGTCGTGGCCGGGCCGTCGGCGCCGAACACGTCGTTGGTCAGCACCTGGCCCGTCACCGGACCAACGGTGCCGGCTGCAACGCTGTTAGTGTCCAGACTTGCCGTCGGCACGTCGTCGACAATGTTCACGCTCAGCGTGCCGTTGCTGCTGCTACCGTCCACATCGGTGGCCGTCACCGCCACGTTGTCGAACAGACTGTTGTTGCCGTCGCCGCTGGCGTGCGTTTCCGCCGTGTTCAGCGTGTAGGTGTAGCTCACCACCCCGGTGGCCGGGTCGAACCCGGTGATGGTGATGGTGCTGCCCAGCGCCGTGATGATGGTGGTGTTCGCCGTCAGCGCGTTGTTGTCGACCACCTTAACCCCGCCGATGACGATTTCGTCCAGGCCGTCGGCCGCCGTCACCTTGAAGGAGCCGCTCATGCTTTCGGTGGTCGCGCTCGGATTGCTGCCGATGCTCAGCGCCGCTTCGGAGACCGTGCCTTCGCCGCCCTGCGCCGTCGGGGTCAGGTCGCTGATGGTGACACCATTGTTTACCGAGAGAGCAGGCAAGGTGCCGCCCAGGTCGTTCTGCTGCACGTTGGCGATATCGAAACTACCCACCAGCCCGATATCGGTCAGCCCCTCGGTGATGCGCGCCAGGCGGATGAAGGTGAGCCCGCCATCCTCGCCGCCGGCCCCGCTCAAGCCGGCTGCGGCCGGCGCCAAGGCCGCGAAGGGGTCCTGACCCGCCTCGAGGGCCTGCAGGATGGCATTGGTGTCCGAGGCGGCCTGCTGCTCCACCGACGGCGCCTGCAGCGCCGCTTCATGAGTATCGGGAACGGCCTGAGGATTGAGGATGGACTCGTCCAGACCGACCAGCCGCCCTCCTTCGATGACCAGGGAGTCGCCGCTGGCCGTGAGCAGCACGGCGGAGCCATCGGCATCCGCCACGATCCGCTCGCCAACGTGGACGATGTCCCCCGCCTTGAGCAGACGGACTTCACCCTGGCCATTGATGACTCTGACGGAGCCGTGGACACTATCGACCTTGGCTTCGCCCGACACGGCGATTTCGCTGGAAACATGCGTCGTGATGGCCATGATGCTTCTCCCTATACTCGGTGAATGGATACCGTAAGCATAGGAGGCCGATCAACAAGTTCTTATTGTACTGAAGGGCAATAGCCCGGCTAACTTCGTACCTTCAGCAGCAATTGCAAACGGTCGGAAACATCGAGCTTTTCAAACACCGCGCTCAGGTGCGCCTTGACGGTGCGCTCGCTGATACCCATTTCACGGGCGATGAGCTTGTTGCTGGCACCGGTCAGCAGTTGCTCCACGACCTCCTGCTCCCGCACGCTGAGCGCATCGCGCCAGCCATCCACCGTCGGCTTCTCCGGGATGGCACGGGACAGGGTGCCGATCATCTGCGCCATCAGCGCCGCGCCGACCCACACCCCGTCATTGAGGACGGTATCGACCATCAGCCGCAGCATGATCGCCGGCGACAGCGTATGCCCATAGCCGCGCACGCCAAGACCGAACAGGTGCAGGCCCTGCTGCTCCTGCGGGGCATCGGCCAGCACCAGCGGCCGGCATCGCCGGGCAAGCGCTTGCCAGTCCGCATCGCCGCGCGGCGCGTGCGACCAAGCCAAGTCCAGCAGCAGAGGCACGCTCGGCGCCTCGCTGGCCAGTTGTCGGTCCAGGTGATCGCCGTCGTCCACCACCACCGGGTCGTCGTTGGCCAGTGCCTCCGTCCAGCGTTGGCACAGATACAGACTCGAGGTCGCGAGCAGGATCGTCACGGCCTTACCTCTCGGTCATGGCATAGCTATGGGCACGCAGCACCGGTTTGAGCAGATAGGACAGGATGCTCTTCTTGCCGGTCATGATGTCCACCTCGGCCACCATGCCCGGAATGATCGGACGGGAAGCACTCCCCAAATAAGACTTGCGCGTCCGCACCCGTACCAGATAGAAGGCGTTGCCCTTGTCGTCGGTGACGGTATCGGCACCGATCTGTTCCAGCGTGGCGTCCAGCCCTCCGTAGATCGCGAAATCATAGGCCGTGAAGCGGACGAAGGCTTTTTGCCCCGGATGCAGAAAGGCGATGTCACGCGGCAGGATGCGCGCTTCCAGCAACAGCGTATCTTCCGTCGGCACGATTTCGACGATGTCCTTGCCCGGCTGCACCACGCCGCCGATGGTGTTCACCAGCAGCTGTTTCACCGTACCGTTGACCGGAGAGCGCAACTCGGCCAGCTTCACCCGGTCGTTCAGCGCCACCCGGGTTTCGGTCAGGCTGCTCAGCTTGCCGAGGGTCTCGGACAACTCGGCGCTGGCCTGGTTGCGGAACGACAACTCCACCTCCTCGATCTTGCGCTGCGCCTCGGCGATGGCCGCCTGGATCTTGGGAATCTGTGCCGCCGCCATGTCGCGCTCACCGCGGAAGCGGCTGACGTCACGCTCCAGCCGCAGTAGATCCACGTCCGAAACCGCCCCGGTGTCCTTGAGCGGACGGGTCACCTGCAGCTCCTTGGTGGTATAGCCGAGCCCCTGCTCGGCCTGTTCCCGCCGCGCCCGCACTTCCACCAGTTCCTGGTTGCGCTGCGCCAGCTGCTGGCGGGCAATCGACACGTTGGCCTCGAGCTCGCGCCGTTTCGAACCGTACAGCTCCAGCTCGTGTGCCCCGATGTCGGGCGCTTCGCGTTGCACCTCGGGCGGCACCACGAAGGCCTGGCCATCGGTGATGGCGCGCAATCGCGCCGCCTTGGCCAGCAGCGACAGGTACTGTGCGCGGTTCTCGTTGAGCGATGATTCGAAACGGGTGCTGTCGATCTTCAACAACAGCTGGTTCTTCTGCACCCGATTCCCCTCGCGCACCAGAATCTCCGACACCACACCCCCGTCCAGGCTCTGGATGCGCTGAATCTGGCTGGAGGGCACCACCTTGCCCTCGCCGCGCGCCACCTCGTCCACCTGGGCCAGCGACGCCCACACCAAACCGGCAAACACGATCGCCAGCAGCAGCCAGACGAAGAAGCGCGGCCGAACCGGCTGCTGCTCCAGGATGGCCCAATCGGCATCGGCGGCAAAATCCTGCCGCTCCTGCAGATCGCGAGCACTCAGCCAGTCCAGCCAGCGCTCCAGCCAGGCCGGCCCCAGTCCCCCTTCCGCGCCCGACAGCCGCACCCGCAGCCAATGGCGCCAACCGCGACCCTCGCTCATAGCCCTCTCCCCAGCCGCCCTTCCTTGAGCGCCTCCAGCACCTGCTGCTTCGGACCATCCGCCACCACCTGCCCCTGATCCAGCACGATGAGGCGATCGACCAGATCGAGTAGCCCCGCATGGTGCGTCACCAGCACCATGGTCCGCCCCTGCGCCAGCTTGGCCAGCGACTGCTTCACCTTGGTCTCGCTGGCGCTGTCCATATTGCTGGTCGGCTCATCCAGCAGCAGGATGCGGGGTGCGTTGACCAGTGCCCGCGCCAGGCACACCGCCTTGCGCTGCCCCCCGGACAGCGACTCGCCACGCTCCCCGATCAGCATGTCGTAGCCCTGTGGATGATGGTTGACGAAATCGCTCAGCCCGACCATCTCGGTGGCGGCAACCACACTGGCATCGTGGACGAAGCTCGACCCCATGGTGATGTTCTGCCGCAGCGAGCCATAGAACAGCAGCGGATCTTGCGCCGCATAGCCGACGTGGCGCCGCAATTCGGCCGGGTCCAGTTGTTGGATATCGATGCCGTCGACCCGTACCGCCCCCTCGGTCGGCGAATACAACCCCATCATCAACTTCTGCAGCGAGCTCTTGCCCGAACCCACCCGGCCCAGCAAGGCCACCCGCTCGCCAGCCTTGATACGGAACGACACATTCTTCAGCACCGCCTGCTGTGTGCCCGGGTAGACGAAACTGACGTTGTTGAACTCGATCTCACCGACAAACTGCACGCGGTGAAAGAAGGGCGTGTCGCTGTCCCGCTCCACCGGCATCTTCATCAAGCCCTCCAGCGATGTCAGGGCGTTGCGTGCGTTGTGGTATTGCGTCAAGAGCCCAGCCACCTGCCCCATCGGCGACAGCGCACGGCTGCTGAGCATCATCGCCGCAATCAAAGCCCCCAGGCTGGCGTCCCCATTGATGATGGCGTACACCCCGACGATCAGAATGCCGACCACGATCACCTGCTGCTGAAACGACGCAAAGTGACTCGCCAGCGACGACAGCACCTTGAGCCGGGTACCGATCTGGGCCAGGAACAACGTGGCTGCCTCCCAGCGCCGCTGCTGCTCGCCCTCGGCACACTGCGTCTTGATCGCCTCGAGCCCGACCAGTGCCTCCACCAGGTAGGCATTGCGCTGCGCCGCCGCCTTGAAGCTGTCCTGCGTCAGCGACTGCATGCGCGGCTGAATCAACAGCGCCGCGCCGAGAATCAGCACCATTGCCAGGAACAGAGGCAGCAGGAACCACGGGGAAATCCAGGCGATCACCGCCATGAACAGCAGCACGAAAGGCAGATCGACGAAGGCCGTCACGGTGGCCGAAGCGATGAAATCGCGCACCTGCTCGAAGGCGCGCAGATTGGCGGCAAACGCGCCGACCGAGGCCGGCCGCGCATCGAAACGCAGACCGACGACTTTTTCGAAGATCAGGGAAGACAGCATGACATCGACCCGCTTGCCGGCAATGTCGATCAAGTAGCTGCGTGTCATGCGCAGCAGGAAGTCGAACAGCAGCACCAGCCCCAAGCCGAGCGCGAGCACCCACAGGGTATCGGTGGCCCGGTTCGGCACGACGCGGTCGTAGACGTTCATGGTCACCACCGGCGTCGCCAGCGCGAAGAGATTCAGCAAGGTGGCCGCAACCAAGGCATCGCGGTACAGCGGACGGCACTCCAGCAACGCCTGCCAGAACCAGTGGCGCGTGCGCACCCGGCCCAGTTCGGGAGCACGCGGTTCGAAGCGGAAACGGGGACGCACGAAGATGGCATAGCCGAGATACCGCCCATCGAGCTCTTCGCGCGCCATGGTCATCTCGCCGTCGCTCAAGGCGCCCAGGCTGATACGGGCAGAGCCGTCATCGTTCCAGCCCCACAACAGGCAGGCATCGTCATCCTTGAGCAGCAATACCGCTGGGAGCAGATGCTGATCGATCGTGTCGAGCGGGCGCCGGCTCACGCGCGAAGCGAGGCCGGTGCGCCGCGCGGCGCGACCGAACAAGGCCGGTGTCAGCCGATTGTTGGAGAGCGGGATGCCCGCCACCAACGCCTCGTGCGTGGTCGTCACGCCATGAATGCGCGTCAGCTGGAACAGGCATTCCAGCAGCGGATCCACATGCACGGACCTCGGAGATATCCCGATGTCCTTGATGGAAGCGCTATCCATCTCCTACCCCCTATTGGCCACATTACCAGGCTGAATCGTTATTACTGTTTCAGTCAGTTATAGGACATTCCAGAAGGGTAAGGCAGGACAATTATGTATTTTTTTGGGATTGGCTGGAGCGAACGAAAAAGATGACGAAGCCGAAGAACAACACCGTCAGCATGACTTCAAGGCCGGCCAGCTGTTGTGAAAGCCCGGCGTCGGCCCAGGCGCGCATCACGCCTTCGGCGAAGAAGGCGAGGATGAACATGCTCGACCATTGGTAAGTGTAAACCCGCCCCTTGAGCACCCCCATCAGCGGCGCCAGCAGTACCACCGCCTTCAGGGCCAGCAGCGAGCCGCCCGGCCGCAAGGGAGCCAGCCACAGCTCCCAGCCCAGGGTCAGCAGGATCAGGGCGATCAGACTGACGATCGCCCCCCAATGAAAGAAACGTACACTCATGCGGTCTCGCGCTTGGGCTGACGCCCGAAGAAAATGGCCATGACAATGCCGAACTCGTACAGCAACCACAGTGGCAGCGCCAGCATGATCTGCGACAACACGTCGGGCGGCGTCACCACGGCGGCGACGACAAAAGCACCGACGATGACGTAGGGGCGGCCGGCACGCAGTTTCTCCACCGTCACGATGCCCATGCGCGTCAGCAGGATCACCACGATCGGCACCTCGAAGGTGACGCCGAAGGCGACGAACATGCCGAGAACGAAGGACAGGTACTTGTCGATGTCGGTCATCATCGCCACCCCTTGCGGGGTTACCGAAGACATGAAGCCGAACACCACCGGGAACACCAGGAAGTAGGCAAAGGCCATGCCGGTGAAAAACAGCACCACGCTGGACACCACCAGCGGCAGAATCAGCTTTTTCTCATGGGCGTACAGGCCCGGAGCGACGAAGGCCCAGATCTGATACAGGGTATTGGGCAACGAGATCAGGAACGCCACCAGCATGGTCACCTTGACCGGCACAAAAAACGGCGCGGTGACGTCGGTGGCGATCATGTTGCTGCCGCTGGGCAGCACGTCGAGCAAAGGCTTGGCCAGCAGGTGGTAAATGTCCCCGGACCAGTGGAACAGGGCCAGAAACACAATCAGCAGGCCGGCGGCGGCACGCACCAGGCGCGTGCGCAGTTCGATCAGATGCGCCAGGAGAGGCTGTTCGTTCATTCGCGTGTTTCGGCAGGAGGGGTGGCAGGTTTCACCGGAGGGCTGTCGAACAGATCCAGCTGGTTTTCATCGTGGACAACGGCGGCTGCGGCGCCCGGCCCGGCGGCGTCGCCTTCACGAGCGGCCGCAAACAGATCGGCTCCCAGCACCGCATCCGGCTCGGGAGAGTTGGAGGTAACCGATGAGCGGGCCGAATCGAGCACCGCGGCGGCCTCGTCACCGGCTGCACGCACGGCCGCGACATTCTCCTGCACCACACCTTCGACCTCCTTCATCTCGGTCTCGATGCTTTGCCGGAACGAAGCGGCCGCGTTCTGTACTTCCTGCTGCAGCGAGGAGAGGCCGGTCAGGTCGGCCTGCTGGTGGATGTCGGCCTTGACGCTGGCGACGAAGCGCTGCGCCCGGCCGATCAGGGCACCCAGGGTGCGCGCCACCGTCGGCAGCTTTTCCGGCCCCAGGACGACCAGCGCCACCACGCCAATCAGCAGCAGCTCGCCAAAACTGATCTCAAACACCGCGCCGTCCGCCGCTTACTTCTTCTCGGACTCGCCGTCGATAACACGGCCTGCCGGTTTGTCATCCTTCTCGGTCTCGCCCTTCATGCCTTCCTTGAAACCGCGCACGGCGCCGCCGAGATCCTCGCCGACGTTACGCAGCTTCTTGGTGCCGAAGATCAGGACCACGACCACCAACACGATGAGCCAGTGCCAAATGCTGAAAGAACCCATGATGACTTCCCTTTACTTAATACAATCGTTCAGGCCGCGCGCCTGGACAGCGCCACGGTCATGTTGCTCAGGCCTTGTGACCGAACACATGGATATGCAGGTGAAACACTTCCTGGCCGCCGGCGCGGCCAGTGTTGATGCCGGTCTTGAAACCGGCGGCCAGCCCCTGCTCGCGCGCCAGCTTGGGAACATGCGCCAGCAAGCGGCCCAGCATGGCCTCGTGCTCCGGGCCACAATCGGAGAGCGACGCCACGTGCTGCTTCGGAATGACCAGGAAGTGCACCGGGGCGATGGGCCGGATGTCGTGGAAGGCGAGCACGTCGTCGTCTTCGTATACCTTGTCGCAGGGGATTTCGCCGGCAGCAATCTTGCAGAAGAGGCAGTCACTCATGTCCACAAATCCTTGGATATCAGGCGGTCGGGGTACGGGAGGCTTTTTCGTCGATGCCGGAAATGCCCTCGCGACGCTTCAACTCCATCAGCACGTCCTCGGCGCGCAGGCCATGATAGGTGAGCAGCACCATCGAGTGGAACCACAAATCGGCCACTTCGCGCACCAGGTGCAGTTTGTCCTTGTCCTTCGACGCCATGAGGGTTTCGGCGGCCTCTTCGGCGACCTTCTTCAGGATGGCATCCTCGCCCTTGTGGAACAGCGAAGCCACGTAGGAGGACTGCGGACTGGCCTCGCGCCGGGCTTCCAGCGTGTCGCCGATCGTTTTCAGCACGTCAATGCTCATGGTGTCGGGGTTCCTGTGCGGTTAATCCGGCAAGTATATGTCGATTCCGTTACCGCCCGGTAACAAAGGTCGAACAGGGTTATCCTAGGTCAAATATCGGCCGGGAAGGCCGGCTCAATGCTGGTGGTAAATGGCGTCGGGGTCTTTCAGCACCTCGTCCACCACTACCCAGCCGCCATTCTCGTAGCGGCGGTAGAAGCAGCTTTCCCTGCCGGTATGACAGGCAATGCCACCGGCCTGCTCCACCTGCATGGTGACCACGTCGCCGTCGCAGTCGAGGCGCAGTTCCTTGACGCTTTGCAGATGGCCCGACTCCTCGCCTTTCTTCCACAGGCGCTGACGCGAGCGGCTCCAGTAATGGGCGATGCCGGTATCGGCGGTGAGCTGCAGCGATTCGCGGTTCATCCACGCCACCATCAGCACACGGCCGCTGCGGACGTCCTGGGCGATGGCCGGCACCAGACCGTCCTCGTCCCACTTCACTTCATCAAGCCAGTTCATCTTCGCTTCCATTCTTTCAGTCTGACTTACAGCCGCACTTCGATACCGGCGGCCTGCATCGCTTCCTTGGCCTCACGCACGGTGTATTCGCCAAAGTGGAAGATGCTGGCGGCCAGTACCGCATCGGCCTTGCCTTCCTTGATGCCGTCGACCAGATGCTGCAGGTTGCCGACACCGCCCGAAGCGATCACCGGAATGTTCACCCCGTCGGACACGGCCCGGGTCAACGGCAGGTTGAAGCCGATCTTGGTGCCGTCACGGTCCATGCTGGTGAGCAGGATCTCGCCGGCCCCCAACTCCTGCATCTTCTGCGCCCACTCCACCGCGTCGAGCCCGGTGCGGTTGCGTCCACCGTGGGTGAACACCTCCCAGCGGTCGTTCTCCGGCGTCACCGCCTTGGCGTCGATGGCGACCACGATGCATTGGCTGCCAAACTTGTCTGCAGCCTCTTTCACCAGTTCCGGGTTGGTCACGGCGGCAGTGTTGATGCTGACCTTGTCGGCGCCGGCGTTGAGCAGGCGGCGGATATCCTCGACCTTGCGCACGCCTCCCCCCACGGTCAGCGGGATGAACACCTGTTCGGCGACCGACTCGATCACGTGCAGGATGATGTCGCGGTCGTCGGAACTGGCGGTGATGTCGAGGAAGGTCAGCTCGTCGGCACCCTGTTCGTTGTAACGACGGGCGATTTCCACCGGGTCGCCGGCGTCACGCAGGCCGACGAAATTGACCCCTTTCACCACGCGGCCGGCAGTGACATCGAGGCAGGGAATGAGGCGTTTGGCTAAAGGCATGGGCGAGTGCTACCACGGCAAGACGGGACACCCCGTCACCAGCCACATGACTGGTGCGGCAGTGCCCCGCAAATCAATTAGACGCTCAACTCGTCGGCCAGGTTCTGGGCTTGGGCGAAGTCGATGCTGCCTTCGTAAATGGCGCGGCCGGTGATGGCACCTTCGATGCCTTCGCCTTCCACCGCGCACAGCTGCTTGATGTCGTCGAGGTTGGTCAGGCCGCCGGAGGCGATCACCGGGATGGTCAACGCCTGTGCCAGCTTGACGGTGGCGTCGATGTTGACGCCGTTGAGCATGCCGTCACGGCCAATGTCGGTGTAGATCACCGAGGCCACGCCGTAATCCTCGAAACGCTTGGCCAGATCGATCACGTTGTGCGGGGTGATCTTGGCCCAGCCGTCGATAGCGACCATGCCGTCCTTGGCGTCGAGGCCGACGATGACCTGTCCGGGGAAGGCGTCGCAGGCGTCATGCAGGAAGCCGGGGTTCTTCACCGCGGCGGTGCCGATGATGACGTACTTGAGACCCATGCCGAGATAGGCATCAATGGTATCAAGGTCACGGATACCGCCGCCCAACTGTACCGGCATGTCATCGCCCACTTCGGCGAGGATATCGCGGATCACGCTGAGGTTCTTCGGCTTGCCGGCGAAGGCACCGTTCAGATCAACGAGGTGCAGGCGGCGGGCGCCCTGGTCGCGCCAGTGCAGCGCGACCTTGACCGGGTCGTCGGAAAATACGGTGGCATCTTCCATCACGCCTTGCTTGAGGCGGACACACTGACCGTCTTTCAGGTCGATAGCGGGAATGAGCAGCATGGTGCGTTGCGTCGTAGAAAGTTAAACAGCGCCGTCCCAGGCGAGGAAGTTCTTCATCATCTGAAGTCCCGCGCGGTGGCTCTTTTCGGTGTGAAACTGGGTTGCGAACACGTTGTCGCGCCCCACGATGCAGGAAAACCGGCCAGGATATTCGCACTCGGCCAGGGTCAGGCCGGGGTCGGCCGGGGCGAAATGGTAGCTGTGCACGAAGTAGAAGCGCTCGCCGTCGTCGATGCCGGCGAACAGCGGGTGCGGCCGGGTCTGGAACACCCGGTTCCAGCCCATGTGCGGCACCTTGAGGCGATCGCCGTTGGCGTCGACCATGCCGTCGGCAAAACGCACTACGTTGCCGGCAAACAGCCCGAGACCGGGGGTATCCCCCTCCGCGCTGTGCTCGAACAACAGCTGGGCGCCAACGCAGATGCCGAAGAACGGCTTGCTCTTGGTGGTTTCGATCACCGCTTCGGCCAAGCCGTAGCTATTCAGTTCGCGCATGCAATCGGGCATGGCGCCCTGCCCCGGAAACACCACCTTGTCGGCCTTGACGATGGCCTCGGGGTCGCGCGTCAGAAACACCTCGGCACCAACCTCGTTGACGGCCTCGACGGATTTCAGCACGGAGTGCAGGTTGCCCATGCCGTAGTCGATAACGGCGACTTTCATGCTGTCAGCGTCCCTTTGGTGGACGGCGTCACGCCGGCCATGCGTTCGTCGAACTCGACCGCCATGCGCAGCGCCCGGCCGAAGGCCTTGAACACGGTTTCGGCCTGGTGGTGGCTGTTGACGCCGCGCAGGTTGTCGATGTGCAGCGTCACCATCGAGTGGTTGACGAAGCCGTGGAAAAATTCGGAGAACAGGTCGACGTCGAAGCCGCCGATGGCGGCGCGGGTGAAGTCGATGTGGTACTGCAGGCCGGGACGGCCGGACAGGTCGATCACCACGCGCGAGAGCGCCTCGTCGAGCGGCACGTAGGCATGGCCGTAGCGACGGATGCCCTTCTTGTCGCCGATGGCCTTGGCGAAGGCTTGGCCGAAGGTGATGCCGATGTCCTCGACAGTATGGTGGGCGTCGATGTGCAGATCGCCCTTGGCGACGATTTCGATGTCGATCAGGCCGTGGCGGGCGATCTGGTCCAGCATATGGTCGAGGAACGGCACGCCGGTATCGAAATGGGAGTGGCCGGTGCCGTCCAGGTTGAGGCTGACGGTGATCTGGGTTTCCAGCGTATTGCGGGTAACGGTAGCGGTGCGCATGGTCATTCGAAATAGGCGTTAAGCGCGGCAAGTACCGCGGAATTCTCGTCCGGCGAGCCGACGGTGAAGCGCAGGCAATGCGCAAGCAAGGGGTGGGCGCCGTGCAGGTTCTTGATCAGGATGCCCTGCTGACGCAGGTAGTCGAACAGGTCCGGGGCGTCTGGGACGCGGACCGTGAGGAAATTGGCCTCGCTCGGGAATACGGTGCAGGCTGGCCACTGTGCCAGCGCTTCGGCCAACCTGGCACGCTCGCGGCGCAGTTCGCTGGCTTGGGCATCGAACACATCCATGTGCTTGAGCGCCACCTTGGCGGCGGCCTGGGTCAGCACGTTGACGTTGTACGGCGGGCGCACCTTGTCGAGTTCGGCGATCCAGTCCGGAGAGCCGGCGGCGTAACCCAGGCGGATGCCGGCCAGGCCGAGCTTGGACAGCGTGCGCATCACCAGCAGGTTGTCGACGCGACCGGCGAGATCCATGAAGCTGTCGTCGGCGAAGGCCTGGTAGGCCTCGTCGACCACCACCAGCCCCGGCGCGGCGTCCAATACCGCCAACACATCTTCACGCGGGAAGCGGTTGCCGGTCGGGTTGTTGGGGTAGGACAGAAACACCACGGCAGGCTGGTGCCGTTCGATGGCGGCCAGCATCGCCGGCAGGTCGAGGGTAAAGTCCGCCTTGAGCGGCACGCCGACGTACTCCAGCCGGGAGAACAGCGCGTTCATCTTGTACATGACGAACGACGGCTCGGCCGCCAGCATCACCGCGCCGGGCCTGGCCAAGGCCTGTGCCACCAGCGTGATGATTTCGTCGGAGCCGTTGCCGAGCAACACCTCGGCCGCCGCCGGGATGGCGAACGCGTTCTTGAGCTGCTGCTTCAAGCCGCCCCCGTGCGGATCGGGATAGCGGTTGATCAGCGCGTCGGCCAGCGCCTGCCCCAGTTCCGCGCGCAGCGGTTGCGGCAGGCGGTAGGGGTTCTCCATGGCGTCGAGCTTGATCAGGCCCGAGGCATCGGCGACGTGATAGGCGCCCATGGCGGCGATTTCCGGGCGGACCAGGTGTTGTGCAGACAGTTTCATCTCGATTCCACGAACCGGCCGATGACGGCCGGGACGCTGCGGCCCGGCATGGGCCGGCTCAGGGTGGCGACAAGTCGTCATCGTACCGCGTTCGTTCCGATTGGGCTACTCGGGGACGGTCTCGCCCGCCTCATTTATCCAGCCGGAATTCGGCGGCGCGGGCGTGGGCGGTCAGGCCCTCGCCGTGGGCCAGCACGCTGGCGATCTGGCCGAGCTTCTGCGCGCCGGCGTGCGAGACGCGGATCAGGCTGGTGCGCTTCTGGAAGTCGTACACCCCGAGCGGGCTGGCAAAACGCGCGGTGCGGCTGGTCGGCAGCACGTGGTTGGGGCCGGCGCAGTAGTCGCCCAACGATTCCGACGTGAAGCGGCCCATGAAGATGGCGCCGGCGTGCTTGAGACCCGGCAGCCACACCTCGGGCTCGGCCACCGACAGCTCGAGGTGCTCCGGGGCGATGTAGTTGGCGATGGCGCAGGCCTCGGCCAGGTCCATCACCTCGATCAGCGCGCCGCGGTTGCCGAGGCTGGCCTCGATGATGGCGCGGCGCGGCATGGCCGACAGCAGTTTCTCGATGCTGGCCTCGACCTTGGCGATGTAGTCGGCCGACGGGCACAGCAGGATGGCCTGGGCGATTTCGTCGTGCTCGGCCTGGCTGAACAGGTCCATGGCGATCCAGTCCGGATCGGTCTCGCCATCGCAGATCACCAGGATCTCGGACGGGCCGGCCACCATGTCGATGCCGACCACGCCGAACACGCGGCGCTTGGCGGCGGCGACGTAGGCGTTGCCGGGGCCGGTGATCTTGTCGACCTGCGGCACGCTCTCGGTGCCGTAGGCCAGCGCGGCGACGGCCTGCGCCCCGCCCACGGTGAACACCTTGTCGACGCCGGCGACGTAGGCGGCGGCCAGCACCAGGTCGTTCTTCTCGCCGCCCGGGGTCGGCACCACCATGATGATCTCGCCCACGCCGGCCACCTTGGCCGGCAGCGCGTTCATCAGCACCGAGCTGGGGTAGGCGGCCTTGCCGCCCGGCACGTAGATGCCGACGCGGTCAAGCGCGGTGACCTGCTGACCGAGCAGCGTGCCGTCCTCGTCCTCGTAGCTCCACGACTGCATCAGTTGCTTCTCGTGGTAACGCCGCACACGGCCGGCGGCGGCTTCCAGCGCCTCGCGCACCTCGGAGGACAGACGCTTATAGGCGGCCTCGAGCTCGTCGCGCGACAACGTCAGGCCGGCCATCGAGGCGGCGTCGGTGCGGTCGAAGCGGTTGGTGTACTCCACCAGCGCCGCGTCGCCGCGCGCCTTGACGTCGTCGCAGATGGCAGCAACGGCGGCATCGACCGCCGGGTCCTGCGCGGTTTCAAACGCCAGCAGCGCCTTGAGGCGCTCGGCAAAATCGGCTTGGGAGGAAGAGAGTCGCAGCATGCTGGTTCCGTTTCTGGCTCAGGCCGGCACGGCCGAGGCGAAGGCATCCAGCACCGGCTGGATGGTGTTGTATTTCAGCTTCAGCGCGGCCTGGTTCACCACCAGTCGCGAACTGATATCGAGGATGTGCTCGACCGCCTGCAGGTTGTTGGCGCGCAGGGTACCGCCGGTGGACACCAGGTCGACGATGGCGTCGGCCAGGCCGACCAGCGGCGCCAGTTCCATCGAGCCGTACAGCTTGATGATGTCGACGTGCACGCCCTTCTGCGCGAAGTGCTCGCGGGCGATCTTGGGGTACTTGGTGGCCACCTTGAGGCGCGCGCCGTGCTTGACGGCGTCTTCGTAGTCGAAGCCATTCTGCACCGCCACCATCATCTTGCACTTGGCGATGTTGAGGTCGAGCGGCTGGTACAGGCCAGCGCCGCCGTGCTCGATCAGCACGTCGCGCCCGGCGATGCCGAGATCGGCGGCGCCGTACTGCACATAGGTCGGCACATCGGAGGCACGCACGATGACCAGGCGCACGTCCGGATGGTTGGTGCCGATGATCAGCTTGCGCGAGGACTCCGGGTCTTCGGCCGGAACGATACCGGCGGCGGCCAGCAGAGGCAGGGTTTCTTCAAAAATGCGGCCCTTGGACAGGGCAATCGTCAGCGTCATGGCGAGGCTCAGGCAATCAATATTCAGTAAGGTTGGGCATCAGGGCATCAGGGCACGGCGTTCGCGCTCGAGCTGCCCGACGTAACGCTGGATCAGGTTTTCCATGGCGGTCGGCAGCTGCTGGAAGGCGCAACCGATGCGCAGCGCATCCTGTCCGTTGCGGCGCTGCACCGGCAGGCGGTGGCGCACTTCGAGGCGAACCTGCAGCACGCCCAGCGGCTTGAGGTCGAGCGAGCAGTCGTAGTACACCTGCCCGACGTCGAAACCCGGCGTGGACGGCGACGGCAGCCAGAACGACAGGCCGCCCAGGCTGATGTCGAACAGCGGCAGGTCGAGCGTGTGCTGCGGGTAGTCGAGGATGCGGCAGATCACCGGGTTGGCGACCGGGGTCTGGATGCGGAAGAACTCGCGCCGCTGCAGCTTGATCACCTGCTCCGGCAGGTCGACCTCGAACGCCGGGCGTCCGTCCAGCTCGATGCGCCGTGGCTGGCCGGTAACGAACTGGGTTTTCACGCCGTCCGGCGAGCAGACGAAGACATTGCGCTCGCTGGCCAGGAATTGCTCGTTGACGCCGGGTTCGGCCCCCCAGTCCAGCGTCAGGGTGCCGTTCTGGGCATCGACGCCGAGGATACGGGTGAGGATGAAGGTGCGGCCCTTGTTGGAAAACACCGTCACCATATGGCCCTGCTGGGCAATGCTGCGCAGATGATGGGCAATCTCGACCGGCGATGCCAGGGTGTAGTTGGCCAGGTCCAGCGCGTCACTGGGGGCGACCGGGCTATCGGAGCGGTTTTCTTCGGTCACAATCACGACTTTCGGTATCTTCGGCGGCGCATCGGCGCCCATTTTAGCGTATTAGCTCTTTTATATCATGAGCCAGATCGGCCGCGGGCAAACCGTAAGGCAGATAGACGCGCAATTGTCCGCTCCGATCGAACAAATAGGCGCCGGCGCTGTGGTCCACGCTGTAGCCGCCGCCCGGCTCGGCACGCTTCTGCGCCACGATCTTGAAGCGCGCCTCGACCTCGCGTACGGCCTCCGGCGAGCCGCTCAGGCCGATGAAGCGGGGGTCGAAATGCGGCACGTAGCCGGCCAGCAGTGCCGGGGTGTCGCGCTCGGGGTCGACGGTGATGAACAGTACCTGGACCTGGTCGGCCTGGGTTTCCAGCAGCTTCATCGCCGAGGCGAATTCGAGCATGGTGGTGGGGCAGACGTCGGGGCAATGGGTATAACCGAAGAACAGCGCCACCACCTTGCCCTTGAACTCGCTGAGCGAACGGGGCTTGCCGGTGTGATCGGTCAGGGTGAAGTCACCGCCGAACTTGACGCCGGCAATATCGGTCCCCTTGAATTCCGCCTTCGGGGTGTCGGGAGAACAGGCCAGCAGCGAAGCCAGCAACAAGCATGTCAGCAGTCTGACTATGAATGCGCGCATCAGTACGGAGCAATCCACCAGTAGTGATCGATCAGCAGGGCCGCAAACAGCCAGGTCAGGTACCAGATCGACCAGGTGAAGGTGCGGCGCGAGAGGGCGTCAGCATACTGGCGATGGAGATGGGCGGCAAGCCAGATAAAACGGGCGTTGAGCATGACAACGGCGACAAGGTAGAGCAGGCCTGCCTCGCGCAGTGCGACCGGGAGCAACGTCACCCCGGCCAAGAGGCAGGCATAGAGCAGGATGGACAGGGTGGTGAAACGGATGCCATGGGTGACTGGCAGCATTGGCAGACCGGCGCGGGCGTAATCGTCGCGACGGTACAGCGCCAGCGCCCAGAAGTGCGGCGGGGTCCAGGTGTAGATGATCAGGAACAGCACCAACGGCAGCGCGCTGATGTCGCCGGTGACGGCAGCCCAGCCCAGTACCGGCGGCATGGCGCCGCTGGCGCCGCCGATCACGATGTTCTGCGGGGTGTTGGGCTTGAGCAGCAGGGTATAAACGATGGCATAACCGACGAAGGTGGCCAGCGTCAGCCAGGCGGTGAGCGCGTTGACGAAGGCGACCAGCAGCGCCATGCCGAAGCCGCCGGCGGTGAGCGCCACCAGCAGCGTCTCCAGCACGCCGGCCTCGCCGCGCGCGGTGGCGCGCCAGGCGGTGCGGCGCATGCGAGCGTCGACGGTGCGTTCGACCAGGCAGTTGACCATCGCCGCCGCCCCGGCGACCAGCGCGATGCCGAGCGTGGCGGGAATCACCAGGTTGGCCGAAGGCAGCTCGGGTGTGGCGAGGAACATGCCGATCACGGCACAGAACACGATCAGCGCCACCACGCGCGGCTTGGCCAATTGCCACAAGGCGCGGACGTGGCTCCGGGCGAAATGATGGCTCAGCGTCGTCATTGCAGGCTCCTTTTGTCGGCCAGGCCGTGGTGCAGCCGGACGGACAGCTTGGGCAGCGCCGGCAAGGCGCGCCAGCGGCATTGTGCGGCGAGCAGCACCGTCGCCGACAGCAACAACAATGCCCCGGCGTTATGCGCCACCGCCAGCGGCAACGGCAGTTGCAACAGCACATTGGCGATGCCCAGCACCACTTGCAGCAGCCAGGCCCCCAGCAACAGCAACAGTGACGGACGCAAAGCAGCCTGGCGCCAGCCCCTCAACACCAGCGTCCACACCAGCACGGACACCAGGGCCGCGCCGGCACGATGCAGCCAATGGATGGCGATCAGGTTGGCGCTGTCGAGCGGTGTGCCGTCCGGCGCCATACCCAGCTCCCGCCACAGATGGAAGGCGTGCTCGAAGCGCATCGCCGGCGGCAGCCAGGCGCCATTGCAGGTAGGAAAGCCCTGGCAGGCCAGCGCGGCGTAGTTGGACGAGACCCAGCCGCCGAGCGCGATCTGCAGCAGCACCGCCAGTACCAGCAGCCACGCCAGCCCGGTGACGGCATGAGGCACCTCGACGGCCGGCCGACGCAAGCCGAACCAGAGCAGCCCGGCGGCGAGGCTCATGCCGCCGATCAGGTGCAGCGAGACGATGGCGGGCTTGAGCAACAGGGTGACGGTCCACATACCGAGCAGGCCCTGCAACACCACCCCACCGAGCAGCAGGCTGGCCGGCAGCCGCTCGCGGCGCTGGCTCCAGGCCAGCACGGCGGTGAGCAGGATGACCAACCCCAGCGAGGCCGCCAAGTAGCGATGCAGCATTTCCTTCCACGCCTTGGGCAGGCTCACCGGGCCGTCGGGGTGGGCCACGGCGACCTGCTGGATGGTGTCGGCGGCATGATGAGGGGAGAGCTGACCGTAACAGCCGGGCCAGTCGGGACACCCCAGGCCGGCGTCGGACAACCGCACGTAGGCGCCGAACGGCACCACGAGACAGGCCAGCAGGATGGCGAAACCGATGAGCTTTCTCATGTCTCCCCTTTCGGACGGGTTTCCCGTCGTGGTCAGCACCGTTTGGCCCACCCGGCCGGCCCCGGCTGGCCGCGGCGGCACGGACGGTGTGTTTTGCGCGCCCGTGCCGGCACGCGGGGCCCTCGCTCAGCCCAGGCCGTTATTGGTCTTGAGCAGTCGGGTCAGCTCGCGGATGACCGGCCCCGGCTCGGCCTGATCGGGGTAGAACATCACCTGGTTGCCCAAGGGATCGATCAGGTAGTAGCCGTCGCGACGCAAGGCGGCGGCGGGGTCGAGCGGCAGCCCGAGCAGCCCCGCCGGCAGCGGCCCGGCATCCGGCGTACGCAGCTCCACGCGCTGCATCCGCGTGAAAGCCTCTCCCTGCGCGGCATGGATCTGCCGCAGCACGAAACGCCGCTGCTTGCAGTCGTCGGAACACCGCCCGGCCTGCACCGTCAGCAGAACCCACTTGCCCCGGGGCCACCCCTCCTGCCGCGCGCCGGCCAGCGGCGTCACCTCCAGCAGTTGGCCGTAGCTCTTGCCCCCGGCCGGCGGCATCAGGTAGTACGCCAGGTAGGACCCCAGCACCGGGCTGATGCAACACAAGGCGATCAGCAACAGCTTGAGGCGCCCCCGGCGCCGCGGTACCGCGCCCCCGGTACCGGCGGATCGACCATCGATGGGCAGGGACATCATGTGCGCCTCCACAACAGCACCGACCCTGCTATCAGGCATAGCCCAAGCAGCAGCCATTGCAAAGCGTAGCCATAGTGGCGACGGGGATCGAAAGGGGGACGGGCGGGCCAGACCTGCAACGGCGCGGTGGTCTCCCCCAGCACCACCACCCCGCCGCGCAAGGGCCGGCCCAGGCGCCGGGCTAATTGAACCGGATCGACGTCGTCCACCCGGCCCTGGGTGCCACGCAACGCACCGGGCAGCGTGAAGCGCTGGGGCAAGGGCATCCAGCGCCCGTCCAGTCTGGCGGGCAGGGGCGGCAGCGGCGTGCCCGCCTGCGCGTCTGCCAGCCACCCTCTATCCACCAGCACCGCCGAGCCATCGGCCAGCGCCAGCGGCACCAGCACCCTCACCCCCGGGAGGCCCTCCAGCAGCGAGTTGGCCAGCAGCAATGACGCCGCCGCCGGACGGCCATGCAGCTGAACCCGGCTCATGTCCGGCACGGCGGACAGCGCTCGCGTCTGCAGGAGCTCTGCCGGACGCCGTGCCGCCGCGTCGAACGCCGCCAGCTGGGCGGAGCGAACTTCACCTCGCTGCCATTGCCAGACAGAGAGGAGGCCGGGCACGCCGGCCAGCAAGGCCAGCCCCAGCGCCTGCCAAGCACGGGACTTTCGTCTAGGCTTACAAGAGGACACAGGAAAAGGGGAACCGGATATGAAACTACTCGTGCTCGTTCTGCTCGCCTGCATCATCCTCACCCTGTTCTGGGGACTGAACGGCTTGTTGCGCGCCGAACCGGGGTCGCAACGCGTGGTGCGCTCGCTGACACTGCGGGTCGGCCTATCGATCGGCCTGTTCTGTCTGTTGATTCTGGGAGCGCTGTTTGGCTGGTGGCGCCCCCATCACCTGTGAGTTCCGTACGTTCGGCCAACCCTGAGGTTGGCCGAAGAATAAAGACGCTGGCCGACACCCCTTTAAGAACCTGTTCCCGATCTTGCTGCGCATCCCTGATCGGGGCTCATGTGCACTGCGTGCGAACCTATCGCTGGGCAAATCAAAGATTTGCACGCAGAGATTCTGCTCAGCGATCGGAAATCCTCATGTACTACTTGTACATTCCGGCTCCTGCGCTGCTCTTCCAACCCCGCTGAGGGCTGCTCGCGACAGGTCGTGAACAGGTTCTTAGAGCCAGTACACCAGGGTAAACAGCAGCAGCCACACCACGTCGACGAAGTGCCAGTACCACGCCGCCGCCTCGAAGGCGAAATGGTGCTCGGTGTTGAAATGCCCCCTCACCACCCGCAACCACACCACCGCTAGGATGATGGCGCCGAGCAGCACGTGCATGCCGTGGAAGCCGGTCAGCATGTAGAACGTCATGCCGTAGGCGCCGGAGCCCAGCGTCAGGTTGAGCTCGTGCATGGCATGGCTATATTCGTGAGCCTGCAGGCCGAGGAACAACGCCCCCAGCAACACCGTCATTCCCAAGCCAATAGTCAGCGAGGTGCGCTTGCCCTGGATCAGCCCCCAGTGCGCCCAGGTCAGGGTGGCGCCGGAGGACAGCAGGATCAGCGTGTTGATGGCCGGCAACCCCCAGGCCGCCATCGCCTCGTAGCGCTGGGTGATGCCCGGTCCAGTAGACAAGGGCCAAGCCGCGGTGAAATCCGGGTACAGCAGCTTGTGCTCGAAATTACCCAGCTCAGGCACCGAGATCGTGCGCACGTAGAACAACGCGCCGAAGAAGGCGGCGAAGAACATCACCTCGGAAAAGATGAACCAGCCCATGCCCCAGCGGAACGACAGGTCTTCCTTACCGTGATAGTTCCCCTTCAGGCTTTCGCGGATCACATCGCCGAACCAGCCGAACAGCATGTAGAACAGGATGGCGAAGCCGAGCCCCAACGAGAGCTTGCCGAAGCCGACGCCGTTGACCGCCAGTGCCGCGCCCAAGCCCAGGCAGAACAGCGCCAGCGCCCCCACCACCGGCCAACGCGACGGCTCCGGCACGAAGTAATGCGTTTGATGCGAGACCGATTCCATGCCCGTTCTCCTGTAGATGACTCACTCCCCGCCCCAGCCGGAACGAGGACGGCCCACCCGCGCGGAAGAGCGACTGCGGTTCCCCCGTTCAGCAGACCCGGCTCCAGCAAGGGCGCCGAGCGCCATGCTTCGCCGCAGGCCGCCGCCCGCCTTGGCGCGTCCAGACCCGTCGACGTCAGCGGGTCACCAGCGACACCAGCAGTAACAGCCCGCCGATGAAACACGCCAGCAGCAGCAGCGCGGCCACCGCGATCTGCCAGAAGCGCAACTTGACGTCCTGCCCTGCCGCCTTGCCCTTGCGGATACCGAGAAACGCCGACAGCACCGCCGACACCCCGGCTAGCCATTTCACGACGCCCCCTGCCCCGGCACGTCGAACACGCTGTAGGCCAGCGTGATCTCGCCGATGTCGGCCGGCATGGCGCGGTCGATCACGAACACCACCGGGAAGCGCCTCGTCTCGCCGGGTTTGAAGACCTGCTGGCGAAAACAGAAACACTCCAGCTTCTTGACGTAATTACCGGCCGCCGCCGGCAGGTAGCGCGGCACCGCCTGGCCGGTCACCTCGCGGTTGCTGGCGTTGGTGATCTCATAGTCGACCCGCACGAATTCGCCGCGCGGCGCCGCCATCTGCCCCACCAGCGGCCTGACCTGCCATGGCAGACCCGCCTGCACCGTGGCGTCGAAGCGCAGGCGCACCGGCGCCGCCGTGACCGCCAGATCACTCGCCGCAACCGCCGGTGCCGGGGCATCGGCCTTGACCAGCTGGTTGATGCCGGTCACCTCGCAGATCACCCGGTACAGCGGGATCAGCGCCCAGGCGAAGGCGAACATCACGCAGGCGATGACGCCCAGTTTCAGCAGCAGTACCCGGTTATCCGCTCGGCTCGATTCCGCCATACCTCCCGCTCAGTGATGAGCGCCCCCCGTCATGGAATGAATCACACCATTATCGCCCGCCTCCACGTGCGGTGCCTCGACGAAGCTGTGGTAAGGCGCCGGCGTCGGGATCTGCCACTCCAACGTCTCGGCCCCTTCCCACGGCTTGTGCGGCGCCGCCTGGCCGTGCCGGATCGAGCGCAGCATGTTATAGAGGAAGATCAGTTGGCCCAGGCCGAAACAGAAGGCGCCGATCGAGGCGATGCGGTTGAAGTCGGTGAACTGCAACGCATAGTCGGGGATGCGTCGCGGCATGCCGGCCAGCCCGAGGAAGTGCATCGGGAAGAAAGTGACGTTGAACCAGATCATCGACCACCAGAAGTGGAACTTGCCGAGTGGTTCCGAGTACATCTTGCCGGTCATTTTCGGAAACCAGTAATAGATCGCCGCGAACAGGCTGAACAGGGCGCCCGCCACCAGCACGTAATGGAAGTGCGCCACCACGTAGTAGGTATCCTGCAACTGAATATCCACCGCGGCCACCGACAGGGTCACACCGGACAGGCCACCGACCGTGAACAGGCAGACGAAACCGACGGCAAACAACATCGGCGTCTCGAAGCTCATCGCCCCCTGCCACATGGTGCCGATCCAGTTGAACACCTTCACCCCGGTCGGCACCGCGATCAGCATGGTGGCGTACATGAAGAACAGCTGGGCGGTGGCCGGCATGCCGGTGGTGAACATGTGGTGCGCCCACACCATGAACGACAACACGGCGATGGAGCTGGTGGCGTACACCATCGAGGTGTAGCCGAACAGCGGCTTGCGGCTGAAGGTCGGGATGATGTGACTGACGATGCCGAACGCCGGCAACGCCATGATGTACACCTCGGGGTGGCCGAAGAACCAGAAGATGTGCTGGTACATCACCGGGTCACCGCCACCCGCAGCATTGAAGAAGTGGGTGCCGAAGTGGCGGTCGGTCAGCACCATGGTCACCACGCCGGCCAGCACCGGCATCACCGCGATGATCAGGTAGGCGGTGATCAAGGATGCCCAGGCGAACATCGGCATCTTCATCATCGTCATGCCCGGCGCGCGCAGGTTGAGGATGGTGACGATGATGTTGATCGAACCCATGATCGAGCTCACGCCGAGGATGTGGATGGCGAAGATGGTCAGATCCATGCCCATGCCCATCTGCGTGGCCAGCGGCGCATACAGCGTCCAGCCGGCCGCCGCCGCACCGCCCGGCACGAAGAAGGAAATCAGCAGCAAGAGTGCCGCCGGCGGCAGCAGCCAGAAACTCCAGTTGTTCATGCGCGCAAACGCCATGTCCGGCGCGCCGATCATCAGCGGCAGCAGCCAGTTGGCGAGCCCTGTGAAGGCCGGCATGATGGCGCCGAACACCATCACCAGGCCGTGCAGCGTGGTGAGCTGGTTGAACAGCTCCGGCTGGAAGAATTGCAGCCCCGGTTGGAACAGCTCGGCGCGGATGCACAAGGCCATCACCCCGCCCGACAGAAACATGGTGAACGAGAACCACAGGTACATCGAGCCGATGTCCTTGTGGTTGGTGGCGGCCAGCCAGCGCCAGAGGCCGGTCGGCTTACCGTGTTCATGGGGAGCGTGTCCCGCCGTGGTGCTGATCGCCATGCTCGTCCTCCTGATTCCCCTGCCGTCGCGGTCAGGGCGGGCTTTATGCCTTGCCACCGCGCGCCGCCTTGATGTCCTTGGGTTGCACCACGTCGCCGGTATGGTTGCCCCAGGCATTGCGCTCGTAGGTGATCACCGCCGCGATGTCGGTGTCCGACAGCTGCTTGCCCCAGGCGGCCATCGCCGGGTTCCGCTTGCTGCCGTTGAGCACGATGTCGATATGCGCCGGCTTGTCCTTGGTGGCGATGGGCGAGCCATCGAGCGCCGGGAACGCGCCCGGAATCCCCTTGCCGTTGGCCTGGTGGCAGGCCACGCAGTTCTGCTGGAACACTTTCTCGCCGCGCGCCTTGAGGTCGGCCAGCGCCCACACCTTGTTGGGGTCGTCGGCACTGGCGGCTGCCAGCTTCTTCCTGGCGGCAAGCCACAGCGCGTAATCCTCCGGCGTCCGGGCGTCGACCACGATCGGCATGAAGCCATGGTCCTTGCCGCACAACTCGGCGCACTGGCCGCGGTACACCCCCGGCTTGTCGACCAGGAACCAGGCGTCGCGCACGAAGCCGGGAATGGCATCCTGCTTCACACCCAGCGACGGCACCCACCAGGAGTGGATCACGTCGTTGGCGGTGAGCAGCAGCCGCACCTTCTTGCCGGTCGGCACCACCAGCGGCTCGTCCACCTCCAGCAGGTAATGCGTGCCCTTGGCCGAAGCGCTGTGCAGCGCCTCGGTCGGCGTCGCCAGATGGCTGACGAAACCGACTCCGTCGTCGAGGTAGTCGTAGCGCCACTTCCACTGGAAGCCGGTAATCTTGATGGTCATGTCCTCAGCGCGCGTGCTCTTTTGCGCCAGCACCGCCCTGGTGGCCGGCCACGCCATGCCGACCAGGATCAGGAACGGGATCACGGTCCAGATGATTTCGACGGTGGTGTTTTCATGGAACGGCCGGGCCCGGTGCCCGAGCGATTTGCGGTGGCGCAAGATGGCGTAGAACATCACGCCGAATACCACGATGAAGATGGTGACCGTGATCAGCAGCAGCAGGCTGTGCAGGTCGTAAATCTGGCGCGCCACCGGGGTCACCGGCGGCTGGAAGGTGAAGTCGGCAGCGTAGACGGTACCGACCCCACCCAACATGGACAGCAGGATACGCTTGCCGGACATCGCGTCCCCCTTGTATACCTAGGCGGCCCACGTCGGACCGAAGCAGAAATGCCGACCTTTTAGCGCGCCGGCTATTATCGATAGTAGGAAAAAGCACCAGAAAAACAAGAACATGTCATGATGCACTGCAATATGCAGCCATGAAAAAGGCTTCGGCCAACCTTTCACGGTTGGCCGAAGCCTTGTCAGTACAGCCAGAGCACCGGCCCGGCGCCCGGCCTCAGCCTTCGTAGGGAATCTCCAGCAGCAGCGGCGCGGCGATGTGGGCCTGCAGCGTGGCAAGGTTCTCGGCGTACGCCGCCTGCTCCGGCACCACGCGGTTGGCCACCCACCCGGCCAGCGGTAGGCCGGCGGCTTCGATCGCCTGCACCGTCAGCAAGGCATGGTTGATACAGCCCAGCCGCATCCCCACCACCAGGATCACCGGCAGCTGCAGCGCCTGCGCCAGATCCCGCATGAAGAGCCGCTCGGTCAGCGGCGCGAACCAGCCACCGGCCCCCTCCACCAGCACCACATCAGCCATGGCCGCCAGCCGTTGATAATGTTCCCTGATGCGCTCCAGCGAGATGTCGACCCCAGCCTGACGCGCCGCGATATGCGGCGAGATCGGCGGCAGGAAACGGTAGGGGTTCATCAGCTCGAGATCGGTCTGCCCGGTGGCCGCCACCAGGCGCTCGACGTCGCTGTTGCGCCAGCGCCCGTCCGGCAGCACCTCGCAGCCCGACGCCACCGGCTTCATCGCCAGCACGCGCCGGCCCTCCGAGCGCCAGCGTTCGATCAGTTTCACCGCGGCATGGGTCTTGCCGATGTCGGTATCGGTCCCGGTGACGAAATAGCCTTGCATGCTGAGTCCTTGCTCGAGAGGTAGCCGTCGTGCCGATCGGCACACCCTGGACACGACAAAGGGCGACCCCTCGTGAGGGTCGCCCGGCCTGCCAATCAGGGTTGCCGATTCGCGGCTAGAAATGGTGGGGACGCGGTAACGTCACACCTCGCCTTGCGGATTAACGCGCTCCAACTTGCTGGCCAGCTTGTTGAGTGCGGAAAGATAAGCCTTGGCACTGGCGACGATCACGTCGGTATCGGCGCCCTGGCCGTTGACGATGCGGCCGTCGCGCGCCAGACGCACCGTCACCTCGCCCAGCGACTCGGTGCCCTTGGTCACGGCGTTGACCGAGTACAGCTCCAGCTCGGAATCGCTCTTGGCCACGCTCTCGATCGCCTTGAACACCGCGTCCACCGGGCCGGAACCGCTGCTGACGGCACGCTGCTCGGCCCCGCGCTCGTTGAACACGATCTCGGCCCGCGGCAGTTCACCGGTCTCGGTATTGACCTTGAGCGAGACGAACTTGAACTCTTCCTGGTCGATCGCCACCATCTCGTCCGACACCAGCGCCTGCAGATCCTCGTCGAAAATCTCGCGCTTCTTGTCGGCCAGTTCCTTGAAGCGGGCGAAGGCGGCGTTGAGCGCCTCCTCGCTGGACAGCACGATGCCCAGTTCCGCCAGCTTGGTCTTGAAGGCGTTGCGGCCGGACAGCTTGCCCAGGGTCAGACGGTTGGTGGACCAGCCCACACTCTCCGCCGACATGATCTCGTAGGTCTCGCGATGCTTCAGCACGCCGTCCTGGTGGATGCCGGACTCGTGGGCAAAGGCGTTAGCGCCGACGATGGCCTTGTTCGGCTGCACCGGGTAGCCGGTGATGGTCGACACCAGCTTGGACGACGGCACGATCTGGGTGGCATCGACGCGGGTATCGACGGCAAAGATGTCCTTGCGGGTGCGCACCGCCATCACGATCTCTTCCAGCGCGGCGTTGCCGGCGCGCTCGCCCAGACCGTTGATGGTGCACTCCACCTGGCGCGCCCCGCCCAGCACCGCGGCCAGGCTATTGGCCACCGCCATGCCCAGGTCGTTGTGACAGTGCGCCGACCAGATCACCTTGTCGCCGCCCGGGGTCTTGGCGATCAGCTCACGGAAGAACGCCTCGGTGACACGCGGCACGGCGTAGCCGACGGTATCCGGCACGTTCAGCGTGGTGGCGCCAGCCTCGATCACCGCGCCGAAGATGCGGGCAAGGAAGTCGATATCCGAACGCAAGGCGTCCTCAGCCGAGAATTCGACGTCGTCGGTATACTCGCGGGCAATCTTCACCGCCTTCACCGCCGCCTCGACTACCTGGTCCGGCGTCATGCGCAGCTTCTTCTCCATGTGGATCGGGCTGGTGGCGATGAAGGTGTGGATGCGGCCCTTGGCGGCCGGCTTGATCGCCTCGCCGGCGGCGCGCACGTCGCGCTCGTTGGCCCGCGCCAGCGAACAGACGGTGGATTCCTTGATCACTTCGGCAATGGCGTGGATGGCGTCGGCATCACCCGGGCTCGCCGCGGCGAAGCCGGCCTCGATCACGTCCACGCCCAGGCGTTCCAGCTGGCGGGCGATGCGGATTTTCTCTTCCTTGGTCATCGAGGCGCCGGGGCTCTGCTCGCCGTCGCGCAAGGTGGTGTCGAAGATGTACAAACGATCGCCCATGTTGAAACCCTTCCCTTGTCCCGGCACCGCCGCGGTGCCGCTCAGATAGTCGTTGAAGTCGAATCTTCTGCCCTGGCTGGCGGCCAGTTGCGCCAGCTTGTTCAACTGGGCGAGCGGCAGACTGCCGCGCTCGCGCCACTTGTAAATCGCCGCGCGGGAGACCGGTTCATCCGGAAACGCCGCGTTCAGCGCCTCAGCCAACTCGCTCGGTCCGCCAAAGTTGGCGATCAGACGCTCAATGTCCAATTGCATGCCCAGCTCCTGCTGCGTTATGGGTTTCACAATACTGACAGCACGACACAATGTCAAACATAAACGTCCACCGTTTCGACGAACAACTCATTTCGGTGTGTCCAACCAACAAATATTAGACATTAAGTCCAACGTAACACGACAGTAAAACGTCCATGCCTCTCCACGCATGCAAAAAAGGCGGCCAAGGCCGCCTTTTCCTCCTGCATCCCACAATGGGCTGCTTACTGCTCCGGAGACACTGCGCTGCCGCCCCCGTTCTTGCTGCGCGACAGGCCAAGCAACGCCATCACGTAGCCGGACAGGCCATAGCCGACGAAGAAACCGAACAGCACCAGCGGCGGCTTCGACACCAGCAGCAGGATCACCAGCACCACCACCAGCATGGCGACAAACGGCACCTTGCGGCGCAGGTGAATCTCCTTGAAGCTCCAGAACTTGACGTTGGTCACCATGGAGATACCCGCGAACGCGGTGAAGCCCAGCGCCACCCACGGCAGGATCGCCAGGTCGTTGTAACCGTACTCGTGGCAGATCCACACCAGCCCGGCCACCAGCGCTGCCGCTGCCGGGCTCGGAATACCGGTGAACCAGCGCTTGTCGGCGGTGCCGATCATGGTATTGAAGCGCGCCAGGCGCAGTGCAGCGCCGGCGCAATAGATAAAGGCCACCATCCAGCCCAGCTTGCCCAGCCCACGCAACATCCACTCGTACGCCACCAGGGCCGGCGCCACGCCGAAGCTGACCATGTCGGAGAGACTGTCGAACTCCGCACCGAAGGCGCTCTGGCTGTGCGTCAGCCGTGCCACGCGGCCATCCAGCCCGTCCAGCACCATGGCGATGAAGATCGCCATCGCAGCGTATTCGAAATTCTTGTTCATGCCCTGCACCACGGCGTAGAAACCGGCGAACAGCGCGGCCAGCGTGAACAGGTTGGGCAACAGGTAAATGCCCTGGCGCCGGAGCGTCGGCTTTTCCCGGCTGGGTGTGACAGAAGTCTGCATCTTCACTTTCCGCAGAATACAACGGCACCAAGGCACCGTTGCGGTTGGTATCAACGAATCGGCTTACAATCTTTGGACGGAGGGCATCGGCCCGACACGTGGCCGACGGCATGACAGCCAGGGCCGACCCCGCCGAGGACAAGTCCGCGCCGGACAAGGCACAATCAATAAAGATGCCTGCCTTACCCTCTCCAGCGGACCACACGAAGAGCGCTAACCGGTTCTTAGCCCGCTATTGTAACGCGACCGGCGCGGCGGGCGGGCAACACCTTGTCGGCCTTGCCAGCCCGCCCAGCGCGGCCGGCAGGCGAATAGGCTATACTTTGCCGCTTTGACCGAACTTTTGGGAACCCGCCCTTGTCAGAGCGCCTCTTCGTCCTGCTGCAGCACCTGCTGCCCAAGCTCCTGATCACTCGCCTGTTCGGTTTCGTCGCGCGCCAGCGCGCTGGCGCCCTGACACAGTGGATGATACGCCGCTTCATTGCCCGCTACGACGTCAACATGGCAGAAGCCGCCGCACGCCAACCCGGCGCCTACGCCAGCTTCAACGACTTCTTTACCCGCGCCTTGCAGCCCGGCGTGCGCCCACTGGCGACGACGCGGCTGGTCTGCCCGGTGGATGGCGCCATCAGCCAGTTCGGCAACATCAAACGCGACCAGATCTTCCAGGCCAAGGGCAAATCCTTCAGCAGCACCGCCCTGCTCGCCGGCGACGCGGCGCAGGCGCGCCAGTTCGACGACGGCCTGTTCGCCACCATCTACCTCAGCCCGCGCGACTACCACCGCATCCATATGCCGTGCGACGGCCGCCTGCTGTCGATGAGCTACGTACCGGGCGAACTGTATTCGGTGAACCCGGCCACGGCACGCGGCGTCGACGCGCTGTTCGCGCGCAACGAGCGCGTGGTGTGCCATTTCGACTCGCCGCATGGCCCGTTCGCGCTGGTGCTGGTGGGAGCCACCATCGTCGGCAGCATGGCCACGGTGTGGCACGGAGCGATCAACCCGCCACGCAGCGCCGACGTGCGCCACTGGGACTACCACGACCAGAACATCACCCTGAAACAGGGCGAGGAGATGGGACGCTTCCTGCTCGGCTCAACCGTGGTGCTGCTGTTCCCGCATGGACCGCTGCAGTTCAATGCCGACTGGGCGCCCGGCCGCGCGGTGCGCATGGGCGAGGCCATGGCCGACTGAGTGCCGGCGAGCCAACCGCCAGACAACACACCCAGACCAGGCTGCGCCGGCCCCGCCGGTGCAGTGGGTGCCTAGCCCACCCCACCCGCCACGCTCAAGGCGGGCATGCCAACCAGGCCACGCGCCGCATCTCACCCAGCCCCCTCTCATCGCCCACCACGTCCGGCACTGCCCCGCCGAGTGCGCCCGTACTGGAAGTATCCGCAGGCGGACGCGGCTTCCGGGCAAGAAAAAAGGCCGGGGAAACCCCGGCCTCACTAGCCAAACTGCACGTCAATCAGTTCTTGGACTGGTCCACCAGTTTGTTCTTGGCGATCCACGGCATCATTGCACGCAGTTCGGCACCTACCTTCTCGATCGGATGATCGGCGGTCAGACGACGACGAGCGGTCATGCTCGGGTAGTTGGTCTTGCCTTCCAGGATGAACATCTTGGCGTATTCACCCGACTGGATGCGGTACAGCGCTTTCTTCATCGCTTCCTTGGTGGCAGAGGTCACCACTTCCGGGCCGGTCACGTACTCGCCATACTCCGCGTTGTTGGAGATGGAGTAGTTCATGTTGGCGATGCCGCCTTCGTACATCAGGTCGACGATCAGCTTCAGTTCGTGCAGGCACTCAAAGTAAGCCATTTCCGGCGCGTAGCCGGCTTCGGTCAGGGTTTCGAAACCGGCTTTCACCAGTTCCACCGCGCCGCCGCACAGCACAGCCTGTTCGCCGAACAGGTCGGTTTCGGTTTCTTCACGGAAGTTGGTTTCGATCACGCCACCCTTGGTGCCGCCGTTGGCCGCAGCGTAGGACAGAGCGATGTCACGGGCCTTGCCGGACTTGTCCTGGTACACGGCGATCAGGGTCGGCACGCCGCCGCCCTTGACGTACTCGGAGCGCACGGTGTGGCCCGGGCCTTTCGGGGCAACCATGACCACGTCCAGGTCGGCGCGCGGCACGATCTGGTTGTAGTGCACGTTGAAGCCGTGAGCGAAGGCCAGCACCGCACCTTGCTTCAGGTTCGGCTCGATGTCCTTGCGGTACACGTCCGGCTGCGACTCGTCCGGCAGCAGGATCATGACGACGTCGGCTTCCTTCACTGCCTCGGCAACTTCCTTCACCTGATGGCCGGCGTTGACCGCCTTGTTCCACGAAGCGCCATCCTTGCGCAGGGCAACGGTAACGTTGACACCCGAGTCCTTCAGGTTCTGGGCGTGGGCGTGGCCTTGCGAACCGTAGCCAACGATGGTCACCTGCAGGCCTTTGATGATCGACAGATCGGCGTCCTTGTCGTAAAACACTTTCATTTTTGTCTTTCCCTTCAGCCGGGCGGAGACGACTCCGCCCGTATTGATCGATTTATCAGATTTTCAGAACCCGCTCACCTCGGCCAATGCCGGATGCGCCAGTACGAACCGTCTCCAGGATCACTGTGCGGTCGATCGCCTCGATAAAGGCATTCAGCTTGTCGCTCGTACCGGTCAGCTCGATGGTGTAAGTCTTTTCCGTTACGTCGATGATGCGACCGCGGAAGATATCCGCCATGCGCTTCATTTCTTCCCGGTCTTTGCCGGTAGCGCGCACCTTGATCAGCATCATCTCCCGTTCGATGTGCTCGGATTCGTTGAGGTCTATCACCTTGACCACCTCGATCAGCTTGTTGAGCTGCTTGGTGATCTGCTCGATAACGTCGTCGGAGCCGTGCGTGACGATCGTCATGCGCGACAGTGTCCGGTCCTCGGTCGTGGACACCGTCAGGGAGTCGATATTGTACGCCCGGGCCGAAAACAGGCCCACTACGCGGGAAAGAGCCCCCGCTTCATTCTCCAAAAGAATGGAAAGAATATGTCGCATTTGTCCGCCCTTCAATCAGCACAGGTTGCCGTAGTCGCGTTCGGCACCCGGCTCGTCGGTTTTCCTCATATGTGGCGGCAGGTCCATTTCGTCCAGGCCCTTGCCATTGCCAATCATCGGGTAGACGTTTTCCGACTGATCGGTACGGAAGTCCAGGAACACCAGGCGCTCCTTCAGCGCCGGGCTGAAGGCTTCGCGCAGCACCGGCTCGACGTCGGCCGGATTCTCGACCTTGAAGCCGATGTGGCCGTAGGCTTCGGCGATCTTAACGAAATCCGGCAGCGCGTCCATGTACGACTCGGAGTAGCGCGTGCCGTAGAACAGCTCCTGCCACTGGCGCACCATGCCCAGGTAGCGGTTGTTCAGGCTGATGACCTTGACCGGGGTGTGGTACTGCTTGGCGGTGGACAGTTCCTGAATGTTCATCTGGATCGAGCCCTCGCCGGTGATGCAGGCGACGGCCTTGTCCGGGTTGGCGAGCTGGGCGCCAATCGCGGCAGGCAGGCCGAAGCCCATGGTGCCGAGGCCACCGGAGTTGAGCCACTGCTTGGGCCGGTCGAACTTGTAGTACTGCGCCGCCCACATCTGGTGCTGGCCGACGTCGGAGGTGATGATGGCATCGCCGCCGGTGATTTCGTAAAGCTTCTGCACCACGTACTGCGGCTTGATCAGCTCGTCGGAGGGGGCATACAGCAGCGAATTGGGCGCACGCCATTCCTCGATCTGTTTCCACCACGCCGCCAGGGCGCCGGCATCGGGCTTCTTGCCGCCTTCCCGGAACTGTTCGAGCATGTCGCGCAGCACGTGCTTGACGTCGCCGACGATGGGCACGTCGACCTTGACGCGCTTGGCGATGGAGGACGGATCGACGTCGATGTGGATGATCTTCTTCGGCTTGGACAGGAAGTGCGACGGCACGCTGATCACGCGGTCGTCGAAGCGGGCACCCACGGCAAGCAGCACGTCGCAGTTCTGCATTGCCATGTTGGCTTCATAGGTGCCGTGCATGCCAAGCATGCCGAGGAACTGCGGATCGCTGCCCGGATAGGCGCCCAGGCCCATCAGGGTGTTGGTGCACGGCAGCCCGAGCGAGCGCACCAGCTCGGTGACTTCCTGCTCCGCCCCGCCCTGCACCGCGCCGCCGCCGACGTAGACGTAGGGGCGCTTGGCTTCCAGCAGCAGGTTGACGGCCTTGCGGATCTGGCCCGGATGGCCGCGCAGCACCGGCACGTAGGAGCGGATGCTGACGCTTTCCGGATAGTGGAACTCGGCCAGCTTCTGCGTCACATCCTTGGGGATGTCGACCACCACCGGACCGGGGCGACCGGTCTTGGCGATGTAGAACGCCTTCTTGATGGTTTCCGCCAGCTCGTTGATGTCCTTGACCAGGAAGTTGTGCTTCACGCACGGCCGGGTGATGCCGACCATGTCGACTTCCTGGAAGGCATCCAGACCGATGGCCGGAGTCGACACCTGGCCAGACAGCACGACCATCGGAATCGAGTCCATGTAGGCGGTGGCAATGCCGGTCACGGCATTGGTCGCGCCCGGACCGGAAGTGACCAGTGCCACGCCGACCTTGTCGCTGGAACGCGAGTAGGCGTCGGCGGCATGCACCGCTGCCTGCTCGTGCCGCACCAGGACATGCTTGAACTGGTTCTGCTTGAAGATGGCATCATAAATTTCTAGTACCGCGCCGCCGGGGTAGCCGAAAACAAACTCGACTCCTTCTTCCTGCAGGCAGCGGACTACGATCTCCGCGCCCGAAATCTGCATCGTTGCCTCTTTTATGTGGTGGTTTTGTCCCGTTATAGCCTCTGACCTTAGCCTATCTTGGAAAGACCGGTCAAGGGCTTTTGTGCACATGCAAAATCCACGCAAATCCAATGGTTAAGGCGCCCCCCGGGGCGGTATCCGCCGCCATCGGGCTCTGCTACCATTGCGTTCTGACAGCGTGCGGAAGAGCGCGCGCCCTCGCCCCGACCAACCGTTCCCGTTTCCGGCATGACATCTTCCCTGACCACTCCCGGCTTGACCCGTCGCCTGTGCTGCCTGCTGTACGAACTGTTGCTGATGCTGGCGGTGCTGCTGCTCGCCTCGGCCCTGTTCACCCCGCTCAAGGCCTGGCTCGGCGCCTCGTTCTGGCTCGAGCAGCTGTTCCGCCTGTTTCTGGCGGCGGTGCTGTTCGGTTATTTCGGTCTGTCGTGGGTACGGCGCGGCCAGACCGTAGCGATGAAGACCTGGCGCATCAAGCTGGTGGGGCGCGACGGCGGAACCGTGGGCTGGCCACAGGCGCTGGGGCGCTACCTGGTGGCGCTGGCACTGTTCGTCGGCCTGCCGCTATTGAGCTACCTAGGCTGGGAGCGCGCCGTTGGCCACACGCCCGAGGCGCGCTGGCTGCCGCTGCTGTGGTGGCTGATTCCGTTCCTGGCGGCGTTCCACGACAAGGAGCGCCAATTCCTGCACGACCAGCTGGCCGGCACGCGCCAGATTCTGCTGCCGCCGCGCCAGAAGGCGTAACACCGGGCAAGAACGGCACCCCGGCGCAGGGCGTAGGGTGCCGGCGCCGCCAAGACAAAGCGCTTCGGCCAACCTTCAAAGGTTGGCCGAAGCGTTTTCGTTTTCTCACTCCGCCGAGCCGGCCGCGGGCTGCAGCCGGCCCGCCACGTAGGCGGCGGCGATGGCACGGTCGTCCCCCAGGATCATCTGCACGAACAGCGCCTCCTCGATGTCCCGGACGTAGCGCATGCGAAAGTCGATCAACGGGGTGGAACGCAGGTTGAGCACCACCAGGTCGGCCTCCAGCCCGACCTCGATCGACCCCACCTTGTCCGCGATGCCCAGCGCCTCGGCACTGCCGCGCGTGGCGAGGTAGAACGCCTGCGGCGCCGACAGCGCGACACCATGCGCCTGCGCCGCCTCGTAGGCCGAGCGCATGGTCTGCAGCATCGAGAAGCTGGTGCCGGCGCCCAGGTCGGTGGCCAGCCCGACCCGCACCGGGCGCGGCACGGCGCGGGCGCGGCGCAGGTCGAAGCTGCCGGAGCCGAGAAAGGCGTTGGAACTGGGGCAGTGCGCCAGGCTGGCGCCGCTGTCGTAGAGCAGTTGCAATTCCTCGTCTGCCAGGTGCACGCCGTGACCGTACACGGCGCGCGGCCGCAACAGACCGTAGCGCTGGTAGACCGCGGTGTAGTGCGGACAGTCCGGGTGCAGCGACTTGACCCAGGCGATCTCGCCCGGCGTCTCCGCCAGGTGCGACTGGATCGCCATGTCAGGGTATTCCGCTGCCAGCGCCCCCAGCGCCTCCAGCTGCGCCACCGACGAGGTCGGCGCGAAGCGCGGGGTGATGACGTACTCGGCGCGGCCGCGGCGGTGCCAGCGTTCGATCAGCGCCTTGGACTCGGCGTAGGCGCGCTCGGCACTGTCGAGCAGTTCGGCCGGGGCGTACTGGTCCATGCAGACCTTGCCGGCCAGGAGCCGCATCTGGCGCCGGTCGGCCGCCTCGAACAGGGCGTCGACGGAGTCCGGGTGCACGGTGCAGAACACCGCCGAGCTGGTCACGCCGTGGCGCAGCTGCTCGGCGAGAAACACCTCGGCCACCGCGGCGGCGTGCGACTTGTCGGCGAACGCCTGCTCGGTGACGAAGGTGTAGTGGTTGAGCCAGTCGATCAGCTGCTCGCCGTAGGCGGCGATCATCTCGGTCTGCGGGTAGTGCACGTGACAATCGATGAAGCCGGGCAGGATCAGATGGTCCGGATAGTGGGTCACGGCGACGTCGGCGCCGAGCACGGGTAGCAGCGTCGCCGCCGGCCCGATGGCGGCGATGCTGCCCGCCTCGATCACCACCACGCCGTCCGACTCGTAAACCATGCCGGCCTCGACGCCGGCCAGCAGCGGGTCGCGGCGGAAGGTGAGCAGCGCCCCCCGAATGGCGGTTTTCATGCCGGGCTCCTTAGAACATCGTCCGTGCTTCATCATGGCAGTTCGCGCCGGCAGGCGCCCATGAAAAGCTACCGAATGGTGATTTGCAGATTGTTGGCAATCCATCTCGAGCGTAGCGAGGCCCCCTTGCAGGGCAAGGGCGGACTGCGTGCCAATCTATCGCTGGGCCAATCGAAGATTGGCCCAGCGATAGATTGGCTCAGCGAAGGATTGGGAATAGATGGGCAGGCTGCGGAATGAACTACTGAAATGGAGAGGCCCGGCTTTGCCGGTTCCTGTAACAACGCATCAAAGCACTATGCAGCAGCCTGAACGCCACCGGGCGGTGGCGTGCGGGAAGACGACTCAGTCCTGGGTGGCGCCCGACTCCAGCCGGGCGGTGCGCAGGGCCGCCGGCGGCTGCCACTGCCAATGGGCGCGCCAGGCGCCCAGCACCAGGTTGGGGTACTCCGGGCGGCCGAGGCTGCCGTTGTAACGTCCCAGCGCGCGGAACAGGTTGCCGCGCTCCAGGTCGAGGTAGTGGCGCAGGATGGTGCAGCCGTAGCGCAGGTTGGTGGTGAGTTCGAACAGGTTGTGCTCGCTGTTGCCGATATGGCGCACCCAGAACGGCATCACCTGCATCAGCCCGCGCGCGCCGGCGCCGGAGATGGCGTACTTTTTGAAGCCGCTCTCGACCTGGATCAGCCCCAGCACCAGCTGCGGGTCGAGGCCGGCGCGGCTGGCCTCGTACTGGATGGCGGTGAGCAGGCGCTGGCGCATCCAGGCATCGGGGATGCGTTTTTCCAGGCGGCGCGACATCTCGGCGAGCCAGGCCTGGCCTTCGCGCGCGTCGTCGAACACCAGCCGCGGCGCGTTGGCGTCGTTCACCGAGCGCCGCATCGCCGAGGCCACGTTGGCCGACAACGCTTCCTCGCGCTGCGCGCCGGCCCAGGCCGGCACCGCTGCGCACAGCGCCAGCGCCAGGAGAGCGGCCCGTCCCTCGCGCCTCGCCCCTTGTCTCAGCCAGCGTGCGAGCGCACCGAACGGACGACTCGGCGTCGTACGGCGCGGCCGACAAGGCGAGATGGCGGAACGAGCGGCAGCAGGCATCACTTACCCAGTTTGGCTAGCACATGCTCCAGAATAGCATCGACGGCCATGCCAGTGGCTTCGCTGTCGCGGCGGTGCTGGTATTCGACCTTGCCTTCCTTGAGGCCGCGGTCGCCGATGGTGACGCGGTGCGGCACGCCGATCAGCTCCCAGTCGGCGAACATCGCGCCCGGGCGCTCGCCGCGGTCGTCGAGGATGACGTCCACGCCGTTGGCGACGAGATCGCCGTAGAGCTTGTCGGCGGCGGCCTTGACCTCGGCCGAGCGGTCGTAGCCGACCGGGCACAGCACCACGGTGAACGGTGCGATGGCGTCCGGCCAGATGATGCCCTTGGCGTCGAAGTTCTGCTCGATGGCGGCGCCCAGGATACGGGTCACGCCGATGCCGTAACAGCCCATCTCGAAGAACTTGGGCTTGCCGTCTTCATCGAGGAAGGTGGCGTTCATCGCCTCGGAGTACTTGGTGCCGAGGTAGAACACGTGGCCGACCTCGATGCCGCGCTCGATGGCCAGCACGCCCTTGCCGTCCGGGCTCGGGTCGCCAGCTACCACGTTGCGGATGTCGGCGACGATCGGTTCCGGGCAGTCGCGGCCGAAGTTGACGCCGGTGAAGTGCTGGTCGTCCTCGTTGGCGCCGGTGATCATGTCGGCCATCTTGGCCACGGTGCGGTCGGCGTAGACCTTGCCCGGGAAGTTGACCGGACCGAGCGAACCCGGGTTGGCGCCGAAAGCGGCACGGATGGAGTCCGGGCTGGCGAAGGTGAGCGGGCTCTTCACACCAGCCAGCTTGCCGGCCTTGACCTCGTTCAGTTCGTGGTCGCCGCGTACCAGCAGCAGCACCGGCTGGCCGTCTTCGCCATCGCCGTCCACCACCACCGCCTTGACGGTCTGTTTGATGTCGACCTTGAGGAAGTCCACCAGGTCGGCGATGGTCTTGACCTTCGGCGTGTACACCTTTTCCATGGCGGCGCCGGGAGCCGGACGCTCGCCGGCCGGGGCCACGGCTTCGGCCAGTTCGATGTTGGCGGCGTAGTCGGAGTCCGGGCAGTAGATGATGGCGTCCTCGCCGGTGGCGGCGATCACCTGGAATTCGTGCGAGCGGTCGCCGCCGATGGCGCCGGTATCGGCCGCCACGGCGCGGTAGGTCAGGCCGATGCGGTCGAAGATCTTGCAGTAGGCGGCGTACATATTGTCGTAGCTGACGCCGGCGGCGTCGGCGCTGCGGTCGAAGGAGTAGGCGTCCTTCATGGTGAATTCACGGCCGCGCATCACGCCGAAACGCGGACGGCGCTCGTCGCGGAACTTGGTCTGGATCTGGTAGAAGTTCTTCGGCAGCGCGCGGTAGCTCTTCAGTTCGCCGCGGATCAGGTCGGTGACTACTTCCTCGGAGGTCGGCTGGATCACGAAGTCGCGCTCGTGGCGGTCCTTGAAGCGCAGCATCTCCTCGCCCATGGTGTCCCAGCGCCCGGTTTCCTGCCACAGCCCGGCCGGCTGCACGATCGGCATGATGACCTCGATGGCGCCGGCGCGATTCATTTCCTCGCGCACGATCGCTTCCACCTTGCGCAGGCTCTTGAGCCCCATCGGCATCCAGGAGTAGATGCCGGCGGCGGCCTTGCGGATGAAGCCGGCGCGCAGCATCAGTTTCTGGCTGACGATGTCGGCGTCGGCGGGAGCTTCTTTCAGGGTGGAGATGAAAAACTGCGAGGCGCGCATGGCGGGATGTCCTTGGAAATTCCGATAAATGGCATTGATTGTAGCGGTTTGCGCCGCCCGTGGGGAAGCGGCGCACCGCTCCCGGCCGCCGCCGGCCCTGGCGCCGTTTCCCGGCCTGTGGCAGGCTCCCGACAGAATCCCCGGCCTGCCGGGGCAATTACCGGCCGGCTCTTTGCACTGTCACGGCACAGGAGTAAGCTTCGCGCTCGTTGACCATCTACCGCACTGCAGCAACCTTCCGCGCAACACGGCTTGCTGCCATAAAAACGGCAAAAAACAGACCATTATGCAAGCACACAGCAAGCAGGCGCTGGCGGGCATCACGCTCGCCGCACTGGGCGTGGTGTACGGCGACATCGGCACCAGCCCGCTCTATACCCTTAAAGAATGTTTTGCCGGCCACGGCTTGCCGGTCACCCCGGGCAACGTGCTCGGCATCCTGTCGATGATTTTCTGGTCGCTGCTGTTCGTGGTGACGATCAAGTACGTGCTGTTCATCCTCAAGGCCGACAACCGTGGCGAGGGCGGCATCATGTCGCTGATGGCACTGGCCCGCCACGCCGCCTCGGGCAAGCGGCGCGGCCTGGTTGTGGTGCTCGGGCTGTTCGGCGCGGCGCTGTTCTACGGCGACGCCATCATCACCCCGGCGATTTCGGTGCTGTCCGCCGCCGAGGGGCTGGAAGTGATCACCCCGGAACTGGAAGCCTATGTGCTGCCGATGTCGATCGTGGTGCTGCTGGCGCTGTTCCTGATCCAGCGCTTCGGCACTGCCAGCGTCGGCATGTTGTTCGGACCGGTCATGCTGCTTTGGTTCGGCACGCTGGGCGTGCTCGGCCTGAACCAGATCGTCGCCACGCCGCAGGTGCTGGCGGCGCTCAATCCGCTGTACGCCATTGACTTCCTGGTCAAGCACGGCCACGACGCCTTCCTGGCACTGGGCGCGGTAGTGCTGGCACTGACCGGGGCCGAGGCGTTGTACGCCGACATGGGGCATTTCGGCAAGAAGCCGATCCGCCTGGCCTGGTTCAACCTAGTGCTGCCGGCGCTGCTGCTCAACTACTTCGGCCAAGGCGCCCTGCTGATGACGGACCCATCCGCGATCCGCAATCCGTTCTACCTGTTGGCACCGTCCTGGGCACTGATGCCGCTGATCATCCTCGCCACGCTCGCCACCGTGATCGCCTCGCAGGCGGTGATTTCCGGCGCCTACTCGCTGACGCGCCAGGCCATCCAGCTGGGCTACTGCCCGCGCATGGGTATCCTGCACACCTCGGCCAAGGAGATCGGCCAGATCTATATGCCGTTCGTGAACTGGGGACTGCTGGTCGCGGTGATGGTGGTGGTGCTGGCGTTCAAGTCGTCCGGCAACCTGGCTGCCGCCTACGGCATCGCGGTGACCGGCACCATGCTGATCACCACGCTGCTGGCCTATATCGTGGCGCGCGCCAATTGGCGCTGGCCGCAGCCGCTGGCGCTGGCGGTGACCTCGTTCTTCCTGGTGATCGACACCGGCTTCTTCAGCGCCAACGCGCTCAAGCTGTTCTCCGGCGGCTGGCTTCCGCTGTTGATCGGGCTCGCGGTCTTCACGCTGATGGCGACCTGGAAGCGCGGCCGCGAAATCCTGGTCGAGCGGCTGACCGAACACGCCATCCCGCTCGACAGCTTCGTCGAGAACATGGAGTCGTTCCCGCCCAGCCGGGTGCAGGGCACGTCGGTATTCCTGACCAGCACGCTGCACGGCGTGCCGCACGCGCTGTTGCACAACCTGAAGCACAACAAGGTACTGCACGAGCGCATCGTACTGCTGACGATGCACGGCGAAGACGTGCCTTACGTCGCCCCGGCGGAGCGGGTGCGCATCGCGCGCCTGTCCAATTCGTTCTGGCAGGTGGAGGCATTCTACGGTTTCCAGGAAACGCCGAACGTGCAGGAAATCCTCGATCTGTGCGCGCAGAAGGGGCTGGAGTTCGAGGTGATGGACACCTCGTTCTTCCTGTCGCGCGAGACGCTGCTGTCCACCGCCCGCCCCGGCATGGCGCGCTGGCGCGAACAGCTGTTCGTGTGGATGAGCAAGAACGCGCTCAGGGCCACCGACTTCTTCCACATCCCGACCAACCGGGTGGTGGAACTGGGCGCGCAGATCGAGCTGTAACGTTCCTCCTCCAACACAAAAAAACGGCCGCTCAGCGGCCGTTTTGTCATTCAGGGGCTGACCGGAAGCTTAGAGTCTATTCCAGTAGGCGAGCGAGCCAAGGCAGGTTGAGTGCCGCCAGCGCACAGGAACCGGAATGTACACGGAGTGCATGAGGATTCCGCATCGCTGGGCGCATCGGAGATGCGCACGCAGTCTGCCGGCGCTCAAGATGCGAAGGCGCAGCCGCCTGATGGGATAGGCTCTCACTCGGCAGGCAGGTCCACCAGTCGTCTCAGCCGCGCCCAGTCGAAGTACGGCCCCGGGTCGGTCTTGCGCCCCGGGGCGATGTGTTCGTGGCCGGTCATGCCGGTCAACCCCAGTTGCTGCTTGAGCAGGCGCGCCAGCGCGATCAGGGTGCGGTACTGGGCGTCGGCGAACGGCTCGAAGTCGCAGCCTTCCAGTTCCACCCCGAGCGAGAAATCGTTGCAGCGCTCGCGCCCGCGCCAACTCGACACCCCGGCGTGCCAGGCGCGCTCGGTGACCGGGACGAACTGCACCAGCTCGCCGTCGCGGCGGATGAAGAAATGTGCCGAGACGCGCAGGTGGTGGATGGTGGCGTAGTAGGGATGCGCCTCGGGGTCGAGGGTGTTGGTGAACAGCTGTTCCACGCCCGGCCCGCCGTAGCGGTACGGCGGCAGGCTGATGTTGTGCACCACCAGCAGTTCCGTCGCCACCCCGGCCGCGCGGGCGTCGCGGTTGGGCGAGGGGCAGTGGCGCGCCTCGGGCACCCAGCCCGCAGTGTCGAGCGACAGCGGCGGCAGCGCCGCCTCGTCGGGTGGGCGGCGGTAGCCCAGCCGCCACAGCGCCAGCCCGCCCGGCGTGTGCCAGCGCTGCTCCGGCACGAAGCCGGCCTTGCCGTAGAGGCGCAGTGCCGCGGCATTGCCCTCGGCGGTATCCACCGTGACGTGCGGCGCGACAGCCAGCAGCGCGTTCACCAGGCGGTAGCCCCAGCCCTGGCCGAAATGGGCGGGATCGACCACGATGCGCTGGATATGCACGCCGTCGCCCTCCTCCTCGTACACCAGCAGGCCGCGCAGCTCGGCGCCCTCGAACGCGGCGAGCTGGCGATAGGGGCAGGCCGTCACCGCCGCCGCGCCGTCCCACAGCAGCGGCAGGTCGGGCGGTTCGCCGAGCCACGCCAGTTCCAAGCGGTGGGCCGCCAGCTGCAGGCGGAACGCGGCTTCCGCCAAACCAGGCTCGGCCAGATCGGGAGGGCGTACGACGAAGGGTTGATCCATGGGAAGACTCTTGGTAACGAGCGAGAGACGCGGCGGCCACCACCGGGCGCACACCCCGTCATTGTGGTGCAGAAGCACGGCGCCGGCCAGTCTGCCCGGCGTTTCTTGAGCGCGGTCATGGCCCCGCGCACCGGGCTCGGGCACACTAAATACCTGCCATCCCACCAGGAACCCGCCATGCTGCGACTCGACAATCTCGGCCAGAACGCCGCCCCCAGCTTCGACGCGCCGCTGGAGATGCTCGGCGCCTGCCACGACAAGGTGCGCCACTTCTGCAGCCTGCTCGACAAGCTGCCCGGCTACCTTGCCGCACAGGGCGTCACCCCGGCGCTACAAAGCTCGGTGGCGGGCATCCTGCGCTACTTCGACGTGGCCGGCCCGGCGCACCACGCCGACGAGGAAGACGAGCTGTTCCCGCTGCTGCGCCAGCGCCTGCCGGATACCGACACGCCGCTGGCGCGACTGGCCGCCGATCACGTCATGTTCGGCCAACGTTGGCAGGTGTTGCGGCGGCAACTGCTGGCGCTGCAGGACGGCACGGCGGCGCAGGTCGACGCCGAAGCCATCCACGCCTTCACCACGCATTATCGCAGCCATGCCCAGCTGGAGGAGGACTGGCTGTTTCCGCTGGTCGCCGTCACCCTGAGCGAGGACGAGCTACGCCAGGCCGGGCAGCGCATGGCGGCACGACGGCAGCAGCCGGGCTGAGTCTTCGGCCAACCTTTTCCAACCAAAAAACGGGATGGCGCGCCATCCCGTTTTTCCTTGTATTTAGACCGCTAACTTGGAGCCCCTCCCAGTAGGCGAGCGAGCCAAAGCCCGTTCAGCGCCGCCAGCGTACAGGAACCGGAATGTATACGGAGTACATGAGGATTCCTGATCGCTGAGCCAATCCCTGCGTGCCAATCTTCGATTGGCTCAGCGATAGATTGGCACGCAGTACTGCCGGCGCTCAAGATGCGCAGGCGCAGCCGCCTGGGAGAGACTCTCAGGCAGTCAGTTCCAGCAGCGCCTGATACGACTCGACAAACAGCTTGAGACCGTCCTGCTGCAGCTTGTCGCCGACAGCGGCCAGGTCGATGCCGGAGGCGCCGACGCGGTGCAGCGTCATCATGGCGTCTTCGAGGGCTCGCGGCAGGGTCTCGGCGGCCGCGCCATGGTCGCGGAAGGCCGCCAGCGTGGCGTCCGGCACGGTGTTGACGGTTTCCTGGCCGATCAGGCTCTCGACATACAGCACGTCGGAGTAGGCGGCATTCTTGGTGCCGGTGCTGGCCCACAACAGGTACTGCGGACGCGCCCCGGCGGCGCGCAGCGCGGCGAATTCGGCACCGTGGAAGCGCTGCCGGTAGCGCGCGTAGGCCGCCTTGGCCAGCGCCACCGCCACCTTGCCCTGCAGTTCCGGCGCCAGCTGCGCATCGAGCAGGCTGTCGACGCGCGACAGGAAGAAGCTCGCCACCGCCTTGACCGGCTTGACGTCGTTGCCGTCCTCGAGGCGCTGCTGCAGGCCGGCGAGGTAGCCGTCCCACACCGCCTCGACCTGGGGCAGGCTGAACAGCAGCGTGATGTTGACGTTGACACCCTCGCGCGTCAGCGTGCGCAGCGCGTCCACCCCGGCGGCGGTGGCCGGGATCTTGATCATCAGGTTGGGTCGGGCAACCGCCTGCCACAGCCGGCGCGCCGCGGCGAGGGTGCCGGCGGCATCGTTGGCCAGCAGCGGCGACACTTCCAGGCTGACGTAGCCGTCGTCGCCGGCACTGGCGTGGTACTGCGGCGCCAGCAGATCGCAGGCGGCCTGGATGTCCGGGATCACCAGCGCCTCGTAGCACTGCTCGGCGTCCAGCGCGCGCAGTTTCAGCGCGGCCAGGTCTTCCTGATAGCGCGGATCGCTGGCGATGGCCTTGTGGAAGATGGTCGGGTTGGAGGTCACGCCGGCGATGCCGTCTTCCTCCACCAGGCGCGCCAGCGTGCCGGAGGCCAGCAGTTCACGCGACAGGTTGTCCAGCCAGATACGTTGGCCGAAGGGACGGATGGCTTGCAGGCGGTTCATGGCGTACTTCCCGGTTGGTTGAGGGGGTAATCGATGACAACAGGAAGATCATCTTAGCGCGGCACGGCGGCCCGCGCCAAGGGCAGGATCGAGCGCTCAGGCCGCTTCCGGCTCGGCCATCTGGGCGCGGTTGAACACCACGCTGAAGGTGCTGCCACGCTCCGGCTCGCTGTGCACCTCGAGGCGCGCCTGGTGGCGTGCCACCACGTGCTTGACGATGGCGAGCCCGAGCCCGGTGCCGCCGTTGCCGCGCGAGCGGCCGCGGTCGACGCGGTAGAAGCGCTCGGTGAGGCGCGGGATGTGCTCGCGCGGGATGCCAATGCCGCTGTCCTTGACCGAGAACACCAGCTTCTCGCCCTCCTCCTTCCAGCATAGCGTGACGTCGCCGCCGTCCGGGGTGTAGCGCACCGCGTTGGACACCAGGTTGCCGAACGCCGAGTGGAGTTCCTGGGCATTGCCCCACAGCCACAGCGGCGTGTCGCGCTGCAGCCGGATCTGATGACGCCCCTGCGACAGCCCCTCGGCCTCGACCATCAGCGTGTCGAGCAGCTCGCTCATGTTGACCTTCTCGTTAGCGCTGTTCTTCGGGCTGTTCTCCAGCCGCGACAGGATCAGCAGATCCTCCACCAGGCTCTGCATGCGGCGCGACTGCTCCATCATCATCGGCAGGAACTGGCGCAACAGCGCCGGGTTGTCCGGCATGTCGGAGAGCGTCTCGAGGAAGCCACCGATCACCGTCAGCGGCGTGCGCAGCTCGTGCGAGACGTTGGCGACGAAGTCGCGGTGCACCGTCTGCACCCGCTCGAGCTGGGTGATGTCGCGCGACAGGATCAGCTTGCGGGTGGAGTCGAACGGCACCAGCTGGATGCTCAGCACCCGCTCGTCGGGCTGGGAGGAGCGCAGGATCAAGGGCTGGCTGAAACTGTCCGCCTTCATATAGGCGTTGAACGCCGGCTGGCGGATCAGGTTGAAAATCTGGTTGCCGACATCGCGCTTGCGGTCGAGCCCGAAGTGCTCCACCGCCATCGGGTTGAGCCACTCGATGCGGTCGTGCTCGTCCAGCACCACCACGCCGTCCGGCATCGCCTCGCCGGCGTTGATGAAGCGCTCCACGGTTTTGGTCAGCTTGCGCTTGCTCTGGCTTTGCATCTTGCTCTGCCGATAGAGCGTGATGAACACCGTGTGCCAGGCACCGAAGCCGTCCGGCACGCGCTCGGCCGAGGGGTGCTGCAGCCAGCGCAGCAGCAGCGCCAGGTGATAGAGATGGAAGGCGAGCCAGCCGCCCAGGCCGATGCTGAGCACCAGCAGGGCGTCGAGCGCGCCGGAGGCCAACCAGAACCCCAGCCCGAGCAGCACGATGGCCACCAGCCAGAGCAGCGTACGCTGTGCAAATTCGCGCAAGAGCCTACCTCACTGTTGCGTGGAGAAGCGGTAGCCGGTACCGCGCACGGTCTGGATCAGGCCGTCGTGGCCGGAGCCTTCCAGCGAGCTGCGCAGGCGGCGGATGTGCACGTCGACGGTGCGCTCCTCGACGAACACGTGGTCGCCCCATACCTGGTCGAGCAGCTGCGCGCGCGAATGCACCCGTTCCGGGTGGGTCATGAAAAAGTGCAGCAGGCGGAATTCGGTGGGGCCGAGGTCGATCGGCTGGCCGTCGGTGCTGACGCGGTGCGTGGCCGGGTCGAGCCTGAGGCCCTTGACCTCGACCGCATCGTCGGTCATTTGCGGCGCGCGGCGGCGCAGCACCGCCTTGATACGCGCCAACAGCTCGCGCGGCGAGAACGGCTTGGTGATGTAGTCGTCGGCGCCGGTTTCCAGCCCGACGATCTTGTCCTGCTCGTCGGAGCGCGCGGTCAGCATGATGATCGGCACCTGGCGCGTGCGCTCGTCGGCGCGCAGGCGCTTGGCGATGTCGATGCCGGAGCCGCCGGGCAGCATCCAGTCCAGGAGCACCAGGTCCGGCAGAGCATTCTTGACCAGCATCAGCGCAGCCTCGGCGGTGCTGGCGCGCAGCACATGGTGGCCGGCCTGGGTCAGGTTGAACGCAATCAGTTCCTGAATGGCCGGTTCGTCTTCAACGAGCAGAATGTTCGCAGGCATGATGATCCATTGGCAGAGAGTCTGCCCAGAGGATAAGAAGCGGGGATTACAGAAATATGACATTTCCCGGGAAATGCCAAGTCACGGTAACAAAGTCGGGGGAAACAGGCAAAAAAACAGGCCTGTCGCAAGACAGGCCTTGAAGGATCGTCGTCAATACTAAAGAGAAATGACTTGAGACCGGGGACAAAGAGATCACCAGAACAGCGACCGCTCCCGACGCATCGGGCACACCTCGGGGGGTCCACGTATCCAGTCCAAGGAGCGCACCGCCATCCCGCAGGGCGGCAGCGCGCTGCCTCATCACGGGACGTATTGTACGTAGCCAGAGGGGCCGAATTAATAAGAAAACCATCGATTTACCGGGGTATAATTTTCGTTTCAACGCATATTTATGGCTAACGCCTTCGAATCAAAAGTGGACAAATTCGATCACAAGATTCTCGCTGCACTGCACGAAAACGCCCGCCTCAGCTTCGCCGAGCTGGCGCGGCGGGTGAACCTGTCGGCCCCCGCGGTGGCCGACCGTATCGACAAGCTGGAGCGCGCCGGCATCATCACCGGCTACCACGTCGGGGTCGACCTGGCGCGGCTGGGATTTCCGATCCAGTGCGTGATCGAGCTGACGGTGAAACACCTGGAGTTCTACGCCGTGCTGGAGAAACTCAAGGACGTGCCGGGCATCGTCTCGTGCGAGTCGATCACCGGCAGCAGCGGGCTGCTGCTGAAGGTGGCGGTGGACACGATGGCGGCGTTGCAGACGCTGATCGCCGAGCTGATGCAGTACGGCGACACCAAGACCTCGATCGTGATCGACACCCCGATCTCGCCGCGCCTGCCGCCGCTGCCGGTGGATTAGGGTGTGTCACCCATTGTTTCCCTCCCCACGCCGGGGCCTTTTTTTGTGCGCGACAAGGCGCGAAGCCGACGTTTTGGTATTCCAAACGAGAGCTGAGCAACACCGTGGCACACAAAAACAGGCCCGGCCCGAAGGGTTGCGCCGCGAAAGCGCCCATACGGTGTTGCCGGGCTTGGCAAGGGAGTGACCATTGCCAAGCCCGGCGCCTTGCCTGGCCGCTTTCGCGGCGGCAACGCGGAGGGAAGACAATGGATGACACACCCTAGGCCGGGCGCGGTTCATCCTTCTTCCAGCCGATCAGCACGACGCCCGCCACGATCACCCCCAGCGCGCCCAGCTCCTGGCGGCCGACCTGCTCGCCGAGAAACAGCACGCCCAGCAGCACGGCGATCACCGGGTTGACGTAAGCGTAGCTGGTGGCGGTGGCCGGGCTGACGTTGGCCAAGAGATAGAGATAGGCGCTGTAGGCGATCAGCGAGCCGAACACCACCAGGTAGCCCAGCGCCAGCCAGCCTTCGAAGGTCGGCACCGCCGCCAGGCGCTCGCCGCTCGCCACGCTGGCCAGCAGCAGCGCCATGCCCCCCATCAGCATCATCATGGCGCTCGCCATCAGCCCGCTGGGCTGCGGCAGGTGCTTGCTCCAGGCCGAACCGAGCGCCCAGCCGGCGCAGGCCAGCAACAGCAGAATGCCGCCCACCGGGCTCAGCGCCAGGCTGCTGCCCATGTTGAGCAGCGCGATGCCGGCCAGGCCCAGCACCATGCCGGCCCACTCCAGCGGGCGGGTGCGCTGCCCGAACAGCCGGGCGCACAAAGTGGTGAACAGCGGCACCGTCGCCACCATCAGCGCCGCCACGCCGGACGACACACTCTTCTGCGCCACCGTCACCAGACCGTTGCCCATGCCCGGCATCAACACCCCGAGCAGGGTGGAGCTGCCCAGCTGGCGCCAGTTCGGCAAGGCCTCGCCGCGCCACAGCAGAAACGACGCCAGCACGGTGCCGGCGATGACGAAGCGCACCCCGGCCATCAACAGCGGCGGCCACGAGTCGACGGCGACGTGGATGGCAAAGTAGGTCGAGCCCCAGATCAGGTAGAGCGACAGCAGGGCGACAAGGGTAAGAGGAGGCACGCGGCGCGGGGACATGGCAGGACATCGCATCGGAAACAGGATGACATCATCCCACTGCCGGGACGAAATACAAGGCGGGCTGATGCGACAAGACTGTTCGCGCTGGCGAACAGTGGCTTCGGCCAACCTTGGCGGCCTGGCCGAAGCCGGTATCGCGGGCAGGTTCTCAGCGCGTGGCGAGGCGCTGCAGGATGTTGGAGAACTCTTCCATGAAGGTGTCGAAACGCGACGCCAGGCGGTCGACGTCGGCGGCGAAGCGGTTGTACGCCACCACCGCCGGAATCGCCGCGAACAGGCCGATGGCGGTCGCCACCAGCGCCTCGGCGATGCCCGGCGCCACCGTCGACAGCGTCGCCTGGCCGGCGTTACCGAGGCCGATGAAGGCGTGCATGATGCCCCATACCGTGCCGAACAGGCCGATGTACGGGCTCACCGAACCGACCGTGGCGAGGAACGAGGTGTGGCTGTCGAGGCGGTCGAGTTCGCGCTGGGCGGCGGCGCGCATGGCGCGGCGCGCCCCGTCCATGATGTCGGACAGCTCGGCGCCGCTGCGGCCGCGCTGCTTGAGGAACTCGGCGAAGCCGGACTGGAAGATGCGTTCCATGCCGACCGTCTCGCCCTGCTGGCGCGCGTCCTCGTACAGGCGGTTGAGGTCGGTGCCGCCCCAGAAATTCTGCTCGAAGCTCTCGCTGTGGCGCCGCGCCGAGCGCAGCGTGCCGAGCTTGCTGATGATCAGCGTCCACGACAGCACCGACAGCAGCGCCAGCCCCAGCATGACCAGTTGCACCACCAGGCTGGCGTTCAGGATCAGGCTCATGAAAGAAATCGGTTGCAAAGCTAGTTCCTCGTTACAAACGGCGCAGGCGCTTCAGCGCAGCACGCGGCCGGTTTCAAAATCGATGATGGTGGAGGGACGGCGGCTACCGCCGATGCGTCCCGGCAACGTCAGGACCGCCGTCCCGAAGGCGCGGCGGCAAGCTTGTGCGGTTTTCAGCGACGTCTGCCCGGCGCGGTTGGCCGAGGTCGACACCAGCGCCGTCCCCAGCGCGCGGCACAGCGCCGCCGCCTCGCCGTGCGCGGTCACCCGCACCGCGATCTTGTCGTGCCGCCCGCGCAACAGCGGCGAGACGCGCGGCGAGGCCGGCAGCAACAGGGTATAGGGACCAGGCCAGTAGCGGGCAAGTTCCGCCTCCTCGGCCGCCGACAACGGGCGGATCAGCGGACGCACCTGCGCCAACGAGGCGGCGATCACGATCAGGCCCTTGTGGTTGGGGCGTGCCTTGAGCGCCAGCACGCGCCGGATCGCCGCAACATTGAACGGATCGCACCCCAGCCCAAAACAGGATTCGGTGGAATAGGCCAGCACGCCGCCCTGCTGCAGCACGGCCCTGGCACGCCGCAACAGCGCAGCGGCGGGCAGGCGCGGCAAGGCCCGGCGCCCGTGCGGCGGGGTTAGAGGACGACTCATGACGATGGGGGGGACGACAAAAGCGCCATTCTAGCAGAGCCGCCGCCACCCCGGCGGCGGCGTCCCGCAAAACCCGCCCGCTTCAGTGCAGGTAGCGGTCGACGATCTTCTGTATCACGCCCTCCTCGCGCATGCCGCCGAGGCTGGCGTTGAGCGTCTGGATCAGCGCGTCGTCGGTGGACTTGTTGCAGGCGAGATAGAGCTGCACCGTCTTGAAGGTCAGCACCGGGTGGATGCCGCTCTGCTTCTGCTGCGCCACGAGATAGGCGCCCTGGTACTTGCCGGTGGCCCAGTAGTCGATGCGGCCGTCGGCCAGCTTGTGCATGTTGAGCATGTCGGCCGGCACCAGTTCGACGCGGTAGCCGTTGCTCATCAGGAACTGGGCGGTGGCATCGCCGACGTAGCCGCCCAAGAGGTAGGGACGGACGTCTTCCAGCGCGTGCACCGGGCGCGTGTCGTCGTTGCGCGCGAACAGCACCCAGGGGTTGTCGACCAACGGGCCGACCCACTTGAACTGCGCCTCGCGATCCTCGCTGCGGGTGGTGGAGTAGACGCAGGTGGCAGGATTGTCGCGCGCGTTGGTGAAGGCCCACACCCACTGCTGCAGCTCGATGGTGTAGGGCACGCGGGCGCGTTTCATCATCTCGCGCACGATATCGGTCGACAGTCCCACCACGGAGCCGTTCTTGGCGCTCATGTTGTAGGGCGGGTACGACTCGGTGAGCACGCGCAAAGGTTTGGGTGCGGCGCCGGCATGGCCGGTCAGGGCGAACAGCGCACACAGGACGGCGATCAGGTAGCGGCGGGCCATGATAAGCTCCTGTTTCCACACATGATTCAGTATGGCCCATGGCGCGGCGCTGCCAATAAAAAACGGCACCCGAGGGTGCCGTCATGAAACCAGGCGGAAATCGATCCGGAACGTGTGAAAAAAATTCGTCCCACAGGGATTCCCTGCGGTCATTGCCGCAGACCGAGGTCAAAGCGAGAAGCGCAGCTGTACAAGTGGTACAGCGAGCATCGCCGCTTTGAGATCGACCTGCGCAGCAGAATTTTTCACACGTTCTCAGCCGCGCCGGTGCAACGCCTTGCTGCCGATGTCGCGGCGCAGCTGCTTGCCGGCGAAGCGGATCTGGTCGGCCACGGCGTAGGCCTTGCCCTGCGCCATGCGCACGCTGTCGCCCAGGCCCACCACGCACAGCACGCGGCCGCCGTTGGTGACCACGCGGCCTTCTCCATCGAACGCCGTGCCGGCATGGAACACCACGGAATCGTCGGTGGCCTTGGGCAGGCCGTCGATCAGGTCGCCCTTGCGCGGATTTTCCGGATAGCCTTCGGCCGCCAGCACCACGCCCAGTGCCACGCGCCGGTCCCACTCCGCCTCGACGCGGTCGAGCTGGCCGTTGACGCCAGCTTCCAGCAGCACGGTGAAGTCGGACTTCAGGCGCGCCATGATCGGCTGGGTTTCCGGATCGCCGAAGCGGCAGTTGAACTCGATGGTGAACGGGTTGCCGTCCTGGTCGATCATCAGCCCAGCGTAGAGGAAGCCGGTGTACTCGTGGCCGTCCTTCTTCATGCCCTGCACCGTCGGCAGGATGATCTCGCGCATCACGCGCGCGTGCACGTCCGGGGTCACCACCGGCGCCGGGCTGTAGGCACCCATGCCACCGGTGTTGGGGCCTTCGTCGTTGTCTTTGAGGCGCTTGTGATCCTGGCTGGTGGCCATGGCCAGCACGTGCTCGCCGTCGACCATGACGATGAAGCTGGCTTCCTCGCCTTCCAGGAAGTCTTCGATCACCACGCGCGCGCCGGCACTACCCATCTTGTTGCCGACCAGCATGTCGTCGATGGCGGCGTGCGCCTCGTCCAGCGTCAGCGCCACCACCACGCCCTTGCCGGCGGCCAGGCCATCGGCCTTGATCACGATCGGCGCACCCTTGCCGTCGACATAGGCGTGCGCCGCGGCGGCGTCGGTGAAGGTCTCGTAGCCGGCGGTGGGGATGCCGTGGCGCTTCATGAACGCCTTGGCGAAGTCCTTGGAGCTTTCCAGCTGCGCGGCGTACTGGGTCGGGCCGAAGATTTTCAGCCCTTCGGCGCGGAAGGCGTCGACCACGCCGGCGGCCAGCGGTGCTTCCGGACCGACCACGGTGAGCTCGATCTTCTCCTGCTTGACGAAGGCGATCAGCTCCGGAATCGCGCTGATCGCCACGTTGGTCAGGTGCGGGTCGAGTTCGGTGCCGGCGTTGCCGGGCGCGACGAATACCTTGGACACGCGCGGCGACTTGGCGATACGCCAGGCCAGGGCGTGTTCGCGCCCGCCGGAACCGATAACCATCACTTTCATCTGTGTTTCCTCAATCTTTCAATGACGGTGCCCGGACCAGGCCGGGCACGCTCAAAAACCGTAACGGGCGAACAGGAAGACCACGTTGCCGTTGCCTTTGCCGCCGGGGATGTAGGTTCCCATCACCGCCAGCCGCTTGTACTGCACCGAGGCCAGCGGCAACACGCCCGGCACCGGGAAGTGATGCAGGGTGTCCGAGCGGGAGGTGAGGAAGGCGGTAAAGCCGAGCCCGCCCTGCCAGTTCTCGCTGAAGTGGTGGCGGCTCTGATAGGCGTAGCCGGCGATCGGCTCGGGATCGTTGTGCGAGTCGAGAAAGGCCATGGCGTAGAGACCGTGCCAGTCGCCGTCGTCGTCGACCAGACCGCGCCCCAGGCCGAAACCCCAGGCCTGCTCGTTGAACGAGTTGATCTTCTCCCGCCGGTAGGCGCTGCGCAGGTGGTAGGCGTAGCCGGGCAGGTAGACCTCGCCCTGCCCGTCGTTCCACACCTGGCCGACGCGGCGGCAGGCACCGTCGAGCCAGCCGTCGCCACTGCAGTCGAGCGCCCAGGCCGGGACGGCGCTGGCCAGCAGCAGGGCGAACAGGACGGGGCGGCTCATGGTGGTCATGTGCGGCCGAAGCACGCTTCGGCCAACCTTTCTCGTGGTCCGCCGCGCTTAGTGGCGGAAGTGGCGCACACCGGTCAGCACCATGGCGATGCCATGCTCGTCGGCGGCGGCGAACACTTCCTCGTCGCGCATCGAACCGCCCGGCTGGATGATGGCCTTGATGCCCTGCTCGGCGATGACGTCGATGCCGTCGCGGAACGGGAAGAAGGCATCAGAAGAGGCCACGGCACCCTGCAGCGTCAGGCCGGCGTCCTGCGCCTTGCGCGCGGCGATGCGGGTGGAGTCCACACGGCTCATCTGGCCGGCGCCGATACCGGCGGTCTGGCCGTTCTTGCAGAACACGATGGCGTTGGATTTGACGTACTTGGCGACGCGCCAGGCGAACAGCAGGTCGCTCATTTCCTGCTCGGTCGGGGTGCGCTTGGTCACCACCTTGAGTTCGTCCAGGCCGACGTTGCGGATGTCCGGGGTCTGCACCAGCACACCGCCGCCGACGCGCTTGAGCTCGAAGCGGTTGGCACCGGCTTCCAGCGGGATTTCCAGCACACGCACGTTCTTCTTGGCGGCGATGACGGCCTTGGCTTCGTCACTGAAGGCCGGGGCGATCAGCACTTCCAGGAACTGGCCGGTCACGGCTTCGACGGTCTCGGCATCGACCGGGCGGTTGAAGGCGATGATGCCGCCGAAGGCCGAGGTGGTGTCGGTGGCGAAGGCCAGGCGGTAGGCGGTGAGCGGGTCGGCCGCCACGGCCACGCCGCACGGGTTGGCGTGCTTGACGATGACGCAGGCCGGCTGCTCGAAGGTCTTCACCGCTTCCCACGCCGCGTCGGAATCGGCGATGTTGTTGTAGGACAGTTCCTTGCCCTGCAGCTGGCGGTAGTTGGCGATGGAGCCGGCGGCCGGGTCGAGGTCGCGGTAGAAGGCGGCGGCCTGGTGCGGGTTCTCGCCGTAGCGCATGTCCTGCACCTTGATGAACTGGGTGTTCAGGCGGTTCGGGAAGGCGGTGCGTTCCGGCACCCCGGCCAGCGAGCCGGCGGCCAGGCTGGTCAGGTAGTTGGAGATGGCGCCGTCGTAGGCGGCGGTGTGGGTGAACGCCTTCTTGGCCAGCTCGAAGCGGGTGGCCTTGGACAGCTGGCCGTCGTTGGCCTTCAGCTCGTCGGCCAGGGTGGCGTAGTCGGCCGCGTCGGTGACGATGGCGACGTGCGCCCAGTTCTTGGCGGCGGAGCGCACCATGGTCGGGCCGCCGATGTCGATGTTCTCGATGGCGTCTTCCAGCGGGCAGTCCGGGTTGGCGATGGTGGCTTCGAACGGGTACAGGTTGACGCACACCAGGTCGATGTTGCCGATGTCGTGTTCGGCCATCTTGGCCACGTGCTCGGGCAGATCGCGTCGGCCGAGGATGCCGCCGTGCACTTTCGGATGCAGGGTCTTGACGCGGCCGTCCAGCATCTCGGGGAAGCCGGTGTAGTCGGACACTTCGGTCACCGGCACGCCGGCTTCGGCCAGCAGCTTGGCGGTGCCGCCGGTCGACAGGATATGCACGCCGAAGCCGGCCAGGGTCTGGGCGAATTCGAGAACGCCGGTCTTGTCGGAAACGCTGATCAGCGCACGTTCGATCTTGGTCATCGTTAATCTACCACTCAAGGGAGTCATAAAAATCCGAAAGCAGGCGCCCGGTGAGGGAGGCCTGCTTTCCCATTCTAGATCAGGTCGTAACTCTTCATTTTCTTGCGCAGCGTGTTGCGGTTGAGCCCCAGCAACTCCGCCGCGCGCGTCTGGTTGCCCTGGGTGTGCGACAGCACCACCTCGAGCAGCGGTCGTTCCACGCAGGCCAACACCATGTCGTAGATGGCCGAGGGCACCTCGCCGTCGAGATCGCGGAAGTATTGCTCCATGGCCAGCCGTACCGACTGGGAAATATGATCGTTTTTCTGCATGGTTGTTGTTCTGTTTAGTTGTCTGAGCACGGCCTCAGCCCGCCAGGGCCTCGTCCGGGGACGCCTCGGCCTCGACGTACTCGAGGCGCTCGGAGGCGCCGGCCAGCCGGTCGAAATAGCCCGCCACCGCCATCCGCTGCTGCGCGGTGTCTTCCAGCCGGTACATCGCCTGGCGGAACTCGTTGGAGCCGCGCAGGCCGCGCGTGTACCAGGCGATGTGCTTGCGCGCGATGCGGCAGCCGGAGTATTCGCCGTAAAAACCGTACAGCTCGTCCAGGTGCTCCAGGAGCAGCTGGCGGATCTCCGCCACCGTCGGCGCCGGCAGGGTTTCACCGGTGTCGAGGTAATGCTGGATCTCGCGGAAAATCCACGGCCGCCCCTGCGCGGCGCGGCCGATCATGATAGCGTCGGCGCCGGTGTAATCGAGCACGTGGCGCGCCCGCTGCGGCGAGTCGATGTCGCCGTTGGCGATCAGCGGAATCGAGATCGCCTGCTTCACGGCGCGGATGGTGTCGTACTCCGCCGCGCCGTGGTACATGTCCTCGCGCGTGCGGCCGTGCAGCGCCAGCGCGGCGATGCCGCAGTCTTCGGCCAACCGCGCCACCCTGAGCGCTGTCTTGTGCTCGCGGCTCCAGCCGGTGCGCGTCTTCAAGGTCACCGGCACGTCCACCGCCTGCACCACGGCCTCGAGAATGCGCCCCACCAGCGCCTCGTCGCGCAATAGTGCGGAGCCGGCGGCGACGTTGCACACCTTCTTGGCCGGGCAGCCCATGTTGATGTCGATGATCTGCGCGCCCTGCTCGACGTTGAGGCGCGCCGCCGCCGCCATCTGCGCCGGGTCGGCGCCGGCGATCTGCACCGAGATCGGCTCCACCTCGCCGTCGTGGTTGGCGCGGCGCAAGGTCTTGGCGGTGGTCCACAAAGCCTTGTTGGAGGTGATCATCTCGGACACCGCCATCCCCGCCCCCAGTCGCTTGCACAGCATGCGGAACGGGCGATCCGTCACCCCGGCCATGGGCGCGACGATGAGCCGGTTCTTCAGGGTATACGGTCCGATGCGCATCTGGTTTATCAAGGATTTAGCGGCGAGAGGGCGGCATTGTAATGCTTTTTGCCCGGCGGGTAAAAAACATTTTGCCTACTTTTTGAGCAGGCTCGATAGCGATGGAATAAGGGCGCACGTACGTGCCGGCGTGCGCGCCCAGGCGGGTCGAGCGCTGCCGCCTCATGGCATGGGGACGGGGAGTCAGTCGGTAAGCCGGGTTCTGTCGTGGACAGTCATTCCTCTAGGCCGACCATTGCTGGCCGGCTCAAGCAACCTACCCGGGGACAACGCGAGCCACGTTAGCGCCCCCCTATTTGGTCTTGCTCCGGATGGGGTTTAGCCTGCCGTCGCGTGTTGCCACCGACGCGGTGCGCTCTTACCGCAGGCAGGTTTCCCCGCCCGTCCGGCCCGGCTTGCGCCTGACCGGTACACCTTTTCACCCTTGCCTGATCCCTGTTGCCAAGGCCATCGGCGGTTCAGCTCTCTGTTCCACTTTCCATCGCCTCGCGGCGTCCGGTCGTTAACCGGCATCCTGCTCTGCGGAGCCCGGACTTTCCTCCCCGTGCCTGAAGGCACGCGGCGACTGTCTGGCTGACTCCCCGCGTTGCCATTTTACCTCAGAACCCGGCCAAGCCCGAGGGATATTTTCGCGGGCCAGCACCATGAAGAAGGTATAATCCGGCACCCCCCCACCGGTTTTTCCCCATGCAGCTTACCCAGGAGCGGCTGGCGCACTTGCAGCTGGCCGGCACACTGCTCATCGTCTTCCTGCTGGCAGGCAGCCTGACCGGCTATTTCCTGTACAGCCAGGAGCAGGATTTCGCCCGCGCCCAGCAGAAGCAGGAGCAGGAAGTCCTGAAGGACGTCGAGGCCGACCTGCGCGCTCACGGCGAGCAGGCGGCCGGGCTGCTGGAGTCGCTGCGCCATCAGACCGAAAGCACGCTGGAACGCCGCCTGCGCCAGCAGGTCGACCAGGCCTACACCCTCGCCGAGAGCCTCTGGCAACAGCAGCACGACCGGCTGCCGCCCGACCAGCTGCGCGCCCTGATTCGCGAGACGCTGCGCCCGCTGCGCTTCTTCAACGGCCGCGGCTATATCTTCATCGACACCCTGGACGGACGCTGCGTGCTGCTGCCGACGGCGCCGGAACGGGAAGGCCGCTCGCTGCTCGACAACCGCGACGACCGGGGCACCTACATCATGCAGAACCTGCTGCGCGTGGTGAAGCAGCCGTCCGGCGCCGGGTTCACGCGCTATCGCTGGTTCGCGCCGGGCAGCACCGAGATGGCCGACAAGATCGCCTACGCGCGGCGCTTCGAGCGCTTCGGCTGGCTGATCGGCGCCGGCGAATACATCGCCAGCGTGGACCAGGACATGCAACGACAGGGCCTGACCGTGCTCGGCGGCAGCGTGCGCGACCGCAACGACCAGCTGCTGATCCTCGACGCCGCCGGCCGGGTGCTGCTGTTCCCCGGCCAGCCGCAATGGCAGGGGCGCGACTACCGCCAGTTGCCTGCCGCCATCGCCCACTCGCTGGCCCGCATCCTGGAACACGGTCCCCGCACCGCGAGCACTTCGATCATGCTGCCGGGCACGGGCTCGGCCGAGCCGCAGAGCCAGCCGGCCTACGCCCTGCACCTGCCGGGCTGGGGCTGGACGCTGATCAGCACCGCCTCGCTGTCCGAACGCATGCAGGCCGAGCGCCTGAGCCGGCAGCAGTCGCTGCGGCGCGAGCTGGCCGACAAAATCAGCGCCACCGGGCTGATCACGCTGCTGGCGCTCTTCAGCGCGATGTTGTTCTCGTGGTGGCTGAACCGCTGGATCAAGGGGCTGATCGCGCACTATCACCGCGACCAGGAACGCAGCCTGGAGGAACTGGGCGAGCGCTCGCGCGACCTGCAGCTGTCGCGCTTCATGGTGGACCATGCCAGCGACGTGGTGCTGCTGCTCGACGAGGACGGCGCGCCGCGCTACCTCAACGCCGCTGCGGCCGCCTTGCTGGGCGACGATCCGGCCCAACGCGGGCAACGCCTCGCCGCGCTACTGCCGCCGTCGGATCAGCCGCTGCCGCTGACCTACGAAACCGTGCTGGACGACGTGCCGTTCGAAGTCAGCCTCACCAGCATGCAGTACCAGGAGCACGCCTACCGCTCGCTGCGGGCGCGCGACATGAGCCGGCGTCAGCAGGCGGAGCAGCAGCGGCGGCTGGCCGCCAAGATATTCGACACCAGCAGCCAGGCCATCGTGATCAGCGACGCCAGCAACCACATCGTCATGGTGAACCGCGCCTTCACCGACATCACCGGCTACTCGGAGCAGGAGGCGATCGGCCGGCAGCCGTCGCTGCTGTCGTCCGGGCGTCAGCCGCCCGCCTTCTACCAGAAGATGTGGCAGCAGCTGGCGCAGCGCGGCCACTGGGCCGGGGAAATCTGGAACCGGCGCAAGGACGGCACCATCTACCCGGAATGGCTGAGCATTTCGCTGCTCCGTGACGAGGCGGGACAGGTCAGCCACCACGTGGCGCTGTTCTCCGATATCAGCGAGCGCAAGGAACAGGAAGCCCACATCCGCCATATGGCCGAGCACGACTTCCTCACCGACCTGCCCAACCGCGCGCTGATCCACGACCGGCTGGCGCAGGCCATCCGCGCCGCCGCGCGCCAGAAGAACCGGCTCGCCGTGCTGTTCCTCGACCTCGACCACTTCAAGAACATCAACGACACCTTGGGCCACGCCCACGGCGACGAGCTGCTCAAGCAGGTGGCGCAGCGCCTGCAGCACACGGTACGCGGCAGCGACACCGTGGGCCGCAATGGCGGCGACGAGTTCGTGCTGATCCTGCCCGAGCTGGCCTCCCCGGCCGAGGCGGCGCAACTGGCGCAACGCCTGCTCGACGACCTGCGCCGGCCGTTCCAGATCGACGGGCAGGCGCTGGCGATCAGCACCAGCATCGGTATCAGTCTCTACCCCGACAACGGCAGCCAGCTGCAGGAGCTGCTGGTCAGCGCCGACCTGGCGATGTACCACGCCAAGGCGCAGGGTCGGGGCCGTTACCAGTTCTTCACCCCGGAGCTGAACGCCCAGGTGGCGGAGCGGCTGACGCTGGAAAACCACCTGCGCCAGGCACTGGAACGGCAACAGCTGCACCTGGTGTACCAGCCGCAGTTCGCCATCGACCGCCGGCGCCTGGTCGGCTGCGAGGCGCTGCTGCGCTGGCAACACCCGGAGCAGGGGCTGATCTCGCCGGCGCGCTTCATCCCGCTGGCGGAAGAGACCGGCCTGATCGTGGAGATCGGGCGCTGGGTGCTGGACGAGGCCTGCCGCCAGGCCGCCGCCTGGCTTGCCGCCGGCACTCCGCTGCGGGTGGCGGTGAACGTCTCGGCCCGGCAGCTGGGCCAGCCGGATTGGCTCGCCGAAGTCGAGGCGGCGCTGGCGCGCCACCGGCTGCCCAGCTGCTGGCTGGAGCTGGAAGTGACCGAGAGCACGTTGATGGAGGACGCCGAGCAGGCGGTGCGCCACCTGCAGGCCTTCAAGGAACGGGGCATCCACCTGGCGGTGGACGATTTCGGCACCGGCTATTCCAGCCTGACCTACCTCAAGCGCTTCTCGCCCGACCTGATCAAGATCGACCGCGCCTTCGTGATGAACCTGCCGCACAACCGCGACGACGCCGCCATCGTCAGCGCCATCGTGCAGCTGGCCGAGGCGCTCGGCATGCAGACCCTGGCGGAAGGCGTGGAAAGCGAGGAACAGCTCGACTTCCTGGCCCAAGCCGGCTGCGACGTGGTGCAGGGCTACCTCACCGGGCGGCCGCAAAACGCCGCCGAGCTGACGGCGCTGCTGGCCACCAGCCGCGGCCTGGAGCCATTTCAGTAGTCGAGCGAGCCAAAGCAGGTTGAGCACCGCCAGCGCACCGGAACCGGAAGGTACATACGGTAGATACGGATTCCGTATCGCTGAGCGAATTACTGCCGGCGCTCAAGAGGCAAAGGCACCGCCGAGTAATGAAAGGCTCAATCGAAGCGTAGCGTGTAACGCGTCTCCAGCGAGGCGGTGGTGCCGGCGCGCAGCACCAGCGACCAGCCTTTGGACAACTGGTAGGACATCTTGAGCGCCTGGCTGGCGCTGGCGATGCCGTATTCGTAGCCGAGGTAGAGCGTGCGCGTCAGCTGCCGCCCCACCGTCACCACCTGCTCCGCCGGGCTCACCGTGCCGTCGGCCAGGGTCTTGCCTTGCTGGTTGACCAGGCCGAGGTCGTCGAACAGGCCGATGCGGTCGTTGATGGTCCCGGCCAGCAGCGCCCCGGCGGCGGCGGCCAGCGAGGCGTCGTCGCTGCCGCCCACCGAGGCGCGCCCGAGCACCAGCCAGGACAGCTTGTCGCGTTCCGACAGCGCCTCGTCGGCGATCAGGCGCACGCTCGGCGCGGCGACGCTGCCGCCCACTTCCACCCCGGCCCCGACCGGCGACAGGCGACGCTTGGCACGCACGTTGAGCGCCGGGTTGTCGAGCGAGCCGGTGAAGGTGATGGTGCCGTATTCGATGTCGAGGTCCTGCCCGTAGGCCTTGTAGCGTCCCTTCACCACGCGCACCTGGCCGCGCGCCGCCGGCGCCTCGCCAGGCGCGGCGCTGACGTGCACCACCCCGCTCAATTCCACGTCCAGCCCCTGCCCGGTGAAACGGAAGCGCTCGCCCAGATCGAGGTCGAGGCGCACCGTCACCGGCAGCGTCGCCAGCGCCGACGGCGGCGGCGCCTCGCGCCCGACCACATGCACGTCGTCGGACAGCTGCGGCGTGCCCTGCTTGGGCAATTCCACCCGCCCCTGGTCGGCGCGCAGGCGTCCGCTCAGCGTGAGCTTGTTGTCGACGAACAGGATGTCGCTGTCGCCGGAGACCACCAGCCGGCGATTGGGACGGTCGAACACGCTGAAGCGCTTCAGGCTCAACTGCACCGTGGCGTCGGGACCGCGGTCCTTGAGATCCAGCGCGCCGCTCGCCAGTGCCTCGCCCTCGCCGCTGGCGAAGCGCAGCCGGTCAAGCAGCAGGCGGCGCCCGTCCAGGCGCGCCTCCAGCACGCCTTCGGCCAACCTCAGCCCGGTCTTGCGGTCGGCGAACAGCAGCCCCTTGCCGTCGAGGCGGCCGTAGGCCAGCGGCGCAGCAAGCGGGCCGCTCAGAGTAACGTTGGCCGCGAGCTGCCCGCCCAGCTCCAGGCCCGGTCCGGCCAGCGCCTTCAGCGCCGGCACCTCGAGCTGCAGGGTGGCGGCGAGCGGGGTGCGGCCGTCGATACCGCCCGCCAGCGGCAGCGCGCCGTTGCCGCTGGCGTTGAGGTAGCGGCTCTGCAGCTGCAGCTCGAGCAGGGCGCGGTTGGCGTCGAGGCGCAGCCCAAGCCGGCTGGTGCCGAGCTCCAGCGCCAGCGGGCGGCCGTTGCTGCCGGGCAGCCAGACGTCGCCGCCGACACGTTGCAGGTTGAGCTGGCCCTGTGGCACGCCGCGCCCGGACAACGCCCAGTCGCCGGACACCACCAGTGTCTGCTGCACCGGCAGCGCCAGCAGCGGCGCCAGTTCGGCGAGGCGGAGACCGGCCGCCCGGCCGCGCGTGTTCACCAGGCCGCTGGCATCGCGGCGCAGCTGCTGCAGTTCGACCTGCCCCCCCAGCATGGCCAGCCGTGCCGCGCCCAGCTCCAGCCGCTGCGGCCCCACGCTCAAGCTGGCCGGGGCGAGCAGCGTCAGGCCGGGCTGGCCGGCCAGCTGCAGCGTCTCCAGCGTGCCCTGCCATTGCGTGGAACCCGCCGCCAGGCCGCCGTTGGCACGCAGCGCCAGGGCATAGGGACGCTGCTTGAGGTTGAGCCGGCCATCCAGCTCGATACGGTGGCGGTTGCGCTGGCCGACGGCGTTGAGGCGCAACGTGCTGGCGCCGAACTCGCCCAGCCGCAGCTGCTGGGCGGCGAGCTGCACGCGGAACGGGCTGGCGGCATCGGCCTGCAGTTCGCCCGCCAGCGTCAGCGCCTCGACGCCGACGCCGCCCGGCAGCGCCAGCCGTTCCGCCTTGAGGTTGGCCGACAGCAGCGGCAATTTGGGCGTGCCGGCGAGATCGAGCTGGCCGCCGATGCGGCCGGCGAAGCCCGGCCCCAACAAGCGCAGGTTGGGGGCATCGATCAGCAGTTTCAGCCGGTCGCCCGCCGCGCCGTAGGCGCCGGCGGCCTGCAGGCGGTTGTCCGCCAGGCGCAGGTCGGCGTCGAGACGCTTGAGACGGCCCGGCTGCAGGTCCAGCTCGGCGCGGCCGCCGAGCGGCGCGCCGGAGAGCCGGCTCGGGGCGAACTGCAGCCGCACCGTGGCGGCGAGCGGGGCCGCCAGCTGTCCGCGCGCCGTCAGCCGGGCGTTGAGGTCGCCGGCCGGCGCCCCCTTGAGAAAGCGTGCCGGATCGGCCTTTTCCAGTGCCCCGGACAGTTCGAAGCGGCGCGCCTGCTGCAGCTCGACGCGGCCACTCAGGGCCAGCCGTCCGCCGCCGGCGGTCAGTTGCAGACGCTCCAGCCGCAGCGCCTGGGCCGCCCCCTGCTCCCGTGCCAGGCGCGCCTCCAGCGCCAGCTGCCGGCTCTGCAGCGCCGCGCTCAGCGTCGGCTGCGCCGGGGTCCCGCCCAAGGTCAGCGTGCCACCCACGGTCTGGTCCGGCGCGCTGGCGTGCAGAGCGCGCAGCGCCACGTCCTGCAGCCGCGCCGTGAGCGCCAGCGCCTGCGCGTCGAGGGTCCCGCCCAGCGCCACCCGGCCGCCGCCGGCCAGCTGCGCCTGCAGCGCGTTCAGCGTCAGGCGTTCGTCGCGCACGCGGAACTCGCCGGCGAGGAAGGCCAGCGGCAGCTGCCCGGCGGACAGCGCGCCGACCTCGCTGTTGACCAGCGACAGCCCGCCCGCCACCGTGGCGCCGGCGGCCGGCTCGGCGTGCACCGCGAAGTTGAGCCGCGCCTTGGGCCAGGATGGCTGCAGCGCCTGGGGATTGACGCCGCCGACGCGCACGTCGAGGCGGCGGAAACGGTTCAGCGCCGACGCGGCGAACGGATCGAAGCGTCCGGACACTTCGGCCAGCAGCCCGCGTCCGGCAACGGTGCCGCGGGCCTGCAGATCGGCCAGGCTGCCCGCCAGGGCAAGGTCGGCCTTGATCGCCACCTGCTCCAGCGTGCCGCGCGCCGCCAGCGTGCCGGAGAGCGCAAACGGGCGGGCATCGGCCAGCGTCAGCGCCGCGCCGCCGCCGCCCCACGGCGAGTTCAGCCGCGCCAGTTGCACCTGGTGCCGCCCCCCCTGGTAACGGTAGGCGCCGGCGACGTCGTACAGGCGCACGTCGCCCGGCTGCAGTGTCAGGCTGGCGAGCGAGAAGCGGTCCAGCACCACCGTCAGCGGCAGGGCCAGCGACGCCGGCAGTTGCGGCGGCGCGGACGGCGCGGCGGCCAGGCTGGTCAGCCGCACATTCCCCAGCTCCAGCCGCGTCAGGTGCAGCGTGCGCCGCCACAACGCCGAGGGCTGCCAGTCGAGGCGCAGCCGCTCCACCTCGAGCCGCTGCGCCGGGCTCTGCCAGCGCACGCGCTGCAGCTCGAAGCCCTGCCACAGCGTGCCGCGCACCGCGCCCACGCCGAGCCGGCCGTGGCTGAGCTCGGCGGCGGTGCGCCAGGCCCAGGCAAAACCCTGCTCGCTGGCCGTGCCCCAGCCGGCCAGCGCCGCCAGCGCCAGCAGCAGCGCCAACACGCCGCCCGCCAGCCAGCGCAGCGGCCGCCCGCCGCGGTGCGGCGGCGGGTTGGCCGAAACCGGAGCGTCGTCAGGAGAATCGAGATGCGCTTGCGTCATGGTGTGGTTTCGAAACGTTTCAGCATTTGTCCCTGGAGCTTGCAGAAGAAATCGTCCCACAGGGATTCCCTGCGGTCATAAGCCGCGGCTCCAGGCTGATGCGACCCTGAAAAAAGATCGAAAGGCTCAGCCGTACACGTGGTGCGGCGAGCATCAAAGGAGCAGCCTGGAGGGGCGCAGTAGATTTATTCACCCGCCCTCAGAACCTGCTCAGGATCTGTCGCGAGCGGCCCTCAGCGGGGTGAAGAGCAGCACAGGAACCGGAATGTACACACAGTACATGAGGATTTCGCGCAACGCATGAGCCCCGATCAGGGATCGCTCAGCAAGATCATGAGCAGGTTCTCAGAAGGCCAGCCCCAGGCTCAGATACCAGCGGATGCCGCCGTCTTTCTGCGCCTTGGCGATATCCAGCGCCAGCGGAGCCACCGGGCTCATCCAGCGCAGGCCGACGCCGTTGCTGTGCTGCAGCGAAAAATCCTGCCAGCGGTCGGCGGCGTTGCCGGCGTCGTGGAACAGCGCCACGGACCAGTCGCGGCTGACCGGGATCTGATATTCCAGGCTCCCCACCGCCATCACCCGCCCGCCCAGCACCGAGCCGTCCGGCCCGGGCAGGCCCAGGCCGAGGTAGTCGTAGCCGCGCACGCTGGTGGCGCCGCCGGTGCGGAACAGGCGCGAGGTCGGCACGCGCTCGGGGTTGTTGCTGAACACTTCGCCCAGCTCCAGTCGGCTGACCAGCGTGCCCCACTCCTTGCGCGGGGTCCAGTAATGCACCAGCTTGCCGTAGCCGCGCACGAAGGCGGCGCTCGACAGCGTGTCGCCCAGCGTGCTGGAGAGCTGCAGGTCGATCAGCGTGCCGGAACGCGGACGGCGCACGTCGTCGAGCTGGCGCCGCGTCCAGCCGTAGCTCACCAGCAGCGCCTTGTTGTCGCGGTTCAGCACGTCGGCCACGCTTTCCTGCTCCAGCAGGTACTCCAGGCCGATGCGCGATTCGATCGCGCCGTTGCTGCGGATGCGCCACAGCCCGCCCTCCAGCGCATCGGTCTTCACCCCCTGCACGTCGCTGTGCTTGAAGGCGGCGTTGACGCTGTGCGAGTAGCCGTCGGACTGGCGCGGAAAGCTCAGGCCGAACTTGAGCGCCTGCTCGCTCGGCTTGTGCTCCAGCAGCACCGAACCGATGTAGCCGCGCTGGAACAGGTTGTAGTGGTCGTAGCCGATACGCGCGCCGAGTCCCTCGTCGGCCTCGTAGGTCAGTCCCAGCGTCAGCTTCTGGCGCGGCAGCTCCTCCACCGCCACGTCCACCGGGACACGGCCGTCGGCGATGCGGCTCATGTCGGTGCTCACCACCACGCTGGAAAAGTACGGCGACTGCTCCAGCGCCGACTGGTAATCGAGCAGCCCCTGCAGGGTGTACGGCGTGCCGGGGCGGAAGCGCGCCATGCCGGTGACCACGTCCTCGGGATAGCGCTTGAGACCGCTCACGGCGATGTCGCCGAACGCCACCGGCGCGCCGCTGTCGAGCTCCACCGTCAAGGTGGCGCGGTGCGTCGCGGGATCGACGTCGGCACGGCTGGTGGCAATCCTGGCCAGCGGGTAGCCGTCGACCTGCAACTGGCGCAACAGCACGCGCTTGCCGCTCTCCCACTCGGCCTGGCGGAAGCGCGCCGCGGTCGGCAGCGGCCACAGCTCGAGCGCGCGCGCCAGCCGCCGCGGGTAGTCTTCGGCCAACCTCACCGGCCCGGAGAGGCGCAGCGTGACGTCGTCGATCAGCACCGGCTCGCCCGGTTCCACCACCAGGCGGTAGCGGCGCGGCGTGTGGCTGTCCTCGTCGAGACGCACCTTGGCGGAGAAGTAGCCCTCGGTCTCCAGCAAGCCCTGCGCCTGCCCCGGAGCCTCGCGCCGCAGCGTCTCCAGCTGCGCCTCGTCCATCTCCGGCTCGTTCTGGCCGGCCACCAGATCGAGGTGCTCGCGCAGCAAGACCGCAACCTCGTCCGGCGCGTCGATCGCCACGCTGTAGGGCAGCGCCGCCCAGGCCGGCGCGGCGCCAGCGAGCACGGCGGCCAGCAGCATGGCGCGCGCCAGTGCGGCCAGATGGGGATGGGTGGTGAACGTCATGCGCCTCATGGTAAAGAAAGCCCGCGCAAGGGGCGAGCCCCGGCGGGGCGTCGATGGCGGAAAACCCTGCTCCAGATCAAGGAATAACACGGAGCTGGATGCGAAAATGGCGACACCGCCCCAACGGCGGCCCCCTTCAGTGTAGGTAGCTCATCATGGCAAAAAAGTTTCCCTTGCATCCCGCGCACCCCGAGCGCATCTGCTGGGGCTGCGACAAGTATTGCTCGGTCGACGAGTTGCGCTGCGGCAACGGCTCCGACCGCACCCAGCACCCGATCGAACTGTTCGGCCCCGGCTGGGCCGAGCCGGAAACCGACAGTAACGACTTCACGGCAACCACGCCGCCCGCCGCGCCCTAGCCCGGTCATCCACGGTTTCCCCGCCGCATTGCGGCCCCGACAGAGCCCCCGGCGACACCGCCTGGCGACGCGCAAAAACCAGCTGGGCAAGGCCGGCACAGCGCAGGTTGTGCCAGCTCCGCCGCACCAGCGTCCCCTCCTGACGCTCTCCGCCATCGCCCTGCTGGCGGTCGCGCACGCGGGCCCTCTCCCGGCACGCCGCCGCCCCGGCGGAGCCTGACCAACGGCGCACGCCACCAAAACAAAGGCGCTGTCGACCTGATGCGTTGCACCCTCCGCTACGCCCGCGCTTTCAGGCTATCTGCCCAAACCCAAAGGCGGCGCGGGCTTGCCGTGTACACAGAGCGATTCTCAACACATCATTCCGGCCGGGCCAAAACAAAAGCGGCGGGATTGCCCGCCGCTTTGTCGTTTGCTGCCGCTACGCTTACTTCTTGCGCTGCGGCGGCAGGTCGGTACACGTGCCGTGCGCCACTTCGGCGGCCATGCCGATGCTCTCGCCCAGGGTCGGGTGAGCGTGGATGGTCTTGCCGATGTCGGTGGCGTCGCAGCCCATTTCGATCGCCAGGCAGATTTCGCCCAGCATGTCGCCGGCGTGGGTGCCGACGATGGCGCCGCCGATCACCTGATGCGTTTCGGCATCGAAGATCAGCTTGGTGAAGCCTTCGTCACGGCCGTTGGCGATGGCGCGGCCGGAGGCGGCCCACGGGAACACCGCCTTCTCGATCTTGATACCGTCGCGCTTGGCGATTTCCTCGGTCACGCCGACCCAAGCCACTTCCGGATCGGTGTAGGCCACGCCCGGGATCACGCGGGCGTCGAAGTAGGACTTGCCGCCGGCGCAGTTTTCCGCCGCCACGTGCGCCTCGTGCACCGCCTTGTGCGCCAGCATCGGCTGGCCGACGATGTCGCCGATGGCGTAGATGTGCGGCACGTTGGTGCGCTGCTGCTTGTCCACTTCGATGAAGCCGCGGTCGGTCACCGCCACACCGGCGTTTTCGGCCGCGATCAGCTTGCCGTTCGGCGCGCGGCCGGCGGCCACCAGCACCAGGTCGTAGCGCTGCGGCTCGGCCGGGGCCTTGGCGCCTTCAAACGTCACGTAGATGCCGTCGTCCTTGGCCTCGACCGCCACGGTCTTGGTGCTGGTCATGATGTTGTCGAAGCGGTGGGCGTTCATCTTCTCCCACACCTTGACCAGGTCGCGGTCGGCGCCCTGCATCAGGCCGTCCAGCATCTCGACCACGTCCAGGCGCGCGCCCAGGGTCGAGTACACCGTGCCCATTTCCAGGCCGATGATGCCGCCGCCGATGATCAGCATCTTCTTCGGCACGGCCTTCAGTTCCAGCGCGCCGGTGGAATCCACGATGCGCGGGTCCTGCGGGATGAACGGCAGGTTCACCACGCGGCTGCCGGCAGCGATGATGGCGTTCTTGAACTTGATGGTCTGCTTGGCGCCGGTCTTGGCCTGGCCCGCGCCTTCGGTGGTTTCCACCTGCAGGTGATGCGGGTCGAGGAAGGAGCCGACACCGCGCACCACTTGTACCTTGCGCGCCTTGGCCATGCCGGCGAGACCGCCGGTGAGCTTGCCGATGACCTTTTCCTTGTAGCCGCGCAGCATGTCGATGTCGATTTCCGGCTCGGCGAACTTGATGCCGTTGGCGGCCAGGTGCTTCACTTCGTCGATCACCGCCGCGTTGTGCAGCAAGGCTTTCGACGGGATGCAGCCGACGTTCAGGCAGACGCCGCCCAGGGTGGCGTAGCGTTCCACCAGCACCACGTTGAGGCCGAGGTCGGCGGCGCGGAAGGCGGCGGAGTAGCCCCCCGGGCCGGCGCCCAGCACCAGCACGTCGCATTCGATGTCGGCGCCGCCGGCGTGGCTGGCGGCCTGCGGGGCAGGCGCCGCCGCTGCGGGAGCAGCGGCCGGAGCCGGCGCGGCGGCCTTCGGCGCTTCGGCCGTGGCAGCGGCGGCCTCGACGATGGCGATCACGTCGCCTTCGCTGATCTTGCCGCCGACGGCGACCTTCAGCTCGACGATCTTGCCGGCGTGGCTGGCCGGCACTTCCATGGTGGCCTTGTCGGTTTCCAGCGTGATCAGCGAGTCTTCCACCGCGACCACGTCGCCGGCCTTAACGAACACCTCGATGATGTCCACGTTGCTGTGGCCGCCAATGTCCGGGACTTTCAGTTCGATCAGATTGCTCATGGCTATTCATCCGTAGGGCGGAAGCCCCGCAGGGGCGTTCCGCCGATATTCAGCTCGCTCGCAAACAGCAGGCGGAACACCCCGGCAGGCCGGGGCTTCCGCCCTACGCGTGATTACAGAATCAGGCGGCGCACGTCGGACAGCAGCTTGCCCAGGTACACGGTGAAGCGCGCTGCGGCGGCGCCGTCGATCACGCGGTGATCGAACGACAGGCTCAGCGGGCACATCAGGCGCGGCGCGAAGTCCTTGCCGTTCCACACCGGCTTGATCTGGCTCTTGCAGACGCCGAGGATGGCCACTTCCGGCGCGTTGACGATCGGCGTAAAGCTGGTGCCGCCGATGCCGCCCAGGCTGGAGATGGTGAAGGTGGCACCCTGCATGTCGGTCGGCTTGAGCTTGCCTTCGCGTGCCAGCAGCGACAGATCGGTCAGTTCCTTGGCGATCTGCTTGATGCCCTTCTGGTCCACGTCCTTGATCACCGGGACCACCAGGCCGTTCGGCGTGTCGGCGGCAAAGCCGATGTGGTAGTACTGCTTGAGCACCAGATTGTCGCCGTCAAGCGAGCTGTTGAAGGTCGGGAACGCCTTCAGCGCCTCGGCGGCAGCTTTGATGATGAAGGCCAGCGGGCTGATCTTCAGGCCGGACTTTTCCCATTCCTTGCCGATCTGCTTGCGGAAGTCTTCCAGCTCGGTGATGTCGCACTCGTCGTTGAACGTCACGTGCGGGATCATCACCCAGTTGCGCGAGAGATTGGCGCCGGAGATCTTCTGGATGCGGCTCAGCGGCTTGGTTTCGATCGGGCCGAACTTGGCGAAGTCCACCTTCGGCCACGGCAGCAGGTCGAGACCCACGCCGCTGCCGCCCGCGGCCGGAGCGGCGGCCGGCGGCGCGCTCAGCACGCCCTTGACGTAGGCCTTGATGTCGGCCTCGACGATGCGGCCCTTGCGGCCGGAGCCCTGGACCTTGCCCAGGTCGACGCCCAGTTCGCGCGCGAAGCGGCGCGCCGACGGACCGGCGTGCGCCTTGCTGAAGGCGGCCTCGTCGATCTTGGCGCTGGCGGCCGGCGCCACGGCGGCGGCCACCGGGGCCGGAGCCGGAGCAGCGGCCGGAGCGGGTGCCGCGGCAACCGGGGCGGCAGCGGCAGCCGGAGCCGCCGCCACGTTGGCCGAAGCCGCGCCTTCCACCACCACGATCAGGTCGCCCTGGCTGACCTTGTCGCCCACCTTGACCTTCACTTCCAGCACCTTGCCGGCGGCGGTGGCCGGCACTTCCATGGTGGCCTTGTCGGTTTCCAGCGTGATCAGCGAATCATCGATGGCGATCACGTCGCCCGGCTTCACCGTCACCTCGATGACGTCGACGCCGTTGTGGCCGCCGATGTCCGGCACGGCGATCTCGACGCGGCCGGTGGCGGCCGGCGCCGCGGCGGGGGCGGCTGCCGGAGCGGGGGCGGCTGCCGGAGCAGGCGCGGCAGCGGGGGCCGGAGCCACGGCCGGAGCGGCCGCTTCAGCGGCGCCGGCGGCTTCCACCAGCGCGATCACGCTGCCTTCGCTGACCTTGTCGCCCACCTTGACCAGCACCTGCTTGACGACGCCGGCGGCGCTCGCCGGGACTTCCATGGTGGCCTTGTCGGTTTCCAGCGTGATCAGCGAGTCGTCCAGCGCCACGGTGGCGCCGGGCTGGATGAACAGTTCGATGACGTCGACGTTCTCGTGGCCGCCGATGTCGGGTACTTTCAATTCGATGAGATTGCTCATGGTTGCTTTCTCAAGTGCGGCGGGACGTCAGCACGACGCCCCGCGTCGATTCGGTACGCGGAGCAGGGGGAGAGCCGTGCCCTCCCCGTGCATTCCCCCGGTTACACCTTCCAGGAAGGCTGCTTGTCGGCTTTCAGGCCGTACTTGGCGATCGCCTCGGCCACCTTGTCGGTGCCGATCTTGCCCTCGTCGGCCAGCGCCTTGAGCGCGGCCACGGCGACGTAGTAGCGGTTCACCTCGAAGAACTCGCGCAGCTTCTGGCGGCTGTCCGAGCGGCCGAAGCCGTCGGTGCCCAGCACCACGTAGCGGCCCGGCACGTACTCGCGCACTTGGTCGGCGTAGTTGCGGATGTAGTCGGTGGCAGCGATGGTCGGGCCGTCGAAGCCTTCCAGCACCTCGGTGACGTAGGGCTTCTTGGCCGCTTCGGTCGGGTGCAGCAGGTTCCAGCGGGCGGTTTCCATACCGTCGCGGCGCAGCTGGTTGAACGAGGTGGCGCTGAAGATGTCGGAGCCGATGCCGAAATCGCTGGCCAGCAGGTCAGCTGCGGCGATCACTTCGTTGAAGATGGTGCCCGAGCCCATCAGCTTGACGCGCAGCGCGCCGTCGCCGACCGACTTGAACTTGTACAGGCCCTTGAGGATGCCCGCTTCGGCGCCGGCCGGCATGTCCGGATGCGCGTAGTTCTCGTTCATCACCGTCAGGTAATAGAACACGTCCTGCTGCTCGACGTACATGCGGCGCATGCCGTCCTGCACGATCACCGCCACTTCGTAGGCGAAGGTCGGGTCGTAGGTCACGCAGTTCGGGATCAGGCCGGCCTGGATGTGGCTGTGGCCGTCTTCGTGCTGCAGGCCCTCGCCGTTCAGCGTGGTACGGCCGGCGGTGCCGCCCAGCAGGAAGCCGCGGGCGCGCAGGTCACCGGCGGCCCAGGCCAGGTCGCCGACGCGCTGGAAGCCGAACATCGAGTAGTAGATGTAGAACGGGATCATCGGCACGCCGTGGTTGGCGTACGAGGTGGCGGCGGCGATCCAGGAGCTCATCGCGCCCGGCTCGTTGATGCCTTCCTGCAGGATCTGACCTTCCTTCGATTCCTTGTAGAACATCAGCTGGTCGTGATCCTGCGGCACGTAGTTCTGGCCCCAGGTGTTCCAGATGCCGAGCTGACGGAACATGCCTTCCATACCGAAGGTGCGCGATTCGTCCGGCACGATCGGCACGATGTGCTTGCCGATCTGCTTGTCCTTGACCAGGGTGCCCAGCATGCGCACGAAGGCCATGGTGGTGGAGAACTCGCGGCCGCCGGAGTCCTTGAGCAGCGCGTCGAAGGCGGACAGTTCCGGGATCGCCATCGGCTCCTTCACCGGGTTGCGCGCCGGCAGGTAGCCGCCCAGCGCCTTGCGGCGGGCGTGCAGGTACTGCATTTCCGGGCTGTCGTCGGCCGGCTTGTAGAACGGCACGCTTTCCAGCTGTTCGTCACTGAGCGGGATGCCGTAGATGTCGCGGAAGCGGCGGATGGAGTCCATGTCCATCTTCTTGGTCTGGTGCGCGGTGTTCTGCGCTTCACCCGAGTGCCCCATGCCCTCGCCCTTGATGGTCTTGGCGAGGATCACGGTCGGCTTGCCGTTGGCGTTGTGGCAGGCATCGTGGTAGGCGGCGTACACCTTGCGCGGATCGTGGCCGCCACGGTTGAGCGCCCAGATCTCGTCGTCGGTCATGTCGGCGACCAGTTCCAGCAGTTCCGGGTACTTGCCGAAGAAGTACTGGCGCACGTAGGCGCCGTCTTTCGACTTGAAGGTCTGGTAGTCGCCGTCCACGCATTCCATCATGCGCTTCTTCAACAGGCCGGTCTTGTCCTTGGCCAGCAGGGCGTCCCACTTGGAGCCCCAGATCACCTTGATCACGTTCCAGCCGGCGCCCTGGAATTCGCCTTCCAGTTCCTGGATGATCTTGCCGTTGCCGCGCACCGGGCCATCCAGGCGCTGCAGGTTGCAGTTGATCACGAACACCAGGTTGTCGAGGCCTTCACGCGCGGCCACGCCCATGGCGCCCAGCGATTCCGGCTCGTCCATCTCGCCGTCGCCGCAGAACACCCACACCTTGCGGTTCTTGGTGTTGGCCAGGCCGCGGTCGTCCAGGTACTTCATGAAGCGCGCCTGGTAGATCGACATCAACGGGCCCAGGCCCATCGACACGGTCGGGAACTGCCAGAAGTTCGGCATCAGCCACGGATGCGGGTAGGAGGACAGGCCGTTGCCGTCGACTTCCTGGCGGAAGTGCACCATCTGGTCTTCGGACAGGCGGCCTTCCAGGAAGGCGCGGGAGTAGATGCCGGGCGCGGAGTGGCCCTGCACGTATACCAGGTCGCCGCCGTGGCCGTCGTTCGGGGCGTGCCAGAAATGGTTGAAGCCGGTTTCGTACAGCGTGGAGGCGGACTGGAACGAGGCGATGTGACCGCCCAGGCCCATGTCGTTGCCCTTGTTAGCCTTGACCACGGTGGCCAGCGCATTCCAGCGCACGATGTTGCGCAGGCGCTCTTCCACGGCCGGATCGCCGGCGAGCGGCGCCTGGCGGTCAAGGGATACGGTATTCACGTAGGGGGTGGTGGACCCCAGCGTCAGATCGACGCCACCATCGCGGGAGCGTTCGACCAGATGCTCAAGCAGGTACTGGGCACGTTCGATACCTTCGTTTTCGAGTACCGATTGCAGTGCATCCAGCCACTCTTTCGTCTCCAACGGATCGATATCGTCAGGGAAGGTTGCAGCCATCTCTCATCCTCACATCTGGTTTTCTGGGGCGCCGCTCAGGGCTGATCCCGCTCTATCGTCATCCGGCTCAGGAATGAATCGACTTCGCCGGAGTTGGTTTGAAAATGAACATTAACAGAATCGAAATTTTCATTTCCGAACAGTTTGTTCATCAGATTCGCAGTGTAAAGCTTGCCCTGTTCGTAAAGGAATAGGCAATCAGGGATTTCCTGCAAATTATGCGGGTCGAGTTGAATTGCTGCGATGCACGATGTTGTTTTTTTGCGATTCCGGGCCGGTGGATGGCCGCGGCAGGCTCAACTGCGCGCCTGGCGGCGTTCTTCCTTGAGCCTGTTCTGCAGTTCGCGGATGCGCGCCTCGATCGAGGAACGCAGGTAGAAATCGTCGCCCGGGGCCTGGCTGGCGTACTGGAATTGCTCCAGCGCCGCCTCGTAGCGCTGCTCGTAATAGAACGCCTGGCCCAAGGCGGCGTGGTAGCGCAGCGCGTCCCGGTCGGCGTAGACGGCGGCCTGGCGCCGGTACAACGCGGGTTCGGAGGGGTAACGGTTGAGCTCGCCGCGCAGCCGCGTCAGCGCCGCCTCGCGCTGGCCGCTGTCGAGCAGGGTGTCGATCTCGCCGTAGCGCAGCGGGCCGTAACCGGGGAAGGCCGCCAGGCCGCGCCGGTAGGCGTCCAGCGCCGCCGTCCAGTTGCGCTCGGCGCGCTCGATGGCGGCCTCCTGGCCGAACAGCAGCGGGCTTGCCGGCAGGCGCCGGCGCGCCTCGGCCAGCGCCTCGCGCGCCGGACCGGGCTGGTTGGCGGCGAGCCGCGCCAGCGACAGGCCGTACCACTGCGCGCCCTCGCTGAGGAACTGGCGGCTCTTCAGGCTGGACTGGTAATAGCGCAGCGCCTCTTCGCGCCCCAGCGTCGCCAGCCGCAGTTTCTCCCGTACCAGCAGGTAGGCGGTGCTGTCGGCGTGCATCCTGAGCGGAAACGCCAGCGCCCGGTCCTGCGCTTCGCTGATGCGCTCGCCGGTGACCGGGTGCGAGCGCAGGAAGGCCAGCGCGTTGTTGTCGTTGAAGCGGTTGCTCTGCTGCATGCGCTGGAAGAAAGTCGGCATGGCGCGCGCGTCGAAGCCGGCGGCGGCCAGGTACTGCATGCCGAGGCGGTCGGCCTCGCGTTCGAAATCGCGCGTGTAGGCGAGCTGGCTCGACACCGACAGGCCGATGCCGGCGTTGATGGCGCCGAACGCGGCGTCGGAGTTGCCGGCGCGCGAGGCCAGCGCCCCGGCCAGCAGCGCCGCCAGCAGCCACAGCTGGTTGGGGGCGCTGGCGGCCTTGAGGCGCGCCAGGTGGTGCTGGCTGGCGTGGGCGATCTCGTGCGCCAGCACCGAGGCCAGCTCGGCCTCGCTCTGCGTCGTCAGCACCAGCCCGGAATGCACGCCGATGTAGCCGCCGGGCATGGCAAAGGCGTTGATGCTGCGCTCGTTGACGGCGAAGAACGAAAAATTCAGATCCGGTGCCTGCGCCGCCTGCCCCAGCCGCCCACCTAGTTCCTGCAGGTAGGCGGAGACGTCGGCGTCGTCCAGGGTTTCGCCGGATTCGCGCAGGCGGTTCATCACGTCGCGCCCGACCGCCGCTTCCTGGCTCGGGCTGAACGAGGCGGACGAGGCATCGCCCAGCTCGGGCAGGTCGATCTGGGCGGAGACGGTGCCGGACAGGGCCAGGGCCAGCGCGGCGGCGGTGAGGGCGGTTTTCATGTCCAGCCTATGATACCCATCGCCGGCGCAAAGTTGCAGCCGGCGTGCGCCGCGTTTCAGATATGAAAGTCCGGTGCCGGCGCGTAGTGGCGCCAGGCCTGGTCGGTGGAGAGGAAGTGGCGCCCGGCGAAACGCTCGAGCAGGCCGGCACGCGCCAGCACCGTGCCCACCGGTCCCTTGACCTCGGCCAGCGCCAGCGTCACGCCGCGCAGCGCCAGGCTGTCGTCAAGCCACTGCAGCATCGTCACGGCACTGGCGTCGAGGCGGTTGACCGCGCTCATGATCAGCACCAGCGTGGTGAGCTGCGGCCGCTCGGCGAGGCGGTCGAGCACGGTGTCGCGCACCAGCCGGGCGTTGCCGAAGTACAGGCTTTCGTCGACGCGCAGGAACAGCACGCCGGGTAGCGTCTCGGTGGCAAAGCGCGTGACGTTGCGGTAGTGCTGGGTGCCCGGCAGCCGCCCCACCTCGGCCATGTGCGGCCGGCTGCTGCGCCACAGCCAGGCGCCCAGCGACACCAGCACGCCGGCGACGATGCCGCTCTCGACGCCGAGCAGCAGCACCAGCACGAAGGTCAGCACGAACGCCACGGCGTCGGCGCGGTCGGCGCGCCAGGCCTGGCGCAAGGCGCCAAAACCGATGCTGGGGTAGACCGCCACGACGATGGTGGCGGCCAGCACCGCGAGCGGCAGGCTGGCCAGCGCGGCCCCGGCGAACAGCAGCACCAGCGCGATGCCGCCGGCGCTGATCCACGACGCCAGCGGACTGTGCGCCCCGGCGGCGGCGTTGACCAGCGAGCGGCTCAGGCCGCCGGTGACCGGAAAGCCGCCGAACAGCCCTGCACCAAGGTTGCACACGCCGAGCGCGAGCAGTTCGCGGTCCGGTTCCACCCGCTCATGGCGGGGTTCGGCCAACAGCTGCGCCACCGACAGGCTCTGCACGTAGTTGATCAGCGCCATGAAGAAGGCCGGCAGCATCAGCTCGGCGAGCCGCTCCCAGGGTAGCCGCGGCAGCGCGAACGCGGGCAGCCCGGCCGGCACCGCGCCCACCACCGGCAGCCGCGTGGCCCAGCCGGCCTCGCGCACCGCCACGATGCCCAGCAGCACCGCCAGTACCGGCGCGGCGCGCGCCAGCGTCGGCGGCAGCAGGCGCCTTGCCCCCACCAACCACAGCAGGGTCAGCGCGCCCACGCCCAGCGCCAGCGGGTTGAAGCCTTGCCAGCCGTCCAGCACCGCCGCCAACAGCGCCGGCAGCGCGGCACCGCCGCCGTGCAGCCCGAGCAGCGGCGCCAGTTGCGCCAGCACGATCAAGAGCGCCGAGGCCGCGGTGAACGCGGCCAGCACCGGCGCCGAGAGGAAATCGGCGAGGAAGCCGAGACGCGCCACCCCGAGCGCGACCAGCATCGCCCCGGACAACAGCGCCAGCCACACCGCCAGCGCCAGGTACTCCGCACTGCCCGGCGCGGCCAGGCGCGACAGCGTCGCCGCCGCCAGCAGCGAGGTCAGCGCCATCGGCCCGACCGACTGCGCGTGGCTCCGGCCGATCAAGCCGTACAGCAGCAAGGGAGGCAGGCTGGCGTACAGGCCGGTCACCGGCGGCAGCCCGATCACCAGCGCGTAGGCGAGGCCCTGCGGCACCAGCAGCAGCGTCACCACCACCCCGGCCACGACGTCGCCGTGCAGCCAGGCGCGGCGGTAATGGCGCAGCCAACCGGGCAGCCAGGCCGTCATGCGCGCTTGTGTTCTAGCAGGCGGAACAGTTCCATGCCGGCCAGCATCGCCGAGACGAACACCAGCGCCGGTCCGGACAGCGTGCCCAGCAGCACCAGCGCCGGGCCCGGGCACAGCCCGGCCAGGCCCCAGCCGATGCCAAACAGCAGGCTGCCCAGCACCAGGCGCGGCGTGATCTCGCGCGTGCCCGGCAGGTGCAAGGGCTCGCCCAGCCAGCTCTGCTTACGCTGACCGGCGAGCCGGAACGGCAGGAAGGCGGCGCCGATGGCACCCGCCATCACCAGCGCCAGGCTCGGGTCCCAGGCGCCGGCCAGATCGAGGAAGCCCTGCACCTTGGCCGGATTGGCCATGCCCGAGAGGATCAGGCCGAGGCCGAAGACCAGTCCGGCCAGCAATGCCGATAGTGTTTTCATCGTTGTCTCTCTTGATTCGAACCTGATTCAGTAGGCGAGCGAGCCAAGGCAGGTTGAGTGTCACCGGAACACAGGAACCGGAATGGACACGGAGTCCATGAGGATTCCGCATCGCTGAGCGAATCCCTACGTGCAAATCCATCGCTGGACCAATCTAAAGATTGGCACGCAGGGATTTGCTCAGCGATAGATTCGCACGCAGTACCGCCGGCGCTCGAAATGCGAAGGCGCAGCCGCCGAATGGAACAGGTTGCTACGCCAGGACGTGGCGCAGCAGATACACCGTGCCGAAGCCCGCCGCCATGAAGCTCAGCGTGGCCACCAGCGAACGCGGGCTCAGCCGCGCCAGCCCGCACACGCCGTGACCGCTGGTGCAGCCCGAGGCGTAACGCGTGCCGACCCCGACCAGCAGCCCGGCCAGCGCCAGCTGCGGCCACGCGGCCGTGACGTTGGCCGAAGGCATGTCGCCCGCCAGCACGCGGTAGAGCAGCGGTGCCAGCACCAGACCGGCGATGAAGGCGGCGCGCCCGCGCCAGTCGGCGGCGCGGTCCACCAGACCGCCCAGCAGGCCGCTGATGCCGGCGATGCGCCCGTTGGCGAGCACCAGCCAGCTCGCCGCCAGGCCGATCAGCACGCCGCCGGCGAGCGACGCCAGCGGGGTGAAGTGGTTCCAGTCGATCATGCCGTCTCCTCCTCGGTCGAATCCGCCGCCGGCGCCGTGGCGTCGCTGCAGAACAACCCGTGCAGCGCGTCCAGCAGTACCAGCGCCTCGTCGCTGGCGATGCGGTAGTAGATCCACTTGCCTTCACGCCGGGTGGCCACCAGCCCCTCGTTGCGCAGCACGCCGAGCTGCTGCGACAGCGTGGGCTGGCGGATGCCGGTGAGACGCTCCAGTTCCGACACCGTCTTCTCGCCGTCCACCAGCTGGCACAGCAGCAGCAGCCGGTCCTCGTTGGCCAGGCTGCGCAGCAGCGCCGAGGCCTTGCCGGCGTTTTCACGCAGTAGCGATAAATCCATCGTCCATACTCTCTTTAATGAGGCTTGCGGTTGACTTCATTATATTGATTTATATATCGTTAATCAATATAGTGTTTGCCAACACCACTCCTGCCACGAGGTCGACCATGTCCGCCCAGATCGAAGCCTTCTACGATCCCGCCACGCACACCATTTCCTACGTGGTGTACGACCAGCCCGGCGGCCACGCCGCCATCATCGACCCGGTGCTCGACTACGACGCCAAGGCCGGGCGCACCGGCACCGTCTCGGCCGGGCGCATCCGCGAGTTCGTGGCGACGCACGGCCTGAGCGTCGACTGGATCCTGGAGACGCACGCCCACGCCGACCACCTCTCCGCCGCCGCGCTGCTGCGCGACACGCTGGGCGGGCGCATCGCCATCGGCGCCGGCATTCCCGCGGTGCAGCGCATCTTCAAGGACATGTTTCATCTGGGAGAGGAGTTCCGCAGCGACGGCAGCCAGTTCGACGTGCTGCTGCACGACGACGAGCGCTTCATGATCGGCACGCTGGAGGCGCGCGCGCTGGCCGTGCCCGGCCACACCCCGGCCGACATCGCCTACCAGATCGGCGACGCGGTGTTCGTCGGCGACACCCTGTTCATGCCCGACGTCGGCTCGGCGCGCTGCGACTTCCCCGGCGGCGACGCCGCCACCTTGTACCGCTCGGTGCGACGCCTGCTGTCGTTGCCGGACGAGACGCGGCTGTTCATGTGCCACGACTACCCGCCGGAAGGGCGCGCGCCGCGCTGGGAAACCACCGTGGCCGAACAGCGCGCACACAACATCCACCTGCACGACGGCATCGGCGAGGCCGACTTCGTCGCCATGCGCGAGGCGCGCGACGCCACGCTGGAAGTACCGGTGCTGATCCTGCCCGCGGTACAGGTCAACATCCGCGCCGGCCAGTTGCCGCCGGCCGAGTCCGACGGCTACTCCTACCTGAAGATTCCGCTCAACCGGCTGTAGACCTTCCCCTCTTAATGGGCCGAAAAGCGGTGCCACGCCGGGTCGCCATATCCAATACAATGGAGCGACACTTAATCGGGCACCGCCGGCCATTCTTGATGTTGTCCCTAAGCACACCGATCGCACCGCCGGCACACCAGCCGGAACAGGACCACCAACGGAGCGCGCCTTGAAGCCAGCCGCCGTCCGCTTCTACCTGCTGGGGGAGCGCGCCGCCGTGCTGGCGGCCGACGCCCCGGCCGAGCTGGCCTGCCAGCGGCGCATCTGGTGGCTGGCGAGCCAGTTGCGCGGCCACCCCGGGCTGATCGACATCGTGCCCGGCATGAACAACCTGACCGTGGTGTTCGACCCGCTCGCCGTCGACGGCGAGGCCATGCTGAGCGAGCTGCAACAGCGCTGGAGCGGCGCCGCCGAGGCATGCGTCACCCCGCGCGAGGTGCGCATCCCGGTACGCTACGGCGGAGCGGACGGCCCGGACCTGGACCACGTCGCGCGCCACGCCGGCCTGTCCCCCGCCGAGGTGGTGGCCGCCCACAGCGGCGCGCACTACACCGTGTTCTTTCTCGGCTTCCAGCCCGGTTTCGCCTACTTGGGCGGCCTGCCCGAGGCGCTCGCCACGCCGCGCCGCGCCGAGCCGCGCCTGGCGGTGCCGGCGGGCTCGGTCGCCATCGGCGGCAGCCAGACCGGCGTCTATCCGGCCGCCGCCCCCGGCGGCTGGCATCTCATCGGCCGCACCGCGCTGACCCTCTTCGACCCGCGGCGCGAGCCGCCCTCGCTGCTGCTGCCGGGCGACAGCGTGCGCTTCGTCGCTGAGGAGGCCGACCATGCTTGAAATCCTGCGTCCCGGGGTACAGACCACGGTGCAGGACCTGGGGCGCCACGGCCTGCGCCACCTGGGTATCGGCCAGAGCGGCGCGCTCGACGCGCCGGCGCTGCGCATCGCCAACCGCCTGGTCGGCAACCCGGAAGGCGCGGCCGCGCTGGAGATCACACTCGGGCCGGTGCGCCTGCGCTTCCTGCGCGACGGCTGGCTGGCGCTCAGCGGCGCCGATTTCGACGCCACGCTGGACGGCCAGCCGGTGTGGTGCGGCTGGCGCCAGGCGGTGCGCGCCGGCCAGGAGCTGCACCTGGCGGGCAGCCGCCGCGGCATGCGCGCCTACCTGGCGGTGGACGGCGGCATTGCCGTGCCCGAGGTGCTGGGGGGGCGCGCCACCGATCTGGCCGCCGGCTTCGGCGGCTTCGCGGGCCGCGCGCTGCAGGCCGGCGACCGCCTGCCGCTGGGCGAGCCGCTGGCGCTCGAGGGCAAGGCGGGCAGTCGCCCGCCGGCGTGGACGCCGGAGATCCGCGCCCTGCCCGGCCCGGAATACGCGGAATTCAGCGCCGCCGCGCAGCATGCCCTGTGGAGCCGCCCCTGGCACGTCACCGCGCAGAGCAACCGCATGGGCTACCGCCTGGCCGGGCCGACGCTGGACCGCACGGCACGCCACGAGCTGCTGTCGCACGGCGTGCTGCCGGGCGTGGTGCAGGTGCCGCCCGGCGGCCAGCCCATCGTGCTGCTGGCCGACGCCCAGACCACCGGCGGCTACCCGCGCATCGCCACGGTGATCGAGGCCGACCTGTGGAAGCTGGCGCAGGCCCGCCCCGGCGCCGAGCTGCATTTCGTCCCCACCACGTTGGCCGAAGCGCGCCACGCCCTGCAGCAGCAGCGCTATCACCTGAATCGTTTCAACTGGAGTGCCTATGGAGATTGATCTGAACGCCGATCTCGGCGAGGGCTGCGGCGACGACGCGGCAATCCTGGACTGCGTCAGCTCGGCCAACATCGCCTGCGGCTGGCACGCCGGCGATGCCGACACCATGCGCGCCGCGGTGCGGGCCGCCAAGGCACGCGGCGTGGCGGTGGGGGCTCATCCCAGCTTTCCCGACCGCGAGCACTTCGGCCGCCGCGCGATGCAGCTGCCGCCCGGCACCGTCTACAGCGGCGTGCTGTACCAGATCGGCGCACTGCAGGCGATCGCCCGCGGCGAGGGCGTGCGCCTCACCCACGTCAAGCCGCACGGCGCGCTCTACAACCAGGCGGCGCGCGACCCGCAGCTGGCCGCGGCCATCGTGCGCGCGGCGCAGGCGGCCGACCCGGCGCTGGCCGTGGTCGGCCTCGCCGGCAGCGAGCTGGTGCGCCAGGCGCGGGGCGCCGGGCTGCGCGCGCTGGACGAGGTATTCGCCGACCGCGCCTATCAGGCGGACGGCAGCCTGGCGCCGCGCGGCAGCCCCGGCGCGGTGATCGAGGACGAGGAAGAGGCACTGGCGCAGACGCTGCAGATGATCACCCAGGGCCGCGTCACCGCGCTCGACGGCAGCAGCGTCGCGCTGCATGCCGACACCGTCTGCCTGCACGGCGACGGCGCCCACGCCGTGGCCTTCGCGCGGCGGCTGCGGCGCGAGCTGCTGGCGCGGGGCCTGACCCTGCGCGCGCCGGGGTAGCAATCTGTTCTATTGGCCAGCGGGCACTAGCGGTGCGGCTCGCCGACGACGCTACCCGTAGGCGATGCTGCTGTCGAAGCGCACGCTCGGCCGCATCCATCAAGACCACTATCCCGCGGCCTCCGCAGCGGTGCGCCGCCCCGGCTTCGGACAGGGCGGCACCCGCCTCCACCCTGGCTGGCCGCCCGTCGTCAACTGTAACCCGCAAGGAGCCCTGCCCCATGTCCACCACCCCCGCCCTGCTGTTGCGTCCGGCCCGCGCCGGCGACATCGACGCCCTCGCCGCGCTGTCCGGCGAACTGGGCTACCCGTGCGACCCGGGCCGGTTCGCGGCGCGCTGCGCCACGCTGCTGGCGGCACCGGAACAGCACTTCGTCGGCGTGGTCGAAGGCAATGGGGTGGTGTGCGGCTGGATCCACGCTTTCGTGCTGACGCTGCTGGAAGCAGACCCCACCGTGGAAATCGGCGGGCTGGTAATCGGCGCCGACTGGCGCGGCCAGGGACTGGGAGCGATGCTGCTGGACGCCGGCGAGCAATGGGCGCGGCAACGCGGTATCGCCAGCGTCAGCCTGCGCAGCGCCGAGTACCGCCACGACGCGCACCGCTTCTATCTGCGCCAGGGTTACCAGCACGTCAAGAACCAGTTGATGTTGCGCAAAACCCTCTAAATCACGGGGTTGGCATCGCCACCAACCGTGGTAGCATTGCTGCCGGCCAAAATAGAGCAAACACCCGAGAACCCGTGCAGCCACCCGCTGCCCGCGGGCAAGCATCGAAACAGGAGAACACCATGGGCCTGCTTAACAGCTTGCTGGAACACAATCGCAGCTTCGTCGACAACCGCGAATACGAGCAATTCCAGACCGACAAGTTTCCCGACAAGAACCTGGCCGTGCTGGCCTGCATGGACGCGCGCCTGGTGGAACTGCTGCCCAAGGCGATGGGACTGAAGAACGGCGACGCCAAGCTGATCAAGAACGCCGGCGCGCTGGTTACCCACCCCTGGGGTTCGGTGATGCGCAGCCTGCTGGTCGCCATCTACGAACTGCGCGCCGAGGAAATCTGCGTGGTGGCGCACCGCGACTGCGGCATGAACGCCATCGACCCGGCGAGCATCCTCGACGCCGCCTGCCGGCGCGGCGTCAGCGCCGACACGCTGGCCACGCTGCGCAGCGCCGGCATCAACCTGGAAGGCTGGCTCAAGGGCTTCGACAACGTCGAGGACAGTGTGCGCCACACCGTCAACGTCATCCGCACCCACCCGCTGATGCCGCGCGACGTGCCGGTGCACGGCCTGATAATCCACCCGGTGACCGGCCAGCTCGACCTGATCGTCGACGGCTACGCCACCCTGCCCAAGGCCGCATGACCCACGCCATCGGGCTGTTCGGCGGCACCTTCGACCCGATCCACAACGCCCACCTGCGCATGGCCGAGGCGTTTCGCGAGCAGTGCCGGCTGGCCGAGGTGCGGCTGATCCCGGCCGGCCAGCCCTACCACCGCGCGCAGGCGCCGCACGCGTCGCCGGCACAGCGCCTGGCGATGGTCGAACTGGCCATCGCCGGCCGTCCCGGTCTGGTCGCCGACGACCGCGAAGTGCGCCGGCCGCGCCCGGCCTACACCGTCGAAACGCTGGAAGAACTGCGCGCCGAAATCGGTGCGGAGGCGCCGCTGTGGCTGCTGATCGGCGGCGACTCGCTCGCCACACTCGACAGCTGGCGGCGCTGGCGCGAACTGTTCGAGCTGGCGCACGTGGCGGTGGCGCTGCGCCCCGGCTTCGATCCGGCCACCCTTCCTGCCGCCGTGCGCCACGAGTGGCAGACGCGCCAAGTCCCTGATTTTCCAAATCGAACGCCTTCCGGTACAATCCGCCCCTTGGCTTTGCCGCCGGTGGCGCTCTCCGCCACCGACATCCGCGCCAGACTGGCCCGCGGGGACGACGTCAGCGAACTGATTCCCCCGCCGGTCCTCGGCTACCTGCGCGCGCACCGGCTCTACCAGACGAGCCCGGCCGGCCCCTGAACGGCCGCCCGGCGGTCAAAGCCCCTGAATACCGGATGTTGCCTTAGCCAAAACGCAACGTCCTACCCAACATTGCGGAAGGAAACATGGAAATCGACGCTATCGCCAAACTGGCCGTGGAAGCCCTGGAAGACATCAAGGGCAAGGACATCATCGAACTCGACACCAGCGAACTGACCTCGCTGTTCCAGCGCATGGTCGTCTGCACCGGCGACTCCAACCGTCAGGTCAAGGCGCTGGCCAACAACGTGCAGGTCACCCTGAAGGAAGCCGGCGTCGACATCGTCGGCAGCGAAGGCCAGGAATCGGGCGAATGGGTGCTGGTCGACGCCGGCGACGTGGTAATCCACGTCATGCTCCCGGCCGTGCGCGACTACTACGACCTCGAAGCGCTGTGGGGCGGCCAGAAGCCGTCGTTCCTGCCCACCGGCGGCAAGCCGTGGTCGGTGCTCTGAGAACCTGTTCACGATCTGTCGCGAGCAGCCCTCAGCGGGGTGAAGAGCAGCGCAGAAACCGGAATGTACTGGAGTACATGAGGATTTCGAGCAGCACATGAGCCCCGATCAGGGAGGCGCAGCACGATCGGGAACGGGTTCTGAGCGTAGCGCCGGACATATCCCGCCCCCCCTTGGCCGAAGCACCGGCGCCTCGACGCGCCATGGGCTTCGGCCATGCTTTTTCCCTGCTGACACCATGAAAATCACCATTCTCGCCGTCGGCACCAAGATGCCGCACTGGGTCGACGAGGCCTACCAGGACTACGCCAAGCGCTTCGGCCGCGACGTCACGCTGGAACTGAAGGAAATCAAGCCGGAGAAACGCGGCGGCGGCGTCACCGCGGAAAAGGGCATCGCCGCCGAACACGCCCGGCTCATGGCGGCCATCCCGCCGCGCAGCCGGCTGGTGGTGCTGGACGAGCGCGGCCGCAACTGGACCACGATGAAACTGGCCGAGGCGATGAAGGACTGGCTCGCCGGCGGCGACGACCTGTGCTTCGTCATCGGCGGCGCCGACGGCCTCTCGGACGAGCTCAAGGCGCGTGCCGACACCCTGCTGCAATTGTCGGCGCTGACCATGCCGCACGGCATGGTGCGCGTGCTGCTGGCCGAACAGCTCTACCGCGCGCTGTCCATCCTCAACAACCACCCCTACCACCGCGAGTGACGCCGGCGGCCGGCGCGCCGTCCCACTAATGAAAAGCTCAGCCGCGTCGGGCATCACGCTGCCCCGGCCGCGCCGCCGCTTTCCCGCCGTTTACCTCCCGTCATCACGCCGGGCAAGGCAGTCCCCCGCCGGGGAAACCGTGCCACGGCTGCGACAGTTTGTCGCATTCCGCCGCCCGACCGGGGCGATTACACTGCGCCATCAAGAATTATTCTCAACCAGGAATTCACCGATGCGCCGCTCCCTCGCCCTGCTGCCGCTGCTGTTCGCCGCCGCCGCTTCCGCCCACATCACGCTGGAAACCCCGCAAGCCGACGCCGGCAGCACCTACAAGGGCGTGCTGCGCGTCGGCCACGGCTGCGATGGCTCTCCCACCACCGAACTGAGGCTCATCGTGCCGGCCGGTGTGGAAAAGCTCAAACCGATGCCGAAAGCCGGCTGGCAACTGACGGTGAAAAAGCACAAGCTGGCCCAGCCCTACGACTACTACGGCGAACAGGTGACCGAGGACGTCAGCGAGGTGAGCTGGAGCGGCGGCAATCTGCCGGAAGACTTCTACGACGAGTTCGTGTTCCGCGCCCGCCTGCCCAAAACGCCGGGCGAAACCCTGTATTTCAAGGTCGAGCAGCGCTGCGCCAAGGGTGAGACGCGCTGGGTCGACATCCCGGCCGCCGGCCAGGACGCCCATGACCTGCCGACCCCGGCCGCCGCACTGAAGCTGACCGCGCCGGGCGAAGGACATCGCCACTAGGCGGCACTACGCACCACACCATGACCAGCATGATCCCTTGCACCGTCCCCAGCTGTCCGGCCTGACCCGGCGGACCGAGAATCGCTCCGGTCACGGCCGTGACGGTGTGGCGTCAAAACAATCGAGGCTCCCGCGGGAGCCTCGATCCGTCCTTGCGCTTCAAACGCACATCAACCGCGGCCGAACAGCCCCGACAGCGCCTTCAGCCCCTGCTCCGCCAGATCGCCTGACGGCAGCTCGCCCCCCGGGGTGAGCTTGTCCACCAGCTGCGGCAGTTGCTCCGCCAGCTGCTGCGACAGCTGCGCGGTATCGATCCCCACCGATTGCGCCAGCCCCGCCAGCTGCTCGTTGCCGAGCACCGCCTGGATCTGCTCCGGCGACACCGCCAGGTTGGCACCGGTGCCGACCCAGCTGGACACGACGTCGCCCAGACCGCCCTGCTGGAACTTCTCAACCAACCCGGCCACACCGCCATTCTGCTCCAGCAGGCCCTGCGCCACTCCCAGCAATCCGCCGCCGGACTCGCCGCCGAGCAGGCCGGTCACTTGATCGAACAGGCTCATGTTTTCACCTCGCTTACTTGGAAAGTCATTTCAATGATCCTAGTATAAATAGCAAATAAATCAATCAGTTATATTTAACAAATCGTTGCTGACAGGGCCCTCATTATGAAGCCGACATTGATGCTGCTGTTCGCCCTGCTGTTATCCGGCTACGCCCGGGCCGATCTGTACGGCTACATCGACGCGCAGGGACAGGCGCATCTGGCCAACTACCCGGTCGACGAACGCTACCAGTTGTTCCAGCGCGGCAGCTCACCGACGCCAGAGCCCGCCGAGCGCTCCGCCGTACTGGCCGACGCCACCACCCCGGGCCTGGGCGCCACGCTCAGCAGCGACAGCCGTCCCCCCGAGCCCGTCAGCGTCAGCGAGGCCAGCGCCGTGCCCTTCGACCCGCAGCTGGCAGCACGCTTCAGCCGGCTGATCAGCCGCACCGCACGCGAGTTCGGGCTGGACGTCCAGCTACTGCATTCCATCGTCACCGTGGAATCCGCCTACAACCCGCTGGCCATCTCGCCCAAGGGCGCCGTCGGGCTGATGCAGGTGATGCCGGCCACCGGCAAGCGCTTCGGCATCACCGCACTCACCGACCCGCGCCAGAATCTCCTGGCCGGGGCACGCTACCTGCGCTTCCTGCAGGAACGCTTCAACCACGACCTGCCGCTGGTGATCGCCGCCTACAATGCCGGCGAGGGCGCGGTGCAGAAGTACCGCAACACCATCCCGCCGTTCCGCGAGACGCGGGACTACGTGGCCAAGGTGCTGGCGTCCTACCAGCAACGCAAGGGAGGGGAGAACGGGACGCGGGTGCGCGCCGTGTTCACGCCGGACGCCGGGTTCTAGCCGGCAACCGACGGGCAACGGCGCGGCGGCTAGAGACGGATGCCGAGAATATCGCCCAGCGAGTCGGCCAGGTCGCGATAGGTGGCGCGCTGGTCGAACACCCCGAGCAAACCGGGGAAAGCGTCCGGGCTCTGCAGGATCTGCGTCGCCTTGCGCGAACTCAGCTTGTGCACGCGCAGGATGCGCCCGTCCCAGTTGACCACCCGGCTATCGTCGGCGGTCAGCAGGGTATCCAGCGTTTGATAGATGTTCTCGACCACCATCATCTTGCTGCGCGTGCGGCCTTCGGCCTGCCAATTTTGTGCTGTCGCAGTCACACATGACTCCAATGTCATTTACAAGATTCGGGATCTAGCCCATTTGAAATGACAATGGTAAACGTCATAGGTTTCCATGACAACCGTATATTTTTTACGGCAATCGCGCCGGGCACGGCGCCAAAAACAGAAAACGGCACGCGGGGAGCGTGCCGTCACGGGAAAGTCAGGCCGCCAAGCGGGTGCCCAGCGCCTTCAGCGCCGCCCAGGCGTCGCCGGGCTCGACCCCCTTGATCAGACGATCGATGCGCGCGCAGTCGGCCAGCGCCGCCATCAGCGTGCGCGGTCCGATGCGGCGCAGCGCCGGCTCGGCCAGGCGCTGCTTGTCGCCCCACAGCTTGAGCTCGCGCGTGAGGTCGCGCACCTGGCGGCCATCCTTCAGCCCCTGGCGCAGCTTGAGCAGCATGCGTACGTCTTCGCTGAACGACCACAACACCAGCACCGGCGCCTCGCCCTCCGCCGCCAGGCCGTCGAGCATGCGTGTCACCCGCACCGTGTCGCCGCCCAGCCAGGCCGCCGACAGCTGGAACACGTCGAAGCGCGCCACGTTGGCCACGGCGTCCCGGACGGCGTCCAGGTCGAGGCAGGCGCCGGGGTGGAGGATGGCGAGCTTGTCGACCTCCTGGCGCGCCGCCAGCAGGTTGCCTTCGACGCGGTCGGCAAAGAAGCTCAACGCCTCCTCGCTCAGGCTCAGCCCCTGCGCCTTGAGGCGGCGGCTGATCCAGCCCGGCAGCTGCTGCCGGCTGACCGCCGCGGCGTGCACCACCACCGCGGCCTTTTCCAGCGCGGCGAACCACTTGCTGGAGAGTTGCACGCGCTCGAGCTTGGGCAGTATCACCAGGGTGACGGTGTCGGCCGGCGGGGCTTCGGCCAACCTTTGCAGCGCCTCGCCGCCTTCGCTGCCGGGCTTGCCGCCGGGGATGCGCAGCTCCAGCAGCTTGAGCGAGGCGAACAGCGACACGCTGCCCATCGCCTCGGTCAGCTGCGACCAGTCGAAGCCGCCCTCCACCGTCAGCACCTCGCGTTCGAGGTAGCCCTGCGCCCGGGCCGCCTGACGCAGCGCGTCGGCCGCCTCCAGCGCCAGCAGCGCCTCTTCGCCGTGGATCAGGTAGAGCGGCGCCAGGCCGCGCTCCAGTGCGGCGGGCAGGGCGTCAGGGCTGAGTGCCGGCATGCTCGCCCGGAGCCTCCTTCAGATAACCGAGCCGGGTCACCAGCTGCTCGGCGGCGTCACGCCGCATGTCGTTCCACAGCAGGGATTCTTCCTGTTCCTTGCCGAGAATCGCGCTGTCCGAATAGCCCAGGCTGCGACGCACGATCACCGTCATGTCCGGCCCCCAGGCCACGCCACGCTGGCTCAGCCGCGCCGTGACACGGTAGATCAACTGGTATTCGTTGACCTTGCCGACGCTGTTGATGGTGAGGATGTCCTTCGACACTTTTTCCTCGGTGATGGTCAGCGCCGCCTCGGCGTCCTTGGCCGACACCGTCACCGTGACGTGCGGCTGGCGCCGGAGCGCGGTGCGCAGGTAGGGCTTGAGGCTGCCATCGCCGCCGGAAAGGTAGACGCTGCCAAACGGCATCTGATGCACGGTCGAGCCCGCCGTGCCGCGCAGCTGGAAGCCGCAGGCCGCGAGCGAGAAGGCCAGCACGGCGCAGGCCAGCCAGCGGATGAATCGGGTCATGCCATTTCCCCCAGAGAAAAAGGCCGGGAAACCCGGCCCGTCGGGCCTGAAGGCCCGCATAAGCGGTTCAGGAGCGTGTCGCGCGCCCCAGAGCGGGGCTTGGCGGCCCGGCTCGCGGAAACCATGATGGACGCCCTGCCCATTCCGGTGCCCGCGCCGAGGCCGCTGGCGACAACGTCCGAACAGGTGCTTATACCACGATGTTGACCAGACGGCCCGGCACCACGATCACCTTCTTGGCCGGCTTGCCTTCCATGAACTTCTGCACGTTGTCGTTGGCCATGGCGGCGGCCTCGATCACGTCCTTGGCGGCGTCGGCGGCCACGGTGACGCTGCCGCGCAGCTTGCCGTTGACCTGCACCATCAGTTCGATCTCGCTCTTCACCAGCGCCGCTTCATCGACCTTGGGCCAGGCTTGCGCCAAGAGCTCGCTGCCCGGCTTCAGCGCGTTCCACAGCGCGTCGGTGAGGTGCGGCACGATCGGCGACAGCAGGATCACCACCGCTTCCAGCACTTCCTGCGCCACGGCGCGGCCGGCATCGCTGCTGCGGTCGGTCTTGTCGTAGGTGTTGAGCAGTTCCATCACCGCGGCGATGGCGGTGTTGAACTGCTGGCGGCGGCCGTAGTCGTCCGCCACCTTCTGGATCGTGCCGTGCAGCTTGAAGCGCAGCTCCTTCAGGCCGGCGTCGAGTTCGCCGCCCTGGTAGGCCGCCACCACGCCGCCGTCGGCGTGCTCCTTGACCACCTTCCACAGCCGCTTAAGGAAGCGGAACGCGCCTTCCACGCCGGCGTCGGACCATTCCAGGCTCTGCTCCGGCGGGGCGGCGAACATCATGAACAGGCGCGCGGTGTCGGCGCCGTACTTCTCGATGAACTCCTGCGGGTCGACGCCGTTGTTCTTCGACTTGGACATCTTCTCGATGCCGCCGATGGCCACCGGCTGGCCGTCGACGCGGTGCGTGGCGGACAGGATCTTGCCCTTGCCGTCGCGCTCGAGCACCACGTCCTGCGGCGCGATCCAGTCCTTGGAGCCGTTCGGCAGGTCGCGATAGAAGGTCTCGCACACCACCATGCCCTGGGTCAGCAGGCTCTTGAACGGCTCGTCGGACGACACCAGGCCCTCGTCGCGCATCAGCTTGTGGAAGAAGCGCGCGTACAGCAGGTGCAGGATGGCGTGCTCGATGCCGCCCACGTACTGGTCGACCTGCAACCAGTAGTCGGCCGCGTGCTTGTCCACCATCGCGGTGTCGCACTTCGGGCTGGCGTAGCGCGCGTAGTACCACGACGACTCGACGAAGGTATCCATGGTGTCGGTTTCGCGCTTGGCCGCGCCGCCGCACGTGGGACACGTGGTCTCGTAGAATTCCGGCATCTTGGCCAGCGGGGAGCCGGCGCCGTCCGGCACCACGTTCTCCGGCAGCACCACCGGCAGCTGGTCTGCCGGCACCGGCACGTCGCCGCAGCACGGGCAGTGGATGATCGGGATCGGGCAGCCCCAGTAGCGCTGGCGGCTGATGCCCCAGTCGCGCAGGCGGTACTGGGTCTTCTTGGTGCCGTGCGCCTGGGCGGCGAGGTCGGCGACGATGGCGTCGAACGCGGCCTGGTAGCCGAGACCGTCGTACTTGCCGGAGTTCACGGTCTTGACCGAGTCATCCTTGTCGGCATACCACTCGCGCCACACGGTCGCGTCGAAGTCGTCGTCGCCGGCGGCCTTGGCGATCACCTGCTTGATCGGCAGCGCGTACTTGTTGGCGAAGGCGAAGTCGCGCTCGTCGTGCGCCGGCACGGCCATCACCGCACCTTCGCCGTAGCCCCACAGCACGTAGTTGGCGACCCACACCGGCAGCTTGTCGCCGGTCAGCGGATGCACCACGGACAGGCCGGTCGGCATGCCCTTCTTCTCCATGGTCGCCATGTCGGCCTCGGCCACCGAGCCGGCCTTGCATTCGGCGATGAAGGCCTGCAGTTCCGGGTGGCTGGCGGCGGCCTGCGTCGCCAGCGGGTGCTCGGCGGCGACCGCGACGTAGGTGGCGCCCATCAGGGTGTCCGGACGGGTGGTGTAGACCTTCAGCTCGCCGCCGTGGCCGACCGACGCCTCGTCGTACGGGAACACGATCTCGGCGCCGAAGCTCTTGCCGATCCAGTTCCTCTGCATGGTCTTGACCTGCTCGGGCCAGCCGTCGAGCGTGTCGAGGCTGGTGAGCAGTTCATCGGCGTACTGGGTGATGGCGAAGTAGTACATCGGGATTTCGCGCTTTTCCACCAGCGCGCCCGAGCGCCAGCCACGGCCGTCGATCACCTGCTCGTTGGCGAGCACGGTGTGATCGACCGGGTCCCAGTTCACCACGCCGTTTTTCTTGTAGATCACGCCCTTCTCGAACAACTTGGTGAACAGCCACTGCTCCCAGCGGTAGTAGTCGGGCTTGCAGGTGGCGAGCTCGCGCTCCCAGTCGAGCGCGAAGCCCAGGCTGTCAAGCTGCTTCTTCATGTAGTCGATATTGGCGTAGGTCCACGCCGCCGGCGCGCCGCCGCTCTTCATCGCGGCGTTCTCGGCCGGCAGGCCGAAGGCGTCCCAGCCCATCGGCTGCAGCACGTTGTAGCCCTGGAAGCGCTTGAAGCGCGCCAGCACGTCGGTGATGGTGTAGTTGCGCACGTGGCCCATGTGCAGCTTGCCGGACGGATAGGGGAACATCGACAGCGCGTAGTACTTGGGGCGCGAGGTATCTTCGACGGCCTTGAAGGCGGCGGTGCGTTGCCATTTCTGTTGCGCGGCGGCTTCGATCTCGCGCGGGCTGTAATGTTCTTGCATGGTGATCTTGTCGGAATCCGGAAAAAGGCTGAGAAATCAATCGGCCAATTATAGCCGCGCCAGGGGCCGGCGCAGAAGGGCTACGCAGGAAAAGCTCGCCCCGGCCGTCAACGTTGGCCGAAGCACCGGGTCGCCCACCTGGCTCCGCCGCCCACGGCGGCGCGACGTTACCGAGCGAAAACGGGCGCAAGGGACCGGCAGCCGCCCCGCGCCACGCCACGCCCCCGGCCATTACGCCAGCCGCGTCTGGAAGCGCACCAGCGCGCTCGTCACCGCCTGCAGGATGCCGGGCTCCCACAGCGAATGCCCCGCTCCCTCCACCATCGTCAGCTCGCCGCGCGGCCAGGCCTGCGCCAGCTCGTAGGCGGAGCTGGGCGGGCAGATCACGTCGTAGCGCCCCTGCACGATGATGCCGGGGATATGGCGGATACGCTCCACGTTCTTCAACAGCTGATTGTGCGGCAAGAACAGGCGATGGCTGAAGTAATGCGCCTCGAGCCTCGCCAGCGGCAAGGCGTTGAACTCGTTCGAGGCGCGCACCACCGCATCGGGGTTGGGCAGCAGGGTGGCGCAGCTGCTCTCGTACTGCGCCCATTGCCTTGCCGCCGCCAGGTGCACCATCGGCTCGGGATCGGTCAGGTGTTGGTAGTAGGCCTGCAGGAAGTCGCCGCGCACCGCCTCGGGCACCGGCGCGACGAAACGCTGCGCGGCCTCCGGAAAGAAGCGCCCCATGCCGGACAGGAACCAGTCGATCTCCTCGTCGCGGCCGAGGAACACGCCGCGCAGCACCAGGCCGCTGACGCGTTGCGGGTGCGCCTCGGCGTAGGCCAGCGCCAGCGTGCTGCCCCACGAGCCGCCGCACACCAGCCAGCGCTCGATACCGAGGTGTTCGCGCAGCTGTTCGATGTCGTCGAGCAGGTGCGCAGTGGTGTTGCTGCGAATCTCGCCGCGGGGAATGGAACGGCCGCAGCCGCGCTGGTCGAACAGCACGGCACGGTAGAACGACGGGTCGAACAGCTGGCGGCAGGCCGGGGAGCAGCCGTCGCCGGGGCCGCCGTGCAGGTACAGCACCGGCACACCGTCGGGCTTGCCGCATTGCTCCCAGTACATCAGGTGCAGGTCGTCCAGCGGCAACATGCCGCAGGCGTAAGGCTCGAGCGGGGGGAACAACATAATGTCTCTCTCTTGATTCTCGGATGGTGATCGTCCGCACTCTGCCGGTGCGGTACGCAAAACGGGGTGATACCAGTGGGGTACTAGTGCAGCAGGCTGTACAGCATCTGCGATGCCATCACCGCCATCAGCACGGAGAAGGCACGCTTCAGGCCCGCCACCGGCAAGGCGTGCGCCATGCGCGCGCCGAGCGGGGCGCACAGCACGGTCATCAGCATCAGCGCCAGCGTGGCCGGCAGGTAGACGAAGCCCAGCGCGCCCCAGGGCAGGCCGGGGACGTGCCAGCCGCTCACCAGGTAGCCGGCGGCACCCGACACGGCGATCGGCCAGCCCAGCGCCGCGCTGGTGGCGATAGCGGTGTGCACCGGCACGTTGCACCAGCTCATGAACGGCACGCTCATCGAACCGCCGCCGATGCCGACCCAGCTGGAAATCATGCCGATCACGCCGCCCGCGCCCCACTGACCGGCCAGACCCGGCATGTCGCGACTGGCCGCCGGCTTGGCGCCGAAGAACATCTGCAGGCCGATCAGATAGGCGTACACCACGAAGAACCAGCGCAGCACAGGACCCGGGATGAAGCCAGCGAGCAGGCTGCCGACGAAGGTCCCGGCGACGATGGCGGGCGCCATGGCGCACACGATGCGCCAATCCACCGCGCCCTTGCGATGGTGCGCCAGCACGCTGGAGAAGCTGGTGAACACCATCACCGCCAGTGAGGTACCCACCGCCAAGTGCTGCACGTGCTCGCCGCCGAGCCGCGCCGAGGTCAGCACCCCCACCACCACCGGCACGATCACCAGCCCGCCGCCCACGCCGAGCAGGCCGGCCAGAAAGCCAGCCAGCGCGCCGCAGGCGAGCAGGACCAGCAGCAAGGAAATCGACAGCATCAGATCAGTTGCTCCGTGATGTAGGCCCACTCGTCGGGGGTCACCGGGGTGATGGACAGGCGGTTGCCGCGCTTGAGCACGGTCATGCCGGCCAGCGGAGGATGGAGGCGCAGCTCGGCCGGGGCCAGCAGCCGGGTCTTGGCCAGGAAACGCACGTCCACGCACAGCCAGCGCGGCGCGGCGGTCGTGGACTTGGGGTCGAAGTAAGGGCTGGCGGGGTCGAACTGCGAGGAATCGGCATGGGCAGCCGTCACCACTTCGGCGAGGCCGGCAATACCGGGCTCGGGGCAACTGGAATGCCAGAACAGCACGCGGTCGCCTGGCTGCATGGCGTCGCGCATGAAATTGCGCGCCTGGTAGTTGCGCACGCCGGTCCACGCGAAAGCCTGCCCCGGCCGGGCGGCCAGATGGTCGATGGAGACCTCGTCGGGCTCCGATTTCATCAGCCAGTAACGCATGAAAAACCTATGTCTGTCGCCTGTCGCCGGGAACGGCGGCCAGCAAGGGCGGAGGCGGTCGCGGGGCACGAAATCGTCACGCCGCCCGCTCGACCGGGCCGGCAAAACACACCGTCAATGGCAACCGCCACTTAATAATTGTTAGCAATTTTCGGGTATCCGGCGGATGGAAGCTTCGATTATGCTCGAATTGCACCTTCTGCCGGCATAGTCATTGTGCGCAGCGCGCCGCCTTTACGCAACGAGCGCGCTCACCGGCAGCACCGAGGAGACTGCCTCATGAAAGCCCTGATTCTCGTTCTGGTGGCCGCCACCTTGTCGGGCTGCGTGATCCGGCCCTTGTACCCCTATCATGATCGTGGCTACGATGGTGATTATCATCATCGCGACTACGGTGGGCGGGGCGGCTGGCGCCGCTGACATGCGGGAACACGCCCGCTCACGAGGGCTCTCCGGCACTCTCACAACCATCGGGTGGCAGCACTCCAGGCGCCATCCCTAAGAATACGCTATGAAAAACCTGTTGCTTGTCCTGATTGCCGCCGGCAGCCTGTCGGCCTGCGTTGTCGAGCCTGCCCATGTCCGGGTCCGCTCGCCCATCGTGCTCGAACCGGGGGTGATCGTCGCTCCGACCTATCAAGGCGGCTATGGCGGCGAGGAATACCGCCATCACCGGCACGAACGCCACGATGACGACGACGACGACGACAATTAACCAAGCGGCCGGGCCGTACGCGTCACCCCGCATCAACCCGCTACCTCATAAACCCTGGGCGGTGTCGGCCACACCGCCGCCGGAGACCATAATATGAAAACCTTGCTGTTTGCCCTGATTGCCGCCGGCAGCCTGTCGGCCTGTGTCGTCGAGCCCGCCCACGTCCGCGTGCGCGCCCCCATCGTCCTCGAACCCACCGTGGTCGAACCGGTCTACGACGGCGGCGGCTTCTGTCCGCCGGGGCAGGCCAAGAAGGGGCGCTGCTGATTCCCCACCCGAAGACAGAAAAAAGGCCGCAAAAGCGGCCTTTTTTCGTTTATGCGCCGGCGGCCGCGTGCCGCGGAAAGCGGTGCAGTCCCGACTCGGTCACCAGGTAGTCCAGTTGCACGTCCCACGGCTCGCGTGGCACCCGCGCCACGCGCTGGCAATCGTACGCCACCCCCACCAACAGCGGGCGGTGCCGGTGCACCTGACGGTGCCGGAACGCCAGCGTGGTGTCGTAGAAACCGCCACCCTGCCCCAGCCGATAGCCTTCCTCGTCCACCCCAAGGAGCGGCACGAACAGCACGTCAAGCTTGTGGGCGCGCAGTACCGGGCCATGGTACTCGGCGATGCCGTAGCGCGGGTGGCGGCTCCAGCGGTTGGCCGTACCCAGCCGGGAAAACCACAGCCGGCGACCGCGATCCGGAATTTGCGGCAGGAACAGCACGGCGCCACGGAACAGCGCGGCGCTCATCAGCGGCTCGAGGTCGAGTTCGGAACCGGCCGCGAGATAGCCTCCGATGCGCCGGCCGCGTGCCAGGAAGCGTCGGGCATGGCGCGCCACCGCTTCGGCAGCGGCCTCACGGTAGGCACGCGGCAAGGCCATGCGGGCACGACGAATGGCGCGGCGCAGGGCATGCTTGTCGTCGGGGGTCATGGACACGGAAGTGGTCACGATGGAATGAAAAGGGGAGCCCCCCGCGAGTGCCGTTCGGGCAAAATTCGCTTGAACCCTGTTTCCAGGGGGTCGCCTGCCTCGTGCATCGGGCACATCCGTCAGTGGGACGCGCGCACCCGCACGGTAGATGCTGGCAACCAAAGCGAACGCATTGGTTCAAAGGAATTTTTGAGCCGTCACGAACACCGCAGGGGATGAACTGATCTGTGCTGCGTCAGCTTCGCCGTTTAACCCAGCGAGTGCTGACTTTGTTGAAGCGCCGCATCGGCTGCTTCACTCATGGTTCGTATTTTACGCTGAAACTCGGCCATCTCCAAGCCACCCCCCACTTTTGTTTTCAGCAGATCGTGGGCGATGTTGAGCGCGGCCATGATGGCGATCTTGTCGGCATCGACGATGCGCCCCTGTCCCTTGATGGTGTTGATCTTGTCGGAGATCAGCTGCACCGCCTGCAGCAGGGTGTCGCGCTCGGCCAGCGGCGTTCCTACGGTGAACTGCCGTCCCAGCAGTTCGATATCGACCTGAACTACGTCGCTCATGCCTCATTTTCCTCGGCTTTGGGCAGCCGCTCGATCAGCGCCGCCACCCGGGTCTTGGTTTCCTCGACGCGGAAGTGCAGTTCGGCGTTTTCCTTCAAGGCCTGCGCCAGCGCCTCGGCAAAACGACCGTTCTGTGCTTCCAGCTCGCGGATGCGGGCGATCAGCGCCGCTACCCGGGATTCCAGATATTCAAGTTCTTTGTCCATGGCGGCGAGGATAGCCAAGCCTCGGCAGGGCGTCAAACCCCGCCGGGCGCGGCTGTCTCGGGGGCGGTACAGCCGCTCGCGGCAGCCCGGAATGCGGGACTGGCGGCGCCCTCGGGCGGGGCCTTCAACACCAGCGGCAGACCACAGGCGACCAGCGTGACGCGCTCGCAAAGGGCCGCGATATCCTGGTTGAGCCGTCCCAGTTCGTCGACGAAACGGCGCGAAAGCCGCCCCAGCGGCACCACTCCCCAGCCGATTTCGTTACTGACCAGCACGATCTCGCCGGGCAGCGTGGCCAGGGCGTGCAGCAACGCGGCCTTCTCACGCGCGAACTCGGCCTCGTCGAGACCGTCGTCGAGGCAGAAGCGCATCAGCCACATGCCGAGGCAATCCACCAGCAACAGCGTATCCGACGCGGCGGCGGCTGTCAGCACGGCGGCCAGGCCGCGTTCGGCCTCGCACAGGGCCCAGTGGGCCGGACGGCGCTCCCGGTGTAGCGCGACGCGCGCCGCGAAGTCGGCGTCCGCCACCGCGGCGGTAGCGACGTAGGCGACCGGGCCCGGGTGGGCCAGTGCCAGCTGTTCGGCGAAGCGGCTCTTGCCGGAGCGCGCGCCGCCGCTGATGAGATGGGTCATGGCGGGATGATCTGCTGATGAAGAAGGGGGCGCGGCGAGACGCTTGGCCATCCGGTGTAGATACGGACGGCGGCCGCGGCGCTATTATACCCGCCGCTACCCACGCTTTCCCGACAAACTGCCCCCGTGGCCGGTACGCCTCTGTTGCCGTGGCCCCGGGCTTGGCTTAAGGTCTCGCCCATGACGACATTCCTCTCCCCCATTGCCGCGCCCGATGCGGCTTCCGCCGCCCTGGCCCGCGCCCGCCAGGACACCCTGACCAAACCTGCCGGCAGCCTCGGCCAACTGGAGGCACTGGCCTGCCGCTTTGCCGGCTGGCAAGGCAAGGTGCAGCCGGCGCCGCTGCAGCCGGCGATCACGCTGTTCGCCGCCGACCACGGCGTAACGGACGAAGGCGTGTCCGCCTTCCCGCAGGCGGTGACCGCCGAGATGGTGAAGAACTTCGCCGCCGGCGGCGCCGCCATCTGCGTGCTGGCGCGCCAGCACGGCGCCCGGCTCGAGGTCGTCGACGCCGGCGTGGCGGGCGACCTCACCGGCCTGCCCATCGTGCACGCCAAGGTGCGCCGCGCTTCGGCCAACCTGCGCCGCGAGGCCGCGCTCTCCCTGGCCGAGGCGGAAGCCGCGCTGGCAGTGGGACGGGACGCCGCACGCCGCGCCGTGGAAGCGGGCGCCAACCTGCTGGTCGCCGGCGACATGGGCATCGGCAACACCACGCCGTCGGCGGCGCTGATCTGCCGCCTGTCCGGCGCCGCGCCGGACATCGTGGTCGGCCGCGGCACCGGGGTCGACGACGCCGGCCTGGCGCTCAAACGTCGGGTGGTCGAGGATGCGCTGGCGCGGCTGGCCGGGCGCGAGCTGGCGGCACTGGAAGTGCTGGCCGAGCTGGGCGGTCTGGAAATCGCCGCCATCGCCGGCTTCTATCTGGAAGGCGCCGCGCTGGGCGTGCCGTCGCTGGTGGACGGCTTCATCACCAGTGCCGCCGCGCTGGTGGCCAAGGCGCTGCAGCCGGCGGTGGCCGACTGGCTGATCGCCAGCCACCGCTCGCAGGAAACCGGCCACGGCATCGCGCTGGAAACGCTCGGCCTGACGCCGCTGGTGGAACTCGGCCTGCGCCTGGGCGAGGGCTCCGGCGCCGCGCTGTGCCTGCCGCTGTTGCAGTCGGCCATCCTGCTGCACAACGAAATGGCCACCTTCGCCGAAGCCGGCGTGTCGGAAAAGGCCGAGTGAACCCGTACACGCTGACCTTGCTGCGCCACGGCGACATCGACCACGACGGCCGGCTGGTGGGCCGTCTCGACCTGGCGCTGAACGAGCGCGGCCGGCGCCAGCTCGCCGCCAGCTGGCAGCGCATCAACGCCCTGGCGCCGGTGACCAGCATCGCCAGCTCGCCGCTCAAACGCTGCCGCGAATTCGCCGTGCAGCAGGCGCTGGCAGGCGGCGTGCCGCTCAAGCTGGACGAGCGGCTGGCCGAGTGCGACTTCGGCGCCTGGGACGGCATGGCGCTCGCCGAGCTGGCGGCGCGCCACCCCGACTGGAGCCAAAGGTTGGCCGAAGGCTCGCTCGACGCCCCCGGCGGCGAGAACTTCGACACCTTCCGCACTCGCGTGCTGGCCGGTTTCGCCGGCTGGATGAGCGAGGCGCGCGGCAGCCACCGCGTGCTGGTGAGCCACGGCGGCGTGATCACCGTGCTCCTGGCCGAGCTACTCGGCACCGGCTTCAACGTGGCGCGGCTGTTGACGGTGCAGCGAGGCGGTTTCGCCCAGCTTTCCATTCTCGACGGGCATCCGGCCTACCTGTTGCGCCTGGAGCCGCCATGCGCGGACTGATCCTGGCCCTGCAGTTCCTCACCCGGCTACCCACCCCTGAGCTCAAGGAATACCGCCCGGAGTGGCTGGCCGACAGCGCGCGCTGGTTCACCGTGGTCGGCGCGCTGATCGGCGCCCTGCTGGCCGCGGCGCTGTGGCTGGGCACGCGCGTCGATCCGTGGCTCGGGGCGCTCGCCACGCTCGGCGTGTGGGTCTGGGTCAGCGGCGGCCTGCACCTGGACGGATTGGCGGACCTGGCCGACGGCCTGGGCGCGGCGCACCGTTCCCGCGAGCGCATGTTGGCGGTGATGAAGGAGCCGCACGTCGGCAGCTTCGGCGTGATCGCGCTGGTGCTTGCGCTGATTGCCAAGCTGGTGCTGCTGATGCTGCTCGCCAAATCCTCAGCCAACCTGTGGGGGCTGCTGCTGGCGCCGGCCTGGGCTCGCCTCGGTGCGGTATGGTGGTCGGCCACCCTGCCGCCGCTGGCCGCCGGCAGCGGCGCACGTTTCGCCGAAACCACCGACTGGCGCGCACTGGGCCTCTCCGCCGCCATCCTCACCGGACTGTCCGCGCTGCTCGCCCCGGCCCTGCTGCTGGCGCCGCTGGCGCTGTGGGGCTGGCGCCGCTTCCTCCTGCGACGCCTCGGCGGCATGACCGGCGACTGCCTCGGCGCCGGCGTGGAGTGCAGCGAGATCGTGCTGCTGGTGCTGCTGGTCGTCGCCCCCGCCTTGTGAATCCCCGCGCCGCCCGGCCCGACGCCGGGCGTTACCGCCCCCCTCCCGGCCTCGCCGCCCTCAGTGCAGCGGCAGCGCCGCCTCGCCACGGTGGCGGTCCACCACTTTCCACGGCAGCACCGGCCATTCCGGGTATTCGCAGGCGCGCGCCACGCGCGGGAAGGACGGCCCAAGGTACAGCCCCTGCGGCAGCAGGTACCAGGTGGGCAATGCCCACAGCCCGCTGTCGCGGTAGTCGCAGCCGTCGTCCTTGCCCGGCGACGCCATCTGCTGGGGGTAGAGCTGGTGCAGGGTGCGTGCCAGCCACGGGCCGAGCACCTTGTTCTGGTAGTCGTAGTTCTGCAGATGACCGTCGGCGTCACGCGCCAGCCGGGGCTTGCCCTGGCCCAGCCACAGCACCTCCTCCAGCTGCAGTTCGCGGCCGCTTTGCACCTCGAGGTTGAGCGGGTTGTCGCCGAAATCGGGGTGGGCGCCGCCACAGTCGAAACTGGTGAACACGCTGGCGCTGAGCACGTGCTCGTTCAGCAGGCGCGGTGTGACCGTCTGCTCGTAGTCGAAGCCGCGGCGGCGCGCCCCGCCGAGGGCGCAGTCGAAGTAGCCGTTCACCTCCTGCCAGTGCCGGCTTTCCAGCACGGGGTTGAGGCGCTGCTGCACCCCGGCAGGGTAGCCCTCCTCCACCCGGAAGAAGCGGATCTTGCTGACCGGTTCCTGCCACCAGCGCAGCCGGTAGCTGCCGACGCGCTGCTCCCGCCCCGGGCGCAGCGTCAGATCGGCCAGGCGCACGAACTCGTAGGGGTGCTGCTGGCGCAGCCGCGCCAGCACGTCCACCTCGCTGGCGGGCAAGGCGTCGGGCGGCAGCGGACTCAGGCTGATCGGCTTGCTGCCCTGCCAGCGCCCCTGCCAGCCGCCCTTGCCGTCCGGGCGCAGCACCAGGTCGGTACGGCTCTCGTCGTAGCCGAGGTTCTCGCCCAGCGTGACGCTGCCGTCGGCGCGGCGCTGGCCGTCCAGCGCGATGTCATGGTGATACTTGCGGTAAAAGTAGCGGCCGTCGGCCTTGCCGTCCTTGGCGAGGTTCAATTCCATCACCACCGCCGCGCTGCCGATCTGGCCCTGCAGCAGCAGCGGCGCCGCCAGCAGCGGCGACAGCACGCCGGCCGCGCCGAGGGAGGCGAGGCCGACACGGAGCATCATGGTCTTCATACGGGTATCCGGCATCCATCTGACAGCAGCATACAAAAAACAACGCCACTGCGGGGCAGTGGCGTCGTCGGGGTGGGGACGGGAGGAACGCTTACAGCGTACCGGCCACCTTGCGGTTGCGCAGCAGGCACAGCAGGTCACAGGCGATGTGCGCCGCGGCCAGCGCGGTGATCTCGCTCTGGTCGAACGGCGGCGACACCTCCACCACGTCCATGCCGACCAGGTTGACGTCGCCCAGGTTGCGCACGATCTTCAGCGCCTGCGCCGTAGTCAACCCACCCGGCACCGGGGTACCGGTGCCCGGAGCGAACGCCGGGTCGAGGCAGTCGATGTCGAAGGTCAGATAGGTCGGGTTATCGCCGACGACTTCCTTGATACGCGCGATGGCCGCCTCGGTGCCGTTGTCGTGCACCCACGGCGCATCCAGGCGCTGGATACCCATGAAGTCGTCGTTCCAGGTGCGCAGGCCGACCTGTACCGAGGTCTGCGGGTCGATCAGCCCGTCCTTCACCGCCTTGTAGAACATGGTGCCGTGGTTGAGCGAGTCCGGGCTGTCGTCCGGCCAGGTGTCGCAGTGCGCGTCGAAGTGGATGATCGACAGCGGCTTGCCGAACTTCTCGGCGTGCGCGATCAACAGCGGGTAGGTGACGTAGTGGTCGCCGCCGAAGGTCAGCATCCTGGCGCCCGAAGCCAGAATGGTACGCGCGTGCTCGATGATGCTGTCCTTGATGGTCAGCGGGTTGTGGGCGTCGAACCAGCAGTCGCCGTAGTCGATCACCGCCAGATCGTCGAACGGGTCGAAGCCCCACGGGAACGGCTTGAGCTCGGCCAGCTGCACGCTGGCAGCACGCACCGCGGCCGGGCCGAGACGCGCGCCGGGGCGGAAGGTCACCGCTAGGTCGAGCGGGATGCCGGACACGGCCACGTCGACACCGGAGAGGTCGCGCGTGTAGTTGCGGCGCATGAAGCTCAGGACGCCGCCGTAAGTGTTTTCAATCGAGGAACCGTACAACGAGGTACGACGAATGGCGCCATCGCCATGAATCGTGTGAGACATGAAACTCTCCGTCAGAGAGTACGCCGGGGCTGCACCGCAGCCGGCACCGACGCTTCCCGTCCATCTTGCAAGCCGACGGGTTGAGGCTGCCGCGCCGCCTTGGCACGGAGAGCGATAGTGTGCCGCGCCCGTGCGGCACTTTCAAGCCCGCCGGGGTTGGCCGAAGCCACCCCGGCATGAAAAAGACCGGCGTGAACACCGCCGGCACAAGGCTTGAGAGGCACTACGAACGGGAAGATCAGGAACCGATCACGCCGCCGTCCAGCTTGCGGATCACCACGGTGGCGGCACGCGGACGGCCGGCTTTCGGACCTTCCGGCCAGCTGGAGATCGCCAGCGGCTGGGCCGGATCGGAGCGCTCGCTGTCCGGTTCGCCCGGGTGCTGGATGTTGATGAACAGCGTCTTGTTGTCCGGGGTGAAGGCGATGCCGGTGATCTCGCAGCCGTTGGGGCCGGTCAGGAAGCGGCGGAACTCGCCGGTCTCCGGCACCACCGCCAGCACCTGGTTGTTGCCCATGCCCTTGTATTCCTTCATGTTCACCGTCGAGGTGGACACGTCGGTCTCGACCCACAACACGCCGTTGTAGTCGAACTTCAGGCCGTCCTGGCTACCGAAGGCATCACCCTTGATATTGCCCTTGTGCTCGGCCTTGTCGGCGTCCGGGCGACCGGCCAGCACGAAGATGTCCCACTTGAAACCGGTAGAAGCGGCATCGCCACCGTTCTCGTTCCAGCGGATGATGTGGCCAAACTTGTTGTCGACGCGCGGGTTGGCGGCGTCCGGACCGGGCTTGCCATCCTTGCCGCGGTCGCTGTTGTTGGTCAGGGTGCAGTACACCTCACCCGGCTTGTGGCTATGCACCGCGATCCATTCCGGACGGTCCATCTTGGTGGCGCCCATCACGTCGGCCGCCATGCGCGCCTTGATCACCACGTCGCCCTGGCTGGCGAAGCCCTTGTCGGCGGTCAGACCGTTCTGGCCGGCCACCAGCGGCAGCCACTGGCCGGAACCGTCGGCGTCGAAGCGCGCCACGTACAGCGTGCCCTCATCCAGCAGGTGCATATTCGCCTTGCGGTTCTTCGGATCGAACTTGTTCTTGGAAACGAATTTGTAGATGTATTCAAAACGCTGATCGTCGCCCATGTACACCACGGCGTGGCCGGACGGCGCAATCGTCACCGTCGCGCCTTCGTGCTTGAAGCGGCCCAGCGCGGTGCGCTTGACCGGCTTGGATTTCGGATCAAACGGATCGATCTCCACCACCCAGCCGAAGCGGTTCGGTTCGTTCGGGTTGAGCTGGGCGTCGAAACGGAAATCCTCCCACGCCCACTTGTAGCCGGCGTCCTTGTTGGAGATGCCATAGCGCTTCTCCAAGTCGGTCAGCTTGCCCGAATCGTTGACGAACACGCCGTCGAAGTTCTCTTCACAGGTGAGATAGGTGCCCCACGGCGTCGGGCCACTGGCGCAGTTCTGGAAGGTGCCGAGCACTTCCACCCCCTTCGGGTCCGCCTCGGTCTGCATCAGCGCATGACCGCGCGCCGGGCCCTGGATGGCGATCGGGGTATTGGCATGGATGCGGCGCGCGTACTTGGACGGGCGCACCACCTTCCAGCCGCCCTTGCCGGTGTCCTCGACCTCGATCACCGACACGCCGACCGCCGCCTGCGCCTTCTTCACCTTGTCGGCGTTCCAGGTCTTCATGCCATCGATGTGCAGCAAACCATCGTCGGTGTATTCGTGGTTGATCGCCATCAGGCCGTGCTTGGAGCCGATAGAGCCCAGCGGCAGCGGGAAGAAGGCCATGCCATCGTGGTGCATGCCGGCCTGCAGCGCCTGCTCTTCGGCGCTGTTGGACGCATCCGGCTTGAACGCCGGCATCGCCCCCTTGATGCCGACCGGGTCGCCCCAGGCGTACAGCACGTCGGCCACGTAGCCTTCCGGCACCACCACCTTGTCTTCGAAACTGAACGGCACCGGCTTGAAGCCCAGCACCGGAGCCTTGCGCGTGAACGGCACCTGCGCCGCCTCGGCCAGGGTGGCCAGGCTACCGCCCAGCAGACCGGCCAGGCCGGCGGCGCCCGTGCCCTTCAGCACGCCGCGGCGCGAGAAGCGCGCTTCCAGCACCTCGGACAAGGCGGGGTTGGCCGAATGATTGGAGGGTTCATCCACGCCGTGCTGCTTGATCTTGTAGCTCTCGCTCATTCAACGCTCCTGGAAAATCGGTCTTACCCCGCAGGGAATCGACCGCCAAGCCTAAGAGCGAGACATGACAATCAGATCACGCCGCCATGTCGATTTCATGAATGATTGCGCGCCGCCCAGCCCTGCTGCTGCCACAGGCGCAGACGCAGCCTCACGTCGTACCACACCGGACGCAAGCCGAGCAGGAACAACCCGCCCGCCAGCGGCAGCGAAAAACCGAAACCGAGATGCTTGAAGCCCAGCGCCCCGACCACCCCGCCGACGAAGAACGACACCAGGATCAGCAGATAGAGCCGCAACTTGGCATGATTGGCCTGCACTCGTTGCACCCGCGTCGGGCCGGCCCGGTCGAGGTAGAACAACTTGGCCAGCTCGATGCCGATGTCGGTGGCGATGCCGGTCATGTGCGTGGTGCGCAGCAGCCCGCGCGACAGCTTGGTGACGATGGTGTTGTGCATGCCCATGATGAAGCACAGCAGCAGCACCGTCGGCGGCGTCAACAAGCCCTTGTGCGTCGACAGCCCCGCCCCCAGCAGACCGAACAGCAGCAGCAGCAGGGCCTCCTCCATGATCGACACGCCGTAACCGCCGCGCAGGCGCCGACGCCGCGCCCAGATGATCAGCCAGGTGGAATGCATCGCCCCGGCCACGAAGCTCACCAGCATCAACAGCGCGGACAGGGCCAGGCGCAATTCGCCCAGCGCGAAATGGTCCGCCATGCTGGAGACGACGCCGGAAACGTGGGAGGTGTAGCGGTGTACCGCGAGGAAACCGCCGGCGTTGAGGGCGCCGGCACTGAACGCCATCGACCAGCCGAGCTGATGAATTACCCGGTCGTTGAAAGGCCCCCGGTCCAACAGCCGGGTGATGTTGACGCGTCGCGACATGGCAGCAGATGGCCAAAGAAAAAGCGGCAGGAGCGCCGCTTTTCAATAATGCGCCGCCAGCCTCACCCTGGCAAGCGGGCCGACGTCATGGACACGCCGCCAGCGGCACCCCCGGCAGCAGACGCTTCTGCAGTGCCTCGAGATGCGCAACCTGCTCCGCGTTCAGCGCCCCTAGCGTCAGCCGGGTGCGGGTTACCTGCTGACCACGCGGCTCGACCTGCACCTTGGCATACCCCGCCGCCTTGGCCTTGGCCGCCAGCGCCTGGGCCGAGGCCTCGCTGCCGAACAGGCCGAGCGACACGCTGCCCTTGCGCTCGTCGTTCTGCACGATGTAGCCGTCGAAACCCTTGCCCTTGAGTTCGGCCAGCAAGGTCTGCGCTTCGGCCGGCGTCGCCAGCGCCGGGTGGTAGACCCAGAACTTGCCGCTGCCGCGCAGCTCGCTGCTCTGCACCTCCTTGAGCTGGCCCGCACCGAGCTTGAACGATGCTAGGCGTGCCTTCACGCGAGCCAGCTGGCGCGCCTCGAACGGCCCCCACTGGTAGCACGCCAGCGCCTCGGGCTTGGGTGCCGCGACCTTCGGTGCGGGCACGACCGGGGCCGGCGGCACCGCGGCCAGCTTGGGCGCAGGCACGGGCTTGGCCTCCACCGGATTCGGGGCCGGCACGGCTGCCTTTCCTGGCGCAACCGCCGGCACGGCATCGAGCGAGGCCGGCAGCGCGGTCGGGGTAGCCGCAGCGGCCGGTGCGCTCGTCGCCGCCTTCGCCGTCATGGCGACCGGGGCCGACGCCGCGACCCAGCCGGCCGGTAGCAGCTTGAGCGACTCCGGGCTGACTTCCTGGGCGTGGATATCGACCGTCGGATGCGGCTTCAGCGCCCCGTACAATGCCGCCACCAGATTCAGCCCGACCACCAAGGCTAGAAACCACTTCATGATTCGCCCGCCATCTTCAACAATCCCATGAGGACCAGATTATCCACGATCCGCAGCGGCGCCGCGAGCCAGGGAGCCAGCCGCTCGGCATCCCCCCCAGTCAGCAACAGTTCGGCCGGACCGCGTCCGGTGCTCTCGACCAGGCGGCGGCGCATGCGCTCGATCGCACCGCACAAGGCGTCCGCCGCGCCCGACGCCAGCGCGTCCTGCGTCCCTTGCGGAAAAGCCACCACCTGCCCCGGCATCCGGTTCAGATTGGCGGTGCCGCGCGCCAGGCTCTCCAGCATCAAGGCATGGCCCGGCAGAATCAGCCCGCCCAGATAGTCGCCCTCGGCGGTCAGCGCCTCCACCGTCAACGCGGTGCCGGCGCAGGCCACCACCACGTCGCCGGCGCACAACTCGCGCGCCGCCAGCACCGCCAGCCAGCGGTCCGCCCCCTGCTCGGACGGATCCCGGTAACGGTTGCGTACCCCGCCGCCGTCACGCTGCGACCTCACCCACTGCACCGGCTGCGGCGCCGCCGCCTCCAGCGCCGCCGTCACCGCCGCGCTCGCCACCGAGGCCGCGTGCACACTGCGAATGGGATACCCCGCCCAGACCGCGGCCAGGGTAGCGATGTCGGCGTGCGTGACCGCCCCTTGCGCCAGCCAGTCGCGGCCGTCGTGCAGCGCCCACTTCACCCGGGTATTGCCGGCGTCGATCAACAGCTTCACGACAACGCCCTCAGGCTCACTTCGCCGACGTGGAAGCGCTGCATTCCCGCCGCCGTTTCCACCTCCAGCGCGCCGTCGTCGGCCACGCCGCGGGCGATACCCTCGATCGGCTCGCCGTGCGAGAACGACAGACGCACCGGGCTGTCGCGGTGTGCCGACAGCGCCAGCCACTCCTCGCGCACCGCGGCGAACCCCTGTTTGGCAAAGGCGTCGAGCACCTGCTGCAGCTCGTTGAGCAGCGCCGCCAGCAGGGCATTGCGGCCCACGCGCACGCCGGCCTGGTCCAGCGCCGCCACCGGCTGATCGACCTCGCCCGGCAACTGCAGGTTGAGGCCGATGCCGATCACCACCGCCGCCGGCCCCATCGCCTCGCCGGACAGCTCGATCAGGATGCCGGCCAGCTTGCGGCCGTCGAGCAGCACGTCGTTGGGCCACTTCAGCGTCACCGGCGCACCCAAGACACGCAGAGCCCTCGCCAAGGCCACGCCGACCGCCAGCGACAGGCCGGCCAGGCCGGCCAAGCCCTTGTCGAAGCGCCACAACAGCGAGAAGGTCAGCCCCGAGCCCAGCCGCATCTGCCAGCGCCGGCCGAGCCGGCCGCGGCCGGCGGTCTGCAGCTCGGCGGCCAGCACCAGCCCGTGCAGGTCGCTGCTGGTGGCATGCTGCATCAGCTGGGAATTGGTCGAATCGATGCGCTCGGCCACCGCCACGGTCAGGGCTTCGGCGGCCGCCGGCGCGAGCCCGGCGCGGATCGCCGTCACGTCGAGCCACTCGAAGCCTTCGGCCAACTTGTAGCCCTGGCCGCGCACGCTGTACACAGCGAGACCGAAGTCGTTCTCGATGGTGTGCACCGCCTGCCACACCAGGGTGCGCGACACGCCGAGCTGCTGCGCGATCGCCTCGCCGGAATGGAAGCGGCCGTCGGACAGCGCCCGCAGCACCGCGAAGGCGTGCTGCTCGCTCACGCCCGGCCTTCGCTTTCGCGGATCTTCTGCAGCGTCGCGGTGGTCGAGGTGTCGAACAGGAACGGGATCGAATGCACCTTACCGCCACGTGCCAGCGTTTCCGCCGCGCCGACGATGCGGTCCGGCGTCCAGTCGCCGCCCTTCACCAGCACGTCGGGCTTCACCAGCTCGATCAGCTCGGCCGGGGTGTCGGTGTCGAACCAGGTCACCAGCGCGACGCTCTCGAGCGCCGCCAGCACCGCGGCGCGGTTGTGCTGCGAATTGATCGGGCGGTCGTCGCCCTTGCCCAGCCGCTTGACCGAGGCATCGGTGTTGATCGCCACGACCAAGCCGGCGCCGAGCGCCGCCGCCTGGGCCAGATAGGTCACGTGGCCGCGGTGCAGGATGTCGAAACAGCCGTTGGTGAAGACCAGCGGCCGCGGCAACGCCGCCAGCCGCTCGGCCAACTGCTCCGGCGGACAGATCTTGTCTTCAAACTGAGGGGAGGGATAAGTCATGGGCTTCCTTCAAACTGGCCGGCAACGGCCGGGGCTTCCGCCCTCGGCCTCGCTGGCCCGGCAAGTTGGTCAGCATACCATCCGGGCCAGCCACCGCCCAAGCGTTACCGGGGTTTGGGTACAACGGAGACACGGTCTCGGGGAGAACAGATCGTTGCCCCCGGTTACACCGTCATGGTAAGAAGGAGGCAGTCAGGGCGGACTGTGGCCAAGACGGCCTGCAGCCGTTTGGAAACAGCAAAGCCAAAAGCCCAGCTCTGTTGAGCTGGGCTTTGGAGAGGGGAGTCTGGCGGTGTCCTACTTTCACACGGCAAGGCCGCACTATCATCGGCGCTAAGGCGTTTCACGGTCCTGTTCGGGATGGGAAGGGGTGGGACCACCTCGCTAAGGCCGCCAGACATAAACTGTCAACAAACTAGAAGAAGCCTGGAAGCCGGTTGGCTTCCATTTCGAATTGGGTAATCGATCGTACGTCGCACACTCTATTCACCGCGTGGCCCAAGCCACTCAAATGATAGGATCAAGCCTCACGAGCAATTAGTATCGGTTAGCTTCACGCCTCACAGCGCTTCCACACCCGACCTATCAACGTCCTG
>NZ_FXAG01000005.1 GCF_900177275.1 Pseudogulbenkiania subflava DSM 22618
CTGGTGCGCCTGCGCGCCTCGCAGATCAACGGCTGCGCCTTCTGCCTCGACATGCACGTGACCGATGCGCGCAAGAACGGCGAGAGCGAGCGCCGTCTCGCCACCTTGTCGGCATGGCGCGAAACGCCGTTCTTCACCGACCGCGAGCGGGCCGCGCTGGAGTGGACCGAGTCGCTGACCCTGGTGGCGCAGGACCACGTGCCGGACGCGACGTGGCAGGCGGTCAAGCCATATTTCACCGACGCCGAGATCTCTGATCTGACGCTGCTGATCGTGGCTATCAACGGCTGGAACCGCTACGCCATCGCGTTCCGCAAGATGCCGGCATAACAGGGCAAGTCGTCCCGCCAGGAGGTTCGATGAAACGCATTCTCTGTTCGCTGCTGCTCGCCACCCTACCGTTCGGCAGCGCCCTTGCGGAGGCGCCGTCGGCGAAGAACGCCAAGGTGACCCTCGTCTACCAGCACGAGTTGCCGAATGCTCCCGGCAAGAGCATCAAGGGGGTACTCGTTGAGTACGGCCCGGGGGGCTACTCGCCTGGTCACATGCATGCCAAGTCCGCCTTCATCTATGCGACGGTGCTGGAGGGGGCGATCAAGAGCCAAGTGAACGGCGGGCCGGTGACGGTCTACATGGCCGGGCAGAACTTCGCCGAGATGCCCGGCGACCGCCACGCCGTCAGCGCGAATGCCAGCGAGACGCAGCCAGCCAAGCTCCTCGCGGTGTTCGTGGTGGATACGGGCGAGGCGGAATTGACGACCCCCTACGCGAACTGAAGCATGCAAAGACAACGGGCCATCGCCAGCACGGCGATGGCCCGTTTGCCTGGGCGGAGTGGCGCAGCCCGGGCGTTTGCGTTCGAATGGCCTGGCGCGAGCGGGAACTTGCGTTGCCGGTGCCAGTCGGACTTAAGTAAGTCCACCGCATCGCACCGCTCAATGGAGACGTTACCGTCTGTACGTGCAATGGTGGGGGCCGAAGGCCCGTTCAAATAAGCGCATGGGTTCCTCGCTATTCGAGGAGCGCCACCTCGCCAGCAACAAAGTCATTTAGCGCATCCCCAAGGGTGTAGAAGGCAGCTTCACAGCTGAGGGGACGCTGTGCCTCTACATTCCTGCCCGCGCGTCCACTTCGGTCCAGCACCAACGCCGTGGTACTCCTTGTCCGGCCTTGCCAGAGGAGTCATATCATGCGTTTGCCAGCCAACGAGGTCCTCGCGCGGAGTAGGTCCGCGGGATCGGAAAAGCCCCCGGCGGTAGGCCGGGAGCCCGCGTCCCGTCTTGCCTCCCGCCTCAACATGCTCGGAAAGACCCTGCGCCCCACCCCCAATGTGCGATTGGACGTGGCGGGGATGAATCTTTTCGCCAAGCTCGAGTATGTCAACCCGATCGGGAGCATCAAGGACCGCTCCGCTTACTGGATACTCAAACGCGCCGCCGAGCGCGGGCAGATCAATGAAGCGACGACGGTGATCGAGTCCTCGTCCGGCAACTTCGCCAATGCGCTTGCTACCTTCACACACCTGGTCGGCCTTGAATTCATTCCGGTGATCGACCCCAACATTTCGGGCCTCTACGAGTCCTTCCTGCGGCGCTTGTGCCCGACGGTGGTGAAGGTCGAGGAACGTGACGATACCGGCGGATTCCTCAAGACCCGCCTGCAGATGGTGAAGCATCTGTGCGCCACGATTCCAAATGCCTACTGGACCAACCAGTACGGCAACCCTGACGCGCTGGAAGCGCACTACGAGCTCACGGCAGGGGAGATCTGCGCCGATTTCGACACGCTCGATTATGTTTTCATTGCCGTCAGCACGGCGGGCACCATCGCCGGCGTATCGCGCCGTCTCAAGGAGCATTTCCCGAAGGTCCAGATCGTCGGCGTCGATAGCGAAGGCTCCGTCATCTTCGGTGGCGCGCCGGGCAAACGTCATATTCCCGGCCTCGGCTCGAGCATCGTCCCGCCCTTGGTGGCGGAGGCGGAAATTGACGAAGTGGTTTTGATTCCCGAGCGCGAAACCGTTGAAGCGTGCCAGGAGCTCCTCACGACTCATGGGCTGTTCGTTGGCGGGTCGAGCGGGACGGCGTTCGCGGCGGTGAAGCGGCTGGCGCCGAAGATGACGGAATCCGGGCGGCCTACCGTGTTGTTCCTGTGCGCCGACCGTGGCACGCCCTACCTCGACACGGTATACGACCCCGCGTGGGCGGCCAGGCTGGAGTAGAGGAGAATGTCATGGAATTCGAGCTGTCTATCATCAACGGCAAGACCGTTTCCGACATCATCCGCGCCCGGCGCGACGACTGTGTCGAGATCGTCCAGAACGCGTACCTCGCGCATGCTGACGGGCATTCCGTCAACCCGGACAGTTACTTTCTGCGTTTCCCCGAGAAGCCCGATTGCCGCATCATCGCGCTGCCGGCCTATCTCGGGGACGGCTTCGACGTGGCCGGGTTGAAGTGGATCGCGAGCTTTCCCGGCAACGTCCGGCGCGGTTTCCCTCGCGCTTCGGCGGTGCTCGTCCTTAACAGCTACGACACCGGCTATCCCTTCGCCATTCTCGAGAGTTCGATCATCTCGGCCTCGCGCACCGCGGCGTCGGCCACCTTGGCCGCGTTCTGGCTGAACGGCCAATCGCGCCGCGCACGCTCGCTGGGCATCGTGGGTAACGGGTTCATCGCCCGCTACATCTACGAGTTCCTGGTCGATACGGGGTGGGAGATCGAGGAGGTGCGGCTGTACGATCGCTCGCCGCTCGAGAGCGAGAAATTCATCAAGACGGCGTGCCACCCCGAGCGGCACCGCAGGGTGACGGTGGCCCCCGACGTGGAGGGGCTGATCAGGGCCTGCGATCTGATCGTTTTCGCCACCGTCGCCTCCGAGCCCCACATCTCTGATGTGACCCTGTTCGAGCAGAACCCGCTGGTGTTGCACATCTCCCTGCGCGACCTCGCGCCCGGGATACTTCTGGGTGCGCAGAACGTGGTCGACGATGTCGAGCACGTCATGAAGGCCAACACCTCTCCTCATCTTGCCCTGCAGCAGACGGGCAACCGCGATTTCGTGACCGGTACGTTGGCCGAAGTCATGCTCGGGAAGCGCTCGGTCGATCGCCGCCGCCCGATCATCTTTTCGCCATTCGGCATGGGGATACTCGACCTGGCGGTCGGCAAGTGGGTGTACGACCAGGCGGTTGCCGCCGGCCAGGACCTGCGTCTGTCCGACTTCTTCTACGAGGTCGTACGATGAGGGCCGCAACGACGATGGCGGATCAGCACGGCGGGACCGCCATACGTACCGAGAGCATCCTCGCCGAGGTGCTGGCCGGGGTCATGGATGTCGACCACGTGTCAGCCGATAGTCACTTTTTCAAGGAGTTGGGCGCCGACTCGCTGGTGATGGCCCATTTCTGCGCGCGGCTGAGGAAGCGCGGCGACCTGCCGTCGGTATCGATGAAGGATATCTACGCGCACCCGACGATCAGAAGCCTGGCCGCGGCGCTGGCGGACGCGGCTCCCGTCGCGGGCAAGCCGCCGACGGCGGCAGCGTTGGCGCCGGCGACGCCGACCAGCGCGCGCGAGCATGTTTTGTGCGGTGTGCTGCAAGCGTTGTTCTACCTCGGGTATTCCTACCTTGGCGTAATCGCCGCCATTGCCGGCTATCAGTGGCTGGTGGCCGATGCCGTGGGCGTCGAGAAGGCGCTACGCCTGGCCCTGTTCGGCAGCGTGGTTTTCTTCGCCGTGAGCGTGCTGCCGATCGCGGTGAAGTGGCTGCTGATCGGCCGCTGGAAGCCGCAGCAGATTCGGCTCTGGAGCTTGGGCTATGTTCGCTTCTGGGTGGTCAAGGCCCTGATCTGGTCGAACCCCGGCGTCTATTTGTGCGTCGGTTCGCCCTTGTACAATTTCTATCTGAGGGCGTTGGGCGCGAACATCGGGCCGGGGGTCGTGATCCTGTCGCGGCACATTCCGGTGTGCACCGACCTACTCACGATCGGCGCGGGAACCGTGATCCGCCGGGAGGCGATATTCCTCTGCTACCGGGCGCAGGCCGGCCGGCTCGAGATCGGGCCGGTGACGTTGGGCCGGGACGCGTTTGTCGGTGAAATGTCCGTGCTCGACATCGACACGGCGATGGGCGATGGGGCGCAGCTCGGCCATTCTTCCGCCTTGCACCGTGGCCAGTCGGTGCCGGCCGGCGAGCGCTGGCATGGTTCCCCGGCACAGCGCACCGATACCAACTATGTGAGAGTGGCGCCGGCGCCGTGCGGTTGGCTGCGTCGAGCCGTGTATGCCGCCTTGACCCTGATCATCGTCCTCTTTGTGTGGGCGCCGTTCCTGGAGTGGGGCCTCGGTCTGCTGTTCCTCCAGGTGTCGTCGCTGGTCGAGGCGCTGGACCCGGGCCTGCAAACGAGCAGCGGGGTGTTGACGGCGCGAGGGCTGTTGACCGAGACGCTGGTGTTCTCTGCCGTCTTCTTCTTCGGCATGCTGTTCGTCGGCCTGCTGGCCGTCGGCACCCTTCCGCGCGTCTTGAACCTGTTCCTCAAGCCGGACACGGTCTACCCGCTCTATGGCTTCCGCTACGCGATGCATCGCGCCATTGCGGGCCTGGGCAGGCTGAGGTTCTTCCCGGTGCTGTTCGGCGACAGTTCGTACATCGTCCACTTCCTGGGGTGGATCGGCTATCGCCTGTCACCCGTGGTGCAGACCGGATCGAATTTCGGCAGCGAGGTGATCACCACGAACCCGGTGCTCACCGCCGTGGGCAGCGGAACGATGGTCTCCGATGGCCTGTACCTGATCAACGACGAGATCTCCAGCACCTCATTCAAGGTGTCCCGGACGGCGATCGGGTCGCGCAATTTTGTGGGCAACTACGTGACCTACCCTCCGGGGGCGAGGACGGCCGACAACTGCCTGCTCGCGATCAAGGTGATGGTGCCGCTCGACGGCAAGGTGCGCGAGGGGGTGGGCCTGCTGGGTTCGCCGCCCTTCGAGATTCCGCGCTCGGTCGAGCGCGACAGCCGGTTCGATCATCTGCGCACGGGTGAGGCGATGCGGCGCGGCCTGGCCGCCAAGAACCGCTTCAACCTGCGGACGATCGGTATTTTCCTGCTGACCCGGTGGGTCGGGGTCTTCCTGATCGTGCTCATCGACGTGGCCGCCATCCGGTTTTTCTACGACGTGTTCGCCCATGCGCTCATGGCGGCGCTCTTCGCGCTGAGCGCGGTGGTCGCCGCGGTCTACTACGCCCTGGTGGAGCGCGGCTTCGAAGCGCTCGGCCCGCCACCGCCGGCCATCTGTTCCATCTACGACCCGGGTTTCTGGTGGGTCGAGCGCAACTGGAAGCTGCATCCGATCAACTTCCTCCACATCTTCGACGGCACGCCCTTCAAGAGTGTGCTGTGGCGGTTGATCGGGGTGCGCATGGGCAAGCGGGTGTTCGATGACGGTACCCATATTTCCGAGCCGACCCTGACCACCATCGGGGACGAATGCGTTCTCAATCACCGCAGCAAGATCCAGTGCGACTCGCAGGAGGACGGGACCTACAAGTCCGGCCATACCGCGCTCGGCGCTGGCTGCACGCTCGGAATGGGGGCCTTCGTGCACTACGGGGTGACGATGAGCGATGGTTCGGCACTCGCCGTGGATTCCTTCCTCATGAAGGGGGAGACGGTGCCCGCCAACGCGCAGTGGGGCGGGAACCCGGCCAGGGAGATCTGAGATGAACCCTATCGCATTACGAAAAGACGGCGCCACGGCCGAGCACAGCCGGGCGTTCTGGCGCGATGTCCTGCTCGCCGGCGGCTTCGCCGTGCTGCCGCGCTGGACCCTCGATCCGGTGCCCGGTGTCGGGCAAGTGGAAGCAGCGATTCCCGATGAACTCGTGACGGCACTGTACCGGCTGGTGGATGGGCTGGCGGTACCGCTCAGTTCGGTGCTGTTGACCGCGCACGCCAAGGTGCTGGGCGCGCTGTGCGGTGAGAGCGAGGTGACCACCGGCTACGCCGTGCCGGGCGGCCCGCCCTTGCCGCTCCCCATGTCGCTCGGGCCCCGGTCGTGGCGGCAGGTGCTGCTGGAAACCGCGCGAGCGGAGGCGGCACTGCTGTCGCACCTGCATTTTCCGGTCGAGGCGCTGAGGCGCGAACTGGGCCTCACCGAGCCCGTGTTCGAAACCGTGTTCGACACCACCCCGGCGGGCGGTGCCGAGCTGGACGACGGCATCGTGCTTCGTATCGCCCTGATGCAAGACGAGGGGCTCGCGCTGCGGCTGCGGTTCCGGACGGATGTCATCGATGGCGACTGCGCCACCAGAATCGCCGGCTATCACCTCGCCGCGCTGGCGGCTCTCGTGGCCGATCCGGATGCCGAGCACGCCTGGCAGAGTCTGCTGTCCCCCGAGGAGCGGCATTTTCAGCTGCATGGGCTCGCCGGGCCGCCGCGCACGCTGCCGGAGCGGCGGGTGCACGAGCTGTTCGAAGCGCAGGCGCGGGCGCGCCCGGACGCCGTGGCGGCCGTGCACGGCGACAGGCTCCTGACCTACCGCCAGCTCAATGCGCGCGCCAACCAGCTGGCACGGATGCTGTTGGCGCACGGCCTGGGCCGTGAAGGCGTGGTCGCCGTGGTGACCGAGCGCAACCTGGACTGGCTGAGCGCGGTGCTCGCCATCTTCAAGTCCGGTGGCGCCTACCTGCCGATCGAGCCGCACTTCCCCGCCGACCGCATCGCGCGCACGCTCAGCCGGGCCGATTGCCGGCTGGTGCTGACCGAACGCGGCAGCACCGGGATGCTGGATCAGGCGCTCGAGGCACAAACCGGAATCCCCGAGGGCATCGAGAAATTGTTCATCGACGCGGCCTGGGCGGCGGGTTTTCCCGACGGCGATGTCGGGGTCGAGGTCACGCCCGATCAGCTCGCCTACATCTACTTCACCTCCGGCTCGACCGGCGAACCGAAGGGGGCGATGTGCGAGCACGCCGGCATGCTCAACCACCTGTTCGCCAAGATCGACGACCTGAACATCGATGCCGAAACGGTGGTCGCGCAGACGGCGCCGCAGTGCTTCGATATCTCGCTGTGGCAGCTGGTGTCGGCGCTGCTGGTCGGCGGGCGGACGCTGCTGGTGGAGCAGGACACGATCCTGGACGCCAGGCGCTTTGTCGACAAGATCGTCGAGGCCAGGGTCAACGTGCTGCAGGTGGTGCCGTCCTATCTCGACGTCGTCCTGAGCGAGCTGAAGCAGCACCCGCGCGCGCTGCCGGACCTGCGCTGCGTGGCGGTCACCGGCGAGGCGCTGAAGAAGGAGCTGACGCAACGCTGGTTCGCGGCCCAGCCCGGTATCCGGCTGGTGAATGTCTACGGGCTGACCGAGACCTCCGACGACACCAATCACGAGGTGATGGACAGCGTGCCCTGCCGCGAGCGCGTGCCGCTCGGCCGCCCCGTCAACAATGCGCATGTCTACGTCGTCGACGAGCAGCTGTCGCCGGTGCCGCTCGGTGCGCCGGGCGAGATCGTGTTCTCCGGGATCTGTGTCGGGCGCGGCTACGTCAACGATCCGGAGCGCACGCAACGCGCCTTCATGCCCGACCCGAACCGCCCGGGGCAGCGGCTGTACCGCAGCGGCGACTTTGGCCGCTGGCTGCCCGAAGGCAAGCTGGAGTTCCTCGGCCGCCGTGATGCGCAGGTCAAGATCAGCGGCTTCCGGATCGAGCTGGGCGAGATCGAGAACACGCTGTTGCGCTTGCCGGGCGTGCGGGACGGCGCGGTTGTCGTCGCCGAGCGGGCAGACCGCGGCAAGCGCCTGCTGGCTTTTTATTCCGGCGAGCGGCAGCTCGATGCCGACGCGCTGCAGAAGCAGCTTGGCGAGTCGCTGCCCACGTACATGGTGCCGTCGGCGTTTCTTTGGCAAAGAACGCTGCCCTTGACGGGCAACGGCAAGATCGACCGGAAGGCCTTGACGGCGCTCGCCGGCCAGTTGGGCCTGGCCAAACCCGATGGCGAGCACGCCAGCACGCCGACCGAGCAACGGCTGGCGGCCGCCTGGGCCGAGATTCTCGGCATTCCGCCGGAGCAGGTGGGCCGGGCGGCTCACTTTTTCGAACTCGGCGGCACCTCGCTGTCGGCACTGCGGCTGGCGATCAAGTTGAACCGCGCGGTGTCGGTGAAGGACCTGGCGGATCACCCGGTGCTCGCCGATCTGGCCGGCCTGGTGGACGCGCGGTCGGCGTAGCGGGGGCGGGCTGTGCTTGAACCTGTTAACGATCTGTCGCGAGCAGCCCTCAGCGGGGTGAAGAGCAGCGCAGGAACCGGAATGTACTGGAGTACATGAGGATTCCGAGCAGCACATGAGCCTCGATCAGGGATGCGCAGCAAGATCGTGAATAGGTTCTCAGAAGGGCAGCCCTTCAGCCACCACCAAGTCAGCAAAGGAGGTAATCCGAAATGTCATCACTCTTTGCAACCGCATCGTCTTCAACGCCGACCTCGTCGCTCGATGTGGCGCTGCGATCCGGCAAGCCGCCGCTGGTGCAGGCGGACGCCAGCGGAGATGCAGGCCGTTGGGTCGCCGAGCATCGCGACGAACTGCGCGCCGCCGTCGTCGAACACGGCGCGCTGCTGGTGCGCGGCCTCGGCTTGCGCGACGTGGAGGAGGTGGGCGTCGTGTTCCGGCAACTGGGCCGCCTGATGATCGAGCGGGAGGCGTTCGCCACCCGGCAGCGCTACGCCGATGGGCTCTATTCCTCCTCGAAGTGGCCGCCCAGCCAGCCCATGTGCATGCACCACGAGCTCAGCTATGCGCTCGAATTCCCCTCCCTCATGCTGTTCGCCTGTCTCACCGCGCCTACCGGGGAGGGCGCGACGCCGCTGGCCGACGAGACGGTGATAGGGCCAGCGCTGCCGGCGGATCTGGTCGACCGCTTCGAGCGGCTCGGGTGGCTGCTGGTCCGCAACTACAACGACGATATCGGGGCGTCGATCGCCGAAGCCTTCGGCAGCGACGAGCGCCAGGCCGTCGAGAGCTACTGCCGAGCGCATGCGATCCGCTTCGAGTGGCAGCCCGGCGGCGCCTTGCGCACCTGGCAGCGCCGCAGCGCCGTGGTGCGCCATCCGCGTACCGGCCAGCGCTGCTGGTTCAACCAGATCGCCTTCCTCAACGAGTGGACGATAGACCCGGAGGTGCGCGAGTACCTGGTGGACGTCTACGGCGAGGACGGGCTGCCGTTCAATACCCGTTTCGGCAACGGCGACCCGATCGGCCCGGACATCGTGCAAACGATCAACGAGGTCTACACCGCCCACACCGTGCGCGACGCCTGGCAGTCCGGCGACCTGATGCTGGTGGACAACATCCGCACCGCGCACGCCAGGGAACGCTTCGAGGGGCCGCGCGAGGTACTGGTCGGCATGGCCGACGCGCTGAACGTGGCGGAATGCTCGCCGACCATCGAGGTGGCCGGCGATTGACGAAGACCAAAGGAGCTTGCAAATGTCAGCAGGAAAATTCGAGACGTTGTTGCAGGATGAGCCGGTGTTCTGGGATGTCGAGCAGAGACCGAGCCGCCAGTCGGAAAGGGAAGCCGTTCTCCCGGTGGACCGTGCCCGTGTCCTGGTCTGTGACCCGATCCCCGCGGTGGCCATCGAACGGATGCGCGCTGGCGGGCTCGGGGTGGACGAGAAGGACGGACTGTCGCCCGAGGCGCTGGAGACCCTGATCGGCGGTTACGACGCCGTCGTCGTGCGCTCCGCCACGCGGCTCGGTGCGCGGCAGATCGCGGCGGCGCGGCGGCTGCGGGTCATCGTCCGCGCCGGGGTCGGTACCGACAACATCGATCTCGCTGCCGCGGCGTCGCGGGACATCGCGGTACTGAATACGCCCAAGGCCTCGACCGGCTCGGTGGCCGAGCTGGCCCTGGGCTTGTTCCTCGCCCTGGCGCGGCGGATTCCACAGGCCGATGCCGCCGTGAAGTCGGGACGTTGGCCGAAGAAGGCGTTCTCGGACGGGATCGAGCTGGCGGGCAAGACGCTCGGCATCATCGGTGTCGGCCGGATCGGGGGAACCCTGGGGCGTTGTGCCTCGGCCCTCGGCATGGCCGTCGTCGGGGCCGACAAGGCCGCCGAGCCCGTGGGCCGCTTCGAGGGGCTCGAACTGCTCTCGCTCGAGGAACTCCTGGCGCGTGCCGACTTGGTCTCGCTGCACACCCCGCCGAGCGAGGAGGGGCGCGCCGTGATCGGCTGGGAGGAGTTCGCGCGCATGAAGGAGGGGGTCCTGCTGGTCAATTGCGCGCGCGGCGGCTTGGTGGACGAGGAGGCGCTCCTCGCGGCGCTCGAGTCGGGCAAGGTGCGCGGGGCCGCCCTCGATGTGTTCGCCGGGGAACCGCCCCGTGACCTGCGGCTCGCCCGCCATCCTCATGTCATCTGCACGCCGCACCTGGGCGCCTCGACGCGGGAGGCCCAGGCCCGGATCGGCGTGGAGATCGCTCAGATCCTGCTGGAGCAGCTGTAGCGCTCAGAACCTGTTCACGATCTTGCTGCGCATCCCTGATCGAGGCTCATGTGCTCTGCGTGCCAATCTTCGATTGGCTCAGCGATCAGGAATCCTCATGTACTCCAGTACATTCCGGTTCCTGCGCTGCTCTTCACCCCGCTGAGGGCTGCTCGCGACAGATCGTGAGCAGGTTCTCGGCACGGCATCGGAGACCGGAATGTGTCAATTACCCTCCCATGAAGTGCATGTCTGGCGCGCCCGTCTGGACGTTTCTCCTGAAACCTCGGCGCGCCTCCAGGCGACGCTCTCTGATGACGAATGCCGCCGTAGCGCACGGTTTCGCTTCGAGCGCGATCGCCGGCGTTTTGTCGTCGCGCATGGCGTGCTGCGTGCGCTCCTGGGGAGCTATCTTCAGACCCCGGCCGACCGGGTACGCTACGTGTGCAACGCCTTCGGCAAACCGGGCCTCAGCCCTGAATTCGACGGCCGGCTGGCATTTAATCTGTCCCACTCGGGCGATCTGGCCCTCGTCGCCATCGCCGCCGACGCCAGGCTCGGCATCGATCTCGAACGCATCCGGGCGCAATCCGATTACGCCGACATCGCGCGCTATTTCTTCTCGGCGGCCGAAGCCGACCAGCTGAGTGCGCTCCCGGAACCGCTTTACGCCGATGCCTTTCTCGCCTGCTGGACCAAGAAGGAGGCGTACCTGAAAGCCTGCGGCAACGGCCTTGCCGGGCAGCTGGATGGTTTTTCCGTCCCCCTGACGACCGATCCGGATGAGGTGCCGGCAGACCTCGACGGCGCTTCCGGCGAGATCGTTCCGGCAAGGCCGTGGTCGCTGTATACGCTCCAGCCGGCTCCGGGTTATATCGGGGCGCTGGCCATCGAGGGGCGTGGCTGGAGCGTGAGTGAACGCCAGTGGGACATGGCGGAATCCGTCGAAAACGCACAAAAGCCATGACAACGCATCATCGCTGTCATGGCTTGTCTTGGTGACTGGCGCGGGGCGGCCTGTCGCGGCCTGATCAATCCCGCAAGCCCCTTAGCCCTGGAGTTTGCGCACCAGCCCTTCCATCGCCAGGATGTAGCCGGTGACGCCGAAGCCGACCACGATGCCGGCGGCGGCCGGCGAGACGTAGGAGTGGTGGCGGAACGACTCGCGGGCGTGCACGTTGGAGATGTGGATTTCGATCACCGGCAGGTCGCCGACACCCTTGATGGCGTCGTGCAGCGCAATCGAGGTGTGCGTCAGCGCGCCGGGGTTGATGACGACGCCGAGCAGGGTGCCGTCACGAAACGCCTGGCCGGCTTCGTGGACCTTGTCGAGCAGGGCGCCTTCCCAGTTGCTCTGGAAGCATTCCACTTCGTAGCCCAGGCGCTCGCCGGTTTCCTTGCACATCGCCTCGACGTCGGCCAGCGTGGTGTGGCCGTACTGGGCCGGCTCGCGCGTCCCCAGCAGGTTCAGGTTGGGGCCGTTCAGTACCAGAATTTTTTTCATCGTTCGTCCTCGTTCAATACGTGATCTGCGATACCGCACGCAGTTCGTCCGGGGTGGCGGTGCCGAAGCCGAAGAACTCCAGGTAGGCGGGAATCATCTCGAACAGCATGTCGGTGCCGACCTGCACTTGGCAACCCTTTTCCATCGCGGCGCGCAGCAGCGGGGTGTATTCGGACTTCATCACCACCTCGCCAACGAAGGTGCCGGGGGCGATGTGCGAGACGTCGAACGGCAGCGGATCGTCATCGTTCATGCCCACCGGCGTGGCGTTGACCACTACGTCGTAACCGGCCGGGTCGTTGGAACCGGTGGTGATGACGAGCTGCGGGTAGTGCTCGGCGAGGCGCCCCGCCAGGGCCATAGCCTGGGCATCGCGGGTGTCGAACAGGGCCAGTTCCGCCACGCCGGCGGCGGCCAGCGACGCGGCGATGGCCGAGCCGACGCCGCCGCAGCCGGACACGAGCACGCGGGTGCCGGCCAGCTTGCGGCCCTTGCGCTCGACGCCGCGCACGAAACCGGCGCCGTCGAACTGGTCGCCCAGCAGGGTGCCGTCCGGGCGCAGCAGGATGGCATTGCAGGCGCCGGCGATTTTGGCGGTCGGGGTGGCGTCGTCGACCAGGTCGAGCGTGGTGATCTTGTGCGGCATGGTCACCAGCGCGCCGCGGATATTGCGCAGCCGGAACAGCGATTTGAGAAAGACCGCGTAGTCGTCGGGCTTGACGCCCATCGGCACCACCACGGCGTCGATGCCTTGTTTCTCGAACCACGGGTTGTAAATCATCGGCGCCTTGAAGGCTTCGGTCGGGTAGCCGAGGTGGGCGATCAGGGTGGTTTTGCCGCTAATCATCGAGTCACTCCTCCATTGTTTGATTATTCATGAACACGCTGGTGGTTGGTCATGGCGCCCCCTGCATGGGGGCGCTGTCGTTTGTCGGGGCTCAGTCGGCCCAGCTCGCGCCGCGCTGGCCGGCGCGCGCGCGGGTCTGCGCCAGGGCGGCCAGCCGCACCGCCACGTTGGCCGCGCCGTACTGCTGGTAGCCACCGCGCCGTTCGATGATCTCGAAGAAGAAGCGTTCCTCGAACGGCTCGGTGTAGACGTGCAAGAGCTCGCCGCCGTCCGGGTCGCGGTCGTACAGCACGTTGGCGGCGGCGATCCGTGCGATGAACGCCGGCTCCAGGTCGAAGCGCGCGGCCAGATCGTCGTAGTAGTTGCGTGGAATCTCCAGCAGCGGCAGGCCGGCCTCGCGCGCCGCCGCCACCGCCGCAAAGATGTCGTCGGCGGCGAAGGCGACGTGCTGCAGGCCGGAGCCGCGGTAGGTCGACACCGAGCGGGCGATGGCGGTGTTGCGGTTTTCCGAGATGTTGAGCGGGATGCGGATGGTGCGGTCGGCGCTGCGCAGCACGCGGCTCTTCACCAGGCCGTACGGATCGGGCAGCACCCACTCGTGCTCGGCTTCGAAGCCGTACACGGCGCGGAAATAGAGCGACCAGGTATCCAGCGTTTCGGCCGGCAGGCCGAGCGCGAAGTGATCGATGGCCGACAGCGTGGTGCGTGCCGCGGCGGCGACGCCGCCCGGCAGCGGATCGAAGTCGCTGTCGTAGATCGAGCGGCCGTCCAGGCCCTTGTCCACCAGGTATTGCAGGCTGCCGTCCGGGGCGCGCACCGCCGGAATCTGGCGCTCGTTGGGGCCGACGCGGCTTTCGAACGGGCGAGCGCGGTACAGCTTGGCGCGCTCCAGCGCGGCGCGGCTGTCGTCGACGCGGAACGCCGCCGCGCACAGCGAGGGGCCGTGGGCGACGAAGAAGGCGTGGGCGAACGAGTCGGGCTCGGCGTTGAGAATCAGGTTGACGCTGCCGTGGCGGTACAGGTCGACGTTCTTCGATTTGTGGCGTGCGGCATGGGCGAAGCCGAGCTTCTGGAACCACGTGGCGAGGCGGCGCGCAGCGTCGTCGTCGACGGCGAATTCGAGGAACTCGACGCCGTCGAAGCGGGACGGCGCGGGCGGCGCGAACAGCGCCTCGGCACTTTTCGCGTTCTCAAGGTTGGCCGAAGACGCCTGCAGCGCCTGGCGCGTGGTTTCTTCCAGGTAGAGCAGCGAGCGCAGGCCGTCGGCCGCGGTGATGCGGGTCGGCGCGGCGCGGAAGCCGTCGTTGAAGATTTCCAGCGACAGCGGGCCGTGGTAGCCGCTTTGCAGGATCGGGGCGAGGAAGGCTGGCAGGTCGAACTCGCCCTGGCCGGGGAAACAGCGGAAGTGGCGGCTCCACTCCATGACGTCCATCGCCAGCACCGGGGCGTCGGCCATCTGCAGGAACACGATCTTGTCGCCGGGAATCTCCGATAGCCGCGACAGGTCGTCCTTGATCGACAGGGTGTGGAAGCTGTCGAGGATGATGCCGAGGTTGGGGTGGTCGACCGCCTTCACGATGTCCCACACGTGGCGATAGGAGTTGACGTAACGCCCCCAGGCCAGCGCCTCGTAGCCGACCAGGATGCCGCGCTTGGCGGCGCGTTCGGCCAACTGGTGCAGGTCGTCGGCGATCACGGCGTCGTCGCGGATTACGTCGGGCTGCACGCTGCTGCACACCAGGATGCGGTCGGTGCCGAGTTCCTGCATCAGGTCGAACTTGCGCTCGGCGCGGTCGAGGTTGTGCTGCAGCTTGTCGCGGCGGCCGCCTTCGAAGTCGCGGAACGGCTGGAACAGCATGATCTTGAGCCCGAGGTCGTCGCAGAGGCGCTTGGCGTCACGCGGCGAGCCTTCGAAGTACAGCAGGTCGTTCTCGAAAATCTCCACCCCGTCGAACCCGGCGGCGGCGATCGCCTCGAGCTTCTCCGGCAGCGTGCCGCTCAGCGACACCGTGGCAATGGAATGCTGCATGGTCGGTCCTCTCAAGAAATGAGCGTATTTCTCCGAACCCGTTCCCGATCGTGCCGCGCACCCTGATCGGGGCTTATGTGCACTGCGTGCGAATCTTTCGCCGGGCACATCGAAGATGTGCACGCAGAGATTCGCTTGGCGATCAGGAATCCTCATGTACTCCAGCACATTCCGGTTCCTGCGCTGCGTTCACCCCGCTGAGGGCGGCTCGCGACAGATCGTGAACAGATTCTCAGGATAGTCTCCGCCTTCGCTGAGGTGGAGTTTTGTTCGATAGTCGATTATATGTTCTGTATTCGGACAATTGCTATAGCTTTGTGCGTGCCCCACGAGCGTGTCGTTTTCACCCCGGTGCGGTGAGCGCGAGCGCTGCAAGGCCCAGGCGCATTGCCTTCGGCGCCATCCGGGGCGAGCGATGGTCAGAAATGTTTGTGCGATAGTCGCACTATACTTCGATAATCGCCCTTGACGCTGGGTATGGCGAACCCTACATTGTGTTCATTAATAGACGCAGTGTTCGGTCAGCGCCCGTTTTGTGGTTGGCGCCGTCTGGCCGGGCATGTTCATCAACCCAAGCAAAGGATCTCACCCTCTATATAGAAGGGTGGGGCGGGAGCGAGACCATGATCGACAAGACCGTTGCCTCCCTTGAGGAGGCGGTGGCCGGCATCTTCGACGGTGCCACCGTGATGATCGGCGGCTTCGGCACGGCGGGACAGCCGGCCGAGCTGATCGATGCGCTGATCGCGCAGGGCGCGAAAGACCTCACCATCGTCAACAACAACGCCGGCAACGGTGACATCGGGCTGGCCGCGCTGTTGAAGGCCCGCCGCGTCAAGAAGATCATCTGCTCGTTCCCGCGTCAGGCCGATTCGCACGTGTTCGACGCGCTCTACCGCGCCGGCGAGATCGAGCTGGAACTGGTGCCGCAGGGCAACCTCGCCGCGCGCATCCAGGCTGCCGGCGCTGGTCTTGGCGCCATCTTCACCCCGACCGGCTACGGCACGCTGTTGGCCGAAGGCAAGGAAACGCGCGAGATCGATGGCAAGCACTACGTGCTGGAATACCCGATCAAGGCCGACTTCGCGCTGATCAAGGCGCTGAAGGGCGACCGCTGGGGCAACCTGATCTACCGCAAGGCGGCGCGCAACTTCGGCCCGATCATGGCGACGGCGGCTGGCGTCACCATCGCGCAGGTGTCCGAAATCGTGCCCTTGGGCGACCTGGACCCCGAAGTCATCGTGACCCCGGGCATTTTCGTGCAGCGCGTCGTCGCCATCGGCAACGCCGTGGCGCAAGCGGCGTAAAGGAGTAGCGACATGAACAAACTCACCCGTGACCAGATGGCCGAACGCGTCGCCCGCGACATCCCCGAAGGCTCCTACGTCAACCTCGGCATCGGTCTGCCGACCAAGGTGGCCAACTTCCTGCCGAAAGAGCGCGAAATCTTCCTGCACAGCGAAAACGGCTTGCTCGGCATGGGCGAAGCGCCGGAACCGGGCGAAGAGGACCCGGAACTGATCAACGCCGGCAAGGAGCCGGTGACGCTGCTCGAAGGCGGCAGCTTCTTCCACCACGGCGACTCGTTCGCGATGATGCGCGGCGGCCACCTCGACATCTGCGTGCTGGGCGCCTTCCAGGTGTCGGCCCGCGGCGACTTGGCTAACTGGCACACCGGCGCACCGGGGGCGATCCCGGCGGTCGGCGGCGCCATGGACCTGGCGGTCGGCGCCAAGCAGGTGTTCGTGATGATGGACCTGCTCACCAAAACCGGCGAGAGCAAGCTGGTCGAGGCGTGCAGCTATCCGCTGACCGGCGTGGGCTGCGTCGACCGCATCTATACCGACGTGGCCGTCATCGACGTCACCCCGGATGGTCTGGTGGTGCGCGAGCTGGTCGAAGGCAACAGCTTCGACGAGTTGCAGCGCCTCGTCCCGGTTCCCCTCAAGATGGCCTCGCTGGCCGCCGCCGCATAAGGACAAGCATGGAAAACGCCTACATCTGCGACGCCATCCGCACCCCGTTCGGCCGCTACGGCGGCACCCTGTCCTCGGTGCGCGCCGACGACCTGGGCGCCTTGCCGATCAAGGCCCTGATCGAACGCAACCCCAACGTCGACTGGGGCGCCATCGACGACGTGATCTACGGCTGCGCCAACCAGGCCGGCGAAGACAACCGCAACGTGGCGCGCATGTCGTCGCTGCTGGCCGGCCTGCCGCAAGACGTGCCGGGCAGCACCGTCAACCGCCTGTGCGGCTCCAGCCTGGACGCCATCGGCATCGCCGCGCGCGCCATCAAGAGCGGCGAAACCAGCCTGATGATCGCCGGTGGCGTCGAGAGCATGAGCCGCGCCCCCTTCGTGATGGGCAAGGCTGATACCGCCTTCTCGCGCAATATGAAGATCGAGGACACCACCATCGGCTGGCGTTTCGTCAACCCGCTGATGAAGGCGCAGTACGGCGTGGATTCGATGCCGGAAACCGCCGAGAACGTGGCCGTTGACTTCGCCATCAGCCGCGCCGACCAGGACGCCTTCGCGCTGCGCAGCCAGCAGCGCTACGCCGCCGCGCACGAAGCCGGCCGCTTTGCCGATGAACTGATCCCGGTCACCATCGCCCAGAAGAAGGGCGAGGCCATCGTGTTCGCCAAGGACGAGCACCCGCGTGCCACCACGCCGGAAGCATTGGCTAAGCTGAAGGGTGTGGTGCGCCCGGATGGCAGCGTGACCGCCGGCAACGCCTCCGGCGTCAACGACGGCGCCTGCGCCGTGCTGCTGGCCAACGAAGCCGCCGCCGGCCGTTATGGCCTGACTCCGCGCGCCCGCATCGTGGCCATGGCCACCGCTGGCGTGGCGCCGCGCATCATGGGCTTCGGCCCGGCGCCGGCGATCCGCAAGGTGCTGGCCAAGGCCGGCCTGACGCTGGACCAGATCGACCTGATCGAGCTGAACGAGGCGTTCGCCGCGCAGGCCCTAGCGGTGACTCGCGACCACGGCTTGGCCGACGACGACGCCCGCGTCAACCCGAACGGCGGCGCCATCGCCATCGGCCACCCGCTCGGCGCCTCCGGCGCGCGCCTGGTGACCACGGCGGCGTACCAGCTGGCCCGCACCGGCGGCCGTTACGCGCTGTGCACCATGTGCATCGGCGTGGGGCAGGGCATCGCGCTGATCATCGAACGCGTATGATGCATAGGGCGTGTCGTTAGTCGTTAACCACGCCGCAAGGGTGAAAACCCGTTGCAACGACGCCGACAGGCTCGCCCAAACCGGCCGGGCCTGTCGGCTTTTCAAGGAAAGCCAAGAATGAAACTCCTGGACCCCTTGTTCCGGGGTGGTGCATGCCAGGCCGCCTTCAGCGACGCCGCCACGGTGCAGGGCATGCTCGACTTCGAGGCGGCGCTGGCGCGTGCCGAAGCGGCGGCTGGCGTGATCCCGCCGGCTGCGGTGCCTGCGATCGAGGCGGCCTGCCGCGCCGAGCGGCTGGACCTGGACGGTATCGCCGCCGATGCCGCGCGCGCCGGCAACCTGGCGATTCCGCTGGTCAAGCACCTGACCGCGCAAGTCAAAGCCACCGATGAGGCGGCAGCGCGCTTCGTGCACTGGGGCGCCACCAGCCAGGACGCCATCGACAGCGGCTTCGTGCTGCAGCTCAAGCAGGCGCTGGTCGCGGTCGAGGCCGATCTGGAGCGGCTGATCGCGGCGCTGGCGCAGCGCGTGGCCGAGCACCGCCACACCGTGATGGTGGGGCGCACCTGGATGCAGCACGCGCTGCCCACCACCTTCGGTCTCAAGCTCGCCGGCACCCTCGACGCGCTGCTGCGTCAGCGCGAACGGCTGGCCGAGCTCAAGCCGCGCGTATTGGCAGTGCAGTTCGGCGGTGCCGCCGGCACGCTGGCCTCGCTTGGCGATGCCGGCCTCGCTGTCGGTCAAAGGTTGGCCGAAGAACTGGATTTGACCCTGCCCGCCACGCCGTGGCACGGCCAGCGCGACCGCGTCGCCGAAGTGGCGGCCTGGTTCGGCACTCTGACCGGGGTGCTGGGCAAGCTGGCGCGCGACGTGTCGCTGCTGATGCAGACCGACGTGGCCGAAGTGTTCGAGCCGGCTGGTGCCGGCCGCGGTGGTTCCTCGACGATGCCGCACAAGCGCAACCCGGTGAGCTCGGCCATCGTGCTGTCCGCCGCCGTGCGCGTGCCGGGGCTGGTCGGCACCGTGTTCGCGGCGATGGTGCAGGAGCACGAGCGCGGCCTCGGCGGCTGGCACGCCGAATGGGAGGCGCTGCCCGAGCTGATCGGACTGTCGGCCGGCGCCCTGGCCGTGAGCGCGGAGCTGGTCGAGGGGCTCGAGGTCCATGCCGACACCATGCGCGCCAACCTCGACAAGACCGGCGGCCTGATCATGGCCGAGGCGGTGACGATGGCCTTGGGCGAGCGGCTCGGGCGGCTGGATGCGCACAAGCTGGTGGAGCAGAAGTGCCGCCAGGCACTCAGCGAAGGCCGTCACCTGAAGGACGTGTTGCAACAGGAGCCTCGCGTCACCGCGCATTTGTCCTATGAAGAATTGAGTCACCTGTTGGACCCCGTCAACTACATCGGCGTTGCCGACGCGCTGATCGAGCGCGTACTGACCGCCGCACTGGCAGGAAACTGATCATGTCTACCATCAAACTCGATACCTGCACCATCAACTACGATCTGGACGGCCCGGCTGGTGCGCCGGTGCTGGTGCTGTCCAACTCGCTCGGCACCACCATGGACATGTGGGCGCCTCAGCTGGACGCGCTGCGCTGGAAATTCCAACTGCTCCGCTACGACACCCGTGGTCATGGCAAATCGACCCCGGTGCCCGGCCCGTACACGATCGACAGGCTCGGCCGCGACGTACTGGGCCTGCTGGATGCACTCGATATCGAGCGCGCGCACTTCTGCGGTATTTCGATGGGGGGGCTCACCGGCCTGTGGTTGGGTGTCAATGCTCCCGAGCGCCTCAACAAGCTGGTGGTGAGCAACACCGCCGCACGCGTCGGCACCGCCGAGGGCTGGCAGGACCGTGCCCGCCTGGTGCGTGACGAAGGCATGCCCGAGGTGGCCGATGGCGCCGCCAGCCGCTGGTTCACCCCGCATTTCATCCAGCACCAGCCGGGGCTGGTCGACATGCTGCTTCAACAATTACGCTCCAGTCCGCAGGCCGGCTACGCCGCGTGCTGCGATGCGCTGGAGAAGGCCGATCTGCGTCAGGACGTCGCCCGCATCAGCGTACCGACGCTGGTGATCAGCGGCCGGCATGACCCGGTGACCACTACCGAGGATGCGCGCTACTTGGTCGAGCAGATTGCCGGGTCGAAAGGGGTGGAACTGGACGCCTCCCACCTCTCCAACGTCGAAGCCGCCACCGAATTCAACCGTGCCGTGGTGGATTTCCTGCTCGCCTGAGCGGCTGCACCCCATCGAGGATCATAAATAAATGGATGAAAAAGACCGCTACGAGAACGGTATGACGGTGCGTCGTGCCGTGCTGGGCGACGCCCACGTCGACCGCACCCTGGCCAAGCGCAACGACTTCAATACCGAGTTCCAGGAGTTCATCACCCGCTACGCCTGGGGCGACATCTGGACCCGTCCCGGCCTGCCGCGCCACAGCCGCAGCCTGATCACCATCGCCATGCTGATTGCGCTCAACCGCGAAGACGAGTTGCGCATGCACCTGAAGGCCGCGTTTAATAACGGCGTGACGCGCGACGAGCTGAAGGAAGTCCTGATGCAGTCCGGTATCTATTGCGGCCTGCCCGCCGCCAACGCCGCCTTCCATCTGGCCGAAGCGGTGTTCGCCGAGATGGAGGCGCAGGGCTAGACCCGTGTGGTATGTTCGTCAGCAAGATGAGCCGGGCCGAGAGCCCGGCTTTGTTACTTGGGCGGTCCAATAACATGCGCCGTTGCAAGCGGATTGAAAGCGTTGTTCGCGTAGAATTCAGTATTGGGCCGACACCTGATCCTCTGGGCGCGCAAGTACCCGGTGAAACAAGGGGCAATACGGAGCCGGTTTTGTTTATTTAATAAGGTATTTACGAGATGCTCGAATTTTTGTTCGATGCCACGTTCTGGTTGGCGGTATTGCAGATCGTCGCCATCGACATCCTGCTGGGCGGCGACAACGCCGTGGTGATCGCACTGGCCTGCCGCAAACTACCCGAAGCGCAGCGCCGCAAAGGCATTCTGTGGGGCGTGGCCGGCGCCGTCGCCCTGCGCATCGTGCTGATCTTCTTTGCGCTGCAGCTCCTGGCGCTGCCCTTGCTGAAGGTGGGGGGCGCGCTGCTGTTGCTGTGGATCGGCGTCAAACTGCTGCAGCCGGAAGACGGCGACGGCCACGCCAACGTCGAAGGCAGCACCCATCTGCTGGGCGCCATTAAGACCATCATCGTGGCCGACGCCGTGATGAGCCTGGACAACGTCATCGCCGTGGCCGGCGCCGCCAAGGGCGAGCTCGGCCTGGTGGCGTTCGGTATCGCCATCAGCATTCCCATCATCGTCTGGGGCAGCCAGTTCGTGCTCAAGCTGATGGACCGCTTCCCGCTGGTGATCACGCTGGGTGCGGCGCTGTTGGGCTGGATCGCCGGCGACATGGTGCTGGGCGACGTGATGGTCAAGCCGTACCTGGCCGACGCGCCGCACTGGTTGCACTACGTCTCGGGCACCGTGGGCGCGGTGCTGGTGGTGGCCGTCGGCACGCAGCTGGCAAAACGGGCTGCCGCCGCACCACTCAACGAGATCGCGCTGAGCGGCGAGACGCCGCGCAGCGGCAAAGACTAACTGGGGGAATCTGTCATGACGATGCGAATTCTGGTGGCACTGGACGGCTCCGAGCCGTCGCTGCGCGCCATCGACTACCTCCTTCGGCTGCATGCCGCCGCGGGCGATCTGGACGTCCATCTGCTCAACGTGCAGATACCGCTCGAATCCGGCCACGTGCGCATGTTCATCAGCCACGAGGATCTGCAGGAGTATTACCGCGAACAAGGCCAGGCGGCGCTCAAGGCAGGGCGCGAGCGGCTGGAACAGGCCGGGATCGCTTGCACGTCGCACGTCGCGGTGGGGCATAGTGCGCAAACCATCACCCAGTTCGCGCGCGAACGCGGCATCGACACCATCGTCATGGGCTCGCACGGCCACAGCGGGATCGGCCATCTGCTGCTGGGGTCGGTGACGTCGGAAGTCATCCGGCTGGCCGACATCCCGGTGACCGTGGCGAAGTAGGCGAGCGCCGCCGGCAGCCTGTCATCTCGATACGCAACGAAGCCCCCGCCGGGAGCCATCGAGGCATCCGGCGGGGGCTTATTCCTGGCCCTTCAGGCGCTCGCGTTGCCGCGCCGCGGAATCGCGGAGGGTGGCGATCAATTCCTGGGCCGGCATCGACAGCCGGCCCTCGCTGCGCGTCAGCAGCCCCACCGGCTCCTCGGTACCGCCGGTGGCCAGGGGCAGGCGAGTGAGCAGGCCCCGTTCCAGATCGTCGCGCACCGCTCCCGCCGAAATGAACCACACGTAATCGAAGCGCAGCGCCAGCAGCCGCGCCAGCGACACCGACAAGGTTTCCACCAGGCTCTCGGGCAGGCGCAGGCCGCGCGATTGCAGGAAGCTCTCGGTGTTGTGGCGCGGGGTCGTGCCCTTGGGCGAGACGATCAGCGGGTAGTCCAGGACCGCTTCGAGCGAGGGCGGGCCGTCGACCAGCAGCGGGTGGCCGGGTCGGGTCACCATGATCACCGGTTCGACGTAGAGCAGTTCGAAACTCAATCCGACCATCATTTCCGGATCGGCCATGCGGCCGATCGCCAAGTCGTACTCGCCGGCCTTGAGACTGGCCAGCAACGGGGCGTTGGCGGCGGTCTGCACCTGTACCGAGGTGTGCGGGCGGTTGGCGCGAAACTCGCCCAGCGCCAGCGGCAGCAGGTCGATCGCCACGGTGGGCAGGGCGCCGATACGCAGCAGGGTCGGCGACGGCGCGTCATGCTTGCGCACGGCGCGTCCTGCCGCGCCCAGGGTGTCGAGCACCGCGACCGCATGCACCAGAAACGCCTCGCCGTCTTCCGTCAGCGTGGCACCCAGCCGCCCGCGCTCGAACAGCCGGCTGCCGGCGATCTCTTCCAGTTCGGCCAGGGTCTTCGAGACCGCCGGCTGGCTCAGCATCAGGCGCGCCGCGGCACGCCCCAGGTTCTGCTCCTGGGCCACGGCGACGAAGCAATGCAGGTGGCGCAGCCGGATGCGGCTGGTGAAACGGTCATTTTCCATAGCCTGATGTTATGAAAGAAGCCGTGTCGTGGCAATTTCCATGAATTCCGATGCCGGTTTTCGAGGGTGGGCGGGTGCCATGGCTGCGTGGCCTTGATAAAAACTGAACGACGTATAAAAATAGATATCGTCTATATTTTTATGGGGTGTCGCCATGCCCGGCAACCTGTCCAACTCCGTCGTCCCGACGCCAGACGAACTGTCGGCGGCGCAAACCGGCCGGCGCGAACGCAAGCGCCAGCAACAACTCGACCATCTCGCCGACACCGCCTGGGCCTTGTTCGAGGCAGAAGGCTACGAAGCGGTGACCATGGAACGTATCGCCGAGGCCGCCGATGTCGCCAAGGGCACCTTGTACAAGCACTTCCCGGTCAAGGAGGCGCTGCTGCGCCATCGCTTTCACCGTGAATTGCGCGAGAGCCAGGCCGGGCTGGTGCCGGTGATCCAGGCCGAAGCGCCCGGCGCGGCCCGTCTGCGCCGGTTCTTCGCGCTGAGCGCCGAATGGTCGGAACGGCACCGCCGCTACCTGCTGCCCTACGTGCAATACCGCCTGGCCGAGCCGCGCCATCCGAACGATGACCGCCAACGCAGCGGTCTGGAGCGGATCTTCACGGCCTTGATCGCCGACGGCCAGGAGGCCGGCTGTTTCCGCCGTGACGTCAGCCCCACGGTGCTGGCGGTGTACCTCGAATTCCTCTATCTCGCCGCCCTGCTGCGCTGGCTGACCGAGGCGGCGTCCTCGCTGCCCGGCGAGTTCGAGAGCATGCTCGATGTCTTCTTCGGCGGCCTGGAGGTACGGGTATGACGGCGGCCATCATCCATGAAGCAGAGATCCTCGCGCTGGGCGCCACCGCAGTCGGCGGCAAGGCCTGGCAACTCGCGCAGTTGCGCCATTTCGGCCTGCCGGTACCGGATTTCGTCGCGATTCCGGCGCGCTGGAGCGAGGCGCGGCACGGCGCGTTTCCGGAGGAACTGGCGTCGCAGCTGGCCGCAACGTTGGCCGAACGGGGCTGGCTCGACCGCCCGCTCGCCGTGCGCTCGTCGGCGGTGGGCGAAGATTCGACGATGGCCTCGTTCGCCGGCATCTATCGCACTTGCCTCAATGTGTGCGGCCTGCCCGCGTTGCTGGCGGCGATCGCCGAGGTCTGGACGTCGCTCGACAGCGACACGGCATGCGCCTATCGCCAGGGTATCGGCCAGCGGCAGCCGGCGACGATGGCGGTGATCGTAATGCCGCTGCTCGCCGCCGAGGCATCCGGCATCGCGTTCACGTGCGACCCCGTCAGCGGCCGCGAGGATCGCCTGATCGTGCACGCCAACTGGGGACTGGGCGAGTCGCTGGTGGGGGGCGAGGCGGCGGGTGACGAATACGTTCTCGCCGAGGATACCAGCGACATCTGGCGCCTGATCGAGCGCCGCCAAGGCAGCAAGGCGACGATGAGCATGAGCGCGGCGGGCGGTGGCACGGTGCGCATCGCGGTCCCCGCGGGCAAGGCCTCGGCGGCCGTCTTCGATACCGCGCAAGCCGAAGCGCTGGCCGCCTTGCTGTGGGACGCCGCCGTCGCGCTCGACTTCGTCGCGCCTTTCTACGATCTCGAATGGGTCTGGGACGGCACGCGCTTCTGGCTGACCCAGGCGCGGCCGGTGACACGGCGGCCGCGTCGTACCTATGCCGCATTGCAAGGCCAGCCGTCGATCTGGACGCGCGGCAATACCCGCGAAATCATGCCCGAGCCGCTGCAGCCGATGGACTGGAGCTTCTCCCGGCGCGGCGTCAACCACCTGCTGGAGCAGGGCTGGAAGCTCGCCGGCTACCCGCTGTTGCCAGGCGTCCAGCGTGCCGGGCTGTTTCACGGCCGGCTCTACCTCGAAGCGGCCATCATGCAGTGGGAAGGCTGGGACGCCATCGGGTTGACCCCCGAGCATTTCAATACGCTGCTGGGCGGCCATCAGCCGGCGATCTCGGTGAATCCGCCCACGTTCGGCACACGGCTGCGACGCCTGGGGCGCATCCTGCGCTACGCCCTGGGGGCGCCGGCCGTACGCCGACGCGGTGAAGCGGCCATCGCCCGGGTGCGGACAAACGCCCGCCAGGCCCTGGGGCAGACGCCACCTTGTGATGCCGCGGGCTGGCGTGAACGGCTGCAGCAGCTGTGCCGGCCGGCGCGGGAGGAAGTCGATCTGCTGTTCCTGCAAGGGTCGGGGGGCGGCAGCCTCTCCCTGCTGGTCGAGACGCTGGAAAAAACCTTCCCTGGCGAAGGGGCGGCGCTGGGCGCCGCCCTGCTGGCGGGCGGCGAAGCCAGTGTCACGGCGCAGCAGGGCTACGCGTTGCTGGCACTGGCCCGCCTGGCGGCCCGCTGCGGCCACAGCCCGCAGGACCACCCCGAGTTTGCCCGCGCGTTTGCCGCCTTTCTCGACGAATACGGTCATCGCGGCCATTACGAGACCTATATCGGCTCGCCGCGCTGGCGCGAACAGCCCGAGACGATTCTCGAACAACTCCCGGCGCTGGCCCAAGTCGACGAGAAAGCGATAGCGGCGCGCCAGCAGGCCGCCGCCGACGCGGCCTGGCAACGCCTGCGCCAACAGGCGCCGTGGTGGAAGACGGTGTTCATCAAGGGGCTGGTCAAGGCCGCCAATCGCGAATCCAACCAGCGCGAGGCGGCGCGCAGCGCCCTGATCGCCAGTCTCGACGCGGTGCGCCACGCCTGGTTGGGCGCCGCCGCCTGGATGCAGTCGCAGGGCTGGCTGCAGACGGCGGAGGATGTTTTCTGGCTGCTGCCTTGCGAAGCCGAGCGCGCCGCCATGAGCGGGCAGACCCCTGCCGCCGGCCTGCAGGCGCGCATCGCGGCGCGGCAGGCGTTGTTCCGCCAGTGGCAGGCAGAAGAGGCGCCGGAGTTCCTGTTGGTCGAAGCGACCGGTACGACGCTGCCTGCCAAGGCTTCGCCGTCGGGAGTCGGCAACGGCAGCCATCGCTGGCGTGGCGTCGCCACCGGCACGGGGCGGGTGCAGGGCAGGGTACGCATTTTGCGCCACCCCTCCGACGGCGGGCGCCTGCAGGCCGGCGAGATTCTCGTCGCGCCATCGACCGATCCCGGCTGGACGCCGCTCTTCCTGAGGGCGGGCGGACTGGTGGTCGAAACCGGCGGCTATCTCTCGCATGGCGCCATCGTCGCCCGCGAATTCGCCCTGCCGGCCGTGGTCAACCTGCCAGGCATCCTCGATGCCCTGCAGGATGGCGACGAGATCGAAGTCGACGGCCTGAGCGGCGAGGTGCGCCACCTGGGCCGGAATACGATGGAAAGGTCGGCGGGCCAGGCGACGTAGCCGGGGGCGGGCCCGTCGCGCCAGGCGTTTCAGGGGGGCGCGTGACGCGTTCGGCCAACCGGATCTTGCAAAAAAGAAGGGGCCGCTGAGCGGCCCCTGAACAACTCGAGGGAGAAACGCAAGTGAGGAGGATCAGACGTCGAAGAACACCGTTTCGTTGTCGCCCTGGATGCGCACGTCGAAGCGGTACACCACGTCACCGTCGCGCTCTTCGCGCTGGGCGATCAGCGTCTTGCGGCGCACTTCCCATTCGATCAGGTTGAGCACCGGGTCCTTGGCGTTGGCTTCGGCTTCATCCGAGAAGTAGATGCGGGTGTTGAGGCCGATGTTGATGCCGCGCGCCACGATCCACAGGTTGATGTGTGGGGCCATGGTGCGGCCGTGGCGGCCCTCGACGGCACCCGGCTTGATGGTTTCGAAGGTATAGAGGCCGCTTTCGAAGTCGGAGCAGGCGCGGCCCCAGCCGCGGAAGCTGTCGTCGAGCGGCTTGTCCTGCGTATCGGCCGGGTGGTTGTAGCGGCCATCGACGTTGGCCTGCCAGATTTCCAGCAGCACGTCGCGCAGCGGCGTGCCGGAGCCGTCGATCACCCTGCCTTCGATGCGGATGCGCTCGCCGCGGGTAGCGGGGGTGGTCAGCACGTTGGAGAAATTGTTCTCGAAGATGTCGAAACCGGCGGCGTGCGGCGCCAGGCCGATGTGCACGTATGGGCCGGCGGTCTGGGAGGCGGTTTCTTTCAGGTAGTTGAACTGGTTGACCATCATTTCGCCCCCTGGATGCGGTTTTCAAACAAGGTGGCACGGCGGCCACGCAGCACGATGTCGAAGCGGTACGCCATGCTGTCGAGCTGCACGAAGGCATTGCGGTCGAGCGGGGCGATCAGAGTGCGCACGGCTTCTTCGTTGTTGATGGAACGCACGATCGGGCAGGTGGCGATCAGCGGGTCGCCCTCGAAGTACATCTGGGTGATCAGGCGCTGGGCGAAGCCGTCGCCCGACAGCGAGAAGTGGATGTGCGCCGGACGCCAGTCGTTGACGCGGTTGCGCCACGGGTACGGGCCGGGCTTGATGGTGCGGAAGAAGTAGTAGCCGTTGTCGTCGGTCAGCACGCGGCCACAGCCGCCGAAGTTGGGGTCGATCGGCGCCAGGTACTGGTCCTTCTTGTGGCGGTAGCGACCGCCGGCGTTGGCTTGCCACACTTCCACCAGGGAGTTCTTGACCGGGCGGCCGTTCTCGTCGCGCACGAAGCCATGCACGATGATGCGCTCGCCGATCGGCAGGCCGTCCTTGGCATAGTTCAGGATCAGGTCGTTGTCGAGCGGCCCCAGTTCGTCCTGGCGGAACACCGGGCCGGTGATTTCCGACAGCGAGTTCTGCAGCGAAATCAGGGCGTTCTTGGGCGAACGCAGAATGCTGGTCTTGTAGTCGGGCGCGTAAGCGGGCGGGTGCACGCTGCGGTCGCGCTGGTAGAACTCGCCGTACTGATCGCTAGAGCGGTTCATGCATGTCTCCTTGGTAGGTGCCACTATCTTTGGGTGGGGCTGGTACTGCGTGTTGCCTCACCCTGTTGCCTGATCTTGCGAGTGCTTGATGTGCAGCAAGGTCGGTAGGGAGAGTTTATGTAAGAAACAATGTTATGGATAATGAGTTATTGTCGAATTATCCATAACCTTTAATTATGGTTTTGTGGCGCCGTGGCGACGCGCTGCCATCGCCGGCTTATCGGCTGTGGCGCGCAGAGTGACATGCCATCCTGGCTGGTGCGGCGGGTGGGCTGAGCGGGCGGGCCGGGGTCAGGCTGCGAGCGTGGCGTGCCACGAGCTGTCGAACTGCTCGACCGGGATCGGCCGGCTGACGAAGTAGCCCTGGGCGATGTCGCAACCCAGCGTCGCCAGCCGGTTCCAGATGTCGCGGTTTTCCACGCCTTCGGCCACCACGTGTAGCCCGAGGTTGTGCCCCAGGTCGATGGTCGAGCGTACGATCGTGTCCGACTCCTGGTCGGCGATCATCGCGCCGACGAACGACTGGTCGATCTTGATGGTGTCGGCCGGCAGCCGCTGCAGGTAGCTCAGGCTGGAATAGCCGGTGCCGAAGTCGTCCACCGCCAGTTGCACCCCGAGCGCCTTGAGCTGATTGAGCGTGGCCAGCGCGCCGCCGGGGTCGTCCATCAGGGCGCTTTCGGTCAGTTCGAATTGCAGGTGGGCGGGGTCGATGCCCCAGGTGAGGAACAGGCCGCGGATGCGCTCGGCCAGGCGCGGGTCGAGCAGGTCGCGCGCCGACAGGTTGACCGCCAGCGGGCTGGGGCGCCCGGCCTGTTCCAGTGTGTAGATATGCCGGAAGGCCGCTTCCAGTATCCAATGGGTGAGCGAGGTGATCATGCCGGCCTGCTCTGCCAGCTTGATGAAGAGGTCGGGTTCGACCAGCCCGCGCTCGGGGTGCTGCCAGCGCACCAGCGCTTCGGCGCCGCACAGCTTGCCGGTGTCGAACTGAATCTTGGGCTGGCAGTAGAGGCGAAGCTCGTCATGCTCGATGGCATGATGCAATTCGGCGATCAGCGAGACGTGGCGGGTGCATTCCTTGTCGAGACTGCCGTTGAAGATGGTGTAGTTCACCGCCGAGCGCAACGCCTGGCGCGACGCCATGGTGGCGCGCCGCATCAGCGCGTCCGGCTCCTGGCCGTGCCCCGGAAACAGCGAGAGTCCGATACGCAACCGGGCATCGACCTGGACGCCGGCCACGGTGAGCGGCTCGTCGAACTGGCGCAACAACCGCACCGCCTCTTGCGAGGCGCGCTCGGCGTCGGTGTTGGGCTGCAGGATGGCGAACTCGTTGTCGCTCACGCGCCCGAGGAAATAGCCCTGGTCGATCTGCGGCTGCAGGCGGGCGGCCACCTGCAGCAAGAGTTCGTTGGCTTGCTGGTAGCCCAGTACGTCGTTGATTTCCCTGAACTGGGTGACGTTGAGAATGCCCACCGTGAACGGTCGGAAAGGAGGGCTCGAGGAAGCAATCATGCGCCCGAGCTGATCGAGAAACAGGGTACGGTTGGGCAGTCCGGTGAGCTGGTCGTAATACGCCATGCGGTGCATGGCCGCTTCGACTTCCTGGTGGCGCACCCGGCTGCGCAGGGCGCTGATGCCGTAGGCGACGTCTTCGGCCAACTCGCTGAGCACGCGCAGCTCTTCCTCACCGAAAGCGTTGTACTCGCTGGAGACGATGCTCAGGTTGCCGCCGATCTCGCCGTCGATCACCAGCGGATAGGCGCTCACCGCGGCGTAGCCACGCCGTTTTTGCTCCTCGAACAGTTTGGCCAGGGCGGGGTCGTGCAGGACGTCGTGGCCGACCTGCGGCGTGCCGGTGCGGATGGCGAGGCCGGATGGCGTGGCGCTCTGCTCGGACCAGGTCAGGTCGAGCAACTGCAGGAAGCCTTCTTCGACACCGGCGTGCGCCATCGGGCGGATGGTCTGGTGCTCGTCGTGCTCGATGTAGCCGATCCAGGCCATGCGGTAGCCGCCTTGCTCGACGATGGCGTTGCACATGTCCTGCAGCAAGGTTTGCTCGTCCGGCGCCCGCGCCAGCGCCCGGTTACCCGCGCTCAGGGTGCGCAGCGCGCGGTACAGGCGGGCGTAGTCGTCCGGGGTGACGCAGCTGGCCCCGATGGCGCCGTTTTCCGTGACCTTGGATCTTGCCATGATCTTTGCCTCCAACCGTACTTTTCAGTATAGGTCGGGACGGGAAAACGGCTTTGTACGGGGCTGGGAGGAGCAGGGCGAGCGTACGACGGCATGCCTCGCCGTTCGATAGCTAGGCTTTCTTCACGAACTCGGATTTCAACTGCATGGCGCCGATGCCGTCGATCTTGCAGTCGATATCATGATCGCCTTCGATCAAGCGGATGTTCTTGACCTTGGTGCCGACCTTCACTACGAGCGAAGAGCCCTTGACCTTCAGGTCCTTGATCACGGTAACCGTGTCGCCGTCTTGCAGCACATTGCCGTTGGCATCGTGTATGACGCGTGTTTCGTTTGTGCTTTCTTCTGCTGCGTCTTTGGCCCACTCATGTGCGCATTCCGGACAGACATAAAGACTGCCATCCTCGTAGGTGTATTCCGAATTGCATTGGGGGCATTTGGGCAAACTGCTCATGTGGCATCCTGCTTCTGAGGTCAAGGGTGAAAGTAAAGAAGACGGACGACCGATCAGCTACGGCGCCCGCCTGCTTGTGAGGAATGAGGAAATTTCAGTGAAAACCCGGTCGCGCCCGAGTGTTACTACCGAATTTTACTAAACGGTGACAAAAAAGGCACGCTGCCAGAGGGGATTCTCTAACAAGCTAGCCTCTCCGGGTTGGTGCCGGCGGCTTCGTGGCTACGCCGGAGCGGCCGCGATTGAGCGCCGTGGACAGGGCGGGAGTTGAACTCCTGTCGCTTGACACCCTGTCGGACGGCGGCGCCACCGTCCCCATTCGTGGGGTGCTCAGCGCTCCAGCACGTAGCTGCCGGGGGCCGGCGCCAGCTCGGGAAACTCCTTCGTCGAAGTGGGCGGGGCGTCGATCAGCGCTCCGGCTTTCGGCTTGAGCCATGCCATCCAGTCTTCCCACCAACTGCCCGGGTGCTCCTCGGCGCGCTGGCGCCAATGCTCGGGGCGGTCGGAGCGGTGCGCGATGTCGGCCCAGTAGCGGCGTTTGGGCGGGGTGACCGGAGGGTTGACGATGCCGGCGATGTGGCCGGAGCTCGACAGGATGAAGCGCTTCTCGCCGATGCCGTGGTTGATGATCTTGAAGGTCTGGTCCCACGGCGTGATGTGGTCGTCCTCGGCGGACACCACGTACAGCGGCTGGTCGATCGCGGCGAGGTCGAGCATCTCGCCGGCTACCGTCAGCGCGTTGGGCACGATCAGCCGGTTGTTGAGGTAGAGCTCGGTCAGGTACCAGGCGTGCATGGCCTTCGGCATGCGCGTGGTGTCCATGTTCCAGTACAGCACGTCGAAGGCGGGCAGCGTTTCGCCGTACAGCCAGCCATGCACCACGTAGTGCCAGATCAGGCTGTTGGTGCGCAGCAGGCGGAACGCCGCGGCCATGTCCTTGCCGTCGAGGAAGCCCTGCTGTTCCATCCGCGTGCACAGGTGACGCACGCTGGTGTCGTCGATGAAGACCTCGATGTCGCCCGGTTTGTGGAAGTCGATCAGCGTGGTGAGCAAGGTGGCGTCGGCCACGGGCGTGGCGTCCGCGCCATAGTGCCGGTTGGCCCAGGCCAGGTACATCGCCAGCGCGGTGCCGCCGATGCAGTAGCCGACGGCGTGGACCTTGGCGCTGCCGCTGAACTGGCGGGCCAGTTGCACGATGGTGTCGACGCCCTCGGTGAGGTAGTCGTCGAAGCGCACCTCGCTCATCGAGGCGTCCGGGTTCTTCCAGCTGGTGATGAAAACGTCCAGCCCCTGATCGAGCAGGAAGCGGATCATGCTGTTTTTCGGAGTGAGGTCGAGCACGTAGAACTTGTTGATCCACGGCGTGACGATCACCACCGGCTCGGCGTGTACCTGCGCCTGGCGCGGGGCGTAGTGAATCACCTCGAGCAGGCGGTTGCGGTACACCACGGCACCGGGTGTGGTGGCGAGATTGACGCCGACCGCGAAATCCTCCGGGTCGGTCATGCGCACGCTGCCGGCCCGGGCATCGGCGAGGAAGTTCTGGAATCCCTGCACCAGGCTCTCGCCACGGCTCTCCAGCGCCTTGCGCAGTGCCACCGGGTTGCTCCACAGGTAGTTGGTGGGGGCGGCCGTATTCAGCCAGTTGCGCCACCAGAAGGCGGCGCGGCGGCGTTCCTTGTCCGCGAGGCCGGGGGTGTCGTAGAGCATGTCCTGGGTGTGGTGGGTGTAGACCAGATACCACTCCTTGACCAGATCCCACGCCGGCGAGTCGGACCAGATCGGGTCGGCGAAGCGGTCGTCGTCGGCCTTGGCCGGGATCGGATCGGCGTCCGCCAAGCCGAGCTGGCGCTGCCAGCTGTGCCGCTGCAGCTGCCACAGGTCGGATGACAGCCGGGTCAGGCGCGCGGTCAGCTCCTGCGGGTGCAGCAGCCAGCCGAGCTGCGCCTGGATGATCGGGGTGGCGATGCCGAGCGGGTCGATGGTGCCGGCGGTTCCGTCCATCCGCGCTTCCGACGCGTGCGGGGCGGGTGGCTCGTCGTCCGCTGGCATGGCTGGCGGGCGACCCGGTTGGGGCGATGCGCCGGCGGAAGAACGCGGTGTGGTCATGATCGTTACCCTTAAGAGCCGGTTCAAGGTCTGTTCCCGCCGCAACAAGACCGTGGACAGGCTCTTGGTCCAGGTCTGAGGTGCGACGCCGTGCCCGGGGCATGCGGCTGCCCGCCGGCTGACGACGCCGTGCTCCTGCGTCGGCACCGGGTGTGTGCGGTGCGCGGTGTGATGCGAGAGTGAAGTTAATTAAAGAACCTTAAACTGGCTAATTCAATCTGCGAACGCGCCGCCGCCGCACCGGCCCCCATCCCGTCATGACCACCGCGACGGTCATGTCTGTGGCACCTGTCGCAATCCGGCCGTAGCAATGCGACAGCTGTCGCAGCCTTCTTTCCCCTTTTTCTCGATTTCCCTCCTTGAAATCGACGCCGGCGCTGCGTGCCGGATGTCGCTCGGACTAGTTATTTTCCTGTAACCATCTGATTTTTAATCGAATAAATGGATTTTCGCGCCGCTGGCTGGCCGTCGCGGCGGAGCTGGCACCGTTCTTGCCATTAAGGGACCAGGAGCTCGGTGTCCGTGACAGTCGCGCAGTGCATCGACGAGAGGCTCCGGCAACACGTTCGCAAAGGAGGACGAGAGACATGGAAACGACATCAGACCGCCTGCTCTGGATGTACCGGACGATGGTGGAGATTCGCGAATACGAAGAGACCATGGCCAAGGTCTATCTGGAGGGCAAACTGCCGCCCAAGATCCAGAAGGGTCTGGCCTTCGACATCGGCGCCGGACCGGTGCCAGGGGAGATGCACCTGGCGGCGGGGCAGGAACCGGTGGCGGTGGGGGTGTGCGCCCACTTGCGCGACGAGGACAGCGTGGTCGGCGCACATCGTCCGCATCATTTCGCCATCGCCAAGGGGGTGCCGCTGAACGAGATGACCGCCGAGATGTTCGGCAAGGTCACCGGGCTCGGGCGTGGCAAGGGCGGGCATATGCATCTGTTCGATCCGGCGCACAAGTTCAGCTGCAGCGGCATCGTCGGCGCCGGCGCGCCGCAGGCCTGCGGCGCGGCGCTGGCGGCCAAGAAGCTCGGCAAGGACTGGGTGGCGATCGCCTTCTTCGGCGAGGGCGCGGCCAACCAGGGGGCCTTCCACGAGGCCTTGAACCTGGCGGCGCTGTGGAAGCTGCCGGTGGTGTTCGTGTGCGAGGACAACAAGTACGGCATCTCGGTAGAGAAGGGCGATTCGACCGCCATCGCCAGCAATGCCGACCGCGCCGCCGGCTACGGCATGCCGGGCGTGCTGGTGGAGAGAAACGACGCGCTGGCGGTGTTCGAGGCGGCCGGTGTGGCCATCGACCGCGCCCGCCGCGGCGAGGGGCCGACGCTGATCGAGGTCAAGACCGACCGCTACTACGGCCATTTCCAGGGCGACCCGGAAACCTACCGTCCCAAGGGCGAGGTGAAGGCGCTGCGCGAACACGACCCGATCCCGGCGCTGGGTGCCGTGCTGCGCGAGCAGGGCTTGCTCGACGACGCGCGCGACGCCGAGCTGCGCGAGGCAATCCGGTCCAAGGTGCAGGCGGCGTTCGACTTCGCCCGCCACAGCCCCTACCCGGACGTGGCCGAAGCCCATCAGCACGTATTTGTCGATTAAGTCAGCGCACAGCGAGGAGAGAGAGCATGACTACGCAACAGAAAACCCGCACGCTGACCATGGCGCAGGCCATTTCCGAGGCCATCGGCCAGGAGATGGAGCGCGACGAGCGCGTGTTCGTGATGGGCGAGGACGTCGGCAAATACGGCGGCATCTTCAGTGCCACCACCGGCCTCTACGAGCGTTTCGGCAAGGAACGCATCATGGACACGCCGATTTCCGAGACCGCCTTCATGGGCGCGGCGATCGGCGCCGCCGCCGAGGGGCTGCGCCCCATCGCCGAGCTGATGTTCGTCGACTTCTTCGGTGTCTGTTTCGACCAGATCTACAACCATCTCGCCAAGAACACTTACATGGCGGGCGGCAACCTCACGCTGCCGGCGGTGGTGATGACCGGCATCGGCGGCGGCTACAACGATGCTGCGCAGCACTCGCAGTGCCTCTACGCCAGCTTCGCCCACATGCCGGGCATGAAGGTGGTGGTGCCGTCCAACGCCTACGACGCCAAGGGCCTGATGATCCAGGCGATCCGCGACGACAACCCGGTGGTGTACTGCTACCACAAGGGCATCATGGGCCTGTCGTGGATGTCCTACTTCGAGGGCAGCACCAACGAAGTGCCCGAAGAAGCCTACGCCATCCCCTTCGGCAAGGCGCGCGTGGTGCGCGAAGGCACGGATGTCACCATCGTCACCCTGAGCCAGATGGTGCAGAAGGCGGTGCTGGCGGCCGACACGTTGGCCGAAGAAGGCATCAGCGCCGAAATCATCGATCTGAGAACCATCGTCCCGCTCGACACCGAGACGGTGCTCGCCTCGGTCGCCAAGACCGGGCGCCTTTTGGTGGCCGACGAGGACTACCTGCACTTCGGCCTCTCCGGCGAGATCGCCGCGCTGGTGGCCGAGCACCTCGATAGCGTTCGTCTGAAGGCACCGGTGCGCCGCCTCGCGGTCGACGCCGTGCCGATCCCGTTCAGCCGCCCGCTCGAACAGCACGTCATCCCGCAGGTCGACGGCATCGTCGCCGCGGTCAAGGCGCAACTGGCTACCCCCATCGGACTGTGAAAGGAAACACAACATGATCGACATCATTCTGGACGACGCGGCCTGGGCCGACGTGGAAGACGGCACCGAGGCGCTGGTGGACGAATGGACCGTGGCGGTGGGCGAGCGCGTCGCCGCCGGCCAGGTGCTGGGCACCGTGGAGCTGGTCAAGACCAGCCACGAGCTGATGGCACCGGTGGATGCCACCGTGGCGGCGATCAAGGTGGCGGCTCAGGAGACCTTTCCGCGCGGCGCGGTGCTGATCGTGCTGGAGGACTAGGCCATGTCCACCGCTGTAGAGACGGCGCACGCGGAAGTGAAGCGCATCCCGCTCACCGGCCTGCGCGGCGCCATCGCCCGCAACATGAGCCAGGGCTGGCAGGCGCCGCGCGTGGCGATGTGGGCCGAGGTCGACGTCACCGCCTGCCAGCTCAAACGCGCCCGCCTGATGACCGAGCACCCCGGCTTCAAGGTGACACTCACCGCCTTCGTGCTGCGCGCCCTGGCGCTGACCTTGCGCGAGCATCCGCACCTCAACGCGCTGATGCGCGACAAGGAGGTCGAGCTGGTCGACGACATCAACCTCGCGCTGGCGGTGAGCGTGCCCGGCGGGCTGATGGCGCCGGTGATCCGCCAGGCCGACAACCTGTCGGTGCTGGAGCTGGCCGCCGAGTCACGCCGGCTGGCCGAGGGGGCGCGCAACGGCAGCCTTGGCGCCGGCGTGTTCCAGCGCGGCACCTTCACTGTCACCAATCTCGGCATGACCGACATCGACGGCTTCTCGCCGGTGATCAATCCGCCGCAGGTCGCCATCCTCGGTGTCAGCCGGGTGATCGACAAGCCGGTGGTGCGTCACGGCGCCATCGTGCCGGCACCGCTGATGGGGTTGAGCCTGGTGTTCGACCACCGCGCCGTGGACGGCTACCCGGCGGCGCTGTTCCTGGGCGACCTCAAGCGCCGCCTGGAAAGCGCCGAGGAGCTCTAGCCATGGACGCGCCGCTCACCTTGGACATCATCTCGGCCGAGGAGGAGCAGGCCTGGAACCGGCGCCACCTGGCCGAGCCGGTGACGGCGCCGGCCATCCGCTTCTGGGGCTACCGCGAGCCGGCGCTGGTGCTGGGCTGCTCGCAGCGCCGGCTGGTGTCGCCCGAGACGGTGCGCGAGCGTGCCGGACTCGATCTTGCCGCGCGCGATGCCGGCGGCGGTGCGGTGTTGGTCGGGCCGGGGATGCTGAGCGCCTCGATCCTGCTGCCGCTCGGGCACCGCTACGCGCAGCAGCCACCGGCGCTGAGCTACCACTGGCTGGGCGAAGCCTACCGCGCGGCGCTGGCAGAAGTCGGCATCACCAGCGCGGTACTGACCCCCGAGACGGCGCGCCACTTGCAGCGCGAGGCCGACCCGGATATCGGCTGGGCCTGCTACGGCGGATTCTCGCCCGGCGAGGTGGTGGTGGGGCGGCGCAAGCTGGTGGGGCTCGCCCAGGTGCGGCGGCGCACCGGCGTGCTGTTCGTCGCCGGCCTGCTGTTTGGCCGGACCGACTGGGCCCTGCTGTGCCGTGCCTTCGGGCGGCCGCCAGACGAGGCGCAACGGCTGGCCGACGGCAACACCTGCTGCGTGGACGAGGCCGGCGAGACGCTGTCGCCGCTGGCTTTGCTGTGCTCTTTGCAGCAGCGGCTGTGGGCGAGCCTGGGGGACCCGTCCGGGCCGACCTGAAGTGCGAGTGCAAGGGTAGTGCAAGCAACAGTGGGCGTCGCCGACGCCTGCCAAATCAAAGGAGGGACAGCATGTCTTTGTTGAAAGATCCGGAGTCGAAACAGTCCAGACCGTCCGCTGCCGGCCTTCCCGGCATGCGCGGATTGCAGCATATCGGCATCACGGTGCCGAACCTGCAGGAGGCGGTGGATTTCTTCGTCGAGGTGCTCGGGTGCGAGCCGTACTTCACGTTTGGCCCGTTCAAATTCGACGACGACTGGATGACGCGGCACCTCAACGTTCATCCCCGTGCCGAAATCCGGGATTTCCAGATGGTTCGCTGCGGCAACGGCACCAATCTGGAAATCTTCGAATACGCCGCGCCGGACCAAAACACCAGGCTGCCCCGCAACAGCGATGTCGGCGGCCATCATCTGGCCTTTTATGTCGACGATATGGCCGAAGCGGTGGCCTATCTCAAGTCACGCCATGTCACGGTACTGGACGAGCCCAGCACGTTTACCGACGGCCCCGCCGCCGGACTGACCTGGGTCTATTTTCTCGCCCCCTGGGGATTGCAACTGGAGTTGGTGAGTTTTCCGGTCGGTATGGGATACGAGCGGGACCAGTCGCGCCTGCTGTGGGACCCCCGGTTTCCGGAAAGATGACAGCTCGTCCAGGCATTGGGTGATGGTGGGGTATTGGGCGCTTGTCGGGGCGCCTTTTTTTACTGCAGGTGGAAAAAGGAGCAGGCCATGGGATCGTTCAGCATCATGCATTGGGTCGTTGCCTTGCTGGTCATCGTGTTGATATTCGGAACCAAAAAATTGCGCCATGTCGGCGAGGATTTGGGCGGGGCCGTACGGGGGTTCAAGAAGGGCATGGCGGAGGAAGATAACGAGGGTGAAAAAGGCGGCAAATGAAAAACGGGTCGCCCTGAAAAAGGAGGGTGATTGGCTCGTCCGCGCGCCCGGGTGGCCGTGGACGAGCATCATGATTTAGAACAGATTTACTTCGGCTGCGGGCTGACGATTATCTTCACGTTCCGGTCCTTATTGGCGACCAGTTCCTTGAAGCCCTTTTCGACAATCTCCTCGAGATGAATCCTGCCGGTAATCAGCGGGGTGACATCGAAACGGCCATCGCTGATCAGGTCGATGACATGGGCAAATTCGCCGGCGTAGGCGAGGGAGCCAATCACCTGTTTCTCGGTCGCGACCAGATCAAAGAAATTGAACGCGCCCGGCTCTTCGAAAATGCCGACCAGTATCGCCTTACCGCCCTTGCGGATCACCTCGACCGCGAGCGGTCCGGTGGTCTTGTGCCCGATACATTCGAAAGAAATATCGGCTCCGTAGCCGTCCGTCATTTCCTTGATGACAGCCACGGCGTCGCATTGCGAGGTATCGAGTACCTGCGTGGCGCCCACTTCCAGCGCCTTGCGCTTGCGGGCATCGGCCATTTCTAGGGTAATGATCTTGCTGGCGCCCGCCGCCCGGGCCGCCATGATGGTACACAAGCCGATGGTGCCGGCGCCGATCACCACCACCGTCTTGCCGACCAGCGAGCCGGCCTGCTTGACGGCATGGACCCCCACGGCCAAAGGCTCGATCAGCGCCCCCGCTTCGGGCGGGAAGTGCTCCGGCAAGGGATACAACAGGTTGGCCGGCACGTTCACGTATTGGGCGAAGGCGCCATTGGTCATCAGCCCGGTAAACGCCAGGCTTTCGCATAAATTGTATTGGCCGTGCTGGCAATAATGACATTGGCCGCAATGCTGGCAGGCGTCGGCCGCCACCCGTTGTCCTGTCCTGAAACCGCTGACGCCGCTGCCAAGCTCGGTAATCTCGCCGCAAAATTCATGGCCAAGAATGCACTGGCCCTTATGGCCGGTCAGCGGATGCGGCGTGTCGACCGGGATGAAAATCGGCCCGGCCAGATATTCGTGCAGATCGGAACCACATATGCCGCACCATTCGACCCGGATCTGGACGTGGCCAGGGCCGGGGGGGAGCGGAAGGGGAACATCGCTGACGCGAATATCGTTTTTACCGTGCCACACCGCTGCACGCATGGTCGGTGTCGATTCAGGATGATTCATGATTGTCTCCTCGGTTTAGTTTGAACGGCCTCTGCATTAAGGCAGGTTGGCCGAAGAGGCTTTATGCAATCCATATGCCAGAATCGAGCAGACATAAATCAGCACTCACTTGAGCCAGTTAATCCATTCAAAACCTGTATAGGGCGTGTGTCGCTCTATTGATTCATTTTGTCTCCTGAGTCATTTCACCTGTTACACCTGTCGCATCGAGCTACTGAATAAGCAACAGGTGTCGCTTCCTATTCGGCGGGCTTTGCCATATCAACCTCGCTTCAAACTGCCTGTGCGCCCGATTGATGGGGTTTCGTTGTGTAATCCATTGAAATTCATCACGTTTTCGGCGTCGGCAAGGCGAATGTAAAAACTGGCACCGATTTTGCTGATTGGACAGGGCTTCCGGCTAATTCCGATAAGGCGAGGAGTATTCCCCGCCCCTATTGCCCGGCGCCCATCAAGCGCGGCTGAAGCGAGGAGGGCACCGCTAAAAAAGACGGTGCCGTCAAGACAGGCTGGTTCAGCCTGATTTGGAGATTGGGAGAGACAAAGATGACAACATCGATTGGCGAAACCGGCTTGAGCCGGCGCAGCTTCCTCAAGGGCAGCGGACTGGCCGCGCTCGGCGTCACCCTGGTGCCGCTGTCGGCGCTGCTGGCCAGCCCGAATGCCATGGCGGCCAAGCCGTTCAAGACGCTGAGCCCGGCGGCGGCCAAAACCCTGGAGAGAATGGCACGGGATATCTTCCCGCACGACAAGCTCGCCGACCCGTACTACCGCCAAGCCATCGCGCCGCTGGATGCCGAGGCCGGCAAAAATGCGGCGACCGCCAGCTTGCTGGCCGACGGGGTGAGCGCGCTGGATGCCGCCGCACGCCAGCGTTATGGACGCCCCTACACCGCGGTCGCCAAGGAAGAAGATCGCGTGGCACTGCTCAAGGCGATCGAATCCGGCCCCTTCTTCCAGAAGGTGCGCGGCAACCTGGTGACCGGGCTCTACAACAACAAGGCGCTGTGGCCGCAGTTCGGCTACGAAGGTTCGTCCTGGGAGAAGGGCGGCTACCTGCATCGCGGTTTCGACGACATCGACTGGCTGTAAGCGGCCACGAGCACAAGCCGGCGTTCACGGATGACCGGCAAGCTGAGGAGACAGAAGCAATGGCAACGCAATTCCGTTTGGACGATGACCAAGTGGTAGTGATCGTTGGCTCCGGTGCCGGCGGCGGCACACTCGCCAACGAACTGGCGCAAAAGGGCGTCAAGTGCGTGGTGCTGGAGGCGGGCAAGCACTACCAGCCCGACGATTTCGAGAACGACGAGTGGGCGATGTTCAACAAGATTTCCTGGCTCGACAAGCGCATCTCGGCGGGCGGCTGGCATCACACCAAGACCTACCCCAATCTGCCCGCCTGGATCGTCAAGGGCGTGGGCGGCTCCACCATCCATTGGGCCGGCCTCGCGCTACGCTTTTTGCCGCACGACTTTCGCAATAAGTCGACCTACGGCCACGTCGACGGCGCCAACCTGCTCGACTGGCCGATCGGCTACGACGACCTCGAACCCTATTACTTCCGCGCCGAGAAGAAGATGGGCGTGGCCGGCAGCGCAGCCAGCGGCCTGCCGCTGCTGCCCGAGAATAACCACTACAAGGTGATCGCCGCCGGGGCGCGCAAGGTCGGCTACAAGCAGATCGTGCGGCCGATGGCGATCAACTCGCAGGCGTACGATGGCCGCCCCGGCTGCCAGCAGCTCGGCTTCTGCATGCAGGGCTGCAAGATGACTGCCAAGTGGTCGACGCTCTACACCGAAATCCCCAAGGCGCTCGAGACCGGCCGGGTCGAGTTGCGCCCGCAGAGCATGGTGCTGAAGATCGAGCACGACAAGACTGGCAAGGTCAGCGGCGTGGTCTACGTCGACCAGCATGGCCGCACACAGCGCCAGGCGGCACGCGTGGTCTGCGTGGCCGGCAACTCGATCGAATCGCCGCGCCTGCTGCTCAACTCGGCGTCATCGATGTTCCCGGACGGGCTCGCCAACTCCTCGGGCCAGGTTGGCCGAAACTACCTCACCCACACCACTGCCGCCGCCGTGGCCATCCACAAGAAGCCGGTGCACATGTACCGCGGCACCGCGCTGGCGGCGGTGATCTCGGATGAGGCCGACCCCAACCCGGATCGCGGCTTCTTCGGCGGTTATCACCTCGAAGGGCTGGCGCTCGGCCTGCCGTACACCGCCGCCTTCATGAAGCCCGGCGGCTGGGGGCGTGACGTTACCTCGGCGCTGGAGATGTACGACCACATGAGCTGCGTCTGGGTATGCGGCGAGGACTTCGCGCAGGAGCAGAACGGCGTCACCCTGCACCCCACCGAGAAAGACCAGTACGGCCTGCCGGTGCCCATCGTCAGCAAGACCGACCACGCCAACGATGCCGCCATCCGCCGGCACGGCCTGGCGCAGTTCCGCAAGGTGTCCGAGGCGGTCGGCGCCACCCGCGTCATCGACATGCCGCCGTACCCGGCCAGCCACAACATGGGCACCAACCGCATGAGCGCCAAGGCGCGCGACGGCGTGGTCAACAAGTGGGGCCAGGCGCACGACATCAAGAACCTGTTCATCTCCGACGGCAGCCAGTTCACCTCCAGCTCGGCGGCCAACCCGACGCTCACCATCGTCGCGCTGGCCATCCGCCAGGCCGAGTACATCGCGGGCGCGATGCAGAGAAAGGAGCTCTGATCACTCCCACCACGTAGGACATCCTCCCCTTTGTCGTGGTGTTTGGGCGCCTGCTGGGGCGCCCTTTTTTTCCCCGTCACGATACTGAGCCGGGGCGGCATCCAGCGGGGCTGCTCGGGGAGGGGTGAGGATGGCTATACTGCAAGACGTGGCCGGCGCACGACGCGGGCGGCAGCAAAATAAAGAACCCCGGGGCGGCACAGCCCAGGCGCGTTGCGCGCACGATCACGGGGTATCCATGGAGGAGAACAGATGGCGAACCTTTCCGAGCGCCAGCACATCGAGCGCGTGCTGGCGGTCGCCACGCACGATAGCGGACTGAGCCAGGATTCATCGGCGTACGACCTGATCAAGCGCTCCTGGTCGCGCTGCGTGCACGACTACGGCCTCGACCCGGCCGCCCGCCGCCGCGCGCGCATCCTGACTGCGCACGAACTGCGCGATCACCGCGAACAGGCCGAAGACTTCCTGCACGTCGCCCGCGCCGGCATGGAACAGCTCTACAAACGCGTCTCGTCGCTGGGCTACGTGCTGCTGCTGACCGACGCCCAGGGCGTCACCATCGACTACATCGGCAACGACGCGCTGGAAACGGACCTGAAAAAAGCCGGGCTCTACCTCGGCGCGGACTGGAACGAAGAGCACGCCGGCACCTGTGCCGTCGGCACCTGCATCGTCGAGCAGGCGCCGCTGACCTGCCACCGCGAAGATCACTTCGACGCCACCCACATCGCCCTGAGCTGCAATTCCGCACCGCTGTTCCAGCCCGACGGCGAATTCATGGGCGTGCTCGACGTCTCCATGCTCGCCTCGCCGCAGGCGCGCGAGAGCCAGCACCTCGCCTTGCACCTGACCCTGCTCTACGCGCAACTGATCGAGGACGCCAACTTCCTGCGCCACTTCGCCAATCGCTGGATCCTGCGCCTGGGCACGGCGGCGGCGCTGGTCGACGTCTGCGGCGAGCTGATGCTGGCCTTCGATGCCGACGGCGTCGTGGTCGGGGCCAACTCCGGCGCCCGCCAGCGGCTGGGTCGGATGCAGGCCAACGATGCCGGTGCCGGCCTGCTCGGCCATCTCCTGACCGACATCTTCCGCTGCAGCATGGACGACATCCGTCGGCTCGCGAGCACGCCGGCCATGGGCGACGCCGCGCTCCTGGCCACTTTCGACCACGACCTCTTCCACGCCTCGGTCACGCCGCCGCGCATTGCCCCGCGGCCGGCCGTCTCCGCCACTCCGCGCGAGAGCGTACCGTTGCCCGCCTGTCCCGCGCTCGACCGGCTGGCCGGCGATGACCGCCAGATGCAGCGCATCCTGGAACAGTCCAAGCGCCTGGTGAACAAGGGCGTCAACATCCTCATCCACGGCGAGACCGGCACCGGCAAGGAAGTGTTCGCCAAGGCCCTGCACGAATCGAGCGAGCGCGCTGCCCGCCCGTTCATCGCCGTCAACTGCGCCGCCATTCCCGATTCGCTGATCGAAAGCGAGCTGTTCGGCTACGCCCCCGGCACCTTTACCGGGGCGCGCAACAAGGGCATGAAGGGCCTGATCCAGCAGTCCGACCGCGGCACGCTGTTCCTCGACGAAATCGGCGACATGCCGCTGCACCTGCAGACGCGCCTGTTGCGCGTGCTGTCCGAGCGCGAAGTGCTGCCGCTGGGGGCCGACAAGCCGGTGCGGGTGGAACTGACCGTGATCGCCGCCTCGCACCGCGACCTACGCAAGCTGATCGCCGGCGGGCAATTCCGCGAGGATCTCTATTACCGGCTGTGTGGCGCGACGCTGTTCCTGCCGCCGCTGCGCGAACGCCAGGACAAGCGCTACCTGATCGAACGCCTCTTTGCCGAGGAGGCGGCCCAGAGCGGGCAATCTCCCGTCCTCGCCGAAGCGGCGCTGACCTGCCTGATAGACTACCCGTGGCCGGGCAACGTGCGGCAGCTGCGCAATGTGCTGCGTTTTGCGCTGGCGCTGTCGGACGGTGTCAGCGTCGAACTCGGCGACCTGCCGCACGAACTGGTGGAGGGACGGCCGCCGCTGGAGGAAACCTTGATCCTGCCAGAGGCCGAAAGGGAAGAGGGCCTCCCGGCGGCTCTGGACGAAGCCGGGCTGCTGCTGGCGGCGCTCAGGCGCAACAAGTGGAACGTCACCGCGGCGGCGGCCGAACTGGGCATCTGCCGCGCCACGGTATACCGCCACATGAAGAAGTTCAGCATTGTCTCGCCGCTCGACCTGTAGCCGGCGTGAAAGGCGAGCAGGGCCCTACTGGAACGCCACCTCCGCAAAGCTGCGCAGCTTGCGGCTGTGCAGCTGATCGACACCCTGTTCGCGCAGCAGCTCCATCGCCCGGATGCCGATGCGCAGATGCTGATCGACGCGTTCCCGGTAGAACTGATCGGCCATTCCCGGCAGCTTGATCTCGCCGTGCAAGGGTTTGTCGCTCACGCACAGCAAGGTGCCGTAGGGCACCCGGAAACGAAAGCCGTTGCCGGCGATGGTGGCGCTTTCCATGTCCAGCGCCACGGCGCGGCTCTGGCTGAAGCGGCGTTGCGGCGCATTCTCCGGCAGCAGCTCCCAGTTGCGGTTGTCGGTACTGGCCACCGTGCCGGTGCGCATGATGCGCTTGAGTTCGGACCCCTGGATCTGCGTGATGTCGGACACCGCGGCGGCCAGCGCCAGCTGGATTTCCGCCAGGGCGGGAATCGGCACCCAGAGCGGTAGGTCCTGGTCGAGCACGTGATCGTCCCGCACGTAACCGTGCGCCAGCACGTAGTCGCCGAGCTGCTGCGTCTGGCGCAGACCGGCGCAGTGGCCCAGCATGACCCAGGCGTGCGGGCGCAGCACGGCAATGTGGTCGGTGATGGTTTTGGCATTGGCCGGGCCGACGCCGATATTCACCATGGTGATGCCGCTGCGGTCGCCGCGCATCAGGTGATAGGCCGGCATCTGCGGCAGGCGCGGCGGCGCCTTGCCCAGCTCGTCGCCGGCTTCGGCCGCCATCCCCACGCGGCGCGTGATCACGTTGCCGGGCTCGACGAAGGCGGTGTAGTCGCTGGCGGGGTCGGCCATGCATTCGTGGCCGAGACGGATGAATTCGTCGATGTAGAACTGGTAGTTGGTGAACAGCACGAAGTTCTGGAAGTGCTCGGGCAAGGTGCCGGTGTAATGCCGCAGGCGATGCAGCGAATAGTCGACGCGCGGCGCGGTGAACAGCGCCAGCGGCCGTGGCTCGCCGCCACGCGGTTCGTAGGTACCGTTGGCGATGCCATCGTCCATCGCCGTGAGGTCGGGCAGATCGAACAGGTCCCGCATCAGCAGTCGGCGCTCGGGGCTCAGGCTGCCTTCGAGGTGATCGCTCTCCGCAAACGAGAAATGCACCGGGATCGGCTGTGCGCTACTGCCGACCTCCAGCGCCACCCCGTGGTTTTGCAGCAGCAAGGTGAATTGCTCGAGGTAATACTCCTCGAACAGGTCCGGGCGGGTCAGCGTGGTGTCGAAGCGGCCCGGACCGGCAACAAAGCCGTAGCTCCGGCGCGCACCCTCCATGGGCTTCAGCCGCGACACGGTATCGGTCTGGATGCGGACGAAGGGATAGCAGGCCCGCACATGGCCCGGCAGGTCTTCGCCGGCGACAAAGCGCTGCATCGTCCCGCGCAAGTGGGCAAGGCTGTTCTGGTAAATGTGGCGAACCTGGGCCAGCGCGGCGGCAGGATCATCGAAACGGCTGGGCGGGATGAACGTGGGTAAATAAGGCATGGCGCCAGTCTCCAGGAGACGTGTTCAGTGCAGTACTGCTCCGTCCCGGGGGCCGGGTGGAGCGGGGAAGGGAGCCCGCGCGTTGCCGTCATGAGGCCTGTTCGCCCCGGGGCAGAGCGATGCTTTCGATGTGGATTATTGGGCAAAGCCCTTGCTGCGACAACTGCCGGTGGTGGCATAACGCGCCGCGGGAAACGCGGTCGGGCAAGGCGACGCCGTAGTGTCCGCCATCTCGGGGTGGGCCAGCCGCCTTGGACGCTTGCGGGTCGCGACCACGCTGGTCGACGGCGGCGGCGATGAAACCAGCGAGTGGTGCGCGGCGGGTCTTCATCCGTGCCGGGCATGCGCCCGGTGCCGTCGCCCGGCATGGTAGAACCAGCGCTTGGCCGCCTCCGCGCCGCACAGGTAGACCAGCGTCAGCGCCGCGATCAGCAGCAAGAGTTCCGCCGGCGGCGCGACGAAGCCAAGCAGCTCTGCCAGCGCGGTGAACGGCAGCAGCACGGCGGCCCCGACCACCGCGAGCGCGGTTCCCGCCAGCCACGGATTGGGCCGGCTGAGCCAGGGGGCGGCACGGGTGCGGATGACGAAGATCACCAGCACCTGCGTGGCAATCGATTCGATGAACCAGCCGGTGTGAAACAGCGCCTCCTGGGCATGGAATACGCGGAGCAGCAGGTAGAAAGTGAGAAAGTCGAACAGCGAACTCACCGGCCCCAGCGTCAGCATGAAACGCAGGATGAAGCCGGCGTCCCAGTCGTGCGGGTAGCGCAGGTAGGCGGCGTCGACGTCGTCCAGCGGGATCGGAATTTCCGACGTGTCGTAGAGCAGGTTGTTGAGCAGAATCTGCACCGGCAGCATCGGCAGGAAGGGCAGTGCCAGCGATGCCCCGGCCATGCTGAACATGTTGCCGAAGTTCGAGCTGGTTCCCATCATGATGTACTTCATCACGTTGGCGAAGGTACGGCGTCCCTCGATCACGCCGTCGTGCAGCACGCCGAGATCGTGTTCGAGCAGGATCATGTCGGCGGCGTCCTTGGCCACGTCGACCCCCGAGTCCACCGAGATGCCGACGTCGGCGTCGTGCAGCGACGGCGCGTCGTTGACGCCGTCGCCAAGAAAGCCGACCACGTGCCCGCGGCGGCGCAGCGCGCGCAGAACGCGGCTCTTCTGCGGCGGCGAGACGCGGCAGAACACGTCGGTGTGCTGGGCTTGTGCCGCCAGCGCGGGGTCGTCGAGCTGGTCGATCTGCGCGCCGGTCAGTAATGCCTTCACCGGCAGGCCGACCTGGGCGCAGACGTGACGCGTCACCCACTCGTTGTCGCCGGTCAGCACCTTGACGTGGACGTGGCTGCGCCGCAGTTCCTCCAGCGCGGTCGCCGCGCTGGCCTTGGCCGGGTCGAGGAAGGCGGCAAAGCCGCACAGCACCAGCCGGGTTTCGTCGTCGACCACGGCGTGCGCATGGTCCGGCGGCACGGCGCGCCACGCGATCGCCAGCACGCGGAAGCCGTCGCGGCTCAGCGCCTCGAATTGCGCCAGGGCGCGCTCGCGCGTGGCCTCGTCCATCGACCGCACCACGGGCGACGAATCCGGTGAGCCGGTTTCGACCTCGGTGCACAGGCGCAGCATGTCCTCCGGCGCGCCCTTGACGATCAGCAGCCGTTCTCCTGCGTGCTCCACCAGCACCGAGACGCGCCGGCGTTCGAAACCGAACGGCACCTCGTCGATCTTGTTCCAGCCGCCGATGTCGATTTCCTCGTGGTGCAGGATGGCGTCGTCGAGCGGACTGCGCAGACCGGATTCGAAAAAGCTGTTGAGGTACGCCAGCTGCAGCACGCGTGCGCTGTCGTGTCCCAGCAGGTCGACATGCTGTTCGAGGCGGATCGATGCCTCGGTGAGGGTGCCCGTCTTGTCGGTGCACAGCACGTCCATGCTGCCCATGTCCTGAATTGCCGCCAGCCGCTTCACCACCACCTTCTTGGCCGCCATGCGCAGGGCGCCGCGCGACAGGGTCACCGATATGATCATCGGCAAGAGTTCGGGCGTCAGTCCCACCGCCAGGGCGACCGCGAACATGAAGGTCTGATGCACCGGGCGGTGCGCCAGCGTGTGCACGAAGACGATAAACAGTACCAGGGCGAAGGTCATCTTGATGATGAGTTGGCCGAAGCGGCGGGTGCCGAGCTCGAACGCGGTCGGTTCGGCCGGTGTGCGCAAAGTATCGGCAATCCCGCCCAGAAAGGTGGCCGGCCCGGTATGGCAGATCATCAGCGTGGCGCTGCCGCTCAGCACCGACGACCCCATGAACGCCGCGTTGACGGCATCGGCGATCTCGCGCGCCTCCGCTGTCAGCTCCACGGCATGTTTTTCGACCGGGTACGACTCGCCGGTGAGCATCGACTGGCGCACGAAGAAGTCGCGCGCCTCGACGATGCGCCCGTCGGCCGGAACCAGGTCGCCCGCAGCCAGCTGTACCAGATCACCCGGAACGAGCTGGGCTGCCGGCCGTTGCACGATGTGGCCGTCGCGCAGCACGCTGGCGCGCAAGGCCACCGATTCGCGCAAGCGCTCGGCCGCGTTGCCGGCGCGGTGCTCCTGCACGAAGTCCAAGGTCACGCTGCCGATCACGATCAGGCTGATGACGACAAAGCTGGTGACGTCGCCCAGTTGGGCCGATACCGCGCTGGCGGCCAGCAACAGCAGCACCAGGGGGTTGCGGAAGTGGGCCAGGTACTCCAGCACCGGGTGGCGCCGCCTCCGGGCGCGCAGCACGTTGTCGCCGTATCGCGCCCGCCGTGCCAAGGCGGCAGCCTCCGACAGGCCGCGTTCGTCACCACCGAGTTCGGTCTTGAGGGCGCTCAGCGGTCGGGTCCAGAACGGCACCAGCGGTGCTTCGGACGGTTCGTGCAAGGCGAGTCCTTGGGTGTGGTTGGCGGGTAGGCAACGGTGGCGTCGACGGGCGGGCGTCATCCTTCCTCATTGATAGTAGTGCACGACCTGTGTCGTGCCGTACTTCGCAGAGGCCGGCCCACTCGTGGCGCCGAGGCTTCGGCGCCGACGTTGCCAGTACGATTTGAATTCGTCTAATTTTCAAAAACAAACACAGCACTTTTCGCTTCAGCCGCTCGGCATGATCCGACCAACGACAAAAAACAGAGAAGAACCAAAAAGGGGGAGCTAACGGTGAACGCTGGACATAAATTGCGCTTGAAGTGGCTCGGCATCGACACCTACCAGGAGGCCGTGATCTACATGCGGCGCGACTGCGAGGTATGCCGCTCGGAGGGGTTCGAGGCGCAGTCGCGCGTGCGCGTGGCGCGCAACGGCGTGGAGATCGTCGCCACGCTCAATGTCATCGATTCCGACCTGCTTGCTCCGCATCAGGCCAGTCTGTCTTCGGCGGCCTGGCGTCAGCTGGACGGCCGTGAAGGTGACACCATCCGGGTCCGGCCTCTGCCGCCGCTGGAATCGCTGATCGCCTTGCGCAGCAAAATCTACGGCCATCGTCTGAACGATGAGCAGATGTACTGCATCATCGAGGACGTGGCGAGAGGGCGCTACCCCAACATCTATCTGGCCGCATTTGTCGCGGCCTGCGCCGGCGGCCGCCTGGATGCCGACGAGACCGTATCCCTGACGCGCGCCATGGTGAATGTGGGGCAACGCCTGGATTGGGGCAGCGCCCCCGTCGTCGACAAGCACTGCGTCGGCGGTTTGCCCGGCAATCGCACCACTCCCATCGTGGTGGCGATCGTGACCGCAGCCGGGCTGATCATGCCCAAGACCTCTTCCCGTGCCATCACGTCGCCGGCGGGCACGGCCGATACCATGGAAACCCTGGCTCCCGTCGCCCTCGATCTGCCGGCCATTCGCCGTGTCGTCGGGAAAGAGGGCGGGTGCATCGTCTGGGGCGGCGCCGTCAACCTGAGCCCGGCCGACGATATCCTGATCCGCGTCGAACGCCCGATGGACCTCGACAGCGAAGGCCAGCTGGTCGCCTCCGTACTGTCCAAGAAACTGGCCGCCGGTTCCAGCCATGCGCTGATCGACATTCCCGTCGGGTACACGGCCAAGATACGCTCGCAGCACGCGGCGACCATGTTGAAAACCCTGCTCGAATACGTGGCGGGGAACCTCGGGTTGGCCATTCAGGTGGTGTTCACCGACGGCAGCCAGCCGGTCGGGCGGGGGGTGGGGCCGGCCCTGGAGGCCCGCGACATTCTGGCGGTATTGCGCAATGAAGCCGATGCGCCGGTCGATCTGCGTGAGCGCTCGCTGACGCTGGCGGGCACCCTGCTCGAGTTTTGCGGCACCGCCGCGATCGGCACCGGCGTGGCCCATGCCCGGCGCCTGCTCGATTCGGGTCAGGCGTGGGCCAAATTCGTCGCCATTGCCAACGCCCAGGGCGGTTTGCGCACGCCTCCTGTTGCTCCCCATACTCACCCTGTCTGCGCCGTGAAGGCTGGCCGCGTTACCGCCATCGACAATCGCCTGGTCAGCCGGGCCGCCAAATTGGCCGGTGCCCCGCGCGCGGCGTCCGCCGGCATCAACCTGCACGTGATGGTCGACAGCCCGGTTGAAATCGGCATGCCCCTGTTCACGGTGCACGCCGAGACACCGGGCGAGCTCGAGTATGCCCTCAGCTATCTGGACATACACCCTCGGATCGTGAAGGTGGAGGAGCGATGAAAACCGTGCTGCTGCCTTTGCCCGGCAACGAGGCGTTGGCCGCCGCCTTGCTGGCGCAGCCGGCACTCGCCGGCCAGGCGGAGGGCGGGGAGCTGCTGGTCCGCTCCTTCCCCGATGGAGAAACCCACCTGCAGCTGTTGTGCGACGTGGCTGGCGCCAAGGTGGTTCTGGTCGCCACGCTGGACCGCCCCGACAGCAAGCTGCTGCCCTTGTTGTTCGCCGCTGCACTGGTGCGCGACTACGGCGCGGCGGAGGTTGGCCTGCTGGCGCCTTACCTCGCCTATATGCGGCAGGACACCCGCTTCCATCCCGGAGAAGGCGTGACGGCGCGCTATTTTGCCGAGACCTTGTCGCCACGTCTCGACTGGTTGGTCACGGTCGACCCGCACCTGCATCGGATTGCCCGCCTGGAACAGGTCTACCGCTGCGCCACGCGTGTGGTCCATGCCGCGCCTGCCATGGCCGAGTGGATCGCTGCCAACGTGCCCATGCCGCTCTTGATCGGCCCGGACGAGGAAAGCAGGCAATGGGTCGCCGAGGTCGCGGCCTTGGCCCAGGCTCCCTATCTGGTCCTGAGCAAGACCCGGCATGGCGACCGGCAGGTGGAGGTGTCCCGTCCCGACATAACCCGCTTGTCCGGTCACACGCCGGTCTTGGTCGATGACATCGTGTCCACCGCCCACACCATGGCCGAAACCTTGCAGCACCTGAGGCAACTCGGGGCCAACCCGGCAGTCTGCGTCGCCGTGCATGCCATCTTCACCGCGGGAGCCGTCGACCTGCTGACCGGTGCCGGGGCCGCACGGGTGGTGAGTTGCAATACGGTGGTCCATCCCAGCAACGCCATCGCGCTCGAGCGTTGGCTGGCCGAGGCGATTCAGTCGATGCCAGTAGGATGAAGAGCAGGATGCCTTACGCCCTTCCATAAGCCATGAGGCTATGCAACGTGGCGAGGAAAGCGCGCCAAACGACGGGTAGATGGTCGTGGCCTCGCTGCATCGGGCTGTGAAGAAGGCTTATTTCCCGGCGGTGGGATGCCTCGCCGCCATGGCCCTTTCCATCCGCCGATCAGGCACCAACCACAGCAGGGCGACGCCGACGAAAATAATCATCCCGCCATGGGGGTAGTCCAGGCCGGCAGTCACGATACCTAGCAGGTAGAGCACTGGTGACGCTTTACCCTTCAGATCCCGCCCGATGGCGCGTGCCAGCAGACTGTCCGGCCCGTGATGGCGGATCAGGCAAGTCTGCAACATGTTGTAGGCCACCGCGCACAACAGCAGATTCAGGCCATAGAGCATGGTCGGCCAGCGTGCAAAATGATTCTCGCCCATCCAACCCGTGGTAAAAGGCAGCAAGGACAGCCAGAACAGCAGGTGGAGGTTCGACCACAAAACAGCGCCGTTGACACTCTTGGTGGCGTGCATCATGTGATGGTGGTTGTTCCAATAGATGCCGACGTAGATAAAGCTCAGCACGTAGCTGATGACGACCGGCCACAAGGGCAGCAGGGCGGAGAGCGATTCTCCATGCGGTACTTTGAGTTCCAGCACCATGATGGTGATGATGATGGCCAGCACACCGTCGCTGAACGCTTCAAGCCGATTTTTTTCCATGGCACCCGGTATCAGGAAGAAGGATAAGGGACGAGCCCGCCAACAATGAGCGGTTCCGTGCTTGAGCATACCCTGAGCCGCCCTGGCTTCTCCAGTTGCTTTGTGTCGATATGAGCATCGGGCCTGCGGACTCTCCTTTCCGTGCTTGCGCTCTTGCCCGACCGGCGGACGGCTCTCCTGGCGTCACCACTCACGATGACGCAATTTGGCCAGTCAGGTACCGGTCAGGACAAGAGAGCTAGCCCGGCATGCCTTACAACGGTAACCGTGCAACCTTGCTCGGTCCCGCCTGGCAGGTCGCACTGTGCCGAACAAATCGTGTTTGTCGGGACAGTAGCGTGGTTTGCCTTGCCGTTGGCTGGCTACAAGGAATGAGAAAAGCCAGCTAAATTTCCCTGCCTATAAAAAACGACTGCCATGACAGGCAGCAATGGTCTGCGCCCGCGTTTCGCGGGCCAAACCATCAAATGCAGCACCAAAGGAGACGTAGTGTGAGTTTGCAAGAAGAAGTGCTGCCTTTTCCCGCAGCAGGCGGTGCCCGGACGCACGTTTCCGGGCAAACCCAGGACCTGCATCGCAACCTCACCTGGAGGGATGCGTTCTGGGTGACCAGCGGCGTACCTGCCGGCGTGCTGTTCACCATCGGTGGCGTGTCCTCCACCATTGGCCAGCCAGCGTGGATCATCTGGATTCTGGCCATCCTGGTCGGATTCGCGCAGTGTTTTACCTATGCCGAAATCTCCGGGCTCTACCCGCACAAGTCGGGTGGGGCATCGGTGTACGGCGCACTCGGCTGGGTCCGCTACAGCAAGTTCGTGGCCCCGGTATCGGTGTGGTGCAACTGGATCGCCTGGTCGCCGATGCTGGCGCTCGGTACCAGTCTGGCTGCCGGCTACATGCTGAGCAACCTGTTCCCGGCCGACGCCGCCATCAACACCTGGCAGGTCACATTGCTGGATCTGGGCTTCATCAGCAAGGACCTGACGCTGCGGATCAATTCCACCTTTGTCCTGGCGGTAATCTTCCTGCTGATCACGTTCAAGTTGCAGCACAGCGGCGCCTCGGCCGCCGCCCGAACCCAGCGCATTCTCGGCATCGCTTCGCTGACGCCGCTGGTGGTGATTGCACTGGTTCCCCTGTTCACCGGCGACATGCCCTCGACGAATTTCCTGCCGTTGCTGCCACTGATGCATGACGCCACCGGCGCCTCGGTGATGGGAAGCTGGAACGCCGCCGGCATCAGTACCGCAATGGGCGCGATGTTCCTTGCCTGTTGGTCGACCTTCGGCTTCGAAACCGCCGTGTGCTACACCCGGGAGTTCAAGAACCCGCAGCAGGACACCTTCAAGGCGATCGTGTCGTCGGGGCTCTTGTGCCTGTTCATGTTCATCGCGGTGCCGATCGCCTTTCAGGGTGAACTGGGTCTCTCCGGCATGCTCGCCCCGGCCATTGTCGATGGCTCGGGTGTCGGCGCCGCCATGGCCAAGTTTGTCGGTGGTGGAGTGGTGGTGTTCAACGTCATCGTGGTGATGCTGGTGATGTCGATCCTGCTGATTGTGATGACGTCGATGATGGGGTCGTCGCGCACCCTGTACCAGGCATCGGTTGACGGCTGGCTGCCGAAATACCTGTCGCACGTCAACGAGCACGGCGCCCCGACCCGCGCGATGTGGACCGACCTGGTGTTCAACCTGTTCCTGCTGTTGATGTCGAACTACATGGCCGTGCTGTCGATCTCCAACGTCTGCTACATGATCTTCGTGTTCCTCAACTTGCAGTCTGGCTGGATTCACCGCCTCGACCGTGCCGACTGGCCGCGTCCATACAAGTGCGCCAACTGGCTGCTGGCACTGGGCGTGCTGTGCGGTTATCTCGACCTGGTGTTCGTTGGCGCCGGCGCCAACTTCCAGGGCGAGAACACGCTGCGCAATGGGCTGATTGCCACTTTCCTGATCGTGCCGGTGTTCATCTACCGCCATTACTGGCAGGACAAGGGGCAGTTTCCGGCGTCCATGCGCAAGGACATGGAGTTACCGCACGCCCGCGCCGGCGTCCTGCCGTACCTTTCCCTTCTGCTGGCGGTTGTGGTGGTCTGGGTTTCGGCCAAGCTGACGGTCATCGTCTAGCCGGTGGTTGGCGGTAGAGGTTGGGGGCGCGTCTTCCATCCTCTGCTGCCGGCTTTGCTGCAAGGGGGCAGCGACCGTTACCCATAGGGGGTGATGGCGAAGCACTGTCGCCATGACTCGTCCTAGCTGTTGCCAGCCTGCTGCTGAGCGGCGGCTTCGCGCAGCTTGTCTTTCTTGCTCTTGCGTTTGCCCTTGATGCCTCCGTTGCCGGCTTGTTCGGCGGTGTGGCCTGCGCTAGCGACGTTTGCGGTGACGGTTGGCTCGAAACCGGCAATCTGTTCGCGCTGCAGCCGTACCTGCTGGCGCTTTTCGATCAGCTGGAAATGGGCGGCGCAGTCGGCGCTGATGAAACTGATGGCTTCACCGCTAGCACCGGCCCGGCCGGTACGGCCGATACGGTGGGTGTAGTCCACCGGCGAGCGTGGCAGATCGTAGTTGACCACCACCGGCAGGAGGGGAATGTCGATGCCGCGAGCTGCCACGTCGGTGGCCACCAGGACCTGCAACTGTCCCAACTTGAGATCGGCCAGTACTTGGCCGCGCTGTCCCTGGCTGCAATCGCCATGCAGGGCCGCCGCACGGATGCCGGCACGTTGCAGCTTGCCGGTTACACGGTCGGCAGCCTGTCGGCTGGCCACGAACACCAGTACTCGATCCCACCCATGCGTCTGCAACAGGTGGCGCAACAGCATGGTGCGCTGGCCTGCGTCCACTTCGATGGCGCGCTGGCGGATATCCGGTGCAGTGGTGGCGGTCTGCGCAATGTCGATATGCAGAGGCTCGCTCAGGAGTTGTTCCGCCAGGGTGTGAACGGCGGGTGGAAAAGTGGCGGAAAACAGCAGGTTCTGTCGGTAGGGTGGCAGCAAGGCCAGCAGGCTGCCCAGTTCGTCGGCAAAACCGAGGTCGAGCAGACGGTCGGCCTCGTCTAGTACCAAGGTGCTGACGGTGGAAATATTCAGTGCATTGTGCGCGATCAAGTCCAGCAGCCGTCCGGGGGTAGCCACCACGATGTCGGCACCGCCGCGCAGGGCCATCATCTGCGGGTTGATGGAGACGCCGCCATAGACCACGGCAACTTTCACGCCCCGTGGTAGGGACAGGGCCAGTTCGCGCAGGGTGTTGCCGACCTGAACCGCCAGTTCACGAGTGGGCAGCAGGATCAGTGTCTGGACCTGACGTCGCGAACCCGGGCGACTCGCCAGCCATTGCTGCAGCAGCGGCAGGCAGAAGGCCGCTGTCTTGCCGGAGCCAGTCTGCGCGGTGGCCAGTACATCACGGCCCTGCAAAATGGCAGGAATGGCGGCGCCCTGGATGGCGGTGGGGGCAATGTAGCCCTGGCTGAGGGCGGCTTGGGCCAGTGATGGTTGCAGGCCCAGAGAAGTGAATGGCATGAATGATCAAGAGCATAAGTGTGAGGGCCTTGCGGCCTGGGGCCGCAGGAGTATCGGCTGCCCCAGCCACGCGGTCAAGGAAGGCGTGGCGTGGCGGCTGCCGGTGTGCGCCCAGATGGCGGCGCTTGCTTGTCAGGGGGCAGTAGGTGGCTGGGGATCGATTGCCAGTCACTCATCCTGCCAGCGGGAAGTGCCATTTGTGAGTAATATCTGGGCTCGCCATCAAGTAAAGCAATCTGCACATGCAAACAGAAGTCGAAGAAAAGCTTCGCTACGCCCTTGTGACCTCGGTCCAGTTGCCGGATGTCAGTGATGCCGAGTTCGAGGCCTCGCTCACCGAACTGAGCGAGTTGGCCAAGACGCTGGGTTTCCAGGTGGTGCAGACCTTTGTTCAAAAGCGTAACAGCTTCGACCGCACGGCCTATCTGGGCGTGGGCAAGCTGGAAGAAATCAGCATGTTCGTCAATCGAGGCATCCGCAACGACGAACTGGAAGAAGAACCTCAAGAGCTGGACCCCAGTACTGTCGAGTTCGACGTGCTGCTGGTGGACCACGAAATCTCGCCGTCGCAGGCGCGCAATCTGGAACTGGCCATTGGTTGCGAGGTGATGGACCGCACCATGGTCATCCTGGAGATTTTCCATCGCAATGCCCGCTCGCGCGCGGCACGCGCGCAGGTGGAAATCGCCCGTCTTGGCTATATGGCTCCGCGCCTGCGCGAAGCGGCCAAGTTGGCCGGTCCGCAAGGCCGGCAGCGCAGCGGTACGGGTGGTCGTGGTGCCGGTGAATCGCATACCGAGCTGGACCGTCGCAAGGTCCGTGATCGCATCGCCGAGCTGCAACGCGAAATCATCGCCATGGAACTGGAGCGCAAGACCCAGCGCGCGCGCCGTCTGGAACGTCAGGGCCAGGGCCTGGGCGGGGTGTCACTGGTGGGTTATACCAATGCCGGCAAGTCCACGCTGATGCGGGCGCTGACCGGCAGCGAGGTGCTAGTGGCCAACAAGCTGTTCGCCACGCTGGACACCACGGTGCGTGCCCTCCACCCGGAAAGTGTGCCGCGCGTGTTGGTCAGCGATACTGTCGGCTTCATCAAGAACCTGCCTCACGGACTGGTGGCCTCTTTCAAGTCGACGCTGGAAGAAGCGCTGGATGCGGCGCTGTTGCTGCATGTGATTGATGCCAGTGACCCCGGTTTCCAGCGCCAGCTGGAAGTGACCGACGAGGTGCTGCAGGAAATCGGCGCCGACGAAGTGCCGCGCATTTGCGTGTTCAACAAGATCGACCATGTTGGTGATGAAGCCGAGCAGGCTGCCTGGACTGCCGAACTGCAGGAACGCTATCCGGGCTGCGTGGTGATGAGTGCGCGTCGTCCGGAAGAAGTGGCCAGCCTGCACGCGGCCATCGTCTCCTTCTTCCAGCGGGATCTGGTGGAAGACGAGCTGCTGCTGCCGTGGTCGGCTCAGCAGTTGCGCGGCGAAATCTACAGCCACTGCCAGGTGCTGGATGAGCGTGCCGAGGAAGAGGGCAGCTGGTTCCGCGTGCGTGGCGAGCCGGAAAGACTGCGCAGTCTGCACGAGCAGCTCAATCCCGGCTCGCAGGGCCGGGAAAAGGAATATTGGGAAGTCTGAGGCGTGGTTTAAGCAGCGCCTGAGCCAAACCGCTCAGGCCTTTCCCATGGCCAGCCGGGGGCGTTGTTCCAGAAGTAAGCGAACCGGTAGGGGTCCGCGAACTTCGGTAGGCTTACCGCATGAGTAAAGCAAAACGTAACTTTACAAGGTTACGCCCTGCTTTGGTGTATTTCTCAACTGTATGAATAAGGTTTTCAATAACTTAGAAAACCTACTGTAGGGATGCAACGTTAGTGAAAACTTCCTGCCTTGCCAAACAAGGCTTTTTTCATTTTTGTGTGCTTGCAACGAAGCCGAATAGACACAGCGTTCCTGAAAACCCCAATCTTTCTGCAAAGTTGTTGAAAAAGCCTGTTAGTTGCAGGGATGACTGCAACAGCAGGCCGGCATGCTCATCCAGCGACTTGTCGTCGAACCCCTACACGTTTTTGACCGGTTTCACCTACGCCCCAGCGCTTCTAACCACGATAACGGCGTGCGGCCAACTTCTGCATACTGCTCACTCCATGAAAGTTTCATCCACTGGCGGGGATTTTGCCCGCCCGCGTTTGCCAACAAGATGTCAGAAGAGAGGGGTCAGACCATGCGTATTTTTGACACCGAAACATTGACTACACCGACGCCCGTCCGCGCTTTGCGTCCTACGCGCCTGTTCGTCGTCGAGGATTCCGATGTTGTGCGCGCACTGTGGCGTTCAGTGGCTGCCAGCATTCCGGGGCTGTTTCTGGCGGGGGAGTTCAACTGCGCCTCTGCCACCATCGCCGCGATCAGGCGGGCACCGCCCGACGTGCTCTTGCTGGATATCCACGTCAGTGAAAGCGAGGGCATGGAAATACTGCGAGTAATCGCCGACGAGTATCCAATGACGAAAGTCATCGTGGTCAGCAATTGCGCGGACCTGACCCATCGGCGCTATGTCGCCGAATATCCGATGTCGGAAGTCATCGTGGTCAGCAACTGCACCGACCTCGCGCATCGGAAATATTTCACCAAGGCCGGCGCCTATGCCTTTTACGACAAGGGCCACGGACTGTGCGCCATGCGTTGCATGCGCTGCATGCTGGAGGGCCTCGCCGGACAGATCGACACCACGCCCAACCTGCAAAGAGAAATCCCGAAATGGAGGCGAACGGTCTATGGAACACACCACTAAAGAACACGACGTATGGACTTTGCTGCGGCATATCCTGACGCATGGCCTTATCACCTTGCTTGCCGTGGCCATTGCGTTTGCCACGCCGGATGCCGCGCGTTACATCCTGTATGTATGGTGGCCTCGGATGGAACTGAATCCGAACGTGCTGCTGGCCACGGAAATCCTGCTCGCCTCCATCCTGACGGTATTGTTCAACCTGTGGAAACGCGCGTGGGACAACCATCGCCGCCTGGCCAGCGCCAAGATGGCTTCCCTGGTCTTCACGCGGCATCCCCGCAAGAGTTGGCTATCGGCCCTGCACGAACGCCACCTTGTGCGGTCCTTGCCGGTGGCACGCGACGTCTGCATTCTCTCGCTGACCGGGCACGATACCTTGATCGACCCGGAAAGCCTGCTGAAGGATGTACTCTCGACCGCGTACGAGATACGCGTCATGCTGCTCAACCCGAACAGCGAGGCGGCGAGGAAGCGGGTCGAGTCGCTGCCGGGAGAGGTCACGCTGTCGACCTTTCAAGAAGAAATGACCGCCAGCATTGCCCTCCTGGACGAGTGTCGGAAAGCAGGCAAGAAGGTATCGCTGAAGTTCTACGATCATGACCCGTTCTGGAAGCTTGTCGTCGTCGACGATTGCGTCTGGGTACAGCATTGCCATGCCGGCCGTGCGCTGAAGGACCAGCATGAGTACGTGTTCGGGCTGCAACATGCCGACCCGGGGCAGGGGCTGTTTGTGCCGTTTTATACCTACTTTCTCCACAAGTGGAACGAGGTGGGGCACTGGGAGTACGACTTCGATGCCGGTGAGCTGGTCCAGCGGGATGCCGCCGGCAGCGAAACCGGGCGGACTCCTCTCGGGCTCCCTCCTGCCGAATCGTTGCCACTGCCGGCCCCCCTTTATCGGCGTCTCGCGTCAGCAGAAATCCTGGCCGGGTAGTCGTCGCACAGGGCGCTCGGAGCCCTAGGTCAACAGACCATGTTCGAGCGCATAGCGGGCCAGCTTCACGTTGCTGTCCAAGCCCGTTTTTTCCAGGATACGGGCCCGGTAAGTCGTGATGGTACTCGGGCTTAAATGCAGGATTTCCGCGATGCGGACCAGCTTTTCGCCCTCTGCGAGCAGCTTCAGGACTTCCAGTTCCCGGTCGGATAGCGCCTCGTGGGGGGCGGTTTCCTTCCTGCCGAGAGTCTCGGCCAGTTTCTCGGCCAGTTCAGGACTGATGTGCTTGCCGCCGCCGGCGGCCTTGCGTACGGCGGCCACCAGAGTGCCTGCCGCAATATCCTTGGTGAGATACCCCGCGGCGCCATACTTCATCGCGCGTACCGCATAGGCATCGATCGAGTGCATGCTCAGCATGAGCACTGCGATATCGGGCTTTTCTGCGTGTATTAACTTGAGTAGTTGAAGGCCATTCTTGTCGGGCAGGCCGATATCGATCAGCGCCACGTCGAAGTCGTTCTCTCGCACCTGGCGCATCGCGTCTTGTGCCGTTTCCGCCTCGCCGGTCACGGTGATGTCGTCCACGGTCTCCAGCATGCGCCGCACACCGTTACGGATGATGCTGTGATCGTCGACCAGCAAGGCTCTGATACTTTTGTCGCTCATCTGAATATCCCCAGGACACCTGATGAATGCAAGGCTGTGCGCTTGCGCCATTCCACCATACCCCCACCACCAGTAAGGGGCAAGGCATGAAACGGGGTGCTGCCTTCTATCCGGGGGTGGTCATCAAGTCTTGCTAATATTTTGAAAATAAAGCCTTTGTTTTGTGGCCCGAGAACACCCTGCTGTTTGTTGCGTCAAAGGCAATCCAGGAGCGTGATGTGCGAGAGCGTCAACGCTGAACAGCTGGCGCCTTCCGGCAACGCGACTATGGCGACGGCTGTGCACGCCCTGGGTATCGCCCCCAAGCGCGACATCCATTTTGATGGGACAGAACCATGATGACCAAGACGGCTTCGATGGAAGTTTTGGACATGAACACCTTGCTGACAACGCTGAAGGCCTTTCGCCGGGGTGACTTCACCACGCGCATGCCGGAAGACTGGACCGGCATGCCGGGCAAGATCGCCGATACGCTCAACGAGATCATCGACATGGCGGCCGATACCACGGCCGAGTTCGAACGCGTAGCGCGCCTGGTCGGCAAGCAAGGCAAGGTCGAGGAGCGTATCGAGTTGCCGATGATGAAGGGCTCGTGGCGCAAGATCGTCGACTCGAGCAACGCGCTGGCCGACGATCTGATCAGCCCGATGAACGAGATGATCCGCGTCATCGGCTCGGTGGCCGAGGGCGACCTGGGGCAGCAGGTGCCGATGAATCTCGACGGCCTGAAACTGCGTGGCCAGTTCCTCACGTCCGCCCAGATCGTCAACACCATGGTGACACGGCTGGGCTCTTTCGCCTCCGAGGTAACCCGCGTGGCGCGTGAAGTCGGTACTGAGGGGATACTCGGCGGCCAGGCCAAGGTAAGCGGCGTGTCTGGCACCTGGCGCGACCTGACTGAGTCGGTCAACGGCATGGCGGCCAACCTGACCACCCAGGTGCGCAACATCGCGCAGGTGACTACGGCGGTGGCGCGTGGCGACCTCGGCAAGAAGATCACCGTCGAGGCCAAGGGAGAAATTCTCGAGCTCAAGAACACCATCAACACCATGGTCGATCAGCTCTCGACCTTCGCCGACGAAGTGACGCGGGTGGCGCGCGAGGTGGGCACTGAAGGCAAGCTCGGCGGCCAGGCCAGGGTGACCGGCGCGGGGGGCCGCTGGAAAGATCTAACCGACTCGGTCAACAGCATGGCGGCCAACCTGACCAACCAGGTGCGCAACATCGCCGACGTGACCACGGCGGTGGCCAAGGGCGATCTCGGCCGCAAGATCACCGTAGAAGCCAAGGGCGAGATCGTGGAACTGAAGAACACCATCAATACCATGGTGGATCAGCTCAACAGCTTCGCCGCCGAGGTAACCCGCGTGGCGCGCGAGGTCGGCACCGAAGGCAAACTCGGCGGACAAGCGGAGGTGCGCGGCGTGTCTGGCACCTGGCGCGATCTGACCGACTCGGTCAACAGCATGGCGGCCAATCTGACCAACCAGGTGCGCAACATCGCCGACGTGACGACGGCGGTGGCCAAGGGCGACCTTGGCCGCAAGATCACCGTGGAAGCCAAGGGTGAGATCGCCGAACTGGCCGACACCATCAACAACATGACCGATACCTTGGCGCTATTCTCCGAGCAGGTCACCTCGGTGGCACGGGAAGTCGGCGTCGAGGGCAAGTTGGGCGGGCAGGCCAACGTGCCCGGCGCGGCCGGCACCTGGCGTGATCTGACCGACAACGTGAACAACCTGGCGGCCAACCTGACCAACCAGGTGCGCGCGCTTGCCGACGTGGCCACCGCCGTGACCAAGGGCGACCTGACCCGCAAGGTGCAAGTGGAAGCCAAGGGCGAGGTGGCGGAATTGAAGGACAACGTCAACGAGATGATCCGCAACCTGCGTGATACAACACGGCAGAACGCGGAACAGGACTGGCTCAAGACCAACCTTGCCAAATTCACCCGCATGCTGCAGGGCCAGCGCGACCTGGTGGCGGTGTCGAAGATGGTGCTGTCCGAACTCGCCCCGCTCATCAACGCCCAGCATGGTGTGTTCTACATGATGGACGAGGGCCAGACCGATCAGCCGAAGCTCAAGCTGCTATCGGCCTACGCATACAAGCATAATATCAATGTGAACGACGAATGGCGGATCGGCGAGGGCCTGGTCGGACAGTGTGCCTACGAGAAGCGCCGCATCCTGATAACCGATGTCCCGAGCAATTACGTCGCCATCTCCTCCGGGCTGGGCGCAGCCGCCCCACTCAATATCATCGTGTTTCCTATCCTGTTCGAGAACCAGGTCAAGGCCGTCATCGAGTTGGCCTCGTTCAAGCCGTACAGCGTCATTCATCAGACCTTTCTCGATCAGTTGGCCGAATCGATCGGCATCGTGCTCCATACCATCGAGGCCAATATGCGCACCGAGGAGCTGCTCAAACAGTCGCAACTACTGGCGCAGGAGTTGCAGAGCCAGCAAGAGGAATTGAGACAGACCAACGAGGAGCTGGCGCACAAGGCTCGTCTGCTGGAAGAGCAGAAGGCCGAGGTCGAGCGCAAGAACCGCGAGGTCGAGATCACCAAGCTGTCGCTGGAAGAGAAGGCCGAGCAGCTGACACTGACCTCCAAGTACAAGTCCGAGTTTCTGTCCAGCATGTCGCACGAGCTCAGAACGCCACTGAACAGCCTGCTGATCCTGGCCCAGCAGCTCAGCGACAATGCCGAACACAACCTCACGGCCAAGCAGGTGGACTATGCCAAGACCATCTACAGCGCGGGCAAGGACCTGCTGGAGCTGATCGACGAGATTCTCTATCTGTCCAAGATCGAGTCGGGCACGGTCAGTCTGGATCTGGGCGAAGCATCGTTTGCCGATCTGCACGACCAGATCGAACGCACCTTCCGGCCTGTTGCCGAAAACCGGGCTCTGGGCTTCACGATCGAACTGGCGCCGACCTTGCCGCCCTCGATCTGGACTGACGAGAAGCGCCTGTTGCAAGTGGTCAAGAACCTGCTGTCCAACGCCTTCAAGTTCACCGAGAAAGGCGGTGTCAAGATCGGCATCGCGCCCGCCATGGCCGGGTGGAGCGCTGATCACATCGGCTTGAACCGCGCCGAGGCGGTAGTGGCCTTCGTGGTTTCCGATACTGGCATCGGCGTCTCCAGCGACAAGCAGAACCTCATCTTCGAGGCATTCCAGCAAGCCGATACCGGCACCTCGCGCAAATACGGCGGCACAGGCCTCGGTCTGTCGATCAGCCGTGAACTGGCCCGTCAACTGGGCGGCGAGCTGCGGCTGATCTCCAGCGAAATCGGCATAGGCAGCACCTTTGCCCTGTTCGTGCCGCAGCGTACCTACGATGCCCAGCGCCCGGCGCTGGACGAATCATCGGTCGAGATCGGCCAGGGGCAGGGCAGGCGCGACCTCTCCCCCCAGCCGGTGCAGATCGTCGACGACCGCGAATCCATCCAGCCTGGCGACCAACTGCTGCTGATGCTGGAGAACGACGCCGAATTCGCCGGCAATCTGCTTGATGCCGCGCACAAGAACGGCTTCCGGGGCGTTGTCACGACCCGCGGTACGGAGATACTGGAACTGGCCGAGCGCTTCAAGCCGGCCGCCCTCATGCTGGACCTGGATCTGCCGGATATCGATGGCTGGTCGACTCTCGAACAGTTCAAGCGCAACTTCGCCACGCGTCACATTCCGGTCCAGATCATCGTCGCCGACGATGACCGTAGCCGTGGACTGCGCTACGGCGCGCTCGCTTGCCTGGTCAAGCCGGTCACGGCCGACGAGATTCGGCAAGCGCTGTCGGGCCTCGTGAAATTCGCGCAGCGCAAGGCGAAGAATCTGCTGGTGGTCGACAGCGACGAGGAACGTTGCACCCGTCTTGCCGAACTGGTCGGCGGCGATGGGGTGCAGATCGAGGCGGCCGGCACTGGCAGCGCCGCCTTGAAAAGGCTGAGCAAGAAACGCTACGACTGCATGGCGCTCCATCTCAAACTGTCCGACATGTCCGGCATCAAGCTGCTCGAAGCGCTACGGGAGAGCAACGCGACGCGCGATATGCCGGTCATTGTCCATGGCATGGAAGAACTGACGAAACCGGAACGGGCACATCTCCGGGCACTGGCCGGCAAGAGCGCCATCAAGGAGGTCCAGTCGCCCGAACGCATGCTGGACGAAACGGTGCTGTTTCTGCACCGCGCCGTCGCTACGCTGCCGCCGCACCAGCGCACGATGCTGGAAAAACTCTATGAGGGCCCGGATGGTCTCGAAGGCAAGAAAGCTTTGGTGGTGGACGACGATGTGCGCAATATCTTTGCGCTCACCAGCGTGCTGGAGTCCAACAAGATGCAGGTGACCTCGGCCGAGAACGGCCGCACCGCGATCGACCTGTTGCAACAGCAGCCCGATACCGACATCGTCCTGATGGACATCATGATGCCCGAGATGGATGGCTTCGAAACTATGCGCCAGATACGCACCATCAAACGATTCGAAGCCCTGCCCATGATTGCCCTGACCGCCAAGGCGATGAAAGGCGATCGCGAAAAGTGTATCGAAGCGGGTGCGTCCGACTATGTCAGCAAGCCGGTGGATACCGCGCAACTACTGTCGCTGATGCGCAAATGGCTCTATCGCTGACTGGCATCGGCACGTTGAACAACGTGCCTGGATGAATCCGACATGGCTACGCAGAGACAAGACGTCCACCTCTTCAAGCAGGGTATTCCATCCGGGCAACTGGCCCCGCCGGATGGCGTGCCGGCCCCCGTACTGCTGGTCGACGACAATCCGGCCAAGCTGGCGGCGCTGGCCACGGTGATCGACGATATGGGCCTCGACGTCGCCACCGCGACCTCGGGGTGCGAGGCGCTGCGTCTTCTCTTGCAGCGCGACTTCGCGGTGATCTTGCTCGACGTCAAGATGCCGGAAATGGACGGCTTCGAAACCGCCGCCCTGATCCATGGCCGGCCGAAGTCCGCCCATACGCCCATCATTTTCGTCACCGCCGAGGCCAGCACGGATTCGGAAAGCATCCGCGGTTATACCTCCGGCGCCGTGGATTATATTTTCTCGCCGATTGTGCCCGAAGTGCTGCGTGCCAAGATCCGGGTGTTCGTCGACCTGTTCTACCTCCAGCGCACGCTGACGTTGCAGGCTGAAGAATTGCAGAAATCGAAGCGGCTGCTGCGCGAGCTCGCTTCCTATCAGGAGCAGATCAAGGAGGAGGAGAGAAAGCGGATCGCACGGGAAATCCATGACCAGCTGGGGCAAAGCCTGCTGGCGCTGCGCATCGATATCTCCATGCTGTATGAGAGCACCAGCACCGTGCCCCCCGAACTCAACAAGAAGATGGGCGATGTCCTGAATCACATCGACACGGCCATCAGGAGCGTGCGCGGCATCATCAACGATCTGCGCCCACCCGTACTCGATCTGGGCTTGCAGGCAGCGATCGAGTGGCAGCTGGAGGAGTTTCGGCAGCGTACTGGAATCGTGTGCTCGATTCGGGCCAAAGAGGAGGATTTTCACTGCGACCTGGACGACAAGCGCGCCACTACACTGTTCCGCATCCTGCAGGAGTCGCTCTCGAACATCACCCGGCATGCCCAAGCGACGCGGGTGGACATCGAGCTTTACAGGGTTGGCCGTCAGCTTCGCCTTCAGATCAAGGACAACGGCGTCGGCATGAAAGATGTCAAGAAAACAAGTTCGTTCGGGCTGGTGGGCATGAAGGAGAGGGTCAGCACGCTGGGGGGCGAGTTCAACATCGATAGTGTGCCGGGCCGAGGCACGATATTGACGATAGCGATACCGCTTGATTGAGGCGCAAAAAGCGGCCTTATCCAGGCCGCTTTTTCGTCGGAGTCTCTTTAATGGCCGCAGCTAGTCGAGAGACGATGCTGGGGATTCTGCCGGAAGATAGATATGCCTGGGGTGCGGGTGGCGCAGAAAGTCATGGTGCGAGATGTGCCACGCATAGGCCCCGGCATAAGGAAAGACCACGAGATCGCCAGCGCGCACGTGCTCGACCGGTGCATCGTAGGCCAACAGGTCCTTCGGCGTGCACAGTTGACCGACCACGCTGACACGCGTCCCGCGTACTTCGGGGCGCGGGTATGAGTGGGGCCAGTGGTCGACCGGCAGCACGCGGAAGGGGTGGCTGTGCCCCTGGGCGTAAGGCGTTCGGAACTGGTGGGTACCGCCGCGTGCGACTACGAAGGTGCGGTCGAAGGCGTGTTTCACGTCGATTACCTCCATCGCATAGTAGCCGCAGAACGCGGTGACGTAGCGCCCGCACTCAAAGCGTACGGTGAGCCCGTCGCGCTGAGTCGATAGCTCGGTGAGTCCTGCGGCGAAGGTTGGCCAGTCGAACTGGCGTTCCGGCTCGCGGTAGTTGACGCCGATACCGCCGCCGACGTTGACCTGATCGAGCGTGGAGAGGTCATAGTCATGACGCCAGCGTCTCACCTGATCCAGATAGGCGCCGAGCAGCCGCAGGTGGGTGGCGGCATCGAGCTGGTGTGACATCAGGTGGAAGTGAAACCCGCGCAGGGTGATCTCCGGATGGGCGCGCAGCCACGCCAGGCAGTCCGGCAACTGGTCGCCGGCGATGCCGAACGGTGTCGGTTTGCCTCCCATCATCAGTGTGGTGGCCTGCAATCCCTCGATAGCCAGGTTCACGCGCAGCAGCACAGGGGCGGTGACGCCGCGTTCGCGTGCGAGCCAGGCCAGCCGTTCCAGTTCGTGCCGGCTTTCGACGTGCAGCGCCTCGACGCCGAGGTCGAGCGCTTGGGTCAATTCGGTGTTGGTCTTGCCCGGTCCGCTGAAGATGATCGGAGTGTCGGCGAAGTGCGAGCGCACCCAGGCCAACTCGCCGCCGGAAGAGACCTCGAAGCCATGCGTGAGCGGCGCCAGTGTCTTCAGGATGGGCTCATCGGAGTTGGCTTTGATCGCGTAGAACAGCTCGAAGCCAGGAGGCAGCGCCGCCGTCAGCGAGCCAGCATGGCAGCGCAGTGCTTCCAGGTCGTACAGGTAGGAGCTCAAGGGAGCGTCATCTGTGCCCACTTCCTGGCGCAGCCGCTCGAACACCGGCACCCAGCGCAGTGCATTCGCGTTCAGAGCCATGTAGCCTCCCCACCGACCAGTGCGATCGGGTTGGTCACCGGCACGTAGGTCGAGGCACGGTCGGCGCGCTGGAAAAAGCGGTTGCTGAAATTGGTCTTGGCCGGGAAGGGCGCGCCGGCCAACAGCGCGTTGATGCGCTGGCTGGAGGCGGCGTTGCCATAATGTGCTTGGTAGTAGTGCAGGTGATGGCGCACGATGGACCATAGCCGCGTCGTCAGTTCTGGCTGTGCCGCACCCAGTTGGGCCACCACCTCGCACAGATTGTTGACGAACACGCAGTAGGCGATGCGGTTCCAGCCCAGTTCCTCTTCGTACCAAAGCGAGGCTCGGGCACGCTCGCTGATGTCCGGCATGGTCTCGGCCGGGTGGCGCGAAGGCGTCAGTTTGACGCCTTCGAAGTCGCGCAGGAACAGTTGCTTCGGCCAACCCTTTTCCAGTCCCAGCACGACATTCTGCAGGTGCGGTTCGAACACCACGCCGTGCGCGAAGAACAGATAGAAGACCGGGTAGATCAGCTGCTCGACGTAGGCGGAGAACCAGTGCTCCGTTATCGCCTCGATGCGGCTGCCCTCACGCGTGGCTAGGTCGGTGAGCAGTTTTTGGGTGCGTGCTTCACCGTAGTAGTGATTGCCGAACAGCGAGCCGGCCAACAGTGGCACGCTGTCGGGCGTGCGCAACACATCCACGCTCTGGCGCAGGATCAGCCCGAAGCCCTCGATCACCTGGCGGTTCTGCCCGACATCGGGGTCTTTCAGGTCGACCGAGAGGAAGGCCGGTTCCTCCATCAACTGCAACCCAGGAAACAGGCGGGCCAGCTCCGGCTGCAGCGGACGCAGCACCCTGTTTACCTGCATCGCGCTCTCCAGTTCGTACCAGGCATTCTTGCGCACGCAGTTGGTGATGCGAATGTTCAACGACAGCTTGTAGAAGTACGGATTGCCCGGCTGGTACAGCGTGCGGATCGACGAGGTAGGATAGAAGTCTCCTCCCTGCGTGCCGAGGTCTTGTAGCCTGCCGCTGGCGAGTGCCTGGCGCACCAGCGGGTGCTGGCGCAGGAAGCCCGCCTGCCACGGATGCACCGGGATCGCCACGCAGCCATCCGGTGCCGGCGGGGCGTTCGGCGCAATCAGCTGGTCGCAACTGGCCTCCAGCAGAGACTGCTGGGCCACATCCTCGTGCCGCACCGCGAACCAGGCGAGGGGGAATCGCGTGCGCAGCTCCGGCGAATAGCGCTTGAGGTCGTCGTCGGAAAAGCCCTGGCGGCTCTTCGGCGCAGGGTGGAAGGGGTGGCCGAAAGTCAGCGATTGCTCGGAATCGATATACGCCTCGAGCGGGTCGGCGGGCAGCGTGTCCGGCACCGGCAACCCCAGCACTTCGGTGCCGACTTCCACGCTGTTGCGAATCTGTTCCATCAGCTCGACATTCGGCGTGACCTCGTGCTGCAGCGCCATCTCGCGCAGCAGCAAGGCGGCCAGCGCTTCCCAGTCGAGCAGGGCCCACGGCTTATTCTCCGCCTTGTGGTACACCGGCGAGCTGTAGCGGTAGTTGCCGGTGACCGAGGCCGACTCGACGACGGTCAGCAGGCGGTCGTGGGTATGCGGCAGTTGCACTTGCAGCACCTGGCCGTGGTCGCGCTGCAGCATCATCCGGATTGCCGCCGGCCAGTCGTTCTGGCCGAATGGCGGGCCGATGCGCAGTTGTCCGCCGGGTCCGGCGATTTCGCGGCAGTAGCAGTTGAGCAACGTTTCCTGGCAGCGCCGCTGCGCGGCCAGCTCCGCCGGATTGATGCGTTCGGCAGTGTTCACGTTTGATTGCATGATAGTCCTTTCACTCGCCGCTCAAGGCGGCCAAGAAATAGCTCGGGTGCGGCCGACAGCCGCATCCCGGAAGGTTCAAGCCGTTTGTGCGCCCGGTATCCGCCGGGCGATGAGAAGCAGGTAGCCGACCGCCGGCGCCAGCGCTGCCGCGCCCAGCAGGAAGGGCGCGCGGGTGCCGGCGGCGCCGACTGCCGCGCCAGCCATGAGCCCGGCGGCGACGCCGCCCCACTTCGAACTGCTCTCGAACCAGCCGAAGGTGCGCCCGGCGTTGCCGGTGTGTACTACGCTGGCCACCAGCGCGTGTAAGCCGATGAAGCCGATCGTCATCGCTGCCCCCATCAGCAACCGCCAGCCGACCAGGGCCGCCAGACCCAGCGGCGTTGCCTGTGCGGCGAGGCTGAGCATCAGTACGCCATAGCCGGCCGCCAGCAGGCCGAGCGATGGCGTCAGCCCCAACCTGCGTGACAGCAGCGGCGCTGCCACCAGATAGACGAGGTGAGGCAGTCCGAACAGCACGCCGGTGGCCGCCTCGGGCAGTACCGGCAGGCGCTGCTGCAGGTCGGAGATGAAGTAGGGGAAGGTCGCCACGGTGGCGAAGATGAACGCGAATTGCAGCGCGTAGATCTGGCGTGGCGTGGCCGGCGCGGGCAAGGCGGGAGCCGGTGTATGCTTGGCGGTGCTTGCCGCCATGCTGCCTGCCGGCAACAGCGCGATAAGCGTGGCGGCGGCGAGCGGCAACAGCGCCAGCCATCGATACAGCACGATGGGCGATTCCACTCCCATCCATAACCCGAGGCTGGCCGGCGCCGCCACCAGGGCGGCGCGCGCCGACCATTGCATCGCGGTCAGGCTGCGAGTCAGCGTCGTACCGCTGGCGACTGTCGCGAGGTACGCGTTCGACGCCGCGAAGGTGCCGCCGAGCACGCCTTGCAATACCAGCGCGGCGAAGAAACCCGTCGTGCTGGTTGCGAAGCCGGCCAAGAGGAAGCTCAGTGCCAGCCCAAGCTGGGCACGTAGCAGCAGCGGCTTCTTGCCAAAGCGGTCGGCCAGCCGGCCCCACCACGGTGCCGACAGCGCTGCCAGCAGCGTCGGCACCACGTAGAACGCGCCGGCGAGCCAGGGGACGTCGTTGTTCAGCGAGTGCTGCAGGATCAGCGCGAAAAACGGTGGCATCCCTAGCGCGGCGAACGACGCGACGAAGTGGCACAGCATCACCACCGCTACCACGTGACGCGTGTTCGCGCTCATCGCACGGCCTTCAGGAAGTTGGGCGCGCGCTTGCCGTAGAACTTGTTGACGTCGGCGACGCCGGTCTGCGACTTCTCCTCGAGCGAGGCGGCGCGCAGCAGGTACTTCAGGTACAGCGTGTCATCCTCAAGCAGCGTCTGCCGCGCGAACGCCACGTTTTCACCCTCGGCCGCCAATTGCTCCAGCACGGCTTCGACCTGATAGCGCACGCGTGCGTAGCTTGCGGCGGGATCGATGCCACGGCGCTCGGCGATGCCCTCGATCAGTGCCGCGATGTTCAGCTGCAGGGTGATGGTGGTGAACATCTGCGCCAAGGGCAGCTCGTCGCTCACCGCGATACGCGCATCCACCAAGCCGGCCAGCTTGTCCGCCAGTTGCGGCCAGCGGCGGGCGAGCAGTCCGGTGTCGATGCGTGCGGCGTCGTTGTCCTTCAAGAGCAACCGCAAGCCGTCGTCACCGTAAACCAGCACCGAATTCTGCTGGTTCGACTCCAGCGCGATGCCGTAGCGCAGCCATAGGGTCAGGTGCAGCCGCAGCGTGAGTTCCATGTAGGCGTCGAGCCAGGCGTCCAGGTCGCCGTCGTAGTAGCGGGCCGCCAACTCCTCGACCACCGACCCGCCGTGCGGCGCGTCGGCCAGCAGGCCGGCGATCGGTACCGCCGTCGCGTTCGCCAGTGCCTGTTCCGGATAACGGCGCAGGATGAAACCCAGGAAAGGACGCTGTGCGACGTGAGCGCCATTTTCTTCGTTGGTGAGCAGCACCTGGCCATGGAGGCTGGTTTCGCGCGCCACGATCGCGCCGAGCAAGGTCTGGATGCGGTGGCCGTCGGTGATAGTGCTGGGTTTGATGGTGCGGATGTTCTTCGCGCCCAGCGTGCGGATGGTCAGGGGCAGTTTGACGTGCCAGTCGGGCGTGTCGTGCAGCACCAGCGAGCGGACCGACAACGTCGGCGTGACCGTGAGGTGGCTACGCGGTGCGCGGATCACCTGTCCGGCCAGCCCGGCCTCGGCGAGAAATCCGTCGAGATGGTGCCGCCAGACGAACGGGTGTACCGGCACCAGCGCATGTTCCGCGGCGAGGCCGGCAGGCAGGCCGACGTCCTCGAAGTTCGGCCAACCCGGCGGCAGCGCAGTGCCGCTCGGATGATAGAGCGTGCGCGGAACCGCCAGCCAGTTCAGCTCGAAGCTGGGCTGGAATTCCGGCGCGTAGCGGGCGAGGTCGCCGGGTTCGAAGCCGAGCTTCGCGCGAGCGCTTGGGTAGTAAGGATGGTCGAGGAAGGCGGCCAGCCGATCGTGGTGCAGCAGTCGTTGCTCCCAGCGCGGCAAGCTGTGGCCCGGCAGCGCATCCGCCTCGTCGAACCAGCGCGCACGTTCGGCCTTCGCTGTGCGGCGGTGTTCCAGCGCGGTACGGCATTCGATGGCGTAGTCGGTGAACAGGCGGGCGGCCTCGGGCGGCAGCCCGTCGGCGAAAGCGGACAGCACCGCGTCTATGTCGTACAACGGCGTGCAGCTAGTGCTGTCCTCGCGCAGCAGCGGCAGCCGGGCAAGCCGCCAGCTCTGCATGTAGCGAGTCGGCACCACGGGGATCCACAACGCGGCCGAGCCGAGGTGGGCAACACGCAGCCAGTACCGGCCGCCCTCGCCATTCTCAGTGAGGCCAGCTGGCAGCGCGTCGCCACTCAGCAGCTCGCCGCGGCTGGCGCAGTCGCGCACGTCTTCGCGCAGCAGGGTGTCGATCACGCGAGTGCAGACGTAGTCGGCGTCGTAGTCGACGCCTTGCCGGGAGAGCGGGGACGAAGAGAGGAGGGCGGTCATTGTGCGATCTCCCACGAGAGCCCCTGACTGGCACGCTCGACGGCGGCTTGCAGGCTGTGGGTGTCGGGGCCGCTGCCACGCAGCACGCCGACGTAATCCTTGTTGGAGTTTGTCAGCTGGATCGCGTCACCGATCCGGCGCAGGGGCTGGTAGGCCAATCGGATCTCGTCGGCTTCGTGCTTGAACGCCGACGGGGCCTGACGCAGGCGGCCTTCCTCCTGCGCGGTGAAATAGCGGATCCAGGCGGCGCGCGGCGGCACGGCAAGTGCCGGCAGCGATTCACCCAGATGAAGGCGCAGCACCTGCTCGAACAGCGGGAACTGCAGCGCGTCGGACAGCAGGAATTCGCGATAGTCGCCGATGTTGCGGTAGTTGATCTCGATCAGGCGCGGTCCGCTCGTGGTCAGAACATATTCGGTGTGGCAGGCGCCGAAGCCGACGCCGAAGCGCCGGATCGTCTCCAGCACCTTGGCTTCGACCTCCGCCGGCAGTTCGGTGCCCCACACCGCCTCGAGTTCCACGAAATGCGGCGGTGGCGACAGCGTGACGCGAAAGCCCCCGAGGGCATGCAGCTCTTTACCGTCTCCCAGCGTCTCCAAGGTGTAGAGCGGGCCGTCCAGGTACTCCTCCAAGAGCAGCGCTTGGCCGGGATGCTGCGCCCAAACGACGGCGCACTGTTCGGCCAGCTCGGAGCGGCTGCGCGCAAGGCTCACCTGCTGGCTGGCTACGCCCTCGCGCGGCTTCACGACGCACGGCAGCGGCAGGATGGCCAAAGCGGCCAGCGACGCCGGGTCGCACACTACGGCGTGCCATAGCGTGTCGATGCCCTGCTCGGCCAGTCGGGCGCGCATCTCGGCCTTGTTCTTGGCCGCGTAGGCGGTGCGCCAGTCTTTACCCGGCAGCCCGAAGTAGGTGGCCGCAATGGCGGTCGAGGCCTGCAGATGATCGCTGTTGGAAAACACGGCGGCCGGGCGTGTATTGCGTTTCGTGATCGCTTCGATCACCGACAACGGGTTGAATACGTCGCACGCGACGATTTCATCCGGGTAGGCGGCAAGCCCTGCCTGCGCAAAGTGCGCGCGGTGCGCATCGGCGCAGTCGGTCAGCAGCACGACGGAAAGGCCAAGCGCCTTGGCGGCCGGCAGGAAGCCGTCGTTGACCGGGGCGGTGGGCACGTGGGCCAGCAGGATCAGTTCTCGCATGATGTTCCTTGTCGTTCGAGTTCCGGCACGCGGCCGGACATTCCACTTAGAAATCTTACTAAATAAGAATGATAATCGTTAGCTTTTGTTGGGGCAAGCGGCCAGCGAGGACGGCGGAGGGGATGGACGTAGAGGCGTGGTCCGGCGCCAGGATTGGCGCCGGAACGAGGAAGTAAAATGCCGCCCATGGAGGCGGGGCGGCTGGTCTTGCTTTAGAAGCGCAGACGCGCGGTCAGCTCGGCGCTACGCGGCGCGCCGGGCACGTTGAGGTTGTTGCTCGAATCATGACCCGACACGAAGTACTTCTCGTCGCTCAGGTTCTTCAGATTCAGAGCCAGGTCATAGGTCTTGGCCTTATACAGCAGCGCGGCATCGTAGGTGACGTAGCTGTCGAGGCTCACCGTATTGTTGGTGCCGACGAAGCGCTTGCCGACGTAGTTGGCGCCGCCACCGACGCTGAAGCCGCGGCCAAGATCATGCATCAGCCAGACGTTCGCGCTGTGCTTGGGCACCAGCGCCGCACGTTTCCCTTCCAGCGGGATGCCATCGGTCTTGGTGGGCGACTTCGTGATGACGGCGTCGAGGTAGGCGTAGCCGGTCGACAGCTGCCAGCCCTTGGCGATTTCGCCTGTTAGCGTCAATTCGAGGCCGCGCGTGCGCTGCTCGCCCACCGGCACCACCTTGTTGCTCTGAGCCGGGTCGGTGGTTTTGATACCACTGCGGGTCAGCTCGAACAGCGCAGCAGAGAAGCTGGCTTGCCCATCCAGCAGATCCAGCTTGGTGCCTACTTCGACGTTCTTCGTTTCCTCGGGCTCAATGTCGGAACGGCTGGTGGACAGCACCAGCGTTTCGTACGACGGCTGGAACGAGTGGCTGTACGACAGATAGTAGGACTGCCAATCGGTCGGCTGGAACACCACGCCGGCACGCGGGCTCCACTTGCGGTCGACGCGGTGCAGATCGATCTCGCCCGCCCGGCGCTGGTCCAGACTCTGGTCGAACTCGTCGTAGCGCACGCCGACCAAGGCCTTCCACTGCGGCGTGAAGGTCAGCAGATCCTGCACGTAGGCACTGGCCACCTTCACCGTCAACAGGTTGCTGGCGGTCACCGTGGTATTGAAATTAGGGCGTACCAGTACCGGGTCGTACAACGACACGATGGCGGCATTGGTGAGGCTCTTGTTGACGAGATCCTTCTGCTGCTCGCCGAACTCCAGGCCGTATAGCAGCTGGTGTTTGATACTGCCGGTACTGGCGTTCTGGGTTAGCTCAAACTGGTTGAACCAGCCATCGTCTTGGCGGCGCACGTCGCCGCGGTTGAGCCGCACCTGTGCGCTGGCGCCGCTGCCGACGACCGATGCAGGGTTGGTATTGTGACGATCCAACTCATAACGGTAGGTGCCGAACTGATTGTGCAGCGACCAGTTCTCGTTGATCTTGTGGTCCAGTGTGATGCGGCCGGTGGTGACAGTCGACTGGCTGTAGTCGTCGTCGCGGGCATCAGAGGAACCGTAATAGGTCTTGACCGACACGTCGGCCGGGCGGCCGTTGACGGCCGGGATGCCCATGTCGGTGATGCGGCGGTCTTTCAGGTATTCGGCCTGCAGCAGCAGCTTGGTGTCGGGGCCGAGCTTCACGGCCAGCGACGGCGCCAGTGCTTCGCGTTCCACGAAACCCTGGTTGCGGAAGCTGCCGGAGTCTTCCAACGCACCGGTCACGCGCAGGCCCACGTCATCGCTCAGCGGCTGGTTGATATCGATCGCGCCACGCTTCAGGTCGAACGAGCCCGCCGTCAACTCAATTTCATGCGAAGGGGTGGAGGTGGGTTTCTTGGTGACGCGGTTGATGATGCCGCCAGACGAGCCGCGCCCGTACAACACGGCAGCCGGTCCCTTTACCACCTCGACACGCTCGGTATTGGACAGGTCGCGATAGTACAGTGCGTCGTCGCGGATGCCGTCGACGAACATGTCGCCCATTGCGTTGAAGCCGCGGATGTAGAACTGGTCGCGCTGGCCGTCGCCGTTGTTGTACGAGACGCCGGGGACGTTTTTCAGCACGTCCTGCATCGAATGCGCCGCCTGGTCCTCGATCAGGCTCTCGGTCACCACGTTCACGGTCTGCGGAATGTCGCGCAGCGGCGCCTTGATCTTGGTCGCCGTGGTCGAGACGACGGCCTGGTAGGAGGTCTCGGGAGCTGCTTCGGCGGAAGCCTCCACATGGACGGTCGGCAACTCGGTCTCGGCCCAAGCCGGCAGGGCGAGCGGAAGATAGGCTGCCGCGACGGCAGCAGCAATGCGCTTCATGGCCATTAAGTTCCCTTACACACGGAAAATTTTGTAAATTTTTGTAAAACAAAACGATAATGATAATTTTTATCATTCGCATTGTCAAAAATCATGATGGCGGATGGCCCCTGTGCCGCCTGGATGACACCAAAAGCCATCCATCTGCTATCGTCCTATCTGTAAAACAGCGTGCAAAAGTGACCAGGTTTCCAGGGTGATCAGCGTCCAATTTTGACCACCCCTGGTGTGCCACACTTCTGCCCTTTGGGTGGAGGTCAACCTGGGGTGCTTTGCTTGGAAACCATCGGCAAGATTCGTCGCCGACATCTGGTCAACGGCGAGAGAATCAGTGCCATCGCCCGCTCTCTCAACCTCTCCTGCAATACCGTCAATAAGTACCTCAACGCCACGGCAGAACCCACCTACCAACGTCAACGTCAGCCTAAGCCGCAACTGGGGCCTTCCAAGAAACGCTGGAGCAGTAGCTTGAGCTCGGCCGGTCTCTCCCTAAGGCGCAGCGACGTACCGCCCGCCGACTATTCGAATGTCTGCAGGCCCGAAGGCTATCGGGGAGCCTACGACAGCATCCAGCGCTATGTCAGAACCTGGAATGCCAGTGCCACGAAGATCATCAGAAGCCAGGCTTTTGTCCCGCTGTCGTTCGCACCCGGCGAGGTGGGGCAGTTCGACTGGAGCTACGAGCATGTGGTACTCGGCGGTGTCACCCAGACCATCAAGCTGGCCCATTTCCGTCTGACCTACAGCCGGCAGATGTTTGTCGTTGCCTATCCGCGCGAGACCCAGGAGATGGTGTTCGATGCGCACAATCGGGCCTTTGCCTTTTTCGGCGGCGTGCCGCACAAAATGGTCTACGACAACCTCAAGACCGTAGTGGAGGCGGTGTTGCCGGCAAGGATCGCCAGTTCAACCAGCGCTTCCTGGCGCTGGCGAATCATTACCTGTTCGAGCCGGCCGCCTGCACGCGCCGGCTTCCAGTTGGGAGAAGGGCCAGGTGGGGAATCAGGTGGGCAACATCCGCGAGTGGCTGTTCACGCCACCCCCCCCCGCTTTGCTGACTTCAGCGGCTTGAACCAGTGGCTGGAAACGCGCTATCAGGAACTGGCGGGCCGGCGCCACCCCACACAAGATGCCACCATTGCTGACGTGCTGAAGGTGGAACGCCCCCACTTGCGACCGGTCACCATGCCGTTCGACGGTTACGTCGAGCAGCTGTTACGCGTGTCCAGCACCTGCGTATCGGTGTGGATCGCAACCGTTATAGCGTGCCCGCCGAATGGGCTGGCAAGGTGGTCTCGGTGCGCGTTAGCGCCGACACGACTCGTGTCGTAGCGGATGGCCAGGAGCAGGCACACCATGCCCGTCGCTTCGGTCGGGACCAGTTGGTCTGCGAGCCGTGGCATTACCTGTCGGCGCTGGAAACCAAGACTGGTGCCCTACGTCAACACGATTCAGACCGCTTTGAAGCTGATCGCCACCGAGTTGATGCAATAACGCTCGCCGGTGGGTTCCGGACCGTCTGGGAACACGTGGCCGAGATGGGCGTCGCAGCGGGCGCAACGTACCTCGGTGCGGGTCATGCCGTGCGAGCGATCTTCGATGCGGGTGATGCTGCCGGGGACGGCTTCTTCCCAGAAACTGGGCCAGCCGCAGCCGGCGTCGAACTTGGTGTCGGAGTGGAACAGCAACGCGTCGCAGCAGACGCAATGGTAATCGCCGCTGGCGTGGCGGTAGTAGTGCTCGCCGCTGTAGGGGCGTTCGGTGCCGGCCTGGCGGGTGACGCGGTATTGCTCGGGGGTTAGTTGGGCGCGCCACTCGGCGTCGCTCTTGACTATCTTGTCGGTCATGGTGGGCTCCTGTGGGGCGTCTTGGCCGAAGGCTGGTGGCGTCGGCTCGCTATCGGGGCCGCTGTTCGCTTCGGTTGCGTCGGTTGGTCGTGGCCAATGGGCGGTTCTTACAGCAATTCATCCAGCGAGCCGCCAAGGTGCTCGCTGTCCGCCCATTTCTCCAGCTGCCAGGCACCCTGATGGTGGATGATCCAGTTGAAGGCGGCGTTGGGGATGGGAAAATCGCGCGGTTCGGTCAGCGGCTTGCCGGTGACGATGCGGTAGACCATGTCGAGTACACCGCCATGGGTGACGACGAGCAGCCGTTGGCCGGGGTGTTCGAGCACGGCCCGCTCCAGGAAGGCCTGAATCCGGACGTGGAAGGCGTACAGGCTCTCTCCCCCTTCCGGGACGTCGTGCGGGTCGCGGTTGCGATGGCGGCGGTAGGCTTCGGGCATGACCTCGCCGGCCTCGTGATAGGTGAGTCCTTGCAGGTTGCCGTAGTGACGCTCGCGCAGCAGGGGATCGAGGTTGATGTCGAGCCCGGTAGCCTGTCCGATGGGAATGGCGGTCTGGCGGGTGCGCACCAGATCGCTGCAATAGAGGACGTCGAAATGCAGTGCCCGGGCCGTCAGGGCCTGGCTCAATGTTTGCGCCTGTTCCTGGCCGGTGGTGTTGAGCGGGGTATCGATCTGGCCTTGCAGGCGGCGCTCGCGGTTCCAGTCGGTTTCGCCGTGGCGCACGAAGCAGAAGCGGGTCAGTGGAGTGTGGTCCATCGATTCATTCTAGCAGTCAGGTTCGGGTTGCGATCAGCCCAGCGCCAGCCACAGCCCGAACGGTACGAAGGCGAGGCTGGCCAGGTTGCCAATCAGTACGATCGACGCCATCTTGCCAGGTTCCTGCTGGTAGATTTCCGCCATCATGAAATTGAGCACCGCCGGCGGCAGCACGCCGAACAGGTAGACCAGGCCGGCCTGCGCCGGTGACAGTTGCAGCAGCGGTACGGTCACGGCCGCCGCCGCGAGGCCGCTCAGCGGGCAGAGTGCGGCGCCGAGCAGGCCTATCTTCCAGTCGCGCAGGTTGGCGTCCACCATGCGCACTCCCAGTGCGAACAGCATCAGCGGAATGGAGGCGTCGCCCAGCATCTTGAGGCCGATCATCAGGCCGTCGGGCAGATGCCAGCCCGCCAGTGCAAATAGCAGCCCCAGCGCCGTGGCGAGCACGATGGGGTTCTTCAACAGGCCGCTGAACCGGGTGTGGCGGTTGAAGATGAAGGCGCCCAGCGTGAAGTGCAGCAGGTTGGACACCACGAACAGCACCACGAAGGCGTTGAAACCGGTGCGGCCGAAGGCGAGCAGGGCGAGCGGCAGGCCCATGTTGCCGCAGTTGTTGAACATCGACGGGGGCAGCAGGGTGCGCACCTGGTTGCCGGTGGCGCGCGCCACCGGCCAGGCGAGCAGGCCCGACAGCAGGATCACTGCAGCGGAGGCCGGCAGCAGCTTCCACTGGCTGACGAGATCGAAATCCTTTGCCGCCAGCGCCGAGAACACCAGTAGCGGCACGCAGACGTCCATGTTGATCGTGTTCGCGGCGCGCATGTCGGGGCGCATCTTGCGGCCGTAGAGCCAGCCGATCAGCACGATGATCAGGACGGGAAGAATGATGGTGATGATGCGTTCGAACATGGGACTCAGGCGGGGTGGGATGGTGCCATTATTGGTCAAATGTCTTGACCGGACAAGCAAGGGTAAGCCATGGCTTGCCGTGCTTCGGCCAGCCTTGTCGTCAAGGTTGGCCGAAAGAGCCGGTCAGAGAATGCCGACGCCGGAGATTTCACGTGCCAGGTTGGCGGCGTAGTTGTCGGTCATGCCACCGACGAAGTCCAGCACCTTCATGTAGGCAAGGTAGGGGGTGTCCTTGTCGGTGAAGGGGGTTTCCGCCATCAGTCCGAGCGCCAGCGTATGGCGTGCCGATAGCCGCTCGCCGCGCACCTTCGCCGCGACCGCCGGGACCAGCACGTCGAGCAGGGTGGAGAGGCAGGGGAAGGAGGCGATTTCGGTCACCAGCTTGGTGCGGTGCCGGTACACCTTCTGGCTGGCCAGCCGTTTGGCCTCCAGCAGGGTTTCGCGGATTTCGGGCGCGCACACGTCGATCAGGTCCTTGCCCTGGAAGGCGCCCGCCAACAGCGTGTCCTGGTGCAGCATGAATTTTTCCGCCACCTCGGCCACGCAGCGGCCGATGGCCATGCCGCGCAGCATGGCGCATTTCTGGCGCACCGACGGGGTGGCCCAGAGCTTGTCGACCTCGGCGAACTTGGTGAACAGATTCTCGAACTCGGAATAGTCGAGAATGCCGATCTCGACCGCGTCTTCGAGGTCGAGGATGGCGTAGCAGATGTCGTCGGCGGCTTCCATCAGGTAGGACAGCGGGTGGCGCGCCCACTGGTCGGGGCCGCGTTCGATCAGCCCGAGTTCGCTGGCAATCTGGCGGAAGTAGGGTAGCTCGGTCTGGTAGATGTTGAACTTGTCACGCAGGTAGGCCGGCTCGGCGCTGGAGGTCCACGGGTATTTGATCAGCGCGCCGATCGCCGCCGCGGTGAGTCGCATGCCGCCTTCTCCGGCGTACATTTCGAGCGTGGCGAGCATGCGCAGGCTGTGCGCGTTGCCCTCGTAGGTTTCGACGTCGCGCCGCTCGGCCGGGCTCAGGTCCACCATCAGCGGGGCGTGGCGCTCGTCGCGGAACCAGTCGCGCAAGGCGTCCTCGCCGGTGTGACCGAACGGCGGGTTGCCGATGTCGTGCGCCAGGCAGGCCACCTGCACCACCGCCCCGATGTCGTGCGGGGTGTAGCCGGCGGGCAGTTGGCCGGCGTGCTGCATCATCACCCCTGCACGGTTGCCCAGGCTGCGCCCGACGCTGGCCACCTCGACGCTATGCGTCAGTCGGTTGTGGGTGTGGTCGTTCTGCGCCAGCGGGTGGACCTGGGTCTTGCGCCCCAGGCGGCGGAAGGCGCCAGAGAAGACTACCCGGTCGTGGTCGATGTGGAAGTCGCTGCGCAGCCCAGAGGCGCCCTCGCTGGTCGCGGGGGTGCGGGTGGGGCGTACCTCGCCGTCGATCTGCTTGAAGCGCCGGGCCGATAGCAGGTGTTCCCATTTCATGCGGTGTGGCTTGGTCATGGCAGTGTGCGCGCAGTGGTTTGTCATGATCATAACAGCTTGCCGGTGCCGGGCGCAGCGGCGATGGCAGCGGCAAGCCTGGCGGCAACCCGGTCTTCGGCCAACCCCGCGACCTCCGTGAAGTCGACCTGTTGGGCATGGTGCAAGGAGGCGCGCTTGGATTATGCTTAGGACACATCTTGCTCCTGGAAATCGCATGACCGCTTCCGTTCGTGACCTGCTCGCCACGCTGGTGGCGTTTGACACCACCAGCCGCCATTCCAACCTCGAACTGATCCGCTGGGTGCAGCGCTATCTGGACTCGTTTGGCGTGTCGTCGCGGCTGACCTTCAATGCCGATGGCAGCAAGGCCAATCTGTTCGCTCAAATCGGGAACCCAGAGCTGCCGGCCGTGGTGCTGTCCGGGCACACCGACGTGGTGCCGGTCGATGGCCAGGCGTGGCAGACGCCGCCGTTCGAACTGGTCGAGCGCGAAGGCAAGCTGTACGGCCGCGGCTCGGCCGATATGAAGGGCTTCATCGCCTGCGTACTCGCCAAGGTGCCGTTTTTCCTCGAGCTGGCCGACTCCGGCCGCCTGACCCAATCGGTCGGCATCGCCTTGTCCTACGATGAGGAAGTCGGCTGTCTCGGCGTTCGAGGACTGATCGACGACCTGCAGCAATCCGGCATCAAGGTGGCCGGCTGCATCATCGGCGAGCCGACCGACATGAAGCCGGTGGTCGCGCACAAGGGCATTGCCCATTACCGCTGCCACGTGAGCGGCCGCGCCGCGCATTCCTCGCTGACGCCGTACGGGGTCAACGCCATCGAGTACGCGGCCCGGCTGATCACGCACATCCGCAAGCTGGCCGACACCGAGGCGTCGTTCGGGCATCGCCATACCCTGTACGATGTACCGTTCACCACCTTGCAGACCGGCACCATTCAGGGCGGCACCGCGCCCAATATCGTCCCCAAGGACTGCGAGTTCGTGTTCGAGTGTCGCTGGCTGCCGGGCGACCAGCCGGAACGCTACGTCGACTCGGTGCGCGACTACGCTTCCAACCTGCTGGAAGAGATGCGTGCGGTGGCAGAGGAGAGCGACATCACCATCGAACCCACCGTGTACTGCCCGGCGTTCGAGGCGGTGCCGGAGAGCGCCGTGATGCAGTACGTCGAGACGCTGACCGGCTGCTGTCAGGGGGAAGGTGTGGCCTACGCCACCGAGGCGGGCCTGTTTCACGCGGCCGGCATGCCGAGCGTAGTGTGTGGTCCGGGCTCGATCCGGCAAGCCCACCGTCCGGACGAATACGTCGAGGTCGAACAGCTCTACGCCTGCAGCGAGTGGCTTGCCAGACTGGGCGATTTGCTGTGCTCTCCTGACTGACTGACTGACTGACTGACTGACCGACTTGCTTGCAGCCCGCGGGCGGGATTGTCCTGGCCGCGCTCGCCCGGTGGGATGGACAAATGCCGGTTTGGCAGCCTTGCGGTTTTGCCGTTAGACTCTGCCGCGCGGCGCGAGACTGTGTCGCCGCAGTCTGAACCACTCCCTTAGAGCATCATGACCGATCACGTCGTCGCACCCAAACGCATCACCCTGTTCAACCATCCCGCCGTCGAGCCGTCCGTCGACTATCCGCGTTCGGACAGGCTGTTGTCCGGCAATCCGCGTCGCCTGACCTGGAGCCATTTCGAGAACCCGACCGGTGAAGTGAGTGCCGGCATCTGGTCATGCGAGAAAGGGGCCTGGCGCATTGTCTTTGCCGAGCACAAGGACGAGTTCTTTGCCGTGATCGAAGGTCACGTCCGGCTGCACGAGGCCGATGGGCAGGCGGTGGACGTCCGTGCCGGTGAGGCCGCGGTCATTCCCGCCGGCTTTACCGGGGTGTTCGAGGTGATCGAGCCGGTGCGCAAGTATTTTGTCGTGGTGGAGCGCAGCGCCTCTCACGCCTGATCCGGATCGCCCATGCTGGCAGAGGGCGGCGGCACGGGACAGAAGCGGTTGACGTCCTGCACCGGCTTTTCCAGCAGCAGCACGATCGCGGTGTTGAGTGCACCGAACGACCAGGCGATGAGGAAGAATACCGAATAGGCCGTCAGCTTGTCGGCGAACAGCCGGGCACCGTGCAGGCTCAGTTCGTAGGGATCGAAGATCGAGAAGAACATCATGGTGGCGAAACCGGCGATCAGGAACGATGGCCAGAACAGCAGGATGGCTTTTTTCATAACGACAACACCCCTTTGATCATGGTTGGCCGAAGCCGGCCTTCCTGTTCCAGCCTAGTCAGGGAGTGGGGCAAACGCAAAAAGCGCCCGAACCTCCGGGCGCTGCCTGGGCCGGGCCCCGGCCGCCGTTCTCGTGGTGCCGGGCCTCATTGGCGGGTGGGCATCAGTCTGGCCAGCGCTGCAGGAGCTTGAAAAACTCGTCCTCGGGAAGCGCCCTGGAAAACCAGTAGCCTTGGCCAAAATCACAGCCTGCCGCGCTCAATAAATCCCGTTGCTCCCTCGTCTCGACCCCCTCCGCCACCACCCGGAGGCCAAGCTTGTGGGCCATGGCGATGATGGCTTCGGTGATGGCCTGGTCACTGGGGGTGGACGTCATGTCGCGCACGAAGGACTGGTCGATCTTCAGGTAGTCGATATCGAGCCGCTTCAGGTACGCCATGGCTGAGTAGCCGGTCCCGAAATCGTCCAGCGAGACCTGGATGCCCGCCCTGCGGAATTGTTGCAACTTGCTGGTGACGTCCGGACGCTCGTCCAGCAACAGCCCCTCTGTGATTTCGATGGCAATGCACTCGGCAGGCAGGCCGATTTCCTGCAGATGGTCGATCCAGGTTTCATGGGCGTGGCCGGTGAAAAACTGGCGTGGCGATTTATTGATGCTGATCTGCAGCGACATCCCCGAGGTGGTTCCGTTGCGGCCAGACTCCCACAAGCGCTTGGCCATGCCCGTGGCCTGTCGGAATACCCAGTCGCCGATCTCGTTGATGAGGCCGATGTCCTCCGCAATCGGGATGAACTGCGCCGGGCTGATCCAGCCCCGGCGCGGGTGGAGCCAGCGCACCAGGGCTTCCGCCTTGACGATTTGCCCGGTGGCGAGATCGACGATGGGCTGGTAGTACACGTCCAGTTGGTCCTGGGCCATGGCGCTGCGCAGGTCATGGCCGAGTTGGAGCCGTTCCGCAAACTTTGCCTGAATCGACGGTACGAAGTAGCAGAAACGGTTTTTGCCCAAGGCCTTGGCGTGGTACATCGCCTGGTCGGCGTTGATCAGCAGCGTATCCATGTCCTGCGCGTCTTTGGGATACAGGGTGACACCGATACTGGCCGAGACATAGGCCACGTCAGCCCCCAACTGGAATGGTCTGCTCAGTGTTTCGATGATCGATTGGGCTACCTGCTCGATCAGCGTCGGTTGCGGCAGGTTCTCGAGGATGACCGTGAATTCGTCACCTCCCAAGCGGGCTACCAGGCCCGCCTCGCGCACGCAGTCGGCAATGCGCTGGCCGGCTTGCGACAGCAGCTGGTCTCCCACCTTATGCCCCAGCATGTCATTGACCTCCTTGAAGCGGTCGAGATCGATGAACATCAGTGCCAGCGTGCTGCCCGAGCCTTTTGCGTGCTCGATGCCCTGCTGTAGCCGCTCGAGGAAAAGGCGGCGATTCGGCAGCTCGGTCAAAATATCGTAATTGGCCTGGCGCCAGATGGTTTTCTCGCTTCGTTTGCGGTCGGTGATGTCGAGAATGACGCCCACCAGGCCGCCAAGCTGACCTCCCGACTTGTTGAAGGTCGCCTTGTAGAACACGACGTTCTTGAGTGCCCCGTCGGTGGACTGCACTTCGGCCTCGTAGGTCTGGGTGCCGGGGGCGTCGAACAGGGCTTGGTCGGCGGCGTGGTAGCGTTCGGCCAAGTGGCGGGGGGAGATGCCGAAAACCGATTTGCCGATGAGCTCTTCACGCGGGAGTCCGATATAGCGCTCGAACGCCTCGTTGCAGCCCAGATAGCGTCCCGCCTCGTCTTTGTAAAACACAGGACTGGGGATGGTTTCGATGAGCTGGGAGGTGAAGTTCAGTTGCTCTTCCACAGCGCGTTCGGCTTGGCGGCGGTCGGTATTGTCGATCATCATGCCGATGATCGCCGGCCGGCCGGCAAACTCGGTACGGATGCCGAAAACCTCGACCTGTATACGGCGGCCATCTTTGCACAGACCGTCGAATGAATAGCGGCTGGTCGTTGCTTCGTTGTTGATCCGGCGGTCGATGGCTCGTTTGGCGATATGCCGAAACTCTGGCGCCGTCAGGTCCATCGGTCCGAGTGTTCCGCACAACTCCGCCTGCGTGTAGCCGAAAAGTTCGGCCAGATGGGTGTTGGTGTAGAGGAAGCGGTTGTCCTGGATGATATACACCCCGACCAGATCGTTGTGAAGGAGTTCGAGGAACAGGCTGTCCGCCTCTCGCAGCAGGTCTTCGGTCAGTGCATTGAGGCGGGAGGCTTCCATCAGGTGGCAATCACAAGGGGTGGATCTGTCCCGGTCGGGATAAACCATGGGTTGGATAGGTGGCTGAGCGACTCGTCGGCGGCGGTAAAATACCGTGCCCGAATCAGCCACATTCTACTGCATCTATCCGGGATACTTGCGGACTCGTTAGCGAAATCGTGGCCGGTAAGCGGATGACGGTGCGGCAGGCTGTACTGTGTTCGACGGTCACCGGCAAGGCGGAAGACCTGCCGTGCGGGCTTGCCTTTACGTCTGCGGGATGGGTGAAACAACCGCAAAAAAGCCCTCACCGTATCTCGGCGAGGGCTTGGCGCACCCGGGGCAGGGCGGGCTGGTCTACTTGCGGTTGCTGTACATGAAGCTTTCCATCGACGCTTCCGCCAGGTTGAACCAACCGTGTTCGAGCGTGCGGAATTTCTTCCAGTCGGTATAGATTTTCTTGAAGATGGGGTTCTTGGCCGCTTCTTCCTCGTACATCTCGAAGGCAGCTTTCTGTCCCGCCTTGAGAATGTCCAATGGATACTTGTGCAGCTTGACGCCTTTCTGCAACAGGCTCACCAGCGCCTGCGGGTTCTTGGCGTCGTATTCGGCCTGCATCAGGATGTTGACTTCGGCTGCCGCCGCTTCGAAGGCCGCCTGGTATTCTTTCGGCAGCTTGGCCCACTCCTTGGTGTTGACGAAGAAGGTGATCTGCGGGCCCGGCTCCCAGAAACCCGGGTAGTAGTAGTGCTTGGCCACTTTGTAGAAGCCGAGCTTCTCGTCGTCGTACGGGCCGACCCACTCGGTGGCGTCGATGGTGCCTTTTTCCAGCGCCGGGTAGATATCCCCGCCGGCGATGGTCTGCGGTACGGCTCCCAGGCGGGCCATGACTTCGCCGCCCAGGCCCGGGATGCGCATCTTCAGGCCCTTGAGGTCGGCCAGCGACTTCACTTCATTGCGGAACCAGCCGCCCATCTGTGTGCCGGTGTTACCGCCCGGGAAGTTGACGATGTTGTATTGGGCGTACAGCTCGCGCAGCAGCTTGAGGCCGTTGCCGTAGTACATCCAGGCGGCTTGCTGGCGCGAGGTCAGGCCGAACGGCACCGAGGTATCGAAACCGAAGGCCTTGTTCTTGCCGACATAGTAGTAGCCGCAGCTGTGCCCGCATTCCACGGTGCCGTTCTGCACGGCATCGAGCACCTGTGTGCCCGGCACGATCTCCCCGCCAGCGAACACCCGGATCTGGAACTTGCCGCCGGTGAGCTGGCTGATGCGGTTGGCCAGGGTATTGGCGCCGCCGTAGATGGTATCCAGGCTCTTCGGAAAGCTCGACGCCAGGCGCCAGCGGATGGTGGGAGCGTCGGCGGCGAGAGCAGGAGCCGACACGGCCGCGGCAGCAAGACCGGTGGCGCCGGCTTTCTTCAGAAATGAGCGTCGTTCCACGTTATATCTCCTTTGTTGTGCACTGCTGTCATCAGTGGAGCAGTCGGGCCGCCCCTGCTGAAGGAATATTCCTGGTCTCATTTGCCTTCGCCGGTCAGCTGCTTGAGCAGCTCGGCGCTCGAGTCGCTGGCGGTTTCACCTGCAGGGGCCGAGCTTTCCTCGGGGGAGGAAGGAATCTCGATGGCTCCCGCTGAGGCCGGGGAGGTGGTGTCGCCCATCTGCTGCATCGTGGCTTCGGCCTCGCTGGCACTGGTCAGCGCTTCATGGCCGACGAACGACGTCACCAGCGCCGGCATGGCAATGATCAGGCCCACCATGAGAAGCTGGATCACGACGTAGGGGATGGCTCCCCAGTAGATGTCGGTGGTTTTGATTTCCTTGGGGGCCACGCTCTTCAGGTAGAACAAGGCAAAACCGAACGGTGGGTGCATGAACGAGGTCTGCATGTTGACCCCCAGAATCACGCCGAACCATATCAGGTCGATCCCCAGTTTCTGGGCCACTGGAGCCAAGAGCGGCACCAGGATGAAGGCGATCTCGAAGAAATCGAGGAAGAAGGCCAGAAAGAACACCAGCAGGTTGACCACGATCAGGAAGCCGGTCGGGCCACCCGGCAGCGAAGTCAGCAGGTGTTCGACCCAGCGGTCGCCATCGACTCCAAGGAAGGCGATGCGGAATACCCTGGCACCGATCAGGATGAACACCACGAAGGTGGAGAGCTTCAGCGTGGAGTCCATGGCCTGCTTGAGCAGCGATACGCTCAGGCGCCGGTTGAGGAGGGCCAGAATCAGTGCGCCGACCGCCCCCATGGCGCCGCCCTCGGTCGGGGTGGCGATGCCGAGGAAGATGGTGCCCAGCACCAGGAAGATCAGCAGCAGCGGCGGCACCATCACGAACAGGGCGCGGCTGGCCAGCGCCAGCCCGTGCAGGGTGCGCGCCTCGGCGGGCAGGGCCGGCGCCCAGTGTGGCCGCACCATCGTCACGGCGAAGATGAACACCGCGTAGAACAAGCACAACAGCAGGCCCGGCGCCATCGCCCCGGCGTACATGTCGCCCACCGAGGTGCCCAACTGGTCGGCCAGCACGATCAGCACCAGGCTGGGTGGGATGATCTGCGCCAGCGTGCCGGAGGCCGCGATGACACCGGTGGCGATGCGCTTGTCGTAGCCGTAACGCAGCATGATCGGCAGCGAGATCAACCCCATCGAGATCACCGAGGCGGCCACCACGCCGGTGGTAGCGGCGAGCAGGGCGCCGACGAAGATCACGGCGAAGGCGAGCCCGCCACGGATGCGGCCGAACAACTGGCCGATGGTGTCGAGCATGTCTTCGGCCATGCCGCTGCGCTCGAGGATCAGCCCCATGAAGGTGAAGAAGGGGATCGCCAGCAGGGTGTCGTTCTTCATGATGTCGAACACCTGGCGCGGCAGGGCTTGCAGCAGCTCGGGGCGCAGCAGATCGAAGTGAATGCCGATCCAGCTGAACAGCAGGCCAACCGCACCCAGCGCGAAAGCCACCGGGTAGCCGATCAGCAGGAACAGGATCAGCGACCCGAACATCACGGGAGCCATCATTTCCAGGTTCATACGTGTTCCTCCTTGTGCGGATCCAGCGTCTGCTCGGTCGGATCGGGAGCCAGCCCCTGGAGGAAACCCACTCGCTTGATGATCTCGGATACCCCCTGCAGCAACAGCAGCGTGAAGCCGATCGGGATCAGCATCAGAACCGGCCAGCGGATCAACCCGCCTGGGTCGGACGACATCTCTCCGCTGCGCAAGGCGTCCATGAAGATCGGCCAGCCGTACCAGGCGATGATGGCCGTCATCGGCAGCAGGAACAGCACGGTGCAGACGATGTCGAGCACCGCCTGGCCGCGCTTGGAGAGCCGGCCCGCCAGGAGGTCGATGCGAATGTGCTCGTTGCGTTGCAGGGTATAGGCGGCAGCCAAAAGAAACATGGCCGAGAACAAATACCACTGGATTTCGAGAAAGGCGTTGGAGCTGACGTTGAACAGTTTCCGGATAACGGCGTTACCGGCGCTGATGAGTACGACGACCAGCACGATCCATGAGGCGGAACGGCCGATGCGTGCGGTAATCCCGTCGATGAGACGTGACAAGGCGAGCAACGAGTGCACGTAAGTCTCCTTTGTAGTTCTTCCTGATGCCGCCGCCGGTGGGCGGAACCTTATTGTTATGGCGAGCGTTGTGCCGGTCTGTGCCGGTTCGGGCTATCTAAGCACATGGAATAGTCTTTGAGAAGGCGTTTAGGTATGCGGGTTTACCCTTGGCGGTGCCAGGTTGCCCTGTCGCGAGCGAAGGAAGGGGATGGAAAAAGCGGTGCGACCCGTGCCCGGACTCGGACAAGGGGCGCACCGCCTGGTGGTTCAGCGGAGCGGGCGGGCGGGGGTTACTGCATCAGTTCCCGTAATACGTAGGGCAGGATGCCGCCGTGGAGGTAGTATTCGACCTCGATCGGGGTATCGATGCGAGAGCGCAAGATGACGTCGCGCCGGCTCCCGTCCGGGCGGGTGATGCGTAGCGTCAGTTCCTGTTGAGGCTTGAGGCCCTGCTCGATGCCGACGATGTCGAAGCTGTCGTCACTGCCGAGGCCCAGGCTTTCCCAGCTGTCCCCATTCTGGAACTGCAGTGGCAAGACCCCCATGCCGACCAGGTTGGAGCGGTGGATGCGCTCGAAGCTCTTGGCCACCACGGCCTTGACGCCCAGCAGCTGGGTGCCCTTCGCGGCCCAGTCGCGGCTGGAGCCGGTGCCGTATTCCTCGCCGGCAAACACCATGGTCGGGGTGTCGCGATGGCAATACTTCATCGCCGCGTCGTAAACCGTGGTCTGGTGGCCGTCGAACAGGGTGTAGCCGCCTTCGACCCGGCTGCCGTCGTCCTTGGCCGGCAGCATCAGGTTCTTGACGCGGACGTTGGCAAAGGTGCCGCGGATCATGACGTCGTGATTGCCGCGCCGGCTGCCGTAACTGTTGAAGTCTTTTTTCGCTACCCCTTCAGCCAACAGGTACTGTCCGGCCGGGGTGCTGTCACGGAATGAGCCGGCCGGGGAGATGTGATCGGTGGTCACCGAGTCGCCCAGCATCAGCAAGGCGCGCGCACCCCGGATATCGCCGACCTTGCCGGGCTGCATCGAGAAGCCGTCGAAGAACGGCGGTCGGGCGATATAGGTCGACTTCGGCCAGCTGTAGACGTTGCCGAGTGGCGCGGCGATGGCGTTCCACAGGTCGTGGTCGTGGGTGAAATCGCCGTACCGGCGGCGGAAAGTGTCCGGATCCATGGCGCGCGGCATCAGCGCGGCCACTTCCTCCGAGCTGGGCCAGATGTCCTTGAGGTAGACCGGCTGGCCATCCCGGCCGATGCCCAGCGGCTCGCGCGTCATGTCGATGGTGACGCGCCCGGCCAGCGCGAACGCCACCACCAGCGGGGGCGAGGCGAGGAAATTGGCGCGCAGGTTGGGGTGAATGCGGGCCTCGAAGTTGCGGTTGCCGGACAGCACCGCGGCGCAGATCAGGTCGTGGCGGGTGATGGCCTCGTTGAACTCGGGGCGCAGGTCGCCGGCGTTGCCGATGCAGGTGGTGCAGCCGTAGGCGGCGACGTTGAAGCCGAGCCGGGCCAGCGGTTCCAGCAGACCGGCCGTTCCCAGGTAGTCGGTGACCACGCGCGAGCCCGGCGCGAGACTGGTCTTGACGCGCGGGTGGACGCTCAGCCCCCTGGCGACGGCCTTTTGCGCCAGTAGCCCGGCGGCCAGCAGCACGCTGGGGTTGGAGGTATTGGTGCAACTGGTAATGGCGGCGATCAGCACGTCGCCGCTGCCGATATCCATGGCCGGCGTTTCGGATTCGGTGTCTTCTCCCGGCTCCCTGCGGTCGAGCATGGGGTGGTCGTCGACCATCTCGATCTGGTGGCGCACCGCCGGCACCGGGGCATCATCGCCGGCTGCGGCGTGGGTGGGATAACGCAGCGGCAGCTCGTCGGCGTGCTTGTTGAAGCCGTTCTGTGCCGCCGGCAAGGAAAACAGGTGGGTGAAATTCTCTTTCATCGCCGCCAGTTCGATGCGGTCCTGCGGGCGTTTCGGCCCGGCTAGCGACGGCACGATGCTGGAAAGATCGAGCCGCAGCGTCATGCTGTAGTCGATGTCGCCCGCCTTAGGCACGCCGAACAGCCCCTGGGCGCGGAAATAGTCCTCGAAGTGCTCTACTTCGCTGTCGCTGCGACCGGTCTTCTTCAGGTAATCGACCGTCTTCTCGTCCACCGGGAAGAAGCCCATGGTGGCGCCGTACTCCGGGGCCATGTTGGCGATGGTGGCGCGGTCGGTCACGGTTAGGCTGGCGGTGCCTTCACCGTAAAATTCGACGAACTTGCCGACCACTTTCTGGCGGCGTAGCAGTTCGGTCACAGTCAGCACCAGATCGGTGGCGGTGATGCCTTCGGCCAACCTGCCGGTGAGTTCCACGCCCACCACGTCCGGCGTCAGGAAGTACACCGGCTGACCCAGCATGGCCGCCTCCGCCTCGATGCCGCCCACCCCCCAGCCGACCACGCCGACGCCGTTGATCATGGTGGTATGGCTGTCGGTGCCCACCAGCGTGTCAGGAAACACCACGCCGTCACGGATCTGCACGCCGCGGAACAGGTATTCCAGGTTGACCTGGTGCACGATGCCGATGCCCGGCGGCACCACCTTGAAGGTGTCGAACGCCTGCATGCCCCACTTCATGAACTGATAGCGCTCGCGGTTGCGCTCGAATTCGAGTTCCATGTTGAGGCGCAGCGCGTCCGGGCCGCCGTAGTGGTCGATCATCACCGAGTGGTCCACTACCAGGTCGACCGGCACCAGGGGCTCGATCAGCTTCGGATTCTTGCCCATCTCGTCGGCCACGTTGCGCATCGCCGCCAGGTCGGCCAGCAGCGGTACGCCGGTGAAGTCCTGCAGCACCACGCGCGCGACGACGAAGGGAATCTCGTCGGTACGCGGGGCGTTCGGCTGCCAGGCGGCTAGCTGACGCACATGTGCCTCGGTGACTTTCTTGCCGTCGCAATGCCGCAGCACCGACTCCAGCACGATGCGGATCGACACCGGCAGGCGCGACACCGCGCCCAGTCCTGCCTCCTCCAGGGCCGGCAACGAATGGTAGAGCAGTGGGTTGCCGGGGTGTGTCTCGATGGTCTTGAGGGTATTGAACGGATTATTGTCCATGGTTTCTCCCTGCTGGTTGCGCCGCTAAAACGTACCTTTCATTATGGCCAATCGACGTGATTTCGCCGCCTTCAGGTGGCCGGCGGCACGTTGAGCCCGGCGGCGCAGGTTTCCAGCCAGTGGCAGAAGGCGCTGACGGTCGGGTCGTCCACGGCGGTGCGTGGTGCGACCCAGCAGTAGGCCCGTACCGGTACGATGGGGCTCGGCAGCGGCGTGGTCAGGCGGCCGCGGGCGATTTCGTCTTGCGCCATCGGCATCGGCCCGAGCACTACGCCCAGCCCGTCCATGGCCGCCTCCAGCGCCAGGGAGAAGCGATCGAAGTGCAGCGTGCTGGCCGGCTTCAGATCCGGTACCCCGGCCAGCGTGAGCCAGCGCTGCCAGGCGGTCGGGCGGGTGTCGGCGTAGAGCAGGGTGTGGCGGGCCAGGTCGGCGGGGCTGGCAACGGGGGCCCGCTCCAGCAGCGCCGGGCTGCACAGCGGCTGCTCCCACTCTTCCAGGAAGGGCTTGGCGATGTGGCCTGGCCAGTCGCCGGGGCCGCGCCGGATGGCGATGTCGAAGGGGGCGTCGAGGCGGCTGATGTCACGGTCGGAGGTGACCAGGTGCAGTTCCACGTCCGGGTAGGCGTCGCGAAACTGGGTCAGCCGGGGAAGCAGCCAGTGCCGTGCAAAGGTCGGGGTGGAGTTGACCGTGAGCCGCCGCAGCCGGTCCGGCTGCAACAGCTGCGAGGTGGCGTTGGCGATCAGGTCGAGCCCGTCCTGCACCTGGATCAGATAGCGCCAGCCGGTATCGCTCAGCTTGACCCGCCCGCCGGTGCGGTCGAACAGCTTCACGCCCAGCCATTCTTCCAACTGCTTGATCTGCTTGCTCACAGCGCCATGGGTGATGAAGAGCTCGTTGGCCGCGGCCGAGAAGCTTTCCAGCCTTGCTGCCGCTTCGAAAATGCGCAAGGCATTGAGAGGAGGATAGGTATTCATACTGTGATTTTAACTCACAGGCGCTGTGGCGATTACTCGTTTGTAAGCGTGGGCCAGACCGCGTAATCTTCCAGCATCAAAAAATAGGGGAGAGAATGCGATCTCCCCAGGGCGCTAGCTGGCAGGAGTCATACCTATTGCCGGCCGACTCAATCACCAACATCTCCAGCGTAAAGGTTAAGAACGATGCTTGAAGCTTACCGCCAACATGTTGCCGAGCGTGCCGCTCTCGGCATTCCGCCGCTGCCGCTTTCCGCCAAACAGACCGAAGAGCTGGTCGAGCTCCTGAAAAACCCGCCCAAGGGCGAAGAAGATTTCCTGGTCGAGCTGATCACCCACCGCGTACCGCCGGGCGTGGATGACGCCGCCAAGGTCAAGGCGTCCTTCCTGGCCGCCGTGGCCGACGGCGACGTGGCCTGTGCGCTGATCTCCCGCGAAAAAGCCACCGAACTGCTCGGCACCATGCTGGGCGGCTACAACATCAAGCCGCTGATCGACCTGCTCGACGATGCTGCCGTGGCCCAGATCGCCGCCAACGGCCTGAAGAAAACCCTGCTGATGTTCGACTCCTTCCACGACGTGCAGGAGAAAATGGACGCCGGCAACAAGTTCGCACGTGAAGTGGTCGAATCCTGGGCCAACGCCGAGTGGTTCACCAGCCGTCCGGCCGTGGCCGAGAAGATCAGCGTGACCGTGTTCAAGGTGCCGGGCGAAACCAACACCGACGACCTGTCGCCGGCACCGGATGCCTGGTCCCGCCCGGACATCCCGCTGCACTACCTGGCCATGCTGAAGAACACCCGTCCGGATGCAGCCTTCAAGCCGGAAGAAGACGGCAAGCGCGGCCCGGTTCAGTTCCTCGAAGACCTGAAGAAGAAAGGCAACCTGGTTGCCTACGTTGGCGACGTGGTCGGTACCGGTTCTTCCCGCAAGTCCGCCACCAACAGCGTGATCTGGGCGACAGGTGAAGACATCCCGTTCGTGCCGAACAAGCGCTTCGGCGGCGTGTGCCTGGGCGGCAAGATCGCCCCGATCTTCTTCAACACCCAGGAAGACTCCGGCGCGCTGCCGATCGAAGTCGACGTCTCCAAGATGGAGATGGGCGATGTGGTCGACATCTACCCGTACCAGGGCAAGATCGAGAAGAACGGCGAGAAGATTGCCGACTTCGCGCTCAAGTCCGACGTGATCCTGGACGAAGTGCGCGCCGGTGGCCGTATCAATCTGATCATCGGCCGAGGTCTGACCAGCAAGGCGCGTGAGGCGCTGGGTCTGCCGGCCTCCACCGAATTCCGCCTGCCGCAAGCGCCGGCCGATTCCGGCAAGGGCTTCTCGCTGGCCCAGAAGATGGTTGGCCGCGCCTGCGGTCTGCCGGAAGGCCAGGGCGTGCGTCCGGGCACCTACTGCGAACCGAAGATGACCACCGTCGGCTCGCAGGATACCACCGGCCCGATGACCCGCGACGAGCTGAAGGATCTGGCTTGCCTGGGCTTCTCCGCCGACCTCGTGATGCAGTCGTTCTGCCACACTGCCGCCTATCCGAAGCCGGTGGACGTGAAGATGCACAAGGAACTGCCGGCCTTCATCTCCACCCGCGGCGGCGTTGCCCTGCGTCCGGGCGACGGCGTGATCCACTCCTGGCTTAACCGTCTGCTGCTGCCGGATACCGTCGGCACCGGCGGTGACTCGCACACCCGTTTCCCGATCGGCATTTCCTTCCCGGCCGGCTCCGGTCTGGTAGCCTTTGCCGCTGCGACCGGCGTGATGCCGCTCGACATGCCGGAATCGGTGCTGGTGCGCTTCAAGGGCGAAATGCAGCCGGGCGTCACCCTGCGTGACCTGGTCAACGCGATTCCGCTCTACGCCATCAAGCAAGGCCTGCTGACCGTGGCCAAGGCTGGCAAGAAGAACATCTTCTCTGGCCGCATCCTGGAAATCGAAGGTCTGCCGAACCTCAAGGTCGAGCAGGCGTTCGAACTGTCCGACGCCTCGGCCGAGCGCTCCGCCGCCGGTTGTGCCGTGCACCTGAACAAGGACCCGATCGTCGAGTACATGAAGTCGAACATCACCCTGATGAAGGTGATGATCGCCGACGGTTACGCCGACGCCCGCACCCTGGAGCGCCGCATCAAGGCCATGGAACAGTGGATCGCCAGCGGCGAACTGCTGCAGCCGGATGCCGATGCCGAGTACGCCGCCGTGATCGAAATCGATCTGGCCGACATCCACGAGCCGATCGTGGCCTGCCCGAACGACCCGGACGACGTGAAGACCTTGTCCGACGTAGCCGGCGCCAAGATCGACGAAGTGTTCATCGGCTCGTGCATGACCAACATCGGTCACTTCCGTGCCGCTTCGAAGCTGCTGGAAGGCAAGCGCGACATCCCGGTCAAGCTGTGGGTCGCCCCGCCGACCAAGATGGACGCTCAGCAGTTGACCAACGAAGGTCACTACGGCGTGTTCGGCACGGCCGGCGCCCGTACCGAAATGCCGGGCTGCTCGCTGTGCATGGGTAACCAGGCCCAGGTGCGCGAAGGCGCCACCGTGATGTCGACCTCGACCCGTAACTTCCCGAACCGTCTGGGCAAGAACACCAACGTGTATCTCGGCTCGGCGGAACTGGCTGCGATCTGCTCCAAGCTGGGTCGCATCCCGAGCAAGGAAGAGTACATGGCCGACATCGGCGTCATCAACAAGCAGGCTGCCGACGTCTACCGCTACATGAACTTCGACCAGATCGACGAGTTCAAGGAAGTGGCCGGCACGGTCAATGTCTAAGCACGGCGAGGTTCTCCGTGTGGTGGTGTTCTCTGCGGCGGTTTGCCGCTGAGCGATGTCCCCACGGATCCCTCCGATGTGAAAAAATGCCCCGCCTAGTGCGGGGCATTTTTTTGGCGCATGCTCCGCTCGCTTCCGGTGTCATCAACAATCGTGACGGTGCCAATCCGTTGCGCTATTCCCTGGCGGGGCAGGAGAGAGCCGTAGTCCCAGTCAATTGCTCTATTCGAGTTCGGGCCAGGCGGCAATGATTCGTTTGGCGAGCTCTTTCAGCTTGTCTGTATCTTCCCGCCGCGCTGCGTGCGGAGCGAGGAATTCCCCGCTGTGCCTCGGAATCACGTGGATGTGAAAGTGAGGTACGGTCTGACCGGCCGCGCTGCCGTTCGCCTGAGCCAGGATCATGCCGGGAGGGTTCAGGGCTGCCCTGACCGCGATGGCCGCCTTGCGTGCGGTCAGCATGCAGGCCGCCGCCGCATTGTCGGAGAGTTCGAAAATCTGCGATGCGGGTTCTTTGGGGATAACGAGGAGATGACCTTCTGCCTGGGGCATGATGTCCATGAACACGAGCGTCATCTGGTCTTCGAAAACTTTGATGCATGGGGCTTGGCCACGCAGGATTTGGGCAAATACGTTGTTGGGATCGTAAGACATGATGTTTTCCGTTCGATGAGCCAGGGTTCATTGTAGTGCAGGCCGGGCGTGGTCGAGCGTCCGGAGTGATTTGCCATCAGGCCCCGAAACCGGCTCCCCGGCGCACACTCCGCGCCCGCCTCCTGTCGTCGTCTGGCCAGGTGCCGGCCGCTCAACCCGGCGCCGGCTTGCTGTTGTTGCGGCCTGTGGTTGACGAAGGCGGCCTCGAGGCCGAGTTGCGCCGGTTCGGCCAACTGCGCCATGACCGTCCAGCAAGGCAGCATCCGCTGGGCAGCGGCCAGTTCGGCGAGTGCCGGGCAGCATTCCGCCCGCAAGGGTGCGGCTTGCGGGGGGTACACAAAGCGCGGCACTCAGCGGCATCGCTCTGGAGAGCCCAAGCTGGAGCTGGCTCGCAGCAAGCGATCACGAACATGGAGCCATTCCGGTGTGTCGGGGGGCATCTCGATCAGGATGCTCTCGCTGCCGCTCGATTCCGCCTGATGCAGCACGGCGTAGAGCTGGCTGGCGTAGGCCGCCGGATCGGCTGGCAGCAGATAGCTGCGGTGCGTGCTCATCGGCAACGCGCGAAACCCGATGAAGGCGCATTTTCCGCTCGGCGCGTCCTGCGCCAGACGGGCTCGGTCGTTATTCTCGAAGCGGTGGCATGGCAGCCGGGGCGCGTAGTGGGAGTCCAGCGCGCCGGGCACTCTGGGGGCGGGTGCGCTGTGGCGCTGCGCCAGCGGCAGATAGCCGGCCAGTTGACTGGCGCTGATGCAGCCGGGGCGCAGGATTCTCGCCTCCGGCCCGGACAGGTCCAGGATGGTGGATTCCACGCCGACGCGGCAATCGCCGCCATCCAGCACGGCATCGATACGGCCCTCCATATGTTTGAGCACATGCGCGGCACTGGTGGGGCTGATATGGCCGAAGGGGTTGGCCGAAGGCGCGACTACCGCGCATCCCAGCTTGTCGAGCACTGCCTGGAACAGCGGGTGCGCCGACCAGCGCACCGCGATGGTGTCCTGACCGCCGGTAATCAGCGAGGGAACGGCTGGAGCCGCAGGCAGCACCAGGGTGAGCGGCCCGGGCCAGAAGGCCTCAGCCAGGCGGAACGCCACGGGCGGTATCCGGCAGGCCCAGCGTGTCAGATGGGAGAGGTCGGGAAGGTGGACGATGAGGGGATGGTCGGCCGGCCGGCCTTTCGCGCTGAAGACCTTGGCGATGGCCTGCGTGTCTTCGGCACAGGCGGCCAGGCCGTACACCGTCTCGGTCGGCAGGGCGACCAAGCGGCCTTCGCGTAGCAGGCGGGCGGCGCGGTCGATATCTTCGGGGTGGGCGTTCAGGTAGTCCATGCTTGGGTTCTCAAGGGTTGCAGACAGGAGGCAGGCCTGCGCAGCAGTCTGCCCGGCGGCTTCACAGCTCGGCGGCATGCCAGTCGCCATCGCGCCATTGTTCCAGTTTGTCTTCGGCGATGCGGTACAGATGCAACCAGCGGTTGGCGACGAGTCTTGCCACGTCTGGCTGGTGCGCCAGGGCCTGTTCGATCAAAACGGCGGGCGCGTCGATGCAGGCCGCCAGGCGCAAGGGTTCATGCCGCCAGCGGCTGCCGTCATGCACGGACTGCCAGGAAAGACCGATGCGCAAGTCGCCGCTATTGCCTTCAAACACCCCGATACGGCCGCCTACCACGTTATGCAGCAGCTTGTTGCCGCTGCCGAACCGCTTGGGGTCCACCACGGAAGCGAAGTACTGCATGTTGATCCAGTGCGCCACCACCAGCGGCCCAGCCAGGATGCCGGTAAGCAGCCGGGCATCCGGATCATGCTGCCAGTCGTATTCCTGCAGGAAGGCACGTCCGCCGAGGTCCAGTTGTGCCGTGCGCGCGCGCGGGGCAGCGATAAAGAAGGCATTGTTGGTCAGCCCCCATTCGGGCCGGGTTTCCGCCCAGTGATGCCCCTTTTGCCGCAGCAGCGCCAGCAGCGCGTCATCGTCGAGGTTGTCCGGCACGCCATCGATGCCGGCACGGCGGGCGCGGGCGCGTCGTTCCACCTGATCGAGCAAGGGGCGCAGCGCTTCGGCGCGCTGGCGCAAGGCCGGGTCTTGCGAGCGTGCCGGCAGAATGTGCAGCTCATCGCTATGGGTCAGATGCAGCACCGGCAGGAACACGGTGTCGGATGGAATCGCCAGGCCGGCCGAGGCCAGGCCTGCGCGCACCGCCGGACGCTGCAGCCAGTCGCTCAGCAACAGCACGTGCAGATGCCCGCCGTGCCCGCCGCAGGCGCCGCACTGCAGGGCCGAGGCTTGCGGGTTGTTGCTGCTGTGGCTGGCATGCCCGATCAACAGTACGGTGCGGGGAAAGTCGGTGCCGAGCCCCATGGCCGGCAGCAGGGTGGTCAGCACGGAGACGATGGTTTCGGTGTCTAGCTGGCGGCCTACCGACACCATGGCCTTGTCCTCGCCGTTCAGCCAGGGGTCCACTTCGGCCAACGTGGCGCGCGTCTTGCTCGGAAACGCCTTGCGCAGCAGCTTGCCGGCCTTGGTCAGGCCGGCGCTTTCCACCAGCGTGAAGGAAGACAGCGGGGCGCGCTGGAAGTGGCCCCACTCTTCGAGTCCCTTCTCCACCGGCGGCGCCAGCGCCTCCCAGCTTGGCGCCAGCAGGCCGGGCAGGCGGGGCTGGGGGCGGGTTTCTCCGGCGAAGCGGATGGCCAGCGGCAGCCCGAAAAAGCCGGCGAAACCGGCGCTGCTGGCATCGGGCATCACCTGTTCCAGCGCCCGGCGCATCGGCTCGGAACGGACATCGATACAGAACACCGCATGCAGTTCGCGGCCGATGCCGCCGGCTTGCGCGTCCTGGTGGGGCAGGGCTGCCAGCAGCGGCGCATGGGCGGCAAGCTCGGCAGCGCGTTGCCAGATCAGCTCACGGTCGCAGGCCTGCGTTGCTGGCGTCGGCACGGACCAGGCGGCTTGCCAGCGCTGCCAGCGGCTGCCGACTTCGCGTTCGCCATCGTCGAGCAGGCACTCCCAGGCCAATTGCATGGCAAGCAGCTCTTGCAGCAGCGAACAGCGCTTGCCGGCCAGTTCGGCCTGCCACAGCTGGTAGCGGCACCAAGCCGCCCAGCCGCTGTTGCGCAGCAACAGGACATAAAACCAGTCGCTGAGCCAAGGGCTGGCGGGCTGTAGCTGTGCCATCGCATGGCGGAACAGCTGGTCATGCTCCTTCGGCAAACCTGCGATCGCCTGTTGCAGCCGTTGCTTGAGCCTGGCGTCGGGGCTCGGTACTGGCTGAATCGCCATTTCCTCCAGCCACGAGCGGTACAGGCTGCGCTGGCGATTCGGCTGCCAGTCGGCCTGGTCGTGGTCGAACCAGGCGGCGCAGCATTGGCTGATCTGCTGCGTCACCACCTGGCGCCAGGTCTGCAACCCGGCATGGCCGGCCGGGTCGACGCGCAAATCGCCCAGCAGCAGCGCTGTGTTTTCCGGGCCAGGCTTGTTTGCCGCGCCGTGCAGCCACTCGTCCGGCGACAGGGTTTCGCCGTGCTCCCGCATGGCGGCGGCCAGATGCCGAGGGCTGATCAGGCCGCTGTCGTATTGCCGGCGGTAATGCGCCTCGTCGAGATGCAGGCCGCTGCCCGCCAGACGATGCAGATAGTGGTGTGCCTGGGCGAAGGGCATGTCACGCAAGCCCCAGTAGGGCGAGCTGGCCAGCAGGCTGTCCAGCGGCCAGCTTGGCGCGATGCGGTTGGCCGCTTCGATTGCCGCCGTCTGCCAGTCAAGATCGGGCTTTGTCATGAGGGGGGGCCTCCCTGAGCGCCGGAAAGGGTTGGATTGCCCGGCAGCGCCAGGCGGGAGCGTAGCGTGGCGCGCACCCACCATTCATCCAGATACAAACCGCCGAACGCCAAGGCGTAGAGCCGCTGGCTCAGCCCGTGGCCGGGGTGGCGTGCCAGCCAGCCTTGCAGCAGGTAGAGCGCGGCAAAGAACAATGCAACCAGCGCCTGACAGAGTAGCGGCGCGCCAGCATGGTCGGTCTGCAGGCTGGCGAACAGGCTATGCAGCAACAGGTAGACCTGGCACAGCGTCAAGGCCAGCACGCATCCGTGCAGCCGCTGGCACAGCGGAGCCAGCCCCAGGCCGATGATCACGACCAGCAAGAGCGGCGGCTGCAGGGGGTGGGCAAGGGCATGCGACCAGGCTTGCAGACTCAGAACCAACAGTGCGGTGCCGGCGATGCCACTGGCCAGATGCCGCCAGGCGCTGCTGGCCAGTACCGAGGCTGGTTGACGGATGGTGGTGCGCACTTGGCTGCCGGAACTGAGGAAGGCGTGGGCTTTATAAATCGAGTGAGCCACCAGATGGAGCAGGGCCAGCGAATACTGCCCCAGGCCGCATTCCAGCAACATGAATCCCATCTGCGCGCAGGTAGACCAGGCCAGGCGCAGCTTGATGCTGATACGGGTTTGCATCACCCAGCAGGCTAGGCCGGCGGTCATCCCGCCCCACAGCGTCAGTAGCCAGGCCGTGGCGGGCGCTACGCTCCAGAGCGGCGCCAGCTTGATCAGCACCATGCCGCCCAGATTGACCACGCCAGCATGCAACAGCGCCGACACCGGCGTGGGGGCCTCCATGACCTGGGTCAGCCAGCCATGGAACGGCAGTTGAGCGGTTTTCAGCAACACGCAGCACACCACCAGCACGGCGCCCAGTGCCCGCGCCGCTTGCCGTACCGGCTCGGCCAGCGGCTGCGCCGCCTCCGCAAAATGCAGGGAGCCGACCGCCCAAGTGATCAACAGCGCACCCAGTAACAGACACAGTTCAGCCAGCCGGCTGGCCACCGCCTCGCGCCGGGCGGCAATGCCGGCCTGAGGGCGGGACGGATAGAAAGTGAGCAAGGTGTGCAGCGCCCTGCTGGTCAGCAGCCAGCCGCCCAGCAAGGTCGGCCAGTCGCGGCTGGCCACTACCAGGGTCGCGCCGACGAGTAGCCAGCCAATCGCTTTCAGGTAGCGGCCCTGGCCCTGTTCGCCGCTGAGATAGCGGACGGAAAACCGCAGGATCACCCAGGCCAGCAACTGGATCAGCAATTGAAACAGCAAGCCGGGCTGGACCCCATTCACCGCCATCAGCAGGACGGCGGCAAGGGCGCCGGCAGCGGCGCTGGCTTGAGCCAGCCACCAGTGACGAACCAGCGATGGCTTGCCGATGGCCGGCAGCAGCCACAGCAAGGCAATCAACGCATGCTCGGAGAGCAACAACATAAGGACACCATGCCGAATTGAGACACCGGCACTATGCCCGCCAAATTATGTTCGGTAAAATACATTAATCCGCACAAATCAATCTATTTTATAGAATGATAAACCGCCTCAACTATCACCACCTTTATTACTTCTGGCGCGTGGCGGCCGAGGGCCACCTCACCAGAACAGCCGAACGTCTGCATATCTCGCAGTCGGCGCTGTCAGCGCAAATACGCCAGCTGGAAGAGCAACTCGGCACGCCGCTGTTCTTGCGCGAAGGCAAAAAGCTGCTGCTGACGGAAATGGGCTCTTCCGTGCTGCGCTACGCCGAAGCGATTTTCGCGCTGGGCAACGAGTTGCTGTCTGCGACCGCCAGCCAGGATGTGGGGCAGGGTGGGCAACTGCGCATTGGCAGCGTTTCCACCTTGTCGCGAAATTTTCTGGAAAGCTTTCTGCACCCGGTGTTGAGCAAGCAGGCCGTCAAGCTGAACCTGGAGGCGGGCGGGCTGGAAGAGTTGCTCAACCGGCTGAGCGCCTATGAGCTGGATGTGGTGCTGAGCAACCGTCCGGTCATCGCGGACGACAAGCACCCCTGGCGCTGCCGCACCCTGGCGCGGCAGGAGGTGTGCCTGATCGGGCCGCCGGGGCTGGTGACGGACGGCTTTGAGCTGGTCAATGTCCTGACGCGTCACCAGTTGGTCGTGCCAAGCGCGAAAAGCGAAATTCGGGTCCGCTTCGACCTGCTGTGCGAACAATTGGGCATCGAACCGCGGATTCGCGCCGAAGTGGATGACATGGCCGCCTTGCGCTTGCTGGCGCGTGACTCGGGTGCGGTGGCGCTGATTCCCGCGATTGTGGTCAAGGACGAGTTGAACAAGGGCCTGTTGGAGAAATACGGTTCGGTCCATGGCGTGGAAGAAACGTTCTACGCCATTACGGTGCGGCGCCGGTTTGAAACCCCGCACTTGAAAGACCTGTTTCAGCAGTTCTCGATACCTGGCTAGATACTGGACGCGGCCGAGCCGACACCTCCTTCGGCTGCAGGCTGTCCGTCATGTTTCACCCCCTGGGATCGTTTCCCCTGGCGTCGAACATCAGCGCTGCAAGAATGCCGATGGGCAGCAGCAAAGCCCAAAACGACAGGTTGACGTAGCCGAAGGCGCCGCCGATAGCGCCGACGGCGAAGGCAAGAATGGGCCACAGGAACTTGACGATACGCTCCCTGACGGCCGGGTCGGGGGTGGGGCAGGTCAGATCCAGCAGGTCGATCACCAACTGGGTGACATTGCCGGTCATCACCGTGGTGGGGGTGAGCTTGCTCAGCGCCAGCCGGCTCGCCGCGTTTTGCACCCCCATGCCGGCGGCGCCGAACATGCCGGCAACGAGCGCCGCCGTGGAGCGGCTGTCGCTGAGCGGCAAGGCGTACAGGCCCATCAGCATGAAGCCCGCCAACAGCGCCATCTGCATGCCATAGAGCCACGGCAGCGGGGATGTGCCTCGTTGTTCTTGCTGACGCACGATCGCTCTCGTCAGCGCGATTCCGGCCACGAAGGCGGGGAAGGCGAGAAACTTGATCAACACGCCGTGGCTGGGCCGCGCCAGTTCGCTGCCGATCAGCACGAAGTTGCCGGTGACGTGCGCGGTGAACAGGCCGAACAGCGCCACGAAGCCCAGCGTGTCCACATAGCCGGCGGTAAAGCCCAGCCCCACGCTGGTCCACGAGATGCGCGACGTGGCGCCTTTGCTAACGCTGCTGATGGCCATCGATCGAATACTCCCCCGGGCCGGCCAGTGCGATCGTGCCGAACACGATGACCAGCAGCCAGGCAAACTGGCCGGTGGCCACATCCCAATCCGGATGCACCAAGGCCATGGAAACGAACAGCAGAAACAAGATGGGCAGGGTGGCGAGGCGCGTCAGCCAGCCGGCGGCGATCAGCAGTGGGCACACGATTTCGGCAAACAGCGCCAGCACCAGCGTCACCCCGTGCCCCAGGTGCAAGGGGTCGTCGATGTGCTGCAGTTCGGCGCTGAAGTGCATCAGCTTGGGCAAGCCGTGCACGTAGAGCAGCAAGGCGCTGCCCGCCAGGCGCAGGAACAGCAGGCCGGCGTCCGGCCCCGGCAGGCGCGCCGGGTCGACGAATCTGGCAGGATGGGCTCCGCCATTATTCCGGTGGCGGGTCATATGAAGGCCCCTGCCATCACATAGCCAGCTGTCATGGCGACTACCAGCAGGGCGCCGACGGGGGAAGGCGGCGCGGGGGAGGGAATATCCAGCCAGCGGCACAGGCCGCCGACTGCGATGCCCAGGATGGAACCGATCAACAGCGCGGTCATGCTTCGTTCCTTTTTTCCAAGTCATGCCCGCCGCAGTGTTTCTTTTCCTGCGCGGGGCGGGTGGCCAGGTAGCGGTCGACTAGCCAGTACCCGGTGCTCATCATGAAAACCAGCAGGGCACCGGACAGGACCGGCGGCGACGCCGCCGGGATGCCGGTCAGCCGGCAGCCGAACCCGATCAGGAACGACAGCGCCAGGCCGAGCAGAATCTTCCAATAGTTCATGGCGATGCTCCTTCATGCCTCAGAAGGCAAAGCAACTGCAGCCGAACGCACCCCAGAATCCGGCGAAGTCGGACACCGGCACGTTTGACTTGCGCGCCTTGTCGTGCGCATGGCCGTGCACACCGCAAGCGCCGTGGCATTGGTGCGGCAGCGGAGTGCGCTGCTGTGTCGGGGCGGCGCGGTAATGGCCCGGTACGGCCCTGACCGGGGACCAATCCGGCAGGACCGGCAGCGCGGACGGGGCTAGCGGGGTGAATTCACCGGCGCCGTAGACGATGTTGCCGCCCACGACGGTCATCACCGATTCGATCCCCTTGATGGCTTCCGGCGTTACGCTGAAGTAGTCCGCAGACAGCACGGCAAGGTCGGCCAGCTGGCCGGCCTTGATCCGCCCTTTCTTGTCTTGCTCGCTGGAGAACCAGGCGCTGCCGGCGGTCCACAGTTCCAGCGCGGTTTCGCGCGACAGCCGGTTCGGTTCGTCATACAGCGGCAGCCCGCCCACCGTGCAGCCGGTAACCAGCCAGTAGAGCGCCGTCCATGGGTTGTAACTCGCCACCCGCGTGGCATCGGTGCCCGCGCCGACCGGGATGCCCATGTCGAGCATGCGGGCAACGGGCGGGGTGTGTTTGGCCGCATCCGCGCCGTAGCGCTCGACGAAATATTCGCCCTGGAACGCCATGCGGTGCTGGATGGCGATGCCGCCGCCCAAGGCGCGCACGCGTTCGATATTGCGCGGGGAGATGGTCTCTGCGTGGTCGAACAGCCAGTGCAGCCCATCGAACGGGATATCCCGATTCACCTTCTCGAACACGTCCAGCATGCGTCCGATGGATTCATCGTAGGTGGCGTGCAGGCGGAACGGCCAGCGCTTGGCCACCAGGTGGCGCACCACCTTCTCCAGCTCGTCTTCCATCTGCGGCGCGAGGTCCGGGCGCGGTTCGAGGAAGTCTTCGAAGTCGGCCGCGGAAAACACCAGCATCTCGCCGGCGCCGTTGTGGCGGAAGAAGTCGTCACCCTGGCCGGGGCTGACCATGGTGGTCCATTGCTGGAAGTCCTCCAGCTCCTGCCCCTTGCGCTGGGTGAACAGGTTGTAGGCGATGCGGATGGTCAGTTGCTTGTTCTTCGCCAGTTCGGCGATGACATCGTAGTCTTCCGGATAGTTCTGGAAGCCGCCGCCGGCATCGATGGCGCTGGTGAGCCCGAGGCGGTTCAGCTCGCGCATGAACTGGCGCGTCGAGTTGACTTGATACTCAAGCGGCAGTTTCGGCCCCTTGGCCAGCGTGGCGTACAGGATCATCGCGTTGGGACGGGCGATCAGCATGCCGGTGGGGTTGCCGGCCGCGTCGCGCTGGATCTCCCCGCCCGGCGGGTTGGGGGTGTCCTTGTTGTAGCCCACCGCGCGCAGGGCGGCGCGGTTGAGCAGGGCGCGGTCGTACAGGTGCAGGACGAACACCGGGGTGTCGGGTGCCGCCGCGTTGATCTCGTCCAGCGTGGGCATGCGCTTCTCGGCGAACTGGAACTCGGTCCAGCCGCCTACCACGCGCACCCATTGCGGGTTGGGGGTGCGGTCGGCCTGTTCCTTCAGCATGCGCAAGGCGTCGGCCAGCGACGGCACGCCCTCCCAGCGCAACTCCAGGTTGTAGTTGAGGCCACCGCGGATCAGGTGCAGGTGGGAGTCGTTCAGGCCTGGGATCACTGTCCGGCCCCCCAAGTCCACCATCCGGGTGGTGCCCGAACGGTGCTGCATCACCTCGTCGGCTTCGCCGACTGCAAGGAACGTGTCGCCTTTTATGGCCACAGCCGTGGCCTGGGGGTGTTCACGATCCACCGTGTGAATCCGGCCGTTGAACAGAATCAGATCCGCGCTCATGGGTGAGTCTCCTGGCGGGGGCCGGCCACTGGCCGGCCCTGGTGGGGGTTACCAACTGTTGCTTAGAGCCATTAACAAAATTCAGCGAAGCGGTCTCTGCTAGGCGCGCCGCCGCAGACAGTACAAGTCGTACGGCAAGCGTTTGCTGGGCGAATCAAAGATTCGCACGCGAGCGCAACAACGCAGGGAGGATTTTGTTAGCGGCTATCAGTGGCCTTCGCCGCCGCCGAACATGGTCTTGGCATAGATCAGGCCCAGACCATAGCCGCCGCCATGCGCAATCGAGGTGGCTACAGTTTCGTTGTAGCTTTCCCCGCGCGCCCAGTCGCGTTGCAGTTCGAGCAGGTACTGCAACGAGGTCATCGGGCGGGCGCCTTGTTGCACCATGCGCTCCATGGCGCGCTCGTGCGCCTCGTCGGAGACGTCGCCACAGGCATCGGCGATCACGTAGACCTGAAAGCCCTGATCCAGCGCCGACAAGGCCGGGCCGACGATGCATACCGAGGTCCACAGGCCGGCCAGCACGATCTTGTCTCTGCCGATCGCATTCACCCGCTCGGCGATGCGGCCGTCTTCCCAGGTGTTCATGGTGGTGCGGTCGATCACCGGCTCGCCGGGAAATACCGATTTGATTTCATCGAACAGCGGGCCGGAGAAAGTCTTCTCCGCCACGGTGGTCAGAATGGTCGGTACATGAAATTCCTTGGCCGCCTTTGCCACGAGGGCAGCGTTGTTGCGCAGGGTGACGGCGTCGATCGACTTGGTCGCAAAGGCCATCTGCGATTGGTGGTCGATCATGATGAGGGTGTGGTTGCTCGGGTCAAGCAAGGTCTGGCCAGGCTGAGCTTTGGCGATAGGCATGATCGTCTCCTGATAGAGGCTTCTCGATGGATGGGTGACAGTCGCGCAAGACAGGTGCGCCGGAGGGATGTCCGGCGGCGGCGTCTTGCTCTCGTAAGCTAGTTTTCTAGCCCAAATAGCACAAGCGGATAGTTTCGATCGGCCTGATCACATTTTTCGAACCCCATGGCAAGCCGGCCGCCGGCGCGCTACGCTGTCAGCTGGCCTGTGAGGAAAAACGAGTGATGAAACTGAGTTTGGAAGCGCTGGAAGTGCTGGATGCGATCGACCGGCACGGCTCTTTTGCCGCGGCGGGGGAAGCCTTGTTCAAGGTGCCGTCCTCGATCAGCTACATGATCGGCAAGCTGGAAGAAGACCTGGGCGTCACCTTGTTCGACCGTACCGGGCTCAAGGCCAAGCTGACGCCCACCGGGCAGGCCGTGCTGGAAGACGGACGGCGTCTGCTGCGCGGGGCGATCGAACTGGAGCGCCGCGCCAAGAAAATCGAAGCAGGCTGGGAGAGCGAGCTGCGCATCGCCGTGGACGTCATCCTGCCGTTCCGCATCTTGCTGCCGTATATCACGACCTTTTACGGGGAAAACTCGCAAACCCGTCTGTTGTTCAGCCACGAGGTTTCGGGCGGGCCGTGGGAGGCGCTGCTGGACGGCAGAGCGGACTTCGCCATCGGCGCGCTGGATCACGCACCCAATCTGCCCGGCTTCTCGAGCTGTTCCATCGGCCAGGTGCAGTCCGCCTTCGCCGTTGCCCCTGGGCATCCGCTCGCCGATGCCGTGGAGCCGCTCGACCGCTCGGTAATCGGGCAGTATCGCCAGGTCGAAATCCAGGACACGTCGCGGCAACGATAATCGCGCCCGCTCGATCTGCAAATCGGGCAGGATTTCCTGCTGGTGCCCAATCTCGAGGCGAAGTTGGAAGCCGTACTGGCCGGGCTCGGTTGCGGTTTCTTACCAGGCTGTCTGGTTCAGCACTGTGCCAATCTGGGCAAGCTCAAGGTCAAGGCGGTGAAAGAGCCGCGGCCGATCAAGCAGTTCTTTGCCGCCTGGAATACCGGCGATGCCGGGCTTGGTGTGCAGTGGTGGATCGAGAAGCTCTCGCAGGGGGATTTCATCAACGATGCCTTGATCGTCAAGACGCTGGCGGCCACGCCTCTGTCCCCGTAAACGACGGCTAGCTTCTGCCGGGCTGGCTGCAACGAGGTACTGATCGGTTGGCGATCGTAATAGCGCTGGCAGAGGACGATGGACTCGGAGATGGCGGGTAGGGCAGGCCTCTTCGGCCAACGGGGGAGAGGACATCGGGCTCCGCCCTCCGGCAGGAGCCCGATGTCTGTCGCGCTTGTATCGGCTTACTTGGCAAGGGCGGTGTGGATGGCCTTGACGGTGTCGGTGCCGATGCGCGCGGCCATCTCGTTCTGAACCGGCTGCATCGCCTTCACCCAGGCGGCTTTCTCGGCCCCGGTGGGCTCGTAGATTTGCGTCTTGCCCGAAGCCTTGATGGCGCTCAGGGCAGCGGCGGTGTCTTTCTCGGCCATCTTGTCGTTGTATTCGGAGGCGTCCTTCATCGCCCCTTCCAGCGTGGTGCGGATGTCCCCGGGCAGGCCGTCCCAGAACGATTTGTTGACCACCACGGCGTACCCGCTATAGGAATGGCGGGTGTTGATCATGTATTTCTGCACTTCGAACTGCTTCTGGGTGTACAGATTGGAAATGTTGCCGTCGGCACCGTCCACCACGCCGGTCTGCAAGGCCTGATAGACCTCGGACAACGCCATGGTCTGGGGCAGAGCGCCGACCGACTGCACGATGGCGGTGTTCACCTTGGACGAGTTGATGCGAATCTTCAGACCCTTGATGTCCTGCGGTGTGCGGACCGGCCTGTTGGCGCTGAACACGCGAAAACCGTTGTCCCAGAACGCCAGCCCTTTGAGCCCGCGGGGTTCTAGCTTTTTCAGCAGAGCTTGGCCTACCGGGCCGCGCGTCACTTTGTGCACCTGGTCTTCGTTCATGAAGAGATAGGGCAGGTCGAACACCTCGAACTCCTTCATCCCCATCGGACCGAATTTACTGGTGGTCGGCGCCAGCATCTGCACGGCGCCCAGTTGCAGCGCTTCCAGTTCTTCCTTGTCCTTGTACAGCTGGCTGTTGGGGTAGATGACGACCTTGACCCGGCTCTTGGTACGTTCTTCGGCCAACCTCTTGAAGTACTCGGCAGCCTGGCCCTTGGGCGAGTCGGGGGTGACGACGTGGCTGAACTTGATGACGATGGGGGCGCTGGCAAAGGCCGGGGCGGTTGCGCTAAAGGCGGCGGCGATGGCCAGCGTGGTGATCAGGCGCTTCATGAATCTGTCTCTCCTTGACGTTGTAGGCTTCCTGGCCGTCGGCCAACATCGATCGTGGTCGTGTCTGCCGTTCAGGCTCTTTTCATGGCGTCGCGCGGGGCGGGTGGTCGGTCAACCCTTAGTCCAAGGGGGCATCCCTGCTTGGGCGCTTCGGTGAGGGCATTGTCGCCAGAGAATTCTCATTTGTTAAATACATTATTGTCTTGTATTGATGAGTTTTTGTGTGTTTGGCGAGTCGAGGAAAATCCCGTACCGGCAGCGGCTGGCGCGGCGATATCCGAGGTGGCTGCGGAGGTGTGTCCCCGCGTCATGGACAAAAAAAGAGCCGCCCGGATTACGGGGCGGCTTAAGGAGTCACACTGTGGAAACGGGATGATCGCACTGGCTCGCCGCCTGGGCGGAGCAGAGTGTTCTCCGCCCGTAGTGACAGAGGCAATGTCCGGATTGTGCGCAGCCGATGGCTGTGAGTAAAATGAATTGATATAAAAGATTATTGACTTTTGATCATGAAAATCGACACGATCGGTGTGCAAGCCTTCATCGCCATCGCCGAGAGCGGCAGCTTCCAGACCGCCGCCGAAAGCCTGTTCCTGTCCCAGGCCGGCATCACCCGACGGCTGCAGAATCTCGAGGAGTACCTGGGCGTGAAGCTGATCGAGCGCACCACGCGCTCGGTGGCCCTGACTCGTGTCGGCGAGGATTTTCTACCGCATGCGAAGCGTTTGCTGGGTGAGCTTGCCAGCTCGCTGGGTGAAATCCGTGATACCGGCAAGCTCAAGCGCGGCAGCGTCACCATCGCTTGCGTGCCGACGGTGGGGGTGCGCTTCCTGCCCCGGATCATCCAGGCCTATTCGGCCAAATTCCCGGACAATCGCATCAAGATTCTCGACCACACCTCCGCCGGGGTTTCCAGCGCCGTGTTGCAGCGCGAGGCCGAGTTCGGCATCACCATCGCCGGCTCGCACCATGCCGAACTGAGCAGCGTCCCGCTGCTGGAGGACGACTTCGTCCTGATCTGTCGTGACGACCATCCCTTGAGCGAGCGCACGCAGCTGTCCTGGAAAGAGCTGGAGCCTTATCCGCTGATTTCGATCGGCCAGTTCAGCGGCAACCGCCCCTTGCTCGACCGCGCCCTGGAGGCCCAGAACCTTGCTCTGCAGTCGGTGTACGAGGTGCAGCGTGTTTCCACTGCGCTGGGGCTGGTGGCGGAAGGGGTGGGGGCCGCCGTGTTGCCACGCCTGGCCTTGCAAAGCGATGCCTACCCGCGCATCCGCGTGCTGTCCCTGGTCGATCCGGTGATCGCCAGGGGCCTGGTGCTGATCGCGCGTAAAACGGCCGAATTCTCACCGGCCGCCGGCGCGCTCTACCAGATGGTGCGCGAATCCACGGCGAGTGGTTAGGGTGTTGCGCCACGACAGGTGCGGTCCGGAGCCGCGACAACGCCGGTTTTCCGGGCTGGGCGCGGGTTGAGATGAGCGCCGGCATGGCTATCGTCACGGGCCTGAAGTCCTGCCGGCGTCGAAGTAGATCAAAAATCGAATTAGAAGGGTGGCATAGCGCGCGCCAGTGGCTATGCTGAAATCAGATTTCTCCTCTTTGGGCCCCGCCAGCGTTGCCGGGCCCTTTTGTTTGTGCCGTCGTCGGCGCCGGGAGAGGCGAGAGCGCGTGCGGCGGCCTGTGCCGGCAAGGGGTGCTCAACCCTTGCGAACACGATGTCGTGGCAAAAGCGGGTACAATTTGCGTTTACGCTTCAAGACAAGACGGAAAGCTGGATTTGATGGTGTGGGTCCTATTGTTGCTGTGTGTGGTGGTGGCGGGTGCCTGGCTGGTGCGTAGTGGCAGGTTGCCGCTGGAAAAGCTCACGCACTGGTTTGATCGTCTGTTCGACATCGGTGACGACCGGCGTGCCGAGGAATGGGATGACACGACCTTGTTCGAGCCGGTGCCGCGCCCGAATCAATCCTCCTCCCCGGCCGCGGCGGAGTCCCGACCGGCGTCGGCACCGGATGCCGTCGCGCCCCGCCCCGAATCCGCGCCTGCTGTGCGCCGCACTCCGTCGATGCCGGACCCGGGCCTGCCCCAAGTCGAGCTGCCGCGTTTTCAATCTCCCCCGCGTCGGCAAGCCGAGGCTGGGCAGCTGCAGCCCACGGCCGACGACGCCGTGGCACCCCGTTCCGAGTCGATCGCAGCGGCTCGCCGCGGCACCCGAACACCCGCACCCGACAAGAATCTGCCCCATGTCGAGCTGCCCCGTTTTCAGACGCCCGCCCGCCGCCGCCAGGCGGAACCGGCCAACCCGGCGCTGCCGGTGATCGGGCTGGCCGACGTGCAGCATAACCTGCACGCCGGGGTGCGACGGCGCCAGCGCGAGAACGATCTGAAAGGGGCGGGGCGTCTCCGCGCCGGATTCGATTCCGCAGCCTCGGAGTTGCCGCTGATCGGTGCCGACGAGGTGAGGGCCCAATTACGCCAGATTCATGGCGACAAGCCGCCGCAGCATTTCACCCCGGTGGCCAAACCGCTCAAGGGTGTCCCGGCACCGGCCAGCCCGCGTCCCGTCGTGATGCCACCGAAACCGGTGATCGCCACGCCACCCCTGGCACGGCCGGCCCCGGTTGCCGCGCCACGCGTACCCGTCATGCCGCCGGCCGCGATGGAGCCGCCTTCGGCGACTCGGCATAGTGCCGATGTCGCTCAGGCCAGCACGCCGAGTGCTCCGGCCGCGCCCGAGTTTGTCGCCGTAACGCCGCCGCCGGCCCCGGCGACAGAGGTTGTGACGGAACCCACGCCACAATGCGAACCGGCTGTACGTGAGCCCGCACCGGCCCCTGCGGCGCCGGCCTCCGTGCCGGCGGTGGACTCCTCCTCGCCGGTCGCCGCCTCGGCGCCCATCATGAAGATGAAGGCAGTTTCCGACGAGCCCGCCCCCCGGCTCGATCCTGCGGCGTCGAGGCAACCGGAGGTTACCGCACCAGCCTGGAGCGCGGTGTCAAAGCCGGCGGCTGCTGTGGTCGAGGAGGACGAGCCGGAACCTGTTGCCGCCACGCCGCCCGAGACGCCGCAGCGGCCGATATCCGGCCTGGTCTGGGAAATGATCAGCGAGCGTTCGGCAACTGCGTCCGCGGCCGCACCAGGTTGGCCGAAAGCCGAGCCCGTTACCGACGCCACAGCCGCGCCAGTCTATCCCGTGTCCGAGCCGGTCGAGATCGGTGCCGAGGATGCGATCTGGCCTGACGTGGAACCCGCCCGCGCGCCCGCGGCACCCGTGCTTCACAAGCATCCCTTGCCGGTGATCTATGGCGAGGTCTGCCTGCCGCCGCTGGAGCTGCTCAACCCTGCCGACGGTTTCGAAGAACCTCAGAACGAAGAGCTGTTGCTCGAGCGGGGGATCGTCATCGAGGAAAAATGCGCCGAGTTCAAGGTCAAGGTCAGCGTGGTCGATGCCTACGCCGGGCCGGTGATCACCCGCTACGAGGTGGAGCCGGCGGTGGGCGTGCGCGGCAACCAGGTGGTCAACCTGGTGAAGGACCTGGCGCGCGCGCTGGGGCTGGCGTCGATCCGCGTGGTCGAGACCATTCCCGGCAAGACCTGCATGGGGCTGGAGCTGCCCAACCCGCGCCGGCAGATGATCCGGCTCTCGGAAATCTTTTCGGCCAACGTGTTCCAGGATTCCGGCTCGCGCCTGACGCTGGCGCTGGGCAAGGACATCACCGGTCAGCCGGTGGTCATGGATCTGGCCAAGGCGCCGCACCTGCTGGTCGCCGGCACCACCGGCTCCGGCAAGTCGGTCGGCGTCAATGCCATGATCCTGTCGATGCTGTACAAGGCCACGCCGGACGAAGTGCGCTTCATCATGATCGACCCCAAGATGCTGGAGCTGTCGGTGTATAACGACATCCCGCACCTCCTGGCGCCGGTGGTGACCGACATGAAGCTCGCCGCCAACGCGCTCAACTGGTGCGTCGGCGAGATGGAGAAGCGCTACCGTCTGATGAGCGCGCTGGGTGTCCGCAATCTGGCCGGCTTCAACCAGAAGGTACGCGAGGCCGAAGAATCCGGTCACAAGCTCACCAACCCGTTCAGCCTGACCCCCGAAACGCCGGAGCCCTTGGCGCCGCTGCCGTTCATCGTGGTGGTGGTGGACGAGTTCGCCGACCTGATGATGGTCGCCGGCAAGAAGATCGAAGAACTGATCGCCCGACTGGCGCAGAAGGCGCGCGCCGCCGGCATCCACCTGATCCTGGCCACGCAACGCCCGTCGGTGGACGTGATCACTGGCCTGATCAAGGCCAACATCCCGACCCGCATCGCCTTCCAGGTGTCGAGCAAGGTCGATAGCCGCACCATTCTCGACCAGATGGGCGCGGAAAGCCTGCTGGGCCAGGGCGACATGCTGTTCCTGCCGCCGGGCACCGGCTACCCGCAGCGGGTGCACGGCGCCTTCGTCACCGACGAGGAAGTCCACGCCGTGGTCGAACATCTCAAGCAATTCGGCGAGCCGGATTACGTGGAGGGGCTGCTCACCGGCGAAGCGGAGGCGGAGGAAGCCGCCGCCGGCGAAACCGGTGGCAAGAGCACGGCGGAAACCGATCCACTGTATGACGAGGCGGTCGAGATCGTGCTTCGCACGCGCAAGCCGTCGATCTCGTCGGTACAGCGCCATTTGCGTATCGGCTATAACCGCGCCGCGCGCCTGATTGAAGAGATGGAGGCGGCCGGCATCGTCAGCGCGATGGAGAGCAACGGTAACCGTACCGTGCTGGTGCCTGACCGCTCTTTCTAGCCCAGGCTTTTCCCCATGACAAAAGCGCGGCTTCGGTGGCGCTTTTGTCGTTTTATGTCCAACGTGGCAAATGCTGACCGGGCCGGCATGGCAGGAGGCAAGCGGTGAAGGAGCCGGCGGTTCCCGCTTTTCGCCGTCCCGCTCCAGGGCAGGGCGGATATGAGATCATGGGAAGCATTCAACCAGCGGAGGGATGGCCATGTCACCAATACTGCAAAACCTGTTGAAATTGCTCGATACCCCGCGCGATGGAGCGCTATTGCGCTTCGGTATCGCCAACGAGTACGTGCATGCGCAAGATTGGGCCGAAGCCGAAAAGCACCTGAGAGCGGCGCTGGTGATGCAGCACGACTACTCGGCGGCCTGGAAACTCCTGGGCAAGGTGCTGGCCTCGGCCGGTCAGGAGCGAGAGGCGTTGGCGGTCTATCAGGAAGGCATCGCCGTCGCTCAGGCCAAGGGCGATATTCAGGCGGTCAAGGAAATGACTGTGTTTGCCCGCCGCCTGCAGAAAAGTCTGGGCGAGACGGACTGATGGCGCCGTAGTCCGCTGCCGAAAGGTGGTAACCCGGCAAGCCTCATTTAGGATGATTCCGGGGCGGTTTCTCCGTGTTGGATATCACCCTGCCCCTTCGCGGTGATAGGCTCGCAACGTGCCAATAAACCAAACAATCGTTTGGTTGATCGGAGGCGAGGCATGGACGTCAATAGAAGCCATGTGGTTGACGAGGCGCTGACCATGCCAGGGCGGCTCGAGGCACTGCGCCAGCTATGCCGCGAGCGGGACGTTTCGACGTTGCAGCAGCGGCTCAAGCTCTTGCAGTCCTTGGCGTACCTGCTGGTCGTCCACCAGGCCGCGCTGGCGGAAGCGGTATCGGCCGATTTTGGCCGGCGCAGCGAGGTGGAAACACGTGTGTTGGAGCTGTTCCCTACGCTGGAGGCGATACGCCACGCCAAGCGCCAGCTGCCGCGCTGGATGAAGCGCCAGCGCCGCGGCGTGGCATTCTGGTTCTGGCCCGGGCAGGCCTGGGTCGAACCGCAGCCGCTCGGCGTGGTGGGGATCGTGGTGCCATGGAATTACCCGCTGTACCTAGCGCTCGGCCCGCTGGTGAGTGCGCTGGCCGCCGGCAACCGGGTGATGATCAAGATGTCCGAATTCACCCCGCGCACCGGCCAGCTGTTGGCCAGCCTGCTGGAACGCTACCTGGGGTCCGAATGGGTGCAGACGGTCAACGGCGGCATCGACGTGGCCCGGGCCTTCAGTGCACTGCCCTTCGATCACCTGCTGTTCACCGGCTCCACCGAGGTGGGGCGGCAGGTCATGAAGGGCGCCGCCGACCACCTGGTGCCGGTGACGCTGGAGCTGGGCGGTAAATCCCCGGTCATCGTCGCCCCGGGCTTCTCGCCGACGCGTGCCGCGGCCGCCATCGTGGCCGGCAAGCTGCTCAACGCCGGCCAGACCTGCGTGGCGCCGGATTACGTGCTGGTTCCGGCCTGCGAGCGCCAGGCCTTGCACGACGCCATCGAAAGCGAGGCGGCTCGACGCTACCCGCACTGGGTCGACAACCCCGACTACACCACTATCATCAACTCGGACCAGCTGCAGCGTCTGGAAGGGCTGCTCGACGATGCCCGGGCAAAAGGTGCGCAGATACGCCAAGTGAATCCGCCGCCCGGAGACTGGCGCGTTCACCGCGCCTTCCCGCTGACGCTGGTGTGGGATTGCCCACCCGAGGCCGCGCTGATGCGGCAGGAGATTTTCGGCCCCATTCTGCCGCTGATCGAATACGACTCCATCGAGACCGCCATCGCCTATGTCAACCAGCGGCCTCACCCCCTCGCGCTCTACCTGTTCGACGACAACGCCCAACGGATCCGGTCCGTGCTGTGTCAGACCCGCTCGGGCGGGGTCACGGTCAACGAGACCATGCTGCACGTGGCGCAAGGCGATTTACCCTTCGGTGGCGTCGGCCACTCCGGCATGGGGCATTATCATGGCCGAGAGGGCTTTCAGGCGTTCTCCAAGCTGCGCCCGGTCTTCCGGCAGGGGCGGCCGAACGCCATCGCCTGGATGCGCCCGCCCTACGGCGCCCGCGCACGCTGGCTGCTGAAGCTGATGCTGCGGCGTTGACCGGCTGCGCCTTGCCGCCGAGTCATCCGCCGGTACGCTTACGCCGGCTTGAACGATGGGGGTGGCAGCTGGCGGGCGATCTGCCCAGCCAGCTCGACCAGCCCCTGGTTGAGCGCCCTGACCAGGGCGGGGTAGCCGTTCCCTTGCTGGCGAGCCTCGATGCGGAAGGGGTGGCGGCTTGGTGTCACCGGCCGCCCATCGTGTAGCAGCCAGTGCCCGCTCAGCACAGCCCGTCCATTGAAACGGCCGTTGAACTGGTCGAACACCACTTCCAGCATCGGGTCACGCGGGCCGCCGCCGCTCAGCGGGGTGGACCAGCCATAGTGCGGCTGCAGCTGGCCCAGCTCGGCGCTCAAGCGCCGGCCGATGGCTTGCTCGGGCGGTTCCGCCCAGAGGTTTTGGCGGGCGGCGGTAATGGTGACGTCGTCGCTCTGGTAGACGATGTTGCGGTCGTTCAGGTAATCGGGCAGCCGGATGCTGAGCTGAATGTTGCCCTCGACAGCGCCAGCCTGGGGCGTCGCCATGGTCTCGTCCGACAGCCGGTAGTAGTGGACCTCGGGTGCACTGGCGCAGCCGGCCAGCGCGGCCAGTAGCACAAGCCCGTAACATCGCATCATGGTGTGGCTCCTTTCGGCTCGGGATCGCGGGCGGAGCGGTTGAACAGCAGGGCGTTGGGGGTTTCGTCCAGGGTGCGGACGACCGGGCGCATCTCCCGCAGCAGCTGGTTCAGTGTCGACAGTGATTGCTGCAACTGCTGGTAAGCCGGGGACTGCGGCGAGACGCCATTCAGCGTTTGCTGCAATTCCTGCAGGGTGCCGCGCAAGTCTTGCGGTAGTTGCTGCGTATCCGGCTGGGCCAGCAATCCGTCCAGGCGCTGGGTCAGGCGGCGCACTTCGCTCAAGGTGCGCTGTCCTTCGGCCAAGGTCTGGTCGGCATTGCCCAGCGTCGTATCGAGCTTCAGTCCATTGAGTTTGTCGAGGAGGGCGATCACCTTCGCCTCGATCTGGGCCAGCCCGCCGCTCGTGGTCGGCAGTACCGACAAACCGTCGATGCTGGCCATGCGCTGGTCGCGGAGCTTGCCGTTGAAGTCGAGATCGACGAACACGGCGCCGGTCAGCAGGTTGCCGGTTTTCAGACTGGCATTCAGTCCCTCCCCGATAGCGTGTTCGATTTCCTGCTGCCAATCGTTCGGCCGCGAGGGCGTGAACGATTCGATGCGGTCGGGCTCGATCCGCAGCAGCACCGGGATGCGCCGCTCGCCGAGCACCCAGCGTTTCCTGCTCTTCAGCGGGTAGGGCAGCGCTTGCACCGTGCCGATGCGCAGGCCCCGGTATTCCACCGGCGCGCCGACCGTCAGGCCGCGGACCGACTCGTCGAAGAAGGCCAGGTAATCGATATGCCGCCCGCTGTATTGCTCGGCGATGCTGTCCTGGTCCGGGTAGAGGTTGAACGGCGTCATGTTGGCAACCCGCCCCCCTAACGGCCGGCCGGGCGGAACGTCGAAGGCGACGCCGCCGCTGACCAGGGTTTCCAGCGAGCCGGTGCGTATCTTGAATCCTTCGGCGGTGGCGCTGATCTGCAGGCCGCTGGCGACCCAGAAGCGCGAGGTATCGGTCACCAGCCGGTCGTAGGGCTGTTCGATGAACAGCTGGTAGTTCATTTGCCGGGTGGCCGGGTCGAAGTGGGCCGTTTCAACTCGTCCGACTTGAAAGCCCTGGTATAGCACTGGGTCGGCAACCGACAGCACCCTCACATTCTGGCCGTTGAGGCGAATCCGCAGCCCCGGGACATCGGGGCCGGTGACCGGTGCCGACGACAAGGCCTGGAACTCCGTCTTCTGCTCTGATGATTTGCCCGGCTGCAGCTGGATGTAGGCGCCGGAGAGTAGCGTGCCCAGCCCGGATACCCCGGTCTTGTCGATGCGCGGCTTGACCACCCAGAAGCGGCTATCGACGCTCAGCAGCGAGTCGGTGCCGGCGTCGAGCCGGGCCGTGACCCGTACGCTCTTGTTGTCGGGGCTCAGCCGCACGGCGGTGACTTTGCCGATGTTGACGTCGAGCACCCGGATGGTGGTTTTTTCCGGGGTGATGCCCTCGGCGCTGGCCATGTTCAGGGTGATCTCCGGTCCCAGCTTGCTCCAGGTGTCGTAGATCATCCACAAGCCCGCCAACATGGCGATGATCGGCACGATCCAGACCATGGAGAACCGCCGCAGTGGCCGGGTTCGTGCCGGATGTTGGTTTTCGTCAGTGGAATTCGTCATGTTCTTGTCCGGTTGAACCCGGTTGTTTTATATCCCATAACAAGCGTACGTCAAAATTCATGGCCGACAGCATGGTGGCCAGGACCATACCGCAAAAGGAGAGTGCGGCGACGCCGGGGTGGACTGACATCAGCGAGCCCATGTGTACCAGCGTGACCAGGATGATGACCACGAACACGTCGACCATCGACCAGCGGCCGATGAAATCGATGACGCGGTAGAGCCGCGTCAGGTGCAGCGGGTGAACCTGGTGCGGGATGGCGGCGGCGAGGCAGAGCAGGGCGAGCGCAATCATCTTGGCGATGGGGATGAACACGCTGGCGACGAAGATGATCATCGCGATCGGGTAGGAGTGGTTCTGCCACATCACAAAAATACCCTGGACGATGGTCGACGGGGTGATGCGGCCGAGCGACTCGGTCAGCATGATCGGGTACAGGTTGGCCGGGACATAGAGCACCACCGCAGCCAGCAGCAAGGCGGCGGTCTTCTGCAGGCTGCGGGGATGGCGGACGTGCAGGCTGGAGTGGCAGAAGCGGCAACAGTCTTCGCTGGCAGGCGACAGAAAGCCGCAGCTATGGCAGCCATGGCTCGGTTCGGCCTGGCCCTGCGTGGGGTCGGTGCCATGCAGCAGGTTGATGCGGTAATGCAGCCAGTGGGGCTCGATCAGGCAGCCGGTGCGCGTCAGCGCCAGGCTGAAGCCAAGCAGCGCCCAGAACGACAACCCGAAACCCACCTGGGCCAAGGAGGCCATCTTGATCATGCTGACGATGGCGCCGAGCAGGAACACGTCGACCATCATCCATGGTTGGATCCGCCCGACCAGTGTGGCCAGCGGCCGCAGGCCGGGCAGCCGGCGTCCGGTCTTTATGCCGGAAAACAGGTAGATCACGGTCAGCAGGAACAGCCCCGGCAGCAGTAGTACGCACAGCAGCAGCACGTTGGCCAGCAGGGCGAAGTCGCGCCGGTAGATTGCCTCGGCGTTCTGCAGCAGCGAGATCTGGGTCTGGTTGCCTTGCACGTCGATGGCGAGCAGCGGAAAGCTGCACGCCAGCAAGAGCAGTATCAGCGAGGTCCAGGCAAAGGCCAGAGGGGCATCGACGGGCGAGCGCGGGATGCTGACCAGGTGCTCGTCGCAGCGCGGGCAAAACGCCTCTTCGCCTACCCGCAGGGCGGGCAGGGTGACGTGCAGACCGCATTGCGGGCAGGCCATGACGTGCGCGGGCAGGGTCATCGGCTCGTCCGGGGCGAACGGGGTGGCCAGAGTGGAGGGCATCGTGTGCTGGATCGATAGCGATATAACCGACAGTCTACGTCGAAACCGCGTCGGAGGGAGGTATTGACAGACAGAGAGGGGCTCCGGCCCGAGGGGTGTCGTCCACGGAAGGGGCCGCGTGCCCGGATTTAGCTGTCGTAGCGGCGGCGCAGTTCGGTGAAGGCGGTCATGAAGGGCGTCTGCACATAGGGCTTGAGCAGGGTGAGCACCTGCTTGACGCCACGCCGGCCCGACGCTTCGGTGATGACGGCCTTGGGGTGGGCGGTTTGCTCGAAGGCGAACCAGAATTTCACCACCAGCCAGATGTTGACGGAGATCGACTCGATATCGTCGTCGTCCATTTCCAGCAGTCCGAGCTGGATGAAGGCGCGGAAGTGATGGCCAAGGATGTCTTTCAGTTCGCTGTTGACGAACTGGTGGTACTCGTTCTGCAGTTGCGGGTTGCGCGCCAGCAGGCCAGGTAGATCGTAGAACATGAAGCGGAAGCGCCACATCGCGAGGAAGGCGGTGTCGAGGTAGTTCACCAGGTCTTCCACCTGTAGCTCGCGTTCGGGTGGAACCGCAAGCCGCTCGGTGATGAAGCGGCGGTATTGCAGGAAGATCTGGTGGACGATCTCTTCCTTGTTGCGGAAGTGGTAGTACAGGTTGCCCGGGCTGATCCCCAGGTGAGCCGCGATGTGGTTGGTGCTGATGCTGCGTTCACCCTGTTCGTTGAACAGCGTCAGGCTTTCCTCGACGATACGATCGTACGTCTTGATGCGTTTTCGGGTCATGGGGCAGGGGGGGCAGCAGGGTGAAGGCCGTGAGTATGCCATGGCTAGAGCTATTGCTCTACGGCCTTTTCGGGAAAACAGCGGCACATGAACTGGTGCAGAATCGCCTGCTCGACCCGATGCCTGTCCTTGGCGGGGATGGATATGCGCAGGATCAGGTTGTAGCGCTTGTCGTCGATCGGGAAGATGGCAATGCGCGGCTCTACCGACGGGGTGTCGACCAGGTGGCGGGCGGCGATACGTTCCATGTGTTGGCGCGCAGCCTGCACGTGCGGAGCGCAAGCCTCCTCGGCGGCGGCTTTCAGCAGGCGTTCGGCCTGGGCCGGCGGGACGCTGTAGGGCACCGCCACGGTCGTGACGTGCACCACGTAGTCGCCCATGTAGTTCTCGCGCACGACCGGGTGGCTCAGCAGCAGGCTGTTGGGGAAGGAGACCGCGCGGCCAGTGAGCTGGTGGGCGTCGTGGCGCGGGCCGATCTCCATGATGGTGGTGGAAAACAGATTGATGTCCACCACTCGTCCGCGCAGGTTGGCGATTTCGATATGGTCGCCCAGGTCGAAGCTGTTGCTCGTGGTGCGGATCAGCGACCCGCCCACGCACATGAAGAGCTCCTTGGTTGCCACCACCAAGGCCGCCGCGAAGGCAACCATCGACAAGGCGATGGTTTCCAGCTGCTTGGCCCAGATCGTCACCATGCCGATCAAGCCCAGAATCACCAGGCCGTTGCGCAAGCTGATCGACCAGCGTCGCCGCACCTCCAGGGGCACGTTGGGGTTGGCCGAAATGGCCCGCATCACCATAGTGCGCACCACCACGAGCAGCAGAACCAACGCCGCCGAGCGGATGATGTCGATCACATAGAGGTGGCTGAGGCTGGCCAGCCAGTCGAACAGGCGCTCCATTCGCGGCTTAGTCGTTCAGCTTGACCGCGTGTTCACGGGTCTCGTGGAAGGTGATGGCGGGCCAGCGTTCCTGCGTCAGTTGCAGGTTGACGCGGTTGGGGGCCAGGTAAGCCAGGTTGCCGCCGGCGTCGATCGACAGGTTGTTCAGGTTGCCCTTTTCGAATTCGTCCAACTTCTTGCGGTCCTCGCACGATACCCAGCGTGCCGACCAGATGCTGGCCGATTCAAACACCGCGTCCACGCCGTATTCGGCGGCCAGGCGCGACGCCACCACCTCGAACTGCAGCACGCCGACGGCACCCAGGATCAGGTCGCCACCGTTGTGTGGCTTGAACACCTGCACCGCGCCTTCCTCGCCCAGCTGCTGCAGGCCCTTCTGCAGCTGCTTGATCTTCAGCGGGTTGCGGATGCGCACCGAGCGGAACAGTTCCGGGGCAAAGAACGGAATGCCGGTGAAGGCCAGCTGTTCGCCTTCCGAAAAGCTGTCGCCGATCTGGATGTTGCCGTGGTTGGGAATGCCGATGATGTCGCCGGCGAAGGCCTCTTCCACGATCTCGCGGTCGTGCGACATGAAGGTCACCACGCTGGAGGCAGCAATGTCGCGGTTTAGGCGCAGGTGCTTCATCTTCATGCCGCGCTCGAACTTGCCCGAGCACACGCGCAGGAAGGCGATACGGTCACGGTGCTTCGGGTCCATGTTGGCCTGGATCTTGAACACGAAGCCGGAGAACGGCTCTTCGATCGGCGCCACGTCGCGCAGCGTGGCGTCGCGTGCGGCCGGCATCGGCGCCCAGTCGATCAGCGCGTTGAGAATCTCGCGCACGCCGAAGTTGTTGATGGCCGAGCCGAAGAACACTGGGGTCAGTTCGCCGGCCAGGAACTCGTCCAGGTTGAACTCGTTCGACGCGCCCTTGACCAGCTCGATCTCCATGCGCAGCTGTTCCATTTCGAGCGGGAACAGCTCGTCCAGGCGCGGGTTGTCGATGCCCTGGATCACTTCCAGGTCGAGCGTGAGCTTCTCGGTACCAGCCTCGAACAGCAGCACCTCGTCGCGCAGCATGTGGTACACGCCGCGGAAGTTCTTGCCCATGCCGATCGGCCAGGTGACCGGAGCGCAGCGAATCTTCAGCACGCTTTCCACCTCGTCCAGCAGTTCGAGCGAGTCGCGCACTTCACGGTCGTATTTGTTCATGAAGGTGACGATCGGCGTGGAGCGCAGGCGGCACACGTTCAGTAGCTTGATGGTCTGCTCTTCCACACCCTTGGCGGCGTCGATCACCATCAGCGCCGAGTCCACCGCCGTCAATACGCGGTAGGTGTCTTCGGAGAAGTCCTGGTGGCCCGGGGTATCGAGCAGGTTGACGGTGTGGTCGCGGTAGTCGAACTGCATCACCGAGGAGGCGACCGAGATGCCGCGCTGCTTCTCGATCTCCATCCAGTCCGAGGTGGCGAACTTGCCGGTTTTCTTGCCCTTGACCGTGCCGGCCATCTGGATCGCGCCCGAGAACAGCAGCAGCTTCTCGGTCAGCGTGGTCTTACCGGCGTCAGGGTGGGAGATGATGGCGAAGGTGCGGCGGCGCGCCACTTCTTCGGCAATGCGGGTCAATTCGGCGGACATGGGGCTTGAGATTGGATTCAAAACCCCAAATTTTACCCGATAACGCCCGCCGCAGACACTCCGCGCCGGATTCTTTTTCCGGTGCAGGCGTCGGCATCGGGCGCGGATTTCGTTATCATGGCCGTTTGACGTTCACCGGCCGCAGCGCCCATTCCAAAAAGCATTAGGAACGAGAACGCGAAGACAAGTTGAGCGGGGCCGCAGACAGTACAGGTAGTACGGCAAGTGCTCGCTGAGCGAATCTGAAGATTCGGACGCAGTCCGCCCGACGCAGTCGACAAAGTTATCGTTTCTAAGGCGAATTGGAATCAGGAAAGATCATCACTTATGTTTACCGGCATAGTCCAGGCGGCCGCCGAGGTCGTCCGAATCGAAGAAAAAGAACGTTTTCGCACCCACGCCGTGCGCTTGCCCGCCCACCTGCTGCAGGGGCTCGAACTGGGTGCCTCGGTGGCGCACAACGGCTGCTGCCTGACCGTCACCCGTGTCGAGGGCGATCTGGTCTATTTCGACCTGATGCAGGAAACGCTACGCATCACCAACCTCGGCGAGTTGAAGGTAGGCGGTCGCGTCAACATCGAACGCGCTGCGCGCTTTGGCGACGAGATCGGCGGTCACGCCATGTCCGGCCATATCCTGTGCCTCGCGCGTGTCGTCGAGGTGATCGAAAGCCCGAACAATCGCACCATCTGGTTCGAATTGCCGGCGGAGTACGCCAAATATGTCCTCACCAAGGGTTATATCGGAATTGACGGCATCAGCCTCACCATCGGCGCGGTCGACGGCAATCGCTTCTGCGTTCACCTGATCCCGGAGACGCTGGAGCGCACCATCATCGGCAGCCGCCAGCCCGGCGACGCCATCAACATCGAGATCGATCCGCAGACGCAGGCCATCGTCGACACCGTCGAACGCGTGCTGGCGCAGCGCAAGGACTGAAATCCGGCAGAGGGTTGGCCGAAGCGCCGGCCCCATGACCGCCGCCACGAACATCCCACGCGACCGGCACGGCCGCATGAAAGCACAAGGAAAACCGAAATGACCATCTCCCCGATTCAGGACATCATCGCCGACATCAAGGCTGGCAAGATGGTGGTGTTGATGGACGCCGAGGACCGAGAGAACGAAGGCGATCTGGTAATGGCAGCCGAACACGTCACGCCGGAAACGATCAATTTCATGGCCAAGCACGGCCGCGGCCTGATCTGCCTGACATTGACCGAAGAGCGCTGCAAGCAACTGAACCTGCCGATGATGGCGACCAACAACGGCACCAGTTTCGGCACCAACTTCACGGTGTCGATCGAAGCCGCCGAGGGCGTTACTACCGGTATTTCCGCCGCCGACCGTGCCCACACCACTCTGGTGGCGGTGGCGCGCGAGGCCAAGCCGACCGACATCGTGCAGCCGGGCCACGTTTTCCCGCTGAAGGCGCAAAAGGGCGGCGTGCTGGTGCGTGCCGGCCATACCGAGGCAGGGTGCGACCTGTCGCGTCTGGCCGGATTGGAGCCAGCCTCGGTGATCTGCGAAATCATGAACGACGACGGCACCATGGCGCGCCTGCCCGAACTGATGGAGTTTGCCGCCACCCACGGCCTGAAAATCGGCACCATCGCCAGCCTGATCAACTACCGCAGCGAAACCGAGAACCTGGTCGAGCACGTCGGTCAGCGCCCGATCGACACGCCGTTCGGCTCGTTCGATATGCACGTATTCCGCGACACCATGACGCAGGCTACCCACCTGGCGCTGGCCAAGGGGGATATCCGTGCCGATCAGGAAACCCTGGTGCGCGTGCACGAGCCGCTGTCGGTGATGGACCTGATCGATCCGCTCGGCAGCCCCCACTCCTGGACCGTGCCCAATGCACTGGAAATCATCGAGGAAACCGGCAAGGGCGTGATGATCCTGTTGCATCGCAACGAAACCGGACTGGATCTGCTGGCCCGTGCCTTGCCGCAGGAAGAAGCCCCCAAGGCAAAATGGGATGGCAAAACCTTCGGCATCGGCGCCCAAATGCTCAAATCGCTGGGAGTGGGCAAGATGAAGCTGATGTCGCCTCCGCTGAACCTGCCGTCGATGGCCGGCTTCGAGCTCGAGGTCACCGGATTCTGCCAGCCCGAACACGTCCACATCGAAATCTAGTAGAATGCACCGTTTTGTTACCGATTTGCCGCGAGGTCACCATGCTTGAAGCTATCCAGCGCATCGATTCCGATTTCAACGGCCAAGGCCTGAAGGTGGGCGTGGTCATGGCCCGCTTCAACGAGAACGTGTGCCATGGCCTGCGCGATGCCTGCCTTGGCGAGCTGCGCGCGCTGGGCGTGAACCCGGCCGACATCACCCTGGCCACCGTGCCGGGCGCGCTGGAGGTGCCGCTGGTGTTGCAGACCATGGCCAAGTCCGGCCGTTTCGATGCACTGGTGGCGCTGGGGGCGGTGATTCGCGGCGAAACCTACCATTTCGAGCTGGTATCGAATGAGTCCGGCGCCGGAGTGACCCGTGTCGGCCTCGATTTCGACATCCCGGTCGCCAACGCCATCCTGACCACCGAAACCGACGAGCAGGCCGAGGCCCGCATGATCGAGAAGGGCCGCGAGGCTGCCCGTGTCGCCATCGAAATGGTCAACCTGCGCAAGGCGCTGCGCGGCTAAGCCGTTCCCTCTGCCGGCGCCGCGTCGCGCCGCAATCGTTCTTTAAAGACAAGGATTCGCATTACATGAAAACTTCTCGCCGTCGCGCGCGCGAATTTGCCGTCCAGGGCATCTACGAGTGGGAGCTGAACCCGGACCGTCCGGCTTCGCTGATCGAGAAACACCTGCGCGAGAACGATTATTTCGCCAAGGCCGACGAAGCGCTGTTCCGTACGCTGCTGTTCGGCGTACTGAAAGATGCGGCAGAACTGTCGCCCAAGATCGACCGTTACTACGAGCGTCCGGCCGACGAAGTCAGCCCGGTCGAGCGTGCGGTCTTGCTGATGGCGGCATTGGAACTGACCCAGCATCCGGAAACACCGTACCCGGTGATCATCAACGAAGCCATCGAGATCACCAAAACCTTCGGCGGCACCGATGGTCACAAGTTCGTCAACGGCGTGCTCGACAAACTGGCCGCCGACGTGCGCCCGGACGAGGTCGCCTCGCAGCGCTCCCGTCGTGCTCACTAATAAAGCGCCTATCTTCACAGCAACACCCGCTGCCAGCGGGTGTTTTTACGTGTGTACCCATGAATGAATTTGAACTGATCCAGCGCCACTTCACCCGGCCGGCGACCAACGCCGTGCTCGGGGTCGGGGATGACGCGGCCATCGTCAGACCGACTCCCGGCCACGATTTGCACGTCTCGGTCGACATGCTGGTGGAGGGGCGGCACTTCTTTGCCGATGTCGAACCGCGCGCGCTGGGTCACAAGACGCTGGCGGTGAATCTCTCCGACATGGCCGCAATGGGGGCCACGCCGCGCTGGGCCGTACTGTCGCTCGCCTTGCCCCAACTCGACGAACACTGGGCCAGCGAGTTCGCTGCCGGTTTCTTCGGCCTGGCCGAAGCACATGGCGTGGGCGTGATCGGCGGTGACACCACGCGTGGCCCGCTCACGCTCTCCGTCACCATCTTCGGCGAAGCCCCTGCCGGCCAGGCGTTGCGGCGCGACGCCGCCCAGGTGGGGGACGACGTCTGGGTCAGTGGCGAGCTGGGCTTGGCCGCGTTGGCGGTGCGCCAGCGGCTGCGTGGCGATGTCGCCCTTCCGCCAGAGGTGCTCGCCGTCTGTCGCCGCAAGCTCGACTTCCCCACGCCGCGCGTCGCGCTCGGCCAGCGCTTGCTGGACGTGGCGCACGCCGCCATCGACGTGTCCGACGGCCTGATGGCCGATCTCGGCCACATCCTGGAGCGCTCTGGCGTCGCTGCCGAGGTGTGGCTGGAATCCTTGCCGACCTTGCCCTGGATGGCTGAAAACCGCGACCGTCTGGCCGACTCCATCGCAGCGGGGGGCGATGATTACGAGCTGTGCTTCACCGCCCCGTCCTCGGTCCGTGCCGAGTTGCAAGGGTTGGCCGAAGAACTGGACTGCACGCTGACGCGTATCGGCCGTATCGTGGCGGGGCAGGGAAGTCGTCTGCTGGACGCCGCCGGGCAGCCGGTGACTCTGCAAAGGGGCGGGTTTGACCACTTTGCGTAAACCTGACTGGGCATTCGTCCTGCGCCGTCCGGCCCACTTCCTGGCGTTCGGTTTCGGCTCCGGTCTGGCCGCGCGCGCTCCGGGTACCTGGGGCACGCTGGCCGCCTTGCCGCTGGCCGGGCTGCTGCATTTGGCTGGGGTGGACGGCATGCTGCTGGCGGCACTGTGCCTGCCCTTGTTCGTCTTGGGCGTATGGGTTTGCCAGGTGACCGGCGATGCGCTGGGGGTGCACGACTACGGTGGCATCGTCTGGGACGAGATCGTCGCCATGTTGCTGGTGCTGTCGATCACGCCATTCACCGTGACCGGTTGGGTGTTGGCATTCGGGTTGTTCCGCCTGTTCGACATCGTCAAGCCGTGGCCGATCCGCTGGTTCGACCGCCACGTCCACGGTGGTTTCGGGGTGATGCTGGACGACCTGATCGCCGCGTTGTTTGCCATGGCCGTGCTATGGCTGGCCTCCGGGGCGGGTCTGGAATGAGGTCGATCGGGGGCGGGAAACCGGCCTGAATCAGCCCCAGAGACAGCGAGGGTCTCCCGCCGCGGGCTGCTTCGTGGTATTCTTGCGCCCCTCCAACGTGACCCGTCACCATTGCATGATAGACCCCTGTGATCACTACACCCTCGACCTGATTGGCGGGGTGCGCAAAAAGCCCGGCCGCAAGCCATTGGGCGAGCGCGCGATGAGCGTGGCCGAGCGCAAGCGGCGCAGCCGCGAACTGCGCCGCAACCGCCTGCAGGAGTTGTCGATCACCGTGGAACTCAATCGCGAGGCGCAGAAGTCGCTCGACAAAATGATCGAATGGTGGGGGGTCAGCAAGAAAGAGGCGATCAACCGGGCACTGCTGATCGCCTGTCAGTCCCAGACTGGTCGTACCGGCATGCTGTTCGATGCTGATCCGCTGTTTTTGCAGCCCGATAGCGGGCAAAAGTCGAAGCGTCGCAAGTAGGAGCGTCTCGACGCTCCTTAAACCTATTCACACCGGTAGTGATAACCGCTTCTCCTGTTGCCGTGACCTGCCCCCAGGCCAGGTCACGGCAACAGGGGTTGCCGATTACCGTAGAGCTCAATCTTGAGGCGCAGTGGTAGATGGGTGAAGACACAAGCGCCGGAACCCATCAGTCCATGTACTGGAAGTCTGGATGGTTTCCTCTGCGGCTCACCCATTCAGGGGGCTGAGTTGTTAGGACGGGAAAAGGCACTATCGTCGCAACCCGTCAGTCAACGCGCAGGAGGTGCAGATGGGTTCCACGACGTTTCACCCATCCAGCGCAGGACGGACCGTCCGCCCCCTCTTTGAGGTTCCCGCCTAGCCTCTACAGCCCGATCCCGGCCAGAAACAGGAACGTGGCAAACAGTGCCACATGCGTGTAGCCCTCGATGGCGTTGGTCTCCCCGTCGTGCAGGTTGATGGTCGCCACCAGCAGGGTCAGCAACACCATGGCGGTCTGCGCGGGAGTCATCGCCATCTGGATTGGCTGACCGGTGAACAAGGCAATCCCCTCGATCACCGGAATGGTCAGCACCACGGTCGCCAGCGAGGCCCCCAGCGCAATGTTCAGTACCGACTGCATGCGGTTGGCAACAGCGGCGCGCATGGCCGTCAGAATTTCCGGGCTCGCCGAAATCAAGGCCACCAGGATGGCCGGTACGATCGCGGGCAGCCCGCTGCCCTCCAGCCCTGCGTGCAGGAACGCCGCCATCAGTTCCGACAACACCCCGATCAAACCGATGCTCAGCACCAGCAGTCCAGCGTGCTTTCCAGTTGAAATGCTCTCGGCTCCGTGTTCGTGCTCTTCCTGGTGCTCGTAGGCGTAATCGAAGAAATAGCTGTGCTTGCCGGTCTGCAGGCGCAAGAACAGGCCATAAAGCAGCACCATCGCCACGATGGTAAAGGCCGAGTAGGCCTGCCACTTTTCTTGCGGCACGAATTCGGGCACGAACATCGACACTCCTACCGCCACCAGAATCATCGACACGTAGCTGTTGCCTGAATCGAGGTTATACGGTTGTTCCCCATGCTTCAGCCCGCCGATGATGGCGGCAAAGCCGAGTATGCCGTTGATGTCCAGCATCAGCGCCGAATAGACCGTATCGCGTGCCAGGGTGGGGCCTCCGCCGGAGAGCATCATGATCGCCAGAATCACCACCTCCACCAGCACCGCCGATAGCGTCAGGATCATCGTTCCGTAGGGCTCGCCCAGCTTCACCGCCAGCATCTCGGCATGGTGAGCCACGCGCAGGGCGGCGCCCATGATGGTGGCGAGCAGGATGGCGATGGCAATAAAAACCACCGGTTTGCTCATGTGGAGCAGGCTGTGCTCAAGGGCAAAAAGAACAATCGCCACAAAAGTGGCGATCAAGAGATTTTTCTCGGTTAAAAGAGAGCTCATTTTTTTCTGTAAGAGAGATGTTCCGTGTGTGCACGGTAGAGAATCAGCCAACGCGGCGAACGGAACCGAACCAGGCGCCAGTATAGCCAGACATATTTCAGACTGAATGCCAGGAAAATGGCAATCAGCATCGGCGTATCATCCCAAAACAAGACGGCGGGGACAACGGGAGTGAGCGCAACCGACCACAGATAGGGAGCCGTCATGGCATTGCGGGAGGTCCTGTGCCGGCGATCACGCGATCCAACCCGCCAGCGAACCAGGCGCCGATAAATCATCTGGTGCAAGTGCAGGGCGTCAGGCTGGCCCACGGCCCGTGCTTGCAAGAATTTTCTGCGGAAAATGGAGAAAATCGTTTCAAACACTGGGTAGGCCATGCACACCAAGGGGAACCACGGCGACACTTCAGCATGGCGCTTGACCAGCAGCACTCCAATGATGGCGACCATGAAGCCGACCAGATAGGCCCCGCCATCGCCAGCAAAAATTTTCCCTCTCGGGAAATTCCACAAAAGAAAGCCGATCAACGTCCCTATCATGATCAGACTGATCGCCAGCATCTGGGGCGCGCCAACCTGCCAGGCCACGATGGCATAGGCACTAAAAATGATGGTGCAGACACCGGCAGAGAGGCCGTTATAGCCATCGATGATGTTGATGGCGTGAGACACCCCGCCAACGGCAAACATCGTAAAAATCAGGGCTAGAACCCAGTAAGCAGACAACAAACTGTCGAGCAGCGGGATGTCCAGACGATAGATGCCGGCATCCATCGCAAAGAAAGCACAGGCTGCGGCAAAGAACGCCGCAAGAAGGCGGGGCAGTGGACCGATCTTCTTCGTCAGGTCTTCGATCAGGCCGGAGCCGAAGGCGGGCAGGGCGCAGAGCATCAGGTCGTCAGCCAGGCCCCAGTCCTCACTTTCGGCCAACAAAACGGTGACACCCACCACTAGGCCTGCCATCAGTGGGATGCCGCCTATCCTGGGAACGGCATAGCTATGAAATTTTTGAATACCGGAGGTGTCGTGATCTAGGGAGAAGCGGGCATGGAGCGATCGGGAACGTAGAATAATCCAGCCTACCGCAAACGACATCGCCAAGGCGGCGAAAAAGCTTGTCAAAAGCATAACCAAAATGACCAAAAATGCATTAATTGTTGTTATGCAACATAATATGCGTTTGTCGTCAATATGGCAATATTACCAATAAATAAAATTATGAATTACAAAAAATGTAGATATTAAACATCAAATTTCCATAGAAAATATTTATCATGATGGGAGGGCGGAGTAGACGCACTATACGGTCTGCCTCCGAGAACTAATGCGGGGTTGTACCCAATCGCTTGGTAATGGCCGTGGGTCATGCCACTGCGGATCAGCCTCCTGATGTGCTAGGAGACGCATGAAGCGCCGTGAGGAATTTCGAGCTGGAGATCACGCTGTTATCTTAGATGGCTGTCGTGCTCGGTCAGCGCCACGGAGAGTGTGGCTCTGACCGTGTCGACGATCACCATTTAGTCATGTAGTGACCGATGCTGCGTACGGTAGCCAGTGAGTGTTGCATGCTGGCCGAATCGTCTCCATCAGGTGTTGGTTCTGTTCGGTGCGCCGTGAGCCTGTGTCAGGCTATCTATGATTTTCTTGGAGGCGGACTCTACAGAGAAATGTTCAATTAAAAGCTTCCTTGCATTTTCTCCAAGGCGCTTTCTGGTTCCTGGCTCAGATGCCAATTTTCGGGCTGACTCGAGGAGTTGTGCATCTTCTCCATTCACAAATGCGAAGCCAGCCTCATGGTGCTGGATAATGTCCAGCAAATCATTTCCATGGTTTACACTTCCGAGAATGGGTATCTCGTTCACCATGTAACCCAGTAATTTTCCAGGGAAATTATGTGCTGTATGGTCACGGGAAAGGCTGAATAAACCTATGTCCACTTCATGAAGCAATTTCTTGAAAGCGTCTTGGGATATTGGGGGGAGATAAGTGGCATTGGTTAAAGCATGCTCCTGGATAAAACTTTGTACTAAACCGACCTCGTCACCTTGGCCAATAAAAAGAAAATGAGAATACGAGTCATCTTTCATGGCAAGAGCCAGCTTCATGAGGTTACTCATGTCTTGGGCATGGCCAATATTGCCACCATAAAAGAAGATAACTTTATCCTGTAAACCGAGTTTATGCCGGAGGCTGTCCTCTTTGGATGGCGCAGAGGAGGGCTCCTGGCTAGCCCAATTTGGGAGGATACAAGTTCTTGTTATTGTTGGATGATTTTTCTGGAAAAAAACCTGGTTATTCAGGGACATCAAGCCGATATGGTCCGCAGCCGCATAGCTCTTTCCCTCATGGTGGCGAAAATAGCGAGCAATTGGGGAGCCTTCTTTTATCATCCCGTTATCAATGACCCATTGAGGAAAAAGGTCTCGCAGTATCAGGAAAGATGGGCAGTTCCAGGTAGATTTGATGCGGTTTACTAACCCGCCAAAAAAGATGGATGGCGAGTAATAGATGATGCTATCTACTTTTCGGGATTGAATATAATTTTTTGCGGCTCCCCACGCTCTTCTCGAGAGAAGAGATTCGTTAATGGCTCTTCGTACCTTAGAGATGTCTTTTACCGGTCCACTTCGGAAACGAAGAATGGGAATCTCGTCTACAGCATCCTCGACCAACCGTTGCTTCTGATGACTAGGCCCTGGGGTAATCACGAATGGCTCATGGCCTTGGCGGAGTAATTCCAAGGCCAGTTCGTGCATCATCTTTGCGCCGACTCGTGTACTGTCGGGGAGGTAGTCGTCAATGATTAGCGCCAATCGCACTTTAGTTCTGCCTCCACACAACTCGTTTCACATAGTCGGTGTAACTATGGATGATGCGTACCACCTTGTCCGACACATTGGGCATGGAGTAGTCAGCTACCTGCCGCAACAGGCGTTCTTCGCCACGGGGCTGATCTTGAAGGATGCTGAGTGCTTGCATGACACGTTCGACATCCAGGCCTGTCATCATCACGGAGGCCTCTTCCATGCCTTCGGGGCGCTCATGGGCCTCCCGAATATTAAGCGCAGGGAAGTTGAGAATGGACGACTCCTCGGTAATCGTGCCGCTATCGGACAGCACCGCGCGCGACGTCATCTGCAAATGTACATAATCAGTAAAGCCGAGCGGCTTCAATAGTCTTACCTGGGGATGGAAAACCAGCCCCTTGGCATCGATACGCTTCTGTGTGCGGGGGTGAGTGGATACGATCACAGGCTCGCCGTAATGCTCCGCTACCGTATTCAATGTTTCGGCCAGTTTGCCGAGATGGATGTCGGAATCGATGTTCTCTTCACGGTGTGCACTTACCACGAAGAACCTGCCTTGCTCCAGGCCCAAGCGTGACAGCACATCGGATGCCTCGATATTGTGGAGATAGTGCGTCAACACCTCGAACATCGGGCTGCCGGTCTTGATGACGCGGTCCGGCGACAAGCCCTCCCGCAACAGATACTCGCGGGCGATGTCACTGTAGGTCAGATTGATATCAGCCGTATGGTCGACGATGCGCCGGTTGCTTTCTTCCGGGACACGCATGTCGAAGCAACGGTTACCCGCCTCCATGTGGAAGATCGGGATCTTCCGGCGCTTTGCAGGGATGGCGGCCAGGCAGCTGTTGGTATCGCCCAGTACCAGCAGTGCGTCCGGTTTTACTTCTTCAAGAACGCGGTCCACTGCAATAATGACTTGGCCGATGGTTTCGGCTGCATTTTTGCCGGCAGCGGACAGAAAATAGTCAGGCTTTTTGACGCCAAGATCATCAAAGAAAATCTGGTTCAGCTCGTAATCGTAGTTCTGGCCGGTGTGAATCAATACATGGTCACAGTACTGATCAAGGCGTGCCAGCACCCGAGACAGGCGGATGATCTCCGGTCGGGTGCCGACAACGGTGGCAACTTTCAGTTTTTTCATTTCAAACCTTGTGCGCGATAGTGTCCGGATTTTGCCGGTCAAAAATTTCGTTGGCCCACAGCATGACGATCATCTCGTCATCGCCAATATTGGTGATGTCATGCGACCAGCCGGGAATAGTTTCGACCACTTGGGGCTTGCTACCGTCAACCAGTACCTCCAGGTATTCGTCGGTCACAATATGGCGGAAACCGAAGCGTGCCTTACCCTTGATCACCAGAAATTTCTCGGTCTTGGTGTGGTGATAGTGGCGGCCCCTGGTAATGCCGGGGTGGGCGGTAAAGAAACTGAACTGCCCGCAATCCGGGGTTTTTAGCATCTCGACGAACACCCCCCGCGCGTCGCCATAGGCAGGCAGATCGTAGGCAAACGATTCGGGCGGCAGAAAACTGATATAAGTCGCATACAGTGCACGTACCAAGCCTGTGCCTACTCGCTCGGTAATCAGCGAGGAGCGGCTACCGTAGAAAGCCTGCAACTGTGCCGCCAGCTGGCCGACAGTGGTGTCATACACCGGTTCGACATCCAGGTAACCCGCATCGGTGCTATCTGTTACCAGCAGACTGACAAACCGCTTACACACATCATCCACATATACCAAGCGTAACGGCGCTGCTTGATCGTGGATCGTGACGGGCTCCCCACGGCTGATCTGGTGGCAGAACGTGGCAACGGCAGAGTTGTAGAAAGGGCGGCTCCATTTGCCGAAAACATTCGGTAAACGAAACACGGCTACCCGGGCGCCAGTGCGCTCGCTGTAGGCCAATAGCAGTTGCTCGGCCGTGGACTTGCTCACGCCGTACGGATTGTCTCGATCCGCCTGGGTGGAGGAACTGAACACGATCGGTACTGCTCGGCCTAGTTCATCCAGAAAACTGACCAGCTTCTCCGTCAGCCCCACATTGCCCTGTGTGAACTCGGTCACATCCTGTGGGCGGTTCACCCCAGCCAGATGGAACACAAAATCCGTTTCGGCCAACGCCTGCTTCAGATTGGCATCATCATGCTCACGGCCAAAACAGATCACATCGTCAAAGCCGGATTCACGCAGAAAAAACAGCAGGTTGCGAGCGATAAAACCACTGGCTCCCGTCAGCAGGATTTTCATTTATGCCTCCGGTTCTACCGGCTGACCTTCGCAGATGGCACGGATAAAGCTCAGCTTGTAGAGCAAGGCTTCCATGCCGTCCACATCAAGACGCTGGGTGTTATGCGAGTTGTAGTCTTCTTGCTCAGTAATCCGCACATCACCCTGCTCAACGAACTTACCGTAGTTAAGATCACGCAGATCCGGCGGTACGCGGTAGTAATCGCCCCGGTCTTCGGCGCATGCCATCTCTTCGCGGCTCAACAGAGCTTCATAGAGCTTCTCACCGTGACGGGTGCCAATGACATTGATCGGGTGATCCGGTTTGTCGAGAATGCGCCGCAATGCCTTTGCCAGTGTTTCCACCGTCGCTGCCGGTGCTTTCTGTACAAAAATATCTCCGTTATTGCCATATTCGAAGGCATACAGCACCAGTTCTACCGCATCTTCCAACGTCATCATGAAGCGTGTCATGGAAGGGTCGGTAATGGTAAGCGGTTTGCCGGCACGAATCTGATCGATAAACAGAGGGATCACCGAACCTCGCGATGCCATGACATTGCCGTAGCGGGTGCCGCAGATAACGGTCTTGTTTTCATCGACACTGCGCGATTTCGCCACCATGACCTTTTCCATCATCGCCTTGGAAATCCCCATGGCGTTGATCGGGTAAACCGCCTTGTCCGTGCTTAGGCACACCACGCGTTTCACGTCGTTGGCAATAGCGGCTTCCAGCACGTTTTCAGTACCCAAAACATTGGTTTTGACGGCCTCCATCGGGTGGAACTCGCAGGACGGTACTTGTTTGAGTGCAGCCGCGTGGTAGATGAAATCCGCCCCACGAGTAGCATTTAGAATGCTGTTGTAATCGCGTACATCCCCGATATAGAACTTGAGTTTTGGGCTGTTGTACTTCTTGCGCATGTCGTCCTGCTTTTTTTCATCCCGACTAAAGATGCGAATCTCGCCGATATCGGTATTCAGGAAGCGACGAAGCACAGCATTGCCAAAAGAGCCAGTGCCACCGGTAATTAACAAGGTTTTTTTATTAAACATGCTGAATCCAAAAGGTTGATATAGATTTACTGGGCAGATGCAACAAGGCATTCCAGATATTGCCGAGCCCGGTCTGACGCATTTGAAAAAGATAAAGCATGCTGACTTGCAGCGTGCAAAGCAGTTGATCTGTCATTACCACCCTTTAGGTAGGCAGCAATCTTGGCGGCAGCATCCGCAGGGTCAAGTGGGTCAAAATAGTGGGCATGCTCTGCACAGACATCCCGGTTGAAGGGGCGATCGGAGGCAAACAATGGACGTTCCATCACCATCGCTTCCAGTGGCGTTGCAGAGAAACACTCCAGCAAGCTTGGGAAAATGACCGCATCCATGCTGCGATAAAAAGCCGGGCACTGGGCAACGGCCAGTGACCCCGCATTCGATACCGCTGCGCGGAAAGTTTCGTCACAGGCCGCCCATTCTTCATTGGTAAACGTCACATGCACACTGGCGCGGATGCCGTGCTCGCGACGCAGAATCTCGATCAGCGCCGGGAAAATCCGCGTGTTCTTGTGTGGATAGTTGCGCCCCACAAAGCCCAGCCGGATATCGCAGCCGGTATCGTCCACGGCCACCGGCTGCCAGCTCTGTGGCGACAGATACAGCGACGACAGGCAATTACGAACCACGCGGATAGACGACGCGGATGCCAGGCCGTGACGCAGCAATCCGTCTCGCACATGATCAAGTTCGACCAGCAGCATGTCGGCACGGCGGAAAAAGGCTGCCTGTACCGCAAATTTCAGACGGGCCTGCAAGCTTTGGCGCCAGCCCAGCGCACGATAGGCATCGTTGTCCGGGCAGATAATCCAAGCCTGGGCAAAGCCGGTAATGTTGGCAGCAGTCAGCCTCCAGACATACAGCGGGCCAAACACCGTTAGCACCGCATCGAAGGCCTGCATGCGGCGCGCCAGTGGCGAGCGCAGCATCTTCAGTCCGAAACTGTTGACCACTTCATAGGCCGGCAAAGCCGACAGGTCATACCCCAGCTGCCGCAAATTGGCATCCACCACATCGGACGCCCACACCACCAGGCCGGCAGGCAAGGCCGGTAACAGGGTCAGTTCGCCGATTACCGAGGTCGCCACCTGGACACCGCCGCCGACGTGGAGATTGCTGGCATTGATCAAAAATCTTTTCATCACTTGCCGTCAAAAAAACCTACATAAAAATCTAACTAAAAAGGCCGAAAACAAACCTGCCGTAACATATGCAACCGACGAAAGAAGATCACCCCGAAGAACAAAAAACAACGCACCACAAAGATAAAGGTAAACAGCGCCAAAATATGAAATTCGCTCGCCAGAACGGCCGTCAAAAGAATATTTTCTGTCCAGTCTCGCCATAGCAAAAGCAATAACAACAGCAAACAAGAAAACACCTAAGACGCCAAAATTTGCGTACCCCTCCGCCAAAAAAGGCATTGATATGTTATTGAAAAAATACCCCAATTGTTCTGCAATTTCATAACCACTACCAACTGGCTTGTTCGGCCAAATAAAGCGCGGAACATAAAAAAACAAACTTCCCAGCATTTGATAGCCATATGTTACAAAATCAATCTGAACGACTCTGGCAAAATTTTGATAGGCATCAAAATGCCCTTCAAAGAAAAAATCTGCGCTAGGTAAAATACTTAAATCCTGAAAACTATCAAATTTTCTAAATTGATTTAGAAAAGGAAAAATTATAAAAATTGCAAAAACCAGAAAAAGCGAAAATATTTTTCCTGCTCGCAGCGCAGGAAAAAATATCAACAAAACAGGAATATAAACAAAGCCAACCATGTACCGAGCAACACCAGTTGGAAATACACTTAAAATCAAAATAAAAAGTAAAATTGTGGTTAAAATCTTCCCCGATTTATTTTGCGTATACCCATACAGAAAGCAAAAAAATGGAACCATCCTTGAAGTCATTGTCAATAGCAGAGACAATGACGAATTCTCAACGGTATTATCACGATCCTCTCCGACAATGCCCCTAAGAAATATTTGAGCCAGAGAGAAGTTATTAATAAGAAGCAAAACAAAAAAAGAAAGCAAAGCCAATAAAACAAGCAACACACCAACTTTTTTACTTGGAGCTTTATTTTGCAGTAAATCGGCAACCGGCAAAAACTTAAAGCCGCCGCCAAAATAATAAACCAATAAAATCAAAAAATTAGACATGAAGATTAAGAAATTTGTTACCAAATAATCTTCATCCCCCAAGCTTCCGCCGCCCCAAAAAATAATATTATTAGAATAATGAACCCAAGGGACTAGCGCCAAAAATATAAAAGAAAACAAGTAATACAACCTAAGCAAAGAAATCTGCTTTAAGCCAAAAAAAGAAGCAAGAAACACAGATTGAACAGCAAGAGCAAAAAAAGTCAGCCCGACAAAGTCAAAATTCAAATCCAAGCTAACAGCAAAAACAAATGAAAAAACAGTCAAAAGGGCAAAAAACCCAAAAGCCCCCTTTTCAACAAGAATCTTTCCATGAGAAATGTTCATGCAATATATTTTCTTATCGTGGGATACAGGCCTTTCACAACATTGTGCGCAGCCTCATCTTTTAACATTAGATTCAAAGCGCCAGATCTAGACGCCGAATAATATGCGCAAACAAAATCAACGTTATATTGCTTGTCGTACACAACCTCCCTGGCCAACTCTCGCTTCAGCAAGGCAAACAGCGCGGCAGGATTAGCAACCGGCACCACGTCCTTGTGAAAGTCATAAAAGACCTTGCCAAACATGAAGACCTTTTTGCCCAGCAATACCGCCTCGTAACCCACGGTACTGGTCAGGGTAATGACGGCACGAGACTGCTTGATAAGCAGCTTGGTTGGCGCATTAGGATGCAGCAACCGGACATTGGGTAGCTTGCGTACCTTGTTGTAAAACGCCAGCGACGGATAACCCCAGGCACTGATGTGGTCTTTGACGTACAGCTTCATGCCCTGCGGCAGGTTAAAGGCAATATTGCGGATGACCTCATACTCGTCCAGATACGTACCTGCCAGAATGGAAGTGGACGACTCAGGATGAAAGTGCATCGGGTACAGCAAAAAGGATTCACCTTCTACCGCCTGTTCGTAGCGGTTGCGGATAAGCTTTAGCTTGAACTTGCGCTTTACACTGCGCCAGAACAGGTTCAGATAGGTACGCAGCGGATTGCCGATCTGGAATGCGTGGTAGCTGTCATCCCCGGCATGGCGCAATACCGTCAGCACCCTTTTGAATTTGTCTGCCTTGACGTACTTGCGGATCAGGCTGGTATTGTCCAACCCGTTGATCTTCATGTAGTCCGGAACAATCGTCTCGATATTGGACAGGTAGTCTTCACTCCATGCCCGCACGTCGGGCGCCACTTCACGCTCACCGGAACGAATGGCCTTGAACATCTCGGCTGGCTCGTCGTCATTCAGCGGATCATCGGTAATGGAGAAACGCCCCGGCAGACGCGAACCACCCACGCCGCAGTAGCGGGCACCATGTTTTTCGGCAACAAACAGGGCAAAGTGGGCCAGCGTGTTGGAGACGTTTTCATACAGCACGGTATCAATGCCGTGACGCTGGAAGATTTCCTCGAAATAGCTCAGCAAGGCACTCTTGAGCCGCTCGAAGTAATCGTGATCCTTGGTACCCCAAATACCGTATACCTCGGCGCGCTCGAAATCGGACAGCAGCGCCGCATTGAGGTTACGGTCGGCATACTTTGCCAGCAGGGCCGGATTGGTCTGGTGCACGGCAAAATAGGCAGGGAATTCGTAAATCTCGAATCCCAGCGCATCCAACCCGTTGGTATCACGCGACAGCTTGCTGTCGACCGCAACCACGATCTTGGCCCCGTCTTCATGGAAGCACTGGGCCAGGCTATTGAAAAAGTAATGGTAGTTTGGTGCACCATTCGACAGCAGCAGGATATTCATTACGCGCCAAAGCCCCTGATTTTTGCAGCTTCAACCGGCGTATTGGCACGGATGTTTTGCGTGACGGCCTTGCCGATGATCTGGTCGACCATTTTGGGTGGCAGGCCGAAGCCGGGACGTACGCTGCGTACGGCATCCTCGGTAATGATGTCGCCTGCTTTCAAGTCTTTTACGAAGTAAAGGGAGCGACGGAATTTGACATTGCCTTGTTCACTGGACTTACGGCCATAGTCCACATTACCCAATGCTGCCCAGGCCGTGCGTGCACCATCACACAAGGCTTTCATTTCTGCCGGTTCCAGCGAGAAACTGTCATCCGGACCGCCACCGCTACGATCCAGGGTGAAGTGTTTCTCAATGATCGACGCACCCAGTGCCACACTGGTGATCGCCGTTGTATTGTCTAGCGTATGGTCGGACAAGCCGGTAACCAAGCCGAAGCGGTGGATCATGTCCGGGATGGTGCGCAAGTTGTAGTCTTCTGCTGGCGCTGGATAACCGCTTACGCAATGCAAAATCGCCAGTTCTTTGCAGCCGCCAGCTCTGGCCGCATCGATAGCTTCCTGAATCTCTTCCGCATCTGCCATGCCGGTCGAGATAATCATGGGCTTGCCGGTGCTGGCCACGTACTTGATCAGCGGCAGATCGACGGCTTCGAATGAGGCGATCTTGTAGGCCGGTGCATTCAGGTCTTCCAGCAAATCTACGGCGGTGCGATCGAACGGCGAGCTAAAAATGGTAATGCCCAGCTTGCGGGCATGATCAAATAGCGGGGCATGCCATTCCCAAGGAGTATGTGCCCATTCGTAGAGTTCATAAAGCGTTCTACCAGCCCATAAACCGTCATTGATTTGAAAATCAGGGAGGGAGCTCTTAAGTGTGATCGTGTCGGGACGATAGGTTTGTATCTTTATCGCATCTGCCCCAGCCTTTTGGGCCGCATCAATCAGACTTAAAGCAACGGTAAGGGCACCATTGTGATTGGCTGACATTTCGGCAATAACGTATGGGGGGAATTCATTGCCAATTTTTTTCCCCGCAATCTCTATGTGGTTTTTCAATTTAAATTTTCTCCAGAGTTAATTTATATTTGCAACCATGCATAAAAAAGAATGCGGGAAATCGTTCTGGATCACATACACGCATTAAGTCAAACTGTTCTGCTATGCTTTTTTTAGGGTCAAGTTTGCTATCTTCAGGCCCCCTTAGCCGATAGTAGACATTGTCACTTGATAGTTCAGATTGCGGCTGGGGGGTCAAGGAATAAAAATTATCTACTGCGAAATCCATTAGCAGTAGTTCAGCTTCAAATATTGTGGAGTTTATTTCATCCCATAATGCATTTTTAGGGATTGAGCAGTGAACTTTTGACCATATGTCGCCACTATCAATTTTATCGGCAGCCTCTAGCAGGCTAACTGTTATTGCTGTCTTGCCCTCGAGTATTTGCCAGATATGAGGGTTCCATCCCTTTCCATTTGGCAAGTCGCTTGCATGGATTACCAGCGTTTTTTTATATTTTTCTTTTTCGTGGTCTTCAATTTTCTGGCCACATGAAATCAAAAAAAGAATATCGCCACCTGTGGCATCTTTTTTTTCTCTAATCAACCGAATGTCGTGACTCAATGAATTTTTCGACATCCACTTCTGCAAATACGCATTCACTGGATGATGTTCTGATGTGCAAATAATTGTTATGTTCATTTTAAATTATTGTCTTTACGATCAAAGAGGTCCCGTTGCCAGCGCTAATATTTCTTGCAGAAAATGACATGTCTTGCAGAAAAACCTGTTGTGTGACCAATGAATTCAGCGCAATCGATAATTGATGCGGGAAGTTTTCATTGTTTGGTGGCTCCAGAACTAATGCAGCCCCGCATTGCTTTAATTGATTAGTGATGAACCGCTGATTTTCTGCCAGACAAATTACGATACTTGGTAAGCCAAGGCAGCATCGTTCCCATGAGGTACTACCGGCCGCACCTATGGCCAAATCGGCATCGGCCATCAGTTGTGCCATATTGCTGACATTGACCTGCACGTCCACCGGCCAGGGCAAGGTTTCGGCCAACGTTGTTACTTCGTTCAGCCATGGCGCAGTGGCACCCATGACCACGGTAATGCGGCAGTCGAGCGGCAGGCTGCTGCCGGATAGGGCTTGCAGTACATGCCCAGTGGCATTGTCCTTATCCACGCCGCCCATGGTAATCAGCAGCGTGCGCAGCGCGCCTTTCTGGCGCCGTTGTAGGCTGTATGGCCGCAACGCGGCAAATTCGGGGCGCAACAGCGCATAGTTCGGCCCCAGCAAGCAGGTGCAGTACGCCGGCACTCGGGCCACATAATCTGCATCGGTACGGCCAAGATTCTGGTCCAGCAGCAGGTCGCAATCGTGCTGGCGGTCGGCCAGATCATCGATCACCATCAGCCTGGCCACATGGCGTCGCTGCGGTGTTTCCCAGCGCGCATCCAGTGCGTAGTGATCGACAACCAGCCAGTCCGGCTTTAGGTGTGAAAGTAGCGCGGCAGTCTCAGCAGCATCCTGCATCATGCTGGCACCCAGCCATGCGGCATGCGCCAACGGATTGGCCTGTGCCGGCACGCCGGGCACAAGCTCCAGCAGGTGTACCTGATAGCCCCGCTGGCGAATAAACGCAGCCAGATTGCCGTCGTGGGCGCGGCAGATGAAATGGCAGCCCGCACCGGATGCGGTCAACGTATCGGCCAGCGTCAGGCAGCGCATGACATGCCCGGTGCCCATTTGCAGGGACGCATCGGCACGGAACACGATGGTCTTGCCGGTCTGCTTCATGCTGGGGCCTGCATCACGCGAAACATCATTTCGGCGCGCGTCCAGTCTTCCGGTGTGTCGATATCCTGTACCCGGTGTCTGGGCAGAATGACCGGCACCGTGTTGCCCGAGAAAATGGGTTGGCCCGAAAGCCAGGCATTGGCCTGACCCCAATAGAATTGGCCCGCATCGTGATAAGCCTCCTCCAGGTCCTGGGAACGGGTTGTAAAGTTCTCTGGCGCAAACATCTCAACTCGGCCAGCTTCCGTAATGCGCACAGCCCGCTGAATGGGGAAGGGATAGCTGGTAACAGAAAAGGCATAGTCGGCTTGAGTCAGCTCGATGGCTTCGAGACCTCGGTTCAAATCCTCAGCGGCAACAAAAGGTGCCGTGGCATAGATGCAGCAGATCAAGTGTGGCTTTTCTCCCTGCTGTTGTTGCCACTTTATGGCATGGGCAATAACTGGGATGGTGCCGGTGTGATCATCCGACAGCTCTGGCGGGCGCATAAAGGGCACATCTGCGCCATGGGCACGTGCAACGGCAGCAATTTCCTCGTCATCGGTCGATACGATGATGCAGTCAAAACAACCACTGATCCGTGCTGCCTCGATAGAACGAGCAATCATGGGCTGGCCGCAGAAGTCTTTGATGTTTTTGCGCGGGATACGTTTACTACCGCCGCGAGCGGGGATGACCGCCAGTTTCATACGCCAAGTGCCTCTTTGAGCGTTGCGATGACTTCATCCTGCTGGGCTTCGGATAAAGTCGGATACATGGGGATGCTGATGGCCTCGGCGTAATAACGTTCAGCCTCAGGGAAGTCTCCTTCCTTGAAGCCCATGGCCTGGTAATACGGCTGGGTATGCACCGGGATGTAATGGAGGTTAACGATGATGTTTTGGGCCCGCATGTATTCAAAGACTTCGCGATGAGTGCGGCTGATCTTGTCCAGTTGCAGGCGGATCACGTAAAGATGCAAGCCGGAATAGCCATCCGGGTGTTGCCAGGGGGTGGTTATCGGCAGTGACTTCAGCAGTTCGTCGTAGCGACGGGCCAACTCATGACGACGAGCGACATACTGTTCCAGGCGGGTCATCTGGCTGGCTCCCAATGCGGCCTGAATATCCGTCATGCGGTAGTTGTAACCCAGCGCCACCTGCTGGTAGTACCAAGGGCCATCCATGTCTTTGGTCATCAGTTCCGGATCACGAGTAATCCCATGGCTACGTAATAGACCGAGGCGGGTTGCCAGTTCACGATTATTGGTTAGCGCCATGCCACCTTCAGCGGTGGTGATAATTTTGACCGGATGGAAACTGAATACGGTAATGTCACTGTAATGGCAATTACCAATTGGTTCACCCTGATATTTACCGCCAATGGCATGCGATGCATCTTCGATGATCTTAAAGCCGTAACGTTGTGCAAGAGCATGGATTGCCTGCATGTCACAAGGCTGGCCGCAGAGATGTACCGGCACTACGATCTTTGGCAAGCGCCCAGCTTGCTCTGCTGCGTGTAGTTTTTTTTCTAGTGCCTTGGGGCAAAGATTGTAGGTTTTGGGATCGATATCGACAAAATCTACTTTGGCGCCGCAATACAGTGCACAGTTTGCGGAGGCTACAAAGGTGTTAGGCGTAGTCCATAGCCAATCATCAGGCCCGAGCCCCAGTGCAAGACAGGCAATATGTAGCGCAGAGGTGGCACTGTTAACAGCAAATGCGTGCTTGGCACCGCAATGCTCCAAGACGGCTTGCTCGAAACGAGGAATCGCCGGCCCTTGGGTGAGGTTGGTCGAATGCAGTACTTGTACGATGGCATCAACATCGTCTTGTGTTATATCTTGTCTTCCATAAGGAATCATGGCTGGCAAACTTTCCTATTGATATCTAACTGTTATGTTCCTGGTGGCTTTAAGCGAGATTACAGATCAAGCAAGAGCAAAATTGTATTCTTTTGGAGTCAGTTTCAAGAAGGCAAAAGATTTCCAAATAAAAATATAACCATAAGCAGAAACGAGCCCTATCGGCACAGCAAGCAATGGCATTATTGCTGATAATAGCCAAGTGGTTGCGGCAAAAATAACAACGCTAACAAGATGACTAACGATAATGGGTCGATCTTTCCCTTGGGCATAGAGGCCGTAGTGGGGGATCATTCCCAAGGCGTTTACGAAGGTCGCCAGTAGCAGCCATGGGTATATGGCATGATTTTGTATGTAAAAAGAATTTCCAATCCACTTCAGCAGGAACGGCAATATTGAAAGACTGGCCGCTGAGAATAAAGCTGAAAAAATAAATGTCTGCCTTAGCATTTTTCTTAATTCTTTTCTGAAGCAGATTGAATCTTCTTTTTGATAGGTGCGGATCAAAATCGGGTAGCCATAGGCAAATACACCCGCATCCAGGAACGCCATCATTGTGCTGGCCATTCCTAAGAAAAGAACATAGGCACCTACCACCTCCGTGCCACCAATGGCTTGTAGCCAGTAGCGATCCAGTGTAGAAAGCCCCCGAATAGCCAACGTTGCACAGAGCAGCGGGATACAAATCTTGATCCCTTTGATAATCCAGACCCAGTCTACGGTGTGGTGCCAGCCACTAATTCCTAGGTGCTTAAGGCGATACATAGCAAGTATGGCTGCAAAAAATCCGGATATTGCCCACGCAGCAAAAACATAGTTAAGCGTTCGGGTTTCTGCATTAGCCGCCATCAGGGCAACAACCAGGATTGCCCAGATTCCTTGCCGAAGGAACAAGGCAAGGCTGGCGAGCAACTGTTCCGATATGGCAACCAGTAAGCGTCCCAGCTCCTGATTGACATGCTCAAGAATCAAAATAACAAAAAACCACGCCATTAACTCCCGTGGTAAAACATTAAAGGAGAACAGGGACCCAATTGATGGGATGAAAATTGCATACAATAAAAGAGAGAGTATAAGCTGGCTTTTTAGAAAACGTCCCCACTCCGTTTTTTTCTCCTTGAGCATCTCCCTGGTGGAATAGGTGTAAAAATCAAGTCCTACAAAATAGAGTGCGTACCCGACAGTGGCTGTGAAAATGCCATATGTGCCGAGCAAGGTTGGTCCAACAAATCGCGCGATAAAAAAAACAAACAGGAAGCGGCTCGTCAATGTTAGTCCGCGCAAAAAAATATTTGACAGTTGTGCTCGACCAGAAGCCATTTCTGTATAAATCTTTCTAATGCAAATGAGTCAAGATTGAAAATCCCATAGATCGCCTCTTGCTCCTTCGTCTGTTTCTTGAGTGGGCTCTGGAAATTGCCAAAGGAGCGGATGAAGTCGTAATATCTCATCAGCCAATAAGGAAAACCCTCGCTGTCGCTGCTTGAGCTCAGCGATTTTGCTTGAGTGCCAGCCCCAAAGCTTTCCATCGTCCACTAGCATCTTGCTCGCGGCTTTTGCGATAAGACTCACGAACAAATGCTCCGATCACCCCAACGAAGAAACCCATGAATAGGCCTCCCAAGGTAATCAGCGCTCGCTTTGGTTTGGATTTCCAGTCAGGGGGTGTGGCCTTGTCCAGTACTTGAATCGTTGAGCTGTCTTTGGCTTCATTTATTTTTGCCAGTTCATACTGCTTGGCCAGTAGTTCGAACATGGTTTCGTAGTACTTCACGTCGCGTAGTTTGCGGACGTATTCCAGACCAGTTTGTGGCACCTTGCCAGTGGGGACCATGAAGTCTCCCGCTTCTGGCTGGCCTTGTTCAAGCTTGGCCAACTGTGCTTTCAATCCCTGGATTTCTTGCTGGGTACGGATGTAGTCGGGGTTTTGCTCGGTAGCAAAACTGCGCATTGCTGCCAATTCGACTTCTTTGGCCGCAATCGTCGCTTTTAATTGCGCAACGTTGGCTATGATGGCCTGAACCTGGCCATCTGGTTGCAACATCCCGGTTTTTTCCTGCGTCTGCTTTAGGGCAATTTCGGCTTGCGCGAGCTTGTCCTTTGTGGTCTGCATTTGTTTTTCGTAGAACAGACGCTGCTGAGCCGCATCCGTAACAGCCAGGGTCTGGGTCAACTTGATCAGTTCATCCACATAGGCATTCGCCAATTCAGCGGCAAATTTGGGGTCCTTGTCATCAACGCTAATGCCGATGAGGCCATCTTTACCCGCCGTGATGTTACTAATTTTGTCCAGAGTTGCCCGGGTGTCGACCATGGTGTTGCTTTCAAACCGTTCTTTCAGTTTGAAACGACGGATCAGGTTGTCGGCAACAGTCTGGCTTTGCAGCATGCCCACATAAAGGTCGTTGGGGTTTTTCAGCCCGGCAATACTGCCGGCTGCACCAGCGGCGCCGGCTAAAGCGCCAAGCTGACCCATCATGGCGGCAAGGCCGGAGCTTTGTTGCTGCGGCGGCATGATCTTGGCGGTCGAGGTAAAGATCGGTGTTATCAGTAAGCTGGCCACTAAGGCTGCGCCACCAATGCCAATAGTGCAGCCGGTAATCCATTTTTTTTGCCGAGCGAGCACGATCAGCACGTCGAGCAGATCGATTTCGTCTGCAGCAATGGTTTGCTCTGCCACCGGTTTTACATTTTCAGACATGTATCGTCATTCCGTTCAATAGGGTAGGCGAGGGCGCATGAGGCAGCGCCGTTGCACTTAGTCCTTCAATACCTTCAGACCAGCAGCGCCGAGGCCGAATTGGTAAAGAATGCTGGTCCATTCCTTGAGCTCTTGGGTGAAGCTGGTGCGCTCGATCTTTTCCGGCACCACAATGGCATCGCCGGGGTTCATGCGCTCACTGCCTAGTCCTACAAGCCATCCGCTGCTGCGACGGCTGTGCACGGTGCCGTCAGCGCGGATCACGTACATTTCGTCCTTGTCGCCCGTGATCGTGGCGCCACCCGCCAGCCCGAGGTAGTCGCTAACACTGCGTCGGGGCTTGTAGATGAAGGTGTTTTGCTGATACACCGCCCCCAGTACGTCCACGGTGCCGGGTTTGCGTGGAACGAAGATGCTGTCGCCATCCTGCAGCGGCATGTCGGGCAGGTTTTTCAGCTCGGCACTGCCATCAGGCAGTTCCAGCACGATGCGTCCGGTAGCCTTGACTGTGCGCATACGTTGGGCAATGCGGCGCTGTCGCGCTACTTCGGCAGTTAGTGCGTCAATGTTTTCCTTGTTGCTGAGGCCTGCGATACGGTCGGATGCCGTTTTTTCCACTTCGTTTTCATAGCGGTCTGCCACTTCGTCCAGTTTGTCTTGCTGCGCCCGGCGCACTGTCTCCCGGTTTAGCTGGGTGGCAAACAGGTAGCCGTCTTCACGAACTCCCCCCAGACGCGAGATGAGTTCACGCAGGGTTTCACCTTTCTGGATTTGGAATACGCCCGTTTGTTGGACCGCTCCACCAACGCGGACAAATTCCCGCTCTTTTTGTGCTACTACCGCAACCGATGCTGGCGCGAACACCCGCAAGATGTCAGAAGAAGAAAGGGGAAGTGCCGCCAAGCGTGACTGTGTGTCTTTCTTGTCGGCGCCGATCTCGACCACGGTCTGATAGCGGTTGTCGACATTCTTTTCGATGATGACCGGCTTGGGCGCCGCAGCGGAATCGAGGCCGCCAGACCAGTTGACGACGTCAGCCAGTGTGGTCTGGCCTTTCAATTCGTAGATGGCCGGCTTTTTAACGTCGCCAGTGAGGGCAACCAGGGGGCCAACCTCGGGGATGAAGATCACATCGCCGTCTTGCAGGGCGATATCGCGACTCTTGTCGCCTTTCACCAGCATGTCGTAGAGGTCGAAATGGGTGATGGTTTCACTGCCGCGTTTGACCTGGATATCACGCATGGTGCCCGTACCGCTAGGGCCGCCAGAGGTAAACAGCGCATTGAGCAGCGTGCTCATGGCGCTCAGGGTGTAGGTGCCGGGGCGGGTGGCATGACCAACCACATAGATTTGCACTGCGCGTGTCTGCGAGATGCTGGCAGTCAGCTCGAAGTTGGTGAAAATACGGTTGACCGCCTTTTTCAGATGCCCTTGCAGGTCGCGATATTTCACGCCGGCAACGTTGACCGACCCGACGCGGGGTAGATAGATGCTGCCGTTGCGGTCCACGGTGACGGTGAGGTCAATGTCCACCATGCCCCAGCCGCGAACCTGCAATTCATCCCCCGGCCCGATGAGGTAATCAGGGTTGACTTGCCCAGCTTCGAGCGGGGCAAACGTCGTCGGCACGCCTTGGAACAACGATTGGCCGAAGAGCGGAAGCTCGGCACCGGTCACGTTTTTGACGTAGTTGCTGAACTCGCTGTTTTGGCTTGGAGCTTCTGCTCGCCCGACAGGGCGTTGGGTGGTCGGTTTGACCACATTGGCCTCAACCGGGTTGGCGTTGCCGATACTGGGCAGGCCACTGACGGCGGAAACGTCGTAGCCCGGCGCTAGCATGGGATTGCTGGCCAACATGGCCGCCGCGTTGGCCGGCATGGTAGCTGCAATCGCGCTGCTACTCAGGAAGGCGATAGAGAGTGCGTGGCACAACGTGCGCAGTGCAGGGTTCGTGGGTGTTTTGTGCATTCGTATCAACCTTGATTTTGTATTCGTTCTGCATGGCGCCAGGCCATCAGTAGCTTTTCTGTACGGTAACGCCGATCTGGTCGGGCCCCAGGTTCAAGCCGGTTTGGTAACGCCCTTCGTTGCGTTGCGCTTTCCAGAGCCAGTGCCCAGCGACGTAACCGATCAACCCGCCGGCAACGGTGTCCGAGAGCCAGTGCTTGCGCTGGGCTGTTCTGCCAAGTGAGGAGGCGGTGGCCACTCCATAAAGCCAGGGCGCGTCGTATTCTTCGGCAAAGGGTGTTGCCAGAGCGAAAGCCATTGCCGCATGGTTGGATGGGAATGAACTGTCGCTTTTGCTTTTACCTGCGCTTTGGGTGGCCCAGTGACCACTATCTGGTTCAGGGCGCGAACGGTTCACGGCCTGTTTGATCAGCAGGCTGCTGCCGCCGGCTACCGCCGCGGATTGCAGGGCGATCAACCCTGTGTTGCTGAATCGGTCGTTGCCCAGCATCATGGCGGCGCCCGCTGCGCCAACGCCCAGCCAAGGGGCAACCGACGAGAAGGAGTCCCACCCTTTCAGCAGCCTGTTGTCTTTATGGTCGCGGATAAAATTGTCCCAGCGTTTGTCGCTCAGGCTGGCGATGCCGATGGCACCTGCTGCCAAGAGGCCCCCCTTGAGACTGCCTGGCAGGTCGGGCAAGGCGGAGGCAGAGTCGTCCAACCGCAAGCGAACTCGTGGCCATGGGTTGTAACGTTCGACCGGGGGGGCGACACCGGGGTGACTCTGTTCGTCTGCGCGCTCTGCAAAATTGCCCAGCCCGTCAAAGACATTCATGTCCTGGCTCGGGTCTTCCAATATGGAGTAGAGATCGCCCGGGCTGGTCACCATCTGGCCAACGTCTCGCGTCCAGGGCGAAATCGAGAAGCCCGCCTTGGATTTGGAGTCGAACGTCAACATGGAAGACAGAGGCAGGGTGAAGAAGATGCCGCGGTCATGGTATGGGGCTGAGGGTGTGCCCGGGGAGGTGATGTCCTTCCCGTCTGTATAGGTGTACCAGGCGCCAATCTCGACGCCGGATTGAAAGCGTCGTTTAAGCTCAAACCGTACCCCGTTGTCCTTGGCCAGAAAGCGGCCGGCACGTGCCGTGGCGGTCATGCCATAGGGCAGTTTGTAGTGCATGGAGGCGAGGGCGGTGACGGTGCTGTACGGCCTGAAACCCAGTCCATCGAAATCACGCTGCTTAAGGGCGTCCACAGCAATATCCACTGCCCAGCGCGATGCGGTCGGTGCATAGAGCAGCTGGCCGCCTGCGCCACCATACATTTCTTCATAAATCCCGGCAGAAACGCGGCCATACCATTCGGGAGCGGGCTGGTAATACTTGTTGAGCATCAACTGGTACAGCTTGGCCTTGCTTCCGCGCTTGTACTCCGCCACGTCAGAACGCACGTGCGGCAACAGGCTGTTGGATGGTTGTTTGACCGCACTGACATCCTCGAGCACAGTGGCTGCAACGGTCGAGTTCAGATACAGGCCCTTCGCCAGGCGCTTGTCGTAACTGGCACTCAGGTTGATGTCGTAGTGCAGCGCCCCGCTAGGGTCGTTGAAGTAGAACGAGAGCTTGGGTGCTAGTTTGAAGCGGTTGGATTCGCTGTCTTGCTGTTTGAGCTGAACAAAGTCGCCGTCTTCAGAAAACAGCACCGACAGGTTTTCATTGTCCTTGAGGCCCGCACCAAGCTCTTTGGCATCGTTTTCTGCCAAGTCGTCATCGGGGGTCGCCGCTCGGAGCAGGTAAAATTTGCGGAATTCCTCCCGGCTGATTTTTCCGTTGAGATAGTCTTGCAGGCGCTCAAGATTGAAGAACTCGAACGTAGCAACGGGTAGGTCCGTTTCGGTATAAGTGACCTTGATCGTACGGGTTTCTAGTGGAGCGAACATCAGTGCCGTTCTTACGGCTCGCCCGACGGCGCGTCCCATGTTGGAGATGCGCGAGTTGCTTAGCTGGAGAGAAAGGGTGCCACGGGTGTATTGCACCTGAACCAGCTTGTAATCTTGCTTTTCCAGAGCAAGGCGCAGTGCCGACGCATGCGTGGAGTCACTGCGCCACTCCTTATCAGTTGGGCGGGGGCGGGTTTCAGCGTAGGGGGCGGGCTCATAGATCTTGGGAACAAACTCTTTCTCGGAAAGAGGGATGTTCACCATGGCATTGATGCTGTTGTGGCTACGCTGGTGTGCTGCCTGCAGTGACAGCCAGCCCCAGCGGTACTCTACCCCGGTAGCCAGGCCGGGAGAGCGTTCACTGGCAAAGGTCTTGTCCGCATTGAAATCATTGCGGTAATTGTTGTTGTCGTATTCGGCAACGAGCGCCCAGTTGGGGAGGCTAGACGGGCGCCAGCGCACGCCGCCAAAAGGCCCGTCGATTCGGCCTTTGCCATAACCGAGTGTGGTTTCCAGCGGCCCAAAATTCTTGGTGGCGGCGACATAGTGGCCTTTGAACAGCTCGGTGCCAAACAGATCGGTTTTGCCGAATGCAAGGGCAGGGGTCCATTCCCCTTCTTCAAGCAGTTTCAGCTTCGCATCGAAGACCTTGTCTTTATAGCGGCCATAGCCCCCGCCGTAATTGGCATCCGTAAAGCCTGGAACACCCATCACGCTTACATAGCGGGCAGATACTTGCAGAGCCGGCAGCATGGTGACATTGGTCCATAGCGTGCTGTAAGGCCGGTCGAAGCTATAGCCGATGCTCCAGTTGCCATCCTGCCCGGTCAGGGCATTGGGCATGTTGATATAGCCATCCTGGCCGTTAAGGCTGATAGCGGCTATGGCAGAGCTGCTGGCAATGAGAGAGAAACATCCCCTCAAAAACTTACAAGAATTCAACTTGGATACGCTGTATTTTTATGGGCAATCAAAAAGCCACCGAAGTGGCTTGAAAGAGCACGTTGCCGAGGGGCAATCAGTTGCTATGCGAAGTCGCCGAGTGAGAGGTGGCGGAGTTCGAGTTCGAAGTAGCCGCAACAACACCAGCTACCGCAGCACCGATTGCAGCAATTGTTCCGACGGAGAGGCCAGCAACCCCCGCCGTTGCGCCAACGCCAGCAGCGCCTGCACTACCCGCTGCACCCGCTGTAGTGCCCGCGCCAGCAGTGGTGGAACCTTGGACACTGGCGCCGATCGGGGCGACATCCGCGAATGCCGGGCTGGCAAGTGCAGCGGTCAGTGCGGCAAGAACAAATGCATGTTTCATTGTTAACTCCTTATTGAAGAGTGCATAGGACAGTAGCCTTTGCATAGTGTAAATTAGTCATCTTGCATGTTGCAAGACATTGGCAAGTTACACGTGGCTTTGCATGTTGATTTTTATGAATTTTTGATATTTTAATGATGTTGACATTTATTTTTGAGATGGGTTGCACATTCTGGCATGGTATGGGCTAGCGCAGAGGGGCGAACCAAAGTGCCAAGCAAGCTTGGTATGCCAAGTGCCATGTTGATGAACTAGCTTGAGCCGCTGGAGAAGCGCTCGACTAGGTTTCCCGCCTTGTGGCAATGATGGTCAACTGGGCAAGGAGTTGACGGGTTTGACGATGACAACGTGTCGGAATCGCTGCGTGTGGCCCAGTGGCAGCTTGGGCTGAAGTTGACGATGGTAGACTGTTACCGCCGTGCCGTTGATGGACTTCTGGACGGTATGCATAACAGGTTGATCTCCGCCCAAAGGGCGGATGTGTGGCACATCCGGGGTGATCAAAATTGGATGCCGATCCCCCGGAAATCTGGTCACTTTGGCACGCTGTTTTCCATCCCTGTTATTCGTGAGCCACTTGTCATTTGAGCGCGAGACGGGTGGGTTGCTGCCTCGGCGTTACAAGAGCAACGTTGCGCATCACGTCCTTTCCTAGCACCAGGCGTATGTCTGTGCTGGTTCTCAGATCGTTCTTTTCCTTGATCATCGGCTTGACCGGCAGGCTGGCGCTGAGTCTTTCCGCTTCGGGTGCAAAGCCTTGTCGGTATTCCACCAGCGTTACCGATTGCTGGAAGGGTTTCTGGTTGGTGAGACGAGCTTTGGCGAAGCCTTGATTGGCAAGCACATAGCCGACTCGCTTCGCCATTCCGGTTACACCATTTCCATTCGACACCTCAAAACGCGGAAGGGGGTGAGTCATTGTGGCCTGCGTTGTTTCTTTTAAGGCTAATACGGCGGCTGGCGCATTCTTTTCCTGTTGCGACGCATGGCGGTCAGTGCCCGGAGGCTCAATGGCCGTTTTTTGCACGGAATGCCCTTCCGCTGTAGTGAAAGGTACGGGCGATGATGTCGGCGGTGGAGCACTGGGCAGAGGTGTTGCGACTGCGACTACGTTTTCCTGCTGTTTCGGATCGACCACTTTCTCCGTGGCTGCGCCAACTGAGGTCTCGGCTGCGGGGGCTTGAGCGGCTTGTGGCGTGCCGGCCAGCAGCGTAGCCGGTTTAGTTTGCTCTCTCCCTCCCAGCTTGGCCATGGTCAGGTTGCGGTTGTTGACGATTTTGAGGTCGGAGGGGTTTAGTGCCACCGCTTTCTCGTAGATGGCGGCGGCTTCGGCATAGCGGCCTTGCAGATAGAAGGTGTAGCCAAGATTGTTGAGGAAATGAGGGCTGCTTGGGGACGTGGCCAGTGCGTTTTGAAATTCGGCGATGGCCATGTCGTAGCGGCCTTGTGCCGCATATAACGCCCCCAGTGCATTGTGGGCCTCGGCATATTGGCTATCCAGGGCGAGAGCTTTCTGAAAAGCCGGAATAGCCTTGTCGGTCCGGTTCTGACCCTGGTAGTAGCGGCCGAGTTGATAATACGCAGCAGGGCTATCATTAGAGTTGCTTACCCGCATCAATGGCTGCATTTCCCATGCTTGTTTTGGCGGGGTGGATTCGCAGCTTTGCAGAAGCGGCACGAGACATAACAATGGCAACGTCAGATGCTTTGTTTTCATGATCAGGTCTTCCATGGCGACTGTCTATCAAGTCATGCAAAATGACTTATTGCCCGCCGCCCATTGTGGGAAGCAGCACACGGTAAATCTGGATAAAGGCTGGCCCGAGCAAGACCAGAAGCAGGGCCGGGAAGATGCAGAAAATCAGAGGGAACAGCAGTTTTAGTGGAATCTTTGCCGCTGTTTCTTCTGCACGCAGGCGGCGCTTGGTGCGAAGGTCGTCGGCATGCACGCGCAGTGATTCGCCGATGCTGGTGCCAAAGCGGTCTGATTGAATCAGCATGGCAACCAGGGTGTCCACTTCTTGTACCCCCGTACGCATGGCCAGATTACGCAGGGCTCTTTCCTTGGTGCTGCCGGCGCGCAACTCAAGGTTCACCAAGTGAAGTTCGTCGGCAAGAATAGGGCTCTTGATGCGCATTTCTTCCCCCACCTTGAGTAAAGCGGCATCGAGCCCCAAGCCAGCCTCGACACAGACCAGCAGAAGGTCGATGGCATCCGGGAAGTTGTTGAAAATCTCGCGCTGACGGTTTTCGATACGACGGGAGAGAAGGATATTGGGCAGGTAGTAACCAATCCCTGCGGCAAGGAGCATGAACAGCAGGAAATTGGTGCCGTCCTGATGCCCACCGGTCAGTCCCAGGTAGAGAAACAGAATGGTGGGAAACAGCAGCGCGAGAAAGGTCTTGGCGCCGAAGAACAGTGGCACGGCGGACGGGCCGCGGTAACCCGCGTTCATGAAGCGAATACGAATGGGGGAGGTTTCCCATCCTTCTGCGGGAACCGAGAGCTTGGCGAGTGGAGTCGCGATCTTGATTGCCTTGGCAACCCAGGCCGACGAGTTATCCGAATCGATGGGGGTTTCCGTTTCGGAAATCTTGTCCAGACGTGCTTTGACGCGGTTGGGTGCAATCTGCAGCGAAATGGTCAGCACAACGCCAAAGACCGCCACAAAAATGATGCCCAGATAAATCCACTGCGAGGTGTTCATCTCGTTTCCCTCTCAATGTGTTGTGCGGCCGATGATCAAACCTGAATCTTGATGATCTTGCGCATCCAGACGATACCGGCCAGCATCATGCCGCCGATACCTACCACCATCATCAAGCCCGTTTGGTCTTCCCAGAGTACCTTCATGAAGTCTGGGTTGAGCAAGTGGATGATGAGTGCCACAGCAAAGGGCAGGATGGTCAGAATCCAGGCCGAAAGTTTGCCTTCGGCGGCGAGAACCCTGATCGTGCCGTAAAGCTTGAGCCGTGCGCGAATCAGCGCACTGATATTGCCAAGCAGTTCAGCCAGGTTGCCGCCGGTTTCGCGTTGAATCAGCACGGCGATCACCATGTAGCGAAGGTCTGTACTCGGGATGCGGGTCGCCAGGTTCATCATGGCCTCTTGAAGTGAGAAGCCATAATTCACTTCATCGAACGTGGTGCGGAACTCGCCGGCGATCGGGTCGGACATTTCGTCCCCAATCATCTTCAGCGACTGCGGCAAGGCATGGCCGGCACGCAGGGCGCGGCACATCAGGTCGATGGCATCGGGTAACTGCTCTTCGAACTTTACCAGGCGCTTATGACGGAAACGCATCACCACCATCCAGGGGATGGTGGCACCAGCCAAACCGATGAGAACGTTAACGAGGAGAGGAAGTGGCAGGAGCTGCAACAGGAAAAAGGTAGCCAGGCCACATGCCAGTGTCAGGCCGAGAAAAGTGCCGACCTTCAGCTTGAGGCCAGACTGCAAGAGAATCCGATCCAGTTGATGCGCGCGCGGGATGCCGAGCAGAAATCGCTGAACGATCTTGGTGTCGCTGAGCAGCCGCTCTTTCATCAGGTTCATCGACTCGCTGTGGTGGGCGCCGGCCGACATGGCTTGCAGGCGTCGCTCGATACGCGTCGCCTCCGGTCCTTTGTAGGTGTTCCAGGTGAGATAAGCGCCTTCCAGCAGGAAGACCACGGCGATGAAAATCAGGACGATGAGTATCGCGAAGGTGGTGTCCATGTCTGCACCTATTCGAAGCGTTTATTGGGGTCGAACAGCGCGTCGGAGATGTCTACACCGTGCGTTCTGAGTCGGTCGATGAATTTGGGTCGAACGCCTGTGGAGCAGAAGTACCCTTGCACCGCGCCATCCGTGCCGATGCCGGTCTGAACATAATGGAACAGTTCCTGCATGGTGATGACGTCGCCCTCGGTGCCGGTGATTTCCTGAATGCTCACCACTTTGCGTTTACCGTCCGTCAGGCGGGCGATCTGGATGATGACGCTGATGGCGGAGCTGATCTGTTGGCGGATGACCTTGGGCGGCAGATTCATGCCGGCCATGCCGACCATGTTCTCCAGCCGGGTAATGGCATCGCGAGGCGTATTGGCGTGGATGGTCGCCATGGAGCCTTCGTGCCCGGTGTTCATGGCCTGGAGCATGTCCAGTGCTTCCGCCCCGCGCACCTCGCCGAGGATGATCCGGTCCGGTCGCATGCGCAGACTGTTGCGTACCAGGGCGCGCTGGGGTACTTCGCCTCGCCCTTCGATATTGGGTGGGCGTGTTTCCAGCCGGATTATATGTGGCTGTTGCAGTTGAAGTTCGGCGGCGTCTTCAATAGTGATGATGCGCTCAACTTCAGGAATGAAGCCGGAAAGAATGTTGAGCATGGTGGTCTTGCCGCTGCCCGTTCCGCCCGAAATCAGCATGTTCATCTTGGCCTTGGCCAACCCCTTCAGTACCGTGGCCATGTCCGGGGTCAAGCTCTTGTATTCAATGATGTCGTCCATGCGCAAGGGCACAGCAGAGAAACGGCGGATCGACATGATCGGGCCATCGATGGCCAGGGGCGGGATGATGGCGTTGACCCGCGAGCCATCCGGGAGGCGAGCGTCGACCATCGGGCTGGATTCGTCGACACGTCGGCCGACGCGCGACACGATCTTGTCGATGATCTTCATGAGGTGGGCGTCGTCATTGAAGCGGATGTCGGTCAGCTCCAGTTTGCCGCGCCGTTCGATATAGATTTGCTGGTAGGTGTTGACCAGAATATCGGAAATGGTGGGGTCGGCGAGCAAGGGTTCCAGGGGGCCCAGGCCCAGCATTTCATGCTGGATGTCCCGTACCAGATTGCGCCGCTCCGTCTCGTTGAGTGCGGTGTTTTCTTCACTCAACAAACGCTCTACCAGGATTTTTAGCTCGTCCTTCAAACGGTCTGGGGTCAGGCTTTCCATGACGGTCAGGTCCACCCGGTCCAGCAGCTTTTGGTGGATACGCGCCTTCAGGTCATGGTAAGTCTCATAACCCAGGCCTGCTGCCGATTTGACGATGTTTTGCAGCGCTTCGGGTGGGGTGTGCAGCGATTCGAGCCGGTCTCGCAAGGACATGATGATTACCCCTCTACATGTGATCAGGCGACAGGGAGCAAAACAAGAATCCAGTCAGCTGATGCGGTGGTTGCAGTGAAAATGCCATGCTCGTTTGCAGATATCGGCCCATGCCGGACCCGTCATTCCCGGGTGGAAGAAATGGGCCCGGTCATACTAGGGCCGACTACCGTTTTCTTTGGGGCTTCGCCACCCTTGAAGTGATTCAATAAACTGCCCCACCACGATTCTCCGGAGCTTGCCTCGGAGACCAGCGATTTGCTGAGCTCCTGAACGGTGCGAGTGACCGGGTTGTTAGGAGATAGTTTGGCGATGGGGATGCCCTGGTTAACCGAGGCGGCAACCGCCCGAAAACTATTGGGTATGGTTTTGAATACCGGCAGGCCCAGCGTTTTTTCAACATCCTCGAGATTGATTTCCCCCCCCTTTTCGTAGCGGTTGACCAGTAACTTGATCTTGTCGCGCGAGTATCCCAGAGAGCGCAGTACGTCGAGCAGGCGACGTGCATCGCGCACGAAGGGCAGGGTGATTTGCAGGACGGGGAAAACGATGTCAGCGTGATCCAGTGCCTTGATACTGACTGGGTCCAACGCTCGGCCGATATCGAGAATGATCACGTCGTAGTGGTTTCGTGCCAGGTTGACCAAGGTGTCAATATGGGCCGGCGTCACTTCCATGGCCTGCACCGGGTCGTCAGGTGCGGCCAGAATACCCAGATTTGGCAACACCGTTATCAGGCTCGATGCCAGAAATGAGGCATCCATGCGGTGTATTTGACGAGCCACTTCGGCCAGGTTTATGGAAGGCTTGTGGTCGGTGACGAAAAGCGCGGCATCGCCAAACTGCAGGTTGAGATCGATTAGGATGACATTCTTGTCTTCCTGGGTGGCCAGGTTATAAGCCAGATTGGTTGAAAGAAACGTGGAGCCACTGCCGCCTTTGCACGGGATGAAGGCGAATACCTTGCCTTTAGGACGTGCCGAGTTTTGCAGCATGCGCTTTTCCTCGACACGGGAAATGGCGAGGCTCAAGGCTTCACGGTTTGCCGGGGAGGGTAGTACTTCCCGAACGCCAGCCCGCATCGCGCTTAACAAGGTTTCATGCGCCTGGATGTTGGATAGTAGAATGACGGTAATATCGGGGTGGCGCAGATTCAAGCGTGACAAAGCCGAAAAATCCGTCAAATCTTGCTCATCACATTCGAAGATCAAAATGTCGGGATGGAACTGATCGGCAACCGGTGCCAGCATTTCCATTCCACCAGGAAATACCTTGACGTCACGGTTGATGTCTGCCTCGGTAAAACGGCGCATTTCATCGAGATGCTTGGTGTTTAGGGAGACAATCGATATTTTCATGGCAACCCCCACGTGAGTTATTGCTATCGTGACGTTCGATTTGTTGCGTTATGTAATTGAGCAATCGGGATTTTGATCGGCTCCAGAGCCGTTGCTCAGGCTTTCCCTTGTCAGGGTGGTACTGAATGCCGGAATCCGCCATGAAGTACCGATATAAAGGAAGTTATAATGAAAGGCCGGCGCGTTGGGAGATATGGAAACCGTCACGCTTTGACAGTCTGTAGATCCTGTGCATGTGCTGGGTGAGTAGCTGACACTGATATCCCCTGTCGCGACGATGGGAAGAATTTCCCGCATGGCATTTTTGACTCCTGTGGCATTCATGTCGCACACCACGGCAAGCCGGGCTCCCCGGCGAGTGGCTTCCACTGCGGAGTTCCAGGTAAACATCAAGCGGCCAAATTCCATGATTCCTAACAGCAGGGCGAAAAGAATCATGGCGATGAATGCAAACTCCACGGTAGTAACCCCGCTTTGACATTTCTTGGTTGATGCAAGCAACCCTGACTTGGCCGTTTTCATAGGTTTGCCTTCATAGTGGTATGAATGTCACTAAAGGTGATTGTCGATAAACCCGATGTGACAAAAGGCACCAAGGAAGTAAATTGATAGTTGCTTACCGTGACAGAAACCAAATTCACGACTGGATCGCTTCCTTGTGCATTATGGTTGGCACACCGTGGCCAGTCGCAGATCGAGATGGTTGCTGTTGCCAGGCCAGGAGCCAAAAGTGGACCGGTATAGCTAGGGTCGGCAAGGCAGGCACTGTAGTTGCCATACTTCACCAAGCAGGTGGCTTCTGCATCTTTGGTGCCTGGCTGTTGCCCTGACAGATAACGAGCGGCATCGCGTGTTGCCTTGACTACGGTGTTGTATTGGTAGAAAGCACGGCCAAATTCGGTAATGCCGAATACGATAAATATCAACGGCATCAATAAGAACGCCATTTCCACTGCGGCGACACCTGTTTGTCTGGAGTAACGTTGCATCTCCACCTCCTACCGTACGAGAGCAGGTACTTTAGGGCCAATGCCGCCCCCAGCACCTGGTAAGCCCAGCGTGGCGCACGGATTTCCGGGCAAGTCGGCTTGGCCGCGGTATTCGATATAGGTATCCGATCCAGGAGCCTGCATCGGCTGCAAAAGTAAGGCGCATGCGAATTTCTGGATTTGGACGGTTTGTGAGGTGGACCAATCGCCACAATTGACAATCGGCATCAAGACCATGCGGCGGTCCGCTCCATTGGCAGCGAGCTGGGCTGATGTCGCGCTGTTGGGGCTGCCCGTTAAATTCAGGCCAGCAGCCACATCACCTTGATAAATGGTATGGGCAGTGCGAGAAGCCAAGAAATTGGGCTGAGTGCCATCCGTCCCGTTATAGGCGTTGAACTGGCTTGGCCAAGAATTGACGGTATAGGCGTAGCCGGTAAAATCGGGCGGGGCATTATTGACACTGTAGCTGCCTTGATAAAGGCCAAATCGTGTATTCCAGGCATTGGCAACAGATTGCTGCATGCCTGTTTGGCCAACCGAGTTCGTTATATTCAAATTGCATTGCCCAGCACCGGTCATCTGGCCTGACAGTTCGCTTGCCCCGCCACTGGGGGGGGTGTAGTCGATCAGGTTAAAATTACCGGTGAATCCCCCGCCTGCTGTAAAGCGACTGCCATACCATTGGCCAATACAAAACCCATAACTGTCTGGTGCACTACCGTCAGGGCAGCTTGCAGGTGGGGTCTGTGTGCACAAACCGACAGGAATGGCGCAATTCGTCTGGGAAGGTGAAAGGGCTGCCACCGCATGAGAGGTAACGCTTTGAGCCCCCGCTCCCATCACTTGCATGAACCAAGGCATGATACCCGTACGGGGGAGCGTGCATTTGGCATATTTCATATTGGGGATATTGGTTACTGCTACCGCATTTTTTGTATAGTAAGTGCCATTTAGATGGTCGCTGAAAGTGATGTCTTGATTGGGTGTTATCGAAACCCCGACGTTCTGGAAATCGACGTTGTTTCTCTGGCCCACCGTGATACCGGCGCTTTCAGCCCTATTGAGAGAGTCGGCATCGCCTTTCAATTCAGCTGCCGAGGCCAAGGAGCAGGCATCGGCAGCGTCGCTCAACTCCGTCTTGGTAATGAACAGATGCCCAAGGTCGGCAACCAGCCCAAGAAAGCCGATCAGAACGACGATGCAAAGGCCGACAATAATGGCGGTTACACCTTTCTGATGGTGTCGTAACGGCCGCTGGTGAAAGCGCTTCATGAAGCCACCTCGCGCGTTTTGCCAAATTAAGAAAAGGGTTTATTTATTTCCCTCCCCCGCCTCCCAGGACATCGATAGTAAGAATGTTGGCGGTAGAGGGGGGCGTCTTGAACGAGTCGTAATAGCGGCCTATGGCCTCCTGTCCCGCTTTGCCGTCGATTCCCGCCACCGGGTCCATGTTTTGCGATGCCTGAGGATTGATGGTCTGTTGGGCCTTGATCATGTCCACCGACTCACCGAAATGACTGTCCAGATACGGGGTGGAGGAACAACCGGTCAGCAGCACAGCCAAGACAGTCCCACTCATGGTGATCATCAGTTTGTAAGCTTGCATGGCGTGGCCTCCTTATTTCACTTCGAAGCCGCTGGGGGCTTGTGTCGATGCTTCTGGCTGGGGCGAGGCATCGCTGGCCTTGCTTGCCGAGGGCTCGGGTTGCCTGCCTTCCATGCGGCCACCCAGGAAGAGTTCTGCCCGGTTTGGTGGGATATAATTATCTGTTGGCAGCTTGTAATCAGGTGGCAGCGGTTTCACCAGCCGCGGGGTGACGACAAAAACCAGTTCCGACTTGTCGGTCTGAAAGCTGGTGCTGCGGAACAGTGCCCCCAAAATCGGAATTTCGCCCAGGAACGGGAAGGCACTGATGTTGGTGGTGACATTGTTTTTGAGCAGACCGCCGATGGCAAAACTCTGGCCATCATGCAGTTGTACGGTGGTGGCGGCGCGCCGAGTAGTGAAGGATGGCAGGATGGATTTTCCTGCTACACCGATGGCGGAGATACCGACGCCCTCCGGGTTCAGCTCCGATACTTCCGGAGCGACTTTGAGATTGATGCGGCCACCGTCGAGTACGGTCGGTGTGAAGCGCAGTGCGACCCCAAATTCCTTTTCTTCCAGGGTGATGGTCGACCCGCCACTATTTGTATTGCTCTGCGCCACCGGGATGAAGATCTTGCCGCCGGCGAGGAAGCTTCCTTCCTGGCCGCTGATCGCCATGAGGTTAGGTTCTGCCAGAACTTTCAGCAGGCCATCATCGTGTTGTGCATCGATTTGGAATGCCCGTGTTCCGCTATCGTTGATGCCGCTTAGCAAGGCTTTGCCCAGTGGGTCATTGGCAAAAAGGCTGTTCCAGGAGTAGGTCCAGCCACCATGGTTAAGGATGCCCGCGATATTGACGCCAAGTTTGTCGAGCAATTTCTTGGAAATCTCAGCAATTTTGACTTCCAGCAGCACCTGCTGCGGAGCATCGACAGACAGCATGTTGATGACTTTAGATTTGCCTGCGTAGGCTTCGGCCAAGGTCATGGCTCTGTCGAGCTTGGCGGTATCGGCCACCGTGCCCGTCAGTACCAGCGAATCTGCAGCGGCACTGACCTTGACGTTATTGGCGCCGGGGGAGAGCAATTGGTTGAGCGAGGATTGCAGCGAAGCGGTGTCCGCGCCGACGGCTACGTCGACCAGAGTGCATTGGCCGTTACGTCCGAGCAGGATGATGTTGGTGGAGCCGACGCTCTTGCCCAAGAGGTAGATTTCGCTGGGGCTCAGCAGAATCACATCCACGTCGGCCACACCGGATTTGGCACTCCCTCCTGCCGAGGGCTTCCCCTTGTCTGCATTGGCGTCGGTGCTTTCCTTGGGCTGAGCCGCTTGTGACCCTTCCGGGTTCCCCAGCAGGATGCGACTGATGGGCGATGGGGTTTTCAGCCTGAACGATTTGCCCACGGTGACATTGACCAGCGGCGCCGACTCGATCGTATTGCAGGGCGCCACGGTAGAAGGAGTGGCCGCCAGCCGTTTGGGCGTAGTGGTTGCGGCCTGGCTATTGGAAGCCAGAAGAAACATGCCGCAGGTGGCGAGGGCGTAAACACAGGCATTGAGTCCAGGCAACGCACCAACAGGATTCTTGTTCATTATGGTTCCCTCACGTAATGAGCGGTTTTATCTGGCGATCCGGCTAGAAACACTCATGGTGGCGTGATGTGCCACGGACAATTTCCACACAGGTCTGGGCCGCGGCGACGGTGGGAGCCGAGTGGGCAGGCTTGGTCGCTTTCTTGGCCACTTTGACGTGCTTCTTGACGGGCTTGGCTTCGGCGGTGGCCTTGGGCGGTTGTGGTTCGTCATGACCGCGCAGTAAGACTTGCTTGGTGATGCCCACTGTCTGCACTGGCTGAGGGTCGACCTGATTGCGCAGCACTAGCGATAGGGTGCCCACGCTGCGGGCCAGGTCGAGCTTTTCGGCTTGCTCTGGCGTTACCTCGAGGGTTACGGCATTGACCACTTTGGGCTTTGTATCATCCCTGCTTGCCTCCTGAGCCACGGCGAGAACGAGGATGTGCTCCAGCACGATCTTGGAGATGCTGGCATCGCTGTTCTGGATTTTTTTGGCATCGTCGGTGGTGTTGACCAGGATGTCGACGTAGTTGCCGGGCAGGGCGAAGCCGGCGACACCGACGACGTCGTTGACCCTGACCGTCATGGCGCGCTTGCCTTCCATGACGACGGCGGATAGCCCGCCCTTAGTGCCGACGGGGGCCAGCTTCGACTCGAGGATGGCCTCGCCACGATTGATGCTGGTTTTCAGTACCCGGCCGTCGAGGGCCTTGGGATCGAGAATTGCGCCTTCCGGAATGCTGCCGCTGGGCCAGTCGACGGAGCGCAGCATCTCGGGGGTCAGCTTGGAGCCGAGGTCGATGTCCATCGAGGCGACGACGACTTTTTGCGCCGCCACGTTGGTTTGCTTGTTGATCCACTGGGATGCCATCACCACAGCCACCAGGCCGATGATGACGGACACCACGATCATTCCGATTGCTCTTGGGTTTTTCACTGGCTTCTCCCCGTGCGTGATGTGAGGCTCGAATCCGGGTCAGTCAACCAACCTAGCCTCGGGTGTAGTAGTTTTCCCATGCCCATGACAGCATCTTCTCCGACAATTCCGGCTCCACCCCCTGGTAGAAGGCAAAATCGCGAACCTGCTCGAGCAGATCGCGCGGGATACAGGCAAGGAGGGGTTTGTCGTGCTTGGTATGCAACTGATCGATCACGAAACGTAACCCCGCTTCGCTGAACGGAATGCTCATTCGACGGCAGTTTTGTTCGAAGATGGCGCGATACTCGTTTTCATGAAGTTCCCCGATATAAATCTTGTAGCCGAGACGCCGCAGGAAGGCTTCGTCGGCCAACTGGCTGGGCGGGATGTTGCTGGAGAAGATCACGATGACATCGAACGGCACCATGAACTTGGTACCAGTATGCAGCGCGAGGTAATCGACCTTGCGGTCCAGAGGGACAATCCAGCGGTTCATCAGGGTTTGAGGCGAGACCAACTGGCGTCCCAGGTCATCGATGATCAGCAAGCCGTTGTTGGCTTTGACCTGAGGCGGCGCCTGATAGAAGCGCGTGTTCTGGTCAAATTCCAGATCCAGCATCGACAGGGTCAGCTCGCCGCCGGTAATCACCACCGGTCGTTGGCAGAGCACCCAGCGCGGGTCATGTCGCACGCCCCGGTCGAGCGAGCCCGCGGCGCCGCTACTGCTCACCGGCTTGTGCACCAACGGGTCGAAGATCTGGACAACTTCTCCGTTGATCTCCACCGCATGGGGAATGGCCGTGTAGCCGGTAAGTAGTGTGGCAAGGTGTTCGGAGACGTAGGTTTTGCCGCTGCCGGCCGGGCCGTAGACGAAGATGGCTCGCCCCGAATTCATGGCGGCACCGAACTGGTCCAGCGTGGTTTGCCGGAGCACGAATCCTTCGAAACCCTCGGCGACCAACTCCTTGGTGATCTTCATGCCGCTGACGGACTGCCTGTGCACCATGTCGATATACGAAGCCAGACTCACCGGGGCCGGCCCGGCGTAATGGCTTTTCTGCAGGAAGGTTTGTGCACGCTTGCGGCCGCCCTCGGTGAGGTTGAAAGCGATGGTCGCTTCGGTATCGTTGCGCCCGGATACTTCACAAAGCTGCTCGGTGCGCATGAAGGCCAGCAGGGGTTCGAGTACGGAAATGGACAGCTTGGTATGGTTCACCAGTTCGACCAGCCGCATCTGCCCGTGGGAGAACAGGGTCTTGCAGAGCAGTTCCACTAGGAAGAGAAAATCCAGTTCGGTTTCTTTGACGGATTGTGGTGCTTTGGGCAGAAATTCTTGCGATAAGCCGCTATTTTGCGACTCCAGTCCATCCGGATTGAACATTTTCGTTCCTTCCCCGATTATTCGGCGTATTCCATGGCCTCATGTTGGAGACGTGGATTTTGCCAAATCAAAACTTCAACTTCATAGATGACCCGAAATGCATGTAACTTGGCCCAAAAAAAGCCGCTTTGCGCCGCAAGCCCCTTGGGTAGTCGAATTTTTTTGTTTTTTTATTATTGATCTTGCACTGACGCTATACCGATTGCCAAAAAAAATAACCTGCTGTTCCTAGCGTTATAGCCCAAGCGTAGGGCAGTGTTCCTATCGAATTGATAGGGAAATCATTGACCGGTATTTTTCCGGCGGCGACTTTACTGATCCCGGACAAGGCCAGGTATCTCACGTTGTCTATCAATCGGTTCAACGATTTCAGCTTCAAGGCAAAGGCAAGTGACAAAACTCCGCCGGCGAGCAGCGTGAATAACACGATACCGACGATATCCTGCATGCCGGTAAACGCACCCACCATGGCCATCAGCTTCACGTCACCCGCCCCCATGACGCGTAAAAGGTAAAGGGGCAGAAACAGCACAAATCCCAGCCCCATCCCTTTTGCCGCTTCCAGTAAACCGCCCCCTCCTGAAATCAGCCCTTGGCAGAGAAACGCGACTACCAATCCCCCTAGCACCAGCTTGTTGGGGATCTTCCTTGCGGCCGTATCGGTGATAACGGTGGCGAGGAGGAAGCCTGCGAGCAGGCCCAGCCTCGCCCCAGGGAGAAAATTAATTATGTCATTTGTTATCATGGGGGGTTAAGTTCAATTTAAGATAAATTTCTAACTCGCCGATTTCAATGCATTATCAAGTGCATTAGAAATGTTATCAAAGACAAGATTTAGATTTTTCCCTACATGTGTTACGGCAGTGATGATTACAACGGCAATCAGTGCCGCAATCAAGCCGTACTCGATAGCAGTAACTCCCTCTTCATCTTGGGCAAATTGTTTCCATGAAACTGTCAGCTTTTCCATTGCCATACTCTCCATCTCGAGTGATCCCAAAGCAGCAAGTTGCTGCCCTCGTCATTACGCCATGCCGTCATGGCGTCTTGCTTCGTGGCATTCCAGTCAGAAGGAGTGGATTGCCAGGTTCCCCGGACAGCCTTTCGGCAGTCGATATTGCTAAGTTAATGCTAAGCATACTTCATTGTCTTTGTTTTAAATATGGGCAAAAAAAACACTGCTTACAGCTGCCATTTTATTTAATTGGTATTGATAATTGGTTTAATTAACAATTTTGCATAAAATGTTGCTTCAGCCGCTTTGCTAGGTTTGCGGATTGAGTAAAAACACGTTTTATTAAACCCAATCTAGTACATCCTGTTTGCGATGCAAGATGAATCGCAAAATTTTATTTTCTCTTTGCATCCCTTTTGAATTGCAACAACAAAGCTCCCTCATCTATCACTATTTGATAGGTTGTCAGGCGCTTCCATGAATTAAGCTTTAGCCAGGAGCCTGTGTGGCTACAGGGCTCTGCTGATGGCATCTCCAACCTCTGTTGCTACATCGACAAACAAAGCCCCCAGGCTGGTTCCTAACCCCATTACAGCCGATAGGATTACCATGGCGATCAGGGACCCCAGTAGGGCATATTCGATGCTGGTGACGCCATCTTCGATATCGAAGATTGACTTCAGAATGATTCTCAGTTTTGACATGATCGACAGGCTTTCATTGCGGAAGTATGTTTATATATATGACATATATTTGTATTCTCAATAATGCTAATTGAATTTTCATTGGGCTGATTGAATGCAGCTCTGTCATCCATTTGGGTATGACATGCACTACGGTTTAGGCTGCTATCAAAAGTGTGTCAAGCTCTTGATAATGTTTTGTCATGCACTATAGTGCATTTCAAAGGTGGGGTGGGTGCAATTTACAAATCAATTATAAAAATAATAGGGAGATTTGAAAAAATGGCTTACTTGAAAGGGCGTTTGACGCTGCCGATTGCTATTTTCATCATTATGTTTATGGTGGTCGGATTTTTTCCTAGGTTCGAGGACCCCGATTTTTACTGGCACCTCAAAACGGGCGAGCTTATTGCTAGCTCTGCCCAATTGCCTTGGCATGATGTATTCGCTTATACCAATTCAGGACATTCTTGGGTTAATTCCGAGTGGTTGTCTCAATGGCTGTTTTATCAATTATTCCAGCTGGGTGGCTTGAAAACAGTATGGCTATTTACCACATCCATTTACGTATCGTGCTGGGCTGTCAGCTACAAAACCAGTCTTGATGTTCTGAAGGACGAGGGTAAGGCGGTTCAGGCGATTCTGCTGTTCTGTGTGTTCATGGGATTGCTGGCTCCACGGCCTCACATCTTTACTTTTTTATTGTTCGCCCTGCTGATCAGGGTGCTGTTCTGCTTCAAGTATTGTGCTTCTGAGCGGACTCTGTGGTGGATACCCCTCATCATGCTGCTGTGGGCCAATTTGCATGGCGGTTTCTTCCTTGGCCTCGTGCTGATGGCGGCGTTCATCTCGGCGGAATGGGCCAAGTATTGCTGGCGCGATGCGGCTGGCTGTATTGCCGTGTCGCGGCTGACACGGCTCACCTTGGTGGCATTGCTGGGGCTGCTTGCAACGGCAATCAACCCGCAAGGGTTCAGCTATTGGCGTTACCCCTACAACGCCATCGTGGCCTCCGGCGATATGCAATTCATTAACGAATGGCAGTCGCCCAACTTTCACCAATGGCTGTTCCAGTACTTTTTGGCCATGGTGTTTATTTTCTTTCTGAACATGGTCTATTCGACCAGGAAGCCCGACTTGGCAGAAATCGGAGTGTCACTGATCTACATTGCCGGCGCATTCATCTCAGTCAGGAACTTGCCCTTGACTGCGCTGGCCATGACGCCCCATTTTGCGCTGTTCTACCGGGACCTCCCGGTGTCAGAGGGCTTACGCAAACTGAGATTTCCGACCCGTCGGGCGAATGCGGTGCCTCATCCCCTGGTTGCACGGGTCGGAAAGGTTTGGGTGGCGGGAAACAGGCAGGTAGGAGGGGCAGAAGGAGTGATGAACCTGTTGCTCTTGATCTTTGCCCTGCTGGCTGTTGCATTGATCTATCCCTCCAGGAGAAGCCTGGCCGAAGAAACCCTGACTTCGATACTGCCGGTGAAGGCCACTGATTTCATCCTGGCCAACCACATCGAAGGGCGCATGTTCAATACCTACCACTATGGCGGCTACCTGATTTACCGGTTGTATCCGCAACAGCGTGTGTTTATCTACGGCAGAACGGACATCTATCCCAAGGGTTTCGTCGATCACTACCTGGAAACCTATCGTGGCGACAAGGATTGGAAAAAGCGCTTTGCCAGCTACGGTATCGACTATGTCGTGTGTGAAAGCTCGGCGCCGATCCGGCAGCTCATCCTGGCGGACGGAAGCTTCAAGTCCGTTTTTGATGATGGCAAGCATTCCATTTTGCTCAGAAACGTTAGCAAGTACCGGGCGCTCATTGCCCGCTATGGCAAAGACGGCGGTCAGGGCTGAAGCGGGCTTTGCAAGAGGTTCCTGGCGGGTTTGGTGGAGTGGGCAATGAATCTCAACTCACAGTTTGTCCGAATGATGCGCTGCCCTAGTTCCGGGAGTGCGCTGGTATTCGACGGGCAGGGCCTGTCGAGCTGTGATGGTGCCAATTGTTACCGGGTCAACGCCTCAGGAATTCCTCTGTTTGCGGAAACCCTGTGCACCGAGGATGCCAAGCGACAGCAGGTGCATTTCGAGATGGTTCATGCGCAGTATCTCGAAAACCTCGGCTATCCCCACACGCAGGAGTATATGGCCTATCTGGACGATGCCTTTCATAAGGTGGTCTCGGACGCCGAACTGGCGGTGACGGCGGAAATCTGTTGTGGCAGTGGCGAAGCCTTTCGCCTGCTGGGCCGCAAGGTCGGTAGCGGTGTGGGGGTGGATATTTCCGCTTCGATGCTGGATGTTGCCCGGCATTTTCTCAGGGACAGGCGCTACTGCTTCATCCAGGGCGACGCCACCAATCTGCCGCTGAACGATGCCACCTTCGATAGCGTATTCATCATCGGTGGCATTCATCACGTCAATGACCGGGCGCGTCTGTTCGGTGAAATCTACAGGGTGTTGAAACCGGGGGGGCGCTTCTTCTGGCGCGAGCCGGTGAGCGACTTCTTCCTGTGGCGTTGGCTGCGCGCGCTGATCTACTGGCTGTCTCCCGCCCTCGACGAAAAGACTGAACGGCCTCTACTTTATGGGGAAACGGTTCCGGTGCTGACCCAGGCTGGCCTGGAGCTGAAGCACTGGGAGACCCATGGCTTCTTGGGTTACTGCCTGCTGATGAATAGCGATGTGCTGGTTTTCAATCGCCTGTTCCGCTATCTGCCGGGTATTCGAGCGCTGACGAGGCTGATGGCGAAACTGGATGGTTGGACGGTGCGGATTCCCGGGCTCCGGCATGCCGGGCTGATCGTGATCGGCATGGCCGAGAAGCCGAAGAGGGCACAGTCATGAAGGTTCTTGCCTGTTATCTGGCGATGGTCTTGCTCACGGTTTCGGCCAACCTTTTCTTTAAATCCGGGGCGATGCGTGCGGAGAGTGGGCTGCTGGGTCTGCTCAACATCAAGATCGTGCTGGGTTTTGTGTGTTTCGGGCTCGCGGCGCTGTTGTATATCGTCGTGCTGCGGGTGCTGCCACTGAATGTGGCGCAATCGCTGGCGGCGATGCAGTTCGTCGCGGTGATTGTTGCCGCGCACCTGGTGCTGGGTGAGCCCATTGGGGCCGCCAGGCTGCTGGGGATTGGTTTGATCTTTTCCGGAATCGTGCTGGTCGGGCGGACCATTACCTGAGTTTGACGTCATCAACGTCGCGCCGTGCTTACCTTGAGCTAGAGGTATTTATGATCTCGGTTATCGTGCCTGTATACAACGAGGCAGACAATCTCACTGCGTTATACGAGCAGGCCGTTTCTGTACTTGAGAGATTGGGGCAGCCTTGGGAACTGATCTTCATCAACGATGGCAGCACCGATGGCAGCCAGGACAAGCTGGAAGAGCTGGCGGCACGGAATGCGTCGGTCAAGGTGATCAAGTTCTGCCGCAATTTCGGTCAGACGGCGGCGATGATGGCGGGGGTCGATTATGCGGAAGGCCACGTCATCATTCCCATGGATGGCGACCTGCAAAACGATCCGCAGGACATCCCCCGCCTATTGGAAAAACTGGAGCAAGGCTTCGACGTCGTCTCCGGGTGGCGCCAGGACCGCAAGGACAATCCCATCAACCGCACGTTGCCGAGCCGGGTCGCCAACGGGATCATTTCGTACGTGTCCGGGGTGCATCTGCATGACTACGGTTGTTCGCTGAAGGCGTACCGGAAGGACATCATCAAAGGTATCCGCCTGTACGGAGAAATGCATCGCTTCATTCCGATCTATGCGAGCTGCCTCGGGGCGAGGATTGCGGAGATTCCGGTCCAGCACCATCCTCGCCAGAATGGGGTGTCCAAGTATGGTATTAGCCGGGTGGTGAAGGTCCTGCTCGACCTGCTGGTGGTGAAGTTTTTGGCCAAGTATTCCGGCAAGCCCATGTATTTGTTCGGTTCGGTCGGTGTCGTGATTCTCGCCGTGAGCCTGCTGGTGGTGACCTGGGCGCTGTACCTCAAGTTTGTTGAGGGGGTCTCCCTGATTTCGACGCCCCTTCCGCTGCTGGGCGTGATGGCCGGCATCTCCGGCTTCATGTGCATTCTGATGGGGCTGTTGGCCGAAGTGCTGATCCGCACCTATTACGAGGCGCAGGGCAAGACCGTCTATCTGATCGGCAAGACCTGCAACATCAAGCCGCATGGCCTTCAGGGGTAGTCGAATGTGTGGCATCGCCGGGTTCATGGGAAAGGGGTCAGCCGAGGATTTGTCCCGGATGCTCCAACTGCTGAGCCATCGCGGGCCGGATGGGGCAGGGGCGTGGTGTGACCGGGAACGAGGGGTGTATCTCGGGCATACGCGGCTTGCCATTGTCGACCTGGCCGATGGCCATCAACCGATGTGGACCGCGGACGGCCGCCTGGGAGTGGTGTTCAACGGGGAAATCTACAATCACAGAGAATTGCGTGCCGAGCTGGAGCGGGCAGGGCATGTCTTCGCCACGGACCATTCCGATACCGAGGTGCTGTTGCACGGCTACCGCGAGTGGGGAGAGGCGCTGACGCACAAGCTCAACGGCATGTGGGCGTTTGCTCTTTACGATCAGGTCCGGCAGCGGCTGTTTTGCAGCCGTGACCGCTTCGGCAAGAAGCCGTTCTACTATACGTTCCAGCAGGGCACCCTGGTCTTTGCTTCGGAACTGACGGCCCTGCTGACGCATCCGCATGTCACCGCCCAGGTGTCGACCCGGGCCATCCAGAAATACATCGGCTACGGCTACATTCCGGCCCCGCACACGCCCTACGAAGATATTTTCAAGCTGCCGGCGGGGTGCTCGCTCTCCTTCTCTCTGCTGGAGCGGGTAGCGGAGGTGAAACGCTATTGGTCCTTCGTCCTCGAGCCCACCGAAACGCGCCCTGCCGGCTTCGAACGCCAGTGCCAGGAAGAGCTGACCGCGTTGCTGGACCAGGCAGTTGCCCGGCGCCTGGTGGCCGATGTCCCGGTGGGCGTGTTTCTCAGCGGAGGGGTCGATTCGTCGTCGGTGGCGGCGCTGGCAGCCCGCCGTCTCGAAGCGGGACAATTGCAGACGTTCAGCATCGGCTTCGACGAGAAGGGGTTTGACGAGTCGGGCTATGCGCGCCAGATGGCGGAACACATCAAGGCGCAGCACCATGAGCAGATCTTAGGGAGCGAGGCCGCCAGGGAATTGCTGCTCGAGGTGGTGAGGCGGCTGGATGAGCCGACGGGCGACAGTTCCCTGCTTCCCACTTATTTAGTGTGCCGTTTTGCTCGCGAGCGCGTGACGGTGGCGTTGGGGGGCGATGGCGCCGACGAATTGTTCGGGGGGTACGCACCATTTCGGGCGCTCAGGTGGGCAGGCTATTACCAGAAGATCGTACCGAGGCCGGTACACCAGGTGATCCAGCTCCTGGCAAGCCGTCTGCCTGTGCTGGATGGCTACATGAGCCTCGACTTCAAGGTGAAGCGGGCCATTCGTGGGGTTGGCTATCCCTCTCGGCTGTGGAATCCGGTATGGATGTGCCCGCTCGACGAGAAAGAGCTCGCCGAGTTGTTCGCGGAGCCGGTTGACCTCGACGAGGTGTTCGCCGAGGCGATCGACGCCTGGGAGCGCTGCTCGCAAACCGATCCTGTCGGTCGGACCCTGCAGTTTTTCACCGATATCTATCTGCAGGACGACATCCTGGCGAAAACCGATCGAGCCAGCATGATGAACTCGCTGGAGCTGCGCTCGCCGTTTCTGGATATCGACGTCATCAATCTGGCTCGAACCATTCCGTCCGACTACAAAATCCGGCACGGCGAAACCAAGTACATCCTGAAGAAAGCGATGGCTCCCTTCTTGCCGATGGGCATCCTGCACCGACCGAAACAGGGGTTCGCCGCACCGGTCGCCCAGTGGCTGAGGGGGGAAAACCTGCTTCCCGAAAAATCCTGCCTGTCCTGTCTCAACAACGACTTTATCGAAGCGGCGTTTGCCGATCACGCAGGTCATCGGAAAAACCATCACTCCTTTCTTTGGAGCCAGTGGGTGTTGGGCATGGTGGTGCCGCCGCGTGCTGATGGGGTATTGATGTAGTGCGGGTGTGTATGACTATCTCTGGCGTGGCGAATCAAGCCCCGAAGGGTTGCCGCAGGGGTGATTGATACTGTTCTCCCGACAGATATTTCTTGAAGAACGGAAGGGGTTGGCCATGATCACACTGCCCGGCTTGCTGTACTCGAAGCGCTTCAATCTGTATGTCGGGGCGGTTTTTTCACTCGTGTGGTGGATGTTTTCCTATGCCCATCTGACCCGGTTTCAGCAGACCCATGATGTTGCCCTGATCGTAGTGGTATTTTCAGAAACGCTGACGGCGGTTCTCTTCTTCGTGCGTAGCAGCCCCAAGACCATCTCGCTCGCTCCGGGTGACTGGCTGATCGGTGTGGCCGGCAGTTATCTGCCGATGCTGTTTCGGCCCGCGCCATGGGGTGTCATGCCAGCAGCGAGCATGCTGGTGTTGATTGGGACGGCACTGCAGATCGTCGGCTTGCTGTCGTTGAACCGCAGTTTCGCTATTGTGGCGGCGAAACGTGAGATCAAAACCTCCGGGATGTACCGTCTGGTGCGCCACCCGATCTATGCCAGCTACTTTCTGGTTTTTGCCGGCTATGTGCTGCAAAACACGTCGCCGGCCAATGCACTGGTCTATGCCTTGTTGTTGCTGTTGCTACTCACCCGCATCGTCCGTGAGGAGCGCCATCTGGCGCTCGATCCGGCGTATCGGGAATACATGCTGACGGTACGTTACCGCCTGATCCCCTTCGTGTACTAGAGATGGCTTCGGCCAACGTTGTACACCCCGCATTCGGGTACGGTGCCGCAAACAAAAACGCCATGAGAGAGACTCATGGCGTTTTGCTTGAGTGCCTGCTGGCAGGCGGGATACATCTCACTAGGAGGCGGCGTCCGCCTTGGGCGGCGTTTTTCCCGCCGCGGCCGAGTGTTCGAGCCAGCCACCGCCCAGTGCTTTGTACAGGGTTACCTGGTTGGTCAGCCGCGCGAGCCGGGCCTGGATCAGGCCTTGCTGTGCACTGTAGAGCGAGCGCTGGGCATCGAGCAGCGTCAGCGCACTATCCACACCATTGCGGTAGCGCAACTCGGCCAACTGGTAGCGTTGGGTTTCCGACTTCACCAGCGCCTCTTGCGCCGCGATCTGCTGTTCCAGCATGGCCCGTGCGGTCAGTGCGTCGGACACTTCGCGGAAGGCCGATTGCACCGATTTCTCGTACTGTGCCACCGCGATCTTCTTGCTCGTGGTGGAGACGTCCAGTCCGGCCGCATTTTTGCCCCAGTCGAAGATCGGCAGGTTGATCTGCGGCATGAAGCTCCAGGCGCCCTGACCGGACTTGAACAGGTTGCTGAGCTGGCTGCTCGCCGTGCCGAAGCTGCCGGTCAGCGAGATGCTCGGGAAGAACGCCGCGCGTGCCGCGCCGATATCGGCATTCGCCGCCTTCAGCTGGTGCTCGGCCTGGACGATGTCTGGGCGCCGTTCCAGCAAGTCGGACGGCAGGCCGGCCGGCAGGTCTGCCAGCAGGCCTTGGGCATCGAACGCATTGCCTTCCGGCAGATCGGCGGGCAAGGGCTGGCCCACCAGCAGCGCCAGGGCATTCTCGGCCTGGGCGCGTTGCTGCATCAGGCTCGCCAGATTGCTCTTGGCGGTTTGCACCTGACTGTCGGCGGTGCTCAGGTCGAGGGCGGTGACGGTGCCGACGTCGAAGCGCTTCTTGGTCAGGTCATAAGAGCTCTGCTGGGCGGTCAGGGTGTCGGTGACCACCTTCTGTTGCTCGTCCAGCGCGCGCAGCGTCAGATACTGGCTCGCCACCTCCGATACCAGCGAGATTTGTGCCGATTTCTGCGCCTCGCCGCTGGCGAAGTACTGCTCCAGCGCCTCGTTCTTCAGACTCTGTACCCGTCCGAACAGGTCGAGCTCGTACGCGGTGAAGCCGACGGAGGCGCTGTACTTGCCGCTCACGCCGGCGCGCCCGCTGCTCGACAGGTCGGCCGGCAGGCGCTGGCGAGTGCCGCTGCCGGTGGCGTCGATCGCCGGGAACAGGTCGGCGCGCTGAATCTGGTACTGCGCGCGCGTCTTTTCGACATTCAGCATCGCCACCCGCAGGTCGCGGTTGTTGGCGAGTGCCAGCTCGATCAGCTTTTGCAGCCGTGCATCGGCGAAGAATTCGCGCCAGCCGATGTCCGCCGCGGCACGGCCCTGGGTCGCCTGGGTGGCGGCATCGCCGCCGTAGGCCGGTCCGCTCGGCCATTGCCCGGCCACCGGCGCGGCCGGGCGCTGGTAGGTCGGGGCCAAAGAGCAACCAGCAAGCAGCGTGGCGGCGAGCAGGGCGGGCAAGGTGTATTTAGTCATGGTGTTTTCCTTCCTGGTCCGCGTTACGCGTTTCAACCGTCACCGGAACCGCCGCAACCTCGTCTTCCATATGGTGCGTGTAGAGCTTGCGTTGACGTTCGCTGCCCTTGAAGCGGCTGCGGACGACCACGAAGAACACCGGCACGAAGAAGATGGCGAGGAACGTGGCCGATAGCATGCCGCCGATCACACCGGTGCCGATGGCGTGCTGACTCGCCGAGCCCGCGCCATTGCTGATTGCCAGCGGCAGCACGCCCAGCACGAAGGCCATCGAGGTCATCAGGATCGGACGCAGCCGCAGGTGAACCGCTTCCAGCGTCGCTTCGATCACGCTCTTGCCCTGTGCCTGCAGGTCCTTGGCGAATTCGATGATCAGAATCGCGTTCTTGGTCGACAGGCCGATCGTGGTCAGCAAGCCCACCTTGAAGAAGACGTCGTTGGGCAGGCCGCGCAGGTGGGCTGCCAGCAGCGCGCCAAACACGCCTAGCGGCACCACCAGCATGACCGAGAACGGGATTGACCAGCTTTCGTACAGCGCGGCGAGGCACAAGAACACCACCACCAGCGAGATGGCGAACAGCGCCGGCGCTTGCGAACCTGACAAGCGCTCTTCATAAGACTGGCCGGTCCATTCAATGCCGAAGCCCGCGGGCAGCTTGGCGACGATTTCCTCGATCGCCTGCATCGCCTCGCCGGAACTCTTGCCCGGCGCCGCGGTGCCGACAATCTCCATCGAGGGCACGCCGTTGTAGCGCTCCAGGCGTGGCGAGCCGTAACTCCACTTGGCGCTGGCGAAGGCCGAGAACGGCACCATGGTCCCGGAAGCGTTACGCACGAACAGCTTCTCGATGTCCTGCGGCTGCATCCGGTACGGAGCATCCGCCTGTACGATCACCTGTTGCACACGGGTGCCGTTGGTGAAGTCGTTGACGTAGGACGAACCGAAGTTGGTGCTCAGGGTGCTGTTGATATCCGCCAGCGACAGACCCAGCGAGCTGGCCTTTTCCTGATCGATGGTGACCTGGAACTGCGGCGCGTCTTCCATGCCCTGCGGACGCACGCCAGCCAGGCGCGGGTCCTTGGCCGCCATGCCGAGCACCATGTTGCGCGCTTCCATCAGCTTGTCGTGGCCTTGGCCGCTGCGGTCCTGCAGCATGAAATCGAAGCCGGTGGCGTTACCCAGTTCCGGAATCGGCGGCGGGTTGAGCGGATAGATGATCGCATCCTTGATCTGCGAGAACACCCCGAAGGCTCGGCCGATCACGCCTTGCACATGGTGCTCCGCGGCCTTGCGCTCACCCCAGTCCTTGAGCGGAGTAAACACCAGGCCCAGGTTCTGGCCATTGCCGTTGAAGCCGAAGCCGGCCACGGCGATCGAGTGCGCCGTTTCCGGCTGCTTCAGGTAATACTGTTCGACCTGGGCCAGGATGTCGCGGGTGTGCTCGGAGGTGGCGCCGGTCGGCAACTGCACCATGGTGATGGAGTAGCCTTGATCCTCTTCCGGCAGGAACGACGACGGCAGGCGCGCGAACAGCAGCGCCACCACGCCGATGATCACGAAGTAGACCAGCATGTAGCGGCCTGTCTTCTGGATGATCTTGGCGACGGCACCCTGGTACTTGTTGGTGCTGGCCGCAAAGCTGCGGTTGAACCAGCCGAAGAAGCCGCTCTTGGCATGGTGATGGCCGGCGTCAACCGGTTTCAGCAGGGTCGCGCACAGCGCCGGGGTCAGGGTCAGTGCCAGCAGCACCGAGAACACCATCGACGCCACCAGCGACAGCGAGAACTGCCGGTAAATGGCCCCCACCGAGCCGCCGAAGAACGCCATCGGGATGAACACCGCGGTCAGCACCAGCGAGATGCCGATCAGCGCGTTGGTGATCTGCTCCATCGCCTTGCGCGTCGCCTTGCGCGGCGGCAGGCCTTCCTCGCTCATGATGCGCTCGACGTTTTCCACCACGACGATCGCGTCGTCCACCAGCATGCCGATCGCCAGCACCATGCCGAACATGGTCAGCACGTTGATCGAGAAGCCGAACGCCGCCATCGCACCCAGCGTACCGGCCAGCGCGACCGGTACCACGATGGTCGGAATCAGCGTGGCACGGAAGTTCTGCAGGAACAGGTACATCACCAGGAAGACCAGCGCCACGGCTTCGATTAGCGTCTTCACCACCTCTTCGATCGAAATTTTGACGAACTTCGAGGTGTCGTACGGCACATCGGCCTTCACGCCGTGCGGGAAGTACGGCGACAGCTCCTGGACCTTGTCACGTACTGCCTGTGCCGTGGCCAGGGCGTTGGCCGAAGGTGCGAGCTTGATGCCGACTGCCGCCGCCGGTTTGCCGTCGACGTAGGCCTTGGTGGTGAAGGTCTGCGCGCCGAGCTCGATGCGGGCGACATCGCGCAGCAGCACGCGCGAGCCATCCTTGTTGACGCGAAGCAGGATGTTGCCGAACTGTTCGGGGGTCGACAAACGGCTTTGCGCCCGAATCGTGGCATTGAGCTGCTGGCCCTTGATGGCAGGCAGGCCGCCCAGTTCACCGGCCGACACCTGCACGTTCTGTGCCTTGATGGCGGCGATGACGTCGGAGGTGGTCATCTTGAAGCTGTTGAGCTTGTCCGGGCTGACCCAGACACGCATCGCGTACTCGGAGCCGAACAGCGTCGCCTCGCCGACACCGGTCACCCGGCTCAACTGATCGAGCAGGCTGGACGAGATGTAGTTGCCGAGCCCCACCGCATCCACGCTGCCATCCGTCGACGACAAGGTCACGAACATCAGGAAGTTGCGGGTCGCCTTGGCAACCTTCACCCCCTGCTGCTGCACCTCGGTCGGCAGGCGCGGCATGGCCAGTTGCAGCTTGTTCTGCACCTGGACCTGGGCGATGTCCGGGTTGGTGCCGGGCTGGAAGTAAAGCGTGATGGTGGCCTGGCCGGACGACTGGCTGTTGGACGACATGTAAAGCAGGCCGTCGATGCCGTTCATCTGCTGCTCGATCACCGTCGTGACGGAGTTTTGCAGCGTTTCCGCCGAGGCACCGGCGTAGGTGGCACTCACCGATACCGATGGCGGCGCGATGCTGGGGTACTGTGCCACCGGCAGCTTGACCACCGACAGCCCCCCGATCAGCAAGATCAACAGGGCGATCACCCAGGCGAAGACCGGGCGATCGATAAAGAACTTAGGCATGTTGAGCGGTCTCCGTTATTGACCTTGAACGGCCGAGGCGGGGGCTGAAGAGGCCGCCGCAACCGGTTTCACCGGGGCGCCGGGGCGGACTTTCTGCAGGCCCTGCACGATGACCTTGTCACCGGCCTTCAGGCCTTCGGTGACCACCCACTTGTCGCCGACCGCCGTTTCGGCCTTCACGGGTTGCGCCAGCACCTTGTTGTCGGCGCCGACCAGCAGCACCGAGGCGCTGCCGCCCTGGCCACGCTGCAGCGCTTGTTGCGGAATGGTCAACGCCGTCTTGTCGACCGCCTGTGCCAGGCGCGCGCGGGCGTACATCCCAGGCAACAGCTCATGCTTCGGGTTCGGGAACTCGGCGCGCAGCGTGACCATGCCGGTACTCTGATCCACCGTCACGTCCGAGAACAGCAACTTGCCGGTCAGTGGGTATTCCGTACCGTCTTCCAGTACCAGGCGGACTTTGGCCTGGCCCGGTGCCACGCTCTCCAGCTTGCCGCTATCGAAAGCGCGGCGCAGCCGCAACATGTCGGAACTCGACTGGGTGAAGTCGAGGTAGATCGGGTCGAGTTGCTGCACCGTGGCGAGCAGGGTGGGTTCGTTCTGGCCTACCAGTGCACCTTCAGTCACCTGGGCCTTGCCGATGCGGCCGGGGATCGGGGACGTCACCGAGGTATAGCCCAGATTCAGCTTTGCGGTCTGCACCGCTGCCTTGCCGGCTGCCACGTCGGCCAGCCCCTGCTTCACGGCCGCGACCGCGTTGTCGTAATCCTGCTTGCTGACTGCATTGACCGCAACCAGCTCCTTGTAGCGGCCCTCTTGCAATTTGGCTTGGGCCAGCGTCGCTTCCGACTTGGCCAACGACGCCTCGGCGCTCAGCAGGCTTGCCTGGAGGGGGGCCGGGTCGATGCGAAACAGCAATTCACCCTGCTTGACGTCGCTGCCTTCGTGGAAAACCTGTTTCAGCACAATGCCGGCTGCACGTGCGCGTACTTCGGATACTCGATAAGGATTCAGTCGACCCGGAAGCTCGGTCGACAGCGCCAGGCTTTCCTGCTTGACGGTGATGACGCCGACTTCCTGTGGTTGACCCGCGCCGGGGGGCGGCGTCTGCTGCTTCTCGCCGCAGCCGGTCAGGACGGCTACCGCCGCAAGGGTTGCGACTGTGACCAGACGCAATGAGGAGTTTTTATTGATGCGCATGGAACGCTCCCGATACTCAAGTGGGTGATTGGGTATGGCTAAGTCGAAGACCCGAGAGAGACGGGCTATGGGAGGCAGCCGGCCTGCTTCTCGTCTGGAAATGCAAATATCCTAATTATGCGATTTTCTGGTGATCCTTACATCAGGACGGTGTGCCAACCATGTAGGTGCAGTGGCGGGGAGGCCGCTCTGTCATAGGGCGATGGCAGCTGTCAGAAAGCACATAACCAGGCCATTAAAAGCCACACTAATAAAATGGATTTCACGGGGTGCTGGGAAATTACCAAGCTGGCTGATAGTATATATACATTCATGAATGTATGTCTATGACGCGTGGGGCGCTATGAACGCCTTGCCTGCTCGGGAGAGGCTGGATGGCCCGCAAAACTAAAGAAGAGTCGCTGGAAACGCGCAGTCTGATTCTCGACACGGCCGAGAGGGTCTTTGCCGAGCAGGGGGTGGCACGCACCTCTCTGGCGGATATCGCCACCGCCGCCGGGCTGACACGCGGTGCGATCTACTGGCATTTCAAAAACAAGGTGGACGTGTTCACGGCGATGGTCGACCGGGTGAGCCTGCCTATCGAAACCCTGTTCGCTGACGTGGTGGACAATCCGCAACATCCTGATCCCCTTGGTGAATTGCGTGCCGCCTGCCTGAGCATCCTGCAAAGCCTGGTGCGCAACGAACAGCGTCGGCGTGTGTTCGACGTGCTCTACCATAAGTGCGAACTAACCGACGATATGGGGCCGGTGATGCAGCGCCAGGAGGAATGCCTCATAGACTGTACCGATCGTATCCGCCGTATCCTGCTGCGGGCGGTTGAGCTGGGCCAGTTGCCGGCCGGACTCAACATCGCGCGCGCCGACATCATGCTGCATGCGCTGGTCAGCGGTTTGATGGGCAACTGGCTGTTCAGTCCCGATAGCTTCGATCTTGAAGGCGAGGCCGGAAACCTTCTGGATGGCTACTGCGAAATGCTCAAATCCTGTCCTGCGATGCTCCGCCCCTGAAGCCATGGCCCCGGCGTGCCTGTACTTGGTAGAGATGGGGGCGGTGTTCGCTTTGGTGTTGTGTCGCTGGTCTGGTCGGCGCCGGCATCCTCGCCGTGACATTTGCTGGAGGCATGGCCGTTTTCACCGGTGGCGTTACTCCTGGGGAATGGACTGAGTGCCGTAAGCGGCAAAAAACACCGTCAGTGCCGAACGTACATGCTCGGTGATTTCCTGATCGGTAGGTTTTTCCCTGACGCCCCACAGGCATTCATCGGCCAGTTCGGATGTCAGCAGGGCCAGCAAATGCAGGGTAGCGCGCCATGGATCGGCCTGCTTCAGAAGTCCCTGTTGCATTTGTTGCTCCAGGTAATGGGCGATTCTGGTTCGGCCAATCTTGGGTCCTTCGTTGTAAAAAAGTTGCCCGATATTGGATCGCCCGGCCTCTGTCAGCATCATGCGGCGAATCGCCAGCAGGTCAGGGCTAAGAATCTCCCGCAGAAAGCCGATTGCGAACGTCTCCAGCGTCTCGTCCAGCTGTTCACCCGTCTCCAGCACGGTAAAGACCGGCTGTACCCGTGCGGCACACAAGTCCCGCATGACTTCGCAAAACAGCTCTTCCTTGGACGGAAAGTAGCTGTACAGGGTGGCCTTGGAGCCCCCCGCGCGACTGGCGATTTCCGACATGGAGGTGGCGGAGAAGCCCTGTTCCATGAATACCGCTGCCGCCGCATCGATGATGCCTTGCCGCTTTGCCTCGCTTTTCACTCTCACAACATGATGCCTCAAAATTGAACCAATGGGTTCAGTTTTGCTTGACGAGAGGAAATCTGTCAAGTTATAAACTGTACCGTACAGTTCAGTTAACAAGGAAACCACTGACATGAGCGCTTCATCACCTGCGGTTTTGCTGCGACGTGCCATGCCCCTGGCCATCGTGCTCGCCTTGGCCGCCTGCGCCAGCGTGCCGGATCTTGGCCCGCTGCCTCAGCCTAAACCCCTGGGCGCCAGCCCGAGCAAGGAGCAGGTCCAACTCGACGCCACCTGGTGGCAGCACTACGGTGATGTCCAGTTGAATCAGCTGATTGACGAGGCGCTTCGCAATGCTCCTGACCTGGCTGCAGCCGATGCGCGGGTACGCAAGGCCATCGGCGCGGCACAGCAGGCTGGTGCCGCCATGCTGCCTTCGGTGGGGGTGAATGCTTCGCTTAGTCGCATGAAGCAGAGTTACAACAACGGTGTCCCGGCCGCGTTCGTGCCGCAGGGGCTTAACAACTCTGTCCGGGCCACGCTCGACTTGAGCTACGAAATCGACTTCTGGGGCAAAAACCGCTCGGCGCTGGCCGCGGCCACCAACGAGCAGGCGGCGGCCGAAGCCGACGCGGCCCAGGCGCGCTTGACCTTGTCGACTGCCATCGCATCTGCGTATGCCGAGCTGGCGCACTTGTACGCCCAGCGGGATGCGGCACAACAGGCTCTCGAGATACGGACCCAAAGCGCGCAGCTGATCAATGAGCGGCAACGGCAAGGGCTGGAAACGCTGGGGACGGTGCGCCAGGCAGATTCCCGCTCGGCGTCGGCCAAGGCAGAGCTGCTGGCCATCGAAGAATCCATCACGTTGCAGGGTCATCAACTGGCGGCCCTGATGGGGGCTGAGCCGGAGCGGGGTGATCGTATCCAGCGGCCGGCAATCAACCTGGCGCAGAACATCGTGGTTCCCGCGCAACTTCACGCCGATCTGCTGGGGCGTCGTCCAGACCTCACCGCCTCACGGCTGCGTGCCGAGGCCGCGGCCAAACGGATCGACCAGGCGCGCGCCGAGTTCTACCCGAATATCAACCTGTCTGCCTACGTCGGGGCTCAATCCTTGGGGCTGGGCATGTTGACCAAGGCCGGCTCCGGCATTGCCGGTTTCGGCCCGGCCATCAGCTTGCCCATCTTCCGGGGTGGTCAGTTGCAAGGCCAGTACCGCGTCACCCGTGCCCAGTACGACGAGGCCGTCGCCAATTACGACCAGACCCTCAATCACGCCTTGCAGGATGTCGCCGATGCCTTGAGCAGCCAGGCCGCACTCGATGGCCGGCTGTCGGCACAGCAGGAGTCGCTGGCGGCTGCCGAGGATGCCTTGCGCATCGCTCGTAACCGCTATCAGGGTGGTCTGGCTACCTATCTGGATGTATTGACTGCCGAAGACAGCGTAGTTGCCAGCCGCCGCTCGCTGAGTGATCTGCAGACCCGCCGTCTGAGCCTCGATGTCGCACTGATCCGCGCCCTTGGCGGCGGTTATCGCGCGGCATAACAACCGACACCAATTCAATAATCTAAGGAATCCATCATGTCTGAAACGCTGACTGTCACTGCTCCGCTCCCTCAAACCGACAATGCGGCCAAGCGCAAGAAACTGTTCCTCGCACTGGGCGGTGCGGTGGCGCTTTCCGCTGCAGCCTATGGTGCCTACTGGACGCTGGTCGCCTCGCATCATGTCACGACCGACAATGCCTACGTCGCCGCCGAAATCGCCCAGGTAACGCCGTCTATCAGCGCCAACGTCCGCGCCGTCAAGGTCGTGGACACCCAGGCCGTGAAACGGGGTGATGTCCTAGTCGAGCTGGACGACACTGATGCCCGTCTGGCCCTGGAGCAGGCCGAGGCCGAACTGGCCCGGGCCGAGCGAAAAGTGAAAGGCTATCTGGCCAGCGACGATGGCCTGCAGGCCCAAGTCAGCGCCCGCGATGCCGAACTGCTGCGCGCCAAGGCACAGCTGAGCTCCGCACAAAGCGATCTGGATCGAACCAAGATTGACCTGGATCGCCGGCAGGCGCTGGCGAAATCCGGCTCGGTCTCCGGTGAAGAGCTGACGCATGCCAAGACGGCTTACGACACCGCCAAGTCCGCCCTGGATGCCGCCAAGGCAGCGCTGGCCCAGGCGGAGGCCAACAAGCTGGCGGCCCAAGGCTCGCTCAAGGCCAATCAGACGCTGACCGCGAATACCACCGTTGATACCAATCCGGAGGTCGCCCTGGCTCGCGCCAAACGCAACCAGGCGCGTGTGGATCTGGAGCGCACCGTCATTCGCGCCCCGATCGACGGCGTGGTAGCCAAGCGCCAGGTGCAGGTGGGGCAGCGCATCCAGTCCGGCGCGCAGCTGATGTCGGTCGTTCCGCTGCAGCAGGTGCATGTGGATGCCAACTTCAAGGAGGTGCAGTTGGAGAAGGTACGGGTTGGCCAGCCGGTCACGCTGCATTCGGACATCTACGGTTCCGATGTGGTGTACCACGGCAAGGTAGTGGGGTTCTCCGGCGGTTCGGGCTCGGCGTTCTCGCTGATTCCGGCCCAGAACGCTACCGGTAACTGGATCAAGGTCGTGCAGCGCTTGCCACTGCGCGTCGAACTCGACCCGGCCGAACTGAAGGCTCACCCGTTGCAAGTCGGCTTGTCGATGACCGCCACCATCGATACGGCCAGCAACCTCTAAAGGGGTCTTGTCATGAGTGCTAACGTCGCTGCTGCACAGACCAAGCCGCTTGAAGGCGGGGCGTTGTGGCTGGCTGCCTTGATGCTGGCGGCCGCCAACTTCCTGGTGGTGCTCGACACCACCATCGCCAACGTGTCGGTACCCAATATTGCCGGCGGATTGGCCGTGTCCTCCAGTCAGGGGACGTATGTCATTACTTCGTACGCCGTGGCCGAGGCCATCATCGTTCCGCTGACGGGCTGGCTGGCCGCCCGCTTCGGAACGGTACGCCTGTTTGTCGTATCGATGCTGTTGTTCGGGCTGTTCTCGGTGCTGTGCGGCTTTGCCAACTCGATCGAGCTCCTAGTGCTGTTCCGTGTTTTGCAGGGCTTGGCCGGTGGACCGTTGATGCCGATGTCCCAGACCCTGCTGCAGCAGATTTTCCCGAAAGAGAAAGCCGGCGCCGCCATTGGTCTGTGGAGCATGACCACGCTGGTGGCGCCCATCATGGGGCCGATTCTGGGGGGCTACCTGTGTGACCAGGTGGGTTGGTCATGGATCTTCTTCATCAATGCGCCGCTCGCGATCACGTGCAGTTACTTTGGCTGGCAGATGCTCAAGCGCTTTGAAGGCAAGCTGATCAAGCTGCCTGTCGACGCCGTCGGGTTGGCTTTGCTTATTGCCTGGGTGGCGTCGTTGCAGCTGATGTTGGACGAAGGGAAAAATCTGGACTGGTTCTCGTCTCCCGAGATCGTGGCCCTGGCAATCATCGCCGTCATCGGCTTTGCCGCCTTCATGATCTGGGAAATGACGGCAAGCAACCCTATCGTCAACCTGCGCGTGTTTCGCCATCGTGGTTACTGGGCCAGCGTGCTGACCATTTCGCTTGCCTTCGGCTCGTTTTTTGGCGCGACGGTTCTGACGCCGCAATGGCTGCAGAGCTATATGGGCTACACCGCTACCCAGGCCGGTTACGCTACGGCCATGAGCGGCATCCTGGCGGTGATTGCCGCGCCGATCGCGGCGCAAATGTCGACCAAGATGGACCCGCGCCCGCTGGTGTTCTTTGGGGTGATGTGGCTTGGCGGTGTGACGCTGTTCCGCAGCTTCGGCACCTCCGACATGGGTTTCTGGCAGGTGGCTTTGCCCTTGCTGTTCCAGGGGCTTGGCATGCCTTTCTTCTTCGTTCCGTTAACTGGCCTTGCCATGGCCAGCGTCGAGACCGAGGAGATGGCTTCCGCGGCGGGTTTGATGAGTTTCTTGCGGACGCTATCCGGCGCCTTTGCGACCTCGCTGGTCACGACTTCTTGGGAAGACAAGGCCTCCTACAATCGGGCTGAACTGTCCGGCTTTGTCGATGCGACCGGGCAGGCCTTGCAAAGCCTGACCCAGAGCGGTATGAGTACCGAAACCGCTAGGGGTATGATCGACCAACTGGTGCAGTCGCAAAGCATCATGCTGTCGACTAACCAGATTTTCTGGCTGAGCGGACTGTCGTTCGTGATCGCAGCTTGCGCGATATGGTTGGCGCCACGCCCGACCAAGGTGGCGGATACCGGCAACGTTCATTAGAAAGGTGTCCGGTGGGCTGGCGAGTGGTCAGCCGCCAGTGTTCAAGAAAGGTCTAGAGCGTGCCCAAGGCAAAAGACCTTTCTTGCAACCGCATTGATAGGTTCTGAAAGACGCTGGCGGGAAGCTGGCTCTGCCGTACAAGCCCCTGCTGTTTCTGGCGCGTCCTGCGCCATCTCTTCTCGCTAAATTCCGCTTCCGATTCCGTGCGCGCTCGCCTGTGTCCGCGCGTCATTTCTTCCCCGGCGATTCGATCGGGCTGTTCTCATTCTCGGTGCGACAAATCCCCGTATTGATGTGCCTGGTTGTACCTGTGTACTGAGGTGTTTGGCGTTCTATCTTGAAGTTTGATGTATATTACGTATAACGTGTAAAAAATACGATAATATGAAAATGTACAATGATTATTTACATAATCGTTGCACTATAATGGCGGGGGTCAAAAAGAGGGGGTGAAATGGTGGGGTCGAGCCTAAAGGGGTTACCGGCAGGTGATGAAGTCGCGCTTTTGGTGCGCCGGGAAGGGGTGTCCGTTGCTCAGGGGGAGAATCGATCGCCTTTACATGGCGAGTCATGTCAGATTGCGGCCGGCAATGATCTGGAGGCGATCGAATGCTGGCTGGCGACGATCGATAATCCCAATACGCATCGCGCTTACCGGAAAGAGGCGTATCGTTTGTTGTTGTGGTCGATCAGCTTCCGGCAAAAAAGCATTTCCAGCTTGCGAGTGGACGATTTGCACGGCTATTTCGACTGGCTTGCGGCGCCAGAGCGTCACCGCGATTGGCCGTCACACTGGCGGTTGATCAACGGCCCGTTGAAAGAGTCCAGCCGCCGACAGGCAAAAATCATTCTCCAGGCCTTGTTCGATTATCTGGTCAACGCGGCCTATCTGGCTGCCAATCCTTTTCGCTTGCTCGGTAAAAACCAGCGCGGCAGGGAAACCATCGCGCCGGCGGGATTCGACAGCGAGGGGCAGGTGGCCATCAATCGGTGGATCGAGCCGGCTCTTTGGGGGTGGCTGGCTGAATTTCTGGGTACGCTTCCCGTCTCGACGCCGATCCGCTTGGCACGGGTCGAGCGATTACGGTTCATCCTGTTGTGGCTGTATAGAACGGCGGCGCGGCGAAGCGAGCTGGCTGGTGCGCGCATGGGGCATGTTCACCGCAGTCACGGTTTATGGCTGTGGCGGGTGATAGGCAAAGGCGGGCGCGTGGTCGATGTGCCGCTCGATCATCAGGCGTTGGAGGCTTTGGTGCGCTACCGCCGGTTCCGGGGTTTGACCGATTATCCGGGCCGTGGCGAGGGCGGGGTGCCGCTGGTTGCGGCGCTGGACGGGGAAAGGGCCGTCCAGGGCTTGCAGATCTACAGCTCATTGAAGTGGTTCTTCCGGATGGCCGAACCGGCGGCGCGAGCTGTGGAGGAACAATGGGGTGATGCCTTGAAGGGGGCTTCGACCCACTGGATTCGCCACTCCCTGGCATCTCATGCTGCCAGGGCCGGGGTGCCGATCCATCTGACCGCAGAGCGCTTGCGGCACAAGTCGCATGCCACGACGCAGCGTTACTACATCCACTCGAGCCTGAAAGAACAGGCGGAAGCATTCGATCGTGATCTGCTGCAAAGAGAGGGTGAGGGGTGACTGTGGCGCCTCATTGAAAATGAAATGACTTTATAATCACGCGCTGATTTTTTGACATGGCGGTGATATCGATAACCGCGCAGAAGGGGGCAGAGGGTGACGGATATTTATTCCCGCATTCGTCAGGTAGCGTTTGAATTGGTTGGAGAGGGCGTTTGGCCGACGGTCATCGAAGTCCGTGCACGCTTGGGCACTGGCTCGAACACCACGATCAACAACACGCTGAAGACCTGGCGACAGGAGTTCTTGTCCCGCATGGCGGTTTCCTCGCGCCGGCCCGATTGGCCGCCGGGTTTGGCCGAAGCGTTTGAGCAAATCTGGCAGCGTGCGTGTGATGAGTCCGACCACCGGTTGGAGTCGATCAAACAGGAATGGCAGACGGAACTGGCTGCCGAAAAAGGCGCAAACGACGAATTGCGGCAGTCGCTAGAAAATGCCGAGCTTGCCTTGGTCGCCACGCGGCACGAACTGGATATGGAATCTGCCAAGCTGACGGCCATGGCGGGACAGCTGAAGTCCGAGGAGGCGCGGCGGGAAGCACTGGAGCAGGGGTTGCGGGATCGCGAGCTGGCGCTGGAGAAGGCGGTGGCCCAGGTTGGCAAAATCCAGCAAGAGGCCGATGGACGATTTGCCGAGTTCAAGGAAAAGACCGAGAGTCAGGTGCGGCAAGAGAAAGAAGAAAGCGCCCGGCGTGAGGCTTTGGCGTATGAGCGCCTTGAGGGCTTGCGTGTGCGTCTGTATGAGCAGGTCGAGGAAGAGCGACAGCAGATGAAACAGGAAGTCGGAAGGCTGGAGGGAGATCTGCTCGGCACGCGCAAGGAAATGAGTCGAACCAATGCGCAGTGGCAGGAGCGGCTGACCGAGCGCGAACGAGAATGCGGACGCTTGTCGGCCAGGCTCGAGACGCTCGAAGAACAGCGCGAACAGCTCCAACGCATGCTTGATAATGAAACGCAAACCCGCCATCGGCTTAACGAGCAGCTACTGGAGATGTCTTCTGTGGTGAGCCGCTCGGAGGCCGAACGTCGCTCCATCCTGCAAGGGTATCTGGAACAACTGGTGTGCGATCTCGGCGAGGGTGCCGCCGAAATCGCGAAGATGGATGCCTCCGCCTTGCGGCAATGGCTGGAGGTGCGGGTGCCGCGTTGACGCGTCGCTAACAAAACCCTCTTGGCGTTGTTGCGCGGCCTTGCCGTACTACTTGTACTGTCTGCGGCCGCGCGCCTAGCCAAGACCGTTGCACTGGGTCTTGTTAGTGACTCTAAAGGCTGGGTTACGTGAAGAGTCGGCTGAGCGGTGCCACGATGTCATCAAGGAAGCGGGCGTCGATCTCATCGAACTCGTTCAGGTGCTCGGAGTCGACATCCAGCACGGCGGCAACCTGGCCGTCCGGTCCGTGTACCGGGACGACGATCTCCGAACGGGAGCTGGACGAGCAGGCGATATGGCCGGGGAAGGCGTCGACGTCCGGCACGACCAGCGTGCGATTTTCCTTCCATGCCGTGCCGCAGACGCCCTTGCCGTGCGGGATGCGCGTGCAGGCGATCGGCCCTTGGAACGGTGCCAGGACCAGTTCATTCTTCTTGACGACGTAAAAACCGACCCACAGCCAGTCGAAAGTCATCTTGAGGGCGGCGCACAAGTTGGCCAGCGCGGCGGTCTGGTCGGTTTCATGTGCCAGCAGGGCTTGCGTTTGCGGCAGCAGCGCCTGGTATTTTTCAGTCTTGCTGTTGCCTTCGATAATCAGTTGTTCGGCCATCTGAATTTTCGCTTTGAATCGTGTCATGCAGGGGCCGACATCTTGCCATGAAAAAGCCCGACCGAGCTGCTTGTCTCGCTCTTGGCGACAAGCTGTCCGGCCGGGCTGATGGCAATCAGCTGGCGATGGTGATTACATCGTGTGCTGGCCGCCGTTGATGGCGAGGTTGGCGCCGGTCATGAAGCCGGACACGTCGGAGGACAGATAGGTGACCAGGCCGGCGATTTCTTCCGGCTTGCCGAGACGGCCTACCGGGATCTGGGCGATGATCTTGTTGCGAACGTCTTCCGGTACTGCCATGACCATATCCGTGGCGATGTAGCCCGGGGAAATGGTGTTGACGGTTACGCCCTTCTTGGCCACTTCCTGGGCCAGGGCCATGGTGAAGCCATGCATGCCGGCCTTGGCGGCCGAGTAGTTGGTCTGGCCGAACTGACCCTTCTGGCCGTTGATCGACGAGATGTTGATGACGCGGCCCCAGCCGCGGTCGACCATGCCGTCGAGCACCGGCTTGGTCATGTTGAAGACCGAATCCAGGTTGGTGCTGATGACCGCGCTCCAGTCATCCTTGGTCAGGCGCTTGAAGGTGGCGTCACGGGTGATGCCGGCGTTGTTGACCAGAATGTCGACCGGACCGAGGTCCTGAGTGATTTTCTCGACCATGGCCTGGCAGGCTGCAGTGTCGGTAACGTCACACTGATAGGCGTAAGCCTGATAGCCGGCTTCCTTCATGTCGGCCAGCCAGGCTTGTTCCTTGCCCGGTTTGCTGTAGGTGGTGACCACGGTGTGCCCGGCAGCGGCGAGAGCCTTGCAAATCGAAGTCCCGATACCGCCCATGCCGCCCGAAACCAAAGCGATTCTCTTTGCCATTATCTCGTCTCCTGTCTGTGAAAAGCGCTGTTAAGTGCGCTGTTTTGAGGTTCTTTGCACGACAGAATAGGGGCATTGTCTGGCTTTGTAAATCATCAGCGAGATTGCATAACTTATGCTGTTATCTTGTTCAGCTCGCTTGTCAGTCTTTGTAACAATTCCATGCGATACTGGCTTATTTTCCCGCTCTTGGCGGCTTCCTTGATGGCGCAGTCCGGTTCGGCTAGGTGGGCACAATTATGGAAGCGGCACTGCCCGATGAAGGGGCGCATCTCGGGAAAATAATGTACGAGATCAGTGGCTTGAAGGTGTTTCAGGCCGAATTCCTGCAGTCCCGGCGAATCGATCAAGTGGCTGTTCGAGTCGAGATGGTAGAGCGCGGCATGCGTCGTGGTGTGCCGGCCGGAGTCGAGAGCTGTGGAAATGTCACCGATTCGTGCGCGGGCGTCCGGCAGCAAGGCGTTGGTCAGGGTGGACTTGCCCATGCCCGACTGTCCAACAAAAACCGAAGTGTGGCCGGTCAGCAGGGGGCGTAGTTCTTCCACGCTCTGTTTCGCCGACAGGCTGAGGACGTGATAGCCCAGCGCCTGATACATCTCCAGTTTCTTCAGCCAGGCTGCGGTTTCCGGCAGGTCGGACTTGTTGACCAGGATGATGGGCTCGATATCGGCGGCTTCGGCGGCGATCAGGCCCCGGTTGAGGAACTCTTCGCTTGGGGTGGGGACGGCGGCCGTCACGAACAGAATGCGGGTGACGTTGGCCGCAATCATCTTGGTTTTCCAGTCGTCCTGGCGATAGAGCAGGCTGCGCCTTTCGTGGGCGTTTTCGATGACAGCCTGTTCATCGTTCTGGATCAGGATGTCGACGAAGTCACCGCAGGCGTAGTTGACGCGTTTGCCGCGTGTGGTGCAATCGTAGGAGCGGCCGTCGGTTTCGACGATGAAGCGGCGGCCGTAGCTGCGGATGATCTGTCCGGTTTGTTTCATGCAGGCCTATTCAGCAGGGCTTCCGTTTTTGCCGCGCAGATGAAGTCGTTGAGGGTGAGGCCGTTGGCGTCGTGGGTGCTGAAATGCACCACAGCGCGGTTGTAGTGGACTGACAGGTCGGGATGATGGTCTTCCTGATGGGCAATCCAGGCCAAAGCATTCACGAAAGCCATGGTTTCGTAGTAATTGCCGAAGCGGAAGGTTTTGACCAGCTCGATGCCCTGGATTTCCCAGCCGGGCAGGGCGGAGAGATGTTGTTGCTGGCTGGTGGCGTCCAGCGGGCTCTTGCCATGTTGGGCTTGGCAATGCATTTCCATGAGGTTCATGCGTGCTCTCCTTTTAGATGGGCGATGCGTAGCGTCGCCGGCGGGTGAGAATCATAAAAGGCCGAATGCAGGGGGTCGGGGGTAAGCGTCGAGGCATTGTCCCGATACAGCTTGACCAAGGCCGACGCCAGCGCCTCGGCGGAGACTTGCGCGGCGGCAAAATCGTCGGCCTCGTATTCGTGGCGCCGTGACAGCAGGCTGGAGAGCGGTGTCAGCGGGAAGGTGAAGGCGGGGATCACCATGAAGAACAGCACCAGCGCCAAGGCGTTGCTCTGGCTGGTCAGCCCCAGTCCCTGATAGAACCAGGACGCATCGATCAGCCGACCCAGGATGAACAGGAAGCCCAGGGAAAGCGCGAAGGTGAGGCCGATGCGCTTGATGACGTGGCGCTTGTGGAAGTGGCCCAGTTCGTGGGCCAGAACGGCTTCGATCTCGTCATGTTCGAGGCGTTTGAGCAGGGTGTCAAAGAACACGATGCGTTTGCTCGCACCAAAGCCGGTGAAGTAGGCGTTGCCGTGGCTGGAGCGGGTGGAACCGTCCATGACGAAGATGCCTTGGCTCTTGAAGCCGCAACGCTGGAGCAGGGCGTCGATGCGCTGGCTCAGCGTGGCATCCTGCAGCGGTTGGAATTTGTTGAAGAGGGGGGCGATCAGGGTCGGGTAGACGGCCACCAAGAGCACGCTGAATCCGCTCCACAGCAGCCACACCCACAGCCACCACAGGCTGCCCATGATCGACATCAGCCACAAGACCAGCAGCAGTAATGGCGCACCGATCATGATGCCCAGTGTGGTGCTCTTGATCAGGTCGAGGAAGAACAGTTTGGGCGTTGTCGAGTTGAAGCCGAAGCGGGCCTCGACGCCGAAGGTGCGGGCGAGGCTGAAGGGCAAGGAGACCGCGCCGGAAACCAGACTGACCGCGCCAATCAGGATCAGTCCGCGCAGCAGGTCCGATCCGGCAAGGTTGGCCGAAAGCTGCCATAGCCCCTGCAGGCCTCCTCCCAGCGTCAGAGCCAGGATCAGCAGGGTATCGGCGACCGCATTGAGCATGCCGAGCCGGGTCTTGGCGACGGTGTAATCGGCGGCGCGCTGGTGGGCTTCCAGCGGAATGCTGTCGGCAAAGCCCGCCGGCAACTGCTGGCGGTGGCGCAGGATGTGGCGGGTGTGGCGACGGGCCAGCCACAGCCGGAGCAGCAAGGAACCCCCCAGGGCGAGCAGGAAGGCGTAGGTAAAGGCGTTTGTCATGGGAAAGAATGCGCGACGTTTGCCGGATGTGCGGCAATGGCGGAAAATACGATCGTTTAGAAAGATGGATCAGTATGGCACAAGATCAAAACAACCTCATCTGGCTCGACATGGAAATGACGGGCCTGAATCCCGATAGCGACCGCATCATCGAAATTGCCGTGGTGGTGACCGATGGCCAGCTCAACGTGCTGGCCGAGTCGCCGGTGCTGGCGATTCACCAGCCCGACAGCGTGCTGGATGGCATGGACGAGTGGAACAAGTCCACCCACGCCCGCTCGGGACTGATCGAACGGGTCAAGGCTTCGACCCTGAGCGAAACCGATGCCGAGGAGCAGATGCTGGCGTTCCTGCAGGAGTACGTGCCGGCCAAGACCTCGCCGATGTGCGGCAACTCGATTTGCCAGGATCGCCGTTTCATGGCGCGCGGCATGCCGCGGCTCGAAGCCTTCTTCCATTACCGTAACCTCGACGTGTCGACGCTGAAGGAGCTGTGCAAGCGCTGGAAGCCCGAGGTGGCGCGCGGCGTGGTGAAGAAAGGCCGTCACCAGGCCTTGGCCGACATCCTCGAATCGATCGAGGAATTGAAGTACTACCGCGAGCACTTCATCAAACTCTGATGGCTTGTGAATAAATCGGCTGCCCTCAGCCGGCCTGGTGCTGCCCACCGTGCCTCGGTACGGCTGTGCTGCCCCGGCCCGGCCCGGCCTGAGGGTGCGGCGATGGCCGCAGGGAATCCCTGGAGGATGATTTCTTTCGCCGGCTGGTTTTCCGGGCCGCCTTTCCCTGCGGGCCGCCTTCCCGTCATCAACTGGATTTTTCGATGCTGGACTACCGTCGTCACGACATCAACGGCTCACCGGTCTGGGCCAAGCTGCATCAGCACCAGCGCGCCACGCGCCACATGCACATGCGCGAACTCTTTCAGCTGGATCCGCAGCGATTCGGCCGCTTTTCACTGGAAGTCGACGGCCTGTTGCTGGATTACTCCAAGAACCGCATGACCGAACGTACCTTCGAACTGCTGTTCGAGCTGGCCGAAACGGTGAACCTGCGGGGCTGGATGGAGTCGATGCGCCGCGGTGAGCGCATCAATGTGAGCGAGGACCGCGCCGTGCTGCATACCGCGCTGCGTCTTCCTGCCGACGCGGTGCTGGAGGTGGACGGCGTCGACCTGGTGCCGCAGGTGCATGCTGTATTGCAACGTCTGCGCGCGTTCTGCGAACGGGTGCGCTCCGGCGAATGGCGCGGCTATACCGGCTTGCCGGTGAAGGACGTGGTCAACCTGGGAATTGGAGGGTCCGACCTCGGCCCGCTGGTGGTGGACGAGGCCTTGGGGCCATACGCACATCCCGGCCTGACGGTGCATTTCGTCTCCAACGTGGACGGTCAGCATATCGCCCGCACCCTGGAGAAGCTCGACCCACGTACCACCCTGTTCATCGTGGCATCGAAGTCGTTCACCACGCCGGAAACCTTGCTTAACGCCCAGGCGGCGCGGCAGTGGTTCCTGCAGGCGGCGACGGAAGCGGATATTGCGCGTCATTTCGTGGCGGTATCGACCAACGCCGACGCCGTCAAGGCGTTCGGCATCGATCCAGAAAACATGTTCGGGTTCTGGGATTGGGTGGGGGGGCGCTACTCGGTGTGGTCCGCCATCGGCCTACCGGTGATGCTGGCGGTCGGATTCAAGTGCTTCAGTGAGTTTTTGGCTGGCGGTCATGCCATGGACCGACATTTCTTCAGCGCTCCGTTCGAGCGCAACATGCCGGTGATCCTGGCGCTGATCGGCGTCTGGTACAACACCTTCTACGGTGCCCACACCCACGCCATCATGCCGTACGACCATGGTCTGCGCCGCCTTCCTGCCCATATCCAGCAATTGGATATGGAGTCCAATGGCAAGCGTGTCGGGCGCTTCGGCGAGCGGCTCGACTTCAAGACCGGGCCGGTGATCTGGGGCGAGGAGGGCGTGAACAGCCAGCATGCTTTCTTCCAGTTGCTGCATCAGGGCACCCGCCTGGTGCCGTGCGATTTCATCATCCCGATGAACAGCCACTACCGGGTCGACCACCAGCATGCCGTGCTGGTGGCCAACTGCCTGGCGCAGACAGAGGCGCTGATGCGTGGCAAGGCCGAAGCTGAAGTGATGGCGGAATTGTCCGATCTGCCGGGTGACCGGCTCGACATGCTGCTGCCGCAGAAACTGTTTCCCGGCAATCAGCCCTCCAACACGCTCGCTCTCGATAAGCTGACGCCGCACGCACTCGGCATGTTGATGGCCTTGTACGAGCACAAGGTGTTCGTGCAGGGTGTGATCTGGGGAATCAACTCGTTCGATCAATGGGGCGTCGAGTACGGCAAGCAACTGGCGCAGCGCATCCTGCCGGAGCTCTCGTCCGAAGGCGCGCTGGCGCACGACAGTTCCACCAACGGGCTGATCGCCCATTTCCGGAGTCGTCATGAGTACTGAAATGGCGTTGGCCCGCCAATTGGGCGAGTTGCTGTTGGATCGGGGGGAGCGTCTGACGCTGGCCGAGTCTTGCACGGCCGGACGGATTGCCGGGGCCGTGACCGATATTGCCGGCAGCTCGGCCTGGTTCGGCTATGGCTTCGTCACCTACAGCAACGAGGCCAAACAGCAGATGCTCGGCGTGCGCGCCGAAACGTTGGCCGAAGACGGCGCGGTCAGTGAGCGGACCGTGCGGGAAATGGCGGCCGGGGCGCTGCAGCGCTCCGGGGCCGACTGGGCGGTGGCCGTGTCGGGTATCGCCGGCCCGGCAGGTGGCTCGGCGGCGAAGCCGGTGGGGACGGTATGGTTCGCCCTGGCTGGCTGTCAAGGTGCAGCCGAGGCCTTCGCCTGCCATTTTTCCGGCGATCGGCTTGAGGTTCGTCGGCAGACGGTGGAAACGGCTCTGACCCGTCTGATACAGCTGATCGACCGTCAGCCGCTGTCCGCCTGACGACTACAGTTAGCGGTCGCAACGCCGGTTCGTCCGGCGTTTTTCATGTCTCGTCGTCAGCCTGGGAGTTGCTCTCACCCAGCTTGGCGCGCGGGTGGGTGGCATCGTAGACCTTGGCCAGGTGCTGGAAATCGAGGCTGGTGTAGATCTGCGTGGTGGACAGGTTGGCGTGGCCCAGCAGTTCCTGGACCGCGCGTAGATCGCCTGAAGACTGCAGTAGATGGCTGGCAAAAGAATGGCGCAGCATGTGCGGATGGACATGGCGGTCGCTGCCGTGGTGCAGCGCCCACTGTTCCAGCCGTTTCTCCACCTGCCGCCCGGACAGCCGCCGCCCGCTCTTGCCGGTGAATACCGCGCCCTCGCCCGGCAGGGAGGGGCGAATTGCCAGCCAGTGTTCCAGCGCCTGCCGGGCTTGGCGGCCGATCGGCAGAATGCGTGTCTTGTTGCCCTTGCCGTGGGCGGTGAGCAGGCCCTCGCTCAGATCGAGGTCGGCAAGGTTGAGTCCGGTCAGCTCCGACAGGCGCAAGCCGCACGAGTAGAGCAGCTCGAACATGGCCTGATCGCGGAGGCTTAAGTCATCCTCGGAGTCGATCGGAGCGTCGAGCAGTGCGCTGGTGGCATCGACGGGCAGGGCCTTGGGGAGCGTCTTCGGGCTTTTGGGTGGGCGGATTCCATGGCAGGGATTGGCTGGGAGCTTTTCCTGTTCGATCAGCCAATCGAAGAATCCGCGCCAGGCGGACAGCATGCGTGCCAGGCTACGGCCAATGTGCCCCTTGGCGTGGAGCCGTGCCACGGCGAGGCGGATCTGCTGTGCGGTGAGGGCGGCGGGATCCTGTCCGCCTTGCAGTGCGGCCAACGCCTGCAGGTCGCGGCGGTAGGCGCTGCGCGTGTGCGGGCTCTTGCCGGCAAGCTGCAGCGCCTGGTCGTAGCCGGCGATCCGCCGCTCCCAGCTCGTGGGCGGGGGTTCTCCCTGGTCGGGGGGGGGGTCGGGCGCGTCCTGCGGGCCAGTGTTCATGATGCAACGTTTTCTGTGGGCGGGAGAAAGCAAAAAGCCGCCCGATGACATGAAGGCGGCCGGGGTGGGGTTCGATGAATCTTACTGCTTGACGAATTCGTTCTCGATATCTTCGAGCGTGATTTCCCACGAGTCCATCATATAGCGCAGCAGGGCCATTTCCGGGTCGCTGATCTGTCCGTCGGACTTGGTGACGTCGATGGCCAGGGCGCAGGCGAGAATGCGCCGGCTCCGGTCGGTGACATCCGTCAGTAGGTTGTCGATGCGCTGCTTGTCGATGAGATGGATCGTACCATCCTGCTCATCGGCTTCGTCCGAAATGTCGTCGCAGTAGCTGATCAGCACGTCCATGAATTGCTTGCGGCCGAGGTCTAACACCTCGTAGACGTTCAACTCCTCTAGTGCCTCGATTTCGTGGTGATCCATCTCGCCGTCGGTGACCAGGAACATGGCCAGCAAGCGGGCAATGGCTTCGGCACTGTTGGGGGGGTAGGGTCTCATCATGCCATTCCTCCTTGTTGTTCTCGCGGAAAGCGCGTCATAAACACGTCGGGCATTGGCGCGATTTTCCGCTTGCCGTAATCGAAGAAGACGATTCCGGTCTTCAATCTTGCCACTTCTTGCCCGGTCTTGTCATGGCTTGCCTGATAAACCAGATCGAAACCGTACTTGTTGGGGTCGGCCAGCCCCAGGCGGAAGATCAGGCTTTCGCCATGGAAGACCTCTGCCTTGTAGACGATAGCGGCATCCGTCATGATGATGCCATGGCCCTCTACGTCGAGCTCGGTATAACCGTAGGCCTTGAAGAACCGTAGGCGCGCTTCGTGGGCCAGCCGCAGCATGGCGTCGTTGGCGAGATGTCCCCCGTAGTTGATATCACCTATCCTGATATCGAGGGTTATTTCGAAAACGAATGTTTCCGGCAGGGGAATCTGGATACGAGCCATGATCGATTCTGCTTCAAATACGGAGGAGTCTACTCACGTCCTTAACCTGCATCAACAATGAAACGTGGCGGATTTGGTACGGTGTGGTAGTCAGGGGTTATTAGATAAGGAGCATGTCATGTATCAGCGAATTTACGTACCGGTGGATGATAGCGAAACTTCCAACCTGGCCTTGGCTGAGGCTTGCAAGCTCGCAAAAGAAGTGGGGGCCAAGGTGTGCCTCGCGCATGTTGTCGACTTGGCGCAGTTTGGATGGGGGGGGACGGAGTTTCTCGATGCTTCCGAACTACAGGCTTCGATCAAGCAAGCCGGTGAGAAGGTGCTGTCCCAAGCTGAAGCCAAGGCCCAGACCATGGGTGTTCAGGTCGAGGGCAAGATTCTCGAGAGCTGGGGCGACAAGATTGCGTCGGTATTGATTGAAGACTTGCAGAACTGGCAGGCGGACTTGGTGGTCATGGGGACGCACGGCTGGAGCGGTCTGATGCATCTGCTGATGGGAAGTGTGGCAGAGGGTGTGCTAAAACAGGTCGAAGTCCCGGTCTTGTTGGTGCGTAACGTCGGCGACTGACCTGGAGTTGAGGTCGGTGTCGCGCAGCGCCATCTCCCCGGTGGGGTTCACCGGGGAGATGTCATGGGATGGTGCTGCCGATGATCAGCTGGCAACCGATTCCGACGACGAGGAGCCTTCCGTGGCGTCCAGTTTGGCACGCACTGCCTTGCGTAGGCTCTTGTAGAGGTCCGGGTGGGTCTCTTTGAGGTATTCGACGATTTCGAAATCCTCACGGCGTACCCGGGCCAGATCGACTTGCTCAACATGAACCAGGCGAAGCAGTTCGCGCACCGGTTTGGGCATGTTGCGACCGCTTTCATAGCGGGAACCGCCGGATTGGGTGACGCCGATACGGCTCCAGAATTCCTGCTGGTTCAGGCCGAGCTTTCGCCGGATTTCGCGGGGGTTGGTGATCTTCTCAAACAGTTTCATGGTAAGCCTCGTAAATTGGTAACCGGTCTTGATAAGTGTTTTTATTGGGTGCTGCTATATAAAAAATAGCAGAAAAAATCCATTAGGAATATTAGAGCGTACAAAAAAAAATAGTTCCCGTCATCGCTCATGGAATATTCCGTATTTCTTATGTTTCAAGCCGCAGGACAGGTTGCTGGATCGACGGGTGCAGAGAATCGTCCGGCGCTGATGGGCTGGGCTATGCACAACAAAGAAAGGGAGGGGTGGCGAGCCCGACCCCCGGCACTTGCACTGAATAACTGTGGCTGCTTCCTTCCGGACCTGACCAGGTTCGCTATTGTGCAATGCGGGGAGGCCCGCCATTGAGAGTTGAAAATTGTATCCCTTTAACATGGGTTTGCCAAGCAATTATTGCGGGCTGTCAGGGTATTTTTACTTCTCCATCCAATTGCACGGAGGGGTCTCATGGTTTGACGCCGTGGTCGGCAAACCATGCCAGCATTTTGGCCCAGCCGTCGCGTGCGGCGGCGGCATTGTAGCTTGGTCGGTAATCGGCGTTGAAGCCGTGGCCGGCGTCGGGGTAGATGATCAGATGGGATGGGCTGCCGGCTTTGGCTAGCTTGTCCTGCATTGCCTTGACGGTATCGAGGGGGATGCCGCTGTCGAGTCCGCCATAGAGTCCCAGAACAGGTACCTTCAATTGATCCGCCAGGTCCAGCGGGTGCTTGGGGGTCATGGCGCTGCTGCCGGCCGTCAGTTTTCCGTACCAGGCCGCCGCCGCCTTGATGGCGGTGGTATGTGCGGCGTACAGCCAGACGATACGGCCGCCCCAGCAGAAGCCGGTGATGGCCATGTGCGTGCTATCCCCGCCATGGTTGCGCGTCCAGGCCAATGTGGCATCCAGATCCTGCAGCACCTGCTGGTCGGGGACCTTGCTGACCAGTTTGGCCAGGAGCTCTTCGGTCGAGGGGTAGTCCCGTGGATTACCCTGGCGGAAATAGAGTTCGGGCGCGATGGCAAGGTAACCGGCTTTGGCCAGTCGCCGGCAGAGGTCTTGAATGTGCTCGTGAACGCCGAAAATCTCCTGTACCACCAGGATGACGGGCAGCGCCCCTTTTGCGTTGGCGGGGCGGGCCACGTAGGCGGGTAGGATTTCACCCTTGACCGGGACGCCAACCGGACCTGTGCTCAAATTCTGGCTGTCAGTGGTGATGACGGTGGCCGAGGCCGGGCTCACTGCCAATGCGAAACCGGTGCCCAGGGCCAGTTGCAAGAAGTGTCGGCGCTCGTCATCGGGATGGGAGGGGCGGCTTGACGATGTGGTCATGGTGGCTCTCCAACAGGTAATCCATGCTAGATCAATCCAGCTTTGCAAACCAGCCGGGTGTCGGGTCTTGCTCCGGCGGTCTGCTGATCAGGGAAAGCCGGGCCGCATGGTGATGTGGTGCCGTTCGATGCTGGCTGATAAAGGTGGGGCCGAGTGTTGGGGCGGGGTGTAGAATGGCGCGCATTACTGAAAGATGATGACAAGGCATAGTGCACATGAAAAGAACGGATCTGGAAAAGAACAAGGGGCTGAAGATCAACGGCAAGATGGCTCAGGCCGGCGTGCCTGCCCGCTACGGCCAGCAGGCGGGCGGAGCGCTGGATAAGAAGGAACGTCGCAAGCTCGATCAGGCTCAGGGCCTGGTGCCTTTCGCGGTGAAGCTGCCGGGAGATCTGGTCAAGGAGTTGCAGGCGCTGGCTCAAGAGCGCCAGCTTGCCATGAGCGATCTGGCCGTGGAGCTGTTGAAGAAGGGCTTGTCCGCCTGAATCGGAGCGGACGATGGCAAGCAAAACGGCACGTAACGTGCCGTTTTGCTTTTGGTGTGGCCGTGATAACGGCAGTCAGGGGCGTGTGGCCGCCGTGGCGGCCGCTGCATCGAGCGGCAGGAACTGCAGCAAGGGGGCGCCGAGCAAGGCTTGGCTGTAGTTGATGGCGGCGCGGCGATACTTCTCGTCGGAGAAGGCCGCGAGCAAGTTGAGTCGGCCGACGATCTTGCCGAATTCACGTTCGAAGCTGAGGTTCTGTTCGCTATCGCTAAGTTCGTTGGCTCGCAGCATGGCTTTGCCGTCGTCACCTTTGCGGTTGGATAGCAGCCAGGCCGCCACTTCGACATTGTAGGAGGCGTTGGCGAGCTTGCCGGCGTCGAGACCGTCCAGCAGGTAGTGTTCGGTCTTGCCGTCGTAACAGTCGAGCAGCATGCTCCCCAGGCCGTAGATCAGGGTGCCGGCGCGATCGCCCTTGAAGTGAGGGTCGAATGCCGTGGTGAGGGCGGCGACCGCGCGCACCTTGCCCAGGGCTGGGAGGGGCTGGTTGAGGCGAATGGCCTCCATGATTTGCCGATGAGCTTCGTCGCGACTGCCCGCGCCGCCCGCGCGCCAACTGGATGGGTTGCGCTTGTACAGTTTGTCGAGCAGCAGGCTCAGACTGTCGAGGTTGTCGCGCATGGTGAGATTGGCGACGCGGTTGCCGTCGCTTTGCCCTAGCTGCTCCACGCTGAAGCCATCGCCGCTAACCGGCTTCTTGCCGGGCGGTGAGGAACAGGCGAGCAGCAGTCCGCAGAGGCACAGCGGGAGCAGGCGGGAGGCAGTCTGCGGTAGGTGGGGCATGGGGCGTCTTGAGGCGATAACGGTGTTGCCGTATGTAGCATGCCGCCGCGCACCGCGGCAAGCGAGCGCGGCGGCATCATTTCCCTGCCCCGGTGTTTAGTGTTGCTTGGTGGGGGTGTGGAGGCCCAGGGCAGCCCAGCCTTCGTGCCCGAGTTCCTTCATTGTCGCGATGTTTTTTTCGTAAATGGCGTCGGCCTCGGGGAAAGCCTCGACGGCACGATCGATGCTGCTCTCCCGCAACAGGTGCAGCGTGGGGTAGGGGGAGCGGTTGGTGAAGTTCTCGATGTCGTCCTTGTCGGTATCTTCGAACTGGTAGTCCGGATGGAAGCTGGCCACCTGCAGGGTGCCGGCGTAGCCCAGCTCTTCGACGACGTTGTCGGCGAGGTCGAGAAAGTCGTTGTAATCCAGGAAGTCGGTGAGCGTGTCGGGGTGGATCAGCAGGGTGGTGTCGATCTCTTCCGGGGCGGTTTCGTCCAGTAGTTGCAATTCACGTTCGAGCTCTTCCAGCAGGGCGTCGATGTGGGGGGCGTGGCTCACTACGAAGCGCACCTGGTTCTTGACGTAGACGGACTTGGCAAATGGGCACAGGTTAAGGCCGATGACGGCTTTTTCCACCCATTGGCGGGTGGCGGTGATGATGTCGTTGTCGCTAGGAGTAGTCATGTCGCGGTCCGGTGAGGGTGGTGTCGTTTGTGGGATTTCATTGTAGACGGGCATGAAAAAACCCGGAACCAGTCCGGGTTTTTTCTGGAACGCTTAGTCGCGGTAAGAATTACAGCGGCTGAATGTTCGAGGCTTGCTTGCCCTTCGGACCCATGGTCACGTCGAAGCTTACGCGCTGGTTTTCGGCCAGGGTCTTGAAGCCGTTGGCTTTGATCTGGGAGAAGTGAGCGAAGATATCGTCGCCGCCTTCGTCCGGGGTGATGAAGCCGAAGCCTTTGGAGTCATTGAACCACTTAACGGTACCAGTTGCCATGGTATTTCCCATCTATATAAAAATAATGATATGAATTTAAGTGCATGAAAATCAAGGGAAATGGCGAACTGAGGTACGGACTTAGGCCACGACGACAACTACACATCTACGACTTGAAAATCTTGCGTGGAGGATAGTGCACCGAGTTGCCGCACAAGGCAAGCGATTTCTGTGAGCTATCGGCAAATAGTTGCCGGGCACGGTCATCGGGCCGGGCCCGCGCCGAGCTGGCGGCGCGGCTGCCTTTTGCTATGCTGTGGCCCTTCCGTCCAGCCCTTGAGGATGATCTATGAAAGCCCTGTGGAAGCCGCTTGCCATCACGCTTCTTGCTTTGTTCCTGGTTGCCTGCAGCAAGGTGACGCCGGCCAATTTCGAGAAGATTCAGGAGGATATGACCCGGCAGCAGGTGGTCGAGATACTGGGGGAGCCCGCCGATGTCAGCAGTGCCAGCCTGTTGGGTTTCTCCGGCGGGACGGCGACCTGGCGCCACGGCAAGACCGTGATAACGGTGCGCTTCGTCAACGACAAGGTTGTCAGCAAACAGATCGACACGGCGGCCGCGACGTCGGCGTACTAGCCCAGTTTTTCTTGCAGCTGTGCCAGCAGTTCGGGAGGCAGATGCTGCTCCAGCCACGGAAATAGCTCGCGCTCTTCGAAGCGCACGTGTGAGATCAGCGCTTCGGCCAGCCGGGAAGGGTTGGCCGAAGGCGCTGCGGCCAGGGCGCGCAGCTCTTGGTGCTCGGCCAGCAGGCGTGCGCTCGTCGCTTCGTCCAGGTGGGGTTGCAGCCAGGTTTCTTCGAGCTGGAAATGCTGCTCCAGCGGTGTGGCGTAATGCTGGCGGAAGTTCTCTATCAGTGCCTCGCAGCCGGCGTCATCGGCGTCGGAACAGGCCCGGCGCAGGCGCTGGGCGAAGGAGAGGTTGTGATGATGCTCGTGCGAGAGCGGGACCAGCGCGGGGTGGCGTTTCATGCAGGCCTCTTTGCGGTTTTGCCGAGACGGACCAGTGCGATCATCAGGACAAGGAATAGCAGCAGGGTGATGCCGTTGAGCAGGCTACCGGCCTGGCGCCACTCGAAGCGGCCCAGCAGGTCGCCGGCGAGACGCAGCAGCAGCGAGCCGTGCAGCAACGCCAACGGCAGGTACAGCAGGGGGCGGTAGGGCACGCGCCAGCCGGTCAGCGCCGGCAGGATGACTGGGGCATGACCGAACACCATGGAAAACACGAAGCCGACGAACAGGGCGTGCAGCACGGCGTCGTAGCCGGGGCCGGGTTGCAGTGCCTGGCCGCCCAGCAGGAGCAGTCCGCTGATGGCGAGCCAGACGTAGCCCGCCAGCAGGCTGGCGGCGATGTAGCGCGGCAGGCCCTGCTGGCGCACGGTACGTCGCGCGAGATCGTAGCGGGCCAGCCAGGCGGCCATGCCGACCAGGCTCAGCCCGACCAGCGGCAGGCCGGGGGGGCGTGGCGTCAGTGCGCTGGCCAGCATGCCCAGCAGCCACAGGATCAGTAGTCCGTTCAGCAACGGGGCGGCGTGGGGAGGGCGGCGCAGCAGGCGCGACAGTTCCAGCCGTTCGGCGACGATGGTCAGCAGCAGGAAGCCCTGCCACCAGCCGACGACGTTCCACACCGGCCATCCGGCCAGCCAGGCCAGGTTGCCCACCAGCCAGAGCAGGGCGGCGACGGCCAAGAGGCGGGTGAAGTCGGCCGGCTGGATACGCCAGATGACGAACGAGGCCGCCAGCAATCCGGCGCTGGCGAGGGCAAAGCCGGCTGCGGCGAGCCACCACGGCCCGCCCAGCAGCAAGAGGCCGCCGGAGCAGAAGGCGCACAGCGGCGCGAGCAGGGCCCAGCGTCGGCGCAGGGCGACGGCTCGTTCCAGTGAAATCAGGGCGCCGAATACCCCGGAGACCATCAAGGGGCCGTGAAACAGGGGGGCTTCCGCCGGCAGGGCGGGAAGCATCATGCCAACGCGCGCCAGCCCTCCCAGCAGGGCGGCGGCCAGCAGTACCGGCACCAGCAACAATAGCCAGACCGGGCGCGGGCTGGCTGCCATGCTCACGCGGTGCCCTCCCAGCCGAGGATGTAGCGCGCCTTGTCACTCATCCGCTCTGGCGTCCAGGCGGGCTCCCACACGAGTTCCACGGAAAGCTCGGCGCCCGGTATGAGGTGGTGCAGTTCGGCCAGGACGTCTTCTTCGATGATGGCGCCCATCGGGCAGGCCGGCGAGGTCATGGTCATGCGCACCGTCAGGCCGCGCTCAGTGCGTTCGATGCCGTAGATCAGCCCGAGGTCGACGATGTTGACCCCCATCTCGGGGTCGATCACCTCGCTCAGCGCGTTCAGCACGGCGGTGTCGTCAGGCAGGGACATGATGCTCTCCAGTGGGGTGGTTCATGCTATGGAGCGTAGTCCCTGGTAGGGCGAGTCTTCCATGAGCGCGCTCAAGTTTTTCCGCCCTGCCAAGGTGGGTCAGTTCCGTGTCGGGTCGAAATAGCCTTTCTCTGCGGCGGCGTCAACCTGGCCTGCCACCCAGTCGCCAGCCAGCCGGCAACCGGCCTGCACCTTGTTCACGGCCTTGGCCATCACCTGTTCCTTGCGGATGCCGTTTTCGCGCCAGCTTTGCCCCTCGCGGTTGAGGTTGAGCAGCATCGGCATCAGCCGGTCCATGGCATTGGCGAAACGCGCTTCGGCGGTCTGGTTGGCCTCGAATTCCTGCCACAGTGCCAGCATCTCGACGGCCTGTTCCGGCGGCAGCAGGCCAAAGATGCGCTTCACGGCTGTCAGTTCGGCGGCCTTGCGTTCGGCCTCACCGTCTTCGGCGTAAACGATGGTGTCGCCGGTGTCGACTTCGCCGATGTCGTGCACCAGCAGGAGCCGGATGACCTTGTCGATGTCGAGCGGCTCGTCGGCGTGCGGCTGCAGCGCCATGGCCAGGAGCGCGACCTGCCAGCTGTGTTCTGCGGAGTTTTCGTGGCGCTCCAGGGTGATCGGCTTGTTCTTGCGCAGTACGCCCTTGAGCTTGTCGATTTCCAGGATAAAGGCGATCTGGCGTTCCAGCTGGGTGTAGTCCGGGGTCATGGCGGGTACTTGGGTGTGTCGGGATGGTGTGATGATACAGGGCTTCCGGGGTAGCCTGAACCGTTGCCTTGCTGGGGCGTTGTCCCTGGCCACGAGCATGACAGGCGATTTCAATGCGACGACATGCTTTGGGGGTGGCCTGGCTTCTCGTCGGCGCGTGGCGGCGCGGCGCCGGTCTCCCCGATAGCCCTGGTGCAGCGGCCGAAACCCCGTCTGGCGGGGCTTCGGCCAATCTTGTCGTCAGGCTAGGACAGCGTCTTCCGCTTGGCTAGGCTTGGGGCTGGCGCGGAAGGTGCGCCGCTCGACGTGCGGACTGGCTGTCCGGCGTGCCTGGGTCTGTGGTTCGATGCCTCGCGCGGCCAACGTGGCGAGCAGATCTTGCAGCACCGCCTCGCGGTCGAGCACGAAGGTCGAGGCGAAGCAGCGCCAGAACTGCCAGCCGGCGCGCTCCAGGATGCGCTGGCGGCGCATGTCGTCGGGCCATTGCGCGGCGCCGTGGTAGCGGTCGCCGTCGCACTCGACGGCGAGGCGGGCGTCGTTGTCGCCCTCCACCACCAGGTCGAGGCGGAAGCCGCCGACCTTGACCTGCGGCGTGACCTTGTAGCCGCGCCCGGTTAGCTCGTCGTAGACCTCGGTTTCGAACGGCGATTCGCACAGCGCCCGCAGGTCGGTTACCTGCTGCTGGTCGAGCAGATAGGGGGTGTGGAAGTGCTCGATCAGCTTGCGGCGCAGTTCGTCGGCGGGGCTCAGCTGGCTGATCTCGACGCTGCGCACCAGGTACATGCGGTCGCGGGCGCGCGAGGCGGCGACGTTGAAGCGCTGTGCGAAGCTGTCGCGCGTTACCGCGTGCGGCTTGCCGGACACCACCATGCTGAGAAACATGATGTCGCGCTCTTTACCCTGGAAGGTGCGGGCGTCGCCGCAGGCGATGTCGTGGCGTGCCATCAGCGCCTCGCCCAGCTCTTCGCGGATCAGCTCCCAGACCTTGATCGCCTGCTTGTCGCCCAGTAGTGACACCACGCCGATGGAGCGCCCGGCGGTGGCCGGGTCGGCGGCGAGGCGACGGATTTCCTCGACGATGAAGGCGGCTTCGGCGCGGTTGCAGTTGTCGTTGCCGCAGTGGCCGTCTTCCACCAGCACGTCGATCAGCGGCGGGTCGAGCCGCTCGCTCGCGGTGGGCAGGCGCAGCGGCTTGAGTTCGTGGTGGTAGAACTCGCGCTTGGCGTACTCGATGATCGGGCCGACCGAGCGGAAGTGCTCTTTCAGCATCACCGCACTGGCGGCGAAGGCCACCTTGAACAGGTCGTAGATCGAGCGCTCCGGGGTCATCAGCGGGCGGTACAGCGCCACCTGGTCGGACAGGAAGCGCTGCATCAGCGTCAGCACCTTGTCTTCTTCCAGTCCGACGCCTTCCGGCGACACCTGTTTGTCGTCGCCCACCACCAGCACCTTCCTGGCGCGCAGCAGCGCCGGCAAGGCGCTGAGGTCGGATTGCGAGGCCTCGTCGATGATCACCAGGTCGAAGCAGCCCAGTTCGGCCGGCAGCGATTCGGCGATGCGGTAGTGCGGCATGATCCAGCACGGAATCGCCGGGGTGGCCTTGGCGGCGGCGGCGCGAGCGTCGCGGCGGTAGCGTACCGCACGCTTGCCGGTGCCCTTGCCGATCAGGCGGATGGCGGCGGAATAGAGGCCCAGCGCGCTGCGCACCTCGGGCGTGGCATTGTCGGCGAGCTTGAGCCAGGTGCGTTGGGCGACCAATTCCTGGTAGCTGTGCGCCAGCTGTTTTTCCAGCGCGCGGCGTTCTTCGGCCAACGTCTTGAGGCGGGCGCGGGTGTCCAGTTGCTGCAGCGCCTGGCGCAGACGCTTGGCCTGCCACAGCGCCGCCCAGTCCTGCGGCAGCAGCGGGTCGGACTCGGCGCCGGCGGGCTGCTGGCAGAGCTGGCGTGCCCAGAGCGGGGCGCCGGATTGGGCGATGCGGCGCACCTCGGTGCGGACGGCGTCGAACGCCGGGCGAAAGGCGTGCAGCGCGGCCAATTGCTGGCCGAGGGCTTGCCATGTCTCGCCCAGCGTGTCGGCATCGAGTTCGGGCGTGCCGAGCTGATCGGCCAGGGTCACCAGTTGTTCCGCCCACTCCCCGCGGCTGCGTCGGCCCACTGCCAGCAACTGCTCGCGCAGCGTGGCGGCGCCTTCGAGGCGTTGGCAGCTGAGGTGGTGCAGCAGGATGCGCTGGGCCTCGAGCAGGCGCGACGGCTGCTCCAGCAGGGTCTCTGGCCAGGCGGTGCCGGGCAGGCTGTGGCGCAGGCGTGGCAGCACCTCGGCTTCCAGTTGGACCGCTTCGGCCATGCGCCGGATCAGGCGGCAGCGCTCGCGCGCCCGCTCCACCAGCAGCGGGTCGGTGCTGGCCAGTGCTTCGGCGCCGAATTCGGCGGCGATGGCGTTCCAGCGCAGCAGCAGGCGGCGCAGCGACTGGCGATGCTGCAGGTGGGCCGCTACCTGAGACCAGTCGGCGCTCGACTGCGCCGGCTGGCCCAATACTTCGACCCGTGCCAGCGTCTTCTTGGCTTCTCCCTTGCCGAACCAGCCGGCCAGGCCGAAGGCGCTGCGGCCGGCGGCGAGCTGGCCGACGGCCTCGACCAGCCCGGCGTCCTGCTCCAGCCCGTCCGGCAGCGTCACTGGGCGCTGCAGCAGCTGCGGGCGGCGCGTCAGCTCCGCTTCGGCGGCGCTGTCCCATTCTTCCAGCAGACGCAACATCGCCGTGCAGGCCGGCAGGCGCAGCAGGTCGAGACAGGGGCGCGCCCACGGTGCCGCGGCGTTGGCAATCTCGACCTGCCGGGCGGACAGTTCGCGCAAGGCTTCGGCCAACCCCGCTGCTTGGTTTAGTGCACCTTCTGCCAGTGCCGGCACGTCGCCGTTGGCGATCGCATGCCGCAGGTGTGCCGCCTGCAGCAAGTCCTGATGCGCCTTGTGCAGCGCTTCCATGGTGGGGAGTTCGGCCGGATCAGGCAGGGCGTGAGGCAGGTAGGCGAGTGCCGTGCCAAGCTCTCGGCGTGCCGCGCGTAGCCGGATGACGGCGTCGTCGTCGAACTGAGGGCGGTGGCGTGCCTCGGCGGTGAGCTCGTCTGGCAGCGCCGCCAGCCGCTCGCCCAGGGTGCCGATCTGCTCGGCGGCGCGCAGCGGGTCGATCTGCTTGTCGTCCAGCGTCAGCGGCTGCAGGTTGCGCGCGGCGCATTGGTCGATCTCATGATCGACGCGCTGCAAATTGCCGTGCAGGCGATCGACGGTGTCTTCCAGGGTGGCAATCGAGCGCGTCAGCGCGGTGCGGTCGAGCGACTGGATTTCGCTGGCGATCTTGTTGACCGAATACTCGAAGCGCTTGGCTTCGTCACGCTCGCCGGCCAGCAGGCTGATCGCCAACGGACGGATGGCGTCGGGCAGTTTTTCCTCCAGCACCTTGAGCGCCGGCTCCTTCATCGAGGTCACCAGCACGCGCTGGCCCTGGGCCAGGTAGTGGCAGATGATGTTGGCGATGGTATGGGTCTTGCCGGTGCCCGGCGGACCTTGCACTACCACGCCATCGTGCTGCTCCAGCATCTGCACGATGCGAACCTGCTCGTCGTTGAACGGCTTGGGGAAGAACAGGTCACGCACCGTGCCGTTGCCGATGCTGCCGCTCACCGCAGACAGCCCGCGAAAGGCCGGCAGCGGGCGATCGAGATGCTGGTTCGAGGGTTCGCTCAGGAGCTGGGACAACGCCGGGGGAAGCGTCTCCGGCTGGGGCGGCAGCGTATCGCTGAAGCGTTGCAGGTCCTGCACCAGCAGGTTGGCGGTGCGTGGCCGGGCGAATACCGCCCAGCTGTCGACCAACTGCAGCTGGCTGCCCGGGCTGGGGAGTGGCGCGGGGGGCGTGCCCGGCTCGCGCGGCTGCAGTCGGGCGTCGGGGTCGAGATGGGCGGCGGCGGCTTGCAGCAGGGGCCGGTAGCTGGCAGCGTCGAACGGCGAATACTCTTGCGTGGCATTTTCCAGCCACTGGCGCGCCTGGCGTTCGAAATCGGCCAGGCCGGCCACGTTCAGCGCGTTCAGCGCATCCGCTTCGAGCGCGGCGGGCTGATCGCGCGGGCGCAGTTCCAGCGCCATGGTGCCGGCGTTCAGCGCCAGTTCCACCGGCCGGGTCAGCAGCGGGTAGCACAGGCGCACCCCGTCCTTGAGCCAGACCGCGACACCGCTGCCCCAGACGATCTCCAGCTGGTTGTCGGCGATCATGCCGTCCAGTGTCTGTTTCAGGCGGAACAGCTGGTTATAGAGCCCCATGGTTTTCTGGCGGCGCTGTTCTTCGTCGGCCCAGGCCTGCCACGGCCCGCTGCGGTAGGCTTCGAGCAAGGCTTCGACGTGCGCGCGGTCGGTGAAGTCGGACAGCGTCACGTTGCGGGCCGGCTCGACCAGTTCGCCGCGGACGTAGCCCAATGCTTCCAGTGCCGCGAAGGGGATTGCCGGGGCCAGGGCCGGCGGCTTGATCGCTCCTTTCGAGGGAGCGGCCGACGGCTCCAGCCAGCGTTGCAGCAAGGGGGCTTCCGGCTGGGGCATGGGTAGCGGCTGCAGGCGCTCGACGACAAGCCAGACTTCCTCGTTCTCGTCATCCTCGCTGTTGAGCGAGATGCCCGGCAGTTCGTGCAGTTCGGCTTCCAGGGCGAGAAAGTCGCCGTGTTTGGCAAGATCGGTGACCGGAGCAGCGTGCAGGCGGGCGGTGTGCTGGACAAACTGGATCAGGGCGGCAAGGCGTTGCAGGACGGTCATAGGGTGGGTGCGGCGTATTTATGCAATGGATATGGTTATTGGTATAAAAACAATCTATGCCGCATTGTAGCGCGAAGCCCTCGTTTTTTTACACGCGGGTCATGGGCCCCTGACAGGCAGGGGCATCAGGGCATGCGCGCGGCCACAGGCAGTGACAGCGGCGGGGAGGAAAAAATCCGCGCTACGGGTGGTTTGGCGGGAAATGTCAGGTCAGCGGCCGGCAGTGCCATTGAGCCAGGTCGGCCGGGATGCCCAGGTCGCGCGGATCGCCGAACGGCGGCCAGGACGAGCTGCCTTCCGCCAGCGCCCGTGCCGCGTCTTCCGGCGTGGGGTAGGCGCCGAGCGCCTCGCCGTCGTGCATGATGTGATAGCGCCCGTCGAGTGGAACGATATCGAAGGGGCCATATTGGGTGTCGTAGCTCCAGCATTTCATGATCGCGCCCTCCTTTATATCCTGAATGGTAGTCGATAAAGGAGGGCGGTCGGGGCGGCCTGAGCCTCAGCAGAGGGGCAGCTCAGTGATTGCGCGCCAGGATCAGGCGCAGGCCGAGCGCGACGAAGATGCTGCCGGCCAGCCGGTCGAGCCACTTGCTCATGCTGGGCTTCTGCTGCAGCCACTGGCCGACGTGGCCGGAGAAATAGCCCAGCAGTCCGAACAATACCGCCGCCTGCAGCGTGAAGATCAGCCCTAGCACCAGCGTCTGCCACCCCGCCATGCCGCGGCCGGTATCGACAAACTGTGGCAGGAAGGCGAGGAAGAACAGCACCACCTTGGGGTTGATGGCGTTGGCCAGCAGGCCCTTGGCAAACATCGTGCGCACCGGGTTGGCCGGGCCCTGGCCGGGTGTGTCGGGGCGGAAGCTGGCACCGGGGCTGCGCAGCGCCTGCACGCCGAGATAGACCAGATACGCCCCGCCGCCGACCTTGAGGGCGGTGAAGGCGAGGGGCGAGGCGGCGATCAGCGCGCTGATGCCCAGCGCCGCGAGCAGGGTATGGCTGATACAGCCCAGCGCACAGCCCAGGCCGAAGGCGATGCCCTGCTTCTTGCCGCGCGCAATGCCGAGGCTCAGCACCATCAAATTGTCCGGGCCGGGGGAGAGCGTGATGAGAATCGCGGCCATGGTGAAGCCGGCCAGTTGTTCGGGCGAGAGCAGCATGTCGGAGTCCTTTGGTCGGGGCGATGGATCGTTGTCATCATCCGTTGCCGGCCGGAGGCTGGCAAGTGGAGGGAGCCTCCCGGTCTCAAGGATGACTTTTCGTGGCGCAGGCACTAGAATTTTGGCCTCGAATGTACGAGGTAAAACCGTCTATGCCGTCTTTTGATATCGTCTCCGAAGTGAATGTGGTGGAAGTGCGCAACGCCGTGGATCAGGCCAACAAGGAAGTTTCCACCCGTTACGACTTCAAGGGCAGCGACGCCCGCATCGAGTCTGCCGAGAAGGTGCTGACCCTGTTCGCCGACGCCGAATTCCAGTTGGACCAAGTCAAGGACATCCTGCTGGGCAAGCTGGCCAAGCGCAACGTGGACGTGCGCTGTCTCGACCACGGCAAGATCGAGAAGGTCAGCGGCAACAAGATCAAGCAGGCAATCACCGTCAAGGAAGGCATCGAGGGTGATCTGGCCAAGAAAATCGTCAAGCTGATCAAGGACTCCAAGCTCAAGGTGCAGGCCAGCATCCAGGGCGACGCCGTGCGCGTCAGCGGTGCCAAGCGCGATATCCTGCAGGAAGTGATCGCACTGATGCGCAAGGAAATCACCGACTTCCCGCTGCAGTTCAACAACTTCCGCGACTGAGCCGGAACGAGCAGCAACGAAAAAGGCGCCGCGAGGTGCCTTTTTTTGCGTCTTCGGCCAACCTTTACAGCTTGATCAGCGTGCTTTTCAGCTCGGTGTACTTCTCCAGCGCGTGCAGGCTCTTGTCGCGGCCGTTGCCGGACTGCTTGAAGCCGCCGAACGGCAGGTTCATGTCGCCGCCCTCGTCGTAGCAGTTGACCCATACCGTACCGGCACGCAGTCGGCGCGATACCTGATGGGCCGTGCTGACGTTAGCGGTCCATACCGCTGCCGCCAGGCCGTATTCGGTATCGTTGGCGATGCGCACCGCCTCGTCGATCGAATCGAAGGTGATCACCGACAGCACCGGCCCGAAAATCTCCTCGCGGCAGATGGTCAGGTCGGGGTGCGGGCAGTCGAACGCGGTCGGCTCGATGAAATAGCCCTTGCTCTCCACCTGCGTGGCCTGGCCGCCGCAGATCAGGGTGGCGCCTTCGCCACGGCCCTGGTCGATGTAGGACAGCACCTTGTCGAACTGGATTTGGTCGACGATCGCGCCCATGCCGGCGGCCGGGTCGAGCGGGTCGGCCGGATAGTACCTTTGTGCGGCCTTTCTGAATTCCTCCAGAAAGCGTTCCTTGATGCTGCGCTGGACCAGCACGCGCGAGCCGGCGGTGCACATCTCGCCCATGTTGTAGTAGATGGCGCCGGCGGCGGTGCGCGCGGCCCGGGCGAGGTCGGGGCAGTCTTCCAGGATGATGTTGGGCGACTTGCCGCCCAGCTCCAGCCAGACGCGCTTGAGGTTGGACTGTGCGGCGTAGCCGGCGATCAGTTTGCCGACGGCGGTCGAGCCGGTGAAGGCGATGCAGTCCACCCCCATGTGCAGCGCCAGCAGTTTGCCCACGTCGCCACCTCCCGGCAGCACCTGGAAGATGCCGTCGGGAATGCCCGCCTGCTTGGCCAGTCCGGCCAGCCGGATCGCGGTCAGCGGCGATTTCTCGGACGGCTTAACGATCACCGCGTTGCCGGCGGCCAGCGCCGGGCCGAATTTCCAGCTCGCCATCAGGATCGGGAAATTCCACGGCACCACCGCGGCCACCACACCGACCGGTTCGCGCGTGACCAGACCGACCAGCTTGGGGTCGACCGGCGCCACTTCGCCGCCCACCTTGTCGATGGCCTCGGCAAACCATTCCACGCAATAGGCCGCGCCCGGCACGTCCACGGTGGTGGAGTCGCCGATCGGCTTGCCCATGTCGAGGGTTTCCAGCAGCGCCAGCTCGTCGCGGTGCTGTCGGATCAGTGCGGCGAAACGCTTGAGTATTTTGCCGCGCTTCAGTGGTGGCAGGCCCGACCAGACACCGGATTCGAAGGCCCGGCGGGCCGCCGCGACGGCGGCGTCAACATCGGCGGCGGCAGACCATGCCACCTCGGCGAGCTTGTCGCCGGTCGCCGGGTTGATGCAATTAAAGGTGCGGCTGTCGTGGGCGTGGGCATACTCGCCGTCGATGAAGAGCCGGCCTTCGATGCCGAGCGTCGCGGCCAGTTGCTGCCATTCGGCGTGGGTGCGAGACATGGACTTCTCCGTGGTAAGGAATGGCGTCGCCGTCGCGCCGGGCGGGGCGCGTGCTCAGAAGGTGGACGGTGAGCTGGCGCTGACGATCTCGCACGGCTCGGCGGCGACATTGCGGAATCGGTGGGGTTGCTGGCTATCGAAGTAGTAGGCGTCGCCGGGGTTGAGGATGCGGCTGACGCCGTTCACCGTCAATTCGATCGAGCCGCTGATGATGACCCCGCCTTCCTGGCCTTCGTGGATCAGCATGTCCGGGCCGGTGTCGGCGCCCGGCTCGTAGAATTCGCGCAGAATTTGCAGGTCGCGGCGCTCGTGCGACGCGCCGACCAGAAACAGCTGCACCTTTTCGTTGCCGAGGTTGGGCAATTCGTCGGCGTTGTAGAACACCTTGTGTTCGGGCTCGGCGTCGAAGGTAAAGAAGTCCGACAACGTCATCGGCAAACCTTCCAGCACCTTTTTCAGCGAGCTGACGGAAGGGCTGACACGGTTCTGTTCGATGAGGGAAATCGTTCCGTTGGTTACGCCGGCGCGCTTGGCCAGCTCACGTTGTGAGAGTCCGAAGCGGGCTCGAACCATTCTCAGGCGGGCGCCTATGTCCATCGTTCCTGTCGCATCCCAATAAATACGTTAATAATTTTAGACGATTCGTGATAAGAATTTTGACCGCACACACGGCGCCTGCTGCGCCGCAAAACCGGTTTTCTTTGCGGGAATGAGAGTTTATAGTCAGAATCAAATATATATAGCAAGTCGAATGTGGATTTTCTTAAACGCTTTTGACGCCTGAAAGCCACACCCGGACAATATGGAGGTTGATATGTTAATCGGCGTTCCGAAAGAGATCAAAAATCATGAGTACCGTGTTGGTCTGACACCCTCCGGGGTACGCGAGCTGGTGGCGCACGGGCACAAGGTGCTGGTGCAGTCCCGTGCCGGTCTGGGGGTGGGCTACACCGACGAGCAGTACATTCAATCCGGCGCCTCGATCGCGTCCAACGCCGAGAGCGTGTTCGAAGCCGCCGACATGATCGTCAAGGTCAAGGAACCGCAACCGGTCGAATGCCGACTGCTGCGCTCCGGCCAGGTGCTGTTCACCTACCTGCACCTGGCGCCGGACCCGGAGCAGACCAAGCTGCTGCTGGAGTCGGACGCGGTGGCCATCGCCTACGAGACAGTCACCGACGAGCGCGGAGGACTGCCTCTGCTGGCGCCGATGTCGGAAGTGGCCGGCCGCATGGCGATCCAGGCTGGAGCCCACGCGCTGGAAAAGGCGCAGGGCGGGCGCGGTATGTTGCTGGGTGGCGTGCCCGGGGTGGCGCCGGCCAAGGTGGTGGTGCTGGGGGGCGGGGTGGTCGGGCTCAACGCCGCCCGCATGGCGATGGGGCTGGGGGCCGATGTCACGCTACTCGACAAGTCGCTCAACCGCCTGAAAGAGATCGACATGGTGTTTGGTGGCAAGATCAAGACCTTGATGTCCGATACCGCCACCATCGAAGAGATGATCAAGGAAGCCGACCTGGTGGTGGGGGCAGTGTTGGTTCCGGGGGCGGCGGCGCCGAAGTTGGTGACGCGGCGCATGTTGAAGATCATGAAGGCGGGCGCGGTGCTGGTGGATGTGGCCATCGACCAGGGCGGCTGTTTCGAAACCAGCCGCCCCACCACGCATCAGAACCCGACCTACGAAGTGGACGGCATCGTGCATTACTGCGTGGCGAACATGCCGGGCGGGGTGGCGCGGACGTCCACCCAGGCGCTGACCAACGCCACGCTGCCGTTCATGTTGGAACTGGCCAACAAGGGCTGGGTGCAGGCGCTGCTCGACAATCCGCATCTGCGCAACGGCCTCAACGTGTGCCGCGGCAAGGTGACTCACCGCGCCGTGGCGGCCGGGCTGGGGTATGAGTACGTGGACCCGTTCGAGGCGATCAAGGCGGCGTCCTGAAAGATGAGGTGAGTCATGCGACAACCGATCATCGGCATCCCTTGCGATGTCAAACGGATCGGCTTGTTACCGTTCCACACTGTGGCCGAGAAATATGTCGAGGCAGTATCTGGTGGCGTCGGCGGCGTGCCGCTGCTGATTCCGGCGCTGGGTAGTCGCAGCCACGTTCGAGAAATCCTGGACACGTTCGATGGCATTCTGCTGACAGGCTCGCTGTCCAATATCGAGCCCCATCATTATGGAGGGGCGCCAAGCCGGCCTGGGTCGCCGCACGATCCGCAGCGCGATGCCACCACGCTGCCGCTGATCGACTTGCTGCTGCAGGAGGGGATTCCTCTCCTGGGCATCTGCCGCGGCTTCCAGGAAATCAACGTGGCTTTGGGCGGCGAACTGTTCCAGCACGTGCATGAGGAACCGGGCTTCGCCGATCATCGTGAGCCCGAGACCGATGATCTGGACGAGATGTACGGGCCAGCCCATGCTGTGCACTTCACCGAAGGCAGCCTGTTGCGACAGTGGCTGGGTTGCGATTCTATTGAGGTGAACTCGCTGCACCAGCAGGGCATCAAGCGTTTGGCTCCGCGGCTCGAGGCCGAGGCGGTGGCCGACGACGGTCTGATCGAGGCCTACCGCGTGCGTGACGCGCGCACTTTCTCTTATGCCGTGCAATGGCACCCCGAATGGAAATATCATGACAATGCGATTTCGATCGCGATTTTCAATGCTTTCGGTGCGGCCTGCCGGGAGCGGGTAGCAGCACGTGCCAAGACGTGAGCGGGCTTCGGCGCCGTTGTGAGACAGAGCCATCGATGGCCAAGGATCTATAGAGGCAGGGGTAGTAAAATGGAAAACCAGATTTTTGAGTGGTTGCGCGAGCATCGCATCACCGAGATGGAATGCATTGTCCCCGACTTTACCGGGGTTGCGCGCGGCAAGATCGTGCCGAAAGACAAATTTGCCGTGGAGCCGGAAATGCGCCTGCCGGAGGCGGTGCTGATTCAGACCGTCACCGGTGATTACCCGGACGACAGCATGATGGACCTGACCGACCCGGACATGGTGCTGAGGCCCGACGAGAGCACCCTGCGCTTCGTGCCGTGGGCGGTCGATCCGACCGCGCAACTGATCTACGACGCCTACCGTTCCGACGGTACGCCGGTGGATGTGGCGCCGCGCAACGTCCTGAAGCACGTGCTCGATCTGTTCGACGAGCTGGGGCTGGAGCCGGTGGTGGCGCCGGAGATGGAGTTCTATCTGCTGTCGCCCAACCCGGATCCGGATATTCCGCTGGCTCCGCCCATCGGTCGTACCGGTCGCGCCGAGTTCGGCCGCCGCTCCTACGCCATCGACGCGGTCAACGAGTTCGACCCGCTGTTCGAGGATATCTACGACTACTGTCATGCGCAGGAACTGGAGGTCGACACGCTGATCCACGAGGTTGGCACGGCGCAGATGGAAATCAACTTCCTGCATGGCAACCCGCTGGAGCTGGCCGACCAGGTGTTCCTGTTCAAGCGTACCGTGCGCGAGGCGGCGTTCCGCCACAATATGTACGCCACCTTCATGGCCAAACCGATGGAGAACGAGCCGGGCAGTGCCATGCACATCCATCAGAGCCTGAAGGACAAAAAGACCGGCCAGAACGTGTTTTCCAAGGAAGACGGTACGCCATCGGAGCTGTTCTTCCACTTCATCGGCGGGCTGCAGAAGTACGTGCCGCAGGTGATGCCGCTGTTCGCGCCCTACGTGAATTCGTTCCGCCGCCTGTCGCGCTACACCGCGGCACCGACCAACGTCGAGTGGGGCTACGATAACCGCACCGTCGGCCTGCGCGTGCCGCATTCCTCGCCCAAGGCGCGCCGCGTGGAAAACCGCGTGCCCGGCGTCGATGCCAACCCCTACATCGCCATGGCCGCCACGCTGGCCTGCGGCTACCTCGGCATCGTCAACAAGATCCAGCCGACCGAGCCGCGCCAGACCGACGCCTACGAGCTGCCGTACCAGTTCCCGCATTCTTCGGAGGAGTCGCTGGTGGCGCTGCGCAACTGTCACGAAATCGCCGAGGTGCTGGGCCAGCGTTTCGTGAAGATGTACCTGGCGATGAAGGAAAAGGAGTATGCCGAGTACTTCCGCGTGATCAGCCCCTGGGAGCGCAAGTTCCTGTTGCTGCACGTGTGAGTGCTGCCGGCTAAGGCGGGTCGCTCACCATGCGCCTTTTCACCCAAGACGCTGGCCGAAGCCGGTTTCGGCCAGCGTCGGAAGCGGAATAGCCTGCTGCAACGTCTCTGAGAGGGATATCCCTATGCAGAACGAACGTACCACCGAGCAATGGCGCGCGCTGGACGCCGCACACCATCTGCACCCGTTCACCGACACCGAGTCGCTGAATCAACAGGGCGCCCGCGTGATCACCAAAGCCGACGGCGTGTTCCTGTGGGATTCGGACGGAAACAAGATTCTCGACGGCATGGCCGGCCTGTGGTGCGTCAACATCGGCTATGGCCGCAAGGATTTGTCCGAGGTGGCCAAGCGCCAGATGGACGAACTGGCCTACTACAACACCTTCTTCAAGACCACCCATCCAGCCGTGGTGGAGCTGTCGCAGTTGTTGTCGGAAGTCGCCCCCAAGGGTTTCAGCCGCATCTTCTACACCAACTCCGGCTCCGAGTCGGTAGACACCATGATCCGCATGGTGCGCCGTTACTGGGACGTCAAGGGCAAGCCCGGGAAGAAGACGCTGATCGGGCGCTGGAACGGCTATCACGGCTCGACTATCGGCGGCGCCAGCCTGGGCGGCATGAGTTATATGCACGAGCAGGGCGATCTGCCGATTCCCGGTATCGAACACGTCGAACAGCCGTGGTGGTACCGGTACTGCCAGGGCATGTCGCCGGAGGAATTCGGCGTGGTGGCGGCGCGCTGGCTGGAAGCGAAAATTCTCGAGATTGGGCCGGACAAGGTGGCGGCCTTCGTCGGCGAGCCGATCCAAGGCGCCGGCGGCGTGATCATTCCGCCGTCGACCTATTGGCCGGAGGTCGAACGCATCTGCCGCCAGTACGACGTGCTGCTGGTGGCCGACGAGGTCATCTGTGGCTTCGGCCGCACCGGCGAATGGTTCGGGCACCAGTTGTTCGGTTTTCACCCGGATCTGTTCACCGCCGCCAAGGGGCTGTCCTCGGGCTACCTGCCGATCGGCGCGGTGTTCGTCGGCGACAAGGTGGCGCAAGGGTTGGCCGAAGGGGGCGATTTCAACCATGGTTTCACCTATTCGGGACATCCGGTAGCGGCGGCCGTGGCGCACGCCAATGTCAAGGCGCTGCGTGACGAGGGCATCATCGACCGCGTCAAACGCGACACCGGCCCCTATATGCAGCAGCGCTGGCGCGAGGCCTTCGGCGGTTTCGCCCACGTGGACGACGTGCGCGGCGTCGGCCTGATCCAGGCTTTCACGCTGGTGAAGGACAAGGCCACGCACGAGCTGTTTCCCAACTGGGGCGAGGTTGGCACGATCTGCCGCGACATCTTCTTCCGCCACAACCTGATCATGCGCGCCTGCGGCGATCACATGGTGGCGGCGCCGCCGCTGGTGATCAGCAAGGCCGAGATCGATCAGCTGATCGACACGGCGGTGCAGTGTGTCACCGAGTGCGAAGAGGTGCTGCGTCAGCGCGGGCTGGTCTGATCCAGGTGTTGGGAGGCGGGGATGCCGACATCACGGGACGTTGCCGGTGGTGAAGGGGCTGTGAGCACGGCGTAGCCGGAAGGGAAGGTGAGGCGGCTGTAAAAAAGGGAAAGCACAGCGAGTGCTTTCCCTTTTTTGACTGAGGCTGTCGGAGAAGCCGCCGCTGCCGGGCTAAACTCCCTCCACGTCGTTCTGTACGTCGCTTTCCTTTAGTACCTCCTGCGCCCAGACCACGGCATCCATGTGGATGCCGGTGACTTGCTCCAGGCTGACGCGCTGCGACGCGCTGAGGCGTGCGATGGCATCGTTGTCATCCTGTTCGCAGGCCAGCGCCAACTGCAGGGGCTCGGCAAACAGGCCTTTTCCTCTCAGCAGGGCATCCGCAATCATCATCGGCAGATCGAGCGGTGCCAGCGCCTCGGCCAGCGTGGTATTCAGCAAGGTGCCGAGCAGCGAGAACATGCCCGTCAGGAACAAGTGCTCGGCCTCCAGCTTGTTGCCGTGCGCCAATCCCAGTTCTTCCATGAAGCGGGCGCGGATCAGTGACTTTTCCATCAGCGTCAGTGCCGAGCCGCTGTCGCTTTCCGACGTGAAGAGCATCAATGACAGCCACTTGAACAAGTTGCCCCGGCCCAGCAGCATGATGCCTTCCTCGATGGTCTGCACCTTGCGGTTCAGACCGTTTATCGGGGAATTGACGTAGCGCATCAATTTGAACAGCAACAACGAATCCAGCTTGAACTGTGCTTCGATCTCGTCGATCGGCGCATTGGCACGCAGCAAACGCATCACTTCCAGTACGCGCCCTTGGTTGGCGCCTTCGTTCTTGTTGGCGTTTCTGGGCTGGGCCACGTTCAAGTAGGAACCATGGAAGAGCGCGAAGTGCTGGCTGCCGGGAGAGTGGAGGCAGAGATCCAGCTCTTCGGCCGAGTTGATATTGCGCCCCAGCCAGCGAACGTGAGGAAACCGCTGCGGCAGTTTTTCCAGCAGAGGGAAAAGCATGCGCGCGTTGGGCGCGGCAAAATCCAGCACCAGGTAGTCCATGCGCTGGTAGAGGGCCAAGGCCGCCGGCTGGCTGCCGACGCTGGCCGGTTCCACGGCAAAACGCAAGCCGGCCTGGCGCAGGGAATCCAGTCTGGACATCAGCGCTTCGTCCAGGACGTCGCCCGGCAGCATGTCCAGGATGAAAATGCAGCTGTTGGCGGGCAGGTCCGGCGACGGCAGATCGTCCAGCGAGGCCAGCGACAAATGGATGAACGCGCGACGGTAAGCCAGCAGCCGGAACACATTCATGTTACGCAGCGTGGTGAGCAGCAGCCGGTCAAAGGTGCGCTTGTGAGCCGCGGACTTGGCGCCGTCCTGGCTGCCCTTGACGATGAATTCATAGGCGACAACGCGCTGGTCCTTGTCCTGCACCGGCTGATGCGACACAAAACCCAGCGTTTGCACGTGATGCAGTGGGGCGAGTGCGTCGGTTCCATCCAGAACACGGGCTGGAGGCGAAGCGAGGGGTGCACTGGCTGGCCCTGGTTCGTTGCCCGGGGCTGATTGCTTATCCTTGCCAAGCAGGCCGCCAAACAGTTGCTTCAACATTTGGCATTCTCCAATGCGTCATTTATTCACGACTTTTACAATAATGTCATCGCTGTATCAAGTATTTCGGAATTTGAAGATACGAAGCCTTCGTCAACCTTTCCGCCACGATTCGGCCATGCGGGTGCTATGGCCCGTGCGCTCCTTGCGTCGTTCTGCCGCATTGCCGCGGCCCTGTAAGGTCATGCGTCGCGTGTCGCCTCGCTTGTTGGCGGCGTGGGAGTGCTCGCTTTGCATCATTCCCGTTGGCGATATCTGCCCGAATTTCTTCACGCCTTTGTCTTGCCTCGGCCACTCCAATGCCCGGATAATTGCCGACCGTAAGGGTGTCCAGTTTCTTGTCATGGGTGCTGACATGGCACCCGCCAGACGTAAACAATGAAGCAAAGCCGTGCCCAAAAGAGCCGGGTTTCCTCTTCCTCATCACAGGACGTGACGCATGTTTGTCGGAATCGGGTATGTCGTTATCCTTGCCTCGGTGCTCGGGGGCTTTGTCATGGCCGGGGGCCATCTGGCCGCTCTGCTGCAGCCGCTGGAAGTCCTGATGATTGGTGGCGCGGCCATCGGCGCCTTCGTGGTGGCCAACGGCGGCACGCCGCTCAAGGCCACGCTGGCCGCCTTGCCGACCCTGTTCAAGGGCTCCTCGTACACCAAGGCCTTCTACATGGAGCTGTTTGCGCTGCTCTATGAAATCCTCGCCAAGGTGCGCAAGGAGGGGCTGATGTCGGTCGAGGCAGACGTCGACAATCCCGAATCCAGCCCGGTGTTTTCTAAGTATCCGGCGGTTCTGCACGACCACCACGTGGTCGAGTTCATTTGCGACTACTTGCGACTGATGGTCGGCGGCAACCTCAACGCCTTCGAGATCGAGAACCTGATGGACGTCGAAATCGAAACCCACCACCACGAGGGTGAAATTCCGGTCAACGCCATGAAGGGCCTGGCCGACGGCATGCCGGCATTCGGTATCGTGGCCGCCGTGATGGGTGTGGTGCACACCATGGAATCGGTCGGTATCCCGCCTTCCGAACTTGGCATGCTGATCGCCCACGCCCTGGTCGGTACCTTCCTCGGTATCTTGCTGGCCTATGGCTTCGTCGGCCCGCTGGCCACCATCCTGGAGCACAAGCTGGCCGACGGCACCCGCGTCTTCCAGACCATCAAGGTGACCCTGCTCGCCAGCCTCAACGGCTACGCGCCGCAGGTGTCGGTGGAATTCGGCCGCAAGGTCCTGGCCTCGCACGACCGTCCGTCGTTCAAGGAACTCGAAGACCACGTCAAGCAAGCCAAGAACAAGTAAGCCGCCCGGAGTGACCACGCATGGCTGACGAATCGCAACGCCCCATCATCGTCAAACGCATCAAGAAGGGTGGCCATGGCCACCACGGGGGGGCATGGAAGATCGCCTACGCCGACTTCGTGACGGCGATGATGGCGTTCTTCCTGTTGATGTGGCTGTTGGGCTCGGTGTCGCAGGGCACGCTGCAGGGTATCGCCGAATACTTCCGCACCCCGCTCAAGGTGGCGCTGGCAGGAGGACAAGGCTCCGGCGATGCCACCTCGATGATCAAGGGGGGCGGTACCGATCTCACGCGCCAGGCCGGGCAGGTCAAGCGGGCGAGAGAGGAAGAAATCCAGCAGGAAAAGACCCGGTTGGCGAAACTGCAGAAGAAGATCGAAAGCAATATCGAACAGAGTGCGGTGCTCAAGGCCTACAAGAATCAGCTGCAACTGGAAATGACCCCGGAAGGGCTGCGCATCCAGATCGTCGACGAGCAGAACCGTCCGATGTTCGACTCCGGCAGCGCCAACCTGCTGCCGCATACCCGAACCATCCTGCAGGAACTGGGCAAGGAGCTCAACGGTGTCGCCAACCGGCTCAGCATCTCCGGCCATACCGATGCCAAGCCGTTTGGCGGTGCCCAGCACGGTTACAGCAACTGGGAGCTGTCGGCCGACCGCGCCAACGCCGCACGCCGCGAATTGCTGGCCGGCGGCCTGATGCAGGACAAAATCCTGCGCGTAGTCGGCCTCGCCGCCGCCAACCCGCTGATCCGCAGCAACGTGTTCAGCCCGGAGAACCGCCGCATCGCCATCGTGGTGCTCAACAAGGAGGCGGAAGCCTCGATCCTTGGCGACGGCTTGAAGCCCGACGCCGAAACGCCTCCGGCGCCCGCGGCTCCGCCGGCACAGCCCGCCACGGCCGGGGCGGGCCATTGAGTCGAGCCGTACCTGTCGCTTTGTTGCGGCATGGCTTGCTGCAACTGGCCGCCGCGCTTGGCGCCTGGTTCCTGATCGCGCCGGCACTCCAGCCGCTGGCCTGGTCGGTGTTGCAAGGGCTCCTGGCCGCCGCGCTGGCGGCCTTGTTGCGCCTTCGCCGCGGCAGTTGGCTGGCACATGGCTTGTTTGCCCCGGCCGTCGTGTACAGCTACCAACTGGCACTGCCGGCATGGGCCTATCTGCTGGCCTTGCTGTTGACCTTCGCCATCGGACGAAATGCCTGGCTGGAGCGTGTGCCGTTTTACCGCTCATCGCCGCGGGTGGTGGAAAGGTTGGCCGAAGCCTTGCCGGAGCAGGCCCGTTTGCTCGAAGCCGGCTGCGGCGACGCCAGGCTGGCCTTGCAACTGGCGGAGCGCCGTCCCGATTTACAGATTGCCGCGCTGGAAACCGCTTGGGCGGCCTGGGCACTGGCGTGGCTGCGCTGGTGTCTGGCAGGGCGTCCTGCTAATGTGCGTATTGCCTGTCGCAGCTTCTGGCTCGAGCCCCTGTCCGAATACGATGCCGTCTATGCCTTTCTCTCGCCGCAACCGATGCCCAGACTGTGGCGTAAATTCGTGACGGAAGGACAGTCGGGTTCTCTGCTGCTGAGCAATACCTTTACCGTGCCCGGCGTGGAGCCAGAACGCTCCCTCGCCCTGGGCGGCCCGTTGCAAAAACAACTCTTGATCTGGCGCCACCCACATGGAACTCGCTAACTGGCTACAGTCGATCGCCGACCGGCGCTGGCCCATCCTGCCCGGTACGCTGGATGAGGTGCAGCTGGCCTGCGCCCGCCACGCCGAGCTGATCAATCTTTCAGACCTGTCCAATATTTGCCTCTCCGACCCTCTGCTGTTGTTCGACGTGCTGCGGGCGGTCGGGTCCTCTTCGGTGCTGCGCGAGAACGAAGCCGCGCCGACCGTGGAGCAGGCGATGATGCTGATGGGGCTGGAGCGTGTCACGCGCCGCTTGTCCCTGGCGACGGCGTTGCGAGGGCAGGAAGGCAAGCTCGACGACGAGGTGATCGAGGTCGTGGCCGACTGGCTGGGGCGCAGCCGGGTAGCGGCCTACCTGATCAAGGACTGGTTGTCGCTGAGCGGGGAGCATAAGGTCGAGGATTGCTTTGTCGCTGCCTTGTTGTACAACCTGCCGGCCTGTTTCTTTCTGCTCTATCGCAATCAGCTCCCTGACCAGCCGCTGTTGCAGGCGGTGTCGGGCTACTTCGAGGTGGACTATCCCAAGTTGCTGGAACGTTTCGTCGAGGCTACCGGTCTGCCGCCGGGACTGGTGACGCTGTTGGGCAGTGGCAGTGCACCCTCGCCGCGCAAACAACTGCTGAAGCTGGCTGTGGCGACCGCCAACGCGATCGAATCGGGCTGGTGGCGCTCGCCGTGGACGACCGGGATCGAGGTGGCGGCCCGACAGATGCGGGTCAGCTATGACGATGCCTATCGCTGCGTGCTCAGCGCCGCCGAGAACGTGGCGAGAAAGCCGCGCGCGCCGGCCTATACCTACCCGATGCGCGAGCTGCTGATGCTGCCGGGCGACTACCCGCCACGGGCGCATCTGACCGCCACCGCCATGTTGAGCGATGCCGCGCAGCTCGAGCAACTGATGCGCGAATCGATCCGCCATCTGGCCAACGACCTGCGCTTCGAACGCATCCTGTTCCTGCGCTACGAGCCGTCCGAGCATGCTCTGCGGCTGCGTTACCAGGTGGGACTGGCGGAGACGTCACCGCTGCGGCGACTGGCGGTGAGCCTGGAGCCCGGCTCCTTCTTCGCCTTGCTCGCCAGCAAGCCGCAGAGCTTCCATGCGCCGGCGCACGTGAGTGCCCAGTTGGGTGCAAAATATCAGGACCCGTTCTTTGATCATATCGGCGACGGCGAATTTGCCGTGATGACGCTCTATGCCGGCCACACCCTGAGTGGCGTGTTCTACGTTGACAACGGCCGCAGCGGTCGAGCCATCGACCCGGATACCTACCATCGTTTCAAGGATCTCGTGACCCGTTTCACGCGTCACCTCTGACCATTCTCCATGCCGCACCCATACCGTACCCTCACATCGCCTCACAACGACACCCTCAAACACCTGGCACGGCTGGTCCAGTTTGCCCGCGACCGGCGCAAGGACGACGTGATCGTGCTGGAGGGCATTCATCTGCTCGAGGCGGCGCTGGAGCAGGGTGTCGTCCCGGCACAGTGCTTCATCAACGAGGCCGCGTTGGGGCGCTCCGAGGTCTCGGCGCTGCTCGCCCGCCTGCCGCAGACGCTGTCGCCGCTGGTGGTGCCCGAGGCCTTGCTCGGCAAGCTGACTTCGCTGTCGAGCGCCCCCGAGCTGATTGCCGTCTGCCCGCGGCCGCACCCGCCGCGCCGTAGCGGCAGCTGCCTGCTGCTGGAAGACATTCAGGACCCGGGCAATATGGGCACGATTCTGCGCTCGGCGGCGGCCTCTGGGGTGATGGAGGTCTTCCTCTCCAAGGGCTGTGCCGACGTGTTTTCTCCCAAGGTGCTGCGCGCCGGCATGGGGGCGCATTTCGTGCTCAACCTGCACGAGGCGGCGGACCTGGCGGACGTGCTGGCCGGCTTTGCCGGGCGCAAGCTGGTCACCCACCTGGAAGGCAGCCAGTCGCTGTATGCGCAGGACCTGCGCGGCGACGTGGCGTTCGTGTTCGGCAACGAGGGGGCGGGCGTGTCGCCGGCGTTGCTGCAACAGGCGGACTGTCGTGTACGGATTCCGATGCCGGGCCATGCCGAGTCGCTGAATGTGGCAATGGCGGCCACCATCTGTCTGTTCGAACGGGTGCGGCAGCTTGAGGTTTCGCTTGGCTGATTCGCCCTCCTGGCGCGGAGCTTACAGGCGCTCTCTGCATTCCTTCTTGACGAAGCGCACCCCCTCTACAACAGTGAGAGGGTAGGTTTGTTTTTCGTCGAAATGGCTGCCTCCGATGCGCTTATCTATTGTTATCGCTTCGATCTTGTCATCCTTGCTGCTGTCGCCCTCTACCCATGCTGACGAGGCCAAGGAGAGAAGACCGCTGTCCAGTAAGAAGATGGGGCTTACCATCCGGGTCGAAGGCGAGGACTGGGGGAGGGCGGACCGGGCTGAAGTCGAAGCCGTGCTCTATTCGGCGGCTGACGAGTTGCTGAACCGTTTTCCTGCCAAAGTGACGGCCCCTATCGTGGTGACGCACGTCGAGGGCAATCCGGTCACGGAGTTCGAGAAGGGACCGGATGGGGAATATCTGGTGCGTCTCAGCGCCAAGGATCGGCGCTGGTCACAGTTTGTTTACCAGTTTGCCCACGAACTGTGTCACATCATGTCGAATTACGAAGCGAACGTCGGCGCTGAAAATACCACCAAGTACAACCAGTGGTTCGAGGAAACATTGTGTGAAACCGCTTCGCTCTACGCCTTGAAAAGTATGGCGGTTACCTGGGAAACCTCCGCCCCCTATCCCAATTGGCGAGATTACGCCCCCGCGATGCGTGACTATGCCGAACAGTTTACCCGCGAAGAGCACCGCCAGCTCCCCGCCGGCACCACGCTGGCGGCCTGGTTACGGGAGAACGAGGGGAAGCTGAGGAGTGATCCCTATCTGCGCGACAAGAATGAGGTCGTCGCCAGTTTGTTATTGCCCCTGTTCGAAAAGAACCCGGAAGAGTGGGCGACGCTGCATTATCTCAACCTTGACTCTGCCGATGCGACAGACACCCTGAAGCAGTACTTGCAGCACTGGTACGGCAACGCCCCGGCAGAGCATAAGAAATTCATTTTTGATGTCCTGGCACTCTTGGGTATCGAGGGCATCGATCTTGCCCCAACCTCCGTTCCTGCCGGTACGATGGTGCCGCCAAAAACAGCAGCGGTAGCCGTCCCGCGTTCCCAGGCGGGGCCCCGCGGTCCGACTACTGAATGGAAGAAGTGATGGCCATCGGAGGACATTACCGGAACCCTGTCGGGTCACGGCTGTATTTGGCATTGCGTATCCTCATCTCGACCCCCAGTTCGTACACATAGCGATCCATATCCTCATCGGCGCTGGCCCCCATCAGGCCAGGAACACCTTCCTTGCTCATGGCTTGACTGCCGACTCGGCCGAATTGGCCTGTTGCCTGGTGAATCTGTACTTCCTGATTGACTGTCTGTCCTTGTTCGGTAAACGACATGTCGTTGACCTGGTCCGCTGCGCAGGCGGCACTGCCGATCAAAATGCAGGCAGAGGCCAACGCACCGTAAAGTGCAATGCGTTTCATGGTATTTGCCCTTCCCTGATAAAAATTGAAACGGCCCCCTTCCCTGGGGTTTCAATCAGACTGGCACGCAAGAACCTGCGAGGTGGGTTATGCGGGTAAGCGGATAGTGTGGGACGCATCCGTGGTTCCAGGCAGCGGCAAGGCTGAGTCGCCTCGTCGCTGCTTCGGCCGGTCGGTTTCCGCCAGAAATCAATTTCAGTATGGTTGTCCAAGACTTGCTTTACAAGAAGGCTGGCGGGGAGGCGATAAGGCGGGCCTTGGCGTCGATGATGCCTTGTCCGATCAGGCGGTGTTCCCGGTGTTGTCTGCATATATTTGGCATGACTCCGCGGTGTTTTTATCCAGCTGGGCGGCGGCCATGACGGGTTTTCCGGACCTGGACGAGGTTGCCGGTGAGGGTGTAATCGCCTGTATGGCGGTAATAGAAATAATTGGGGGTGTATTCCTGTTTTGCGGTGGTGACCTCGGACTGTCATGTCAATAATGATGGGATGGGGGTTCGACACCCCACTTTTTCGCCTGTACCGCCGATGGTATGACGCAAAGCGTGAGGATGCCGATCCGCTATCGTTTGATGTGTCACTTCGGGAGCGAAAAATGAAGAGGAAATCCACGAAGAAATGGCTGGTCACTGGGCTACTGGCATGGGCGTTGCTGGTGCCTGCTTGGGCGATGGCGCAGGTGACGTTCGATCGGATCGTGGTATTCGGCACCAGCCTGTCGGACCCGGGCAATGTTTTCGCCCTGACGGGTCAGGAGAATACCCCGCCGTATAACAAGCTGGATCCCTCGGACCCTTTTCTCATTCCCTCGGCACCCTATGCCCGAGGGGGACACCACTTTAGCGATGGCGCGACCTGGATCGAACAGTTCGCCGAGTCTCACGCGCTTGCCGCCAGCACGCGTCCCGCCTTTCGGGCCTCGAACGATCATGCGAGCAACTACGCGGTTGGTGGCGCTCGGGCGCGTCCCGCCGGTGAGTTGAGCCTGTCCGCGCAGGTCAGCCGTTTTCTGGCGGATTTCGGCGGTGTTGCGCCCGCGGGCGGGTTGTACGTCGTGGAGGCGGGCTCCAACGATGTACGCGATGCCTTTGTCTCACTGGCCATGGGGGGAGACGGCGGTGGGGTGATCTCCGCCGCATTGACGGCGATTCAGGACAATATCGCCCTACTGCATGCCAAAGGCGCCCGAAAATTTCTGGTCGCCAATGTGCCGGATCTTGGCTTGACACCAGCGGTGCAACGCCTGGACCAGGCGTCTCCCGGTGCCAAGCTGGCCCTCAGCTCGCTGTCGCTCAACTTCAACATCGGGCTTGCCGACCTGCTGACCGGGTTGCGGGCGAACTATTCTGATAGCCAGTTTGTCCTCTTGAACGTGTTTCAGACGGTTAATGACATGACGCAAAGCCCGTCGACGTTTGGCTTGAGGGATGTCTCGGCGCCGTGTGTCACGCCCAATGTGGCACCGTTTACTTGCCGGAATCCGGCTGACTTTCTGTTCTGGGACGGCATCCATCCCACCAGGACGGTACACGCCATCTTTTCGCAAAAAGCCGCCCAGGCACTATCTGAGTGAGGGATTGGCCTTGCATCCTCTCCGTCCGGCGCGGGGCGCGCGGACGGTGGGGCAGCCTGTGTCGGGCTGGGGTCAGTCCAGCGGCACCCACGCCTCGCCGCTCATCAGCGGACGGGCGGTGCGTGTCATGACGACTTCGTCGACCTGCCAGGCGTCGCCGTGCCGGCTGACCCTGGCTTCCAGAGCCTGTCTTCCGCTGGCGTGGGAGAAGTTCAGTTCCCGTCCACGTATCACGCCGCCGGCGATTTCGCTCGCCAACGTGCCATCGATGGCGCAGGCGGCGGCGAGGGCGATGGCGCCGGTGCCGGTGAAGGCGTGATGCAGCCGCCCCATCGACAGGATGCGGCCATTCAGGTCGTGGCCGGTGGCGAGTGCCGGACTGAGAAAGCTGATTTTGGGGGTGGCCGGACGCTCGTGGCTGGCGCTGGTGATGTCCGGCGCCAAACCCATCGCCACCGCGCCGGCGGCACGGGCCCATTCCAGCGTCTGGCGGGTGGAGGCCGACAGGTCGGCGGCGGTCTCGTACCCCGAGAGGTCGAGATCGGTGGCACGTATGAATACCGTCGGGTTGCCGGCATTGATCAGCGTGGCGGCAAGCGTTGTGCCGTCGGGTAGATGGAGAGTGTCGCAGGGGTTTCCCGTGGGGAACAGGGTTCCGGCGCTGCCTCCGGCCGGGTCGAGAAAGTGCAGGCGGATCGGCGCGCCAGGAAAGGCGACGCCGTCGATGCGGTAGTCGCCATGCCAGACCGCTTGCCCGCGCTCGATGTCGATCTCGGCGTGGATGCGTTTCCTGATGTTGGCCTGCCAGATATGCACGGTGAAGGGGCCATCCTTGTCGGGGGGCACCAGTCCGGAGGCCACGGCAAACAGCGGCACTGCGGCTGTCAGGTTGCCGCAGTTGCCGGACCAGTCGATCAGCGGCTCGCCGATCGCCACGTGGCCGAACAGGTAATCGACATCGCAGTCGGGCCGTTGCGACGGGGAGAGGATGACGATCTTGCTGGTGCTGGAAATCCCGGTGCCCAGGCCGTCGATTTGCAGGCCATGCGGGTCGGGACTGCCGAGGGCGCGCAGCAACAGCCGGTCGCGCGTTTCCGTGTCGGCGGGCAGGCTGTCGGCGCGGAAGAACAGGCCCTTGCTGGTGCCGCCGCGCATCAGGGTGGCCTTGAGGGAATGCAGGGTGGTCATGCGGCGGGTTCCAGGGTCAGTTTGCAGGCGGCGATGGCGGCGCTGCGGGCCGCGTCGACGGCGTGCGGAATCTGGCGTTTGTCAGTGCAATTCTGGGCGATGGCGCCTGCATCCACCGCCAGTGCGGCGTCCAGCATGCGCGCCAGCCAGTCGACTTGCGGGTAGTTGCACTGTTCGAAACCGAGGCGGCCACGGGCATCGGCGAGGCAGGCATCGAGCATGAGGCGGAAACGGTCAGGCCGGCGCAGGGCATCGGTTTCGCGGAACATCTTCAGCACTGTGTCCGGGCGCATTTCGCCGGCCACGTGCACCTTGGTGTGATGAAGGCAGGTGATACGGGCCAGGTCGCGGCAGTCGGCCGGTACGCGCAGGCGCTCGCTCAGTGCCAGTAGTGGTTTCTCGCCACGTGCTTCGTGGCCGATGTGGCGTGGCAGCACGTCGTCCGGCGTGAGCGCCTTGCCCAGGTCGTGGGTGAGCGCGGCAAAGCGTACCGGCAGCGGCAGTTGGTGGGCTGCCGCGTAGTCGATCACGCGCATCACGTGGTCGCCGGTGTCGATTTCCGGATGGTAGTCGGCACGCTGCGGGACGCCGAACAGGGCGTCCACCTCGGGAAGGATGCGCGCCAGCGCGCCGCATTCGCGCAGGACCAGAAAAAAGCGCGACGGCTGGTTTTCCATCAGGCCGCGCGCCATTTCCTGCCAGACGCGCTCGGCGACCAGGGCGTCGACCTCGCCGTTTGCGACCATGGTGCGCATCAATTGCAGGGTTTCCGGCGCGATGGCGAAGCCGAAGCGGGCGGCGAAGCGGGCCAGGCGCAGCACCCGCACCGGGTCTTCGGCGAAGGCCGGGCTGACGTGCCGCAAAATGCGGTTTTTCAGGTCGTCCTGGCCGTGGTAGGGGTCGATGATCTGCCCGGTTTCGTCGCTGGCCATGGCGTTGATGGTGAGGTCGCGCCGTGCCAGGTCCTCTTCCAGGGTGACGTCGCGATCGGCGTGGAAGGTGAAGCCGTGGTAGCCGCGGCCAATCTTGCGCTCGGTGCGTGCCAGCGCGTATTCCTCGTGGGTTTCCGGGTGCAGGAACACCGGGAAGTCCTTGCCGACCGGGCGGAAGCCGCGGGCGGTCATGTCTTGCGGCGTGGCGCCGACCACGACCCAGTCGTGGTCGGTCACCGGCAGTCCCAGCAGGCGGTCACGTACCGCTCCACCGACTTGGTAGATCTTCATGTCAACGTCCAGCCCCGGTGCGGAAGTGCGAGCGCACCTTGTTCGGCTCGGCCTTGCCCAGGTAGAGCGGCGCTATGGCTTCCAGTGCCGTGGGCGAGAAGCCGAGCAACTCGTGCGGGAAGGGGCCGGTGCCGACGTTGTCGACCGAGAGCGAGCGTACGTTGTCACGGCTCATCAGCGGCTGTCCCGGCAGCAGCTCCATCAGCCCGGCCTGCAACATGGCCAGGCCCGCCGGCACGCCGAGGATGAGCGGCTGTCGGCCGCTCAGGGTGGCGACATAGCGCACCAGCTGGCGCAGGGCGTAGACCTTGGGGCCGGAGAGTTCGATTTTGTGATGGACGGTGGCGTCGTTGGCCAGGCACGCTACCATGGCGCGCGCCACGTCGTCGGCCCACACCGGCTGGAAGCGGGTGTCGGCACCGGCCAGCGGCAGCACCGGCAGGGTGCGTGCGAGGTGGGCGAACAAGGTCAGGAAACTGTCGCCGCGGCCAAACACCACCGATGGGCGCAGGATGGTCCAGTCGAGCCCGCTGGCCTCGATGCGTTGTTCGGCAATGCCTTTGGTCTGCTGGTAGTGGCTGGGACCGTTGGGGTCGGCGCCGAGCGCGCTGATATGGATCAGGCGGCGGATGCCGTTGTGCCGGCAGGCCTGGATGATCTTTTCCGGGAGCGCGACGTGCGCGCGTTCGAACGCCTGGCGGCTGCCGTGCAGGATGCCGACCATGCTGACGACGGCGTCGTGGCCGTGCAGCAGTGCGTTGAGACTGGCCTGGTCGTGCACGTCGACTTCAACCAGCTCGGTTTTCGGTAGCACGATCAGCTTGTCCTTGTGCTGTTCGTAGTTCCGGGTGGCGAAGGTGATCTCGACGCCGGCTTCGGCCAACCTTTCGCCCAGGTAGCCCCCGATGAAGCCGCTGCCGCCGATAACGCAGATCCGCTGGTATTTCATTCTTTGATGACCTCCGCAAGACGTGTTCGACGACCGGCCGATCAGCGGGCCGGAATGGTGCCCAGACGGTTCTTCAGCGAGAGCGGGGTGTGCTCGAAGCCACTCGCATAATACGCGGCGTTGCCCATGACCTTCTGAACATAGTCGCGGGTTTCGTCGAAGGGAATGGTTTCGGCGTAAATGGCGCCTTCCAGCGGCTTGCTGTCCTGCCAGCTGCGTGCGCGGCCCGGGCCCGCATTATAGGCTGCGGTGGCCATCACGGCGTTGTTGGACAGTGAGTTGAGCACGTAGCGCAGGTACCAGGTGCCGAGCTGGATATTGGTGTCGATGTCGTCCACGGCAAAGCCGTTGAGCCCCATTTTCCCCGCGACCCACTTGGCGGTGGCCGGCATCAGCTGCATCAGCCCGGAGGCGCCGACGCCGGAGCGGGCCACAGTGACGAAACGGCTTTCCTGGCGGATCAGCCCGTATACCCAGGCCTCGTCGATGTCCAGCTGCTTGGCGTAGCGGCGGGTGATGTCACGATACGGTGTCAGGTAGCGCAGCGAGAAGTCATGTTCGGTACGGGTACGCTCGGCGCTGTAGATCGCCATGTCGTAGAAGCTGTGGCGACGTGCCAGTTCGGCCGCTGCCAGGAGCTGGCTGTCGGGGAGGTTGCGCATGCTCCAGCGCCACTCGTTCCGGGCATCGTTGCGGAATTCCGGCTTGCGGTAGTCTTCGGCCAGATGGAACAGCGCCAGGGCGCGGCGCACCCCGGGCTGGGCGTTGAGGGTGCCGATGTCTTCCTCGCCGGGCGACTTGGCCGAGGGGGAGGCACTCAGCAAGGTGCCGAGTTCTTCGCGTGCCAGCGTGGCGTAGTATTGGTGGCCATCGCTGGCTTGCACCAGCAGCGACGTGGCCTCGCTGCCGCGGCCCAGGGCCTGCAGCGCCCGGGCGCGCCAGTACTGCCACACCGGCTTGGCCGCGAGATTGGCCGGCATGGAGCGGGTGACCTGCTCCAGCACGCCCCATTGCGCGATACGCAGCGTGGAGCGGGCCCACCATTCCCATTGCTCGTCGGTGAGCTGGGTGGCATCGGCCTGGGCGAACCAGGACAGGGCTTGAGCCATCTGCTGGCGCTTGGCGGACAGCAGCGCCAGCTGACCCCAGGCGAAACCGGCGCGTTCCCGGCTCAGCGACGGTTCGAGGGCGCGCAGGGAGTCGGCGGCGGCGTCCAGATTGGCGCGGCCCTTGTTGCGCACGATGTCGTAGACCAGGATTTCCTGCCCGCCCGGGGTTGAGGCGTCGGCGCTGGCAGGGCGGGCCAGCGCGCTCGCGTCCAGTGTCAGTCCGGTGGCGGTGGCCAGCTTGCGGGCGGAGGTGAGGTAGTTGCCGACAAGCTGCAGCCGGATGCGGCGCCCTACCCAGTCGGGCCCGAGCAGGCCCTTGGCGACGGCGGTCTCGATCAGGGTTTCGCAGCCCAAAGGGGTGTCGCGCCCTTGCAGAAAGCCCGCAAAGTCGATGTCACGGCTGCCTTGGCGCAGTCTCAGCAAGTTGGCATAGCAGCGTGTTTCCTCATCGCTGCCTTCCGGCGGCAGGTTCTGCCATTCCTGGGCAAAGCGTGCCCATTCTTCGCGTTTGCCCAGGTGTTTCAGCCATTCGTTGCGGATGCGTTCCGGCATCACGCCTTCCTTGACGCTGTTGAGGAAGGTGATGACTTGGGCGTCGTCGTCCTTTTCCAGGGCTTTCCAGGCTAGCCAGTAGGCCGGGTAGTTCGCCAGCGGATGGCTCGAGGTGATGCTGGCGTAGCGTGCCAGTTCGGCCACGTTGTTGCTGCGGTAGGCCTCGCGGGCGGCGATCAGGTCGTTCTCGACCGCGGCGAGGGCGGGCAGAGCCGTGCTCAGGGCCAGCACGCTCAGGACAGTGTTCAAACGTTTCATCAGTCAATTATCCATTATTTTCGGCGTCATGCCGGCTATCTCGTCATGCGCCAGGACGGTTGTTTCCTGTTTTGAAAGCGGCTGGGGTGACTTGGTTCGCGTTGCTCCCTGTTTGGGGGCAGTAAAGGGGCAGAGCAATGGCGCAGGTATCGTCATGCTTTAGCGCCGGCATTCGTACAGTTCGATGGGCAGGTCGTCGGGGTCGGCGAAGAAGCAGAAGCGTTGCCCGGTCAGCTCGTCGGTACGGATGGCTTCCAGTTCGACCCCCTCGGACGACAAGGTGGCGCGGGCGTGCTCCAGGTCGCTGACCGCGAGCGCGAGGTGACGCAGGCCGCAGGCTTCCGGCCGGCTTGGCCGGGGCGGTGGGGCGGGGAAGCTGAACAGTTCGATCTGGCTGCCGTCGGGCAGGGCCAGGTTGAGCTTCCACGACTGGCGCTCTTCGCGCCAGGTCTCGCTGACGATCGGCAGGCCCAGGATGCGGTGATAGAAGTCCCGCGAGCGGGCGTAGTCCGAGCCGATGATGGCGATGTGATGGAGTCCGACGAGTTGCATCAGCGCACCTGGGGGACGGGCTGGTGTGACGCGGGTCGGGGTGTCGTCAGCCGATGCGTCGGCGGGTTTGCACCATGGGTGGCCGGCGGGATGGCGATGTGGCAAAGCTGGGGGCGATCACTTCTCATAGATTTTCAATATCAATATGCTTTTAACAATCAATTAGACGAATTTGCTGTTGGCTATCAGAATCCATCCATCGATAGATCAACGACGCCACTCTCAAATCAGGAGATTCACCATGCTGAGCAATCACGAAGGCCAACGCGTACCGAATGTCACTTTCCACATCCGCGAAAACAATGAGTGGAAAGATGTGACCACCGAGCAATTGTTCCAGGGCAAGAACGTGGTGGTGTTCTCGCTGCCGGGCGCTTTCACCCCGACCTGCTCCTCCACCCACCTGCCGCGTTACAACGAGCTGGCCCCGGCGTTCTTCGAGAACGGCATCGACACCATCCTGTGCGTGTCGGTCAACGACACCTTCGTCATGAACGAATGGGCTCAGGATCAGGAAGCCCAGAACATCGTGATGGTACCCGATGGCAACGGCGAATTCACCGCCGGGATGAATATGCTGGTCGACAAGAGCGAGCTGGGCTTCGGTAAGCGCAGCTGGCGCTACTCGATGCTGGTGCGCGACGGCGTAGTCGAGAAGATGTTCGTCGAGCCGCAGGAGCCGGGTGATCCGTTCAAGGTGTCCGACGCCGACACCATGCTCGACTACCTCAACCCGAAGGCCAAGAAGCCGGATCAGGTCGTGGTATTCACCAAGGTCGGCTGCCCGCACTGCGCCCGGGCCAAGGCCTTGCTCGCCGACCGTGGCTATAACTTTGTCGAAGTGCCGCTCGACAACAAGATCCGCGGCAAGGTGCTGGGCGCCGTGTCGGGCAAGATGACCGCCCCGCAGGTGTTCATCAACGGTGAGCTGATCGGCTCGGCCGACGACCTGGAAACCCGCTTCGCCCGCTGAGTTTCGGCCAGCCTTTGGCCCACCTCCCGCTTCCGCTGGCTTCGAGTCCTGACGCCGGTGGAAGCGTTCGGGCCGGCATGTGCCGGCCCATTTTTCCGCCCCGATACGCGACGCCAGCGCAGTGGCGTGACGTATCCCGGCTGAACATCAACATTTATTGAGAGCCTGTCGCAGTAAGCGAGCGCGCCAAAGCAGGATGCAAAGGCGTCGCCGCTTGATGCGATAGGTGATAAGGATACCGATTATGCAGAACCTTACTGTCGACGTAGCCATCATCGGCGCCGGCACGGCCGGCCTCGCCGCTTACCGTGCCGCCAAGGCTCAAGGTAAGACCGCCGTCCTGATCGAGGGCGGCCCCTACGGCACCACCTGCGCCCGTGTTGGCTGCATGCCGTCCAAACTGTTGATCGCTGCCGCCGAGGCCGCGCACGAAGCCCGTCACACCGCGTCGTTCGGGGTGCACGTGGATGGCGTGATTCGCATCGACGGGCGCGAGGTGATGGACCGAGTCAAGCGCGAGCGTGACCGTTTCGTCGGCTTCGTGGTCAAGAGTGTGGAGGGCATTCCGGAGCAGGATCGCCTGCAGGGCTACGCCCGCTTCATCGACAACACCTTGCTGCAGGTCGACGAGCACACCCAGGTCAAGGCCGGCCGCGTGGTGATTGCCACCGGTTCGTCGCCGGCGATTCCGGCGCCCTTCAAGGTGTTCGGTGACCGCCTGGTGGTGAACGACGATGTGTTCGACTGGGACACGCTGCCGCGCCGCGTGGCGGTGTTCGGTCCTGGGGTGATCGGCGTGGAACTGGGGCAGGCGCTGTCCCGCCTCGGCGTCGAGGTGAAGATGTTCGGCGCCAGCGGTTCGCTGGGCCCACTGACCGACCCGGCGATCCGCGACTACGCCCGCCGTGCGCTGGGCGAGGAGTTTTACCTGGACCCCGCCGCCAAGGTGCTGGAGATGCGCCGTGACGGCGACGAGGCGGTGATCCGCTACGTCCATCTCGATGGCAGCGAGCGGGAAGAGCGTTTCGACTACGTGCTGGTGTCCACCGGCCGCAGGCCCAACGTGCAGCGGCTGGGTCTGGAAAACACCTCCTTGCAGCTCGATGCACGCGGCGTGCCCTTGTTCGACGGGGAGACGCTGCAGTGTGGCAACGCACCGATCTTCCTCGCCGGAGACGCCAACAATACGCTGACGCTGTTGCACGAGGCCGCCGACGAGGGCAAGACCGCCGGCGAGAACGCCGCGCGCTATCCCGATGTGCGTCCCGGCCTGCGCCGTGCGCCGATCGGCGTGGTGTTCAGCGATCCGCAGATGATGATGGTGGGCCAGAGCTTCGCTGCTCTGCCGGCAGAGAGCTTCGTTACCGGCGAGGTCAGCTTTGAAGACCAGGGGCGCAGCCGCGTGATGTTGAAGAACAAGGGGCTGCTCCATGTTTACGCCGACAAGGCCAGTGGCCGCTTCCTCGGCGCCGAGATGATCGGCCCACGTGCCGAGCATATCGCTCACTTGTTGGCTTGGAGCGTGCAGCAGGGGCTGACCGTGGCGCAGATGCTCGACATGCCGTTCTACCACCCGGTGGTGGAAGAGGGCCTGCGCACCGCCTTGCGCGATGCGGCGGCCAAGTTGGCCGGCTGAGTCGGCGCGATCTTGCCAAGACGCCACCCAATGATGGGTGGCGTTATTTTTTGTAGCGTGCGTGCTCAGCAGGGGCTGTGCAGCGATACGCCCTCTGCCTCACTGCGTGCCGGCGCGATGGCGGTGCGGTTGCGGCCGTCCAGTTTGGCGCGATACAGCGCTTCATCGGCCCGCTTCAGCCAGGTCTCTCGATGCGGTGTGGAGAGCGGGGCGACGCCGAGGCTGATGGTGTAACTTACGTGCAGCTCGCCATGCGCGACCGGGGTCGATTCGACCCGTGTGCGCAAACGCTCGGCGAAGGCTGCCGCGCCTTCCTCGTCAACGTTGGCCAGTACCACCAGGAATTCCTCTCCGCCCCAGCGTCCGGCCACGTCCACATTCCGAATTGTCTCCTTCATGGTCTCCGCCAGGGCGCGGATCACAGCATCGCCGGCATCGTGCCCGTAGCGGTCGTTGACCCCCTTGAAATGATCGATATCGAGAAGGACCAGGCTGGCCCGCTCGCCGTTGCGCTGGGAGCGCTGCAGCTGCTGCTCGAGGGCTTCTTCCAGTGCGCGCCGGTTGGGCTGGCCGGTCAGCGCGTCGGTGCGCGCCAGATGGGCGAGCTTGTTGTTGGCCTCGGCCAGTTCGCTCACCAGCCGGGTGGTCGAGTCCAGCCAGTAGGTGAACATGCGGTAGCCAAAGAAGCCGACGAAGGCGGCAATCACGGCAAAGACCCAATAGAAGGTCCAGGTGGTTGCCAGCATGGTGGTGACGGCGCCGGGCAAGATCGCCAGCTCGCTGGCACGCAGGGCGTGGCGCACCGTATTGCTGCCGAGCCACAGTGTCAGCCAGCCGTAGATCAGCACGCCGGCGACGATGGCGATCACCAGCTGCAGGCTGAGACGGCGCGACTCCGCTTCCGCTGTTCGCCACAGCCGTGGGTGTCGGTCGCGCCAGCGTTCCAAGGCCGGCTGGCTGACGAGCAGCAATGGCCCCCCCAGCAACAGGCATTGCAGGAAGCCGCCCAACCACCAGCCTTGCCAGATTGGCAGCAGACCGGTCGGGTCGACCAGATTGGTGTAACACCAGATCAGCGCACCGGCCGAGCTGAAGACGCTGGCGACAAAAGACATCAGCGTGTAGTAGAGCACGGCGTTGGTCGAGCGCAGGTGCAGCGGCATGGCGATGGTGCGGTAACCCAGCACCAGCACGGCGAAGCCCAGGGGGTTGGCGCAAGCGAACAGCAGCGCCCAGGGCAGCGGCATGTGGGCATACAGCGCCAGCGACAGAGTGGCCAGGTAGGCCGGGATCGCCCCCCAGGCCCAGCCGAAGAACAGGGTCCACCAGAGGCAGATCATGAGCGGGGGGTAGATCGACACATAGACTTCCACCCCGGCGAATGTCAGCGACAGGCCCGACCAGCTGTTGACGACGGCGGCGATGCCGCTGGCCATGCAGGCCAGAACCGACAGCAGCCAGCCGCCCAGGATCAGCCCTTGTTCAGAGCGGGAGCCCTCGTGCCAGAGCTGCTTTGCGGAAAGGGTGCGGTAGTGGGTGGGGGGTCGTGACGAGGCCTCCGTCGGCAGGTCTGCGGTTACGCTGTCGCGGGCGGGCTGCCTGGTGTCACCACGCTTCATGGTGAAGGTGTCTGGCGATTGGGTGTTTTCCATGTGGTCTCGTCAGAGCGGGCTTCCATCAAGGGTAGGAGGCCATCCCGTCTCCAGAAGCGCCACTCCCGGTGGAATGGCGTCGTTGTCCGTTTACCATCACATTTCCCCGCCAATGCCCTGGCCGGCGCGGTGCGGGTTCTCACCGCAGACGGGTGGCCTTTCATCTTCTATCGCGACAGACCGGGATGACATGTCGGCTGCATCGCCTGCGCCCGCTGCTTCTGCCGTGTCGGAGGCAGAAGCAGCGGGCGGCGAGTCAAACGCGGCTTAGCCGGCGCTCTTCGGACAGGGTGTGGTGATGACGTTTGGTTGGTCAAGTGTTAATTTAAACAAACTATTTTTCAAGAAGTAGATTGAACTGTTACAGAATTTATGTACATTATTTTATTAATGCCACTTTGGTAAACATTTGGAAATTGATCAAGCAGTTTTTTTTTGTGGAGCTGTATTGGCGCGATTAGTCGACGAATGGAGTAGAAATGGCCGCCGATCAAAATAAAATGACAAATAAATGTATAAATATTTTCAAAATAGCCATTTTGACTATTTTGCTTGCGCTGGTGCTGCCTGTCTTCGCCGCCGAGAAGACATTACGCGTCCTGGCCTGGCCTGGGTATGCCGATCCCGACGTGGTGAAGGTGTTCGAGGCCCGTTTTCACAGCAAGGTGGAAGTGACGTTTGTCGACTCCGATGAGTCGTTGTGGGACAAAATGCATGCCGGTCATGACAACACGTTCGACGTGGTGGCCGCCAATACTGTTGAAATTCGCCGCTATACCCGTGAAGGGTTGCTGCAACCGCTCGACCTGGCACGTCTGCCCAATACCCGGTTCCAACTCCCGCGCTTTCGCGCACTCTCGTCCATCGGCGGCCTGACCCGGGGTGGCAAGGTTTATGCCATTCCCTTTACCTATTCTGCCATGGGCTTGATTTATGACCGCAAGCAGGTGTCCGTTCCCCCGCGGTCGATGTCCGAATTGTGGAATCCGCGCTATCGAGGAAAAGTGCTGGCCTTCAATAGTGCACAACATAATTTTTCCTTTACGGCGCTGGCTTTGGGGGTGGACAACCCTTTTCAGCTCGATGCCAATCAGATGCGACGCGTGGCGCGGCAATTGATCGCCTTGCGGCGTAATTTGCTGAGCTATTACAGTCTTCCCGAAGAAGCGACCAGATTATTTATTAAACATAAATCGGCCCTGCTTTTTGCCAACTATGGCACGCAGCAACTGACGCAGCTCCATAAGGCCGGGGCGGACGTGGGCTATGTCATTCCGGAAGAGGGGGCGATTGCGTGGCTGGATTGCTGGGCGATGACGAAGGCGGCGCGCGACCCTTCTTTGGCCCTGGCCTGGATTGACTACATGCTGGAGCCGGCCGTCAGCCGGCTGCTGCCCGAGCGCCAGGGGCTGGCGAATACCCTGACCTCGCCACCGGAACTGAGCGATAAATCGCGCATCATCTGGCTCCAGCCGGTGGAGGATGTGGGGCAGCGCGAGGCGCTGTGGGGCAAGATCGTATCCGGTAATCTGCCGGAGAGGTTTTAGCCATGCGCCCGGGCCTGACCGTCAAACTCTCGGTACTGCTCGCCTGCATCGGCATTCTGGCCTCTGGGGTGACGGGCTACTATGCCTATTCCACCAATCAAAGCCTGCTGGTGAACGAGGCGGAGCGGAATCTGCTCACCTCCACCGAATTGCTGAGTCAGCGCTTATCCACCGTGCTGAACGATATTGCGGCGGATGCCCTGACGCTGGCCGACATGCCCTCGTCGGCAAAAGTCGCCGGTCTCGACGATCTTCCCGGCGATGACGCGGCCAAGGAGCGTTTGGCGCAGGTGTTCGGCACGGTCATGCGCCTGCACCCCCAATACGCCCAGGTGAGATTGATCTCCCGCCAGCAGTTTGGCCTCGAACAGATTCGTTTCGATCGGGATGGCGATCGCCTGGTGAGGGTGACCGGGTCTCAGCTGCAGGAGAAAGGGCATTTTCCGTATGTGTTCGAAACCCTGGCGCTGGCTCCTGGGCGTGTCTACGTCTCGCCGATCACAGTCAATCATGAACAGGGCGCTCATTCGGCGGAAGGCGCGCCGACGCTCCGCCTTGCCACGCCGGTCGTGACGCCGGCCGGCTCCGTCGTCGGCGTGGTCGTCATCAATGTGCGGTTGAAGAGTTTGCTCGACGCCGTCCAGTCGGACTTGCCGGCCGGGCACCAGCTGTACCTCACCAACGAGTGGGGCGATTTTCTGGCCCACCCCAACCCTGCCATGACCTTCGGTTTCGATAAGGGTCGGCGTCTGCTGGTGCAGGACAGCTACGAGCAGACCCGGCCGTTGTTCGACAAGACCCGAACCAGTGTGCTGGTGAATGGGTTGGATGATCCGCAGCGGGCAAAGGGGCAGATTCTGGCTTTTGTGCGCACACCGTTTGGGTTGCCGGAAAACCATCAATTCGTCGTGCTTGGCCTGGCCCGCCCCTTGGAGGACGTGCTGCGGGGCGGGAAGTCGCTTGGGGAAAGCACCATTCAGATGGTGCTGGCATTCAGTCTGTTGTCCATCGTGCTGGCGGTGGTGTTTTCACGGGCCTTGACCCGCCCCTTGCAGATGCTCACCCATGCCGCGACGAGCTTTCAGACCCGCCATGCTCTCGAAGCGCTGCCGGTGACGCGCACCGATGAAATCGGGGTGCTGGCGCGCTGCTTCGACCAGATGCGCAAGGAGCTGAAGTCGCACATGGAAAAGATGAGCCAGAATCAGCAAGAGCTGAGGCATCTGGCCCACCACGATTCTCTGACCGGGCTGCCGAACAGGATGCAGTTCTTCCACCAGATCGAGCGTGCCATTGAGGCGGTGGCGGAGAGCGGCCTGCAGTTGGCCGTTCTGTTCATCGACCTCGATCACTTCAAGCAGATCAATGACCAGATGGGCCATGCGGTCGGCGATCAGGTGCTGATTGTCGTGGCGCAGCGCCTGCGCAGCGCCTTGCGTGGCGAGGATGTGGTGGCACGGCTGGGGGGCGACGAGTTCATCGTGCTGATCAAGGGGCCCGGCATTGTCACGGAAGTGCCCGTCATTGCCGCGAAGATCTTGAGCGCCCTCAATGAAGACATCATGACCCATGGCCGCCGGCTGCAGGTGTGCGCCAGCATCGGCATCAGCCTGTTCCCGGATGATGGCGTGACGGCGGAGGAGTTGGTGCTCCGCGCCGACAGCGCCATGTACAAGGCCAAAGTCAACGGGCGCTATACCTTCGCCCGCTATCAGGCGGCGGAATAAGCGCGCGCCCCCGTATGGGGAGAGGGCTTCAGGACTTGACCGGTCTGAGCCAGCTGAAGCGGCTATGCCAGATGCTCGGGGCGCACCGTACCAGGTGCCAGGTGGCCAGCACGTTGGCCGAAGCGGTGATCAGGAGCAGCACCGCGACGCTGTCGAACAGCTTCAGGACCACGGCGCTGGCGATGGCCGAGAACACCATGTAGAAGCCGTTGGTAATGTTGTTGGCGGCGATGGCCTGCGAGCGGAACGCCGCCGGGCTGGCGATCTGCAGCCAGGTATAGAGCGGCACGGTGAAGAAGCCGCCGAAGAAGCCGAGCAGGGCGATGTCGGCAATATGGCGCCAGTTGGCGGGGGCGGCGAGGTAGGCGCCGAGGCCGACCAGTTCACCCTGGTGCAAGGCCAGCGAAGACAGCGCCACGTCACCGCCAGCCACGGTCATGCCGGCGCTGCCGACCAGTACCAGCCCCAACTGCAGCCGCCCCTGCGACAGCTTGGCGCAGGCTACCGAGCCCGCGCCGATGCCGATCGAGAACAGCGCCAGCATCAGCGTGTAGACGTTGGCGTCGCCGCCCAGGTGCTGCTTGGTGAAGGTCGGCAGCTGCGTGGTGTAGATTGCCCCCATCAGCCAGAACCAGGAAATACCGAGGATGGCGCTTCTCACGTCGGTGATGCGCCAGGCCTTGCCGACCAGCTCGACCGAATCCTTCAGCACGTTGGCCGAAAGGGCGAGTTCCGGTGAGGAGGGCGGGGCCGGCGGCATCTGCCGGCTGCAGGCGTAACCGGCCAGCGCGGTGGCGCAGATCATCGTCACGATCAGCCACGGTCCCCCTTGCGTCATCAGGCTGCCGCCGATCTGGCCGATCAGGATGGCGAGGAAGGTGCCCATCTCGATCAGGCCGTTGCCGCCGACCAGTTCCCGCTCGTGCAGGTACTGCGGCAGGATCGAATACTTCAGCGGGCCGAAAAAGGCGGAGTGCACCCCCATCAGGAACAGCGCGGCCAGCAGCAGTCCGGCGGCGTGGCTGAAAAAGCCGACGCCGGCCAACAGCATGATGGCGATTTCCACCAGCTTCACCGCGCGCGCGATGCGTGCCTTGTCTAGCTTCTCCGACAGCTTGCCGGCGGTGGCGGAAAACAGGAAGAACGGCAGGATGAACAGGCCCGCCGCCAGGTTGACCAGCATCGCCGGCGACATGCCGCCGATACTCAGGCCGTGGTAGCTGATCAGCACCACGATGGCGGTTTTCAGCAGGTTGTCGTTGAAGGCGCCGAGAAACTGGGTGCCGAACAGCGGCAGGAAGCGACGGCTGGTGATGAAGGGGAAGCTGGCGATCACGATGGGCGGTACATGAAAGGTGGGTAGCGCATGCTAGCCCATTCCCGTCATGCTGTCAGCAGACAGTCCGTGACCAACCTGAACTTCAAATAGTTTATCGTGTCCATTTAAATTCGAGGGTCGTGTCGGCCGCCCGCTGCAGGCGCGACGGCATGGCCCCACGTTGAAGCCCCATCAGCCAACGGCTTCCGAACGCCCCGTGCTCACGGCGGCATCGTCAGCAACGCTTGGTTTTCCGAATACGCATGTCGTCCGGCCGTTCTCCGCTGCGCCGCTGCCTTGTCAGGCAGCCGTTGTTCCTGGCTGTCTCGCGCCAGGCATCCTGAAGCCTTTGCTGAGCGCTCCCCGCCGCCGCTTTCCCGGTGGTGAGCCATGGCAGTGGCCGTGTTTCAGCAAGCGGTCGCCGGAGGATGCACAATGTTGAAGCAACGACTGCGGACCACTCCGCCGTTCCCTACCGTTCCTGTTCCCGACCCTCCCTCGCCCGACGTCGATGCGCCCGCTACCGTCGGGCGTATCACTGCTCTGCACGAGCTGTTCGAACGCCAGGCCGATCTCCGTGCCAGCGCCACGGCGATCAGGGCCGGTGACGAATGTCTCAGCTATGGCGTGCTCGAGCAGCGCGCCAACCGCCTGGCGCGGTATTTGCGCGCGCATGGTGTCGGCCGTGGTGCGCGCGTCGCCCTGCTGCTGCCGCGCTCGCTCGACGCCTACGTCGCTTTGCTCGCGATACTCAAGGCGGGCGCCGCCTACGTGCCGCTCGATCCCGACTACCCCGCCGAACGGGTGCTGTACATTCTGCGCGACGCGGCCGCCGAGGTGCTGCTGACCTCGACGGCACTGGCGCAACGCTATACGGCCTATGCCGGCACCGTGGTACAGATCGACGCCGAGCGTGCCGCGATCGCCGCGCAAAGCCCGAGACGTCTGCCGGCGGAGATGGTCGGGCTGGAGCCCGCCGACTTGTGTTACATCATCTATACCTCGGGCTCGACCGGTCGCCCCAAGGGGGTGATGATCGAACACCATAGTGCCGTGCACCTGGTGTGCGCCGAGGGGCGGCTGTTTGCGGTAGGCCCCGAGGATCGCGTCTACCAGGGCGCGTCGCTGTGTTTCGACCTATCGGTCGAGGAGGTCTGGCTGGCCCTCTTTGCCGGGGCAGCCCTGGTCAGTGCGCCGTCCACGGTCGCGTGCGGCGGCCCGGATCTGGCCGGCTTCCTCAACCTGCACCGGATCACGGTGCTGTCGTGCGTGCCGACGCTGCTGGCGATGCTGACCGAGGAGGTGCCGACGTTGCGCCTGCTCATCCTGGGCGGTGAGAGCTGCCCGCAGGAACTGGTGGAGCGCTGGGCCGGGCCCGGCCGTCGCGTGGTGAATACTTATGGTCCCACCGAGGCCACCGTGATCGCCACCTACGCCGAGCTCGAGCCCGGTCAGCCGGTGGTGATCGGGCGGCCGCTGCCGGGTTATCGCGTGCATCTGCTGGACGAGGCACAGCGGCCTGTTCCGCACGGTAGCGTTGGCGAAATTTGCATCGGCGGTGTGGGGGTGGCGCGCGGCTACGTCGGGTTGGCCGAAGAAACCGCCAAGCGCTTCGTGAGCGACCCGCTCGCGGCGGGCTCCGCCCGGCTGTACCTCACCGGTGACCTGGGACGCTTCAACGAACACGGCCAGCTCGAGTGTCATGGCCGGGCCGATGCCCAAGTCAAACTGCGCGGTTTCCGTATCGAGCTGAGCGAGATCGAATCGGCGCTGCTGCAGGCCGACGGCATCGTGGCGGCCGCGTGCGCGGTGCGCGAAGACCCGCCCGGCGTGCAGCAGTTGGTCGGCTACGTGGTGCCCTGCGCCGATGGCACTATCAATGAGACCGGGCTGCGCGGTGCGTTGCGCCAGCAACTGCCGGCCTATATGGTGCCGGCGCTGATCGAAACCTTGAGCGAATTACCGCGCCAGCCGTGCGGTAAGCTAGACCGTTCGGCGCTGCCGCCGCCGCGCGTGCGCAGCCGGCCTCCCCAGGCCGCCATGGGGCGGCCGCGCAACGCCACCGAACAGCGCCTGGCGCAGGTCTGGGAAAGCCTGTTCCGGCCGCTGCCGGTCGGTGTCGACGACGACTTCTTCCGCGACCTCGGTGGCCACTCGCTGCTGGCGGCACGGGCCGTGTCGGCCTTGCGCCAGGAGGCGCGTTTTGCGCGGGTCTCGGTGGCCGACATCTATCGTTATCCCACCATCGCCGCGCTCGCCGCCATGCTCGATACGGCCGATCCGGGAACGCCTGCGGAGGAGGTCACGCCATCCCCCGCCAAGGCGGCGCGCGGTGCCGGGGCGCGGCACTTCCTGGCCGGCCTGCTGCAGTCGGGCGGACTCTATTTCCACTTTGGCCTGGGGGTGCTGCAATGGGTGGCGCCGTATCTGGTGTATTTCTTTTTGCAAGAGGATGGCTACCCGGTCACGCAGTCGGTGGGCTGGGCTGCCGTCGCGGTGGTGGCGATGTATCCGCTGCTGCTCGTGGTCGCCATTGCAGCCAAGTGGCTGCTGCTGGGACGGATACGGCCCGGCCGTCACCGCCTGTGGGGCGCTTACTATCTGCGCTGGTGGTTTGCCCAGGGCTTGATCGGTGCCATGCCATTCAGCCACCTCGCCGGCACGCCGTTGCTGCCGCTGGTGTATCGACTGCTGGGGGTGCGCATCGGGCAGGATGTCTACCTTGGCAGCGACGAACTGGCCGCCTTCGACCTGATCTCGATTGGTGACGGCGCCAGCATCGACGATCACGCCTCGCTGCTCGGCTGCTCGGTCGAGGGCGACGAGCTGGTGATCGGCTCGGTCCGTGTCGGGCGCGGCTGCTTCGTCGGTTCGCGCGCGGTGCTGCGCGAGAACACCGTGATGGAGGATGGCGCCCGGCTGGAGGACCTGTCCCTGCTTCCGGAAGGGGGGCGCATCCCGGACGGCCAAACCTGGACGGGGTCGCCGGCTCGTCGGTCGCCATCGCCGGCGCGGTCACAGCCGGCCCCGGCCAGCGGCGCTTGGCACCATGCCGTGCAAGGGTTGCTCTACGCCGCGCTGGTGTTGATCCTACCGTTCGTCATGTTCCTTGCCATCGTGCCGGGCATGGCGATTCTCATCGGGATCGACCCCTTCGAGCAGCCGCTGCGCTATCTGGCCGCGACCCCGCTGGTCGGCGCCTCCTTCGTGCTGCTGCTGAGCATCGAGGTTGTCCTGCTCAAATGGTTGCTGCTCGGCCGGGTGCAGCCCGGCACCTATCCGTTGCATGGCAGCTTCTACCTGCGGCACTGGATCATCGACCAACTGATGGCATTGAGCCTCGGCCTGATCGGGCCGCTGCACGCCACGCTCTACGTGGCGCCATGGTACCGGGCTCTCGGTGCCAGGATCGGCCGCCGGGTCGAATTGTCCACGGCCAGCTCGACCATGCCTGATCTGCTGCGGCTGGATGACGGCAGTACCGTCGCCGACGAGGTTTCGCTCGGTCCGCCGCATATCGAAGGCGGCACGATCCGGCTGGGGCAAACCCATCTTGGGCGGCGCGCGTTCCTCGGCAATAGCGCTGTGGTGCCGGGCGGCGTGACGCTCGGCGACAACTCGCTGGTCGGGGTGTTGTCGATCTCTCCGCCGCAGCCCGAACAGGCCGCCGAACGTGGGGCCTCGTGGCTCGGCTCGCCGCCGCTCCGCCTGCCGCGGCGGGAGCCCAGCGCAGACTTCTCCGAACAGCGCACCTACGACCCGCCGACCTGGCTGCGGTGGTCGCGCGCCACCTTCGAAATACTGCGCGTCACGCTGCCGCCGGCAGGCTTCATCCTGGTCACCGTCAGCGTCGTCACCTCGATGCTGCTGCTGCGCGCTCGTGTCGGCCTTGCGGCGGCGCTGCTGTGCCTCCCGCTTGTCTACATGGCTTGCTGCGCCATGGTGATCGGCATGGTGGCAGTGGCGAAATGGACCATCATGGGGCGCTTCCGGCCATTCGTGCATCCCCTGTGGAGCCTGTTCGTCTGGCGCCTGGAGCTGGTCAACGCGCTCTACGAGTTCCTGGCGACGCCGCTCGCCCTGGCTATGCTGCGCGGCACACCCTTGCTGCCCTGGTACCTGCGCCTGCTCGGGGTGCATATCGGGCGGCGCGTCTACCTGTCGACCACCGGCTTCCTCGAATTTGACCTGGTCCACTTGGGCGACCAGGTAGCGCTGAACGAGGATTGCGTGATGCAGACCCACCTGTTCGAGGACAGGATGCTGAAAGCCTCCACGTTGTGGGTCGGCGCGAAGGCCGAGGTGGGCGCCTACTCGGTCGTGCTGTACGACTCGGTGATGGGGGCAGGGGCGCGACTCGATGCCCTGTCGCTGCTGATGAAGGGGGAAACGCTTCAGGCCGGTACCGCCTGGACGGGGATTCCCGCTGCGTGGCGCGGCGCTGCGCCTGAAGCGCCGAGTGACGAGGCGCGTGCGTGCCAGCGGGACGGGTGATGCCCTGGCTGCGATGGTTATAGCGGATTGGCCGTGGAGTGGGTGTGTCGGCCAGCAAGGCGGGTTATGCCGGCGAGGCGGCTGGGGCATGCGCGCCGAAGCCGGAGGAGGGCGTGGCGGTTCGGTCAGCGCGGAGGCGGCTCCGCGTTGGGGTCGTCCTTGTCGCTGGCGGTGGGGCGATCGTCGTCCATCAGGATGCGGTGTCCCGGGCCTTCCAAATCGTCGAACTGTCCGGTGCGGGTGGCCATCCAGAAAATGAAGCCGATCACGAAGGCCAGTACCAGGCTTAGCGGGATCAGTAGGTAGAGACTTTCCATCAGTTCATCCGTTTCAATCGTCGGCCATCATGGCTGCTGCACATGAGAGGGGGCCGGGCGGGAAATCCCTGCCGGGCGTGCTTCTTCCGTCACCGCAGCGGTGCGTCTTATGCCGACCAGGCGCAGCGCATTGCCCACGACCAGCAGCGAGCTGCTGGCCATGCCGAGGCTGGCCAGCCATGGCGTGACGTGGCCGGCCATGGCCAGCGGCAGTGCGACGATATTGTACAACACCGCCCAGACCAGGTTCTGCCGGATGATGGCGAGGGTTTTCCTGGCGAGCGTGACGGCTGCGGGGACCAGTGCCAGGCTGTCGTTGATCAGCACCATGTCGCCGCTGGCGCGGGCGACGTCGGTGCCGCTACCCATGGCCATCGACACGTCGGCGCGCGCCAGCACCGGGGCGTCGTTGATGCCGTCGCCGACCATCAATACCCGGGCGCCGCGCTGCTGCAGTGCGCTGACGTAGGCCAGCTTGTCTTCCGGGGTGGCGCGGGCGCGGAACTGGCGGATGCCGGCGTCTTCGGCCAACCTTTGCACCGCCTCGTGCTCGTCGCCGCTCAGGAGGTGGACGGCGAGCCCCTGTCGGGTCAGCGCCGCGACGGCGGCGGCGCTGTCGTCGCGCCGGGTGTCTCCGATGGCGAACAGGGCCGCCCAGCCCTGGCGCGACCCCAGCGCAATCCGGGTGTGACCGCGCTGCCAGTCGGCGAGACCGGGCGGCAGCGGCCCGGCGAGTTCGGCAACGAAGTCACTGCGCCCCAGGCGCCAGGTCTCGCCGTCGATCGTGCCTTCAATGCCGCTGCCGGGAACGTTGCGCACCGCATGGGCGGCGGGGTGTGCCGCCGGTGCTGCCGCCAACAGGGCGCGGGCAATCGGGTGCTCCGAACCCGCCTCGAGTGCCGCGGCCAGCGCGAGTACGTCCTCGCGGTCGCCACAACGATGGGTTTCCACCAGGCGCATGTCGCCGTGGGTCAGGGTGCCGGTCTTGTCGAACACCACATCGCTGACCTTGGCCAGGGTTTCCAGCGCGTGGCCGCGCGTGGTCAGCACCCCGAGCCCGGCGAGATGGCCGCTGGCGGCGGTGAGCGCCGCCGGCGTGGCCAGCGACAGGGCGCAGGGGCAGGAAATCACCAGCACCGCCACGGTAATCCACAACGCCCGTTCCGGGTCGATAAAGTGCCAGCCAAGGTAGGTGGCCAGTGCCGCCAGCAGCAGCGCGGCGACGAAGCCGCTGGCGAAACGGTCGGCCAGCTGTGCCAGCCGCGGCTTTTCCGCCAGCGCCTGATCCAGCAGGCGCACGATGCCGGCCAGCCGGGTGCCTTGCCCGGCCTGGCTGATGCGCACGGTCAACGGGCTCTCCAGGTTGACGCTGCCGGCGATCACGGTCGAATCCACCGTTTTGCCGACGGGTCGGCTCTCGCCGGTGAGCAGCGATTCATTGGCCGCGCTGTGGCCAGCCAGCACCACGCCATCGGCGGGGATGGTCTCGCCCGGCTTGACCAGCAGGACGTCGCCGGCAGCCAGCTGACTCACCGGCACCTCGTGCGCCACCGCCTCGTCCGGCCAGCCGGCGAGGCGGTGGGCAAAGGCCGGAACCAATTTCACCAGGCTTTCCGCCGCTTCCCCAGCCTTGCGCCGCGCCATGCCTTCGAGATAACGTCCGCCCAGCAGCAGGAACACGAACATCGATACCGAGTCGAAGTAAATACCGTGCTCCACCTTGTTGATGAGCGCCCAGGTGCTGGCACCGAAGGCAGTCAGGATGCCGATGGTGACCGGCGTGTCCATGCCGACGCGGCGCGTGGTGATGTCGCGCCAGGTGGCGCGGTAGAACGGCAGCGCCGAATAGGCGATCACCGGCAGCGTCAGCAACAGGTTGGCCCAGTGCAGCATCCACAGGAAATCGGGGTCGATCTCGCCGTCCGGCGCCAGGTAGACCGGTACCGCGTACATCATCACCTGCATCATCGACAAACCGGCGACCCACAGCCGGGTCAGTGCCTGCTTGCGTTCTTTTTGATGCAGCGCCTCCTGGCGCGCGGCATCGTAGGGGTGGGCCCGATAGCCGATGGCGGCGATGGCCTCGAGAATTTGCGACAGTTTCAGGCGTGCATTGTCCCAGCGTACCCGGGCGCGGTGGCTGCTGTAGTTGATGTCGACCGAGATCACGCCAGGCAGGTGCATCAGGTGCTGTTCATTGAGCCAGACGCAGGCCGCACAGGTGATGCCTTCCAGGATCAGCGCGGCTTCGCGCACACTGTCCGCCGTGATATGGACGAAGCTCTGCTGCAGTTCGTCGGAGTCGTACAGGCGGATGCGCTCGAGCACTTCCAGCGGCAACGGCTCCGCTTGCCCCGCACCCTGGGTGCGGTGGGTGTAATAGCCGTCGAGACCGGAATCGATGATGGTCTGCGCCACGGCCTGGCAGCCGGCACAGCAGGTGGATTCGGTTCTTTCCCGATAGCGCACCGGAAAGGAAGCGCCCTCCGGAACCGGAAGGCCGCAGTGGAAACAGTCGTCACTCATGGCGTGCTATTGTAATCAAATGAGGATTGCCGCGCTTGAGCGAGCGCAAAGTCCGACGAGGTAAACGATCATGTCTATGCAGGCAGTAATACAAAGCCGGCCGGGTGGCCGGGAAACTCTGGAACTGGGAATCGTCGAGAAGCCCGTGCTTGGCGACGGACAACTCCTGGTCAGGGTGTTGGCGGCCGGGGTGAACCGGGCCGACGTGGTGCAGCGCGAGGGGCAGTATCCTCCGCCGCCCGGAGCATCCGCCATCCTCGGACTGGAAGTGGCCGGGGTGGTGGAGGCGGTATCCGGGCCTTCCCGTTTCCAGCCGGGAGACGCGGTGTTCGGGCTGGTGGAGGGGGGCGGCTATGCCGAATACGTGGTGCTGGACAGCGAATTGGCCATTCCCAAACCGGACAGCATGTCGTGGGTGGAGGCCGCCAGCCTGCCGGAGGCCTGGATGACGGCCTGGCTCAACCTGGTCGAGGTCGGCAGGTTGGCCGAAGGCCAGGCGCTGCTGGTGCACGCCGGGGCGAGCGGCGTGGGCGCGGCGGCGATCCAGCTCGCGCGGCTGCTGGGAGCCCGGGTGTGGGCGACGGCAGGGAGCGAGGAGAAGCTGGAGTATTGCTATAACCTCGGTGCCGACGAAGCCTTCAACGCCCGCCAGGAGGCCGACTTCGGCGCCAAGGTCAAGGCTTGGGGCGGGGCGGATGTGATCCTCGATCCGGTTGGCGGCACCTACCTGGAGCAGAACCTGAGCTGCCTCAACTTGGACGGACGGCTGGTGCTGATCGGGGTCATGGGCGGCGGACGCTCGGAGATCAACCTGGGACGGTTGCTGGTCAAGCGCCAGTCCCTGATCGGCTCGACCCTGCGCAGCCAGCCCGAGGCGGTCAAGGCGCGGTTGGCGCGGGCACTGGAAACCGAGATACTGCCTGCGCTGCGGCAAGGGGTGATCCGGCTGACGCTGGATTCCACCTATCCGCTCGCTGCAGTGGCCGAGGCGCACGAGGCGATGGAAGGCAACCTCAACCTCGGCAAGATCGTGCTGACGCTGTTCCCTGTCACTGCCGCGTCATAATCGTGCGCTAGACTGCGTCTCGCGTCGGGGCATGAAAGCCACGAGCACTTCTTTCGTACGGATTGGGATTGCGGGCGGCCGCTGAGCCGCCCTTTTTTTATCCCTCTTGCGTTTCGCGCAGGGGCGACAGGGCCTCGATCAGCGCGACTTCCTGAGCAAAGCTGAGGGCTTTCATGCGTTCCAGCAACGATTGCGCATCGACCTCCAGCTTGCGGTCGAGTTCGTCATGAACCAGGCGCGCCTCCACGGCCAGCCACACACCGCGGCATGAGGCGGCAGACTCGAAGTGGATGTCGCGCAGCACCTCGGCGATCAGGTGCAACTCGTTGTCGGAAAACTTCCGCGACAGCGCCGCCTGTTCGCGGTGGATGATTTCGGCGTAGCGATCCAGCATCTCCCGGGTGCGGGCATCGTCCGGCAGCGGCTGGCTGTCGGCATCCATCACCACTGCTTTCTCGCCTTTAAACCAGGCATCCATCAGCGGCTTGAGCTGCGGAATATCCTCCTGCCACAGCTGCTGCAGTGCTGCGCGGAAACGCTCTCCACGGCTGAACGACAACTCGGCGAACGGCATGTCCGGTGGCGTGGTGCTGCGCAGCGGGCAGCCGGCCACCAACGGAGCGCCGTCATCGCCTTGCGTGGCCTCGCCGCGCCACGCTGCCTCGTCGCCCGTGGCCAGATTGTCGACCAGGATCTCCACGTAGGGCAGGGGTGTGTCCGCGCCTTCGTCTTCTGTCACGAAACGCAGGGTGATGTCGAACAGGGCGTGTTTCGGCACATCCAGAATCTGCATGCCGTTGCCGCGTCCGACCAGCACGAAACTGTCGCCGCTGTCGTAGACGGCCACGCCGGCGTCGTCCTTGGCTGGGTGCACCAGCGTGCCAGACAGCTCTTCAGCCAACTCGTTGAGGTCGTTCTTGTCCCCGGTATAGCCGGTACGATAGCCCGCATGCTCGTGCCACAACGCATCCCAGTCGTACATTTTCCTGCTCCTTGTTCGTTTTGCTCTGGAGTGTAGCCAAAACCATGCCGAAAGTCGTGCCTGGCCCTGTGAGAACAGGCCGATATCGTGCTAGAATCTTGTGATTTTTCCGTTCCCGTCCAAAGACATGACCCGACAGATTCGCAACATCGCCATTATTGCTCACGTTGACCACGGCAAAACCACGCTGGTCGACCAACTCCTGCGTCAAGCTGGTACCTTCCGCGAAAACCAGCAGGTGGTCGAGCGCGTGATGGATAGCAACGACCTCGAAAAAGAACGCGGCATCACCATTCTGGCCAAGAACACCGCGATCAACTACGAAGGCGTCCACATCAACATCGTCGACACCCCGGGGCACGCCGATTTCGGCGGTGAAGTCGAACGCGTACTGGGCATGGTGGACGGTGTAGTACTGCTGGTTGACGCCGTCGAAGGCCCGATGCCGCAAACCCGCTTCGTGACCAAGAAGGCCCTGGCGCTCGGCCTGCGTCCGATCGTGGTCATCAACAAGATCGACCGTCCGGGCGCCCGTCCGGACTGGGTGGTCGACCAGACGTTCGACCTGTTCGACAAGCTGGGCGCCACCGATGAGCAGCTCGACTTTCCGATCATCTACGCCTCGGGTCTGGCCGGTTTTGCCAAGTACGAGCTGGAAGACGAATCCGACAACATGCGCCCGCTGTTCGAGACCGTACTGAAGCACGTGCCGGTCCCCGCAGGCGATCCGGATGCTCCGCTGCAACTGCAGATCTCGGCACTGGATTACTCCACCTATACCGGTCGCCTCGGCCTGGGTCGCGTGCTGAACGGCCGCATCAAGCCGGGTCAGGTCGTCGTGGTGATGAACCACGAAGAGCAGACCGCTCAAGGCCGCATCAACCAGGTACTGGGCTTCAAGGGTCTGGAACGTGTCGAAGTGCCGGAAGCCGAAGCCGGTGACATCGTCATCATTTCCGGTCTGGAAGACATCGGTATCGGTGTGACCATTTGCGATCGCGACGCCCCGGTTGGCCTGCCGGTCTTGGGTGTGGACGAGCCGACCCTGACCATGGACTTCATGGTCAATACCTCGCCGCTGGCCGGCACCGAAGGCAAGTTCGTGACCTCGCGCCAGATTCGCGATCGTCTGACCAAAGAACTGCTGACCAACGTCGCGCTGCGCGTGGAAGACACCGAAGACGCCGACATCTTCCGCGTCTCCGGTCGTGGTGAACTGCACCTGACCATCCTGCTGGAAAACATGCGCCGCGAAGGCTTCGAAATGGCCGTCGGCAAACCGCGTGTAGTGTTCAAGGACATCAACGGCGAGAAGTGCGAGCCGTATGAGAACCTGACCATCGACCTGGAAGATGGCCACCAGGGCGCCGTGATGGAAGAACTGGGTCGCCGCCGTGGCGAGCTGACCAACATGGAGTCGGATGGCCAGGGTCGTACCCGCCTCGAGTATCACATCCCGGCGCGTGGCCTGATCGGTTTCCAGGGCGACTTCCTGACCATGACCCGCGGTACCGGCCTGATGTCGCACGTGTTCGACGACTACGCCCCGGTCAAGCCGGACATGCCGGGCCGTCACAACGGCGTGCTGATCTCGCAGGACAACGGCGAAGCCGTGGCCTACGCACTGTGGAACCTGGAAGACCGCGGCCGCATGTTCGTCAGCCCGGGCGACAAGCTGTACGAAGGCATGATCATCGGTATCCACAGCCGCGACAACGACCTGGTGGTGAACCCGCTCAAGGGCAAGAAGCTGACCAACGTGCGCGCCTCCGGTACCGACGAAGCGGTACGCCTGACCACCCCGATCAAGCTGACGCTGGAATCCGCCGTGGAATTCATCGACGACGACGAAATCGTCGAAATCACCCCGCAGACCATCCGCCTCCGCAAGCGCTACCTGCAAGAGCACGAACGCCGTCGCATGTCCAAGGCGTAAGCGCTGTCGCGCCCGCATCAAAAAAGCACCCTACGGGGTGCTTTTTTTTTGTTTGTAGGACGGGGAGGGGAGAGGCGGCTCAGCCTCCGCTCCGTTTGACCCGCCAGCCTCGTGCCTCGAGCGCGCTGGTCACCCGTTCGACGTGATCGCCTTGTATCTCGATCACGCCATCCTTCAGCGTGCCTCCCGAACTGCACGCTTGCCTCAACTGTTTGGCAAAGCTGGCCAATGCCGCCGGCTCCAGCGGGACGCCGGTCACCACCGTCACCCCCTTGCCGTTGCGCCCCTTGGTTTCACGCCGGATACGCACCACGCCATCGGAAGGTGGAGTCATTTCGGCTGTACGACATGTGCAGTGGTCCATGGGTTGTCGACAGACAGGACACATCCGTCCGTGTTCGGTCGAATAGACCAGTCCACCAGTGCCTTTGTTTTTCATAGGGCTCTCATCGTAGTGTGGGTCTGTAAGGGGGGCAGGTTTGAACAATCGGCGACATTATAGTCGGGTTGAAGAGGGGGTATGACCGGGATGAAGCCGAATTTCCCCCATGCAACATCATAACCAGTTGATATTGTTTGGTTGTTGTCGCCAGATATGACAACGTGGCAT
>NZ_FXAG01000038.1 GCF_900177275.1 Pseudogulbenkiania subflava DSM 22618
GCTGGAACTGGTGGAAATGGAAGTGCGCGACCTGCTGTCGTCCTACGACTTCCCGGGTGACGACACCCCGATCATCACCGGCTCCGCTCGTCTGGCGCTGGAAGGCGATCAGTCCGAAATGGGTGAGCCGTCGATCTTCCGTCTGGCCGACGCGCTGGACAGCTACATCCCGACCCCGGAGCGCGCTGTAGACAAGCCGTTCCTGCTGCCGATCGAAGACGTGTTCTCGATCTCCGGTCGTGGCACCGTGGTGACCGGTCGTGTTGAGCGCGGCATCGTCAAAGTCGGCGAAGAACTGGAAATCGTGGGCCTGAAGGCCACCGCCAAGACCACCTGCACCGGCGTGGAAATGTTCCGCAAGCTGCTGGATCAGGGTCAGGCTGGCGACAACGTCGGCGTGCTGCTGCGCGGCACCAAGCGTGAAGACGTTGAGCGCGGTCAGGTACTGGCCAAGCCGGGTTCGATCACCCCGCACACCAAGTTCTCTGCTTCGGTCTACGTACTGAGCAAAGAAGAAGGCGGTCGTCACACCCCGTTCTTTGCTAACTACCGTCCGCAGTTCTACTTCCGTACCACCGACGTGACCGGCGCCGTAAGCCTGGCCGAAGGTGTGGAAATGGTAATGCCGGGTGACAACGTGGAAATCACCGTGGAACTGATCGCTCCGATCGCCATGGAAGAAGGTCTGCGCTTCGCCATCCGTGAAGGTGGCCGTACCGTCGGCGCCGGCGTCGTTGCCAAGATCATCGCTTGATCTGAAAAGGTTTTAGGCCAGTAGCTCAATTGGTAGAGTATCGGTCTCCAAAACCGAGGGTTGGGGGTTCGAGACCCTCCTGGCCTGCCAATTAAGACCAGCCGGCGCTTGCGCGCCGGTTGGTCTTTTGTCGCATTCACGCAGAGAAAATCCCGCACATGGAAATGCAAGACAAAATCAAGCTGGCACTGGCAGGGCTGATCGTCGCTGTCGGTATTGTTGGCTTTTACATGATTCCGGAAACCCAGGGTGTGCTGCGGGTGCTGGCCTTCGTGGTTAGTCTGGCGGCCGCCGCCGCCGTGGTGTGGACGTCGGCGACCGGCAAGGCCTTCGTCGGCTACGCGCAGGAGTCGGTGGCGGAAGGCCGCAAGGTGGTTTGGCCGACGCGCAAGGAGGCCCTGCAGATGACGGGTCTGGTGTTCGTGTTCGTATTGATCCTGGCGTTATTCATGTGGCTGGTCGACTCGGGGTTGTCCTGGCTGTTCTATGACGTGCTTCTCGGTCGAGGTTAATAATGGCTAAGCGTTGGTATGTGGTGCATGCCTATTCGGGTTTTGAAAAGAGCGTGCAAAAGGCGCTGCGTGAGCGTATCGAGCGCTCCGAGGTGGCTGACCTGTTCGGTCAGGTGCTGGTGCCGGTAGAGGAAGTGGTTGACGTCAAGAATGGCCGCAAGTCCATCTCCGAGCGCAAATTCTTCCCGGGCTACGTGCTGGTCGAAATGGAAATGACCGATGAAACCTGGCATCTGGTGAAGAGTACGCCGAAGGTCACTGGCTTCGTTGGTGGTACTGCCAACCGCCCGGCTCCGATTTCCAAGAAGGAAGTCGAGTCCATCATGCAGCAGATGCAGGAAGGCGTTGAGAAGCCGAAGCCGAAGGTGTTGTTCGAGGTGGGCGAGAAGGTGCGCGTCATCGACGGCCCGTTCAACGACTTTAACGGTTCGGTGGACGAGGTGAATTACGAGCGCAACAAGATCCGCGTCTCGGTGCAGATCTTCGGTCGTGAGACGCCGGTCGAGCTGGATTTCAACCAAGTAGAAAAGCTGTAATTCTGCTTGGCAGTTTGTTGGAAGGCATGTATAATCATGCCCTTTCGTCTGGGAAGCGGGCGCCTCGCCTGCGTTATTACCCGTATTAGGAGCTAAATCGTGGCAAAGAAGATTGTCGGCTATATCAAGCTGCAAGTGCCCGCTGGTAAAGCCAACCCGTCGCCGCCGATCGGTCCGGCGCTGGGTCAGCGCGGCCTGAACATCATGGAATTCTGCAAGGCGTTCAACGCCCAGACTCAGGGCGTCGAGCCGGGTCTGCCGATTCCGGTGGTGATCACCGCCTACGCGGACAAGTCCTTCACCTTTGTGATGAAGACCCCGCCGGCCACCATTCTGTTGAAGAAAGCCGCCGGCATCCAGAAGGGTAGCCCGAAGCCGCATACCGACAAGGTGGGCACCGTTACCCGCGCTCAGCTGGAAGAGATCGCCAAGACCAAGTCCCCGGACCTGACCGCTGCCGATCTGGATGCTGCCGTGCGTACCATCGCCGGTTCCGCTCGTTCCATGGGTCTGAAAGTGGAGGGTGTGTAATGGCTAAGGTTTCCAAGCGCCTGAAAGCGCTGAACGCCAAGGTTGACGCCAACAAGCTGTACGCTGTTGACGAAGCGCTGGCGCTCGTGAAAGAAGCGGCTACCGCCAAGTTCGACGAGTCGATCGATATTTCCGTCAATCTGGGTGTGGATCCGCGTAAATCCGACCAGGTTGTGCGTGGTTCCGTTGTGCTGCCGCGTGGTACTGGTAAATCGGTACGTGTTGCCGTGTTTGCCCAAGGTGCCAACGCCGAAGCCGCCAAGGCTGCCGGTGCCGAAATTGTCGGTTTCGACGATCTGGCCGAGCAAATCAAGGCTGGTCAGCTGGACTTCGACGTGGTCATCGCTTCTCCGGATGCGATGCGCGTGGTCGGTCAGTTGGGTCAGATTCTCGGTCCGCGCGGCCTGATGCCGAACCCGAAAGTGGGTACCGTGACCCCGAACGTCGCCGAAGCCGTGAAGAACGCCAAGGCCGGCCAGGTTCAGTACCGTACCGACAAGGCTGGTATCATTCACGCTACCATCGGCCGTGCTTCTTTCGAAGCCGAAGCCCTGCGTGAGAACCTGTCTGCTCTGGTGGATGCCCTGGTGAAAGCCAAGCCGGCCGCCTCCAAGGGCCTGTACCTGCGCAAGATCGCCGTATCCAGCACCATGGGTATCGGTGTTCGCGTCGATACCAGCAGCGTCAACGCTTAAGTTGGCGTTGCGGCAAGCTCTCTAGCTTGCCAAGACTTTGGGCCGGCGGGTTTTCGCCCGCCGGATTGTCAAAGACCGTAGGAGCCGCAAGGCTTAATCGTCGCAAGATGTCCTACGCAGACGGTGTGCCCGAATAGAAGGCTGTCAAAACGTCTTACGGGCCCATGTAGCTCAGGGGTAGAGCACTCCCTTGGTAAGGGAGAGGTCGGCGGTTCAATTCCGCCCATGGGCACCATCAGATAGTTCTGCTGTGTCTCCTGAACAGGTCGCCGCTGCAAAGCGGAGCGGTTCGCCGCTTCATTTCAGACTAGGAGCTAGACCTTGAGTCTCAATCTTGAAGATAAAAAGGCGGTAGTGGCCGAAGTATCTGCCCAACTGGTAGATGCCCAGACCCTCGTTATCGCCGAATATCGTGGCATCGAGGTTGGTAGCATGACCCAACTCCGTGCGAAAGCACGTGAGAACGGTGTGTATCTGCGCGTTCTGAAGAACACGCTGGTGCGTCGCGCCGTGGCCGACACCGCCTTCGCGGGCCTGGCTGACCAGATGGTCGGTCCGCTCGTGTACGGCATCTCGGCTGACCCGGTTGCTGCTGCCAAGGTGCTGCAACAGTTCGCCAAGCAAGATGACAAAATCGTCATCAAAGCAGGTTCTTACGATGGCAAGGTGCTGGACGCCGCTCAGGTTGCTGAGCTGGCCTCGATCCCGAGCCGCGAAGAACTGCTCAGCAAGCTTCTCTACGTTCTGCAAGCTCCGATGGCCGGCTTCGCCCGTGGCCTGGCAGCCCTTGCCGAGAAGAAGCAAGCCGAGGCGGCTTAATCAATCTGACTTATTCCGAATTCAGGAGAATTTCACATGGCAATTACCAAAGAAGACATCCTCGAGGCAGTTGGTGCCCTGACCGTTATGGAACTGAACGACCTGGTTAAGGCGTTCGAAGAGAAGTTCGGCGTTTCCGCTGCTGCCGTTGCCGTTGCTGGCCCGGCTGCTGGTGGCGCTGCTGCTGCTGAAGAGAAGACCGAATTCGACGTGATCCTGTCCGCTGCTGGCGACAACAAGGTCAACGTGATCAAGGTTGTACGTGCTATCACCGGTCTGGGTCTGAAAGAAGCCAAGGATCTGGTAGACGGCGCTCCGAAGGCTGTGAAGGAAGGCGTATCCAAGGCTGAAGCCGAAGACGTGCTGAAGCAGCTGACCGAAGCCGGTGCTAAGGCTGAAGTGAAGTAATCTTCCTGACCGGAAGATGAGTGAGGCTGGCGGAGAAATCCGCCAGCCTTATTGCGCTTGTGATTGGCCGACACGAAGAAAGTAAAAGCCAGCAATCAATGCGTGCGTGGCTGCTGACTTTTGATTTCTTGCGCCACCCCATCTCGATGGAGACTCTATGAGTTATTCGTTTACTGAGAAAAAGCGTATTCGTAAGAGCTTTGCGAAACGCGACAGTGTTCTCGATGTCCCATTCCTGTTGGCGACCCAGATCGATTCGTACACCGAATTCCTCCAGCTGGGCGTGCCTATCGACCAGCGCAAGGAGGCTGGGCTGCAGGCGGCATTCAATTCGATTTTCCCGATCGTGAGCCACAACGGCTATGCCCGCCTGGATTTCGCACACTATATTCTTGGTGAGCCCCCGTTCGATGTTCAGGAGTGCCAGCTGCGCGGCATCACCTACGCGTCGCCGTTGCGCGCGCGTATTCGCCTGACTATCCTGGACAAGGAGTCCTCCAAACCGGTGGTGAAGGAGGTGCGCGAGAATGAAGTTTACATGGGCGAAATTCCGCTCATGACCACTAACGGGTCCTTCATCATCAACGGTACCGAGCGGGTCATCGTCTCCCAGCTGCACCGTTCCCCGGGCGTGTTCTTCGAGCACGACCGCGGCAAGACGCATTCCTCGGGCAAGCTGCTGTTCTCGGCACGCGTGATTCCTTACCGTGGCTCCTGGCTCGATTTCGAATTCGATCCGAAGGATCACCTGTACTTCCGTATCGACCGCCGCCGCAAGATGCCGGTCACCATCCTGCTGAAAGCGCTGGGTTATAGCGAAGAGCAGATACTGGCCGAGTTCTACAATACCGATACCTTCTACCTGGGTAACGACGGCGTCCACATGAAAGTGGTGGCCGACCGCCTCAAGGGTGAAGTCGCCAAGTTCGATATCGTGGCTCCGGATGGCAAGCTGATCGTCGCCAAGGACAAGCGCATCACCGCCAAGCATATCCGCGACATCGTTGCGGCCAACCTCGATCGCATCGAAGTGCCGTCCGACGCGCTGTTGGGCAAGATGCTGGCGCGCGCCGTGGTGAACACCGACAGCGGCGAAGTGATTGCTCGTGCCAACGAAGAAATCAGCGAAGAGATCCTGGCCAAGCTGGCGCTGGCGGAGATTCCGCAGGTCGACGTGTTGTTCACCAACGACCTGGATCAGGGCTCCTACATCGCGCAGACCTTGCGTGTGGACGACATCCAGGATCGGCTGCAGGCGCGCGTGGCGATCTACCGCATGATGCGCCCGGGCGAACCGCCGACCGAAGACGCCGTCGAGCAGCTGTTCCAGCGCCTGTTCTTCAGCCCGGATACCTACGACCTGTCGCGCGTGGGCCGGATGAAGTTCAACACCCGCACCTACCAGTACAAGTTCGACGACAAGACCCCGGAGTGGTTCAAGACGCTGATCGGCGAGAAGTTTGCCGTGCGTCGCGACGTGGCCGACGCCACGCTGACGACCGAAGACATCGTGTCGGTGATCGCCATCCTGTGCGAGCTGAAGAACGGCCGTGGCGAAGTGGATGACATCGACCACTTGGGCAACCGTCGCGTGCGTTCGGTGGGCGAACTGGCCGAGAACCAGTTCCGTGCCGGTCTGGTACGTGTCGAGCGCGCGGTCAAGGAACGCCTGAACCAGGCCGAATCCGACAACCTGATGCCGCACGACCTGATCAACGCCAAGCCGGTATCGGCCGCGATCAAGGAGTTCTTCGGTTCGTCGCAGCTGTCGCAGTTCATGGACCAGACCAACCCGCTGTCGGAAATCACCCACAAGCGCCGCGTCTCGGCCCTGGGCCCGGGCGGTCTGACCCGCGAACGCGCCGGCTTCGAAGTGCGTGACGTACACCCAACCCACTACGGCCGCGTGTGCCCGATCGAAACGCCGGAAGGTCCGAACATCGGTCTGATCAACTCGCTGTCGGTCTATGCCCGCACCAACGAGTTCGGCTTCCTGGAAACCCCGTACCGTAAGGTGATCGACGGCAAGGTGACGATGGAAATCGATTACCTGTCGGCGATCGAGGAAGGCCGTTACGTCATCGCCCAGGCCAACGCCGAGCTGGACAGCGACGGTACGCTGATCGACGAGCTGGTGACCTGCCGCGAGAAGGGTGAAACCATTCTGGCGACGCCGGACCGTGTGCAGTACATGGACGTGGCCACCGGTCAGGTGGTGTCGGTTGCTGCCTCGCTGATTCCGTTCCTGGAGCACGATGACGCCAACCGTGCCCTGATGGGTGCCAACATGCAGCGTCAGGCCGTGCCGTGCCTGCGCCCGGAGAAGCCGTTCGTCGGTACCGGCATCGAGCGCTCGGTAGCCGTCGACTCGGGTACCACCGTGGTGGCGCGACGTGGCGGTGTGGTCGACTACGTCGATGCCAACCGTATCGTGGTCCGCGTCAACGACGAAGAGGCGCTGGCCGGTGAAGTCGGTGTGGATATCTATAACCTCACTAAGTTCACCCGCTCCAACCAGAACACCAACATCAACCAGCGCCCAGTGGTGAAGATGGGCGACAAGATTGCCCGCGGCGACGTGGTGGCGGACGGTGCTTCGACCGACCTCGGCGAACTGGCGCTGGGTCAGAACATGACCATCGCCTTCATGCCGTGGAACGGCTACAACTTCGAGGACTCGATCCTGATCTCGGAGAAGGTGGTGGCTGAAGACCGCTACACCTCGATCCACATCGAAGAACTGTCGGTCGTCGCGCGCGACACCAAGCTGGGGCCGGAAGAAATTACCCGCGACATCCCGAACCTGTCCGAGCGCATGGCCGGCCGTCTGGATGATTCCGGCATCGTCTACATCGGCGCCGAGGTGGAAGCCGGCGACGTGCTGGTGGGCAAGGTGACGCCGAAGGGCGAGACCCAGCTGACCCCGGAAGAGAAGTTGCTGCGCGCGATCTTCGGCGAGAAGGCGTCCGATGTGAAGGACACCTCGCTGCGCGTGCCGACCGGCATGACCGGCACCGTGATCGACGTGCAGGTGTTCACCCGCGAGGGTATCGAGCGCGACAAGCGCGCCCAGTCGATCATCGACGCCGAACTGAAGCGCTACCGTCTCGACCTGAACGACCAGCTGCGTATCTTCGACAACGACGCTTTCAGCCGTATCGAGCGTCTGATCATGGGTAAGGTTGCCAACGGCGGTCCGAAGCGCCTGGCCAAGGGCACCGCGATCGACCGCGACTACCTGGATGGTCTGCCGTCCAAGCACGACTGGTTCGACATCCGCATGGCCGACGAAGACATCGCCAAGCAGCTTGAGCTGATCAAGGAAAGCCTGGCGCAGAAGCGTGAAGAATTCGACCTCAAGTTCGAAGACAAAAAGCGCAAGCTGACCCAGGGCGACGAGCTGCCGCCGGGCGTGCAGAAGATGGTCAAGGTTTATCTGGCGGTGAAGCGCCGCCTGCAGGCCGGTGACAAGATGGCCGGTCGTCACGGTAACAAGGGTGTGGTATCGCGCATCCTGCCGGTGGAAGACATGCCGTACATGGGCGACGGTCGTCCGGTCGACATCGTACTGAACCCGCTGGGCGTACCGTCGCGTATGAACATCGGTCAGATCCTGGAAGTGCACCTGGGCTGGGCCGGCAAGGGTATCGGCGAACAGGTCAACCGCATGCTGCAGTCGCAGCGTGCCGTGGCCGACATTCGTGGTTACCTGGAGCGCGTCTACAATCAGACCGGCAAGCCGGAAGAGATCGCCGCGATGAGCGACGAGGAAATTCTCGACCTGGCCTCCAACCTGGCCAAGGGCATGCCGTTCGCCACGCCGGTGTTCGACGGTGCCAAGGAAGCCGAGATCAAGATGATGCTTGATCTGGCCTATCCGGACGAGGACCCGCAGACCGATCTGCTGGATTTCAACGAATCGAAGACGCAGATGACGTTGTTCGACGGCCGCTCCGGCGAAGCCTTCGACCGCAAGGTCACGGTCGGCGTGATGCACTACCTGAAGCTGCATCACCTAGTCGACGACAAGATGCATGCCCGTTCCACCGGTCCGTATTCGCTGGTGACCCAGCAGCCGCTGGGTGGTAAGGCGCAGTTCGGTGGCCAGCGCTTCGGTGAGATGGAAGTGTGGGCGCTGGAAGCCTACGGCGCCGCCTACACCCTGCAGGAAATGCTGACCGTGAAGTCCGACGACGTGACCGGTCGTACCAAGGTGTACGAAAACATCGTCAAGGGCGAGCACAAGATCGACGCCGGCATGCCGGAGTCCTTCAACGTGCTGGTGAAGGAAATCCGCTCCCTCGGCCTCGACATCGACCTGGAACGTTATTAATTAGGATTGCCGCGCTTCGGCCAACCTTGGCCGGAGCGCGGTCTCCTGACTGGAGACGCAATGAAAGCTCTGCTCGACCTCTTTAAGCAAGTTACGCAAGAAGAAGAGTTTGATGCGATTAAGATCGGCATCGCTTCACCGGACAAGATCCGTTCCTGGTCCTACGGTGAGGTCAAGAAGCCCGAAACCATCAACTATCGTACCTTCAAGCCGGAACGCGACGGCCTGTTCTGCGCCCGCATCTTCGGGCCGGTGAAGGACTACGAATGCCTGTGCGGCAAGTACAAGCGTCTCAAACATCGTGGCGTGATCTGCGAGAAGTGCGGCGTCGAAGTGACCCTGTCCAAGGTGCGCCGCGAGCGCATGGGCCACATCGAACTGGCTAGCCCGACCGCGCATATCTGGTTCCTGAAGAGCCTGCCGTCCCGCTTGGGCATGGTGCTCGACATGACCCTGCGCGACATCGAACGCGTGCTGTACTTCGAAGGCTTCGTCGTGACCGACCCGGGCATGACTCCGCTGCAACGCGGCCAGCTGCTGACGGAAGAAGACTTCCTCGACAAGGAAGACCAGTACGGCGACGACTTCAAGGCCATGATGGGCGCCGAGGCCGTGCGCGAACTGCTGCGCAGCCTGGACCTGAACAACGAGATCGAGACCCTGCGTCGCGAGCTCGAGGCTACCAATTCCGACACCAAGATCAAGAAGATCGCCAAGCGCCTGAAAGTGCTGGAGGCCTTCCTGCGTTCGGGCATGAAGCCGGAATGGATGATCCTGGAAGTACTGCCGGTGCTGCCGCCGGAACTGCGTCCGCTGGTGCCGCTGGACGGTGGCCGTTTCGCCACCTCCGATTTGAACGATCTGTACCGCCGCGTCATCAATCGTAACAACCGCCTGAAACGTCTGCTGGAACTGCGCGCGCCGGACATTATCGTGCGCAACGAAAAGCGCATGCTGCAGGAATCGGTCGACTCGCTGCTCGACAACGGCCGCCGCGGCAAGGCCATGACCGGCGCCAACAAGCGCCCGCTGAAGTCGCTGGCCGACATGATCAAGGGTAAGGGCGGTCGTTTCCGTCAGAACCTGCTGGGTAAGCGCGTCGACTACTCCGGCCGTTCCGTGATCACCGTGGGCCCGACCCTGCGCCTGCATCAGTGCGGCCTGCCGAAGAAGATGGCGCTGGAACTGTTCAAGCCGTTCATCTTCCACAAGCTGGAAGTGCTGGGCCTGGCTTCCACCATCAAGGCCGCAAAGAAGCTGGTCGAGCAGGAAGTGCCGGAAGTATGGGACATCCTGGAAGACGTCATCCGCGAGCATCCGGTCCTGCTGAACCGTGCGCCGACCCTGCACCGTCTGGGTATCCAGGCGTTCGAGCCGGTGCTGATCGAAGGCAAGGCCATCCAGTTGCACCCGCTGGTCTGCGCGGCGTTCAACGCCGACTTTGACGGTGACCAGATGGCCGTCCACGTGCCGCTGTCGTTGGAAGCGCAGATGGAAGCCCGCACCCTGATGCTGGCCACCAACAACGTGCTGTCGCCGGCCAACGGCGAGCCGATCATCGTGCCGTCGCAGGATATCGTGCTGGGTCTTTACTACATGACCCGCGACAAGGTGAACGGCAAGGGCGAAGGCATGGTGTTCGCCGACACCAAGGAAGTGCACCGCGCCTACGAAACCCGTCAGGTCGAGCTGGCTACCCGCATCACCGTGCGTCTGCGCGAGTGGGAAAAGGACGAGCAGGGTGAGTTCCAGCCGGTGATCAAGCGCTACGACACCACCGTCGGCCGCGCGCTGCTGTCGGACATCCTGCCGAAGGGCCTGCCGTTCGAGCACATCAACAAGGCGCTGAAGAAGAAGGAAATCTCCAAGCTGATCAACGCCTCGTTCCGTCGTTGCGGCATCCGCGACACGGTGATCTTTGCCGACCAGCTGATGTACACCGGTTTCGCCTTCTCCACCCGCGGCGGCATCTCGATCTGCGTCGACGACATGCAGATTCCGGTCAAGAAGGTCGAGCTGCTGGGCGAAGCCCAGAAGGAAGTGAAGGAAATCGAAGAACAGTACCGCCAGGGTCTGGTGACCAACGGCGAGCGCTACAACAAGGTTGTGGACATCTGGGGTCGTACCGGCGACAAGATCGCCAAGGCGATGATGGACGATTTGTCCACCCAGAAGGTACTGGACAAGGAAGGCAAGGAAGTCGATCAGGAATCGTTCAACTCGATTTACATGATGGCCGACTCTGGCGCCCGGGGTTCCGCGGCGCAGATCAAGCAGCTGGCCGGTATGCGGGGCCTGATGGCGAAACCGGACGGTTCGATTATCGAAACGCCGATTACCGCCAACTTCCGCGAAGGTCTGACGGTACTGCAGTACTTCATCTCGACCCACGGTGCCCGTAAGGGTCTGGCGGATACCGCGTTGAAGACGGCTAACTCTGGTTACCTGACCCGTCGTCTGGTCGACGTGACGCAGGATCTGGTGGTGATCGAGGACGATTGTGGCACCACTAACGGCTTCGTGATGAAGGCGGTACTGCAGGGTGGTGACGTGATCGAAGCGCTGCGCGACCGTATCCTCGGCCGTGTCACCGCCAGCGACGTGGTGGATCCGTCCACCAGCGAGACCGTGATCGAAGCCGGTACGCTGCTCGACGAGTATCTGGTCGAAATGATCGACAGTTTGGGTATCGACGAAGTCAAGGTGCGCACCGCGATCACCTGCGACACCCGCTACGGTCTGTGCGCCAAGTGCTACGGTCGCGATCTGGCGCGCGGCAAGCGCGTCAACGCCGGCGAAGCGGTGGGCGTGATCGCAGCCCAGTCGATCGGTGAACCGGGTACCCAGCTGACCATGCGTACCTTCCACATCGGTGGTGCGGCGTCCCGTTCGGCCGCGGCCAGCCAGGTGGAAGGTAAGTCCAACGGTACCGTACGCTTCTCCAGCCAGATGCGTTACGTCGCCAACAACAAGGGCGAGCTGATCGTCATCACCCGCTCCGGCGAAGTGGTGATCCACGACGACATCGGTCGCGAGCGAGAGCGTCATAAGGTGCCGTACGGTGCCACCCTGTTGGTCAACGATGGCATGGTGATCAAGGCCGGCGCCGTGCTGGCCACGTGGGACCCGCACACCCGTCCGATCATCACCGAGTACGCTGGTCGCGTGAAGTTCGAGAACGTCGAAGAAGGCAACACCGTCGCCAAGCAGACCGATGAAGTGACCGGTCTGTCGACGCTGGTGGTGATCGATCCGAAGCGCCGCGCCGGTTCGCAGTCCAAGATGCTGCGTCCGTTGGTGAAGCTGCTGGACGAGTTCGGCAATGAAGTGAAGCTGGCCGGTTCCGATTCCTCGGTATCGATCACCTTCCAGGTCGGCGCCATCATTACCGTGCGCGATGGCCAGGAGGTCGGCAAGGGCGAGGTGTTGGCGCGTATTCCGCAGGAATCGACCAAGACCCGCGACATTACCGGTGGTCTGCCGCGTGTGGCCGAGCTGTTCGAAGCACGTTCGCCGAAAGACGCCGGCATGCTGGCCGAAGTCACCGGTACCGTGTCGTTCGGCAAGGACACCAAGGGCAAGCAGCGCCTGATCATCACCGATCTGGACGGCAACGGCTTCGAAAGCCTGATCCCGAAAGACAAGCACGTGCTGGTGCACGATGGTCAGGTGGTGAACCGTGGAGAACTGATCGTCGACGGTGCCGTCGATCCGCACGACATCCTGCGTCTGCAGGGTATCGAGGCGCTGGCCCGCTACATCGTCCAGGAAGTACAGGAAGTGTACCGTCTGCAGGGTGTGAAGATTAACGACAAGCACATCGAGGTGATCATCCGCCAGATGCTGCGTCGTGTGGTCATCACCGATTCCGGCGATACCGACTTCATCCAGGGCGAGCAGGTCGAGCGTGCCGAAGTGCTGGCGAAGAACGACGAGATGTTGGCCGAAGGCAAGGAACCGGCTCACTACGACAACGTGTTGTTGGGTATCACCAAGGCCTCGCTGTCGACCGACTCCTTCATTTCGGCGGCGTCGTTCCAGGAAACCACGCGCGTACTGACCGAAGCCGCGATCATGGGCAAGAAGGACGACCTGCGCGGCCTGAAGGAAAACGTCATCGTCGGCCGCCTGATCCCGGCTGGTACCGGTCTGGCTTACCATCGCAACCGTCGCCGTCACGCGCCGGGCGGCGAAGGCGGCGCCGACCAGCAACTGCTGGAGCCGCAGATGGAGACGCTCGAAGGCAACGAGTAATCCCTCTCTGTTGCTGAAGTGTTGAAAAACGCTGTCCTTTCAACGGTTAACGTTGGAAGGCAGCGTCTTTTCATTGACGCTGTCCGAGCGCCTAAAATATAATCCTCCGTCCTTCTGGGCGGCATGTTGCCGTTCATGACTCAACAAGGAACTGATAGTAATGCCAACCATCAACCAACTCGTGCGCAAAGGCCGCCTCGCCGAGCAGGCGAAGAGCAAGGTGCCGGCGCTGGAGGCCTGCCCGCAGAAGCGCGGCGTGTGCACCCGTGTTTACACCACGACCCCGAAAAAGCCGAACTCCGCTCTGCGTAAAGTGTGCAAGGTTCGTCTGACCAACGGCTTCGAAGTGATTTCCTACATCGGTGGTGAAGGCCACAACCTGCAGGAACACTCCGTGGTGCTGATCCGGGGCGGTCGTGTAAAAGACTTGCCGGGTGTGCGTTACCACACCGTGCGCGGCTCGCTGGATACCGCTGGCGTGAAAGACCGTAAGCAGTCCCGTTCCAAGTACGGTGCCAAGCGTCCTAAGTAAGTCGCTAGCCTCGGAACGTGAACGGCGGTGACATACCGTCGAGTAAGTGGTTGCTCCACTGGGCGGCCATGAGCATCAAGCTCAACTGAATTGATTTAAGGAATTACCATGCCAAGACGCAGAGAAGTCCCCAAACGCGAAATCCTGCCGGATCCGAAGTTCGGTAGCCAGGATCTCTCCAAATTCATGAACGTCGTGATGATCGACGGCAAGAAATCCGTTGCAGAGCGCATTATCTACGGCGCGCTGGACCAGATTGAAAAGAAAACCGGCAAGAATGCCATTGAAGTGTTCAATACCGCACTGTCCAATGCCAAGCCGGTTGTCGAAGTGAAGAGCCGCCGTGTAGGTGGTGCAAACTATCAGGTTCCAGTTGAGGTGCGTCCGGCACGTCGTATGGCGCTCGCTATGCGCTGGTTGCGTGATGCAGCCCGCAAGCGCGGTGAAAAATCCATGGACCTGCGTCTGGCCGGTGAGTTGATCGACGCGGCCGAAGGCCGTGGCGGCGCCATGAAGAAGCGTGAAGAAGTTCACCGCATGGCCGAAGCCAACAAGGCGTTCTCGCACTTCCGTTTCTAAGTTAAACCCACCGAGAAGGTTTTGGCCGTGGCTAGGAAAACTCCTATCGAGCGCTACCGCAACATTGGTATCAGCGCTCACATCGACGCCGGTAAGACCACTACTACCGAGCGCATTCTGTTTTACACCGGTGTGAACCACAAGATTGGTGAAGTTCACGACGGCGCCGCCACCATGGACTGGATGGAGCAGGAGCAGGAGCGTGGTATTACCATTACCTCCGCCGCTACCACCACGTTCTGGAAGGGTATGGGCCTGCAGTATCCGGAACACCGCTTCAACATCATCGACACCCCGGGACACGTGGACTTTACCATCGAGGTAGAGCGTTCCATGCGCGTGCTGGACGGTGCCGTGATGGTGTACTGCGCCGTGGGCGGCGTACAGCCGCAGTCGGAAACCGTATGGCGCCAGGCCAACAAGTACCAGGTTCCGCGTATCGCCTTCGTGAACAAGATGGACCGTCAGGGTGCCAACTTCTTCCGCGCCGTGGATCAGGTGAAAACCCGTCTGCGTGGCAATCCGGTGCCTATCGTAGTGCCTATCGGTGCTGAAGATGGCTTCGAAGGTGTGGTTGACCTGTTGAAGATGAAGGCCATCATCTGGGACGAAGCTTCCCAGGGCATGAAGTTCGAATACGGCGACATCCCGGCTGACCTGGTTTCCGTGGCCGAAGAATGGCGCGAGAAGATGGTCGAAGCGGCTGCCGAAGTCGACGAAGACCTGATGAACAAGTACCTGGAAGAGGGCGAGCTCTCCGAAGAGGAAATTGTTCGTGGTCTGCGCGAGCGTACCCTGCGTTGCGAAATCCAGCCGATGCTGTGCGGTTCCGCCTTCAAGAACAAGGGTGTTCAGCGCATGCTGGACGCCGTGATCGACCTGCTGCCGAGCCCGCTGGACGTTCCGCCGGTGCCGGGTGAGCTGGACGACGGTACCCCGACCACCCGTCAGGCTTCCGACGACGAGCACTTCTCGGCGCTGGCGTTCAAGCTGATGAACGACCCGTACGTCGGTCAGCTGACCTTCTTCCGCGTCTACTCTGGCGTGGTGAAGTCGGGCGACACCGTGCTGAACACGGTCAAGGGCAAGAAAGAGCGTATCGGCCGTATCGTGCAGATGCACGCCAACGACCGTAAAGAGATCGACGAAGTGCGCGCTGGTGACATCGCCGCCGCCATCGGTCTGAAGGAAGTGACCACCGGTGAAACCCTGTGTTCCGTCGATGCGCCGCTGATCCTCGAGCGCATGGAATTCCCGGACCCGGTGATTCACGTTGCCGTCGAGCCGAAGACCAAGGCTGACCAGGAAAAGATGGGTGTTGCCCTGAATCGCCTGGCCAAGGAAGACCCGTCGTTCCGCGTGCGCACCGACGAAGAATCCGGCCAGACCATCATTTCCGGTATGGGTGAACTGCACCTGGAAATTCTGGTCGACCGCATGAAGCGTGAATTCGGTGTGGAAGCCAACGTCGGTGCTCCGCAGGTTGCCTACCGTGAAACCATCACCAAGACCGTTACCGACGTGCAGGGTAAGCATGCCAAGCAGTCCGGTGGTAAGGGTCAGTACGGTGATTGTACGATCACTCTGGAACCGTCCGGTGAAGGCAATGGCTACAAGTTCATCGACGAGATCAAGGGTGGCGTGATTCCGCGTGAATTCATCCCTTCGGTTGACAAGGGTATTCGTAACTCGCTGAACAACGGTATTCTCGCCGGCTTCCCGGTGGTGGACGTGACTGTGCGTCTGACCTTCGGTTCCTATCACGACGTTGACTCTTCGCAGATTGCCTTCGAACTGGCTGGTTCGATTGCATTCAAGGAAGCCATGCGCCGTGCCGGTCCGTGCATCCTCGAGCCGATGATGGCCGTGGAAGTGGAAACGCCGGAAGAGTACATGGGCGATGTGATGGGTGACCTGAACCGTCGTCGCGGCATTGTTCAGGGCATGGACGATGACGGCCTGGGTGGCAAGAAGATCAAGGCCGAAGTACCGCTGGCCGAGATGTTTGGTTACTCGACCGACCTGCGTTCGGCAACCCAGGGTCGTGCGACCTACTCCATGGAGTTCAAGCACTACTCCGAGGCGCCGAAGCACGTCGCTGACGCTGTAATGAACGCCAAGAAGTAATGCGCGCTGAGGTTGGCCGAAGCAGGCTTCGGCCAACCTGATCTGTTGTTCTTTAAATCAAGGAATTTTGCAAAATGGCAAAAGAAAAGTTTGAGCGGACAAAACCGCACGTAAACGTCGGCACCATCGGTCACGTTGACCATGGTAAAACCACGCTGACCGCCGCTATCACCACCATTCTGTCGAAGAAATTCGGTGGCGAAGCCAAAGACTACTCCCAGATCGACAGCGCGCCGGAAGAAAAGGCACGTGGTATTACCATTAATACCGCTCACGTTGAATACGAAACCGCTACCCGTCACTACGCTCACGTAGACTGCCCGGGCCACGCCGACTATGTGAAGAACATGATCACCGGTGCTGCCCAGATGGACGGCGCGAT
>NZ_FXAG01000031.1 GCF_900177275.1 Pseudogulbenkiania subflava DSM 22618
AAGCTGACCACGCAGATCAACATCGACGGTGACGAGTACCTGTGGGACGACTTCGCCTTCGCCAGCCGCGAGGGCCTGGTGCCGGCCGTGAACCGTATCACCGATGCGGCCGAGATCGACAGGAAGGGTCTGCAGCAGCCGTTCGCCTCGATCGACTTCGACTTCCGCCTCAACGGCGACACCGCGGCCGCCCCGACGACCGAAGTCGAACGCAAACGCGCCAGCGCCTGAAGCCGGCGGGCGCAGAACAACCGGGTGGTTCGTCAGGACCACCCGGTTTTTTGCCGTCGGTGAGCTTGCCTCACCCGGTCGGCTCATCCGATCTGGCCAGCGCGGTCCGCACGCCTGTCGGGTTGTCTTGCCGCAAACCGCAGGCGCCCGCGCGGGTCCCTTTCCCGAACACAAAGTGGTACAGCATGCGAAACAATCTGCCGATCACCGATCACGAAGTGACGCTCGACCCACGATGCCCGATCGTGACGAAAACGGATCTACAGGGAAAAATCCTGTACGCCAATCCGGAGTTCATGCGCATCAGCGGTTTCACCGAGGAGGAGCTGCTGGGCCAGGACCACAATATCGTCCGGCACCCCGCCATGCCGGCGCAGGCGTTCGCCGACCTGTGGGCGAGCATCCGGCGCGGCCAGACCTGGAAGGGTCTGGTGAAGAACCGCCGCAAGGACGGCGGCTTTTATTGGGTCAAGGCCCATGTTTCGCCGCTACACGAGCAGGGGCGGCACGTCGGCTACATGTCGGTGCGCACGGCGCCGAGTGCGCTGGAAACGCAGCAGGCCGAGCAGTTGTACCATGCGGTCGAACGTGGGGCGGCGGCGTTTCCAGTCACGCCGCCGCTGCAGGCCCGTGCGCTGTCGTTCTGGCTGGCGGCGGCGCTGCTGGTGATGATGGCGGGCGTGCTCGGCGGCCTGTGGCTCGATCGTTCCCTGGCGCTGGCGCTGAATCTGGCGAGCCTCACGCTGGCAGGCGGGCAGCTGTTCTATGCGTTGCAGCAAGCCCGGCGCTCCAGCCGCCTCATGCTGGCGGCCCTGGCCCACTGGAGGGAGGGCCGCCTCGATCAGGCCATCGTCCCGAGCGGCCCGCGCGAGTTCCAGCACATGTGCGCCGCACTCGAGTCCACCCGGCTCCACCTGCAGGGGGTGGTCTCGGACGTGGTGGCGGTCAACCATCGCATCGACCGCACCTCGACCCATATCGAAACGGAAGCCCGGCAGCTGTACCAGCAAAACACCCAGATCGCGCAAGGGGTGGCGCAGATCGCCGCCGCCATGGAGCAGCTGGCGGTGTCGATCCAGGAAATTTCCGCCATGACGCAAGAGGGCTCGGCGCACGCCAAGCGCAGCAGGGCGCTGGCGGCGGCGGGCAACCGCTTCATCGATGAATCGAAGTCGGCGATGGACGAGGCCGCCAGCGGTGCCAAGACGACCAATGCCGCGGTGCAGGAGCTGGAAGGCATTTCGGAGGACATCGGCTCGATCACCGACATCATCCAGAGCATCGCCCAGCAGACCAATCTGCTCGCCCTCAACGCCGCCATCGAGGCCGCGCGCGCCGGCGAGCAGGGGCGCGGCTTTGCCGTGGTGGCCGACGAGGTGAGACAGTTGGCCGAAAACACCGCCGACAACACCGTCAACATCCGCGCCTCCATCGCGCTACTGAAGGACAAGATCGCGCACATCATCGACGGCCGCCAGGCTGTCGGCGTCTGCATCCAGCGGGTGCAGCACAACATTCAGCAAACCGTCGACAGCCTGCAGCAGATCGATCAGGCCAGTGCCGGGCTGGAGACGGTCACCGAGGCCATCGCCAACTCGCTGCAACAGCAATCCAGCGCCTCGGCGGAGGTCGCGCAGAGCATGGAAAGCCTGGGCGCGGCCTCCGAGCAGAGCACGGTGAACATCGTCAAGAACCGCGAGATCGCCGCCGCCTTGCACGGCTTGTCCCGGGCGCTGACGAAATTGCTGGTCAACTTCGAAAAGAACCGATGAGGGCCGCCGCCATGCCTCCGTCCCTGTCAGGAAAGGCGGCGCCGTGCCGTCCTGCCGCGCCGGTGCAATTCGAGCCGGCTGATGATGCCGTGAGCTGCGCCGCCGTTGGTCATGTGGGGCGCGAGATGGCCGACCGCGCGCCGGTACGGGCCGGGCCGATGCGTCCGGACCCGTCCCGTTTTTCCCGGGAGCCTTCCGCCATGCACGATACCGATACGCCGTTCGAACGCGGCCTGGCGGTGATACAAGCCTTCGACCCGGGCGGCACGCCGTTGTCGGTAAGCGAGATCGGCCAGAAGACCGGCATCCCGCGCGCGTCGGTCGCCCGCTGCCTGTATACCCTGCAGCAGCTCGGTTTCGTGCGCCAGAGTACGGACAAGCGCTTTGCACTGACGCCGAAAATCCTGACACTGGGCTTCGACGCGTTTGCATCCGTCCCGCTGCCGCGCGCCGCGCAGGCGGTGCTCAATCATCTGGCCGAGCTGACCGGCGAGAGTTGCATGCTGCTGGTGCCCGACCGGGGCGAGATGCTGTGCCTGGCCGAGGCCCCTGGCCACTTTTTCCATCACAGCCGCTTCGCCACGGGGGCTCGGGTGCCGATGACGTGCACCGCGTCGGGGCGCGTCATCCTGAGCGAGCTGGAGCCGGCGGCACGCGATGCCCTGCTCGACGCCCCGCTGCCGCGCCATACCCCGCATACCGTGGTCGACCGCCAGGCCCTGCAGCGGCTGCTGCCGGCGATCCGCGCCCAAGGCTATGCCTGGTGCGACCAGGAGTTCGAGCTGGGCCTGTGTAGCTTGTCGGTGCCGATCCGCGATGACCTCGACACGGCCCGGGCCACGCTCTGCCTGCACGTGCCGGCCTGCCGAGGGGCGGGGCACGAACTGCCGCCGCGCTACCTGGAGCCGCTGCGCGAGGCGGCGTGGGAGCTGTCGCTGCTGCTGAAATAGGCTGGGGTGGGGTGCTCGCGCCGTCGCTGCCCCGGCCATGGATCGACTGCCTTGATGCCGATGCTCCCACGGTTGTGCTGAAGCCGAGCAGGGGCTGAGTGGTGGTATTGCCGGGGAGGGGGCTGACGCGCTGTCGGAGTGCCGGTGGCGGCGCTGGCGTTTGGTGGGAGCTGGAAAAGCAAAAAGCCAACTCGCTTGAGTTGGCTTTTTGCTTTTGATTTGGGTGGTGGCGAATCAGGGACTCGAACCCCGGACCTGCGGATTATGATTCCGTCGCTCTAACCGACTGAGCTAATTCGCCACGCTGCTTCGTTGCTTGTTGCGTCGAAGTGGGGCGAACTATACCGGGGCTGTTTGGAGCTGTCAACACCTGGGTCGTATTTTTTGCCGAAACGCTGAGAACCTGTCTCCGATCTTGCTGCGCGACCCCTGGTCGGGGTTCATGTGCTCTGCGCGCCAATCTATCGCTGAGCAAGTCGAAAATTAGCACGCAGAGATTGGTCCAGCGCTGTGAAACCCTGATGGACTCAGTGTCGATGAGGGTTCCTGTGCTGCGGTTCTCACCGCGGAGGGCCGCACGCGACAGGTCGGGGAGGCTCTTACAGGGTGTGGCAGCGGTCGCCCTCGGCGAGGCCGATCCAGTCGATGCTCACGCCCTTGCCGAAGCCGATCACCTTGAACAGTTCGCCCATCTCGTTGGGCGAGAGCAGCTTCTGCACGGCGGCGACGCGCGGGGCGTAGTGGGCGACGTCGTCCGGGTCGAGCTGTTGCAGCAGCGCAGTGATGCCGGCGTTGACCAGGAACTGCGCCTGCGTGGTGTAGCCGATCAGGTCGAGCCCGGACTCGGTGCCGGCCAGCGCCACGGCGGTGAAGTCGACGTGGGTGGTGATATCCATCAGGCCGGGCAGGTAGAACGGGTCGTCCACGGTGTGGTGGCGGTAGTGGCCGATCAGGGTGCCCATGTGGCGTTGCGGGTGGTAGTACTCGCGCTCGGGGAAGCCGTAGTCGATCAAGAGGATGGCGCCGCGCACCAGGCGCGCGGCCAGGGTGGTGATGAAGGCGCGGTTGGCCAAGCTGATTTCCGACAGGTAGCCGGCGGCCTCGGGCGGCAGTGCCGCGGCAGCGGCGGCGAGCAGGGGGTCGGCGATCGGGCGGTCTTCCCAGGCGAAGGCGCCGTCGCGCACGGTGACGCCGCGCTGTTGTGGGGTGGGGGTCCAGTGCACCAGCTCGCACGGCATGGCGTCGAGCACTTCGTTGCCGATGATGACGCCGTCGAACTGTTCCGGCAGCTCGCTCAGCCATTCGACGCGGCCGGCGAGGTGCGGCAGGGCTTCGGCCAACGTTTGCCGCTGGCGCTCGACCAGGTCGGCGGAGAGGTCGATGATGGCGTAGCGCTCGGGCAGTTGGCCGAGCGCTTCCAGCTCGGTGAGGATGTCGACGGCGAGGCGGCCGGTGCCGGCGCCGAACTCGTAGAGCGTGCCGCCGGTCTGCGGCAGCAGTTCGGCGAGCTGGCGCGCCAGGGTGCGGCCGAAGTAGGGCGACAGTTCGGGCGCGGTGACGAAGTCGCCGGCGGCGCCGAACTTGCGGCTGCCGGCGCTGTAGTAGCCGAGGCCGGGGGCGTACAGCGCCAGCTCCATGTAGCGCGAGAACGGAATCCAGCCGTCGCGGGCGGCGATCTCGGCGGCGATGTGGCGGGAGAGCTCTTGGCTGACGGCCAGGGCGGCGTCGTCGGGGGCGGGTAACTGGGTCATGGCGTGGCTTGCGGTAGAATGGGGAGAATTGTCGGCCAATTCCGCCGTGTCGGAAAGGGGCGGGATGGGCGGCGACGCGACAGACGACGGGAGAGGGGCGATGGGCGAGGGCAAGGTGGTGCTGATTACCGGCGGCGCGCGCCGGGTGGGAGCGGGCATCGCTCGCCATCTGCACGCTTGCGGCACGCGGCTGGTGTTGCATTATCGTGGTTCGCGCGCCGAGGCGGAAAGCCTGGCCCTGGAGCTGAACGGGGCGCGGCGCGGTTCGGTGGTGCTGGTGCAGGCCGACCTGCACGACATCGCCGGACTGCCGCGCCTGGTGGAGACGGCGCTCGAGGGGTTCGGCCGGCTCGACGGGCTGGTCAACAACGCCTCCAGCTTCTTCCCCTCCGGCATCGGCCATATCGACGAGGCGGTGTGGTACGACCTGATGGGCAGCAACCTGAAGGCGCCGCTGTTTCTGGCACAGGCCGCCACGCCGCATCTGAAAGCGAGCGGCGGGGCCATCGTCGGCATCGTCGACATCCACGCCGAACGGCCGATGAAGTCGCACGTGGTGTACAACCTGGCCAAGGCCGGTCATGCCCAGCTGATCCGCAGCCTGGCGATCGAACTGGCGCCCGAGGTGCGCGTCAACGGCGTGGCGCCGGGCAGCAACCTCTGGCCGGAGGGCGAGTCGTTCTTCGACGAGGAGCACAAGCGGCGCATCGAGGCGAGCATTCCGCTGGCGCGCATCGGCACGCCGGAGGACATTGCGCGCGCGGTGAAATTCCTGCTGTTCGACGCCGCTTACGTCACCGGGCAGGTGCTGGCGGTGGATGGCGGCCGGAGCGTGGTGTTGTAATTCCACGGCGCCTTGGAAGCGATAACGTTGTCGGCGGCGCTGCGCAGGCTGCGTGCGAATCTATCGCTGGGCCAATCACTGCGTGCAAATCTCTGATTTGCTCAGCGATAGATCGGCACGCAGAGATTCGCTCAGGGAGCGCTTGCCGTACTCGTGTACTGTCGGCGGACCTGCTCGCTTGCCTTCGCCTTAGCGGCGCAGAAACTTGTCCTAACAGGCTTCGTTTTCTCGCTTCTCACTGCTTTGTGGAATAATCTTTGGGTACGAGTCAGCCATGACAGACCATCCCGATTCGCGCTAAAATCGCCTGTTTTTCAATTTCTTAGCTGTTCCTTCCCATGTCCGATATCCAAACCCTCGACGCCAAGGCGCAGAAGGCGCTGTTCGAGGCCAACAAGCTGGCCAAGCGGCTGCGCCACCACGTCGGCGACGCCATCAACGATTTCAACATGATCGAGCAGGGCGATCGCGTCATGGTCTGCCTGTCCGGCGGCAAGGACAGCTTCGCCCTGCTCGACATCCTGCTCGGGCTGCAGAAGTCGGCGCCGATCGATTTCTCCATCGTCGCGGTCAACCTCGACCAGAAGCAGCCGGGCTTTCCCGAACACGTGCTGCCGGAGTACCTGACGTCGATCGGCGTCGAGTACCGCATCGTCGAGGAAGACACCTACTCCATCGTCAAGCGTGTGATCCCCGAGGGCAAGACCACCTGCAGCCTGTGCTCGCGCCTGCGCCGCGGCATCCTGTACCGTGTGGCCGACGAACTGGGGGCGACCAAGATCGCGCTCGGCCATCATCGCGACGACATGCTGCATACCTTGTTCCTCAACATGTTCTACGGCGGCAAGCTGAAGTCGATGCCGCCCAAGCTGGTGAGCGACGACGGCCGCCACATGGTGATCCGGCCGCTAGCCTACTGCCGCGAGAAGGATCTGGAGCGTTACGCAAAGTTGCGTGAATTCCCGATCATTCCGTGCAATCTGTGCGGCTCGCAGCCCAACCTGCAGCGCCAGGTGGTGAAGGAGATGGTCAACGATTGGGACAAGCGTTTCCCGGGGCGCCTGGAGAGCATGTTCCGCGCGCTGCAGAACGTGGTGCCGTCGCACCTGGCCGATACCGGCCTGTTCGACTTCGCCGGGCTCAAGACCGGGGACGCGCCGTTCGCCGACGGCGACACCGCCTTCGACAAGGAAGAGTTCCGCGATCCGCCGCTGCCGGGCGACGACGAGTTGGCCGATGCGCCGCGCCGCACCATCAGCATCCTCGACTCCCGCCCGAAGGAGACCTCCTGTGGCGGGTAGAGCGCGTCATCCGTTCCGCCGCCGCGTGCGCGACGGCGTGGACGCCATGCCGGAGGTGGAAATCTCCGAGGTGGACGGCATCCGTTCGCTGCACCTGGGCTCGGCGACGGTGCAAAGCTCGATGGACGTGGACGACCCGGTGCGGCTGGTGCTGTCGTACAGCCGCGCCATGATGGGCTTTCTGCTGTTCAATCCGGAGCCGCGCCATATCCTGCAGATCGGTCTCGGCGGCGGTTCTTTCGCGCGCTACATCGACTTCTACCTGCGCGACGCCAAGAGCGTGGCGGTGGACATCAACCCGCAGGTGATCAACGTGGCGCGCGCCTTCTTCGAGCTGCCGGAAGAGGGGGAGCGCTTCGAGATCGTCGAGGCCGATGGCGCCGACTACGTCAAGATCTTCCGCGGCTCGACCGACGCCATCCTGGTGGACGGCTTCGACGGCCTGCAGATCGTCGACGCGCTGACCACCGAGGCGTTCTTCGAGGACTGCAAGCGCGCGCTGGCGCCGGACGGCGTGTTCGTCGCCAACTGGTGGAGCGGCGACAAGCGCTACCACCAGTTCGTGGAGCGCCTGCTCGGGGTGTTCGAGGGGCGGGTGCTGGAACTGCCGTCGGCCAGCCACGGCAACGTGGCGGTGATGGCCTTCACCGGCTCGCCGGCGCTGACGCGTTTCGAGGGGCTGAAAAAGCGCGCCGAGGAACTGGAGGCGCGCTTCGGGCTCGAATTTCCCGAGTTCGTCAGCCGGCTCAAGTCGACCAATCTGCACAGCGACAACCGCCTGCTGATTTGAGTGCCCGTTTCATTCGCCGGCTGCGCCTGCGCATCTTGAACGCCGACAGTGCTCTGCGCGTGCGAGTCTCCCGCAGAGACTCGCTCAGCCATGATCCTCATGTACTTTGTGACCATTCCGGTTCCTGCGCGCTGGCGGCATTCAACCTGCCTTGGCTCGCTCGACTACTGAAACAGGCTCGGAGTCCAACGGCTGGCGTATAATGACGCCGGTGTGGCGGGGCGGCGCTGGCCGGCCCGTCACCTCCACCGGATAGATGCGGGCGGCCCTGACGGCCGCCCTTTGCCTTTTCCAGAAAGACGTGAACACCATGCAAGCTGCCCATCAGGCCCCGATCACCGACCGCAAGATCCGCTTCGCGCTGGTCGGTTGCGGCCGCATCGCCCAGAACCACTTTGCCGCGCTGGAGAAGCACGCCGAGCGCGCCGAATTGACCGACGTGTGCGACATCGACCCGGCGGCGCTGGCCGCCGCGGTGGCGCGCACCGGCGCGCGCGGCCACGCCAGCCTGGCCGCACTGCTGGCGGCGACCCAGGCCGACATCGTGATCCTGACCAGCCCGTCCGGGCTGCACCCGGCGCAGAGTATCGAGTGCTCCGAGGCCGGCTTCCACGTCATGACCGAGAAGCCGATGGCGACGCGCTGGGAAGACGGCCTGGCCATGGTCAAGGCCGCCGACCGCGCCGGGCGCCGCCTGTTCGTGGTCAAGCAGAACCGCCGCAACGCCACGCTGCAGCTGCTCAAGCGCGCGATGGAAGAGAAGCGCTTCGGTCGCCTCTACATGGTCAACGTCAACGTGTTCTGGACCCGGCCGCAGGAGTACTACGACTCGGCCGCCTGGCGCGGCACCTGGGAGTTCGACGGCGGCGCCTTCATGAACCAGGCCAGCCACTACGTCGATCTGCTGGACTGGCTGATCGGCCCGGTGGAGAGCGTGCAGGCCTACACCGCGACGCTGGCGCGCAACATCGAGGTAGAAGACACCGGCACGGTCAGCGTCAAGTGGCGCTCGGGCGCGCTGGGCAGCATGAACGTGACGATGCTGACCTACCCCAAGAACCTGGAAGGCTCGATCACCATCATCGGCGAGAAGGGCACGGTGCGCGTCGGCGGCGTGGCGGTGAACGAGGTGCAGCACTGGGAGTTCGCCGAGCCGCACGCCATGGACGACGAGATCCAGAGCGCCAGCTATGCCACCACCAGTGTGTACGGCTTCGGCCACCCGCTCTACTACGACAACGTGATCAACGTGATGCAGGGCAAGGCCGATCCGGAGACCGACGGCCGCGAGGGCCTGAAGTCGCTGGAATTGCTGATCGCGATGTATCTGTCGGCGCGCGACGGCCGCCGCGTCAGCCTGCCGCTCGACTACTGATTTCCGTGGCCCGCCGTCGGCGGGCCGTTCCTGTTTTCACCGTGTTATCCCAAGCAACATCATGGCGGACGAAAAGAAAGAACCCTGGCTCAATTATCTGGCGCTGACCACCGTCATCCTGGCGGTGTGCGCCACGCTGTCGACCTTCAAGGGCGGCAGTTTCTCCACGCGCAGCGTCATCACCCAGGCCCAGGCCTCGGACCAGTGGGCCTATTACCAGGCCAAGAGCATCAAGAGCAACCTCTACGAGATGGAGCGCGACCGCCTGCAGCTGGCGCTGGACAACCTGCCGCCGCAGGCCGAGCCGACGGTGCGCGAGCGCTACGCCAAAACGCTGCAGCAGGCCGCCGAGCGCGCCGCGCGCTACAACCAGGAGCGCAAGGACATCGAGCAGAAGGCACGCCACCTGGAGGCCGAGCGCGACAGTGCGCAGCGCCAGGGCAAACCGTTCGGCATGGCGGTGATCTTCCTGCAGGTGGCGATCCTGATCTCCTCGATCGCCGGCCTGTTCAAGAAGAAGGCCGTCTGGCTCGCCGCGCTGCCGGTGGCCCTGCTCGGCCTGGTGTTTTTCGTCGACGGTTTTTTCCTGTTTTTCTGATTGCGTGAGGGCACCGGCATGACCTATCTCGTTCACCCCACTTCCATCGTCGACGACGGCGCCACCATCGGCGCCGGCACCCGCATCTGGCACTGGGCGCACATCTGCGCCGGCGCGGTGATCGGCGAGCGCTGCTCGTTCGGCCAGAATGTGTTCGTCGGCAACGACGTCATCATCGGCAACAACGTCAAGGTGCAGAACAACGTGTCGATCTACGACGCGGTGACGCTGGAGGACGACGTGTTCTGCGGCCCCTCCATGGTGTTCACCAACGTCAACAACCCGCGCAGCCACGTCAGCCGCAAGCACGAATACCGCCGCACCCTGGTGAAGAAGGGCGCCACCATCGGCGCCAACGCGACGGTCGTCTGCGGCCACACCATCGGCGAGTACGCCTTCATCGGCGCCGGCGCCGTGGTGACGCACGACGTGCCGGCCTACGCTCTGATGGTCGGCGCACCGGCCTACCGCATGGGCTGGATGTGCGCCTGCGGCGAGCGCCTGTCGGACATGATCGGCGAGCACGCCTGCCCGGCCTGCGGCACCAACTACGACATCGGCGGCAACCACTGCACGCCGTTCTGATCCCCAGCAAGGCTTCGGCCAACGTTGGCCGAAGCCCGAGGAACGATTCCGATGAGCATCCCGTTCATTGACCTGAAAGCGCAGTACCAGCATCTCAAGGCCGACATCGACGCGCGTATCCACGCCGTGCTCGACCACGGCCAGTACATCATGGGGCCGGAAGTGGCCGAGCTGGAGCGCGAGCTCGCCGCCTACGTCGGCGTCAAGCACTGCGTCGGCGTGGCCGACGGCACCACCGCGCTGTTGATCGCGCTGATGGCGCTGGGCATCCAGGCCGGCGACGAGGTGATTACCACGCCGTTCACCTTCATCGCCACCGGCGAGATGATCGCGCTGTTGGGCGCCAAGCCGGTGTTCGTCGACATCGACCCGGGCAGCTACAACCTCGACCCGGCCCGGATCGAGGCGGCGATCACGCCGAGGACGCGTGCCATCATGCCGGTCAGCCTCTATGGCCAGTGTGCCGACTTCGACGCCATCAACGCCATCGCCGCTAGGCATGGCCTGCCGGTGATCGAGGACGGCGCACAGAGCTTCGGCGCCAGCTACCAGGGCAGGAAGTCCGGCGCCTTGTCGACCATCGGCTGCACCAGCTTCTTCCCGTCCAAGCCGCTGGGCTGCTACGGCGACGGCGGCGCCTGCTTCACCGACGACGACGCGCTGGCGAAAAAGATGCGCGAGATTCGCGTGCACGGCCAGGACCGCCGCTACCACCACCCGGTGATCGGCCTCAACGGCCGGCTCGACACGCTCCAGGCCGCGGTGCTGCTGGCCAAGCTGCCGAGCTTCCCGGCCGAAGTCGCCGCACGCGAGCGCATCGGCGCGCGCTACTCGGCGCTGCTCGCCGACGTGGTGCGCGTGCCGCGCCTGGCCGAAGGCTGCAGCAGCGTGCACGCCCAGTACACCATTGAGGTGGACGAGCGCGATGCGGTGGCGGCCACGCTCAAGGAGCTGGGCGTGCCGACCGCGGTGCATTACCCGATCCCGCTGCACCTGCAGCCGGCCTTCGCCCATCTCGGCCAGGGCGTGGGCAGCTTCCCGCTGGCGGAAGCGGCCGGGCAGCGCGTGCTGAGCCTGCCGATGCACCCGTTCCTGGACGAGGCCACGCAAGACGCCGTCGTCGCTGCCGTCAGGAAGGCGCTGGACTAAGTGCTGAAATCCGCCGTGCAACGGCTGGCAGCGGGCGGTTTCGCCCGCAACGTGGCGACGCTGACCGGCGGCGCGGCGCTGGCGCAGCTACTGCCGCTGCTGTTCGCGCCGCTGTTGACGCGGCTTTATTCGCCGGACGATTTTGGCCTGCTGGCGGTGTTTTCCGCTTGGCTGTCCAACCTGGCGGTGATTGCCACCGCACGCTACGACATGGCCATCGTGCTGCCCAAGGACGAACGCGACGCCGAGCGGCTGATGACGCTGGCGCTGGCGATCAACCTGGCGCTGCTGCTGGTGCTCACCGTGCTGCTGCTGCCGGCGCACGGCGGCATCGCCCGCCTGCTCGGTGCACCGGCGCTGGCGCCGTGGTTGCTGGTGTTGCCGGCCGGGGTGTGGCTGGCGGGCAGCCTGCAGGCGTGGACCAACTGGAACAACCGCCAGCGTCGTTACGCCGCCAACGCCCAGGGCCGGGTGGCGCAGTCGCTCGGGGTGACCCTGGCGCAGCTGGGCGCCGGCTGGGCTGGTCTGGGCTTCGCCGGGCTGATTGCAGGCTCGCTGGCGGGGCAGGCGCTGGCGCTGTGGGCGCAGGCGCGCGCCGATCTCGCCACGCGCTTGGCTTGGCTGCGCGGCCACCGCCGCGCCGAGCTGGCCGAGGTGGCGCGCGATTATTCCGAATTCCCCAAGGTCAACACCCCGCACGCCTTCGTGGTGGCGTTCCAGGATTCGCTAATGCTGGCGCTGCTGGCATCGTTGGCCGGGCATGCCGTGGTCGGGCAGTACGCGCTGGTGTTGCGCGTGCTGAAGCTGCCGGCGGCGCTGCTGGGGCAGGCGGTGTCGCAGGTGATCTTCCGCGACCTGGCCGAGGCGCACGCCCACGGCCGCGCCATGACACCGCTGTTGGCGCGCGCGCTGGCGGTCCTGGCCGGCGCCGCGCTGCTGCCGTTCGGGCTGTTGCTGGTGGCGGCCGAACCGCTGTTCGGCTGGGTGTTCGGCGCCGGCTGGCGCGAGGCCGGGGTGATCGCGGCGACGCTGGTGCCGTACCTGGCGGCGGCCTTCATCGCCGGGCCGTGCTTCATGGTGCCGATGGTGATCGGCCGCCAGCGCGCCTCGTTCCTGTTCGTGCTGACCGGCGTGGTGGTGAACATGGCAGCGTTCGCCGCGGTGTTCGTCAGCAGCCGCGACGCCCTGCTGGCGTTCAAGGTGATGTCCGGCGTGATGACCCTGTATTTCGCGGCCTACGTGGCATGGATCTTCCAACTGCTGCGCCGCCTGGAGACTCAAAGTGCTTGAACGACTCATGCTGCGCCTGTACCGGCTGTGGCCGCTGCTGCGCGGGGCGCACCTCGCGCCCGGGGCGCGCGTGCACCCGAGCGCGCGGGTGACGCGCTGGAACGCGCTGTCGCTGGGCAAGAACGCGCTGCTGTACTGGCGCGGCGACGCCCTGATCGGCCTGCACGGCCGGCTCACGCTGGGCGCCGACAGCCACCTCGCACCGTACTTCTACCTGTTGATCGGCGATCATCACCTGTATTTCGGCCACAACGTCGCGGTGGGGCCGCGCAGCCTGTTCTTCTGCCACTCCAACGGCATCCCGGCCGACGTGCCGGTGACGCCGTTCACCGAGTGCCACGTCGACGGCGACATCCGCGTCGGCGACAACGTGTTCATCGGCGCCGGCTGCATTGTGCTGCCCGGCTGCGAGATCGGCGACAACGTGGTGCTGGCGGCGGGCTCGGTGGCCAAGGGCCGGCTCGAGTCCGGCTGGCTCTACGCCGGATCGCCGGCCAAACAGGTGCGCCGGCTGTGCTGACCGCCAACTCGCTGACCGTCCCAATGCTGCTGGCCGCGCTGCCGCGCCTGATCGCCGGCCGCACTGCGCTGCGCCGGCGTTTGCGCGACGAACTGGCGCGGCTGTTCGGCATCGACGTGCGGCGCATCGTGCTGACCGACACCGGCCGCGCCGCGCTGGCCTTGCTGCTGCGCGCGCACGGCGTCGGACCGGGCGACGAGGTGATCGTGCCGGCCTACACCTGCGTGGTGGTGCCGAACCAGATCCCGGCCTTGGGCGCCACGCTGCGCTGGCTCGACGTCTCGGCCGCCACGCTGGGTTTCGACTGGAGCCGGCTCGACGCCGCCATCGGCCCGGCCACGCGCGCGGTGATCGTGCCGCACAACTTCGGCCCGGCTTGCCGCGTGCCGGACGCGTTGCGCCGGCGCCACCCGCACGTGGTGTTTCTCGACGACGCCGCGCACGGTTTCGCCTCGCAGTGCGACGGGCAATGGCTGGGGACGTACCACGACGGCGCCTTCTTCAGCTTCGAATACTCCAAGAACCTGAGCGGCGGCATCGGCGGCTTCGCCTTGCTGCCGGAAGGCTTGGCGGCGCAGGAACCGTCGGCCGAGGTCGGCGCGCTGGACCAGCTGCGCCTGCTGGCGACGCTGAGCGGACACCTTTTGACCGCACGCTGCGCGCAGGCCGGGCGCGTCTGGCTGGCGCTGGCGCGCCGCGCCGGGTTGATCTACCGCTCGTCCGACGCCGAGGTGGTCGACGGTGTGCCGCATCCGCCGCGCGCGCTGCCGGCGCTGGCGGCGGCCTTGTTGCTGCCGCAGCTGGCGGCGTTGCCGGCCATCCTGAGCCACAAGCAGCGGCTGGCCGAGCGCTATCGCGCGGCATTGTCCGCCGTGCCGGGTATCCAGCAGTGGCCGGCGGCGCCCGGCACGCACTGGGTGCGCTACCCGTTCGCACTGCCGGCGCCGGTGGCCGACAAGGCGGCGCTGGCGCGGCGCCTGAGTGTGGCCTCCGGCCTCGCCGTCGGCGTGTGGTTCGACGACGTGATCCATCCGGCCGGCTCGTTCCGCCACGGCTACGTCGCCGGCAGCGCGCCGGCGGGCGAGCGCCTTGCTGCCTCGGTGCTGAACCTGCCGATGAACGTCGCCGTCGCCTGCAATGCCCGGCTCGACGCCCGGCTGACGCGGCTGGCGGCGGCGTTGACTGCCTACCTGAAGGAGACCGCCGCATGAAGCTGCTCTTGATCGGCTCGGCCTCGGTGCACACCTTCCGTTATCTGACCGGTATCGCGCCGCACGTGGCCGAGGCGCACCTCGTCACCAGCGGCGAGCTGCCCGAGCACTACCGCCCGGCCAACCTGGGCCGGGTGCTGAGCGTGGATTTCAGCCTCAAGGCGCTGGCGACGGCAGGCCGCATCGCCGCGCTGATCGACGAGCTGCGCCCCGACATCGTGCACGTGCACCAGGCCAACAGCGTGGCCTGGCACGTGCGCCGCGCCCTGGCCGGCAAGGACGTGCGCTGGGTGCTGACCACCTGGGGCTCGGACGTGCTGCTGCTGCCGCAGCAGAACCGGCTGATGAAGGCGATGGTGGCGGCCAACCTGGCGGCGGCGGACGCGGTGACGTCCGATTCGCTGCATATGGCGGCGGTGATCCGCACCCTGGCGCCGGTGCGGCGCCTCGATGTGCTGAACTTCGGCATGGACGCGCTGCCGGAGGCGCCCGATCTGGCCGCCAAGCCGAAAAACGTGCTGTCGTGCCGGCTGCACAAGAAGCTCTACCGCGTCGACGCCATCCTCAAGGGCTGGGCCGAGGTCGAGGCCGACCCGGCCTGGGACGACTGGACGCTGACCGTGGCCGCCAGCGGCGAGGAGAGCGACTGCCTGAAAGGGGTGGCCGAAAGCCTCGGCCTGCGCCGCGTCAGCTTCACCGGCTTCGTGCCGGCGGCGGTGCTGGCCGGGCTCTACCGCTCGGCGCGGGTGTTCGTCAGCGTGCCGGAATCGGACGCCACCAGCATCAGCCTGCTGGAGGCGATGGGGCACGGCTGTCTGCCCTTGCTGTCCAACCTGCCGGCCAATCTGGAGTGGGTGCTCGACGGCGTCAACGGCGCCATCGTGGAAGACGTGGCACGCCTCGGCGACGCCCTCAAGAGCACGCTGCGCCGCGCCGGCGACGATGCCGCGCTGGCCGAGGCCGCCGCGCTCAACCGCCGCCTGATCGCCGCCAAGGGCCTGCATCAGGACAATATGCGCCGCTTTGCGGCGATCTATCACGATCTGCTGGGAACCCGATGAGAGTCTGCCATCTCACCAGCGCTCACCCGCGCTACGACATCCGCATCTTCGTCAAGGAGTGTGCCACGCTGGCGCGCGCCGGCCACGACGTGACGCTGATCGTGGCCGACGGCCAGGGCGAGGAAATCCGCGACGGCGTGCGCATCCACGACGTCGGCCCCAAGACCGGCGGGCGCCTCTCGCGCATGACCGGCACCGTCGAGCGCGTCTACCGCGCGGCGCTGGCGGCCAAGCCCGAGGTCGCGCACTTCCACGACCCCGAGCTGATCCCGGCCGCGCTCAAGCTGCGCCGCGCCGGCATCAAGGTGGTGTACGACGTGCACGAGGACGTGCCGCGCCAGGTGCTGGCCAAGCACTGGATTCCCGGCGCGGCGCGGCCGCTGGTCTCGAAGGGGGTGGAGCTGCTGGAACACTACGCCGCGCGCCGCTTCGACGCCATCGTCGCCGCCACGCCGGTGATCCGCCGCCGCTTTGCCGCGCTCGGCGCGCGCGCCATCGACGTCTGCAACTACCCGATCCTGGCCGAGCTGGTGCGCGACACGCCGTGGGAGGCGCGTCGCAACGAGGTGTGCTACCTCGGCGGCATCAGCCGCACGCGCGGCATCGCGCCGATCGTCGCCGCCTTGCCCTCCACCGCCACCCGCCTCAACCTGGCCGGGCTGTGGAGCGAGCCGGAACTCAAGGCCGAGCTGCAGCAGCAGCCGGGCTGGGCGCGCGTCAACGACCTGGGCGTGCTCGACCGCGCCGGCGTGGCCGAGGTGCTGGCGGCGAGCAAGGTCGGCCTGGTGACGCTGCTGCCGACGCCGAGCTACGTCGAGTCGCTGCCGATCAAGCTGTTCGAGTACATGGCCGCCGGCCTGCCGGTGATCGCCAGCGACTTCCCGTTGTGGCGCGACATCGTCGACGGCGCCGGCTGCGGCCTCCTGGTCGACCCGAACGACGCCGCCGCCATCGCCAGCGCCATCAACCTGCTGCTGGCCGACGACGCGCGCGCTCACGCCATGGGCGAGGCGGGCAAGGCGGCGGTGCTGGCGCGCTACAGCTGGGCCGCCGAGGGCGACAAGCTGGTGGCGCTCTATCGTGAGCTGGCAGGGAGGGCGGCATGAAGCGCTATCGCCAGCTCCTCGACCGCCTGCACGCGCTGGCGCTGGGGCCGACCCTGCTGCTGTTCGGCCTGCCCTTGGGCAGCCTGCTCTACGGCCTGCAGCAGCACACCTTCCGCCCGCTGCTGTGGGCGGCCTACTGCCTGGCGGCGATGCTGATGCTGATCGCGCCGATGTGGCTGTTCCGCCGCAAGCTCGCCGCCTGGATGGCCGACGATTTCGCCGGCTGGCGCCACGAGCGCGCGCGCGGCAAGTGGGCCTTCGCCGTCCGTCAGGGCCTGGTCTGGCGCGGTCTGCCGCTGGCGCTGTTCAGCCTGACCATGCTGATGCTGGGCTACGCCAAGCTGCCGACCCCGGCCGACGTGCTGTTCAACCTGGTGAGCTGGGGCGTCGCCGGCGTGGTGTTCACCAGCATGGACTGGAACGCCATGGAGCGCGCCTTCCGCCGCCGCCACCCAACCGACTGAAACCGACCGTGCGCATCCTCTACATCAACCATTACGCCGGCAGTCCGAAGCACGGCATGGAATTCCGCCCCTATTACCTGGCGCGGGAATGGGTCCGTGCCGGGCACGAGGTCAACCTGGTCGCGGCGGACTACTCGCACCTGCGCCAGCACAACCCGACGTTGGCCGAAGCCTACCGCGACGAGGACATCGACGGCATCCGCTACACCTGGTGCAAGACCCCGCCTTACGAAGGCAACGGCCTTCCGCGCGTGATCAACATCTTCCGCTTCCTGGGACGGCTGATGGGGCTGTCCAGGCGCTATCTGAAGGAATGGCGGCCCGACCTCGTCATCGCCTCGTCCACCTACCCGCTCGACACCGTGCCGGCGGCGTGGATCGCGCACAAGACCGGCGCGCGCCTGGCGTACGAGGTGCACGATCTGTGGCCGCTGACGCCGGTCGAGGTGGGCGGCATGTCGCCCAAACACCCCTTCATCCGCCTGCTGCAGTGGGCCGAAGACTTCGGCTACAAGAAAGCCGACACCGTGATCTCGATGCTGCCGTGCGCACGCGACTACATGGTCGAGCACGGCATGGACCCGGCCAAGTACGCGGTGGTGCCCAACGGCGTCGACGTCGCCGAGTGGCAGGGCGAGCCGGCGCCGCTGCCGGCCGAGCACGTCCAGGCGCTGGCCGATCTCAAAGCCCAAGGCCGCTTCGTGGTCGGCTACGCCGGCGGCCACGGCTTGGCCAACGCGCTCGATTTCCTGCTCGAGGCGGCCAGCCGATTGCAACAGGACAAGGCTAGCTTCGTGCTGGTCGGAGACGGCCCGGACAAGGCGGCGTTGCAGGCGCGCGCAGCCGAGCTGGGGCTGGCTAACGTACAGTTCCTGCCGTCGATTCCGAAACGCGCGGTGCCGGCCTTCCTGGCCCAGTGCGACGCGCTGTTCATCGGCTGGCGCCGCCTGCCGATCTACCGTTTCGGCATCAACCCCAACAAGCTGTTCGACTACCTGATGGCCGGCAAGCCGGTGATTCACTCGGTCGAGGCCGGCAACGACCTGGTGCGCGAGGCCGGAGCCGGGATCAGCGTCGGCGCCGAAGACCCGGCCGCCATCGCCGAGGCGGTGCGGCGCATGTTGGCGCTGCCGGCAGCCGAGCGCCAGCGCATGGGGGAGGTGGGCCGGGCGCACGTGCTGGCCCATCACGATTACGCCGTGCTGGCGCGGCGCTTCCTCGCCGCCTGCCGCTGAGGTCCGCCATGAGCCAGCCGCACGTCCGCTTCGATTTTGCCGACGGCCTCCGGGGCCTGGCGATGCTGTGCGTGGTGCTGTTCCATTACACCCAGATCTTCTGGTTCAGCCGCGCGCGCGTCGGCCAGATACTCGATCTCGCGCCGCTCGCCGGCTACCCCGGCACCTCGCTGGCGCTACCGGTCAACCTGGGCGCGGTCGGCGTCGGGCTGTTCCTGCTGATCTCGGGGCTGCTGATCCCGTTATCGCTGGGCCGGCAGGGGGCGATGCGCTTCGCCGTGACGCGGCTGACGCGCATCTACCCAACCTACTGGGCCGGCCTCGCCATCACCGTGCTGGCGCTGTGGCTGGCGAGCCGGCTGGGCGGTGCCCCGTTCGCGGTGAGCACGCGCGACGTGCTGGGGCACGCCAGCATCGCTTTCCAGGACATGCTGGGCGGGCGCAACATCGACCCGGTGATGTGGACGCTGAAGGTCGAGCTGTGGTTCTACGCGCTCCTGGGCACGGCGTTCGCGCTAACGCGCCGCCGCCTCAAGTGGGCGATCTGGCTGCTCGTGCCTATTCTGGCACTGCTGTGCCGCGGACCGGCATGGGGGACAGCGTGGCACGCCGCGCAGTATTATCTGACTCCGGTGGTGTGCTACTTTCCGCTGATGTTCGCCGGCAGCTGGTGCTACTTCTGGCTCACCGGCCAGGCCGCCCGGCGCGAAACGGCCATCATGGTGGCTCTGATGTTGGCACTGTTCGTCTGGTTCACCGGCTGGTCCTCGCCCGCGCTCTACCTGAGCTACGGCGTCGGCGTCATTCTGTTCGCGCTCGGCGTACTGCGGCCGGCGTGGTGGCGGAGTCGGCAACTGGCGCGCGTCGGCGCGGTCAGTTACGCCTGGTACGTGTGCCACTCCATCGCCGGCTACGTGACGATGACGGCGCTGGCGCGGCTCGGCCTGCCGTGGTGGCTGCTGGTGCTAGCGGCGCTGCTCGTCACCTGGTGGCTGGCGGTGGCGATCAACCGCTGGATCGAGCTGCCGACGCAGCGCTGGGGCAAGCGGCTGGCAGAACAGCTGTAGGGCGGAAGCCCTGACTGAGCGAGGCAAGCAACGCGTCGCGAAGGAAGAAAGGGCGTTCCGCCATGGGCCAGTATAAGGTTCGGGTGTGCCGCCGCCGGCGGAACGCCCCGTTGGGGCTTCCGCCCTACGGTGAGATGCGCAGGATGGGTGAGGCGTGATGGTTTATGGCGGGCGCGTCCACAGGCCCGGCGCCGGGCATGATAGGGCGCGCTAACGGCCAAGGCCATGGCAGGGAAGGAGGCGACGATGACTGACAAGGTGTTCTGGCGGGAGCCCTACCGCACGGCGCTGACTACCCGCGTCGCGCGCGTCGACGGGCTCGACGTGGTGCTCGAGGCGACGCTGTACTTCGCCGAGTCGGGCGGACAGGAGAGCGACACCGGCTCTATCGGCGGCTACCGCGTGCTGGCGGCGCGCTGGCAGGGGCGGGACCTGGTCTATACCCTGCCGCCGGGGCACGTGCTGGAGGAGGGCGACACGGTGACGGTGGAGATCGACTGGCCGCGCCGCTACGCCCTGATGCGGCTGCACTTCGCCGCCGAGATCGTGCTGGAGCTGGTGACGCAACGTCTGCCCGCCATCGGCAAGATCGGCGCGCACATTGGCGAAGACAAGGCGCGCATCGACTTCACCTGGCACGAGCCGCTGACGCCGCTGTTGCCCGAGCTCATGCGCGAGGCGCAGGCCGTGATCGATGCCGACGCCCCTATCGTCAGCGCCTTCTCCGACGAGGCCGCCGAGCGCCGCTACTGGGAAGTCGCCGGCTTCGGCCGCGTGCCGTGCGGCGGCACGCACCTGGAGCGCACCGGCGAGGTGGGCGTGCTGCGCCTCAAGCGCAAGAACGTCGGCAGCGGCAAGGAACGCATCGAGATTTACGCGGCGCCGCGCTGACGGCGTCGACGCAAGACAAGACATGACAGCAGGCGGTCTCCGCGAGGGGCGGGCCACCGCACAGAAAGCAAGGCATAAAACATGACAGAAAAATTCCTCCCCTTCGCCCTGCCCGACATCGGCGAAGAAGAAATCAACGAAGTGGTCGACGCGCTGCGTTCCGGCTGGGTCACCACCGGTCCCAAGACCAAGCAGTTCGAGGCCGACTTCGCGCAATTCCTCGGCGGCGAGGTCGAGGCGATCGCGGTCAACTCCGCCACCGCCGGCCTGCACCTGGCGCTGGAGGCGGTGGGGGTTGGCCCGGGCGACGAGGTGATCGTGCCGAGCTACACCTTCACCGCCACCGCCGAGGTGGTGCGCTACCTCGGCGCACACCCGGTGGTGGTCGACGTCGATCCGGTCACCTTCAATATCCGCCCGGACGCGATCCGCGCCGCCATCACCGCCAAGACCAAGGCGATCATGCCGGTGCATTTCGCCGGGCTCGCCTGCGACATGGACGCCATCCTCGCCATCGCTCGCGAGCATAAGCTCAAGGTGATCGAGGACGCTGCGCACGCGCTGCCGACGACGTACCAGGGCCAGTTGGTCGGCACGCTGGGCTCCGACGCCACGGTGTTCAGCTTCTACGCCAACAAGACCATGACCACCGGCGAGGGCGGCATGGTGGTGTCGAAGGACAAGGACCTGATCGCGCGCTGCAAGGTGATGCGCCTGCATGGCATCAGCCGCGACGCCTTCGACCGCTACGTGTCCAAGACCCCGGCCTGGTTCTACGAGGTGGTCGCGCCCGGCTTCAAGTACAACATGCCGGACATCGCCGCCGCGATGGGGCTGCACCAGCTGAAGAAGATCGACCGCTTCCATCAACAGCGCGAGGCGATGGCGGCGCGCTACGACCGCGAACTGGCCGGCCTGCCGCTGATCCTGCCGGCGCGCCCGGCGCTGGCGTCCGACCAGCACGCCTGGCACCTCTACCCGGTGCGGCTCAAGCCCGAGGCGGGGGTCAGCCGCGACGACTTCATCGTCAAGATGGCCGAGAAGGGCATCGGCTGCTCGGTGCACTTCATCCCGCTGCATCGCCACCCGGTGTGGCGCGATGGCTACCAGCTCAAGAACGCCGACTTCCCGGTGGCCGACGCCGCCTTCGAGGCCGAGGTGACGCTGCCGCTCTACACCCGCATGACCGATGCCGACCAGACGCGCGTGATCGCGGCGGTCAGGGAGATCCTCTGCGCATGAGCGGGTCCGTATTGCCGGCCGCCGGCCGTCCCGGTTCGATGGGCGCCAAGCGGCTGTTCGATCTGATCGCCGCCGGCGCCGGCCTGTTATTGCTGGCGCCGCTGCTGCTGGCGATCGCGCTGTGGATCAAGCTCGATTCCAGGGGGCCGGTGTTCTTCCGCCAGGAGCGGGTGGGGCGCTTCGGCCAACCTTTCCACATCCACAAGTTCCGTACCATGCGCGTCGACGCCGAGCGTCACGGCCAGCTCACGGTGGGGAGCGATGCGCGCGTCACCGGCGCCGGGCGCTTCCTGCGCAAGTCCAAGCTCGACGAGCTGCCGCAGCTGATCGATGTGCTGCTGGGCGACATGAGCCTGGTCGGCCCGCGCCCCGAGGTGCCGCGCTACGTGGCGCACTATCCGCGCGAGGTCAAGGCGCTGGTGCTGTCGGTGCGCCCCGGCATCACCGACTGGGCATCGATCCGCATGATCGACGAGAACGACATCCTCGGCGCCGCCACCGACCCGGAACGCGCCTACCTCGACGAAGTGCTGCCGCAGAAGCTCGACTACTACGTGCGCTACGCGCAAAGCCACACACTGGCCGGCGACGTGTGCATCATCCTCGCCACCTTGAAAAAGATCGTCCTGCGCTGACCATGATCGACAAGCTGCTTTCCTTCTCGCGCCACCACAAGATGGCGCTCCTGATGCTGATGGACGCGCTGCTGCTGCCGCTGGCGCTCTACAGCGCGGTGGTGCTGCGCCTGGGCGGGGTGTGGGACCCCAAGCTCACCCCCTACCTGTGGATTTTCGTGGTGCCGCCACTGTGGGTGATCCCGATCTTCATCAAGCTCGGGCTCTACCGCGCTGTCCTGAAGTACCTCGACGACAAGATCGTCTACACCGTGTGCTACGGCGTCAGCCTGGCGGTGCTGGTGCTGGCGGCGGTGATCGTGATGGCGCGCATCGGGCCGTTCCCGCGCTCCTCCATCGTCATCTTCTGGGTGTTCGCCATGGCCTACATCGGCGGCAGCCGCTTCCTGCTGCGTGGCCTGGTGCGTCGCATTGACGCGGTGGACAGCCCGCGCGAGCACGTCATCATCTACGGCGCCGGGCGCGCCGGCATCCAGCTGATGCTGGCCTTGCAGGCCGGGCGCGAGTACCGCCCGATGGCCTTCGTCGACGACAACCCGGCGCTGTGGCGCCACACCTTCCGCGGCCTGGCGGTGCACGCCCCGGCCGAACTGCCCTCGCTGCTCGCCGACACCGAGGCCAAGGCCATCCTGCTGGCGCTGCCGTCGGTCAGCCGCGCGCGCCAGCGCGAGATCCTGGAGAGACTGGAGTCGCTGCACGTGCCGATCAAGCGCCTGCCCGGCATGGCCGAGCTGGTGTCGGGCGAGGTGCGGGTGGAGGAGCTCAAGCGGGTCGACATCGAGGACCTGCTCGGACGCGACCCGGTGCCGCCGCGCCCCGAGCTGCTGGCGCGCAACATCGAGGGGCGCGTGGTGATGGTCACCGGTGCCGGCGGCTCGATCGGCTCCGAGCTGTGCCGCCAGATCGTGCGCCAGAACCCGGCGCGGCTGATCCTGTTCGAGTTGTCGGAGTTCGCGCTGTACGCCATCGACCAGGAGCTCAAGGCCCTGGCGCCGCAGCTGGAATGCCTGCCGCTGCTGGGCTCGGTCACCGACTACGAGCGGCTGTTCCGCGTCATCGACGGCTTCGGGGTGCAGACGGTGTTCCACGCCGCCGCCTACAAGCACGTGCCGCTGGTCGAGCACAACCCGCTCGCCGGCATCCGCAACAACGCCTTCGGCACCGACGTCTGCGCCCAGGCGGCCGAAGACGGCGGCGTCGACACCTTCGTGCTGATTTCCACCGACAAGGCGGTGCGCCCGACCAACGTCATGGGCGCCACCAAGCGTCTGGCCGAGCTGTGCCTGCAGACGCGCCACGCGCGCGGCAGCCGCACCCGCTTCGTCATGGTGCGCTTCGGCAACGTGCTGGGCAGCTCGGGCTCGGTGGTGCCGCTGTTCAAGAAGCAGATCGCCGCCGGCGGCCCGGTCACCGTCACCCACCCCGAGATCACGCGCTATTTCATGACCATCCCCGAGGCGGCGCAGCTGGTGATCCAGGCCGGCGCCATGGGCGAGGGCGGCGACGTGTTCGTGCTCGACATGGGCGAGCCGGTCAAGATCGCCGACCTGGCGCGGCGCATGGTCCACCTCTCCGGGCTTACGGTGAAGGACGAGAGCCGCCCGGACGGCGACATCGAGATCCGCTTCAGCGGGCTGCGCCCCGGCGAGAAGCTGTACGAGGAGCTGCTGATCGGCGACAACGTGCTGCCGACCGACCACCCGCGCATCCTGCGCGCGCAGGAATACCACCTCGACGAGGATGTGCTGACCGGTCTGCTGCAGCGCCTGCGCGACGCCTGCCTGCATCACGACGCCGACGCCGCCTTCCTTTTGCTGCAGCAGGCGGTACACGAGTTCCAGGCCGCCGAGCGCACGCGCGACTGGCTGGCGGAACAGGCTGCCAACGGCGTGGGGCCGGCGCGCTGACGGCAGACGGGGACTCGGTCCGACAGAAGGGGATCAGGGATGCGTTTTCAAGGCCGGCTGGTACGCTGGGACGACGCGCGCGGCTTCGGCTTCATCGCCCCCAATGGCGGCGGTGCCGAGGTGTTCGTGCACATCGGCGATTTGGGCATGGCCCCGCGCCGACCCGCCCTCGACGATATCGTCAGTTACCGCCAGGACTACGACGAGCGTCGACGGCCACGGGCCGTGGAGGCCAAGCTGGTCGGCGTGACGCTCCGCCAGGAAGGGCAGCGGGCCGGCGGGCTCGGCCTGGTCTGCACGGTGGCGGGACTGTTCTTCCTCGGGCTGTGGCTGGCGCTACTGGCCGGCCGGCTGCCGGCTTGGTTGATGGTGGGTTACGGTGGCCTGAGTCTGGCGAGCGTCGTGCTGTACTGGCACGACAAGACGTCGGCGCAACGTGGCCAGTGGCGCACCCCGGAACGCCGCCTGCACCTGCTGGCCCTGCTCGGCGGCTGGCCCGGCGCGCTGGTCGCCCAGCGTGCCTTCCGCCACAAGTCCAGCAAGCAATCGTTCCGCCGCGTCTACTGGCTCACGGTGGGGCTCAACCTCGCCGGCTTGGGCTGGCTGCTGGTGAAGGGGCCGGCACTGGCGGCGTGGCTGCCGGGCTGAGCGGCGCTGACAACACCCCCTCCCGGCGGTGCTCCGCTCGCGTGCGAATCTTCAGATTCTCCCGGCCAGCGCTTGCCGTCCTGCCGGAACGGCCTGCGGCCCTGCCGCCGTGTCGGAACCGTTGCAGCAGGGGGGTTGTCGGCGACGCTAAAAGGCGTTAATGAATAAAAAAAGGTTGCCCGAAGCCGGGCGTAGAGCCCGCTTCGGCCAACCTTTTTGCCGTGATGATGACGCCGCGGCTTACAGCGGCTGCGCCAGCAGCTCCGGCACGTCGGCCGGTGCCGCGGCGGGCGGCGCCTCGTCATCCGCCGCGACGACGCGGTCGCGGCCCTGCTGCTTGGCGCGGTACATGCGGGCGTCGGCGATCTCCACCAGCTGCTGCCAGCTCGCCGCCTGGTCCGCCTGGCTCTCGGTCAGCCCGATGCTGGCGGTCAGCGGCGAGCCGTCCGGACGCCGCCCGAGACCGTGCCGGCGCAGCCGCGCCAGCGCCTGTTGCGCCTGCTGACGGTCGGTTTCCGGCATCAGCAGCAGGAACTCCTCACCGCCCCAGCGCGTCAGGATGTCGCCGTGGCGCAGCGTGTCGCCGATGGCCTGCGTCAGGCTCTGCAGGGCGCGGTCGCCGGCCTCGTGGCCGTGTTTGTCGTTGATGCTCTTGAAGTGATCGAGGTCGATGAAGGCCACCGACAGCGGACGGCGCGCGCGCTGTGCCAGGGTGAACTGCAGGTCGAGCATTTCCTCGGCGCTGCGGCGCGAGAAGCAGCCGGTGAGGGTGTCGCGCACCGCCTGGTTGACCAGTGCGATCATGAAGGCGAGCTGGCTCATCGACGCCAGCGTCGCCACCGCGCTGATCAGCGTCAGCAGCCAGAACGCGCCGCTGAACGAGGGCCAGTCGATCACCTGCCATTGCAGCAGCCAGGCCAGGCCGTCCGCGATCAGGATCGGCGAGGCGAAGGTGGCGCTTTCCAGCAGCGTCAGCGGAAAGATGGCGAAGCCCGCCAGCAGCACAAACGGGAGGAAGGCATAGCCGGTGCCGATCGCCGCCGACAGCCCCTGCAGGTGGTAGCGCGTCAGCAGCAGGTGCGAGGCGATGTAGAACAGGGTCGGGATGGCAAACAGCGTCGCCATGGCGCGGTAGGCGTGGCGCAGGGTGCCGTCGCTGTGGTGGCCGAAAACCAGCCAGGCGAAGGCGGCGGTGGCCATCAGGCGCATGCCGGCCAGCTGGGCCGCCAGCTCCATCGGCAGCGCCACCACGTCGACCGCGATCCACAGCGGCGTGAGCAGGGCGAACAGCATGGCGAACAAGCGCGCCCGGTTGATGATGATCACGGCGCGGCGCTGTGCCATCAGCGGCATGTGCTGCTGCGGGCTGATCAGCCATTCCGTTTCGTGGACGGTCAGCTCGCCGGGGAGCAGCCCCAGCAGACGTTGCCACAAGGTGAGGGTGAGCTTCATCGTTGGGCACTCGGGGTGGTAAGCCCGTCATTCTAGAGCGCCGCATCCGGAAGGCTATTTGTCATAGATCAAGCCGGCGGCGATGCCGCCCCCGCTCCGGAGGCCGGCGTGGCGTTTTGGCATCAGCCGAGCCGACCGGCTGCAGTTTGCGTCGCCCGCCGCCCGTCGCATAATCGGGCCATCCACCACCCGACAGCGAAGGATCCACGCCATGGAATACCGCCCACTCGGCCGTAGCGGCCTCCAGGTCAGCCTCATCGGTCTCGGCACCATGACCTGGGGCGAGCAGAACAGCGAAGCCGACGCCCATGCCCAGCTCGACCTGGCGCTGGAGCGCGGCATCAACCTGATCGACGCCGCCGAAATGTACCCGGTGCCGCCCAAGCCCGAGACGCAGGGCCTGACCGAGCGCTACATCGGCAGCTGGCTCGCCAAGGGCGGGCGCCGCGACCGCGTGCTGCTTGCCACCAAGATCGCCGGCCCCGCCCTGCAGCGGCACAATCCGCGCCACATCCGCGGCGATGCCAACCACTTCGACCGCGCCAACCTGGTGGCGGCGCTCGACGGCAGCCTCCGGCGCCTGCAGACCGACTACATCGATCTCTACCAGCTGCACTGGCCAGACCGCCATACCAACACCTTCGGCCGCCTGGGCTACCCCTGGCAGGACGGGCCGGACCACGCGGTCGCCCCGGAAGAGACGCTGGCGGTGCTGGCGGATCTGGTCCGGGCCGGCAAGATCCGTCATATCGGCCTCTCCAACGAAACGCCGTGGGGCGTGGCGCGCTTCCAGCAGGCCGCCGAGCGCCTCGGCCTGCCGCACATGGTCAGCATCCAGAATCCCTACAACCTGCTCAACCGTAGCTACGAGATCGGCTTGGCCGAATTTTCGCATCGCGACGGCATCAGCCTGCTGCCGTACTCGCCGCTCGCCTTCGGCGTGCTCTCCGGCAAATACCTCGACCAGGCCCGCCCGGCCAACGCCCGGCTCACGCTGTTCGACCGCTTCACGCGCTACACCCGGCCGCAGGCGCAGCTGGCCACGGCAGAATACGTGGCGCTGGCGCGCCGGCACGGCTTGTCGCCGGCGCAGATGGCGCTGGCCTTCGTCAACTCGCGCCCCTTCGTCGCCAGCAACCTGATCGGCGCCACCACGCTGGCGCAGCTGGAAGAGAACATCGCCAGTGCGACGCTGACGCTGGACGACGAGGTGCTGGCCGGCATCGAGGCGATCCACGAACGCTACCCCAACCCGGCGCCGTGAGCCCCGGACGTGAAAAAACAAAAGCCCGCATCGGCGGGCTTTTGTCTGGGGAGCGGGGCAGGCTCAGGCGGCGTGCCACAGGTCGATCAGATCGCTCGCTTCCAGCTCTTTCACTTCGCTGCGCGCCTTGAGCCAGCCGGCCAGCTCGCCGCGCAGTTCCTCGCCGATCTTCACCGCGCCCACCGGGAACACCACGCCTTCCAGGTTGCAGCGGCCGTCGAAATGACCGCCGAAGCTCACGCCGGCCTCGTCCACGCGCGTCAGCCAGGCGTCGAGCAGGGCATCCTGGCCCTCGCTGCCGAGGTCGTCGGCCAGGGTAGCGACCAAGTGGAAGCCCAGTTCACGGTACTCGCCGACGCGCTGCTTCTTGCGCTGGCGGGTGTTGAGGCGCTTCAGGCGCTGGGCGGAATTCGGGTTGCGTACATCGCTCATGTCTAGACTCCAAGTATCGGGAAAACCGGGCATGGTAACAGATAAGAACCCCATCTCATTAGGCGGCGACGCCTCGCATCTTGAGCGCCGGCAGTACTGCGTGCGAATCCATCGCTGAGCAAATCCCTGCGTGCCAATCTTCGATTGGCTCAGCGATGGATTTGCACGCAGAGATTCGCTCAGCGATCAGGAATTCTCATGTACTGCGTGTCCATTCCGGTTCCTGTGCGCTGGCGTTTGACTTGCTCGCCTACTGAAATGGGCTCTGGCGGCCGGGCTTACAGCCCCAGCTCGTCCCACAGCCTATCGACGCGTTGTTTCACCGCCGCGTCCATCACGATCGGCGTGCCCCACTCGCGCTGCGTCTCGCCCGGCATCTTGTTGGTGGCATCCAGCCCCATCTTGCCGCCCAGGCCGGAGATCGGGCTGGCGAAGTCGAGGTAGTCGATCGGCGTGTTCTCGATCAGCACCGTGTCGCGCACCGGGTCCATGCGCGTGGTGATGGCCCAGATCACCTCCTGCCAGTCGCGCGTGTTCACGTCGTCGTCCACCACCACGATGAACTTGGTGTACATGAACTGGCGCAGGAAGCTCCAGCAGCCCATCATCACGCGCTTGGCGTGGCCAGGGTACTGCTTCTTGATCGACACCACCGCCATACGGTACGAGCACCCTTCCGGCGGCAGGTAGAAGTCGACGATCTCGGGGAATTGCTTCTGCAGGATCGGCACGAACACCTCGTTCAGCGCCACGCCCAGCACCGCCGGCTCGTCTGGCGGCTTGCCGGTGTAGGTACTGTGGTAGATCGGGTTCTCGCGCATGGTGATGCGCTCGATGGTGAATACCGGAAAGCGGTCCTGCTCGTTGTAATAACCGGTATGGTCGCCGTACGGTCCTTCCAGCGCGGTATCGTCCGGGTAGATATGACCTTCCAGCACGATCTCGGCACTGGCCGGCACCTGCAGGTCGGAGCCGATGCATTTCACCAGCTCGGTGCGGCTGCCGCGCAAGAGACCGGCAAACTGGTATTCGGACAGCGTGTCCGGCACCGGCGTCACCGCGCCCAGGATGGTGGCCGGGTCGCAGCCCAGTACCACCGCCACCGGGTAGGGCTTGTCCGGGTTGGCGGCGCGGAATTCGCGGTAATCGAGCGCACCGCCGCGGTGTGCCAGCCAGCGCATGATCACGCGGTTCCTGCCGATCACCTGCTGACGATAGATGCCGAGGTTCTGGCGCTTCTTGTTGGGGCCGCGCGTCACCGTCAGCCCCCAGGTGATCAGGGGTGCCACGTCGCCCGGCCAGCAATGCTGGATCGGCAGGCGTCCCAGGTCGACCTCGGCACCTTCCCAGACGATCTGCTGGCACGGCGCCTTCTTCACTTCCTTCGGCGCCATGTTGAGCACCTGCTTCAACAGCGGCAGCTTCTCCCAGGCATCCTTGAAGCCCTTGGGCGGTTCCGGCTCCTTGAGATAAGCCAGCGTCCTGCCGATCTCGCGCAATTCGCCGATGTCCTCCGCCCCCATGCCCATCGCCACCCGGCGCGGCGTGCCAAACAGGTTGGCCAGCACCGGGTAGTCGAAGCCGTGACCGTCGCGTACCGGCTGTTCGAACAGCAGCGCCGGGCCGCCGGCCTTCAGCACCCGGTCGCCGATCTCGGTCATCTCCAGATGGGTCGAGACCGGCACGCGGACGCGCTTGAGTTCCCCCTCGCGTTCCAGTTGGGCAATAAAATCGCGCAAATCGACATATTTCATGACGTGACCATGATCTAGCTCAAAAAACCGGGAAGCGAGTAGGGTTAATCTTCCCTCCGAAGACGTCGCACGCTACTGCCGGTAGGCGGCAAAGTCAACGGCAGTAGATCGGGCGATCAGCAATCCACCGACCATCTTTGGAGAAAACCATGAAAAAGCTTGCTATTGCCGTGATCGCCGGCCTGGTGTCCGCCAGCGCCTTTGCCGCCCAAGGGGACATCCTGGCGCGCTTTCGCGTCATCAACATTGATCCGGACGTGAAGACCAGCGGTGTGGTGTCGGATGTGCATGTCGATGTGGACAAGCAGACCGTGCCGGAACTCGACTTCACCTACATGATCACCAACAACATCGGTGCCGAGCTGATCCTGGCCACCGCGCGTCATGAAGTGACCTCCGACCTGGGCTCGCTAGGCAAGATCAACCACCTGCCGCCGACCGTGACGCTGCAATACCACTTCAACCCGGAAGGCCAGATCCGTCCCTACGTCGGTGCCGGCATCAACTACACCCGCTTCTACAACAACGATCTGCATCTGCCCGGCGGCACCAAGGTCAACGTCGACAAGAACAGCTGGGGTGGCGCGCTGCAAGTCGGTACCGACATCGCCGTCAACAAGGACTGGTTCGTCAACCTGGACGTGAAGAAGATCTACATCAAGACCGATGTCAGCGCCGCTGGTACCGATCTGGGCACCCTGAAGATCAACCCGTGGGTGTTCGGCGTCGGCGTCGGCACCAAGTTCTGATCGCCAGACGGCAGCACGACAAGGCGCACCACGTGGTGCGCCTTTTTTGTTGTGGCAACGGTAAAATAACCATTTTATGCCGTTGCGGAATTCATCCATGTCCAACTGGGTTGCTCAAGCCGTACGCCAGATCGAGGCGGACTTCCATCGTTCCAGCGATACCCATCTGATACCGCTGGCCATTCCGGCGCTGCCGCAAATCCAGCTGTATTTCAAGGACGAGTCCACGCATCCTAGCGGCAGCCTGAAGCATCGCCTGGCCCGCTCGCTGTTCCTGTACGGGCTGTGCAACGGCTGGATTCGTCAGGGCACGCCGATCATCGAGGCCTCGAGCGGCAGCACGGCGGTCTCCGAAGCCTACTTTGCCCGCCTGCTCGGCCTGCCGTTCATCGCCGTCATGCCCAAGGGCACCTCGGCCGAGAAGGTCAAGGCGATCGAGTTCTACGGCGGACGCTGTCATCTGGTGGACGATCCGGCCACCATTTACGACGAGTCGCGCCGCCTGGCCCATGAGCTTGACGGCCATTACATGGACCAGTTCACCTACGCCGAGCGCGCCACCGACTGGCGCAGCAACAACAATATCGCCGAAACCATCTTCCAGCAGATGGCGCTGGAACCGCATCCGGTCCCGACCTGGATCGTCTGCGGTGCCGGTACCGGCGGCACCTCGGCCACGTTCGGCCGCTACGTGCGCTATCAGAAGCTGGCTACCCAGCTGTGCGTGGTCGACCCGGAAAATTCGGTGTTCTACGACAGTTATCAGAGCGGCGACCGTGACTGCCGCTGTGAGGGCGGTTCCGGCGTCGAGGGCATCGGCCGCCCGCGCGTCGAGCCATCGTTCATCCCGACGGTGATCGACCGCATGATCCGCGTGCCCAACGTCGCCAGCTACGCCGCCATCCATTTCCTGCAGGAAGTCCTCGGCCGCCGCTGCGGCGGTTCCACCGGGACCAATTTCTTCGGCGTGTGCGAGCTGGTGACGCAGATGGTGGCAGAAGGGCGCAGCGGCTCGGTGGTGACGCTGATCTGCGACGACGGCAACCGCTACCTCAACAGCTATTACGACAGCGCATGGCTCGCCACGGGCGGCTTCGACATCGCGCCGTGGCTGGCGCGCTATCGACGCTTCTTCGAGACAGGGCGCTGGTGAGGATCGGGAGTAAAGAGCAGATGGAGGGCAAGGTTGGCCGAAGTCCGGCGGACCGTAGGCAAATGGCGAGCGATAATGACGGTATGCGTGAACAGACTCGGTTGAGCGAACGGGGCGCCCCATGTTGACTCCCGTCCGCCATGGCGTGCCACAGCGGGCCCATATCGCCCGCTACCTGGCCCTGCTGCTGTTCGTCGTGATCGTATTTGCTAGTCTGTACCCGTTCACCGGCTGGAGCTACAGCGGTCGCCCTCTGCTCGAGTTCCTGTTTTATCCGTTGCCGTACTACTTCCGCCTGTTCGACAACCTCGCCAACCTGGTGGTCTACATTCCCTACGGGTTTGGACTGGCGCTATCGTTCCGACCCCGCTGGCTGGGCTGGATCACGGCGCTATTGTTGTCGGCGCTGACCAGCTTCACGATGGAATTCATCCAGCAGTTCCTGCCGGAGCGCGTCGCCTCCAATCTGGACATGCTCTACAACGTCGCGGGTGCCTTCATCGGTGCCACGCTGGCGGTCAGTCCGCTGTTTCGCCACGCCTGGCACCATCTCTGGCGCTGGCGCCAGCGCTATTTCGTCGCCAATGAACCCGCCGACTACGCGCTGGCCTTGATGGCGCTCTGGTTCCTCACCCAGCTCAATCCTTCCATCCCGCTGTTCGGCGTCGTGGTCATGCCGCTGGGCCTGCCGCAGCCCTTCATCTCGCCGCTCGACAACCCGGCACTGTTCCTTTTCCTGCTCGAAGCCGGCGGGGTCATGCTGCACCTGACCGCCACACTGCTGTTCGTCACCAGTTTCCTGAGCAAGCGGCGCTATATCGCCCGCAGCGTCACTACCGTCGTCGTGCTGGCGGTCTTCCTCAAGATGCTGGCGGCCGGCATGCTGCTCAAGCCGTTCGCTTTCTTCGAGTGGATCAACAGCAACGTGCTGGCGGGCCTGGGGGCCGGGTTCCTGCTGGTGTGGCTGCTCACCCGCTTCGGCCGGGGCGTGCAGTTGGTCGTGGCGCTGCTGGCGCTGCTGGCGACGCAGCTGATCTCCGCGCTTTGGCCGCTGTCCGCCAACGAACTCGACATGCTCACGCTGTTTCGCTGGGGCTACGGCCACCTTGCCAATATGAACGCGCTGGTGGAGTTCCTGTCACGTCTCTGGCCTCTGGCGGCGGCACTCTGCCTGATCGGCGCCCTCTGGAATGTGCGGCACATGCCGTCACTGCAAGCCAAGCCGAAGTAATTCCCCTAACTGGCGTACGTGCACATCGACATAGGATGGCCGACGTGCGCTAGGGCTGATCCACACCGTGCGCATCCCCAGGCGCTTGGCCGCCTTCAGATTGGCCAGCGAATCTTCCACCATGATGCATCGGACCGGGTCCAGACCTTCGCGCTGCAGCACGGTACGGAACGACCGAGGATGTGGCTTGGGCTGCAGATCCAGCCGTTCCACGCCATAGACGCTGGCGAAGTGCCGCCTGATCCGCATCCTCCTCAGCACACCCTCTACATAATGCTGTGGTCCGTTGGACAGCAAGATCTTGCGGCCGGGCAAGCGGCGTAGCAGTGCTGCCGTCTGTGCCTGCCAGACCAGCAACGTTTCCAGTTCGCTCATGGGGTGGGTGTCGCGCAGAAAGGTCTGCGGTGCGATGCCATGATGTTGCTGCAGGCCTTTCAGCGTCGCACCGTATTGTCGCCAGTAACGTTGTCGCAGCTCCGTCGCGCTGTCTTCATTCATGCCCAGGTGGCGCATGATGAATTCGGTCATGCAACGATTGATATGCGGAAACACCGCTGCCGAGGCGTGGTGCAAAGTGTCGTCCAGATCGAAAATCCAGGTGGGCTTCAAGGTGTTATCCCGTCTCGGTGCAGATTCTGACTTGGAATTATGAACTGATCCGTCGTTTTATCGAGGTCTCGGCATCGTTTCTGCCCGCCGTATTAGCCGGATGAACAGTGCTTCGAGGGGGTGGGAAAAATTCTTACGCCTGAAATTTTCTTTGAAAACAGCTTGTTGTGATCGTTTCGTCCGGTTTCTGTTATTTTTCTGCAAAAAAGCGTTGACGGGGGTGGGGTCGGGGCGTATAGTTCGCCTCCTCAGCTGACGAAGCAAACGAAACAACCCAGTCAGCACCGCTCTTTAACAGACAGAATAACCGATAGGTGTGAGTGCTCGGCAAAGCCGACACTTGCACTGCAAGACAGGAAGTATCTCGATATTTCTTTGATCTTGCGTGCCAAAAATTGCTATGAGATTGAACTGAAGAGTTTGATCCTGGCTCAGATTGAACGCTGGCGGCATGCTTTACACATGCAAGTCGAACGGTAACAGGGGCTTCGGCCCGCTGACGAGTGGCGAACGGGTGAGTAATGCGTCGGAAC